>OZ241844.1:0-1890000 GCA_965202735.1 Gammaproteobacteria bacterium
CAAATTTAGTATATAAAATTAAGAACCCTAATACAGGAAAATTGATAGAGCATCCTACTCATGCTTGGAAATACGAATCGACAGAACATGCGCGACATGTAAGAGAAATGCGACTTTGGTGGGGGCAAGACGGAAAAACAAAGTTTCCACGACTAAAGAATTTTCTTGTCGAAATCGAAGAAGGGATGGTTCCAGTTGATCTATGGAAATATAAAGATACAGGTACCACCGATGAAGGTGGTCATGAAGTCAAAGAGTTGTTTGGAGAATCCGTATTCGATCACCCAAAGCCGACACGACTTATTCATAGAGTAGTAGCGCTCGCCAGTTCAATTGATATGAACGAGGAAGCGGAAAGACCAATTGCACTTGATTTTTTTTCCGGCTCGGGCACAACAGGGCACGCTATATTTTCACATAATGCAAAGGATGGTGGCTGTTATCGGCAAATTCTTGTTCAACTCCCAGAGCCGCTTGACTACAATAACAAGGACCAACAGAGGGCCGCGAACTACTGCGCAAAACTTGGGAAACCGCGCACGATCGCTGAACTTACCAAGGAACGCCTCCGGCGGGCAGCCGCAAAAGTCGGGAGCGAGAACCCAGGCTACGACGGCGACCTCGGATTCCGTGTCTTCAAGCTGGACACGTCCAACATACGGGCTTGGGACCTTAGAGATCCCCTCATAATTTAGCTGAGAATTCGTCTGTAACTGACTGAATTAATGTACAGGTTGCAAGACCCGACCATTTCATGCCTCCTTGAGCACACGGCTCGTGTTGCCAACGCGAAGCTCCGGGGTCACGCTCGCGCCTGCGAGCCACCGTGGAGCCATCCGATGTCCCGACCCATCATGCTGCGACGAGACGACATCCGCGAATTCATCACCGCAATGTACGAAGGCGACCTGCACGCGAAGCGGGTCCTGTCGCTGGCCAATGCGACGCTGGGGGTGTTGACCAGCGCCTCGCTGGCGGTGCATGCCATCGGCCAGGGACTGGCGCAGGCGATGGGCACGCTCGGCAAGCACGGGGTGAAGCAGGTCGACCGGCTGCTGAGCAACAACGGCATCGAGATGGAGACGTTCTTCGACTCCTGGGTGAAGTACATCGTGGGCGCGCGCTGCGAGGTGGTGGTGGCGCTCGACTGGACGAGCTTCGCGCGCGACGGGCACGAGACGATTGTGCTGTCGATGCTGACCGGGCACGGTCGGGCGACCCCGCTGATGTGGCGCACGGTGCAGGCGTCGACGCTGAAAGGCCATCAGAGGGGGCATGAGGATGCGCTGCTGCGTGCGCTGCGCGGTGCGATGCCCGAGGCGGTGAAGGTCACGGTGGTGGCGGACCGGGGATTCGGCAACGCGCCGATGATGCAGTGCCTGAGCCAGGAGCTCGGCTTCGAGTACGTGCTTCGCATCCGGGGCAACCTCTGGGTGACGAGCGCGAAGGGCGAGCGGCGCCGGGCGTCGCAGTGGGTGGGCGTGCAGGGGCGCTCGTGCACGCTGCGCGGTGCGACGGTGACCGATGCCCATGCCCTGACGGTGGGCAAGGCGGTGTGCGTGCACGCGCCGGCGATGGCCGAGCCGTGGTGCGTGGTGGCGAGCGAGGAGAAGGTGGCCACCCGCACGCTGATTCGCTATTACGCCAAGCGCTGGGGTATCGAGACGAGCTTTCGCGACCTCAAGGACTGGCGTTTCGGGATGGGGATGGGGGCGATGCGGGTGCGTCACACGGCGCGGCGCGACCGCCTGTTGCTGCTCAGCGCGTTGTCGATGGCGTTGTTGACGTTGCTCGGTGCGGCGGGGGAGCGGTTGGGCTACGACCGGTGGTTGAAGGCGAACACGGTCAAGACCCGCACGCACTCGCTGTTTCGCCAGGGGCTGATGCTCTATCACCATCTGCCCAACTGGCCCGCGCATCGGCTGCGTCCACTGGTCGAGGAGTTTGCCCACATGCTTGTGGAGCAGCGTGTGTATCGGGAACTCTTCGGGGTCATCTGACGGCAAAATAATGAGGGGATGTCTGAGGCTTGGGACCCAAACCCCGACGATCTGAAGGGCGCACTTTTTTCCAGCCTCGACCATATCGTGCCTGGCCGGACCGAGCAGGACATCCTCTACGAGCTGCTCCTGAAGCTCGGTCTCGATCTATGCGTCCCCATCGAGACGAAGACCGTCGCGGGCAAGTCCGTGCACGCGGTCGGCGCCGGGACGCTGCTCGCCTGCCTCGACGAAGCGATCTCCCGCGACGAAGCGGAGCCGCTGGCGGCGGGTATCGCCGACTGGCATGACGCGCTCGCTCCCGCCGGCGACGCCACCGTCGTCTTCCGCGACAGCGCCTTTGCCGACGACGTCGCCAAGACGAACCTCGCCGAGACCCTGAAGCAGCGCGGCATCGGCAACGTGCGAAGCCTGTGATCCCGCGAAGTCCGTGATCCCGGTCAGTTGAGGAAGCCGCGCATGAACCGGCATGAGAGGCTGTTGCAGACGATCCTCCGCGGAAGGTCGGACGCGAGCATCCGATTCTCCGATCTGCGAGACCTGATGGAGTATCTCGGATTCGAGGAGCGCATACGCGGGAGCCATCACCTGTTCGACCGGGAAGGCATTGCGGAAATCGTCAATCTTCAGAGCCGCGACGGCCACGCCAAACCCTACCAGGTGAGGCAGGTCCGGCAGCTCATCCTGAAATACAGACTGGGAGAAGACGAATGATGCACAAGTACGAGATCATTCTCTACTGGAGCAATGAAGATCAGGCGTTCGTCGCCGAGGCCCCGGAACTGCCCGGCTGCATGGCGCACGGCGACGATCAGGAAACCGCGCTGCGGAACATCAAGGACGCCATGGGATTCTGGATCGATCGTGCGCAGGAACTGGGACGGCCGGTCCCGCAGCCCAAGGGCGAACGCCTGATGCTGGCCTGACCGCGAGGCGACGGCGAGAGTCGCCCCGACATGATGAAGCTTCGTTTCGAGCCCGACCTCGATTTCCAGTTGCAGGCGGTGGATGCCGTCTGCGACCTGTTCCGCGGGCAGGAAACCTGCCGGACGGAGTTCACGGTCACCAAGAGTCGGCTGGACCCGCAGGAAAGACTGGCCTTCGCCCGGAACGATCTCGGCGTCGGCAACCGGCTCACGCTGCTCGACGACGAGATTCTCGCCAACCTGAAGGACATTCAGCTTCGTAACGGCCTGCCTCCGTCCGGGTCGCTGGAGTCCGGCGACTTTACCGTGGAGATGGAGACGGGCACCGGCAAGACCTACGTTTATCTGCGCACGATCTTCGAGCTGAACAAGCGGTATGGCTTCACCAAGTTCATCATCGTCGTGCCGTCGGTCGCGATCAAGGAGGGCGTCTACAAGTCGCTCCGGATGACCGACGACCACTTCCGGGCGCTCTATTCGGGCGCACCATTCGAGTACTTCCTCTACGATTCGGTGAAGCTCGGCCAGGTCCGCAATTTCGCGACCAGCCCGCAGATCCAGATCATGGTGGTGACGGTCGGGGCGATCAACAAGAAGGACGTCAACAACCTCTACAAGGACAGCGAGAAGACCGGCGGCGAACAGCCGATCGATCTCATCAGGGCCACCCGGCCGATACTGATCGTGGACGAGCCGCAAAGCGTGGACGGCGGCCTTGCCGGACGGGGCAAGAAAGCGCTGGACGCCATGGACCCGCTCTGCACGCTGCGCTATTCGGCAACGCACGTCGACAGGCACCACATGGTCTATCGCCTCGATGCCGTCGATGCCTGGGAGCGCAAGCTGGTCAAGCAGATCGAGGTGGCGTCGGCGACCGTGGAGGACGCCCACAACAGGCCCTATGTCCGGCTGATCTCCACAAGCAACAAACGCGGAGTCATCAGCGCGAAAATCGAGCTCGATGTCGAGGCCGCCGGGGGCGGGGTGCGGCGCCGGGCGAGGACGGTCCAGGACGGCGACGACCTCGAACAGGAGACAGGCCGCGCGGTCTATCGCGACTGCCGCATCGGAGAGATTCGGGTTGGGAAAGGGCGTGCATCGGTCGAGCTCCGCGTGCCGGGCGGTGAGTGCTTTCTCCACGAAGGAGAGGCCTGGGGGGACGTGGATGCCGCCGCGGTTCGACGCCAGATGATCCGGCGGGCCATTCGCGAGCATCTCGACAAGGAGAAACGGCTGCGCCCGCAGGGGATCAAGGTGCTCAGCCTCTTCTTCGTCGATGCCGTGGAGCGTTACCGCCACTACGACGAGGCCGGCAACGCCGTCAAGGGCGATTACGCCCGCATATTCGAGGAGGAGTATCGATGGCTTGCGCAGCACCCCGACTATCAGTCGCTGTTCGGGGAAGTCGATCTCGCGGCGGCCGCCGGGGAGGTCCATGACGGTTATTTCTCCATCGACAGGAAGGGCGGCTGGACCGATACCGCCGAGAACAACCAGACGAACCGCGACAACGCGGAACGCGCGTACAACCTGATCATGAAGGAGAAGGAGAAGCTGCTCAGTCTCGACGAGCCGCTAAAGTTCATTTTCTCCCATTCGGCGCTGCGCGAGGGATGGGACAACCCCAATGTCTTCCAGATCTGCGCCCTGCGCGACATCCAGACCGAACGCGAACGGCGGCAGACGATCGGGCGCGGGCTGCGTCTTTGCGTGAACCAGGAAGGGGAGCGCTTGCGCGGTTTCGAAGTGAACACGCTCACGGTGATCGCCAGGGAGAGCTACGAGGAGTTCGCGGAGAACCTGCAACGCGAGATCGAGGAGGACACCGGAATCCGTTTCGGCATCGTCGAGCCCCATCAGTTCGCTCAGGTTCCAGTGACCGCCGACGGCGAGGATTCGGGAACCCTCGGGTTCGACAAGTCGCAGGCCCTGTATGACCACTTGCGAGCGGAAGGCTACATCGACGCCGCCGGGAGGATACAGGACTCACTCCGCAAGGCGATCAGGGACGGCAGCTTGGCCCTGCCCGAGCAATTTGCCGAGTACCGGACGGAAATCGAATCCGTCTTGCGGAAACGCGCGGGAAGCCTCGACATCAAGAATGCCGACGAACGCCAGACCGTCCGCCCGCGTCAGGCCGTGCTC
This sequence comes from Gammaproteobacteria bacterium, assembly GCA_965202735.1. Lineage (GTDB taxonomy): Bacteria > Pseudomonadota > Gammaproteobacteria > HK1 > HK1 > HK1. Next base: position 5,072 of record OZ241844.1, read on the forward strand.
GAGAGCGCGGAATTCAAGGCACTATGGGACCGCATCAAGCACAAGACGACCTACCGGGTGTCCTTCTGCAACAAAGCCCTGCTGAAAAAATCGGCCGCCGCATTGCAGAGAGCGGAGCGGATCCCCCGGACCCGGCTGCAATGGCGCAAGGCGGACATCGCCATCGGTCAGGCGGGCGTGGAGGCTACAGAGACCGACGGGGCGGCGACCGTCGTTCTCGAAGAGACCGGGGTCGAGCTGCCCGACCTGCTCACCGAGCTTCAGGACCGGACGCAGCTTACCCGGCGCAGCATTTACAAAATCCTGGTCGACAGCCATCGTCTCGGAGACTTCAGGCGCAATCCGCAGCAGTTCATCAAGATTGCGGCCCAGGCCATCAACGGTTGCAAACAGAGAGCGCTGGTGGAAGGCATCAAATACCAATGGATAGGGGACGCATCACATTACGCGCAGGAGTTGTTCCAGCAGGAAGAGCTGACCGGCTATCTCAAGAACATGCTGGATGCGAAGAAATCGGTCTACGAGAAGGTCGTTTACGAATCCGGAATCGAGCAACGGTTCGCAGACGATCTGGAAAGGAATACAGCCGTCAGAGTTTACGCCAAGCTGCCCGGCTGGTTCACCGTGCCGACGCCTCTCGGAACCTACAATCCGGACTGGGCGGTTCTGGTCGAACCCGAAGCGGGTGATGAACGGCTGTACCTCGTCGTCGAAACGAAGGGAAGCATGCTACTCGGCGATCTCCGGCGCAATGAAGATGCAAAAATCGAATACGGCAGGGCGCATTTTCAAGCGCTCAACAAGGTCTCGGAGAACCCTGCCCGCTACGAGGTTGCCGCCAGCGTTGGCCAATTGCTGGCGTAAACTGTTGTGAATTGACTTCTACCCTGAGACTTCCATTCTGCCAAGTAGACTGTCGGGCACGCCTGGATTGTCCGCTGCTGCGGTAATATCCATATCCGCGTACCCGCGTTCGAGGACATGGCCCTCAGTCCTCGACCGGCCAGTCCTCCCGCGTCTGCGCGCCCCACGGCTCGCGGGCGAAGATCCGCCGGACCATGGGCGCGAAATGCTCGAGGGGGCGGGTGTGGCAGGCGGGGTCGAACGCCATCTGGTCGTAGTCGCCGGTGAAGCGCACCGTCATCTCGTATGCCGGATGGTCCCGGTAGCGCTCGCGGGCGTGCCTGTCCAGCCCGATCTTGTCCCAGAAGTAGTACCCCTGAAAGATGTCGTGGTGCCTGAGCATCCAGCAGGTGTGCCGCGCCACGAACGGGCGCAGGACTTCGGCGCCGAGGACCGCGTGGTTGTGCGGCGCGAGCGAATCGCCGATGTCGTGCAGCAGGCCGGCGACGACGATCTCCTCGCACTCGCCCGCGTCCTCGGCCCGGGTCGCGGTCTGCAGCGAGTGCGCGTAGCGGTCGATCCGCCCGCCCGGGAACGTGTGGCGCAGCGACTCCATGAAGGCGAGCAGCCGCTCCGGCGTCGCGGCCATGAAGGGTCTCGCGAGCGCCGCCTGGAGCGCGTAGTCCTCCACCGTGCCTTCGTCCATCCGCACGTAGCCCACCTTCCGCTCTTCCGCTGCCTCGGCCATCTTCGGTCTCCTCCGGTGCACGGACCCGTTCGTTTCCGGACGCCGGACGCCGCCGGCGGCGTGAACGTCCCGCGACCCGCCCGCCTCATCGCGTCGCGGGTCCGGAACGCTACTCCACGAGCGGGCGCCGGACAACGGTCGCCGTTCACGGTCGCCGTTCACGAGCAGCGATTCCCGCTCACGTCCGGAGAGGCCGTACCGTGGCGGGATTCTGGCGCGGTTTCGGCCACCAGGGCGTTCAATAGAGGGGATTTCAGAAGCATGTTCCCGCCTGGCGGGAATGGCTGGTTCACGACCGCCGTTCGCGGGCAGCGCCCCGGTTCGACTCCGGGACCGTCATGTCGCGTTGAGGAAGAAAGTCGAACCGGGGCACCACCCGTTCGCGAGTCCCGGCGCGCCGGCGCCCGCTCCGGAGGCGCTCCGGTGCATGGCGGGCTCGTATCCGGGACTCAGTAGGTGTCGAACATGCGCTGGAGCCCTTCCCGGTCGCGCGTGCGGGTGAGGCCGAGCATCAGCAGGATGCGCGCCTTTTGCGGAGTCAGGTTGTCGGTGGTCACGCTGCCGGGCGCGTGCGACGCGCCGAGTCCCGGAACCCGGCCGCTCCCGACCCGCGAGCAGTGCGCGACCGCGACCCCTGCGCGCACCGCCTCGTTCAACGCCTCGAGCTGGGCCGGAGGCACGAGTCCGGGCGCGAACCCCGCCGCGACGATGCCCTGCGCGCCGGCGTCGACGCAGGCCCGGACCAGCGCCCCGTCCGCGCCCGCGTAGGCGTGGACGACATCCACCCGGGGCAGGGCTTCGATGTCGCTCACGTCGAACTCGGTGTCCGGCGCGCGCCGGCGCAGCGGCGCGCGGTAGAACGCCACGCCGTCGGCGTCGGCGTCGGCATGCCCGAGGGCGCCGAAATCGGGGCTTCGAAACGTCTGCAGTCGAAGGGTCGAGGTCTTGGTGCCTTCGCGCGCGGCCTGGATCTCGTCGTTCAGCACGATCATGACCCCCATTCCGCGCGCGTGCGGCGAGCCCGCGGTGCGCACCGCGTTCACGAGGTTGAGCGGGCCGTCGCCGGAGACCGCGGTGGCGGGGCGCTGCGCACCGACCAGCACCACCGGAACGTCCACCCGGAGCGCGAGGTTGAGGAAGTACGCCGTCTCCTCGAGAGTCGCGGTGCCGTGGGTGATCACGATGCCGTCGAGCTCCGGGCGCTCGGCGACCAGCGCGTGGATCCTCGACGCGAGCGCGAGCCAGTCGCCGGGGCCGATGCCGTGGCTCTGCAGCACGTCGTGCGCGACCGGCGTGACGCGCGCGACCTGGGCGAGCTCCGGGGTGCGCGCCAGCAGCTCGTCGATGGGGAGCATCTGCCTGCGGTCGATGTAGCGCACGAGCTCGAGCCCGTGGCCTCCGACGGACGCGATGGTCCCACCGGTGCCGATGACCGCGATCGAGGGTCTGCGGGGCGCGCTCATGCGCCGCGGGCCAGGCCGCCGTCGCCCCGGAGGTGCCGGCCGGTGACATAGCCGTCGCCATCGCCGGTGCCGTAGCCAGTGGCGCAGCCGGTGACATAGCCGGCGCCGTCGCCGAGGAGGAATGCCGCGGTCCTCGCGGTCTCCGCCACCGTGCCGGTCCGCCGCATGGGGACCTTCGCCGCCCGGTCCCCGCCGTGCGGGAGGCTGTCGATGAAGCCGGCGCCGCGTCCGGCCGCGGCGGCGACGATGGCGGCCTTGCCTGATGTCATGGAGGCGGTCCCCTTGCCGGCCGATTCCGGGGAGCGGCTCTACCCCGGCTTCGCCGACTCGTCGTGGATTCTGCCGATTCTGATTCTTTTCCGCGACCCAGGTGATTGAACACTTCTTCATCGCGGACTTTGACCTTCCAGTCCTCTATGATGACCTTGAATTTAAATTGGCATTCCTCTGACGGGCACTCGCGATCGAAGTAGCCATCCTCGTCATAGGAAATGGGCACCGAGATGCTGGTAGTTCCGTCGAGCTGCTGCATCGATCGTTTCGTTTCTTCAAACACGGCGTTGCCTTTTCTCCTGAGTGGTAACTGCGTCGCGGCTTTTCTCGGGTCTATAGTTCCAAGCGATCGCTTTGTAGCTGCGTGGCAGAAAATGCCTTGCAGCGAGGTCAGAACTGGCCACTTCCGCTGATTTCGCGTTTCTCATAGACGGCTTCAACCTTCTTGCCGTTCCATACGTAGCAGAGGTGCCGCTCCTGGCGGGCGTTGGAGAGAAGGGGAAGTCGGAACACGGCGACGGATTCGCCGCCTATCCGACGGACGCTGTCATAGGCGATCCCGTTCGACCCGGCTTCACGCAGCGTTCTCGCCAGATGCTGGCCCGCGGCGTAGTTGTCGTTGTGGTAGACGAGCGGCTGGACGGCTTTCTGGCCGCGCAGGTCATGTAGGTCCCCATCAAGGTCGACCTGATAGACCCTCATGTCCAGCTCCATGTGAGTCTGGGCCGTGGCGCTCAGGAACCGCTCGCGATGGTGCTTGGTCTCGGCAATGGCTGTGTCCAGGTCGTTCGCGGCATAAAAGACGCCGTATGTGCCATCCGAGAACCGGCTGCCGTTTGGGTTCAAATGGGTGAAGGCTGCCATGATGACGGTGGTCCCGGGCCCACTGATGCGATCTTCCGGCGGCACGAGCTCAATATCGCCAGCCTCGTCACGAAGCCTGGGATTCGTGAGTGCTTCCAACTCGAAGATCGCTTCAAGGTCGTCTGGATCGGTCACCCGCTCGAAGAGCTGAACAGGCGGAAACCGGCTGGGGATGATCCGCCAGCACGGCTTCCATTCGATGCGGGCGACCGGCAACGTCATGCCCAGCCACCCCGCTGTGCGTCGAGGTATTGCCGCACGACGAAGAGGTCTGCCACCTGGCCGGAGAGTATCCGGTCGAGAGCCGACTGACCAGCGAACAGCGGCGCCGCGTTCGGACGCCTCACCCATTCGTCGGCCGCCTGCTCGTTGGGGAGCAGAAGCTGAAGTGCCTTGTAGATGCCCAGGATGTAGGAAATGCGCTCCAGCGTGTCCTTTGGCAGAACAGTGTTCGGATCCTTCTTCCACTTGAAGAAGGTCGACCGAGCTGTCAGCCCAAGCAGGGTCATCTGCTCCTCGACCGAGAGGCTCCAGAGATCCGCGATGCGAAAGAACGAGCGCAACGCCGGGCCTGAGAGACCCTTCCGGTCAAAAGCGGTTGCTGGAAGTGCTTGTTCAGCCATGATTGACTCCAAGAATGTTGTCAGAGAGAAATATAGTCCATTGATGGACTATTCGCAAGGCGGGATGAAGAAGGTGAAGGGGCTCCATTGCCTGTCGGGGAGCTGGGCGCCAATGATTTCGAGGGGTTTGAAAGAGAGCTGAAGGCGTTCTTTGCCGGGCTTCCGTATCAGTGGCAGGGGCACGAGGACCGGGTGCGTTTCGAGGGATATCATGCTTCTGTCCTGTATGCCTGCTTCCTGACCCTGGGTCTGGACATCCGGGTCGAGGATTCCACGAGCCGGGGCCGTTCCGACATGGTATTGATGGACCAGGGCCAGGTGTTTGTGCTGGAGCTCAAGGCAGCGGATGAGCCGGACGTGGAGGCGAAGGCGGATGAAGCGCTTGCGCAGATGCGGGACAAGGACTACGCGGGCAAGTACCGCACGGGGAATCAGAGAGTCCATCTGCTTGCGCTGGTATTCGACCGGCGGAAGCGCAATCTGGCGACGATGCGGGTGGGCAAGGACCACATGGCGGTCGACCGAAGGGGCGCGGCCGGGGCGCCCGTACCGTGATCCGCCGCTACACCTCCGCCGGCCACCCGCCGTATCCTTCGCGGTGACCGGAGCGGCGCGACCCGCTCGACCGGACCGGAGGCCGCCGGCATGTCCCGGAACCCGCCCGCTTCGCGGGGAATCGCGAACGAGCCGCTGCTTCGGCCGTTCACGCTGAAGCATCTCACCTTTCGCAACCGCATCATGAGCACCAGCCACGCCTGCGGTCTCGCCGAGGGCGGGATGCCCGCGGAGCGCTACCAGCGGTACCACGAGGCGAAGGCGAGGGGCGGTATCGCGCTCACCATGTTCGGCGGCTCGTCCAACGTCTCCCCCGACTCCCAGTGGAACTTCCCGCAGATCAACCTGCACGACGAACGCATCGTCGACCACTTCCGGCAGTTTGCGACGCGCATCCACGCTCAGGGCGCCCTCCTGATGTGCCAGATCACCCACGTGGGCGGCCGCGGCGAGCCCGGCGCCGGGGCGCGGCTTGCGCCCATCGGCCCGTCTCCGGTGCGCGAGACCCCGCACCGGGCGTTCGCGAGGGAGATGGACGAGCACGACATCGCGCGGGTCGTCGCCGACTACGCGCGGGCCGCGGCGCGGTGCCGGGAAGGCGGTCTCGACGGTATCGAGACCCTCACCGGCGCCCACCTCATCGGGCAGTTCCTGTCGCCGGCGACGAACCACCGCACCGACCGGTTCGGCGGATCGGTCGAGAACCGCTGCCGCTTCGGGCTGATGGTGCACGAGGCGGTCCGCAGGGCGGTGGGCGACGACTTCGTGGTCGGCATCCGGTTCGTGGTCGACGAGGCCGGCGAGGGGCGCCTCGACTTCGAGGAATGCCTCGAGATCGCCCGGATCTTCCAGGCGTCGGGGACCATCGACTTCTTCAACGCCATCTACGGCCGCATGGACACCCAGGTCCGGCTCGCGGTGGACTGCATGCCGGGCATGGCCTCGCCGATGGCGCCGTTCCTCGCCCGGGCCGGCGCCTTCCGGCAGGCGGTGGACCTGCCCGTCTTCCACGCCACGCGGATCACCGAGCTCGCGACCGCGCGTCATGCGATCCGGGAGGGACTGCTCGACATGGTGGCGATGACGCGGGCGCACATCGCGGACCCGGCGCTGGTCGCGAAGCTCGCGCGCGGCGAGGAGGAGAGGGTGCGCCCGTGCGTCGGCGCGACCCACTGCATGAGCGAGCTGCGTCCGGCCTGCCTCCACAACCCCTCGACCGGCCACGAGCGCGAGCTTCCCCACGAGGTCGAGCCGGCGCCGGCGAGGCGCCGCGTGCTCGTCGCGGGCGGCGGTCCGGCCGGGCTCGAGGCGGCGCGGGTCTGCGCGGAACGGGGCCACGACGTGCGGCTCCGGGAAGCGTCGGGCGCGCTCGGCGGACAGGTGCTCCTCGCCACCCGGGCGAGCTGGCGCCGGGACCTCGCCGGCATCGTCGACTGGCGCGGCCGGGAGCTGGAGCGGCTCGGGGTCGATGTGCGCTTCAACCGGTACGTCGAGCCCGAGGCGGCCGTCGAGGAAGGCGCCGATGTCGTGATCGTCGCGACCGGCGGCGTCCCGGACCTCGACTGGATCGACGGCGCCGAGCACTGCACGAGCGTGTGGGACATCCTCACCGGCGCGGTGCGGCCGAGCGAGCGAGTCATCGTCTACGACGGCACCGGACGCCACGCCGCGCTGACGGCGGCGGAGAAGGTGCGTCTCGCCGGGAGCGAGGTCGGGTTCTTCGGACTCGACGGCCATCTGGCGATGGAGATGGCGTACTCCGAGCAGGTCGTCTGGCGCCGGCGGACCTGCGAGATCGGCATCGAGCCGAGGCTCGACCGGCGTCTCGTGCGCATCGAGCGCGACGGCAACCGGCTTCGCGTCGCGTTCCGCCACGAGCTGACGGATGCGGAGGAGACGCACGAGACGGACCAGATCGTGGTCGAGCACGGGACGCGTCCGGCGGACGCGCTCTTTCGGGGCCTGCGGCAGCGTGCGTCGAACCGTGGTGTCGTCGACCAGGCGGCGCTGCTCGAAGGCCGGCGGCAGCCGGGAGCGGACGACGGCGGCTTCCAGCTCTTCCGGATCGGCGACGCGGTCTCCAGCCGCAACATCCACGCCGCGGTGCTCGACGCGTTCCGGCTCTGCCGGGTGCTGTAGGCGGGGGACCTCTCGTCTCGTGCACAGTCCGGTTGAACGGGCCGCGCGCCTCGCGTGCTGGAAGGGCGACGTCGCGCCGGAGCCGCTCGGCGGCGGGATCACCAACGTCAACTTCACCGTCGAGGACGCCGGCGAGCGCTACGTCGTGCGCATCGGCGAGGACATTCCGGTGCACGGGGTGTATCGCGTGAACGAGCTGGCCTCGGCGCGGGCGGCCCACGCGGCCGGGATCGCCCCGGAGATCGTGCATGCGGAGCCGGGCGCGCTGGTGATGCGATGGGTGGACGGGCGCACCCTGGAGCCTGCGGACGTGCGCGAGCCGGCCAACCTCGACCGCATCGTCGACACGGTGCGCCGATGCCACCGCGAGGCCCCGGCGCACTTCCGCGGTGCGACGCCCATGTTCTGGGTCTTCCAGGTGGTGCGCGGCTATGCGCGCGTCCTGCGCGAGGACGGGAGCCGGATGGCGGGCCGGCTCGACGAGCTGCTCGCGCGCGCCGCGCGCCTCGAGTCGGTGGTGGGTCCGGTCGGGATCGTCTTCGGCCACAACGACCTGCTCGCGGCCAACCTCATCGACGACGGAGACCGGGTCTGGCTGATCGACTGGGAGTACGCGGGCTTCAACAGCCCGCTCTTCGACCTCGGCGGCCTCGCCTCGAACAGCGAGCTGGACGCCGGGGCGGAGCGCCGGATGATGGAGCGCTACCTCGGGGCGCCGCCCCGCGAGCCCCTGCTCTCGAGCTACGCCGCGATGAAGTGCGCCTCGCTGCTGCGCGAGGCGATGTGGAGCATGGTCTCGGAGCTGCACTCCGGGATCGACTTCGACTATGCCGCGTACACCGAGGAGAACCTCGAACGGTTCGAACGGGCCTGGGAGGCGCTGGCGGTCCGGGCCGGGGCCGGCGCTTCCCCTCGCCGCCGGGGGCGGGCCGGGTGATCGGGACGTCCCGGGCTCAGGTCCGGTGCGTCCGCCAGTCGGTGCCGTGGTAGAGGATCCTGCGGCGCTCCTCCTCGGCCCAGCGGTGGAAATCCACCGCGGCCGGGTCGAAGTCGCACTCCGGCTCGGGCTCGAGCTCGAAGTGGCCGTGGGTGTCGACGCCGCGCACGAGCGCCACGCTGTCGTGGTCGGAACGGACCTGGCGGGCATCCGGCGGGATGAAGCGGATCGCCAGCCCGATGCGGCGGTCGCCGGTGCGGTTGGGGTGCGACGCGTGGGCGATGCGGAAGGCGAAGAGCGAGCCCTCGCCCGGCTCCAGCTCGACGTTCACCGCCTTCGACTCGTCGATGCCCTCGACGATCTCCTGCCCGCGGGTGAGCATGTTGTCGTCGTGGTAGGTCTCGCGGTGGGGGAGGTCCGGCCCCACGTGCGAGCCCGGGAGGTAGCGCATGCAGCCGCTGGCCAGGTTCGAGGGCGAGAGCGCCACCCACATGGTGACCAGCCTGTCGCTGTCGAGCCCCCAGTACTGGCTGTCCTGGTGCCAGGAGACGTAGCTGGGGGAGTTGGCCTCCTTGAGCCACCAGTCCGTGGACCAGACCATGATGTCGGGACCGATGACGTCCTCGACCGGGTCGAGGAGCCGCGGCGAACGGATGAAGTCCGCCAGCCACTTGAAGAGCAGGTGGCTCTTGAAGCGGACCGGGCCCCTGAGCGGCCCGCCGTGCGCGTCTTCGTAGGCCTCGAGCCGCGACCGCATCCGCAGCGCCTCCTCCCTCGTGGCCACCTGAAGCGGCGCATGGAAGCCGTCGCGGCGGAACCGCCCGGCGGCAGCCTCGTCCAGCACCTTGCCCATCGTCGCGCCCCTCTCCCGCTGGATGCCTCCCGCAATCATTCGCTCTCCCGGCGCCGCGATCAAGCCGGCAGGGCCTCCGGTAGTGTCTCAGTTTGACTCCGGGACCGTTGTGTCGTGTCGAGGAAGAAAGTCGGACCGAGGCGCCACCCGTCGTCGGGAAGGGTGTACGTCCGGTTGGCGAGAGCCCTGGTTTCCGGTTCCGGGAGACCCTGAGGACGAGGGCATCGCGCGCACGGTTCGCAAAGGCGGGATGCCCTGGTCCCGAAAGAAGCCCCTCTCCCCCCGGGAGAGGGGTTTGGGGTGAGGGGGATCGAATCATCGCCGCACCCTCACCCCCGGCCCCTCTCCCGGGGGGAGAGGGGAGAATGCGGGTGTCTTCGGCCCGCCCGCCGCCTCCACTTCATGCGGCGCGAGGGGCAACCCGGCCATGAGCCCGGCCATGAACATTCCGACACCGAGCCAGGGAGTGCCTCAGCTTGACTTCGGGGCAGTGATGTCGCGCTGAGGAAGAAAGTCAAAATGAGACACTACCAACTTCACAGCGGTCACCAGCCGCCGACCGCGACAAAAACGGTCATGGTCGACGCCGTGCTGGACCACCCCGTAGAATGAAAATTGGTGCTCGTCGCGCGGGCGGACTTCGGGCCACATCGGGGTCGCCTGCCGGTCGCAGCCCGCAACCGGAGCGCCGCAAGGTGTGAATGCCCGGTGCCGCCGACCGGCGGCGCACAGGATGCGTTGCGCCGAATCCCAGAGTATTTTCACGGCAAAAATGGTCCTGCCCCCCTGGTGTCCTCGCGCACGCTCGCGGTCGTACCATCCCCGCCCTGCTTCATTCATTGAACGGTCCGTTCAGGGAGAGTGACGCATGTCCCGGCAGCTCCTCACGCATCTGACGCTCGCCACGATGGAGCGCGGCGGACATCCCTGGGGCCTCGTCGGCGACGGCGTGGTGGCGACGGAGGACGGGCGCATCGCCTGGTGCGGGCCGGCGGACGCGGTGCCGGACGACCATGCGGCGTGGCCGCGGCGCGCTCTCGGCGGCCGTCTCGTCACCCCCGCGCCGATCGACTGCCACACCCATGTCGTGTACGGCGGCGACCGCGCCCGGGAGTTCGAGATGCGGCTCGAGGGGATGAGCTACGAGGACATCGCCCGGGCCGGCGGCGGGATCTTCTCCACCGTCGAGGCGACCCGGCAAACGGACCCGGACGCGCTTCTCGCGGGCGCTCTGCCCCGCGTCGACGCGCTGATCGCCGAGGGCGTCTCCACCATCGAGATCAAGTCGGGCTACGGGCTCGACGTCGAGACGGAGCTCGCCATGCTGCGCACCGCGCGCCGCATCGCCGCCGAACGCCCGGTGCGGGTGCGCACCAGCTTCCTCGGCGCCCACGCGGTGCCCCCGGAGTACGCGGGCCGCCCGGACGCCTATCTCGACGAGGTCTGCCTGCCCGCCCTGGACGCCGCCCACGCGCAGGGACTCGTCGATGCGGTGGACGGCTTCTGCGAAGGGATCGCCTTCGGCCCGAGCCGGATCGACCGCGTGTTCGGGCGCGCCCGCGCGCTCGGCCTGCCGGTGAAGCTGCACGCGGAGCAGCTCTCCGACCTCGGGGGCGCCGCCCTCGCGGCGCGCCACCGCGCGCTCTCCGCCGACCATCTGGAGTACGCGAGCGAGGACGGCGTGCGCGCCCTTGCCGGGGCGGGGACGGTCGCGGTGCTCCTCCCCGGCGCCGCCTATACCCTGCACGCGGCACGGCATCCGCCGGTGGAGCTCTTTCGCAGGCACGGCGTGCCGATGGCGGTGGCGACGGACTGCAACCCCGGCTCGTCGCCCCTCGCCTCGCTCCTGCTCGCGATGAACATGGCCTGCACGCTCTTTCGCCTGACCCCGGAAGAGGCGCTGGCCGGAGTCACGCGCGAAGCGGCGCGCGCGCTCGGGCTCGACGACGCCGGCCGCATCGCTCCGGGGCTGCGCGCGGATCTTGCGGTATGGGACGTGGCGCATCCCGCGGAGCTCGCCTACCGGATCGGCTTCAACCCGCTGGCGGAGCGGATCGTCGCGCCGGCGGACTGAGCCCGGGGCCGAGGCTGCCGGAGGCCCGGTGACTCCCGCCAGCGCCCGGAGAGGCCGTACCGTGGTGGGATTCCGGTGCGATTTCGGCCCTCAGAGCGTCGAGTCGGGGGGATTTCGGGGGCCTGCTCCCGCCTGGCGGGAGTGGTTGCCGGAGGCCCGGTAGTGTCTCATTTTGACTTTCTTACTCAGCGCGACATCACTGCCCCGAAGCCAGACCAAGGCGCTCCCTGGCTCGGTGTCGGAGTATTCATGGCCGGGCTGCCGGAGTCGCCGGGCTCAGGAGAAGACACCCGATCTTCTCCCCTCTCCCCTCGGGAGAGGGGCCGGGGGTGAGGGTGCGGCGATGATTCGGTCCCCTCACCCCAAACGGTCATGGTCGACGCCGTGCTGGACCACCCCGTAGAATGAAAATTGGTGCTCGTCGCGCGGGCGGACTTCGGGCCACATCGGGGTCGCCTACCGGTCGCAGCCCGCAACCGGAGCGCCGCAAGGTGTGAATGCCCGGTGCCGCCGACCGGCGGCGCACAGGCTGCGTTGCGCCGAATCCCAGAGTATTTTCACGGCAAACCCCTCTCCCGGGGGGAGGGGGGCTTCTTTCGGGACCAGGGGCATCCCGCCTTTGCGAACCGTGTGCGCGATACCCTTGTCCCCAGGGTCTCCCGGAACCGGAAACGAGGGCTCTGGCAAACCGGACGTACACCTTTCCCGACGACGGGTGGCGCCTCGGTTCGACGGTCTTCTTCAACACGACAGAACGCTTCCTCAACTCGACAGAACGGTCCCGGGGTCAAACCGAGACAGTACCGGATGGCCGGTAGTGTCTCGGTCTGGCTTCGGGGCAGCCAGGACCATTCAGAAGTCGCGGTCATTGGCCGCCAGACCGGAATCTCGCACGGTGGCGGGCGGTCTTCCGGCATCGAAGACCCGATATCGGGCGTCTGATGAACCGCTCGTCACGGCTTCCGGAGAGCCCTGTCGGGGCAGCGATGTCGCGTTGAGGAAGAAAGTCGGAATGAGGCACTACCGAGCCGATCGAGGGGGCGCCTTGCCTTCGTTCGCGGGGGCGGGACATCCTCGCTCCCGGGGCGCCGCGAACCGGGCGTACACCGGGAGGGGAGCGGAGATCGATGCGGAGCGGGGAGATGCTCTGGGCGGCGCACGCGCTGACGGCCGAGGGCTGGCGGCGCGGCGTCCGGGTGGACATCGGAGGAGACGGCCGCATCGCCGCCGTCGAGGCCGGGCCGCCCGCGGGCGGGCATCGCGTCGGCGTCCTCCTCCCCGCGCCGGCCAACCTGCACAGCCACGCCTTCCAGCGCGCCATGGCCGGGCTGACCGAGCGGCGGGGTCCCGACCCGCGCGACAGCTTCTGGACGTGGCGCCGGCTCATGTACCGCTTTCTCGATCGGCTCGGCCCCGACGAGCTGGAGACGATCACCGCATTCGCCCAGATGCAGATGCTGGAGGCCGGCTTCGCCGCGGTGGCGGAGTTCCACTACGTCCACCATCAGCCCGGCGGCGCGCCCTACGGCCGCCTCGCCGAGCTCTCCAGCCGCATCGCCGCCGCGGCGTCGGAGACGGGGATCGGCCTCACCCTGCTGCCGGTCTTCTACCGGCACGGCGGCTGCGGCGGCAGGCCGCTCGAGGGCGCGCAGCATCGCTTCGGCAACTCTCCGGAGCGCTTCGCCCGGCTCCGGGAGGAGGCGGACGCGGCGGTGCGGGCGCTGGACCCGGATGCGCGCACCGGGGTCGCCATCCACTCGCTGCGGGCCGTCGACCCCGAAGGGCTCGCGTTCGCCACGGCGCTCGCGCCGCGGTCTCCGGTGCACATCCATGCCGCCGAGCAGACCGCGGAGGTCGAGGAGGTGGAGGCCTGCCTCGGGGCGCGCCCGGTCGAATGGCTGCTCGCCGGCGCCGGCGTGGACGAGCGGTGGTGCCTCGTCCACGCCACCCACCTGACCCCGGAGGAGACGGCGGGGCTCGCCGCGAGCGGCGCGGTCGCGGGCCTGTGCCCGATCACCGAGGCGAGCCTCGGCGACGGGATCTTCGACGGCGCGCGCCACCAGGCGCGGGGCGGGAGGTTCGGAGTCGGCACGGACTCCAACATCCGCATCTCGCTCGCCGGGGAGCTCCGGATGCTGGAGTACTCCCAGCGCCTGCGCGACCGGGCCCGCGCGGTGCTCGCCCGGCCCGACGGGTCCACCGGGCGCACGCTCTTCGAGGCCGCGGCGCGGGGCGGCGCCCAGGCCGCGATGCGCGACTCGGGAACGCTGGCGCCGGGACGGCTCGCCGACCTGGTGGCGCTCGACGCGGAGGCGGTGGACCTGGCCGGCCGGCGGGGCGACACGCTCCTCGACAGCTTCGTCTTCGCGGGCGGCGACGCGGCGATCACCGACGTCTGGTCGGCCGGCCGTCACGTGGTCGAGGAGGGCCGCCACGTGGGGCGCGACCGAATCACGCGCCGCTACGCGCGCACCCTGCACCGCCTGATGGAAGCCCTCTGACGCTCGCCGGCGCGCATCATGCATGTGCGGCAATTCCCGCCGGGCGGCCGGGCCCGGGTAGACTCGGCCGCGTCGACCGCCGCCGCGGCGCCCGCCGATGCCGATGCCGTCCACCCGAAGGTTTCCCGCCCCGGTGCGCGAGGCGATGGCCGCCTCCGGCGCCGCCGCGACCTGCATCCCCGTGGCGCTCGACGGCGGCGCCCCGGAGGCCGCGTTCTTCGTCAGCCTCGCAGGCCCCGAGAGCAGGGCGGATCGCAGGGTCCTCCGCAAGTGGCGCGGCCCGCTCTCCCTCGGGCTCGACAGCGACGTCATCGAGACCGTCCACGGTGCGGTGGTGGTGCTCCGTCCCGAGGTGCACACCGGACCGTTCGACCCGTTCGCGTGCGAGATCCTGTTCACCCCGGGCGAGGGTGGAACGCACTTCGAGGCGCTGGACCTGCTCTCGCGGCAGCCGCGCCTCACCTGGTTCTTCGGCGCCCGGGGCTTCGAGATCATCCGCACCCAGCAGCATCCGCTCGACGACGGGCAGCGCGGCGAGTTCGCCGAGCTGCTGAAGAAGGCGCTGCGCCACGACGCCATGACCCGGATGACCGCCCGCTACGACGGCCGCGCCGCCCTCTCGGAGGTGGCGAGCCACTACACGCTGCGCACCGAGGCGCGCCGGGCGCCGCCGCCGGCCGGGAAGCCGGCGGGCTGAAGGCGCCACGTCCCGGATGTCATGGACGGGTACACGCCCGGTTTGCGAGATCCTTCGCTTCCGGTCCCGGGAGACCCCGCGATCGAGGACATCCCGCACTCGTTCGCGAGGGGCGGGACCTCCTCGTTCTCGCGGGCACCACGAATCGCACGCACCCCCCTCCAGGACAGCCGCGGATGATCGTCATTGAGACCCGGTGGCCGCAGGCATAGACTGCGCGCCACCCGCACCCACCGAGCGGGCCTCCTGCATGCCCGAGGCCGACATGGACCACGTCTTCATCTACTGGGACAACTCGAACATCTTCCACGAGGCGCAACGTCTGGCCGGGGAGCTGGAACAGGGGCCGGACGCCCGCTTTCGCGTGCGGATCCACTTCGAGAACCTGTTCCGTCTCGCCCACGCCGATCGCCCGGTGCGGAAGGCGCTGGCGGCGGGCTCCGTGCCTCCGGAGCTGCGCCAGTTGTGGAACCGCGTGGAGAGCGGAGGAGTGGAGGTTCATCTGTTCGACCGCGGCACCCCCCACCGGGGCGAGCAGGACGTTCCCGACCGGGTGCTGCAGTTGCGGATGCTCGAAGACGCCCTGGACTACAACGGCGACCCCGGCATCGTGGCGCTGCTGACCGGGGACGGCGCCGGCTACCTTGAAGGCACCGGCTTCCACAGCACTCTGGAGCGGATGCACAGGCGCGGCTGGCGGGTGGAGATCCTGTCGTGGGCGCATTCCACGAACCAGCGCATGCGCAGGTGGGCCGAGGCGAACGGGATCTTCGTTTCCCTGGACGACTTCTACCAGGCGATTACGTTCATGACGCCGTCCCGGCCCGGGTTCGAGCTTGCGGCCGGGCGGGCTCCGGCCGACCCGGATCTTTCCCGTCGGCGCCTGTCCTGAGCTCCGGAACCATATCGACCCCGCCGATGCGCTTCGACCCTCCTTCCCAGGATGTGGGCAACATCGTCTTCTTCGAGCACGTGAACCTCACCGTCCCGGACCAGGAGGCCGCGACCGACTTCTACCTCGACGGGCTCGGGCTCACCCGGGACCCGTACCTGATGGTCGGCACCCGCAACATGTGGGTGAACTGCGGCCGGCAGCAGTTCCACCTGCCCCGAGGGGAGCCGCAGCGATTCCGCGGGGTGATGGGTCTGGTGGTGCCGGACCTCGCCGCGCTGGAGGCCCGGCTGCGCAACGTTTCGGAGCGGCTCGGCGGGACGCGGTTCTCGTGGCGGCGAAGGCGCGGCCATGCCGACGTGACCTGTCCGTGGGGCAACCGGTTCCGGGTGCACGCGGCGGGCGGCGCGCACGGCGGACCGCTCGGCATTCCCTACCTGGAGATGCCGATCGCGAAGGGCGCGGCGGCGGGCGTGGCGCGGTTCTACCGCACGGTGATGGGCGCTCCGGCCACGGTCCGGGACGGGGCGGCGCGCGTGATCGTGGGCCCCGGGCAGAGCCTCGTGTTCCGGGAAGGGGCAGGGCACGACGCCGGGTACGACGGCCACCACCTGGCAATCTACGTCGCCGACTTCTCCGGCCCCTACCGCGCGCTGGCCGAACGCGGCCTCGTCACCCGCGAGGACAACCCGCACCAGTACCGGTTCGTCGACATCGTGGCGCCGCGGGGGAAGAAGGCGCTGTTCTCGATCGAGCACGAAGTGCGGAGCCTCCACCACCCGCTGTACCAGCGTCCGCTCGTGAACCGCGCGGGAGACGAGCGGCTGCCCTGAATCGATGGGTGATGGGCCGCGTCCCCCCGGCTCGCGGCCGCTCAGCCCGCCTCTTCCGCTTCGCGCGCCAGGCGTTCGAGCGCGAATACGTGGGGGTCGTCGATCGCCAGCTCCCGCAGCGCCGCCGCCAGCTCCCGCAGGTAGTCGATGTTGGCGCCGCTCGGCCCGGCCGCGCGGCGTATCTGCTCGACCATGTCGTCCACCGGGGCGGGACCGAGCCAGGCGCGGTTGCCGGCCGGTGCGATGTAGACGACTCCGTCGCAGGCGTCGCCGGAGCGGAGCTCCAGCCGCACCGCATGGCGCTCGTAGCCGTTCTTCTCCCGGTGGTCGAGCCCCGCGAACGTCGCCTGCACGGCCGATTCGTCGACGAGATAGGCCATGCCCCCGCACCATTCGCCGGGGTCGGGGACGAGGGTGACGACGCGCCCCGGCGCGTGCGGAACCCCGCGGTGATCGTGCGAGCCCTGCCAGAAACGCCGCGTCCAGCCCCGGACGCGCGCGGTCCGCCGCTCGCGAAACGGGATGTCGGGACGCCAGATGAGCGACCCGTAGCCGAATACCCACACGCCGTCCATTTGCCGTGAAAGTACTCCGGGATTCGGCGCAACGCATCCTGTGTGCCGCCGGTCGGCGGCACCGGGCGTTCACACCTTGTGGCGCTCCTGTTGCGGACTGCGACCGGCAGGCGACCCCGATGTAGCCCGAAGTCCGCCCGCGCGGCGAGCACCGATTTTCATTCTACGGGGTGGTCCGGCACGGAGGCGACCATGAGCGTTTCGCCGGCTCGCCGCACCCCTGGCCCACCGGCAGGACCGCGGCGCGGATGCGGGGTCGCGGACCACGAGCCGGGGCGCACCGTGTCTCCCGGCGTCCTTGCGGACAGGCATTCGGCCTTGAGACAGGGCGTAGAGTGCGTCTCCCGGCGTCGTTTCAGCCCTCCCGCAGCGCCGCCTCCGCGGCCCGCAGCACCCGCTCGTTGTCGTAGCGGCCGAGCGCCGCGCGCGCGGCGTCGATGTCGCTCCTCCGGGCGACGACCCGCTCCAGCAGCAGCGGCATCGCCCGGGTCACGTTGTCGACGATGGTGACCGTCGCGGTCTTCGCGGTGCGGGACATCGGGTTGAGGTCGACGGTGATCACGCGCTTTGCGGACCGCACCAGCGCCCGGCACCGATCCCCGTCCTCCAGCGGCACGAAGACCACGTCCGCGGCGTGGATGCCGTCCGGGTGCACGAAGCGCCGGTTGGAGTCGATGTGCTCCAGCACCGCGTGCCTGGTGGGCAGCAGCACTTCGGGTGCGCCGTGGGCCAGCATGTGCGAGCGGATCGCGCGTTCGCGCTCCTTCGAGGCGTGGAAGACGTTGACCTCCAGCGGCGCCGCGACGGCCGCCGCGAGCGCGACGAGCTCCCCGGGAACGAGCGCCGCCGCGTTGCCGTTCACCGACACCACCGGACGCCCGGAGGCGACCAGCATCGCCGCCGCCGCGTCGATCGCCTCCAGCGCGAAGTCGCGGGTGCGCTCGCCGAGCAGGTAGTCGAACGCCTCGCCCCGGCCGTGCGCGACGAGCCCGTGGATCGAGGCGACTCCCTTTTCCACGCCGGCGACGATCGCGTCGCGGGTGCGCAGCGACGCGTAGCGGGGATGGGTCGCCGGGACGTCGGTCACCGCACGCCTCCTCCCCGCCGCCGCGGCGACGCCCCGCGCGGCGCTCACTCCAGCACCCTCGCCCGATGCCGGGTGAGGCCTGTTTCCTTCGCCCCCTCGAACGCGGCGGTGGCGAACACCGCGTTGCCGAGCATGATCATCGACGCCGCGCCGCCGTCCGCCTCGACCTCGTCGATGATGCGCCGGACCTCGGGGTGGCGCAGCAGGCCGCTCTCGACGGAGAACCGCCTGGCGACGGCGATGTACTCGCCGAACGCCGCCACCCCCCGGGCGGCAAGCCGCGCGATGTCGGCGAGCGCGGCGTCGGCGGCCGCGTTGATGCGGGCGGCGTGTCCGGGGTCGCCGATGATCTCGCGGGTCACGATCGGGCTGAAATACCGGTAGAACACCGCCTGCTCGGGGACCGGCAAGGCGACCGCCGCGAGCGGGTCGCCGGGCACGAGCTTGGCGAGGCAGCCGCCGTGAAGCTGCCCGCAGACGTCGCCGAGCCCGGTGAGGTTCACCACTTCCGCGACGTGGGCGGCCATGCCGAGCGCGCGATCGTCGAGCCCCAGCTCCAGTCCGGCGTTCAGCGCATACGCGGTGGCGAGCGCCGACGCCCCGCTCAGCCCGAAGCCGCCGCTCAGCGGAAGGGGGCTCTCCAGCGCGACCCGGACCGGCCGCCGCACGAGCGCTTCCGCCACGTGGCGCACCGTCGGGAAATCGAAGATCTCGCCGTTGAACGAGACCTCGGTCGCCGGGGCTTCCCTCACCGCCGCGGTCACCCCCTGCGCCACCGTGAACCCCATGCCCAGCGAGTGCATCCGCCGCGGGTCGTCGTCGCGGACGATCCGGAACACGCCCGAGACGTTGCCGGGCGCGAATGCCGTGGCCTTCATGGGTCGGGACGCGCGAGCACGAGGTTGCCTCTCCCGTCGACCCGTGCCCGTACCCCCGGCGGCACGAGGCAGGTCGAGTCGTACTCCTCGACGATGCACGGCCCTTCGCCGCCGCCGGCAAGCGCCGCGCGCGCGACCACCGGGGTGTCGATCCACCCGTGCGTGCGCCCGAAGTACGCCCGCCGCGAGCGGGTCGCGGCCTCGCGTTCGCCGAGGCGCGGCCGCTCCCCCGGCCGGTCGGCGGGATGCCGAGAGCGGGGAGCGGCGTCGCGTTCGTCGAGGCGCGGCCGCTCCCCCGGCCGATCGGCGGGGTGCCGAGAGCGGGTCGCGGTCTCGCATTCGTCGAGGCGCGGCCGCTCCTCCGGCCGGTCGGCGGGGTGCCGGTCACCGGAAGCGGCCTCGCGGCCATGGAAGCGCAGCCGTTCCGGCATCCGGGGCCGCTCGTCGAGGCCCCGGCCCAGCACCTGCGCGGTCACCAGCTCCACCGGCTCCGCCGCGCCGGCCCGGTGCCCGTAGGTCCGCTCGTGCTCGCGGCCGAACGACTCCGCCAGGGCGTCGAGCGCCGCACGGTCGATCCGCGCCGCGGGCACCGGGACCTCCAGCTCGTAGATCTGCCCCTGGTAGTGCAGCATCGCGCCGCGGGCGCAGGCCCGATGTTCGGCGTCGAATCCGTCGGCCGCGAGCTGCGCGTCGGCCTGCGCTTCGAGCTCGCGGTAGATCGCGTCGATCGAGGCCGGGTCGGCATCGCGGAGCACGCGTCGCACGGTGCGCGAGTAGTGGTGCTCGATCTCCGCGTACAGCAGCCCGAAGGCCGAGAACAGGCCCGCCGCGGGCGGCACGACGATGGTCCGCATCCCGAGCTCCGCCGCCATCCCGGTCGCGAACAGCGCGCCGTTGCCTCCGAACGCGAACAGGGCGCAGTCGCGCGGGTCGCGCCCGCGTTCGGACGAGACGGCGCGGATGGCGCGGATCATGTTCGCGATGGCCACCTGCCGGGCCCCCCACGCGGCGTGCTCCGGCGTGAGCCCGAGCGGCCGGGCGACCGCGTCGGCCAGGGCCCGGCGGCTCGCCTCGGCGTCGATCGGGAGCTCGCCCCCGCACAGGAACGACGGGTTCAGGTGTCCGAGCGCCACGCTCGCGTCGGTCACCGTCGGCGCCTTCCCGCCGAGGCGGTAGCACACCGGGCCGGGCCGGGCCCCGGCGCTCCGCGGCCCCACCTGCATCGAGCCGCCGGCGTCGACGTGGACGATCGAGCCCCCGCCGGCCCCGACCTCCGCCAGATCGATGGCCGGCACGTTCAGCAGGTAGCCGCCGCCGGTGAGCAGGCGCGAGCCGGCCATGATGCCCCCGCCCACCGAGTACTCGCGAGTGCGGGTGTACTCGCCGCGCTCGATGAGCGACGCCTTGGCGGTGGTCCCGCCCATGTCGAAGCTGATGACGTTCTCGAGCCCGGACTGCCGGGCGATGGCGCGCGCGCCCACCACCCCGGCGGCGGGCCCCGACTCCACGATGTTGACGGGCTTCACCGCCGCCTCCGCCGCCGGGGTGAGGCCGCCGTTCGACTGCATGATGAGCAGGGGGGCGGCGACGCCGCGCGTGTCGAGTCCTTCGCGCAGGGCCTTCAGGTAGCGCTCCACGATGGGCAGCACGTAGGCGTTGACCACCGTGGTGGACGTGCGCTCGTACTCCTTGATCTCGGGCAGCACGTCGAAGCTCGTGCAGCAGGGCAGGCCGGGCGCGAGCTCGGCGGCGACCCCGGCGACGAGGCGCTCGTGGACGGGGTTCGCGTAGGCGTTGACGAGGCAGACCGCGACCGCCTCCACGCCCTCGTCGAGCAGTCGCCGCACCGCCCGTCCCGCCTCGTCGCGCGCGAGCGGACGCACCACCTCGCCCGCCGCGTTCACCCGCTCGTCGACGACCGTCCGCAGGTAGCGCTCGACGAGCGGGGGCGGCTTCTCCCACGTGAGGTCGTAGAGCCGCGGCATCCGCAGGTTGCGCAGCTCCAGCACGTCGCGGAAGCCCTTGCTGGTGACGAGCCCCACCCGCGCCCCGGCGAGCTGGAGGATCGTGTTCGAGGCCACCGTGGTGGCGTGCATGATCTCGGCGACGGAGTCCGGCGCCACCCCGTGCCGCGCGAATACCGACTCCAGTCCCTCGACGATGGCCAGCGCGTAGTTCTCGACGCTCGACGAGACCTTCTTCGAGATGACGCCGCCGTCGCCGTCGAGCAGCACGATGTCGGTGAACGTGCCGCCGATGTCGACGCCGATGCGCCAGGCGGGCTTCAGGCGCTCCGGATCATTCATGAAACGATATTGACCGTAACCATGACGACCCCACATGGTCATGAAGCTGGCAGGACCATTCAAAGGTCGCGGTCATTGACCGCCCAACCGGAAGATCGCACGGTGACGGGCGGTCTTCCGGCATCGAAGGCCCGGACCGAGGGCCTGACGAACCGTCAGCCATTCCCGCCAGGCGGGAACAGACCCCTGAAATCCCCTCGATTCGACACCCGGAAGGTCGAAATCACACCACAATTCCACCACGGTACGGCCTCTTCCGGGCGCTGGCGGGAATTGCTGATGAACCGTTTGTCACGACTTCTGGAGAGCCCTGACAAAGCTGGTCACATGGTAGCCCGGCCTCGCAAGGGCGGGCTACCATCGTGTCGAGACGGCGCGGCCGCTCCGCACGGGGTGGATGGACGGTCCGGCGTCAGCGGTCTCTTCGACGATCCCATGGCGGGCTTCAGGGCCGTCGCCTCGCGGCCCACGCGCTGGAGTGCTCGGCTTCGACGATCCCATGGAGGGCTTCAGCGGACCGATGGCGTGCAGCATGACGCCGATTCCCGCGGCGACGGCAATGCCGCGGCTCGCGGCGAACGGAGGGAACGCAGATTGCCCGGCAATCGAAGCCGGCTGCGGCTGAAGCCGGCCCCGGCCCGGCGCGGCGTCCGCGGATGAAGATCGTCCGCATCGCCAGCTACGTGCTGCAGTGCGAGATGCCCGAGGAGCTGGGCTATTCCCAGCAGTTCTACCGCCGGCGCACCGCGCACATCGTCGAGGTCGAGACCGACGCGGGGATCACCGGCTGGGGCGAGTGCTTCGGGCCGGGCGCCGTGGCGCTGGCCAACCGGACCATCGTCGAGCAGGTCATCCAGCCGATGGTGCTGGGCCGCGACCCGCTGGACCGCGACGCGATCTGGCACCGGGTCTACAACCTCCTGCGCGATCACGGCCAGAAGGGGATGCCGCTGCAGGCGCTCTCGGGGGTCGACATCGCGCTCTGGGACATCGCCGGCAAGGTCGCGGGACTGCCGGTCCACACGCTGATCGGCGGCGCCCATCGCCAGTCGGTGCCGGTCTACGGCTACGGCATGATGCTGCGGCGCGAGGATGCCGCTTCACTCGCCGCGCGATTCGCCGACGAGGCCGCGGCGATCAGGGCGATGGGCTTCGTCGCCGCCAAGATGAAGGTCGGGCTCGGGCCGCGGCAGGACGTGGCGCTGGCCGAGGCGGTGCGGCGCGGGGTGGGCGAAGACTTCGACTTCATGGTGGACGCCAACCACTGCTACACCGCCGCGGACGCCTTTCATGTCGGGCGCGCGCTGGAGGAGCTCGGCGCGTACTGGTTCGAGGAGCCGGTGGCGCCGGAGGACCTGGATGGATACGCCGCCCTGCGCGCCGGCCTGCGCGTCAGCATCGTCGGCGGCGAGGCCGAGTTCAGCCGCTGGGGATGGCGGACGCTGCTGGAGAGCGGCGGGCTCGACATCGCCCAGCCGGAAGTGTGCGCGCTCGGCGGCATCAGCGAGTATCTGCGCGTGCTCGCGCTCTGTCACGCGCACTTCACGCCGGTGGTGAACCACGTCTGGGGCTCGGCCATCGCCGTCGCCGCCAACCTGCAATTGCTGGCGGCGATGCCGCCGCTGCCGGGCGGCCTCTTCCCGCGCGAGCCGATGCTGGAGTTCGACACCACCGGGAACGAGCTCCGCGATGGCCTGCTGAAGGAGCCGCTGGACATCCAGGGGCAGGTCGCGCGCAACGCGGGCCGCGCCGCGGTCCCCGCCGGCCCGGGCCTCGGCGTCGAGCCCGACCGGGACTTCCTGCGGCGCTACGCGATGTGACCGGGCGGGGCGCGGTCATGCGCTCCGCGTGCCGTCGTCGCGGGTGACGAAGGGCACGGGCCGCGCGCCGCGTTCCGCCCGGCGCCGCGCCCGGAGCGCCTCGGTCGCCGCGTCGTCCACCGCCCACCGCCCGGTGTCGATCACCACCGCGTAGTCGCGCTCGGCCGCGGCGGGGCTCACCAGCTCGTTGCGCACGTCGCGGAGCACGCGCTCCGGCTCGCGCTCCAGCGGGTCGCCCCAGCCGCCCCCGCCGGGCAGCACCCAGCGCACCACGTCGCCGCGGCGGCAGGTCATGGTGACCTTCGACGGGAGCGTCTTCGCGTTGCCGTGCGGGTTGAGGACGACCGCGCCCGGGGCGCCGGGCCGGCCGCCGTACAGGCCGTAGGGCCGGTGGACCTGGCGGTCGGAGCGGACCTGGACGACCGCCTCCTCCTCGCTCATCCGGTAGTCGCGACGGAACGGGGCGCCGCCCCGGAAGCGTCCGGCCCCGCAGGCGTCGGTGACCAGCTCGCTGGCGAGGACCTCGACCGGATGCTCGATCTCCGAGACCTCCGCCGACTGCGCCGCCATGTTGGCCAGCAGGCTGGCGTTGCCCTCCAGTCCGTCCGCGAACGGCCGCCCGCCCCAGGTGCCGCAGGTGAAGTCGACGTAGATGAAGGGGCTGCGGTCGGCCCGGTAGCCGCCCACCGACACCCCGACGTTGCCGCCGTCGGAGGCGGCGCAGACCCTGTCCGGGGCCATCTTCGCGAGCGCCCCGAACGCGCAGTCGAGCATCCGGAAGCCGGTGAGCCCGCGGGCCGCGCAGGCGCCGGGCGGCGCCATGTTCGCGATGGTGCCGGGCGGGGCGGTCACCTCGACGGCGCGGAACGTGCCGTCGTTGTTCGGGATGCCGGGGGGGAGGATGGAGCGGATGGCGGTGAACGAGGTGGCCGCGGTCACCGAGAGGGTCGCGTTGATCGCGCCCCTGGCCTGGGGCGCGCTGCCGGTCCAGTCGAAGGCGATGCGGTCGCCCGCCTTGCGCACGGTGACGAAGAGCCGGATGGGCTTCCCGAGGTCGACGCCGTCGTCGTCGATCCAGTCCTCGAAGTCGTACTCGCCGTCCGGAAGCTCCCGGAGCGCCGCCCGCGTCATGCGCTCGGTGTAGTCGAGCATCTCGCGCATCATCGAGCGCGCGGGCTCCAGGCCGTAGCGGCCGACCTGCGCCCGGACCTCGCGCTCGCCGATCCCGCACGCCGCGAGCTGGGCGCGCAGGTCGCCGAACACCTGGACGGGGATGCGCACGTTGCGCTCGACGAGGCGCCACAGGGTGTCGTTGCGCACGCCGGCGTCGAGCAGCTTCAGGGGCGGGATGCGCAGCCCCTCCTGGTAGATCTCGGTCGAGTCCGCCGCGTTCGAGCCGGGCACCCGGCCGCCGATGTCGGCCTGGTGCGCGGTGCAGCACGCGAACGCGACGCGCTCTCCGTCCACGAACACCGGCTTGAACATGAAGATGTCGGGGAGGTGCATCCCGCCCTCGAACGGATCGTTCAGCACGAACACGTCGCCTTCGCGCATGTCGTCGTCGTAGCGGGCGAGCACCGCGGCCAGCGCGGTGCCGACCGAGCCGAGGTGCATGGGCAGGGTCAGGCCCTGGGCGACGACGCTGCCGCGGGCGTCGGTGATGGAGGTCGAGAAGTCCATGTTGTCGCGCAGCACCCCGGAGTAGGTGGTGCGGCACACGGTCACCGCCATCTCGTCGGCGGCCGCGAACAGCGCGTTCTTGAACAGCTCGACGTCGATGGGGTCGACGACCTGGCGGGCGGGCAGCGTCTGCTCCGCGGTGTCCGCGTTCTTGAACAGCTCGACATCGATGGGGTCGACGGGCCGCCCGGGTCCGGGGCTCATTTCGAGTCCTCCCGGCCCAGCCGTCGCCCGCGGTCTCCGCCACCATCACCCCGACGATCCCGTCCAGGGCTCATTTCGAGTCCTCCCGGCCCGGCCGCGCCCGCTGCCGGCGCACGGGTGCGATCCCCCGCGCCGCCCGCTCGATGGGCTCGGCCGGCCCGACCCCGATCAGGTCGATGGCGGAGCCGGCGCCGATGCCCAGGGCCTCCGGCAGGTGCGGCGGAGCGGGCTCCAGCGACCACCGGCGGCCGACGCCCTGGAGGATCCAGGGCCGGTCCGGGCGCTCGCGCAGCCGGACGACGCCCTTGAACCGCACCACCGCGCCGGGGAGCGCGTCGAGGGCCGCGGCCAGCGCGGCCCGTTCGAGCGGGCCGCGGGCGAAGCAGCTCACGCGCACGAAGGGCGGGCCCGCATCGCGGCCGGTCGCGGCACGGGGTTCGGGCGCCATCGGCCCGGACGGTCCGGAGGCCGGCGGGACCGGCCCGTCCACGCGGCGCGGAGGGCTCCCGCCGTCGCCGGCCCCTTCCCCGAACCCGCCGGACGCGCGCATGCCGGCTCCGAGCACGACGCTCGGAGCGACCCGGCCGTGCGTGGTCGGGACCAGCGCCGCCAGGGGCGCGCGGCGGGCAAGCCACTCCGTCGCCGAGCGGCGCGCCCGGGCATCGACCCGATCGGCCTTGTTGGCGACGATCAGGTCCGCCGACTCGATCTGGCGAGCGGCCAGGCCTCCCACGAACCGGTCCTTCGCCCGCGCGCGGACCGTCTCCAGGTCGACCACGGTGAGCACCGCGTCGAGCCGGACCCCGGGCCAGCCGCTCGCGTAGCGGGCGGTCTTCGCCGGCTCGGCGACGCCGCTCGTCTCCACCACGATGCGGTCGGGGGGCTCGCCGGAGCGGACCAGCGCGTCGAGGGCGGCGCCGAAATCGTCGGCGATGGTGCAGCACACGCACCCGTTGGTCAGGGTGACGGTGTCCGCGCCGCGGCGGGCGACGAGCGCCGCGTCGAGGCCGAGCGCCCCGAAGTCGTTGACCAGCACCGCGATGCGCCCGCCGCCGCCGGCGTGGGTGAGGAGGTGGTTGAGGAGCGAGGTCTTTCCGGCTCCGAGGTAGCCCCCGATCAGCGTGACCGGAATTCGGCCGGTCGCGGCCGGCTTCATGGCCGGGCCCTTCGGATGGCCATGTTCATCGGACCGCGCGCCGCCGCCCGCGCCGCGCGGGGCTCGGCCTCGCGTGGGGGCCGCAGTGGACGCAGGCGCGCTCACCGGCCCGGAAACGCCCGCCCCTCGAACACCGTGCCCCACACGGGGATGTCCTTCAGCGACTCCACCGGCTCCTCGAACGGGTCCGCCTCCAGCACCGTGAAGTCGGCCCGCTTGCCGGCCCGGATGCTGCCGATCTCGTCCTCCATGCCGAGGACGAAGGCGGCGTCGATGGTGATCGCGCGGAGCGCCTGCGCGAGCGTGAGCCGCTCCTCGGGACCGGCCACCTCGCCCGATTCGCCGATCCGGTTGACCGCGACCCACGCGTGGTGCAGCGGCTGCGCGGGCGCCATCGTGAAGTCGGAGTGCAGGGCGAGCGGGATCCCCTCGCGCACCACCGTGGCCAGCCGCGCCATCCGGGTCGCCCGCTCGTGCCCGATGCTGTGCTTCCAGTACGCGTCGGCCAGCTCGTGGACGTAGTGCACGTTGGCGGAGACGAGGCCGCCGAGGCGCGCGAGGCGGCGGACCTGCTCCGGGGTCGAGAGTCCGAAGTGCTCGATGGTGAAGCGGTGGTCGAAGCGCGGCCGCTCCCACTGGAGCTTCGCGAGCACCTCGATCGCGAGCTCCAGGCCCAGGTCCCCGGTGCAATGGACGTGGATGCGGTACCCCTCGTTCCAGAACGCCCGCGCCAGCGCCTCGAACCGCTCGGGCGCCATCAGCCACTCGCCGTGATGCCCGTCGATGAAGCCGGGCGGCTCGACCTGCATCAGCTCGGCGAAGAACCCGCCGTCGGTGAAGAGCTTGACGTGGTCGTGGAACGCGAGCCGTCCGGCTTCGAGCTCGCGCAACGCCCGCACCCGCGCGAGCTCGGATTCCATCCCCGCGCTGCCCGGGTCCCTCGCCCGCGGCACCATGTGGACCCGGAACGGAGTGTCGTCGCGGTCGAGCACGTCGCACAGCGCCTCCCACTCCCGCTCCTGGTCGAACAGCGCGAACGCCATGTCCGCGATGGTGGTGTGCCCGCCGTGGTGGACCGCCTCGCGCACGCGCCGCAGCCCGTCGCGGAAGCGCTTCGGCTCCAGAAGGTACGGGGCCATCCGGGCGTTGGCGACGGCGAGGCCGGTCTCGAAGAAGTGGCCGGCCGCCGCGTCGATCTGGGGATGGCGCTCGAGGGCCTCCTCGTCGAGGTCCATCCACCGCAGAGCGGCGTCGTTGGCGTAGAGGGCGTGGAACGAGCGTTGCCAGACCACCACCGGGCGCGTGGCCGATACCGCGTTCAGTGCCTGCCGGTGCATCGGTCCGTGCCAGATCTCGTGGTAGCCCCAGGTGATCAGGGGCTCCGAGGGATCGTCGAGCGAGCGCTCGGTCTCGCGCAGGCGGGCCCGGTAGGCGTCCGCCCCGCGCGTCGGCGCCACGGTGCCCCACGGCAGCCGCCACTCCATCGCGGTGATGAAGTGCAGCGGCAGCAGCACCGCCGCCATCGGCGGATGGAGATGCGGGTCGATGAAGCCGGGCAGGAGGACATGGCGCTCGAAGGTCCGGTCCACCTCGTGCGGATGCGCGTCGAGCCAGGGCCGGAGGGTGTCGAGGGTGCCGGCTTCCACAATCCTTCCGCCGCGCACCGCCACCGCGCCGGCCCGCGGCATCGAGGGGTTCATGGTGTGGATCCGCCGCGCGGTGTAGACGGTGATCTCCGGCATTCATGGGCTCCCGGCTGGCGCGGCGGCGGTCGTACCGGCACGTCGGCGTGGTATCCGGCCGGCACGCCAACGGTCATGGACTCCCGGCCGGCAACGACGACGGTCGTACTGTGCCCGGCCCGCGATGTCCTCACAAGGCGCAGCGCCCGAATCCCGCCACGGTACGGCCTCTTCCGGGCGCTGGCGGGAAGCGCTGGTGTACGGCCGACAATCTGTTGTACGGTCCCCGAGCGGCGGCTCGGCCGGCAAACTTCCGGGCTCCGGCGCGACCGTCCCGCCGGTCATCGAAGGCGGCGGCTGGATGGAGGCGGCGTGATCGAAGCGGCGCCACGGGGACGGGCGGTCCGTCCGGGGGGCCGCGCTCTCGTCCGCCGGTGGACCGGTTGAATCAGGTGAGCCGGCTGAATCGAGGGGAGGGACAACGATGCTGTCGCTCGTGCCCGACGACTGGAGCCGGCTTTCCCGCCGGAGGGAGATGCCGGACATCGACGTCGGCCGCATGCAGGCGTACCGGCTGGGGCGGGTGCGCGAGCAGCTCCGGCGGGCCGGCGCCGCGCTGGGGGTGTTCGTCAGCCCCGTGAGCCTGCGCTACGCGGTCGACTACCGCGCATACGCGCTGTTCAACGCCCACATCCCGGCGACGTACCTGTTCGTCGCCGGCGACGGCCCGGTGGTGCTGCACGGCGCGCTGGGGGAGCCGCCGCCCCTCGTCGACGAGGCCCGTCCCGCGCGGGGCATCTGCTACTTCCAGGGCGGGCCCGGGATGGCCGGGCAGGCCGACCTGCTGGCCCGCGACGTGCGGGCGTTCCTGAGCGGGCTCGGGACCGACAACCGCCGGGTCGCCGTCGAGTACGTCAACCCGAGCGTGACGCGGGCGCTGATGCGGGCCGGCCTCGAGGTCGTGGACGCGGCGGACCTCGTCGAGGAGGCGCGCATCATCAAGTCGGCCGACGAGATCGCGTGCATGAAGTGGGCGATCGCGGTCGCCGACCTCGGGATCGGCAAGATGCAGGAGGCGGCCCGGCCCGGCGTGACCGAGGTCCAGCTCTGGGCGCTGCTGAACTACACGAACCTCGCGAACAACGGCGACTGGCACGACGGACGCATGCTCGCCTCCGGCGATCGGATCAACCCCTGGTTCCAGGAGGCGTCGGAGCGGCGCGTCGAGGCCGGCGACCTCGTCGGGTTCGACACCGACATGGTCGGCCCGTTCGGGTACTGCGCCGACATCTCCAGGACGTTCTTCTGCGGCCCCGGCCGGCCGACCCGGCGCCAGAAGCAGCTCTACCGGCACGCCCTCGACGAGATCGAGCACAACCTGGCGCTGGTCCGCGACGGCGTATCCATGGACGAGCTGCGGCAACGGGCGTTCGTGCAGCCCGAGGAGTTCCACGCCCACCGCTACACCTGCATCATGCACGGCGTCGGCATGTGCGACGAGGCGCCGAGGCTCCTCTTCCCCGGCGACCGGCGGTCGAAGCAGTACGACTACGTGCTGCGCGAAGGCATGGTCGTCTGCGTCGAGAGCTTCGTCGGCGCCGCCGGCGAGCGCGACGGGGTCAAGCTGGAGCAGCAGGTCCTGGTGACGAAGGACGGGTACGAGCTGCTGTCGACGTATCCGCTCGAAGAGGCGCTGCTGGAATAGCCGCCGGAGCAGGGGAGGGCCGGGCTCCGATGCAGTCACCGCTGACCGACGACGAATTCGCGAACGTCGCCCGCTCCGTCGAGACCGCCCTCGGCCTTCCGAGCCGGGCCTGTACCGGCGAGCCGCCCCCGCGCATCCCGCGCGGGCAGGAGCGAAGCGGGGCCGGGCCGCTCACCGGACCGGAAGCTCAGTCGTCCGGCAGCAGGAAGTGGGCATGCGCGGCCGCGACCAGGCGGGCGGCGTCCGACTGCCACGCCTCGACCCGCACGTTGGCCACCCGGCGGCCCTGGCGGATGATGGTGCCGCGGGCGAACGTGTCCTCGAGCAGGCACGGCCGGAGATAGTCGATCGAGATGTTGACGATCCGGTGCGGGTGCTCCAGATCGAGGGCCAGCTCGTGGAAGAGCTGCACCGCGGCGGCGTGCTCCAGCAGCGCCCCCACCGCGCCTCCATGAATCATCGGCACCATGGGGTTGCCGACGTTGTCCGGGTCCCGGCGCAGGATCGTGAGGGGACGCCCGTTCTCCAGCTCGACGTGCATGTTGATGAAGCCGGGGTAGGGAAGGGTGCGGCTCAGCGCCCGGACGCCTTCCCGTTCGCCGCGCTTTCCGGCCGGCCCGGCCATCAGCCGGTCCGCATCGACAGGCCGAGGCTGCCGATCATGAACGATGCGGCGCAGTGCGCGACCAGGTTCTGCGGGCCGTCCTGGTAGGCGGACGCGCGCACGAACGCGATCCGCCGGGTGAGCCGGTACAGCTCGGCGTCGGCGTAGAGCCGCTTGTCCGGCTCCGCCGGCCTGAGGTAGTCGATGCGCATGTCCAGGGTGGCGAGCGGCGTCTCCGGCGGGAGCGAGGAATAGACCGCGGCCCCCGCCGTCGAGTCGATCAGGGTGGTGACGACGCCGCCGTGCAGCACCCCGCGGCGCGGGTCGCCGACCAGCTCGGGACGGAACTCGATGCACGTGGTGCAGCGCCCGCGCGCGATCTTGACGGTGCGGATGCCGAGCTTCGCGTTGTGCGGCAGCGATTCGAGAACGTGGCCGATCCGGCTCGCGTCCTCCGCGCTCAGCGGGGTGTCGGTGGAGGCAGGCATGGCAGGGAGCCGATGGTACGGCGCAAGTATACCGGGCCGGGCCGCAGGACCATTCAAAAGTCGCGGTCATTGGCCGCCCGACCGGAAGATCGCACGGTGACGGGCGGTCTTTCGGCATCGAAGGCCCGGATCGAAGGCCTGATGAACCGTTCGTCACGACTTCTGGAGAGCCCTGGGCCGGGCCGGGATTCTCCGGTATCGACGAGCCGGCGCCGTCCGGAGGCTCTTCCGGGGCCGGACCGCCGGACGCGGCCGCGGGCCGGTCAGGGCTCGACGTCGCGCGGCGCGGCCTCGCCGAGCTCGGGGATGGGGCCGTCGTAGTACGGCAGCCGGTCGACGCGCGGCGTCCACTCGCCGGAGTCGATCAGGGTCCGGACATGGCCGGCGATCTCCTCCAGGGTCGCGAACCACACCCGCCCCCTGTCGTGCATGTACTCGATGAGGGACTTGATCGCACGGGCGCGGGCGAGGCGCCCGCTCAGGAACGGATGCCACACCGACACCCACAGCCCGCCGTACTCCCAGGCTGCGTCGAACTCCTCGCGGAACACGGCGTGGGCCTGCGCCGTCGACTTGATCGGCATCGTGGTCAGGAAGTCGCGCGAGAACTGGTAGTGCGGCCAGTCGTCGAGGCCGTAGTGGCTCGGCAGCTCGACGACCGAGCCGCGTTCGTTCCGGAGCACGTAGGGGATGTCGTCGCCGAACAGGGACGCGTCGTAGGCGAGCCCGTGGTCGACGAGGATGTCGAGGGTGTCGCGGGAGAACCGGTAGGTCCCCGCCCGGTAGCCCGCCGGCGGCCGGCCGGTGGCCTTCACGATCACGTCCCGGCTTCGCTCGAACCAGTACCGCTCCTCGCCGGCCGGCATCTCGTTGGCGTGCTCGTGCAGGTAGTGGTGGTGGGCGATCTCGTGACCGCCCTCGAGGATCAGCTCCACCGCCCGGGGGTAGCGCTCGATGCACCACGCGGGCAGGAAGAAGGTCTGGCGCATGCCGAACTCGCGGTACAGGGCGACGAGCCGCGGCACCGCCACCTCCGGTCCGTAGCGCAGCGCCGACATCGCCGCCACCCGGGTGTCGGCGGTGGCGTGGTGGGAGAGATGCAGGATGCTGTCCGCATCCATGTCGAAGGTGAAGGCGACCGCGCAGCGGGCGCCCCCGGGCCAGGGCGGGGGATTGGCGATCATGGTCCGCACGCCCGCGGCGAAGCTTCCCTCGCCCCGGTCCGGCTCACCCCGACATCCTCATGGCCTGCGCGCCCGGTGCGAAGCTGCTGTCATGGGCCGGCGCCTTCCGATGCCTCCGTCATGGTCCACGCGCCCGGTGCGAAGCCCGCCCCCCGGGGCCGGGCTCATGCCCCGGGGTCTGCGTACGTGATGATGCCGATGACCCCGCCGGTGGGGTCCTGGATGATGGCCATGCGTCCCACCGTGGGAATGTCCATCGGGCCGGCCAGCACGGCGCCGCCGGCGCCCGCCACCCGCGCGGTGCGCGCATCGACGTCGTCGACGGTCACGTAGGAAGTCCACGCGGTCGGCGCGCTGGACGCCGGGCCTTCGGACGGCTTCCCCATCAGGCCGGCCACGTGGCTTTCGCCCGCCTTGAACACGGTGTACGGACCCGTTCCGACGTCCATGACCTCGGTGTCCCATCCGAGCACGCCGGTGTAGAAGTCGCGCGCCCTGTCGACGTCGTCGGACATCAGGTCGCACCACCCGATGTGGCCGTGGTTCTTCATGCGTTCGTCCATGGGTCGTTCTCCGAATGCCGGCTGCCGGCGAAAGTGGGGTCGGGACTCTATCGTGTCCGTGCCTTCGGGGGCTACCCGACTGCCGCACCCGAAAGGGCTCTCCAGAAGTCGTGACGAACGGCTCATCAGGCCCTCGGTCCGGGCCTTCGATGCCGAAAGACTGCCCGTCACCGTGCGATCTTCCGGTTGGGCGGCCAATGACCGCGACTTTTGAATGGTCCTGCCGCACCCGACTGCCGCTACGAAGCTTCCCGCCGGCAGCGACCGCGCCGAATGGTCTGTACCATGGTCGTGCCGCCACGCAGTCGGTGGTGCCGGCAATCCTTCCCGACTACCACGCCGCGGCGGTCGATGGACGCACTCTCGATCACGATCGTCATGCTGACGTTCCTTCTCGCGGGGGGCGTGAAGGGGGTGGTCGGACTCGGTCTGCCGACGGTCTCGGTCGCCCTGCTGTCGGCCGCGTTCGGAATCGAGGCGGCGCTCCCGCTGCTGGTCATCCCGTCGTTCGTGACCAACGTCTGGCAGGGCGCGGTGGGCGGGAACGCGATGGCGCTGTGCCGGCGCTTCGGGCCGGCCCTCGCGATCATCCCGGTGGCGACGTGGATCGGGTATCGCCACGTCTTCCTGGAGGCCCCGCAGGCGATGGACCGGGCGCTCGGTGCCGCCCTGCTGGTCTATGCGGGGCTCGGGCTCCGGGCGGTGCGCCTTCCGGTGCCGGCGCGGGCGGAGCCGGTGCTGACGCCGGTCGTCGGCGCCGTCAACGGCCTGATCACCGGCGTGACCGGGACCTTCGTGATCCCCGTCGTGATGTACCTGGAGGCGCTCGGCCTGGACCGCGACGAGCTGGTGCAGATGATGGGCATCACGTTCGCGGTCTCGACGGCCGCGCTCGCGGGAGTGCTCCTCCTCCACGATGCCTGGCGGGTCGAAGCGAGCATCGTCTCCGCGGCGGCGGTGGCGCCCGCGATTGCCGGCATGGTCGTCGGCGCCCGGCTCCGCGCCCTTCTTGCGCCCGCGACGTTCCGCAAGTGGCTGCTGGCGGGGCTCGGCGTCATCGGCCTGAAGCTGCTCGTGACGTGATGGGCGGCATGATCGCCGCGCGTGAGGAGAGCGGGGTGCGAGGGCGCCGGCCCGCTCCTGGTCCGGGGGCGGGCCGGCCCTGCATCGCCCGAGTCCGTCAGGCGCCGGGCCCGCGTCGCGGCCGGTCTCGTCCATTGCGGCGAACGCCCTTCCCTGGGTCCACGCCCTCCTTCAGGCCCAGGTGTTCGATTTCCAGCGCGCCCCAATGCTCCTTCAGGTATTCGGCGACGAGGCGCCGATGACAGTGGTGGGGCTGGTCCTCGCTGCAAAGCAGGCAGCCGTTGTTCACGAGCTCCCGCGGCAGGGAGGATTCGATCCGTCTCGACTCCATCAGGCCGATGAACCTGGTCTCGTACTCGTCCCAGGAGATTCGGCCCTGCCGGTACTCGCTCAGGAGCTCCTTCGTGGGAGCGAGGCTCTGCACGTGGACGTAGTCCACACCGCAGAGCTCGCGCGCGAACCAGGCGAGGTCCCGCTTCCTGGCGAAGCCGGCAAGCTGCGACCCGGTGTTGAGCCTCACGTCCACGATACGCGCGGCGCCCGACTCGCGCAGGAGCTCGAAGAACCGCTGGGCGGACTTCCTGGTGAAGCCCATGGTCGATATCTTCATCGCCGATTCCGCTCCGATGCGTCGGCGGCCGGCTCGATGACATGGCCGACGCGCCTGGCCTGAGCCGCGATTGCCTCCGCGACGAGCTCGCCGCGCGGCCTGTGCCCGTGAAACAGGTCTGTCTCGTTCTCGAGGTTCAGCTCGGCGAGCAGTCGGGTCATCGCGCTGGCGTGCGGCTCGATCCGTCCGTCGGGCAGGATGTGCGCGACCCCGACTCCACGCCGGTCCAGCTCGTGGCCGATGAGAAGCGTGCGATGGCAGTGCAGCGGCTCCCGCTCCGCGCACATCAACGCAACGCGGTACTTCTCCGCTCCGCGCACGATCCTCCGCAGGCCATCGAGAAAGAGCGGCGTGCGCGCGAGACGGTCGTAGCGCACGCGGCCGTGTTCGTAGCAGGATCGATCGTCGGACCGCCCGCCCAGCCTGTCGCCGAGGTACACGTACCTGATGCCGGAAGCCTCGAGCGTCCCGGAGAGCCGCTCGCGATCGAAGTGGGGATTGAAGCGGCTGTATGGCGCGGAACGCACATCCGCGAGCGCGGTCACGTGGTGGCGGGTCAGGAGTTCGAGAAAGATCTCCCGCGTGTGGCTGGAGTGGCCGACCGTCAGGACCGGGCCCGTATTCCCGCCCTGGCCGCTGCCGTCCATCAGGTTCGGTCAGGGTCGATGATCGCCGCGATGAGCTTGTGAATGGCGTCCTGGTACGGCTCCCCGAGACTGACGGTCAGGTGGCACTCCCCGATCCGGTACGTCCCGTCGAGCCTCGCGAGGTATCGCCGCTCGTACATGGGGTCGGTGACCCAGAGCGCGTAGTCCCGGTCCGCATGGACGAACCGGCCCTGTACCCGTCGCTTGGAGCTTCCGAACGCCTCGCCGGGCGCAAACACTTCGAGTGCGATTTCTTCGACGCGGATCAACCGCAAGGAGCTGCAGGTCCCGCCTGTCGCCTCGACGGGAATCTTGTCGTTGCTGCCGTGACAGGTGCTGTAGCCGTCTACCCAGAGCGGCTCGACCGGATCAACCAGAGCGGGGAGATCGAACGGCGAACAGACACCGGCCTTCTCCCAGTAGTATTCCGGATCGAGCAGCCAGTTCTCGGTCTGGCAGCCGTCAGGCTGTGGTCCCCGCACTGGAATGTCGATGATGTCGAGCACCCGGGGATCGCTGCCATCCTCGTATTGCCGCTCGTACTCCGACACTTCCCGACCTTCGCGGGCGCTCACGGGTCGAATCCAGCTTCCCGCCCCCCTTCCGGCCGCCCACTCCCGGCCGGCGACGCATCGGCCCATCAGCTTCCGGGAGTTTGCGAGGCAGACCATCCGCTTGCTTCCAGTCATGGACGCCGTCCCCGATCGATGGGCATCCGACGCGCATCCGCTATCAGACGACGCGGAAGGCGCGTGCCCTTCTCGCGCCGTGGCGGCAATTTAAGAGTATCCGTCACCGGACAGCAAGCCCGGCAGGACCATGATCCCGCTTCGTGCATGTCAGCTCCATGCGGGCATCGCTGGTGGCGAGCCGCCAACAGCGGCACGTCACAAGTGGCTGGCGCTAGTGTGGTGTCCCGCAAATACGAGAAATATAATAATATCGGCCTCATCAGCAACAGGAGGCCACCGGATGCCACGCGGACGCCCACTTCCCCCTTTGGTGCTCACCGACGAGCAGCACGAACAACTGACCGCTCTGTCCCGGTCCACCTCCATGCCTTTCGCTCTGGTCCAGCGCGCTCGCATCATTCTGACCTGTGCCAAGGGGCTGACCAATACGGCGGTGGCCGAGCAAGTGAACGTCTCCCTCTCGGCGGTGGGCAAGTGGCGCCGCCGGTTTCTCGACCGCGGGGTCCAGGGACTGCATGACGAGCTTCGTCCGGGGCGGCCCCGCACCTATGACGATGAAAAGGTCGCCGAGCTGATCAACCGGGCCTTGCAGGAGAAGCCCGACAACGCCAGCGCCTGGAGCGTGCGCCTGATGGCCCAGGCCGAGGGCGTGTCGAAGAGCACCGTGCAACGATGGTTTTCCCTGTTCGGGCTCAAGCCGCATCTGAGCGACACCTTCAAGCTGTCCAGCGACCCGTTCTTCATCGAGAAGGTGCGCGATGTGACCGGCCTGTATCTCAACCCCCCGGACAACGCGATGGTGCTGTGCGTGGATGAGAAGAGCCAGATCCAGGCCCTCAATCGAACCCAGCCCACCTTGCCGCTGGGGCTGGGCTATGTCGAGGGCTATACCCATGACTATATCCGTCATGGCACCACGACGCTGTTCGCCGCCCTGGATGTGGCCACTGGCAAGGTGCTCGGGCGATGCTGCAAGCGACATCGCCATCAGGAGTTTCTGGCCTTCCTGCGGCTCATCGACCGTGAGACGCCGCCCGAGCTCGACATCCATCTGGTTCTGGACAATTATGCGACCCACAAGCATCCCAAGGTCCGGGCGTGGCTCGCCAAACGCCCGCGCTTCCATCTTCATTTCACACCGACCTCCGCCTCATGGATCAATCAAGTGGAACGCTGGTTCGGCCTCATCAGTCAGCGGGCCATCAAGCGGGGCTCGTTTGACAGCGTTGCTCAACTCGTCAGCACGATTGAGCGCTTCATCGCACAGTACAATGACGGCGCATCCCCTTTCGTATGGGTTGCAACGGCGGAGTCGGTCTTCGGCAAGCTTGAACGATTATCTTCTCGTATTTGCGGGACATCACACTAGTGAGGTGGCGAATCCGAAGCCGCGCAGGAATGGCGGGAAGCCCGCCAGATGGCGGGCCGGCGCCGGCACGGCCCCGCTCACGCCGTCGCCCGCTCCAGCACCGCGTCGAGCCGATCGGCCACGAAGTGGAGGTCCTCCTCGTCCTTGAGTGCGGTGCCGATGGCGCGGCGGAAGGCCAGCGGCCACCGGGTCCCCGACGCCGCCAGCACCTCCGCCGCCTCCGCCCAGTCGATCGCCTCCGCGACCCCCGGCGGCTTGGCGAGCGCCATGCCGCGCAGCTCGCCGACCGCGGCGACGACGGCGCGGGCGGTGCGCGCGGCGACATCGGGGGCGCGCAGGCCGATGATCTCGATCTCCTTCTCCGGCTCGGGATAGGCGATCCAGTCGTACACGCAGCGCCGGCGCAGGGCCTCGTGCAGCTCCCGGGTGCGGTTCGAGGTGAGGACCACCACCGGAGGCTCCCCGGCGCGCAGCGTCCCCGTCTCCGGGATCGAGATCTGGAAGTTGGACAGGAACTCCAGGAGGAACGCCTCGAACTCGTGGTCCGAGCGGTCGATCTCGTCGATGAGCAGCAGCGTGCGCTCGGGGGACCGCAGCGCGGCGAGGAGCGGACGCTCGATCAGGAACGACTCGTCGTACAGATCGACGTCGCGCTCGCCGGCGCGGCGCAGCGCGAGCATCTGCGCGGGGTAGTTCCACTCGTAGAGCGCCGCGGACGAGTCCATGCCCTCGTAGCACTGGAGCCGGATGAGGTCGCGGCCGAGCACCGCGGCGAGGGCCTTGCCCGCCTCGGTCTTGCCCACCCCGGGCGCGCCCTCCAGCAGCAGGGGCTTGCCGAGCGAGAGAGCGAGAAACGCCGCCGTGCCGAGGCCCTCGCCGGCGACGTAGGCGGCCCCGCGCAGCGCGGCGCCGAGGGCCTCGGGAGAGTCGAAACGGCGCGGGGCGCGGCGGGTCACTGCGGCGGAGGGATGCGGCGCCGGCGCGGACCCCCGCGTTTCGGAGAGGCCGGGCGACGCCTGCTCCGGCGTCTTTCCGGGCTCGGCCGCCGGCGCCGCCCGGGCGGATTTCGCGGGCGGCGTCCACGCGAGCCTGCGCCTCATCGCGCCTCGCTCCGTTCGAATCGGGGCGAAGCGTTGCGCGCCCCCCCTCGCCGGTCCGGTCCGCTTCCCGGTCATCGCGCATCCACCCGTACCCACTGCCGCGGCGCGTGCGGCACGAAGTACTTCCGCCGCCGGATGAGCGGCGGGAGCTCGTCGGCCTCCAGGCGTTCCAGCGGCAGCACGCAGTCGTGCAGCCCGGAGTCGACGGGGCCGACGGTGTTGAAGAGGCGCATGATTTCGAGTATCGCACGGTGGCGCCGGCTGCGATGGGCCTCGGGACGCCGGCTGGCGGGAATGGCTGGCCCCACGACAGCGATTCCCGCCAGACGGGAACAGGGCCTGAAATCCCCTCGATTCGACCCCTGAAGGTCGAAATCGCACCACAATTCGACCACGGTACGGCCTCTCCGGGCGCTGACGGAAATCGCTGGCCCCACGAGCTTCGCCTTGATTGGGGGTTCCCATCTGGTGAAACTCCACCTGCCGTCGTGGTGGGTCGGGCGTCCGCCGATGTCGAGGGCCGATGTCGAGGAATGCGCCCGCGCCGTCGCGGCCTCGTGGCCCGGCGGCATGACCTCCCATGCTCCGGAGAGTGATCTCTGCTGGCGGAGACCATAGATGATCGACACCACCCTGGCCGATCGCATCCGGCTCGGCGAGGATTCGACGCTGGAGCTCAAGCGCGTCGAAGTGGCCGGACAGCGCGTCGGGAGTCCGGACCGGGGTGACTTCGCCGATGAGCTCGCGGCGATGGCGAACGGACGAGGCGGGACCGTGGTCCTCGGGGTGGACGACCGGAAGGAGGCGCTTGGCATCCCGCTGGACGACCTGGATACCGTGGAGCGCTGGGTCCGGGAAATCTGCAATGACTCGGTGAGGCCGGCCCTCGATGCCGACATACGCAAGCTTGCCGTGAAGAATTCCGCTGGCCAGTCGGTTCCCGTCATCCGGATCGACCTCGCGCGCAGCCTGTTCGTGCACAGGAGTCCAGGCGGATATTTCCGCAGAATCGGCAGCTCGAGGCGTGAGATGGCTCCCGAAGCGCTCGCTCGACTGATGCAGGAGCGCAGCTACAGCCGCCTCATGCGATTCGACGAAACCATCGTCCCCGGAACCGCGCCGGCGGACCTGCACTATGCGCTTGCACGAAGGTTTACCTTGTCCGATCCCGCGGAAGATACGTTGCGCAAGCTCCAGATCATGGCGACCGACGACGACGGAGCCGAAAGGCTGACGATCGCGGGAGTGCTTCTCTGCACGCCCGAGCCGCAACGATGGCTGGCGCACGCGTACATCCAGGCGGTCAGCTACGCCGGAGAGCGGACGGACATCGACTATCAGACCGATTCCCGCGATATCCGGGGGCCGCTCGACGAACAGGTGGCCGAAGCCCTGCACTTCGTGCGACGCAACATGATGGTGCGGGCGACGAAGACGATGGCAAGGTCGGATCGACCCCAGTTCAGCGAACGGGCCGTGTTCGAGGCGCTTGTGAACGCCGTCGCGCACCGCGACTACTCGATGGCCGGCTCGCGGATACGCCTGCACCTGTTCGGGGACCGGCTCGAGCTCCACGTTCCGGGCGCGCTCGCCAACACCCTGACCCCGGACAGTCTGCACCTGAGGCAAGCCAGCCGGAACGAGCTCATCGTGTCCCTGCTGGCTCGCTGTTCCGCACCGACCGGTATTGATCGCTCCCGCCTGATGGATCGCCGCGGCGACGGCGTGCCGATCATCCGCAAGGAATGTGAGCACCTGTCCGGCCGCCTTCCCGAGTACAGCCTGCCTGACGAGAGTGAGCTGCGTCTCGTGATTTGGGCGGCCGCCTAGTGTGATGTCCCGCAAATACGAGAAGATAATCGTTCAAGCTTGCCGAAGACCGACTCCGCCGTTGCAACCCATACGAAAGGGGATGCGCCGTCATTGTACTGTGCGATGAAGCGCTCAATCGTGCTGACGAGTTGAGCAACGCTGTCAAACGAGCCCCGCTTGATGGCCCGCTGACTGATGAGGCCGAACCAGCGTTCCACTTGATTGATCCATGAGGCGGAGGTCGGTGTGAAATGAAGATGGAAGCGCGGGCGTTTGGCGAGCCACGCCCGGACCTTGGGATGCTTGTGGGTCGCATAATTGTCCAGAACCAGATGGATGTCGAGCTCGGGCGGCGTCTCACGGTCGATGAGCCGCAGGAAGGCCAGAAACTCCTGATGGCGATGTCGCTTGCAGCATCGCCCGAGCACCTTGCCAGTGGCCACATCCAGGGCGGCGAACAGCGTCGTGGTGCCATGACGGATATAGTCATGGGTATAGCCCTCGACATAGCCCAGCCCCAGCGGCAAGGTGGGCTGGGTTCGATTGAGGGCCTGGATCTGGCTCTTCTCATCCACGCACAGCACCATCGCGTTGTCCGGGGGGTTGAGATACAGGCCGGTCACATCGCGCACCTTCTCGATGAAGAACGGGTCGCTGGACAGCTTGAAGGTGTCGCTCAGATGCGGCTTGAGCCCGAACAGGGAAAACCATCGTTGCACGGTGCTCTTCGACACGCCCTCGGCCTGGGCCATCAGGCGCACGCTCCAGGCGCTGGCGTTGTCGGGCTTCTCCTGCAAGGCCCGGTTGATCAGCTCGGCGACCTTTTCATCGTCATAGGTGCGGGGCCGCCCCGGACGAAGCTCGTCATGCAGTCCCTGGACCCCGCGGTCGAGAAACCGGCGGCGCCACTTGCCCACCGCCGAGAGGGAGACGTTCACTTGCTCGGCCACCGCCGTATTGGTCAGCCCCTTGGCACAGGTCAGAATGATGCGAGCGCGCTGGACCAGAGCGAAAGGCATGGAGGTGGACCGGGACAGAGCGGTCAGTTGTTCGTGCTGCTCGTCGGTGAGCACCAAAGGGGGAAGTGGGCGTCCGCGTGGCATCCGGTGGCCTCCTGTTGCTGATGAGGCCGATATTATTATATTTCTCGTATTTGCGGGACACCACACTAGAGGCGTGCGCCGCGCCGAGCGCGACGCCGCCATCCGCCGGGACTTCAACGGACGGAACTATGCCGCGCTCGGCCGCCGGCACCGCCTGACCGAGCGCCAGATCCGGCGCATCACCGCCCCCCCGCGCCGCCGCCCCCGAAAGTGACGCCACATCCAACCGCTCGCGCGCGGGGGCGGGTGGAATGTCGGATGCGCACATGCGCGTTCATCTCATGAGGTGATGTCGTGCCCACCCAAACGGTCATGGTCGACGCCGTGCTGGACCACCCCGTAGAATGAAAATCGGTGCTCCTCGCGCGGGCGGACTTCGGGCCACATCGGGGTCGCCTACCGGTCGCAGCCCGCAACCGGAGCGCCGCAAGGTGTGAATGCCCGGTGCCGCCGACCGGCGGCGCACAGGATGCGTTGCGCCGAATCCCAGAGTATTTTCACGGCAAATCCGCTGGAACATCCTCGCGCTCGCCGCGATCGGGGCGATCCTCGTGATCGGGCTCGCGTTCGCTGGCGGCGGCAATCCGGACGCGATGCTCGCCGTGCTCGCGATCGGGGGCACCCTGGTCGGCGGCCTCTCCGGGACGATGACGCGGCTCACCGAGCCCGAGCCCGACCCGAGCGTCCCGGCCTCGACGCTGGCGGTGCTGCTCCGGGGCGGCGGGACGGTGCAGCCGCAGTCCGTCACGCACCGGCATCTGCCGATCCTCGGCCTCGTCTCGCTCGCCGCCGTGATGGTGATCGTCCTGCTCGTGACGGTGCCGGGCGAGGCCGCGCTGGTGACCGTGGCGGGCGGCCTGGTCGGCGGCCTGGTCTCGCTCGCCGGCAAGCTCGCCGCGCCGCCGCCCGACCCAAGCGTCCCCGCGTCGGTCGTGCGCGACTTTCTCGCGCGGCCGCGGGCCGGCGCGGACGCCTGACCGTGGCGCCCCGGAGCGCGCCGCGCCGTTGCAGCCTGCGCGCCGCCGTGGCGGCGGTGGGGACGGCGGGCGCGCTCTCGGGGTGCCTCCCCGTCCCCGGGGCATCGGTGGCGATGTGCGTGCTCTGCCTCGACTCGTCGGCATCGGTGACGCAGACGACGCCGGCGGCCGATGCCGGGGATGCGCTGCCGGCGCTGCCCCCATTGCCCGCGCCGCCGGCCGCACCGGGCGCCGATCCGGCGCCGGCGCCGGCGGCGCCTGCCCCCGCATCGGAGCCGCCCCCCGCGCCCGCGCCCGAGGGCGAGAGCGCCCCGATCCCCGCCCCGGACGCCCCCGCCGCCACGGCGGAGATCGTCCCGGAGAGCGGCCCCGGCGCCGGCCCCGAGCGCCCCGCCCTCGCGGACACGGTCCGCGCGGCCGAGGGGCTCGCGCTCGAGACCTACCCCGACGCCGGCGGCGTCACGCACATCTGCCACGGCCACCAGGTGACGGTGCGCACCTGCGACGCCCTCCTCGACGCGGACCTCGCCGCCGCCGAGGCGGCCGCCGCGCGCATCGTCGGCGCCCCGGCCTGGGACGCCCTCGACGCCGGGCGCCGCGACGTGCTCATCGAGCTCGCGTACTGGGTCGGCCCGACCGGGCTCGCCCGGTTCGAGCGGCTGCTCGCCGCGGTCCGGGCCGGGGACTTCGACGGCGCGGCCGACGAGCTCCTCGCGAGCCGGCTGCCCGCGCAGGCCCCGGCGCGCGCAGAGCGGCTCGCCGCGGCGCTCCGGGCCGGCTGAGGTGGAGCTCCCCGCGATCGGGGCGCTCGACGTCTGGCTCACCGCCGGCGCCGGCGTCGTGGCGATCGCCGCGGCGGTCCACTCCTATATCCACGGCCGGAGTCGCGCGAACCGGAAGGCGCTGAATGACCTGGAGGCCGTGGTCGCCGGCCACGAGGCGCGCCTCGCGGCGCTCGACGAGAGCATGGCCGCGCGGCGGTCCGAGGCCACGCGCCAGGCGAGTCGCGCCGACGAGAGCGCACGCGAGATGACGGCGCTCCGGCTCCATCTCGCCGAGCACTACATCAGCCGAGAGGATTGGGTCCCGATGACTTCACGGGTCATCGGAATGCTGGAGGAGCACACCGCCATGCTCGCGCGCCTGGATGAGAGGAGCCGCGGGCAGCAGGAGAGGAGCCGGAAGTGAGCGAGCCGCACCCCCTCATCGACGAGACGACCGCCCCCGCCGCCCGGTGGGCGATCCTGCGTACGCTCCGGGTCGGCGGCCACCTCGGCGCGACCGAGACGATGGTGCGCGAGGTCCTGCTCGCCGACTGGCTCGGGATCACGCGCCAGTGGATCCGCGACCAGCTCGCCTACCTGGAGGCGCGCCGCCTCATCGCCATCGAGCGCTCCGAGGTCCGCGCCTGGCGCGCGACCCTGACGCGCGCGGGCTACGACGTGGTCGAGTACCAGGTCGACGTCGAGCCCGGGATCCGCCGCCCGCCGCGCCTCGCGCCGGAGTAAGCCGGTGCCCCGGCGCTCCAGCGTGCTGAGCCTGCCGCCGGCGCTCCGCGCCGCGCTCGAGCAGCGGATGGTCGAGATGGGCTTCGCGGACTACTCGGCGCTCGTCGCCTGGCTCCGCGCCCAGGGCGCGCCGGCCGTCTCGCGCTCGGCGCTCCACCGCCACGGCCAGCAGCTCGAGCGGCGCATCGCGCAGGTCCAGGACGCCACCCGCGCGGCCGAGGCGCTGATGGCGGTCGCGCCCGACGCCGAGGCGAGCCTCTCGGCCGCGACGCTCCGCGCCGCGCAGTCGCAGCTCTTCGAGCTCATCCTGGCCGGCGACTCGGAGGCAGGCGTCGACCCGAAGACGCTGATCGGCGCGGTGCGGGCCGTGGCCGATGCCGCGCGCGCCGGCGTCACCGTGCAGCGCGAGCGCGAGCGGGTGCTCGCCGCCGCGGCCACCGCGGCCGACGACGTGGCCCGGACCGCGGGCCTCACCGCGGACACCGCGGCGGCCATCCGCGCCGCCATCGAGGGGGCGGCGCCATGAGCGCCCCGCGCACGCTCCTCCCCTACCAGGCCCGCTGGGTCGCCGACGGGGCGGGCCTCAAGGTCATCGAGAAGTCCCGCCGCATCGGGATCTCCTGGGCCGAGGCCTACGACGCGGTGATGCACGCCGGGGCCGGGGCCGGCGACGTCTACTACCAGAGCTATGCCCGCGACATGACCCGCGGGTTCGTCGACGACTGCGCGGCCTGGGCGGAGGCGCTCCAGGTCGGCGCGGCCGCGGTCGGGGAGACGCTCATCGATCTCGGCGACGGCGCGTCGGTCCAGGCGTTCCGGCTCCGGCTCGCCTCGGGCCGGCACATCGACGCGATGAGCTCCAGCCCCCGCGGCTTCCGCGGCAAGGGCCGCCCGGGTGATCGGGCGGTGCTCGACGAGGCGGCGTTCGTCGACGACCTCGACGAGGTGCTGAAGGCGGCGCTCGCGGTGCGCATGTGGGGTGGCCATGTGCATGTGATCTCGACGCACAACGGCGAGGCGTCCGCATTCAATGCGCTCGTGCGCGATGTCCGCGACGGCGCGGTGCCCGGCGCCCTGCACTCGGCGCCGCTCCGCACCGCCCTCGACGAGGGGCTCTACCGGCGGATCTGCGCGGTCACCGGCGACGCCTGGACGCCGGCGGCCGAGGTCGCCTGGGAGGCGCAGCTCCGGGCCGAGTACGGCCACCGCGCCGCCGAGGAGCTCGACTGCATCCCGGCCGCGGGCTCGGGCGCCTGGCTCGCCTGGGACCTCATCCGCGCCGCCGAGGACCCGGCCGCGGGCGATCCCGCCGGCTAC
Organism: Gammaproteobacteria bacterium; assembly: GCA_965202735.1. Classification (GTDB taxonomy): domain Bacteria; phylum Pseudomonadota; class Gammaproteobacteria; order HK1; family HK1; genus HK1. The sequence goes on from OZ241844.1 coordinate 49,517, forward strand.
GAGGGCGGCGTTACGTGGATCGGCATCGATGTCGCACGGCGGCGCGATCTGTGGGTGGCGGTCGCGGTGGAGAGCGTCGGCGACGTGCTCTGGGTGCGCGAGCTCCGGGCCGAGCGGGACCTGCCGTTCCGCGCCCAGGCCGACATCGTCGCGGCGATGGCGCGGCGCTACCGCGTCGCCCGCATCGCGGTGGACCAGACCGGGATGGGCGAGGCGGTGGTGGAGCAGCTCCAGCGGGCGCACGGGACGCTCCGGGTCGAGGGGGTGCTGATGACCGCGCCCCGGCGCCTCGACGTGGCGACGGCGCTCCGCGAGGCGCTGGAGGACCGGCGGCTCAGGATCCCGGACGCGCAGGACCTCCGGCTCGATCTCCACGCGGTCCGGGCCGAGGCCGGGCCGACCGGGGCGCCGCGGCTCGTCGCCGAGCGCGCGGGCACCGACGGCCACGCCGACCGCTTCTGGGCGCTCGCGCTCGCGGCCTCCGCCGCGCGGGGCGGGGCGGTCGACTACGGCTACCGTCCGGTCCGCGAGCCCCGACCGCGGCGCGGGCGGTGGTGGGACGACGGCCCCGCCCTCGATGACGCCCCGCGCGGACGGTGGGGCGGCACGGCGCCCCGTCGGGGCGGCGCACGGAGAGCCGCCTGATGGCCGCGACGGTGCGAGCCCCATTCCCCTGGGCCGGCGGCAAGCGCCGCTGGGGGCCGCGGGTCTGGGCGCGGCTCGGGGCGCCGGACGTCTATGCCGAGCCGTTCGCCGGCAGCGCCGCGCTCCTGCTCGCCGCGCCGGCGCCGGCCGGCATGGAGACCATCTGCGACACAGACGGGCTCCTCGTCAACGCCTGGCGCGCGCTCCGGGCGGACCCCGACGCGGTGGCGCGATGGGCCGACTACCCGACCATCCATCCGGACCTGACCGCGCGCCACCACTGGCTGCGCCGGTGGCGGTCCGAGCACCTGCCGCGGCTCGCCGAGGACCCGGACTGGTGCGACCCGAAGGCCGCGGGCTGGTGGCTCTGGGGGACCTGCATCTGGATCGGGATGGGGTGGTGCGGAGCGGCGGCGCGGGTGCCGGATCGTGTGCCCAAAATCGCGCCGGATGGGACGGGTGTCAGCCGGCAGCGGCGCCGGATCGGCGGCCGGCCGCGATCAGCGCAGGCGCTGCGCGCGTGGTTCGAGGCGCTCGCCGCGCGGCTCGCGCGGACGATCATCCTCTGCCGGCCGTGGACGTCGGGCGTCACGCGCGCGGCGCTGCATGACTATCCGAGATATCTGGGCGGTCGCGCCGTCCGCGCGGTCGTGCTGGATCCGCCGTATGAGGGTACGAGCGAAGGATTCTATTTTCGCGATCCGCGCGGCGGCGGCGCCGTGGCGAAGGCGGCCTGGGAGTGGGCGCTGCAGCACGGGGCGCGGCGCCGGATCGCGTACTTCGAGCGGGCCGGGTCCGTGATGGATGTGACGAGGGCGCCAGGGTGGTCGGTCGAGACGATGCGTCTCGTCGGATACGCCCGTCGGCCGATCACCGAGGCATGCTGGTACTCGCCGGCTTGCCTCGCGCCGGACGAGGCCGCCTGATGGCCCGCACCCCCCAGCTCCTGGACTACCGCGGGCGGCCCATCCGGCGCGCGGACCTCACCGGGGAGCGGTCCGGCCCCACTACCACCGGGCTCCGCTCGGTGTGGTCGACCCACGACCTCGGGGATCTGACGCCCGAGCGGGTCGCGGCCATCCTCCGCGAGGCCGAGACGCCCGGCCACGGGGCGAGCGAGCGGTATGTGGAGCTCGCGGAGGTGATGGAGGAGCGGGACCTCCACTATCTCGGCACGCTCCAGGTGCGGCGCCGCCGGGTCGCGCAGATCGGCGTGACCGTCGAGCCCGTCTCCGATGCCGCCGACGACGTGCGGGACGCGGACCTCGTGCGGGCGTTTCTCGGGCGCGCCGACCTCGAGGACGAGCTCATCGACCTCCTCGACGCCCTCGGCAAGGGCTACTCGGTCTGCGAGATCCTCTGGGACCACTCCGAGGGGCAGTGGGTCCCGCAGCGCCTCGAGTGGCGGCTGCCCCAGTGGTTCGACTTCGACCGCGACACCGGGGCCCGGCTCATGCAGCGCGAGGGCGGCGCATGGGCCGAGCTCGCGCCCTGGAAGTACGTCACCCACACCGCCCGTGCGAAGGCCGGGCTCCCGATCCGGGGCGGCCTCGCGCGGGTCGCCGCCTGGGCGTGGCTCATCAAGCGATACGCCCTGCACGACTGGGCCCGGTTCCTGGAGGTCTACGGCCACCCGTTCCGGCTCGGCCGGTACGACGCGGGCTCCACCGACGCGGACCGCCAGGTGCTCTATCGCGCGGTGCGCGAGCTCGGCGTGGACATGGCCGCCATCATCCCGGACTCGATGTCCGTCGAGCTCGTGAGCGCCCAGGGCTCGACGGCCAACGCGGAGATCTACCGCGACCTCATCACCTACCTCGACAACCAGGTGAGCATCGCGGTGCTCGGCCAGACGCTCACCACCCAGCCGGGCGCGTCGGGCTCGTATGCTCTCGGACAGGTGCACCAGCTCGTGCGCGAGGACATCGAGCGCTCCGACGGGCGGCAGCTCGCGGCGACGCTCCGCCGCGACCTCGCGATCCCGATGATCCAGCTCAACCACGGGCCGCGGCCCGCGTACCCCCGGACCGCCATCGAGCGGATCAGCGATCCGGACATGAAGCTCATCGCCGAGTCGCTGGAGAAGCTGGTGCCGCTGGGGCTGCGGGTGCGGGCCGACCAGGTGCGCACCTGGCTCGGGCTCGACGCGCCGGACGATGATGACGAGGTGCTCGCCGCGCCGCGGGCCGCGGCCCCGCCGGGGGCGCCCCCGCCGGACGCGCCGGACCCCCCTGAGCCGCCGCCGGCGCGCGCGCGCGACGCCGGCGGCGCATCCGGACGCGCGGCGGATGGGGACGGGGACGATGCGGGGCCGGTCCCGGCGATGGTCGCGCAGGCCCGCGACACCCTCGGGCCGCTCGTCGATGCGCGCATCGCGGCGATCCGCGCCGGGCTCGGGGCGGTAGAGACCTGGGGGCAGGCCGGCGGCTGGCTCGACGCGGCCGCGGCCGACCCCGACCTCGGCGCGATTGTCGCGGCGCTGACCCCTGCGCTCATCGCCGCCCATCTCGCCGGGCGCTACGACGTCGAGGCCGGGCCGGTCGAGATCGCGGCCGCCTCCAGCCTGGATCCGCTCGCCACCGTTGCCCTCGCCGTCAGCGCGGCGGCCCAGCACACACAGCTCCCGTTCGACGAGCAGATCGCGTTCTTCCGGGGGAAGACCGACCTCAACACCGAGGCCTGGACCGATATCTGGCACGACGCGCACGACCGCGTGTTCGTGGTCGCGGGCGCGGCGCACGATGCGCTCGTCGCGGATCTCCGCGAGGCGGTCGACGAGGCCATCAGCGACGGGACCACCCTCGAGCGGTTCCGGGCGCACTTCGATGCGGCCGTCGCGCAGCACGGGTGGTCCTACAAGGGCGGCCGGGACTGGCGGACGCGGGTCATCTACGAGACGAACCTGCGCACCTCCTACGCGGCCGGGCGCTACCAGCAGATGCGCGATGTCGTGGCGCGCCGCCCGTACTGGCGCTATCGGCACTCCCACGCCTCGGAGGAGCCGCGCGAGGACCACGTCCGATGGGACGGGCTCGTGCTCCCCCACGACGATCCGTGGTGGGACACCCACTACCCCCCGAACGGCTGGGGCTGCAAGTGCCTCGTCGAGGCGCTCAATGACCGCGACCTCGAGCGGCTCGGGAAGTCCGGGCCGGATCAGGCGCCTCCGGTGCGGATGCGCACCGTCACCGTGGGAGCGAAGGGGCCGAGCCCGCGGACCGTCGAGGTCCCGGAGGGCATCGACCCGGGGTGGGCGTATGCGCCGGGGCGGTCCCGGGTCGACGGGCGCGGGCCGGGGGCGGGCGGGGCGCCGCGGACCGTCGCGGAGTACGTCCTCGAGGGGCGGCGCATCCGGGACGAGCTCATGGCCGAGGCGGGGGGTGAGGGCGCGTCGGGTGAGGCGATGCGAGAGGCGCTGCACCGCCGGCTCGTCGCCGAGCGCGGGGCCGGGACGGTCGAGGCCAAGGTCAGCGCCCTGGGCAACGCCAAGCAGGATGTCGTGGCTGCGCGAATGGTGCGTGACGGTGCGGCGGAGCTCCCCGCCTCGTGGGTCCGATCCGCGAACCAGGTGCGGGTGAGCGTGCGGCATCGCCCGGTCGGGGCCGAGGGACCGCTCGGGTACTACCTGCGGCCAACCGCGGCGCCCCCCATCCTCCACACCCCCGGCCTCAAGCCCGTCAAGGTCCCGCCGGGGCGGGCCGTCATCAGCACCCAGCCGACCTACTCGACGGCGCTGCACGAGTATATGCACCACATTCAGGAGACCGTGCCGGGGCTCGATGCGCGCTGCGTGCGCATGCACCGCCGGCGCACCACCCGCCCGGACGGGAGCCGCGATCCGGTGGCGCCGCTGAAGGGCTACCCGGGCGTGGTAGGCCGCAAGGACCGCTATATCGATCCCTACTTCGGCGCCGAGTATCCCGGTCCGGGGTGGCCGGAGGGGCCAATGGAGGTGATCAGCATGACGTTCGAGGGGATGCTACGCGCGCCGCCGGGGATGGACATCAAGAAGCTGGCAGAGGAGGACCCCGAGCTGCTCGACTTCGCCCTCGGGGTGCTGATGCGCTTCGACCCGCAGTCATGATCCGGTGGATTTTCTGCGCCGATTGGGTTCTTTTGCCCGAAATTAGCCCGAAAATCGTGCAGTCTCAAAAACTCTGTCGCGCCCGGATCGTGCTATCTTCTTGATCGCTCACCCTGCGGCTCGGGCACCCCACATGGCCAGACACGTCATTCCGATCGACTTGGGCGACACGCCGGAGATCATCTGGGACGACGAGGCGGGGACGGTCGAGGGCGACGGTGAGTTCGCCGAGCGGCTCCGGGCACAGCTCGCGCAGGAGCTCCCGCTCAGAGTGAGCGACTACGTGCAGTCCATCGTTCTGCACGACCCCGCCCACAATCCGGACGATTTTCTGCGCCTGTTGCCGGCGTGGTGCTGGCCCGGCGGCTTGGGCGCCGATCGGATGCCGGCCATCCTCCGCGGGGCCACCCCAACCGAGGGCACGCCCCACCCGCCGCCCCGCGGCATCTTCGACGGCGTCGAGCGCGACCTCATCCCCGGCAAGGAGTACCTCCCGTAGCCGGGGCGCACCGGTGCGCTCGGCTCCCGGGCGCTGAACGACGATGGCCGGCGCCACCCTCCACATCACCTTCGACTCCGCGGAGGTCATGGCCGCGCTGAATCGCCTGGCCGACGCGGCGCATGACGCGACCCCGCTCATGCGCGACCTCGGCGAGTACCTGCTTCGCACCACCCGCGATCGGTTCGCCTCCGAGACCGCCCCGGACGGGACGCCCTGGGCGCCGCTCAGCGAGGTGACGCGAGGGCGCAAGCGGAGGAACGTCGGGAAGATCCTGACCGAGAGCGGCACCCTTGGCGGCTCCGGCCTGGTCTATCAGGCGAGGCGCGACCGGGTGGAGGTCGGCTCGCCGCTCATCTACGCCGGCACCCACCAGCTCGGCGCCGAGCGGGGCGCGTTCGGGTCGATGTCGAACGGTGCGCCCATCCCCTGGGGCGACATCCCGGCCCGCCCGTTCCTCGGGCTGTCCGGGGACGACACGCGCGAGATCGTAGCCCTCGTCAACGATTACATGGAGGGCGCGCTGAAGGGATCGAGCTGATATATCGTCATTTGATTATTTCAACACGGTGTGGATTTTTCCAGGTCCCGCCTCATCCCGCCAAGTCCCGCGCAACATGTTTCGCACAACATTGGCCCTCATGTTTCGCAAGCGTCTACTCTCGCCCGAGCAGACCGTCGCGTTCCTTCAGGCAGTGGAGCTGCTGGGGCCGCGCGGCATCGACGACGTGCGCCGCGCCGCGGTCGCGACCCTGAGCCCCCCGCGTGAACGGAGCGGGGAGTTCGACGCCCTGTTCCGGGCCTGGTTCCACGGCGAGCTCGTGTCCGTTCCCCGGGAGAGCGAGGACGAGACGGAGGTCCGGCTCCACGATGACGAGGACGGCGCGACCCGGGAGCCGCCGGAAGCGCCCGACCTCGGCGAGTCGGGCCGGTCCGCCACCGCGACGGAGCTGCCGGGTGGTCGGCGTTTCCAGGCCGGCGCCGGGCTCGAACCCCTGCGCCGGTTCGCGCGCGAGGCTCCGGAACGCCTGCCGCGCCGCCGGGGATTGCGCAGCCGGCGGGCGCGCAAGGGCGGGGCCGTCGACCTGCCGCGCGCGCTCCGCGCCGCGGTCCGGCAGGGCGGCGACACGCCGGTGCTGCCCTGGCGCCGGCGCATGCTCCGCCAGCGGCGGATCCTCCTGCTGATCGACGTCTCCGGCTCGATGAAGGAGCATACGGAGACCGCGTTGCGGTTCGCGCACGTGCTCTCCCGGACGGCCGAGCGCATGGAAGGCCTCACCCTCGGCACCCGGCTCACCCGGATCACCGGGGCGTTGCGGCTGCGCAACCCCGAGGCGGCGCTCGCCAGGGCATCCTCCCTGGTGTCCGACTGGGACGGAGGCACCCGCATCGGCGATGTGCTCGCCGCCTTTCTCGCGGTGCCCCGCTTCGCCGGTTGCGCGCGCGGCGCCGCCGTCGTGGTGCTCTCGGACGGTCTGGAGCGCGGCGGCCCCGACACCATGACCGGTGCCGTCTCGCGCCTTTCCAGGCTTGCGTGGCGGGTGAGCTGGCTCACCCCCCTCGCGGCCGACCCCGGGTTCCGGCCCGAGACCGCGGCCCTCGCCGCCATCGCGCCGTTTCTCGACGACCTCGGCGACGGCTCGTCGCCGGAGGCGCTCTGCCGCCACATGCTCTCGCTCGGTCGAGTCCGCGGCCGGACTTTCAGGAGTCCGCCGCGATGAGCGGTGCTTCGGCGGGAAGAAGGAAGCCCCTCTCCCGCGGGAGAGGGGCTTGGGGTGAGGGGGGGTCGGGATGGGCGCTTGCCGTGAGCGAGAGCATCCCGCCGTTGCGAACGCGACCCCCCGCTCATGCGGGCTCGGCGCGGATGTCGAGAAGGTTCCGCGCCTCGCGACCGCAGGCCACCCCGATCAGGTGGACCGGCGTCCCCTCCGCACGGTACTTCTCCGCGTAGCCCCGCTCGCGCATCTGCGCCAGCGCCGCATCGAGCGCGGCCGCGCCGCCCTCCTCGCCCTCGGCCATCTTGAACTCCACCACGAAGACCTGACCCCCGAGACGCACCACCATGTCCGCACGCCCCCGATGCGACGCCTCCTCCACCCGCAGCTCCACACCCACCGAGCACAGGCACATGTACAGCAGGCTCGCATACCACGCCTCGTAGCGTGCGAGGTCGCCCTTCGCGTGCCACTGGTAGGGAATCCCCGCGAGCCACGCGCGCAGCCTCTCCCCGAAGCCCGCGAAGTCGTTCGCCTCCAGCAGCGCGCACAGCTCCCGCCCCCGCTCCAGCGGCTCCACCCCCTTCTTCCCCAGCCACCCGAGCAGCCCGTCGTTCAGACTGACCCGGACCTCGAGGTTGGGATAGTCCAGTCGGTACAGGGTCCGGTGACCCTCCCTCATCTCCTCCGAGATGGTCAGGTAGCCGGTCTGGAACAGCAGCGCCTCGATGTCGATGTCCCCCACGTCGAACTTCGACACCAGCGACATCCCCGCCAGCCGGCCCTCCAGCTCCATCGGACTCACCGACCTCTCCATCAGCATCCGGAACAGGAACTCCGGCGACCCGGTCTCGAACCAGTGGGGACGGAACTCCCGGCTCCGCAGCAGCAGCAGCACGTCCCAGGGGTTGTAGACCCGCTCCCCGCCCCGCCAGTGATAGCCGTTGTACCAGGTCCGGACCTCGGCGCGGTCCAGACCGGCCAGCTCCGGCCCGAACACCCGGTCCAGGTCCGCCTCCCGGTAGCCGCACACCGTGGCGTAGCGCGGGTCGAGGCTGATGTCCTTCAGGTTGTTCAGCCCCGAGAACAGGCTGACCTTCGAGAACATGCTCACTCCGGTGACGAAGACGAAGCGGACATGCTCGGCGCTGTCCTTGACGACGCCGTAGAAGCCGCGCAGGTAGTCCCGGTTGGTGGTCGCGAGGTCCGGGTCGTGGAGCACGTCGAGGATCGGCTTGTCGTACTCGTCCACCAGCACCACGACCGGCCGGCCGGTGGCGTCGTGCAGGCGGTCGAGAAGGTCGAGAAGGCGTTCGGGTCCGGTCGTGCAGGCAGCGGGCGGGAGACCGGCATTGCGTTCGATCAGCGCGAGCTGGGTCAGGATGTTGCGCTCGATGTCCCCGGGCTCGTTGTACTTCCCGCCGAAGCTCAGCCGTACCACCGGGTGCGGCGCGGACCAGTCCCAGTGCGGGTGGATGTCCAGCCCCCGGAACAGGGGCTCGTGGCAGGCGAACAGGGATCGCAGCGTGTCGAGCAGCAGGCTCTTGCCGAAGCGGCGCGGGCGTGACAGTAAGTAGTGGCGCCCCTCGTCCACCAGCCGCCGGACGAGCGGGGTCTTGTCGACATAGTAGAAGCCCTCGCTCCGGATCGTCGGGAAGTCCTGGATCCCGATCGGAAGACGCTGCCGGGTCATCGGTCTCTCCCTTCGTGGCGCCGGAGCATGATGCCAGCTCCGTCGATGGGGTGCGCGGGGCTGTCCCCTGCCGCCGCCCCGATGACCCGGATCGTGCGCGCCGGGCACGCGGCAACGCTATCCGCCCGCATGTCCACGAGCAAGCGGGCCCGACCGCCGGCAGCAATTCCCGCCGGGCGGGAACAGGCCCCCGAAATCCCTTCGGCTCGACGCCCCGAAGGTCGAAATCACACCACGATTCCATCACGGTACGGCCTCTTCCGGGCGCTGGCGGGAATCGCTGGTCTTCGGTCCGCGCGATTGCGGTCCACCGCCACTTGCGATCAGAATCGGGGAGAGGGCGGAGAGCCCGGCGGCGCGGCCGGGCCGGGGAGGACCGGGAATGTTCCGCCACGTTCGCCGCTCAGCCGGGCAGGACCGGGAATGATCCACGACGTTCGCCGCACCGAGCTCACGTCCCTCGTCGACCCCGACGCGCCGGTGCGCCGGATCGGCACCGGATTCACGTTCACCGAGGGACCGCTCTGGCACCCGACCGGGCACTACCTGCTGTTCTCCGACATGCCGGGCGACGTGCGGCGGCGGTGGGACGAGGCGGGCGGGGTACGCGAGGTCATGCGCCCGTCCAACAAGGGCAACGGCATGACCTACGACGCGGACCTGAACCTCGTCGTCTGCGAGCACGCCACCTCGAGCCTCGTGCGCCAGCTCCCGGACGGCCGCCGCGAGGTCCTCGCCTCCCGTTTCGAGGGCAAGGAGCTCAACAGCCCGAACGACGTGTGCGTGCGCTCCGACGGCTCCATCTACTTCACCGACCCGTGGTTCGGACGGATGCCCCACTACGGCGTCGAGCGCCCGCGCGAGCTCGGGTGGCAGGGGGTGTTCCGGGTGTCGCCGGACGGTGCGCTCCATCTCGTCGTCGACCGGCGCCAGTTCGACCAGCCGAACGGGCTGTGCTTCTCGCCCGACGAGAGCCGGCTCTACGTCAACGACACCACCCGCGCCCTCATCCGGGCGTTCGACGTGGCCCCGGACGGCGCGCTCTCGCACGGGCGTCTGTTCGCCCAGGGGATCCGGTCCTCGCGCGAGGCCGGGGTCCCCGACGGGATGAAGTGCGACGCGAGAGGCAACGTCTGGGTCACCGCGCCGGGCCTCACCCTCAACGCGCCGCTCTTCGAGGGCCTGGCGGATGCGGGCGCACTGGTGCGCGGCACGTGGGGCGCGGCGCCGGTGGAAAGTCTGGAGCCCAGGCCCGGCGACCATGTGGTCGCCAAGATGCGCATGAGCGCATGGGAGGGCTCGTCGCTGGAGACGGTGCTCAGGTCCGGCGGGCGCGACATCCTCATCGACATCGGGGCGTGGACCAACATGTCGATCGAACACACCGCCCGCACCGGGGCCGACAAGGGCTACTTCATGGTCGTGCCCGAGGACGCCTGCTCCACGATGAACGCCGAGTGGCACGCCGCGAGCATCGGCTACGCGATGCGGAACGTCGCCATCGTCACCCGCACCGACGAGGTGATCGCGGCCCTCGACGCCGCCGCGCCCGGCTCCGGGTCCGCCGCGCCCGGCTCCGGGTCCGCCGCGCCCGGCTCCGGGTCCGCCGCGCCCGGCTCCGGGTCCACCGCGCTCGTTGCCGCATCCCCTGCACCCGGCGCCGGACCCGCCGAGCCTGGTTCCGGATCCGCCGAGCCCGGCTCCGAGCCCGCCGCGCCCGGCTCCGGGAGCGCGGAGGCCGCCGACGAAGCCATCCGCCGCCGCATGCGCGAGCGGCGCGCGCGCGGAGGCGGCGGGGGCCGATGCATGTCCGGTGATGATTCGGCCATATGATCCCGGTGGCCTGACATGGCGCCCGCGATGCCCGACAGCCTGTGGGCGGCCACCGCGCCGCCCGGTCCGGAGTGTCCACCGCTCGAATCCGGCGACACGGCCGACGTGGTCGTGGTCGGCGCCGGCTACACGGGGCTTTCGGCCGCGCTCCACCTCGCCCGCGCCGGCCGGCGGGTGGTGGTGCTCGACGCCGGCGAGCCGGGGTGGGGGTGCTCGGGCCGCAACGGCGGTCAGGTGAACCCGGGTGGCGCGAAGATGCTGCCCGCGGACGTCCTCGCGACCCTGGGGCCGACATGGGGCGAGCGCTTCCTCGAGTTCGGGGACCGGAGCTGCGACCTCGTCTTCGAGCTGATCGAGCGCTATCGCATCGAGTGCGAGGCGGTGCGTCCGGGCTACGTCCAGGGCGGGTTCGGGGCCAAGGGACGCCGCTTCAACCGCGAGTGGGCGCGCCAGTGGCGGGCGCGGGGGCGCGAGGCACGGTATCTCGAACGCGCCGAGGTCGCGGAGCTCCTCGGCACCCGGCGCTACGACTCCGGGATGCACGATGCGCGCGGCGGCAGCGTCCAGCCGCTCGCGTATGCGCGCGGGCTCGCCCGCGCCGCGCTGGAGGAGGGCGCGATCATCCACGGCGCGAGCGCGGCCACCGCCGTCGTTCGCGACGGCGCCGGATGGTCGGTCCGGACCGGGCGGGCCTCGGTCGGGTGCGAGCGCGTGGTGCTCGCGACGAACGGCTACACCGGCGACCTGTGGCCGGGGCTGCGCCAGTCGGTGGTGCCGGTGGCGAGCTTCGTCACCGCCACCGCGCCGCTCGGCCACAACGTGCTGCCCTCGGTGCTGCCGGGGCGGCACGCGGTGTCGGAGACCGCGCGGGTCATCGTCTACTACCGGCTCGACCGGCAGGGCCGGTTCGTCATCGGCGGGCGCGGCCGCTGGTTCGACGTGCGCGACCGCGCAGACACCCCGCACGTCCGCGCCGCGGCGTTGCGCCTCTTCCCCCAGCTCGAAGGGGTGGACTGGGAGTATCACTGGGCCGGCTGGCCGGCCATGACCCGCGATCACCTGCCGCGGCTCTTCGCCCTCGACCGGGGCGTCTGCGCGGGCCTCGGCTACAACGGGCGCGGCGTGGCGAGCGCCACCCTGATGGGGCAGCAGCTCGCCGGCGTGGTCCTCGACGAGGGAGAGCCGCTGGTCGAGGTGCGCGGGCCGGAGCGGTTCGCATTCCACCGGTACCGCCAGGCCGGCATCAGCTATCACCTGCTCGCGGGGAGCCTGCTCGACCGCTTCGACCGCCGCGGCGCGGCCTGAGCCGGGAGCCCGCTGGCCGGAAGCCCGCCTGCTTGACGCTCCGGAGACGCCGTGCCTATCGTGCGGGTCCCGATGGAGACAGCGAAGCTCCTGGGCCCATGCATCCTGATCGGGATGGCGGGGGGCGGCCCGGATCGTTCCGGAGCTTGTCCCCCGGACATGCGCCACGCCCGGCCCGCGCACGCGGTCGACCCGGGACGGCGTTCATGGTCCCTGTCTCCGAACCGTCAGGAGAATCACCCATGCCCAGAAAACCCAGCAGGCGCGAGACGACGGCCCCGGCCGCCACGGTTTCGGATCGAGAGGCGGTGGAGAAGATCGGCCGGCTCCGATCGTCCCTCGCGACGGGGAGGATCGGCCGGCGTGACTTCATGGTCACGGCCATCGCGCTCGGCCTGTCGACGACCGCCGCGTCCTCGATGTTCAACACCGCCCGGGCGGCGGCGAAGAAGGGAGGCCGGCTGCGTACCGGCACCACCGGCGGCGCGACCAGCGACGTCCTGGACCCCGGGCTCATCCTGGATTCCTACATGATCAACGTGCTGTTCGGACAGGTCCGCAACAACCTGACCGAGGTGTCCGCCACCGGCGAGCTGATTCCGGAGCTGGCGGAGAGCTGGGACTCCACCCCCGACGCGAAGACCTGGATGTTCAGGATTCGCCAGGGGGTCGAGTTCCACAACGGCAAGACCCTGGAGGTCCAGGACGTCGTCGACTCCATCAGGCACCATCTCGCCGAGGATTCGAAGTCCGCGGCAAAGGGCATCCTGAAGGGGATCGAGTCGGTCGAGGCCGACGGCAGGCATGGCGTCACGGTCCATCTGTCGGGCGGCGACGCCGACTTCCCGTTCCTGATGAGCGACTACCATGTCCTCATCTGCCCCTCCAACGGCGACGGCACCATCGACTGGCAGTCGGGAACCGGAACCGGCGGCTACGCCCTGGCCGAGCACGAGCCGGGCATCCGCACGCTGGTGAAGCGCAACCCGAACTACTGGAAGGAGGGCCGGGCCCACTTCGACGAGGTGGAGACGCTCCAGATTGCCGACCCGAACGCGCGGCTCAATGCCTTGCGGACGAACTCCGTCGACTGCATCAACAACGTGGACCCGAAGATCGTCGAGCGGCTGAAGCGGCTGCCGGGACTTCACGTCCGATCCGTGACCGGCAACAAGCAGCTTACCCTGCCGATGCGCACCGACACCGCGCCGTTCGACAACAACGACGTCCGGCTCGCCGTCAAGAACATCATCAACCGGCAGGAGTGGTTCGACAAGATCATCTTCGGCTACGGGGAGATCGGGAACGACAACCCCATCGGCCCGGCCAACATCTACCGGGCCACCACCGACGAGCTGCCGCAGCGGATCTACGATCCGGACAGGGCGAAATACCACCTCAGGCAGGCCGGCATGGAAAACCTGAGCATCAGGTTCCATGCCGCCGAGACCGCTTTCAGCGGTGCGGTCAACGCCGGACAGTTGATGCGGGAGTCGGCCCGCCCGGCGGGTCTCGACATCGAGGTGGTGCGCGAGCCGGACGACGGCTACTGGTCCAACGTCTGGATGCAGAAGGCGTTCAGCGCCTGCTACTGGAGCGGCCGACCCACCGAGAACTGGATCTTCTCGCAGATCTACGCGGCGGACGCGAGCTGGAACGACACGTTCTGGAAGCACGGCCGGTTCAACGAGCTGCTGGTGCAGGCGCGAGCCGAGCTGGATACGGCGAAGCGCCGCGAGATGTACGTCGAGATGCAGCGCATCGTCCACGACGAAGGTGGGGTCGGCCTGCCCCTGTTCCAGGCGGACACGATGGCGCACAGCGACAGGCTGTTCGTGCCGGAAGTCATCGGGAACAACTGGGAGCTGGACGGCCACAAGCACGCCGAGCGCTGGTGGTTCGCATAGGGCGCCGGCGAGAATGACCTTGCCGCGTATCGAGCGTGCCGTCCTGCAAGAGCGGAGCCTCTCCGGGGACAGTCGGCAATCTTGTTTCGGTCACTGTCCATGGTCGTGGCGAAGCGGCCGGCGTCGTTCGGCGCCGGCCGCTTCGCCTCGCCGGGACGTCCGCCGGAGCTCCGGACCCGGCTCCGGGAATCTCCGTATCGCACCGAAGCTCCCGGGCCGGCGCTCCCCGGGGCTTCGAATTCGTCCCCGAGCCCTTTGCGGGGGCGCCGGGCCGGGAAACGCTCCGCCTACGCCCGGGCCGCGCGCCGGCGCGGCGCCTTCCCCGGTGGACGTGCGCCCGCGTCGTCCTGCAGTCCGTAGCTCGCGAATCCTTGTGCGGTGAGGTCGATGGCGGAGTCGCTCAGCAGCACCGGACCGCCGATCTGGAGGCTGAGGTAGTACTGGCGCGCGATGGTTTCCAGCTCGATCGCGCGCCACATGGCCTTGGCCAGGGTCCCGCCGATCGCAATCATGCCGTGGTTGGCGAGAAGGCACGCGGTCCGGTCCCGGATCGCGTCGAGCGCGAGGTCGGCGAGCTCCTGGGTGCCGAAGGTCGCGTACCCGGCGCAGCGGATGCTGTTGCCGCCGAACGCGGCGATCATGTAGTGGCAGGCGGGGATCTCCCTGCGCGCGATCGCGAGCGTCGTGCAGTAGGGCGGATGGGCGTGCACCACGGCCTGCGCATCGGGGCGCTCGCGCAGCAGGTCGAGGTGGAATCGCCACTCCGTCGAAGGCCTCGCCGGCCCCTCCCAGGCGCCGCTGCCGTCGAGCGCGAACGAGGCGATCATCTCCGGCTCCAGCTCGTCGTAGGGAATCGCCGACGGAGAGATGAGCATCCGGTCTTCGAACAGGACCGAGATGTTGCCGGACGTCCCCTGGTTGATCCCGCTGGCGTTCATCTCGCGGCAGCGCGCGACGATCTCGCGCCGCAGCTCCTTCTCCTTCTGTTTCATCGGGCTCTCCTGTGAGAGGGCGGCCAGCCCCGGTCCGTGCACCGGAGCAACCGCCACGCGGGACGATTCCCGGGCCTCGGGGAGGCGGCGCCGGCCGCGCCCCTCCGCCGCAGGACCATTTCAGAGGCCGCGGTCACCGGCCGCGAACCCGGAACATCGTGCGGTGGCCGGCGGTCCTTCGGCATCGAAGGTCCCGCTCGAGCGTCCGGGAAACCGCGCGCCGCGGCTTCCCGGACGGCCCTGCCTCCGCCGCACGAGCGGTGTATTCGCAAGCCGCGGCGATGTCCGGGACCACGGGGCACGGGGCCGGGTCGCGATCCGCCGTGCGGCATGCCGTTGACATCCGCCTGCCAAAAGCGGAAACATTTGCAAGTGTTGCAAAATATCGCACCAACCGGAAGGGGGGAGAAGGTGGACGCGGCGAATCGGGCGCGAATCCGCGAGCAGGAGGCGAGCCTCTCCGCGCGTGCCGCGTGGCTCTACTTCTCGGGCCGTCTTACCCAGGGCGAGATCGCCAGACGGCTGGGCGTGCCGTCGACGAAGGCGCACCGGCTGATTGCGCGTGCGACGCGGGAAGGGCTGGTGCGGGTCTTCGTCGATGCCGAGGTCTCCGAGTGCGTGGCGCTGGAAGAAGCCCTCACCGCCCGGCATGACCTCCATGTCTGTCGCGTTGCGCCGGACCTCGGGGAAGGGCCGCTGCTCCTGCGGACCCTGGGACTCACCGGCGCCGGCTACCTGCGCGGAGCGCTGGAGCACGGCGCCCACCGATGGATCGGCATCGGACAGGGACGCACGCTGTCCGCCGTGGTGAAGGCGCTGCCCTCGATGCAGTGCCGGGACGTGGCGTTCGTGTCGCTGCTCGGAGGCCTGACGCGAAAGCTTGCCGCCAATCCGTACGACGTGATCCACGCCCTGGCCGAAAAGACCGGCGCGGAGGCCTATCTGGTGCCGGTGCCGCTCTTCGCGAAGTCGCCGTCGGACAAGGAGGTGCTGATGGCGCAGGCGGGCGTCCGCGACGTGTTCGAGATGAGCCGCGCCGCCTCGCTGCTGCTCGTCGGAGTCGGCGAGGTGGACGGCCACGCGCATCTGAGCGAGACGGGAATGGTCCGGGAGGACGAGATCGCCGAGCTTCGGGCGGGCGGCGCGGCGGGCGAGATCCTGGGCCATTACTTCGATTCCGATGGCGGCCTCGTGGCGAGCGGTCTGTGCGGGCGCGCGATGTCCCCCGGGGTCGACGAGCTGCGGGGCCGGATGATCGTCGCCGTCGCGGGCGGCGCGGAGAAGGTCGAGGCGCTGCGCTCGGTGTTGCGCAGCGGCCTGCTCAGGGGACTCATTACCGACGAGGCGACCGGGCGCAGCCTCGTCGAGGGGAGGCCGGCGCAGCCTCCCGGACACCGCGCGCCCTCGGGGTGAACCGGAAGCGAGGAGACTCTCCCATGTACGAGAAGGAAACGGATCGGGTCCAGGCGTACCTGGATGGAAAGATGAGCCGCCGCGAGCTGCTCGGGGGCATGTCCGCGCTCGTGCTCGGGGTGCCCGCCGCCTACGCGTTCGCCCGGTTCAGGTTCCGCCTCGGCGAGGACATCGCCTTCACCCTGCTCTCGTTCCGGTTCGCGCCGCCGCTGCTGGTGCTGCTCCCGCTCTATGCCCAGCGCTATCTCGTCGAGGGGCTGTCGCACGGGGACAACCTCGCATGACCCGTGACGTGCTCGTCGGCATGGATGCCGGGACGTCGGTGCTCAAGGCCGTGGCCTTCACGCGCGGCGGGGACCAGCTTGCGGTGGCGGCGCGCCCGAACCGCTATCGCACCGGCGCGGGCGGTGCGGCGGAGCAGGACATGGCCTGGACGTGGGAGGAGGCGGCCGGGACCCTGCGCGACCTGCTTTCGGGTGCGCCAGAGGTCCGCGACCGCGTCTGCGCGCTGGCGGTGACGGGGCAGGGCGACGGCACGTGGCTGATCGATGCCGGAGGCGGCCCCGTCGGCCCCGCCTGGCTGTGGCTCGACAGCCGGGCGGCGGACGAGACCCGGGCGGTGTGCGAGGGGGCGCATTACGGCGCCCTGTACGAGACCACCGGCACCGGCGCGGCGCCGTGCCAGCAGTCGAGCCAGCTCGCCTGGATGGCGCGGCACACTCCGGAGCGCCTCGCCCGCGCCGCCACCGCGTTCCACTGCAAGGACTGGCTCTACTTCAGGCTCACGGGGCAGCGGGCGACCGACCCGTCCGAAGCCGTCTTCACCTTCGGCGACTTCCGTACGCGCCGCTATGCCGAGGCGCCACTCGAGCAGTTCGGGCTCGCCGCGCACGCGCGGCTGCTGCCGCCCATCGTGGACGGGACGCGGGAATCGCATCCGCTGCGCGCGGCGGCCGCGGCCGAGATCGGACTGCCGGAGGGGCTGCCGGTGGTGCTCGGCTACCTCGACGTGCTCTGCACCGCGCTCGGCGGCGGGCTCTACGATCCCGGGGCCCAAGCCGGTCTCTCGATCGTCGGCTCGACTGGGGTGCACATGCGGTACACGACCGGTGCGCACTCGGTGCGGCTCGGTCCCGGCCGCACCGGCTACACGCTCTGCTTCCCGGTACCGGACGCCTACGTGCAGATGCATTCGAACCTGTCGGCGACTCTCAACATCGACTGGCTGCTCGACCTGATGCGCGAGGTCCTCGCCGGGGCCGGCATCGAGAAGGACCGTGCGGACCTGCTGCCCCGGGTCGACGCCCTCGCCCTCGCCGCCGGCGCCGGCCGGGCGCTCTATCATCCCTATATCTCGACCGCCGGCGAGCGCGGGCCGTTCCTTGCCCCGGAGGCACGCGCGAGCTTCACCGGGCTCGATTCGAACGCCGGCCTCGCCGAGCTGGTGCGCGCGGTGCTGGAGGGTCTCGCGTTCGCGGCGCGCGACTGCTACACCGACATGGGCGACCTCCCCGCGGAGGTGCGTCTCGCCGGCGGCGCGGCGCGCTCGGAGGCGATGCGCGGCATCCTTGCCGGGGTGCTGAATCGCCCGGTGCGCGGCATCGACCGCGAGGAGGCCGGGGCCGCGGGGGCGGCGATGATCGCGGCCGTGCAGCAGGGCCTCTACCCCGACATGGCGGCCTGCGCCGCCGACTGGGTCGCGCCGTACCTCGCCGAAGCGCAGCCCCCGGACCCGGCGCTCGCCGCGGTCTACGAACGGTTGTTCCCGCTCTACGTGCGCACCCGCACCGCGCTGGCGCCCCTGTGGGCTCCGCTCGCCGCCGCCGGGGGAGGGCCGGACCGATGAGGAGGGAGGTCGCAATCATCGGCGACCGGTTCATGCTCCCGGAGATGTTCGAGGCGGCGCTGCGCGACGCCTGCGGAGCCGGGGTCGAGGCCCGGCTCCACGAGCTGCCGTGGCCGGACGAGCCCATGGAGCATGGCTATCGGGTCGCGGGCCTGGAGGGGCTCAGGGAGTACATGGGCGCGCCGGACGACATCGTCGCCAGGGTCGGCGGCGCCGAGATCCTGATCACCCACCTCGCGCCGCTCTCGGCGTCCATGATGGAGCGGCTTCCCGGGCTCAGGCTCGTCGCCGTCTCGCGCGGCGGGCCGGTCAACATCGACCGGACGGCAGCGCGCGAACGGGGGATCCTGGTCGTCAACACGCCGGGGCGCAACGCGTCGGCGGTGGCGGAGTTCACGCTCGGAGCGATTCTCGCCGTGACCCGCAACATCACCCGGGGCCACGAAGCGCTGCGGCGCGGCGAGTGGCGCGGCGACCTCTTCCGCGCCGACGAGGTCGGGAACGAGCTCTCCGACATGACCGTCGGCGTGATCGGCTACGGGGAGGTCGGAGCCCGCGTCGTGCGGCTGCTGACGGCGTTCGGCTGCCGCATCCTGGTCGCCGACCCCTACGTTCAGCTCGCGCCGGAAGACGCGGGCGCCGGCGTGCGTCGCGTCGCGCTCGAGGACCTGCTCGAAGGATCGGAGGTGGTGACCCTGCACGCGCGCGTCACCTCCGAGACCGAGGGCTTCATGGACGGGGACGCCTTCGCGCGCATGAAGCCGGGCGCGTTCTTCGTCAATACCGCGCGCGGGCCGATGGTGGACTACGAGGCGCTCACCCGCGCGCTCGAAAGCGGCCGGCTCGGCGGCGCGATGCTCGAGACCTTCGCGGTCGAGCCGGTGCCGCCCGACTGGGCGCTGCTCCGGCTTCCGAACGTGACGCTGACCCCGCACATCGCGGGCGCGTCGCTCAGGACGGTGCGCATCGCCGCGGCCCGGGCGGCCGAGGAGGTGAGACGCTTCATCGCCGGCGAGCCTCCGCTCAGTCCCTGCTGACCGGAGGCGGGGCATGGGCGACGGGCCGGGCGAAGGGAGCGTGAACGACGCGAGCACGGGCCGCGACCTCGGCGAGGTCGACGTCTGCGTCATCGGCGGCGGCGTCAACGGCGCCGGCATCGCCCGCGATGCGGCCGGACGCGGGCTCTCGGTGCTCCTCTGCGAGAGGGGCGACCTCGCCGAAGGCACCAGCTCGCGCTCCGGCAAGCTGATCCACGGCGGGCTGCGCTACCTGGAGTACCTCGAGCTCCGCCTCGTGCGCGAGGCGCTGATCGAGCGCGAGGTGCTCCTGGAGGCGGCGCCGCACATCGTGTGGCCGATGCGGTTTGTGATGCCGCAGGGCCCGGGCGGCCGGTCGCGGTGGCTCGTCCGGCTCGGGCTTCTGCTCTACGACATCCTCGGGCGGCGGCGGCGCCTGCCGGGCACGCGCACCCTCGACCTCGCCCGGGCGCCGGAAGGCGCGCCGCTCAAGCCGGACTTCCGCGTCGCCTACGAGTACTCCGACTGCTGGGTCGACGACGCGCGCCTGGTGGTCCTCGCGGCCCTCGACGCCGCCGAGCGCGGTGCGCGGATCCTGACCCGCTGCCAGTGCGTCGCGGCGAGGCGCGAGGGCCGGCGTTGGACGGTGTCGATGCGGGACGAGGCGACAGGCGCCCGCCTGAGCGTGCGCGCCCGCACGCTCGTCAACGCGGCCGGCCCGTGGGTGGAGGATGTCGTTTCCCGCATCGCGGGGCGCAGCTCCGCCCGCCGGGTGCGGCTCGTCAAGGGGAGCCACCTGATCACGCGCAGGTTCTGGGCCGGGGAGCAGGCGTACCTGGTGCAGAACGACGACCGGCGCGTCGTCTTCGTCAATCCGTTCGAGGACGATCTCGCCCTGATCGGCACCACCGACGTCCCGTTCGAGGGCCGTCCCGAGGCCGTCGCGATGGACGAGCGCGAGGTCGACTATCTGCTGCGTGTGCTCGGCCGGTACTTTCGCTCTCCACCCGGACGTGACGACATCGTGGCGCGTTTCTCGGGCGTGCGGCCGCTCTGCGACGATGCGGTGGAGAACCCGAGCGCGGTGACCCGCGACTACGCCTTCGACCTGGACGCCCCCGGCGGCGAGGCGCCGATCCTCAGCGTCTTCGGCGGCAAGATCACGACGTTCCGCAAGCTCGCCGAGCACGCGATGGAGAAGCTCTCGCCGTTCCTCCCCGGCCTCGGGCCCGGCTGGACCACCCGCGCGCGGCTGCCTGGCGGGGAGGGGATCGACGGGGCCGACTTCCCGGGCTTCCTCGCGCGGCTGCGCGCCGCGCATCCCTGGCTGCCCGGAGCGCTCGCCCACCGCCTCGCGCGCCGGTACGGAGACCGCGCCGGACGTCTGCTCGACGGCGCGCGCTCCCTGGCCGATCTCGGGCGTGACTTCGGCGCCGGCCTCCACGAAGCGGAGGTCGCATACCTGATGGCGAACGAGTGGGCGCGCCGCGCGGAGGATGTCCTGGACCGGCGCACGAAGGTCGGTCTGAGGGTCGAGGCGGCCACGTATGCCCGGCTCGACGAGTGGATGGCGGCGGCGGAACGAGGGCCGTCGCGCCATGACCGGGGCGCCGTCTCATGACGGCGGCGACACCGGCGACGGAACATCGCCGCCGCCCAGGGCTCTCCGGAAGTCGTGACGAGCGGTTCATCAGACGCTCGAATCGGGTCTTCGATGCCGGAAGACCGCCAGCCACCGTGCGAGATTCCGGTCTGGCGGCCGGTGGCCACGACTTCTGAATGGTTCTGCGCCGCCGCCCGACGGGCGGCCCGGGCCGATCCCGAACCGTCTATACTGGCCGTCCGCCGCGAGGGGAGGTGACCCGCCATGACGGCTCGGCCGACGACCCATCCGACGGAGCTCATGGACGATGTGGCCGCGCGCGTGCGCCAGCGGGTGAGCGCCGGGGACGTCGGTCTCGTCCTGGACTTCGTTGCGGGGTACTACGCGGGCGTCTCGCCCGACGACCTCGCCGAGCGCAACCCGGACGACCTCTACGGCGCGGCGGCGGCGCACCTCAACCTCGCCCGGCGGCGCGCGCCGGGGGCGCCGAAGGTCCGGGTCTACAACCCGCAGGTCGAGCAGCACGGCTGGCAGTCGACCCACACCATCGTCGAGATCGTCACCGACGACATGCCGTTCCTGGTCGACTCGGTGCGGATGGTGCTCAACCGCCGCGGGTACACGAGCCACCTCGTCGTCCACCCGGTGCTGCGCTTGCGGCGCGGCGACGGCGGCCGCGTCGAGGCGCTCCTCCCGCTGGACGAGGAGGCGGACGGATCCGTCGTCGAGGCGATCATCCATATCGAGGCCGATCGCCAGACCGAGCCCGAGGTGCTGGACTCGATCGCGGCGGAGGTGCGCGCCGCCCTCGGCGACGTGCGGGCCGCGGTGGAGGACTGGGCGGCGATGCGCGAAGCGCTGCGCCGCAGCATCGCGGACCTGCGGGCGTCACCGCCGCCGGTCGATCCCGAGGAGCTCGCGGAGACCCGCGCCTTCCTCGAGTGGATCGAGAACAACCACTTCACCTTCCTCGGATTCGCCACCTACCGCGTGGAGCCCGCCGGGGGCGGCGGTTCCGGGGGCTCCGACCGCTACGCGGCCGTGCCGGGTACCGGTCTCGGGTTGCTGCGCGACGACGGCGGGCGGGCCCGCGAGGCGTTCTCCAACCTGCCGCCGCCGCGCCGGCGGCGCGACCCGCAGGAGCCCGAGCTGCTGGTGCTCTCCCGTGCGGACATCCGCTCCACGGTGCACCGGCCGAGCCATCTCGACTACATCGGCATCCGCCAGTTCGACGCCGAGGGCAACGTCCGCGAAGTGCGCCGGTTCCTCGGCCTCTACACCTCCGCCGCCTACAACCGCGTGCCGCGCGACATCCCCCTGCTGCGGCGCAAGGCCGCCGCCGTGCTCGGCCGCGCCGGCTACCCGCGCAGCAGCCACGCGGCCAAGGCATTGCAGAACATCGTCGACACCTTCCCCCGCGAGCTGCTCTTCCAGATCCCGGTCGGCGAGCTGTTCGAGACCTCGATGGGGATCCTCCACCTGCAGGAGCGGCAGCGGATCCGGCTGTTCGTGCACCCGGACCGGTTCGGGCGCTTCTTCTCCTGCATCGTGTTCGTGCCGAGGGACCGGTTCACCACGGCGAGCCGGCTGGTGATCCAGGGGATCCTCGAGGAGACGTTCGGCGGCACGGATACCGAGTTCACGGTGCTTCTCACCGAGTCGGTCCTGGCCCGGCTCTATTTCGTCGTCCACGTCGACGCGAAGCGCCCGGCGCGCTACGACGTCGCGGAGCTGGAGCACCGCCTGCAGGTGGTGAGCCGCACCTGGGCCGACGGCCTGCACGACGCCCTGCTGGAGTCCTTCGGCGAGGAGCGCGGCACGCGGCTCTTCCGGCGCTACGGCGAGGCGTTCCGCGCCGACTACCGCGAGAGCTACCCCGCGCGGGTGGCGGTACTCGACGTGGAGAAGATGGAGCGGATGGGGGAGGACGGCATCGAGATGAGCCTCTACCGCCCGCTGGAGGCGGATGAGGCGCGGCTGCGCCTGAAGCTCTTCCAGGCCGGCCGCCGGCCCGTGGTGCTCTCCGACGCGCTGCCGATGCTGGAGAACATGGGCTTCGAGGTCGAGGACGAGCATCCGAGCAAGATCAAGCGTGCGGACGCCGCCCGGGTGTGGATCCACGACTTCGGGATGCGGCACGCGGAAGGCCCCGACTTCGACCCGGACCGCATCGACGCGAAGTTCCGCGACGCCTTCGCCCGCATCTGGTGGGGGGAGGTCGAGAACGACGGCTTCAACCGGCTGGTGCTGCGGGCGGGGCTCGGATGGCGCGAGATCGTCATCCTGCGCGCGTACTGCAAGTACCTGCGACAGGCCGGGGTCACCTTCAGCGAGACCTACATGCAGGAGGCGCTGGCCGCGAACCCCGCCATCGCCGCGATGCTGGTGGAGCTGTTCCACGTGCGTCTCGACCCCGACCGGCGGTGCGCCGCGCCGACGGCGAAGGGGGCGCTGGCGGTGAAGGAGGCGCCGGCGGTGAAGGGGGGGGAGGCGGAGGCCGCCGGGAGCGCGGCCATCGAGCGGCTCGACGCCGAGCTGGAGGTCATGGACCGGATCGAGGCGGCGCTGGACGAGGTGGCGAACCTCGACGAGGACCGGATCCTGCGCAGCTACGTCGGTCTCATCCGGGCCACGCTGCGCACGAACCACTTCCAGCCCGGCCCGGACGGGGCGCCGAAGCCCTACCTCTCGTTCAAGCTCGACCCGCGCCGGATCCCGGAGCTGCCCGAACCGCGGCCGATGTTCGAGATCTTCGTCTGCTCGCCGCGGGTGGAGGGGGTGCACCTGCGCGGCGGCGCGGTCGCCCGCGGCGGCATCCGCTGGTCGGACCGGCGCGAGGACTTCCGCACCGAGGTGCTGGGGCTCGCGAAGGCCCAGCAGGTGAAGAACGCGGTGATCGTGCCGGTCGGCTCGAAGGGAGGCTTCGTGCCCAAGAGGCTGCCGGCCGACGGCGGGCGCGAGGCGGTCCAGAAGGAGGGGGTCGAGTGCTACCGGGTCTTCATCCGCGGCCTGCTCGACGTGACCGACAACCTCGCCGGAGGGAAGGTGGTCCCGCCGGCGCGGGTGGTGCGCCACGACGGCGACGACCCCTACCTCGTGGTCGCGGCCGACAAGGGGACCGCGACGTTCTCCGACATCGCCAACGCGCTCGCCCGCGAGTACGGCTTCTGGCTCGGCGACGCGTTCGCCTCCGGCGGCTCCCGGGGCTACGACCACAAGGGGATGGGGATCACCGCGCGCGGGGCGTGGGAGTCGGTCAAGCGCCACTTCCGGGGGCTCGGCATCGACTGCCAGCGCACGGACTTCACCGTCATCGGGATCGGCGACATGGGCGGCGACGTGTTCGGGAACGGGATGCTGCTCTCCCGGCACATCCGGCTCGTGGGCGCGTTCAACCACATGCACGTCTTCATCGACCCCGACCCGGACCCGGAGACGACGTTCGCGGAGCGGGAGCGCCTGTTCGCGCTGCCGCGCTCGACCTGGGACGACTTCGACCGCTCGGTGCTGTCCGCGGGCGGCGGGGTCTGGCCGCGGAGCGCGAAGTCGATCGCGCTGAGCCCCGAGGCCCGCGCCGCGCTCGGCATCGAGTCCGGATCACTCACCCCCGCCGAGCTGATCGCGGCGATGCTGAAGGCCCCCGTCGACCTCCTCTGGAACGGCGGGATCGGAACCTACGTGAAGGCGCGGAACGAGTCGCACGCGGACGTCGGCGACCGGGCGAACGACGTGGTGCGGGTGAACGGGGACGAGCTTCGGTGCCGGATCGTCGGCGAGGGCGGCAACCTCGGCCTCACCCAGCTCGGGCGCATCGAGTACGCGGCCGGTGGGGGGCGGTTGAACACCGACGCCATCGACAACTCCGGCGGGGTGGACTGCTCGGACCACGAGGTGAACATCAAGGTGCTGCTGAACGAGGTGGTGTCGGCCGGGGAGATGACCGGGAAGCAGCGGAACGCGCTCCTGGAGGAGATGACCGGCGAGGTCGCGGACCTGGTCCTGCGCAACAACTATCTCCAGACCCAGGCCCTGGCGGTGGCCGCGAGCCAGGCGGCGCCGCTGCTGGAGGTGCACTCCCGGCTCATCCGCCGGCTCGAGCGTGACGGAGAGCTCGACCGCGCGATCGAGTTCCTGCCCGGGGCGGAGGAGATCGCCGAGCGGCTCGCGGCCGGGGAGGGGCTCCGCACGCCGGAGCTCTCGGTGCTGATCGCCTACGTCAAGATCCGCCTGTACCAGCGCCTGCTCGCGTCCGCGCTCCCGGACGAGCCGTTCGTGGTGAACGAGCTGCGCGCGTACTTCCCGTCCGCGCTGCGCGCGCGCCACGGCGCGCGGATGCCGGCCCACCGGCTCGCGCGCGAGATCGTCGCCACCGTGGTGGCGAACGAGATGGTCAACCGGTGCGGGATCACGTTCGCGTTCCGGCTCGGGGAGGAGACCGGGGCGGACGACGCGGACATCGCCCGGGCGTACCTCGTGGCGCGCGAGGTGTACGGCATGGGCGGGACGTGGGAGGCGATCGAGTCGCTCGACAACGTGGTGGGGGCGGACGTCCGGACCTCGATGCTGCTGGAGACGCGCAAGCTCGTCGAGCGGGGGGCGCGCTGGCTGCTCAGGAACCGGCCGCGGCCGCTCGACGTCGCGCGCGACATCGCCCACTTCGCGGCCGGGGCGGCCGTGCTCCGGCGGCGGCTCCGGGATCTCGTGGCGGACTCGGGCCGCGCCGCGATCGACGCGGAGAAGGACCGGCTGGTCGGGCACGGCGTTCCGGAGGCGCTGGCGCTCTCGGTCGCGAGCGGCGACGGCCTGCTCTCGGCGCTGGACGTGGTGGAGGTCGCCACGAGCGCGGGGAGCCCGGTCGGGGAGGCGGCGGTCGAGGAGGCGGCGTCGGTGTACTTCGCGCTCGGCGAGGCGCTCGACCTGCACTGGCTGCGCGGCCGGATCGCGGCGCTCCCCCGCGACAACCGCTGGCAGGCGCTGTCGCGGGCGGCGCTCCGCGACGACCTCCATACGCAGTTGAGCGCGCTCACCCTGGATGCGCTGCGGCTCGCCGCCGGTGAGGGGGCGCCGGCCGCGCGGGTGGAGGCGTGGCTTGCGCAGAACCGCATCCCGGTGGCCCGGTGCCGTCAGATCCTCGGCGATCTCGCGGCCGCGGGCCGCACGGACTTCACGATGCTCTCGGTGGCGATGGGCGAGATCCGCACCCTGCGCCAGGGGGAGTGAGTCCGGGTCAGACCACCGGCCCCTCGCCCGCGATGGTCGCGCGGTGCATCAGGCGCGGCTCGGTGGAGGGGATCGCGGTCGCGCGGTGCAGCGCGCAGCGGTTGTCCCACATCACGAGATCGTGCTGGCGCCAGCGGTGCCGGTAGACGCGGGCCGGCCGGGTGCACCACTCGATGAGCCCGGCGGCCAGGGCCCGTCCTTCCTCCACCGGCATCCCCTCGATGCGCTCGATGTGCCCGCTGACGAAGAGGCTCTTCAGGCCGGTCGGCGGATGGGTGCGCACCAGCGGGTGGCGCACCGGCGGCACCGTGTCCATCTCGTCCTTCGGGACCAGCCCGTCGCCGAACAGGCTGAGCGAGTAGCCGTAGTCGTGCACCGCGACCAGCCCTTCGAGCGCGCGCTTCCTCTCCTCGGGCAGGGTCTCCCAGCCGACCCGCATCGATGCGAACGCGGTGTCGCCGCGCTCCTTCGCGGGCACCCTGCGGGCGGAGAGGATCGAGCCCATGGCGGGGACGGGCCGGAACGAGCTGTCGGTGTGCCAGCGCGCGTTGACGTCGAGGAACAGGCGCTTCTTCGAGCCGATGGGCAGGACCTTTCCCTGGTCGTCGACGTTCGAGAGCTTGTAGATGCACGGGTTGTCGGCGGCGACGGTGAACGTCGTCTCCTCGAGCGGGCCGAACCGCCGGGCGAACGCGACCTGCTGCCCGTCGTCGATGCGCTGGTCGCGCAGCACGAGCACCGAGTGCTGGTGCCACGCCTCGCGGATGACCTCGAAGCTCGTCTCGTCGAGTGGCCGGCGCAGGTCCACGCCGGTGATCTCGGCGCCGAGGTGGGGGTGGAGCTTGGAAACGGTGATGCCTTCGTGCGCGAATGCGGGCCCGGCCATGGCTCGACCTCCGGAATGGCTCTCGATGGCGTGGTTCGCTCCCGGCTCGCCCCCGATTGTAGGGGCGGGAAAGCGTCCGGTCACGCGGTGACGGTGGCGGCGATGGCGTTGGCGGGAGTCGCCGGGGACCCCGCAGCGATTCCCGCTCACGTCCGGAGAGTCCGTACCGTGGTGGGATTCCGGCGCGATTTCGACCGCCAGGGCGTCGAATCGAGGGGATTTCAGGAGCATGTTCCCGCCTGGCGGGAGTCGCTGGGGACCCCGCTGATATATTTACTCCATCTCGCGATTTCTGCATGATGGCCTTCCGGAAGCCGCTGATTCGGGGGAGGCTTCACCGTCCGCACGTCCGGCCGTGATGCCCGCTGCCGCGGCTGCGGCGCTTCCGGAATCCGGCGAGGCGCGCCGGGGAAGCTTCCCGGAACCACCACGACTCGCCGTATACCTGAACCGACATCTTCCCGAGGAGTTCCGACATGATGAGACATGCGAAGAAGTGGATCGCCGGTGGCGCTCTGGGGGCCGCGCTCGCGGCCGCGCCGCTCGCCGGCATGGCGGCGAAGGAATGGACCATGGCGACCGCCCTGCCCGGCGTATTCCTCGAGGACGCGAACACCTATGCGCAACTGGTCGAGACCATGACCAACGGCGGCATCAAGGTCAACGTCTTCGCGCCCGGTATGCTCGGCAAGGATCTCAAGGTCACCGACATCGTGAAATCCGGCGTGGCCCAGGTCGGGCACAACTGGATGGGGTACGACTGGGGGGTCGACAAGGCGACGGTTATCTTCGCCGGGATGTCCGGCGGCCTTCAGCCCGAAGAGCTGATGATCTGGCTGTTCCAGGCGGGCGGGGCCGAGCTGTGGTTCGAGTACCGCGAGGAGCAGTTCGGGGTCGCCTCGATTCCGTGCGGCATCTTCCCGACCGAGCTCTTCCTCCACTCGAACAAGAAGATCGAGACGCTGGAGGACTTCCAGGGGCTGAAGATGCGCACCGCCGGCGCATGGGCGGAGATCGCCGGCCGGCTCGGCGCCTCCACCGTGATCCTTCCCGGCGCGGAGGTGTATCCGGCGCTGGAGCGCGGCGTCATCGACGCCACCGAATGGAGCTCGCCTTCGGTCAACCTGGATGTGGGCCTGCACAGGATCGCCAGGTACGTCATCACTCCGGGCGTCCATCAGCCGGGGGCGGTTCAGGAGTGCGAGTTCAACATGGACACGTGGAACGGCCTGACGGACCATGAGCGGGAGCTTCTCCGGCTCGCCGGCAAGGTCCTCACCCTCCATTCGTACACCCGCTACCCCTACGCGGACATCGCCGCGGTGCAGGCGATGCGCGACAACGGCAACGAGTTCGTGCAGCTCTCGCCCGAATTCCTCGCCGCCGCGAACGCGGAGGCCACGAAGTGGGCCGAGGAGCAGGCGGCCGAGAACGCGTGGTTCAAGAAGGCGTACGAGCATCGCAAGGCGTTCCAGGACGCCATCCGGGCGCACTGGAAGAGCCAGTTCCTCTATCCGCTCGGCGCGGACTGAGGCCCGTCTCCCGGATCATGCAATGACATGACCGCCACGCACCGGGGACGCCGGTCCGGCGTCCCCGGTGCTTCGTTTCGGCCTCTCATCGACCACGGGCAACCACGGGACTCGGCGACACGATGGAGACCCTGGGCAAGTTCCTCGCGTTCATCGGCAAGCTGCTGGCGCTCAACCTGGAGAGCTACTTCACGGGCTCGGGGCAGCTCTTCCGGCGGGTCGCGGAGGCGCCGGGGTCGAGCGTCTTCGAAGCCCTCTTCTGCCTCTTTCTCCTCGGGACGCTCGCGACCGTGTGCGCCGGCATCGGATGGTCGCTGGCGCGCCGGAGCCCGGTGCCCTACATCCGGGCGATCGAGTGGTACACGCGCCTGTTCGGCCACATCGGCGCGTTCATCATCCTGGTGCTGGTGGTGGCGATGGTCTACGAGGTGCTCGCGCGCTACTTCTTCTCCGCGCCGACGAAGTGGGCGTTCGAGATGGCCTACATGCTGATGGGCACGAGCTTCATGTTCGGCATCGCGTACTGCATGCAGATGGGACGGCATATCCGGGTGGATTTCGTCTACGACCACGTGAGCCCGAAGAAGCGGCAGGTCATCGACCTGGCCGGCTACGCGCTCCTCGTGCCGATGCTGCTGTGGCTGGCGTGGGGGGTGTGGGAGTACTTCGCGGACGCGTACCGGGCGGGCGAGACCTCGGGCGAGTCGGCCTGGAACCCGATCATCTGGCCGTTCAAGTTCAGCCTCGTCGCCGGCGTGGTGCTGCTGCTCATGCAGACCACCGTGCAGGTCGTCAGGGCGATCATGGTTCTGGCCGGCCGGCAGCCGCCGGCGCCGCCGCCGGTGGAGGGCCTCAAATGAGCGCGGAGTTCGCCCTGTGGATGTTCCCGGCCCTCATGATCATGATCTTCATGGGGTTCCCGGTGGCCTTCTCGCTGCTGTCGGTCGCGTTCGTCTTCGGGGCGCTGCGGTTCAACTTCTCTCCCATGGCGGCCAACGTCTTCGCCCAGAAGGTCGATCAGGTGGCGGCCGCCTACGTTCTCGGCGCGGTGCCGCTGTTCATCTTCATGGGCTCGCTGATGGAGCGCTCCGGGATCGCGGAGCGGCTGTTCGAGGCGATCCACCTGTGGACGCGCCGGCTCCCCGGCGGGCTGGCCGTGGGCACGGTCATCCTGTGCGTGATCTTCGCAGCCGCGAGCGGGGTGGTGGGCGCCACGGAGTCGGTGGTCGGCCTGCTCGCGATTCCGGTGATGCTGCGCTACGCCTACGACAAGGGGCTCATCTCCGGCACCATCTGCGCCGGCGGCTCGCTCGGCACGGTCATTCCGCCGTCCGTGATCGTGGTCATCCTCGGGCCGGTGGCCGAGGTGGACGTCGGCGGCCTGTTCATGGGCATGTTGTTCCCGGGCCTGCTGCTCGCGCTGCTCTTCATCCTCTACATCCTGGTGCGCTGCACCATCCGGCCGCAGGACGGACAGCGGCTGCCGCCCGACGAGAACGAGCCGCCGTTCGCCCGCAAGCTGGTGATCACGGCGGTCGCGCTGGTGCCGCCGCTCATCCTCATCTTCGCGGTGCTCGGTACCATCCTGCTCGGCTGGGCGACACCGACCGAGGCCGCCGCGATGGGCGCGCTCGGCTCGATCGTCATGGTCCTCCTCTACGGCAACTTCAGATGGGGGGTGCTGAAGGAAGCGCTGGTGAAGACGCTGCTGGTCACCGCGATGATCCTGATGATCCTGCTCGCGGGGAACATCTTCGCCACGGTGTTCGCCATCTCGGGCGGGCTGACCACCACGCAGAACCTCGTGGAGTCGGCCGGGCTGTCGGGGTGGGCGACGATGGCCCTGCTGCTCGCCCTCGCGTTCCTCGCCGGGTTCGTGCTGGACCTCATCTCGATCATCCTGATCATCATCCCCATCGCGATGCCGATCATCGAGTCGTTCTCGTTCCACGACCTCGACCCGACCGCCGTGAAGAGCTGGTTCTGCATCCTGTTCCTGCTCGTCATCCAGACGAGCTACCTCACGCCGCCGATGGCGCCCGCCATCTTCTATCTCCGCGGCATCTCGCCGCCGGAGATCCGGCTCGGCCACATGTACACCGGCGTGCTGCCGTTCATCGGGATCGAGATCATCGCGCTGGCGATGGTCATGGCGTGGCCGGACCTCGCGCTCTGGCTGCCGGAGCAGATGCTGAGGTTCCGCGAGTAGGTTGCGGAGGGCCGGCGGGGCTCCCCGGCGGCGGGTCCGTCCGGGGCGTGGAATCCCGTTGGCGGCGTCCGGTGCGGCGCAGGGCCGTCAGCGCCGGCCGGCCACCTCCCTCCGGACCTCCTTCGTCTTCGCCTCGGGCAGGACCCAGATCGCGCCGGCCATCATCGGCCCCAGGGCGAGGGTCACCCAGCGCGCGATGCCGGAGATCGGATCGAGCCAGAACACCGCGGTGCACACCGCGATGGCGAGCACCGAGACGAGCGCCTTGTAGTGGCTGGGCATGGCCGGGCTCCTGCCGGAACGTCAGGTGGACACGAGCGCCCCGACGGCCGCCGCCACGTCGTCGCTCGTCATCTCCCAGGTGTTGTCGAAGTACGCGACGATCTCGCGCATGAACGGCTCGACGAGGGCGAGGGCGCGCTCCGCGTCGCCGAGATGGTCGGCGAGGATCGCGAGCGCGAGCTGGCGCGACTCGGGCCCCTCGTAGGTCCACTCGAAGCCGTTGTCGCTGAACCGGCGGATGTCGAGCCTCTGGTCGAGCGGCTCGCCGTCGACGGTGACCAGAATCCCGTCAATCGTCCGATCCCCGGCGTATGTCTTCACCGCGTCGCTCCGCTTCGGGGGGGTGAGCGCCGGCGGCGGGCGTCCGTCCCGGACTCGTCCGCGCCGGCGTGCCGGCTGCCGGCGGCAGCCATGCCGGAAGCGGATCATCCGTCCGGTGTTATAGCACGTGCGCTGTCCGGATTCGCGTCCCCGATAGTGGGTCAGTTTGACTCCAGGATCGCCATGTCGGTCGAGGAAGAAGCTCAAGCTGACCCACTACCCGTCCGCCTTTGCGTTCGACTGCGCACTACGCAATAGAATAGTCGACACGTCCTGGATCGATGGAGTCCCACTTGAACGAATCCCTGAACGAATCCGGGTCCGCCGGGCCTCGCCGGGAGGCCGAGCGCAGCCTCACCGACCGCGCGTACGTCGCGCTGGAGGAGATGCTCTGCACGCTCCGGCTCGAGCCCGGCGAGGTGCTCTCCGAGGGGGCGCTCTCGGAGACGCTGGGGATCGGACGCACGCCGGTGCGCGAAGCCCTGCAGCGCCTCGCGCGCGAAGGGCTGGTCACGGTGCTTCCGCGCCGTGGTGTGCTCGTCTCGGAGTTCAACGTCAAGAGGCAGCTCCGGATGCTGGAGGTGCGCCGCGAGCTGGAGCGGCTGATGGCGCGGTCGGCCGCGTCCCGCGCGACGAGCGGGGAGCGGGCGCGCTTCGAGGCGATCGCCCGCGAGATGCACGAGAGCGCCGATGCCGGCGACGACATCCGCTTCATGCGCCTCGACCACGAGCTCAACGTGCTGGTGAGCCAGGCGACCCGCAACGAGTTCGCGTCCGAGGCGATCTCGCTGATGGCGGGCCTGTCGCGGCGCTTCTGGTTCATGCACCACCGCCAGGCCGGGGACCTGACGGTGATCTCGCGGCTCCATGCCGACATCGCCAACGCGATCGCGTCGGCCGACGAGGCGGCCGCGGCAGCCGCCAGCGACACCCTGCTCGACTACATCGAGTCGATCACCCGGGCGGCCGTGGACTGGTGAGGCGGCGGCGCGAACCGGCCCATGCCTCCCGGTGCCGTCAGGCCTCAGGGCTCGTTTTTGTCCGGCGAAGGGCGGTGCAGGCAGGTTCGGCGGTCCATTCGGGAGAGGGTTTCGTTGTCGATGCACCGGTCTCGGCCTCGAGGAGGCGCCACCCACCGCAAGGACGGCAACTTCACAGCGGTCACCAGCCGCCGACCACGACAAAAAATGGTCCTGCGTCAGGCCACCCGGCGCTTGAATCTCCATTGATATACGACTAACGTATCAGAAGGCACCAGTTCGGTTCCCGCCTTGCGGACACAGGAGACGCGCCCATGGAACTCTCGAGCTCCCCGATGAACGATCGCCAGCGGACCTACCGCGAGGTCTACCGGGAACGGATCGCGGCCTGGTACAACGGCTACCTGCACGTGGCGATCATCTACACCATCGGCTTCTGCGCGATGTTCGTCTACCTCTCCCATCTCGAGAACGTGCAGTGGTGGGAGTGGCTCGCGGTCCCCGTGGTGTTCCTCGCCAGCAACATCTTCGAGTGGTGGGTCCACGCCCAGGTGATGCACCGGCCGCGCAAGTGGAAGGGGTTCCGCGCCATTTACACCCGCCACATGCTCATGCACCACCAGTTCTTCACCAACGAGGAGATGCGCTTCGCCGGCCACCATGACTGGCGGGTGACGGTGTTCCCGCCCTATGCGCTCGTGGTGTTCATCCTGATCTCGACTCCCCCGGCGCTGGCCGCGGGCTGGCTCGTCTCCCCGAACGTGGGCTGGCTCCTCATCGCGACCACCACCAGCATCTACCTGATCTACGAGTTCATGCACTTCTGCTGTCACGTCGACGAGAACCGGTTCGTGCGCTGGTGCCCGCTGGTGAACACGCTCCGGCGCCACCACACCGCGCACCACGACCAGTCGATCATGATGGAGCGCAACATGAACCTGACGTTCCCGATCGCGGACTGGCTGTTCGGCACCTCCGACCTCGACCGCGGTCTGCTCGGACACCTGTTCAACGGCTACTCGACGAAGTACGTGAAGACCGGCATGCGCCGGAGCGCCCGGACGCCGAGGGTGAAGGCGCACGCTGCGGCCGACGCGGCGGTGGAGAGTCCCGCCTGAGAGCCGCTCCGCCCGAGCTGCCCGGGCCGCATCCCGGCCCGGGCGGCTCGGGAAGGGGTGCGGCATCCGGCACGGCCCGGGGCCTGTACGCGCCCGGAGCCGGGCGTTTCCGGTTCCGGGAGACCTTGGGGACGAGGCCGGGGTCTGTACGCGCCCGGAGCCGGGACTCGCATGGCGCCGCGTTTCGACGCCTCGTCACGGAGAGCCCCACATGAACGTCATCGACGCCGCCCGGATGCGGGCGGTGACCAGCTATCCCGATCTCGTCGAATGGCTGCGGACGAGCCACCTCGGCACCATCGACGCGATGGACGACCTGCTCATGACCCAGCCGGCGGACGCGGGGGGTGCCGACACCCTGCTCATCCGTGCCGCGTGGCAGCGCGGCAAGCGGGTCGGAGTGAAGCTCGTCACCGTGTTCCCGGCCAACGCGGGCGGCGCGCTGCCGTCCATCCAGGCGGTCTACCTGCTCTTCGACGGCGCGAACGGCGAGCCGCTCGCGAGCCTCGACGGCACCGAGCTCACGTACTGGAAGACCGCCGC
The DNA here is from genome assembly GCA_965202735.1 of Gammaproteobacteria bacterium. GTDB lineage: Bacteria > Pseudomonadota > Gammaproteobacteria > HK1 > HK1 > HK1. The sequence continues at coordinate 83,159 of OZ241844.1, forward strand.
CGACTCTGCCCTCGGCGCGCGGCTCCTGGCCCGCGAGGACGCCGCCTCGCTCTGCATGGTGGGGGCGGGCGCACAGGCCCCGCACCTCATCCGCGCACACTGCGCGGTGCGGCCTTCCATCGAGCGGGTCGCGATCTGGAACCGGACCCACGCGAAGGCGCAGGCGCTCGCGGCGGCGGCGCCGGTCGAGGGGGTGGCGTTCGAGGCGGCCGCCGACCTGGAGGCTGCCTGCCGCGGCGCCGACGTCATCACCGCCGCGACCGCGGCCGAGGCGCCGCTGGTGCGGGGCGAGTGGCTGCGGCCCGGCCAGCACCTGGATCTGGTCGGCGGATACAAGCCGGAGATGCGCGAGGCGGACACCGGGGCGTTCGAGCGCGCGCGGGTGTTCGTGGACGCGCGGGAGACCACCGTCGGCATCTGCGGAGACCTCCTGGAGCCGGTGAAGGAGGGGCGGTTCAGCCCCGACCGCATCGAGGGCGACCTCTTCGACCTCTGCCGAAACGGCCTGCCGAGCCCGCGCACGGCGCAGGACATCACGCTGTTCAAGAACGGCGGCGGCGGGCATCTCGACCTGATGACCGCGGGCTACTACGTGGACCGGACGGGGGGCGGCTGAACGAGGCTGTGAACGACGCTGGTCATGTGCGGCTCGTCCACCATGCGAACCCTGTACGCAGACAACCCTGCATCACGGTCGCTGAATGCCTGCGTGACGCGAGACCAACGCGTACTGTGCGCCCGAAGATGGAGCCGTACACTGCCCCCGAGTCGGAGGTGACCAGTGATGAGCATCGAGATTGTTCGGGGCGTCAGCCGGAAACCCGTAGCCAGCGCCAGGCTGATCGAGATCCTGTCGAGCCGGCCGGAGTGGTCCGGCCGCCTGTTCGTTGGATACCCGATCGCCAGAACCTCGACAGGACAACATCGAATCGATGCGCTGTGGGTATCGGAAGACAGGGGAATCGTCGCCTTCGATCTCGTCGAAGAGCCCAGTCCCGGTGACTACCAGCACCGCCAGGACGATTCCGCCAATCAGATCGAGAGGCGGCTGAGAGGCGAGTCGGCGCTCGTACGGCGGCGAAAGCTCAGGATCCCCATCCATACGATTTCGTTTGCACCTGCGGCAAAAATTCCGTACTCGACGGATGATGAATACCCGCTGTCCGGACCCGGTTCGATCATCGACGCGCTCGCCTGCTTCGAGTGGCCGGAGTCCGACACCAGCGTGTACCGGCTTGCACTGTCCGTCATTGACAAGGTTTCGAGAATCCGAAGTGGCCGCATCAAACGTACAATCAGGAGCGCCGACTCGCGGGGTGCGAAGCTCAAGCGCCTCGAGGACGCAATCGCGACGCTGGATCATCTACAGAGCAAGGCGATTCTCGAAACCGTCGATGGTGTGCAACGCATCCGGGGCCTTGCGGGATCGGGGAAGACCATCGTCCTGGCGCTCAAGTCCGCCTACCTGCATGCACAGTATCCAGAGTGGCGCATCGCCGTCACGTTCAATACGCGTTCCCTGAAGGGATTCTATCGTCGTCTGATTCGAGACTTCCACTTCGATCAGACCGAGGAAGAGCCCGATTGGCAGAATCTCCGCGTCGTCAACTCCTGGGGGGCGCCCGGCGCTCCCGAGCGCGACGGCATCTATCATGAATTCTGCCGGAGACACGGAGTGGAATATCTCGACTTCCGCGCCGCAAAGGCGAGGTTCGGAGCACGGGAGCCATTCGCCGGTGCGTGCGGGCACGCGTTGGCCAGTGTGGAAGAGCCGCAGCCGGCGTACGACGCATTGCTCGTCGATGAGGCTCAGGATCTCTCCCCGGAATTCCTGAGGCTATGTCACGCCTTCCTGAAGGAACCCCGCCGACTGGTGTACGCCTATGATGAATTACAGAACCTGACCGGCCAGTCCTTGCCGTCACCGGAGGACATTTTCGGCCGGGCGGCCGGTGGAGCGCCACGGGTCCGGTTTGATGACGAAGGTGGCGATCAGCCGCGCCGGGACGTGGTACTGCATACCTGCTACCGGAACTCGAGACCGGTCCTGGTGACGGCGCACGCACTGGGCTTCGGGATATATCGACCACCTCCGAAAGGAAGAGATTCCGGCCTGGTGCAGATGTTCGACCATCCGGCGCTGTGGGAGACAGTAGGGTATCGAGTCCGGGAGGGAGAGCTGCGTGAGAATACCGAGGTGACGCTACGCCGGACGAGCGAGACGAGCCCGAAATTCCTGGAAGATCACTCCGAGGCCGATGATCTTGTTCGATTCAAGTCGTTCGGGAGCGAAGCCGATCAGACCGAGTGGCTGGCGGAGGCAATCAGAAAAAATCTTGGTGAGGACGATTTGCACCATAACGATATCATGGTGATCAATCCCGATCCGCTCTCTACGCGAAAGAAGATGGGGACAATACGAGCACGTTTGTTTGACATGGGTATCCAGTCGCATCTCGCGGGTGTGGATACCGACCCGGATGTGTTTTACGAGCCGGACGCCGCATCGGTGACGTTCACGGGAATCCATCGAGCGAAAGGCAACGAAGCGGCAATGGTATACGTCGTCAATGCGGACGACTGCCAGTCCGCACGGTTCCAGCTTGCAAGCATTCGGAATCGCCTGTTTACCGCGATTACCAGGAGCAAGGCGTGGGTACGCGTGCTGGGTGTCGGAAGCCGCATGGAGGACCTGATGCGCGAATACGAGGATCTGAAGGCCAGACAGTTCGAGCTGACATTCAGGTATCCGTCGGCCGAGGAGCGTAAACGGCTACGCGTCGTTCATCGCGACACGACACAGGCGGAGCGCAAGAACATAGAAGACGGAAATCGCAATCTCAAGGATCTGATTCGATGGATTGAAAGCGGTGATGTAGATGTGGAAGACATCGATGAAGAGGCACTGGAGAGGCTCGAAGTCCTGCTGCGGAAGCGCGCTCGATGACGCCGCATGCCACGTTCAGGCAGATCCAGCGTCTTACGACTCACTTGGTGGAAGTGGGCCTGGCGGACGACCAGCAGTTTCCGATATGGAGGGAATCCGAAGTCGTGGAAATCACATTCGGGAACGCAGGATACATATCCGTCGCGCTGGGTAGCTCCCCTTATGCGGACGTGTACAGGGACTTCACGCGTCACCGCGTGTTCAACGCCAAGCTGCTCGATGGTGCATTGCTTCAGATGATGTACATCTTCTCGGGCGATCGGTTGAGACAGCACCGTCTCGCCCTTTTTCCGGCTCCCCACCTGGAGAGATTCGAGCGTGACCCGGAATCATATGTCAAGGATCGGGTGTATGCGGAAATCGTCGCCAGAGACATTCTGCCGGTACCTCTCCGTTTCGATTACGACTCCCGTGACGATCGCCACGTCGAAGTCGCGCATCCCAGGTCTCACCTGACACTCGGTGAGTACACCCACTGCCGGATTCCCGTCACTGCGCCGTTGACGCCTCACCGGTTCGTCGACTTCGTCCTTCGGAGCTTCTACCGGACGCGATCGGACGAGCCCGTCTCCGATCTACCCCTGCTGAGCGGCATCTTTGCCAGCTCCGTGACGCCGGCGGAGCGCAGTGTCCTGCATGTCACCGTTCCTTCGGGGGCGGCGATTGCCTGATACCTCCCGTCGGCCTCCTCTGACTCGCTGCTGTCCGGTATCCCGGGAGCTCGGCGCCGGATTCTCCCCGGTTGAAAGCAGCCGGCTCCGACGTTCGGGCGTGCGCCGCCGTTGATGCGCATCCATCCGGGCCGCTTCCCGTCGTGCGGCGCATGGATGCCGGTCCCGCATCGTTCGACGCGATGATCAGGGCGTCCAGGGCCAGGCCGCCCTCGCCTTCGGGCAGCGCCACGAACGGGTTCACGTCGACGCTCTCGACCGTGTCCGTGTGGGCGGCGGCGAAGCGGGAGAGGGCGGCGAGGGCGCCGGCGAGCGCGTCGATGTCGCATCGCGGACGGCCGCGCATGCCTTCGAGCACCCGGGCCACCGCGAGCTCGGCGATCATCCGCTTCGCCTCCACGCCGTCGATCGGCGCCTTGCGGAACGCGACATCGTCGAGGACCTCGGCCAGGACCCCGCCCGAGCCCGCCATCACCACCGGACCGAACACCGGGTCGCGCCGCACGCCCAGGATGCACTCGACCCCGGTCACCATGGGCGCGACCAGGGTGCCCCGGACCGCGGCATCGGGATCGAAGGACCGCGCCCGCGCGACCAGATCGCCATGCTCTCCGGCGGCGTTCTCCGGGGCGACGCCGAGCGCGACGCCGCCCGCCTCGGTCTTGTGGGGGATGTCGGGGGAGAGGACCTTCATCGCGACCGGGGCGCCGATGGCCGCCGCGGCGCGCGCCGCCTCGTCGGCGCTGCGCGCGACCCGCGCCTCCACCACGGGAACGCCCCACGATGCGAGGAGCCCCAGCGCCGCGTGCTCGTCGAGCCGCCCGCCGGGGAAGGGCCTGCCCGGCGGGTGGGCGGCGGGTCCGGCCCCCGCGCGCGGAGGCCGCGCGAGACCTTCCCCGACCCGCGCCAGCGCCGACACCGTGCGCACCGCCCGCACCGGGTCCTCGAACACCGGCACGTTCAGGGCCTCGTAGGGGACGACCGCCTCTTCGGCGCCGACCATGACCATGAGGATCGGCCGGTGCGGGTGGCGCGCGCGGGCGCCGGCGACCGCGTCCAGGACGGGCTTCGCCATGAGCTCGACCGACGCGACGTGGGCGAGGAAGGCCACGACCGCCCCGTAGTCACCCTCGTCGAGCATCGCGTCGAGGAACGCGCCGACGAGCCGGGGCGCGTTGAACACCTGCGCGGTGATGTCGACGGGGTTGCGCGGCGTCGAGAACGAGAGCATCTCCTTCAGACGGCCCTGGACCGCGTCCGGCATCGGGGCGGCCTCGAGCCCCTGCCGGGCCGCCTCGTCGGCCATCATCACCCCGGCTCCGCCCGAGATGGTCATCAGCCCGACCCGCCGGCTCGAGGGCAGGGGACCGAAGCTCGCGGCGTATGCCGCGTCGAGCATCTCCTCGGTGCTGTCGGCGCGGACGATACCGGACTGCGCGAGCATCGCGCCGAAGACCGCATCGGCGCCGGCGAGCGCGGCGGTGTGCGAGCGCGCCGCCTCGGCCCCGGCCTCGGAGCGTCCGGTCTTGGTGAAGAGCACCCGCTTGCCGTGCGTCCGCGCCGCCTCGAGCGAGGCGAGCAGGGCATCGCCGTCGCGTATCCCCTCCGCGCAGGCCGCCACGACCTCGATTTCCGGGCGCTCCGCCATCCAGGCGATGCACTCGGACACCGTCACGTCGCACTCGTTGCCGGTGGTCACCCACAGGCCGACGTCGATGCGGCGTCGATGCGCGAGCAGGCCGAGGTGCGATCCGTAGGCGCCGCTCTGGCTCACGATGGCGACCGGACCCGGCCGGGGCCGATGGATGTCGAGCGCGGTGGTGAACGTCGCGAAGAATCCGGTCGCGGCGTTGTACACGCCGAGACAGTTGGGACCCAGGATGCGCATCCCGCTCGCGCGCGCGATCTCTCCCATGCGCCGCTGGCGGGCGTCGCCGGCCGCATCCGTTTCGGCGAAGCCCGAGGTGAACACCACGGCGGCTCCCACGCCGCGCCCGGCGCAGGCCTCGATGGTCTCGAGGACCTTCGCGGCGGCGACCGCCACGATGGCGACGTCGACGGGACCGGGGACCTCGGCGATGTCCGGTCGCGCCTCGAGCCCCTGCACCCGGTCGCGGCGCGGGTTGACCGGCCAGACCGCGCCCCGGAATCCGGATTCCTTCAGGTAGCGCAACGGCCGGCCGCCGATCCGGGCCGGGTCTTGCGAGGCGCCGATGATCGCAACCGAGCGAGGATTGAAGAGAGCGTTCAGTCCGGACCGCGTTGTCGCGTCGTCCATGGGCGCAGGGTCGGAGAAGGAGCGGGCCGGTCCGCGTTGCGCCGCAGCTCCGGGTCGGACATCGCCGGCTCCGTGCCAGGGACCGCGCGCGGCGGGTACGATCGGAATCGAAAGCCGATTGTAGCGCCGCGAGCCACGAACGGGACTTCGACATGGACGACGCCGCCCACATGACACCGGATGAATTCCGCCGATGCGGCCACGCGCTCATCGAGCGCATCGCCCGCTACATGGAGGAGGTCGAGACCTGTCCGGTGCTCTCGCAGGTGCGGCCCGGGTCGGTCCGCGCGCGGCTGCCGCGCGCCGCGCCCGAGCATGGAGAGCCATTTGCCCGCGTGCTGCGCGACATCGACGAGATCGTCATGCCCGGGATCACCCACTGGCAGTCGCCCAGCTTCTTCGCGTACTTCCCCGCCAACGCCTCCGGCCCGTCCATCCTCGGCGATCTCCTCTCCTCGGGCCTCGGGGTCCAGGGCATGCTGTGGGCCACGAGCCCCGCGTGCACCGAGCTGGAGACGCACGTGCTGGACTGGCTCGTCGAGCTCCTCGGCCTGCCGGAGCGGTTCCTCTCCACCTCCGCGGGCGGCGGCGTCATCCAGGACACGGCTTCCAGCAGCACGCTGGCCGCCCTGCTCGCCGCGCGCGAGCGCGCGAGCGCGGGCGCGGTCAACGAGTACGGGGCGGGGCTCGGCCCGGGACGCGGCGGGGGCTCGCGCCTGACCGTGTACACCTCGGCGCACGCGCACTCCTCGGTCGAGAAGGCGGTGAAGATCGCCGGGCTCGGACGCGCCGGCCTGCGGCTCGTCGACGTGGACGCCCGCCACGCGATGCGCGCCGATGCGCTGGAGGCCGCGATCGCCGCGGACCGGGCGGCCGGCGCGACGCCCGCGATGGTGAGCGCGACCGTGGGCACCACCTCGTCGGGGGCGGTCGACCCGGTGCGCGCCATCGGCGAGGTCTGCCGCCGCGAGGGCATCTGGCTCCATGTCGATGCCGCGCACGCGGGCAGCGCCACCATCTGCCCGGAGCACCGGGGGCTGGCCGACGGGGTCGAGCACGCCGACAGCTACACCTTCAACCCCCACAAGTGGCTGCTCACGAACTTCGACTGCAACTGCTTCTGGGTGGCGGACCGGGCGGCGCTCATCGACGCGCTGAGCGTCTTGCCGGAGTACCTGCGCAACCGGGCGACGGACTCCGGCGAGGTCATCGACTACCGCGACTGGCACGTGCCCCTCGGGCGCCGGTTCCGCGCCCTCAAGCTGTGGTTCGTCATCCGCCACTACGGGGCGGAGGGCCTGCGCGCCCACATCCGCCGGAGCGTGGCGCACGCGGACTGGTTCGCGGCGCGGGTCGAGGCGAGCGGAGAGTTCGAGCTTGCGGCGCCGGTCTCGGTCGGGCTCGTCTGCTTCCGCCACCGCGCGGGCGATGCGTTCAACCAGGCGCTGATGGACCGGCTCAACCGCTCCGGTGCGCTCTACCTCACCCACACTAGGCTGGACGGCCGCCTCGTGCTCCGCTTCGCGGTGGGTGCCCCGGCGACCCGGCGCGGGCATGTCGAGGCGGCGTGGGCGCGTATCGCCGAGGCTGCGGGACAGCTCTCGGCCGAGACGCGGGCAGGGTGAACGGCGGAGCGGCGTCGGGCCAGAGCCGTTTCGCCCTGCCCGGATTGCAGGCGGCCGGGGTCCGCCCGGAACGGCCCCCGCTGCCGGGCCGCCTCGGTGCGCCGGCGCGGCCGGCGCGTATGGATATCGAGCGGGCGACAGGGCGCCCATCGCCTCGGTGCGCGGGCGCGGGCGCGGGCGGCGCCGCGCCCCGCCGGTCCGTCAGCCGGCCGGCGCCTCCTCCCGTTCCCGCACGAAGGACAGGAGCACCATCCCGATGACGAGCAATATGACCACGGACAGGATCCCCAGCCGCGAGCTGCCGGTGAGGAGTCCGGTCACCGCCACCAGGGACGGCCCGATGATGGCCGCGAATCGGCCGACCATGTTGAAGAACCCGAAGTACTCCCCGCTCTGCGCGGCCGGTACGAAGCGTGCGTACAGCGAGCGCGAGATCGCCTGCACCCCGCCCTGGACGAGGCCGATCGCCACCGCGAGGACGTAGAACTCCGCCACCGAGGTCATGAAGTACGCCCACACCGTCACCGCGACGTACACCGCCACCCCGAAGTAGAGGGCCGGCTTCGGACCGACCCGGCCGGCGGCGAGGCCGAACACGAGAGCGGCCGGAAACCCGACGAACTGGACGATGAGAAGGGCGACGATGAGGCTGTCGGAAGGGAAGCCGAGCGACAGCCCGTAGTCCACCGCCATGCGGATGATGGTGTGGACTCCGTCGATGTAGAAGAAATAGGCGAGGAGGAAGAGACCCGCCATCCGGTGCGTCCGGTACTCGCGCAGCGTCTTCCCCAGCGAGCGGAGTCCGGCGGCTACCGCGGAGGCGCCGGCTCCGACCCGCGGCGGCTCCGGCACGTACCGGAACAGCGGGATGGAGAAGGCGAGCCACCAGATCGCGACCATCACGAAGGACAGGCGCACCGCTTCCGCCGCTCCGGCCAGCCCGAACGTGGCCGGCGAGAGGGTCATCGCCACATTGAGGGCGAAGAGCAGCCCTCCGCCGATGTAGCCGAGAGAGTAGCCGAAGGCGGAGACCTCGTCGTACCGGGCAGGGGGGCTGACGGCCATGATGAGGGCGTCGTAGAAGACCAGCGCTCCCGAGAAGCCGACCGAGGCGAGGACGTACACGATGGCGGCCGTCGACCAGTCTCCCTGCCCGACGAACCACAGTCCCGCCGCCGCCGCCACCCCGAGCCCGGTGAAGGCGCCGAGGTACTTCTTGCGCGAGGCTCCGCTGTCCGCGACCGCGCCGAGGACCGGCGCCGCGATCAGGATGAAGACGCTCCCGATGGAGTTCGCGAAGCCGAGCTGGGCGGTGCTGGTCACCGCGTCCGTGCCCGCGCTCCAGTACTGCTTGAAGAAGACCGGGAAGAACCCCGCGATGACGGTGGTCGCGAACACCGAGTTCGCCCAGTCGTACAGCGCCCACGAGAAGATCGGCCGGTCCCTGAACAGCTCGCGTACTCGTCCCATGCGCCTGCCTCCCGGATTTACGGGTAGTGCCTCAGTCTGACTTTCTTCCTCGACACGACATGACGGTCCCGAAGTCAAACTGACCCACTACCTGCCTCCCGGATTTCCGTCGTCGGCCGACACTGTGGAGATCCTCGATGCGGCGCCGGCGGCCCGTTCCCGTCAGAGGCCGGCGGGTTCCGGATGCAGCCACTCCCGCAGCTTCGACCAACGCCCCCGAGCCGAGGCGGCCCTGACCGCGATGGCGACCGCCTTGCGCTGGCCGACGAGGACCACGAGGCGCTTGCCGCGGGTGACGCCGGTGTAGAGCAGGTTGCGCCGGAGCATGACGTAGTGCTGCGTCAGCAGCGGAATCACCACGGCAGGATACTCCGAGCCCTGGCTCTTGTGGATGGTGGTGGCGTAGGCCGGCGCCAGCGCGTCCAGCTCGCCGAAGCCGTAGGTGACGGCGCGGCCGTCGAAGCGGGCGGTGACCGCGCCCATCTCGGGGTCCACGTCGTCGATGCGGCCGATGTCCCCGTTGTAGACCTCCCTGTCGTAATCGTTCTCGACCTGCATCACCTTGTCGCCCGGGGCGTAGGTCCAGCCGAAGCGCTCGACCCTGCGCTCGCCGGCCGGGTTCAGGGCTGCCTGGAGTTCGATGTTGAGGGACCGCGCGCCGACACCCCCGCGGTTCATGGGGCACAGCACCTGGATGTCGCGCACCGGATCGAGGCCGAACCGCCGCGGGATGCGGGCGCGGACGAGCTCCAGGACCCTGGGCACGGCGCTCTCCGGATCGTCGGCGGGGACGAAGTAGAAGTCGCTGGGCGCCTCCGGCGGGTCGAGCTCCGGGACCACGCCGGCGTTGATGCGGTGCGCGTTGACGATGATCCGGCTCTGCGCCGCCTGCCGGAACACCTCGGTGAGGCGCACCACCGGGACCGCGCCGGAGCCGATGATGTCGGCGAGCACCTGCCCCGGACCCACCGAGGGGAGCTGGTCGATGTCTCCGACGATCAGCAGCGCGGCCTGGTCCGGCACCGCCTTCACCAGCGCATGCATCAGCGGGACGTCGACCATGGACGCCTCGTCCACGACGAGCAGATCGCAGTCGACGGGGTGGTCCGCGTCGCGCCGGAAGCCGCCGGACGCGGGGTCGACCTCCAGCAGCCGATGGATGGTGCGCGCCTCGAACCCCGATGTCTCGGTCATGCGCCGCGCGGCCCGTCCGGTGGGCGCGCAGAGCAGCAGCCGTGTGCCCCTGGCGGCCAGGATGCGCAGGATGGCGTTGACGATGGTGGTCTTGCCGACGCCGGGGCCGCCGGTCACGACCAGCACCTTGGACGAGAGGGCGAGGCGCACCGCGTCGTTCTGGCTGTCGGCCAGCGCGAGCCCGGTCCGCCGCTCGATCCAGGGCAGCGCCCGGTCCGGGTCGATCCGGGACCAGGGGAGCGGGCCGGCCGCGATGCGGTGCAGCCGCTGCGCGATCCCCTGCTCGGCCCGGTGCAGCCCGGCGAGGAAGACGCACGGCGTCCCGCCGACCCGGTCGGCGACGACGCTGCCCGCGGCCAGCTCCTCGTCGACCGCGGCGCGGACGAGGTCCTCGGGGGCTTCGAGCAGCTCCCCCGCCGCCGGCAGAAGCTCCTCGGCCGGCAGTCCGCAGTGCCCGTCGTCCATGGCCTCGGTCAGCGCGTGGGCGACGCCGGCGCGCAGGCGGATCATGGCCGACTTCCCGATGCCGAGCCGCATCGCGATGGCGTCGGCGGTCCTGAAGCCGATGCCGCGGATGTCGCGGGCGAGCCGGTAGGGGTTCTCCGACATCACCTGCACCGCATCCGCGCCGTAGGTCCTGAAGATGCGTACCGCGCGGGCGGTGCCGACCCCATGGCCGTGCAGGAACACCATGATCTCGCGTACCGCCTTCTGCTCGGCCCAGGCGGCGGTGATCCGCTCCGCCCGCACCGGACCGATGCCGTCGACCTCCCGCAGCCGCCCGGGGTCCGATTCGATGACGTCGAACACCCGCTCGCCGAACGCGCGGACGAGCTTCTTCGCGTAGACCGGCCCGATCCCCCGGATCATGCCGGAGCCCAGGTACCGCTCGATGCCCTCGGTGGAGGTGGGCGCGGTGGCCTTCAGGAACCGGGACCGGAACTGCGGGCCGTAGGTGCGGTCGTTCACCCACTCGCCGGAGGCGGTGATCCACTCCCCGGCGGAGACCGCCGCGGCATGGCCGACGACGGTCACCAGCTCCCGGCGCCCCCGCGCCTTGACCCGCAGCACGCAGAACCCGCTGTCCTCGCCATGGAACGTCACCCGCTCCACGGCACCGGCGAGGACTTCGAGACTGGACGACGGTGGCTCTCGCTTCATCAGGGCGAACGCATATGATGTCGCTGTCCGATCAATAAGCTGTCTCGGAAGGTATCGTCCACCGAGGCCCGGACCTTCTTCTTTCTGGAGCTGATCTTCATCGAGGTTGACCACTTCATCGGTCGGCGGCACGCACTCCTTCAAGCGTCGTCCGCGTGCCTCTCTCAGCTTCTCTCCCCGAGACATGTACGCCGCGCGCGCACCATCGGATTGACCGATACGCTCGCACGCACCACATAGCGCCCGCCGACTCGATTCACCGCGTTCAGATACGCGCGGTCGAAGTAGCCCCGGCCGGCCGGCAGCAGGTCCCCGCACAGCATCTGCGGCTCAGGCAGATGCGGACGTTCCGTGTCCGCCGTCAGTGTCACCACCGAGACCGATTCATCAAGCAGACTCATCGTCACGTGCAGCTCCATCGCCGCCGGATTCTGCTGGCTGAACCGACCCGGTGAGTGCTCGCGCGCAGCTCCCCAGCGTCACGCTCGACGGCGGGCACACCGGAACCTGCGTAGTTGAAAGTCATTTCTTGCCGTAAGCGCCTTGTGAAGTCGTTCCATAACCCCGATGCGCCGGAGCTTGCTCGATTGTGTCACTCGATCCTCGTAACTTCGCCCGACTTGAGCGACTGCAGGTAGTCGACGAGCTCGTGGATCTCGGTGGAAGGATTGAAGGCACCGGTCGCCCGAGCGTCATTCAGGGCACGGACAGCGTGCACCCTGGCGTCCCCAAGTCGATCTTCGAGTTCGTAAAACATCCCGCTTGCCGCTTTCTCGTAACCGGGAAGGAAGCCGCACAGATCGTCGACGCAGCTCCGTGCCGGGCTTTTGCTCCCCGATCTCACATATGGCTGTCGCGTGAAGCCGAAGCCAGAATTCGAAACAGGGCCATGATATGGCGAGCATCAGGCCGCTGGCTCTGGCCTGGTCGCAGGCTGTCTCGAACGTAGCGTGCTCGTCGCGGTCGAAGACGCAGTACACGCGGTCGTATTTCTCCCCGCGCCGTCTTTCCCTGTCGCGCTCCTCCTTGGCCTTGCGCACCACTGTTCCTGGATCTGCTCCGCTTCCGATCACTTCGACATTGGCCGTGCTCAGTCGATACCGATCGATGATTTCCTGAAGGTAATGCGGCTCGGTGCACTTCCCTTCGCAGACGATGAGTACGCGATCGTAAGGCTCGCGTTCCGGTGGCTTCCTTCGATGAGTTCTGACGGGCCGGTTTCGGCGGCGCCGGGTGACCACGACTCAACCACCCGAGCGGATGCGGGAAGGACGAATGTATGGCACTGCGCCATACCGGCCGCCGAGGTAGGCGCGTTCCAGGTTCTCGACACCGCGGCGAGGACGGAAGTCCGTCAGCGGGAACAGCCTGGTCTCCTGGCGGGCGTTTCGCTCGCAGAACCAGATCTGGTCGCGTCGGAAGACGTCCTGGCTCAGGATGGATGTATCGTGAGTGGTGAAAACGAGCTGTGCTCCTCTTTTGTTGCGCTCAGAATCGTGGAATCGGTCCACCAGAAACCTGACCAGCGCGGGGTGCAGGTTCTCGTGAAGCTCGTCAATCGCCAGAACAAATCCCTTGTCGAGCGCGTCGAGCCAGGGCGCCGCCAGCGCGAACATTTTCCGTGTTCCGTCGGATTCTTCGCCGAGATTCAGCTCCACCGATCGACCATGCCCCGTTTCGTGACGCATGTATATCTGAACTATCCTGGCTTCAGACAGCTCCTCCCTTACCCGATGCGCAATTTCCCTGGGCATGTCTCCAGGGAGCATCGTGGGTGAAAAATCCTCAGAGGCAATCCGGACGTCGTCAATTGCCAGGTCGGAGGCGCGCAGGAATCGTATGAGCTCAGCCTTGCGGTCGCCGCGGCACCACGAAACGGAGAAATCATTTCCCCATCCGTCCCCGGTGACCCGCAGGGTATGTTTGAACCAGTCGAACACCGGTCGGAGTTGTTCGCTGTTGAGGGCGACGGCGGTGGACAGGAGCAATGCGTCTGGTCGGGTCGCGCGCCGCCATACCTCCTTGTCGCCCGCGAGCTTGTCGCCGAACTTGCACCTGACGGCATTGCTTTCGGTCTCGGTAGTGCGTTCGTACCAGAGCTGAATTCGACCGTGCGGCCATGCGTAGAGCCATTCGTCGGTCACAGTCTCGCGGTGTGCGGAGAACCCGTACTGGAACCGCGTGTGGTTTGCAATGCCAATCACCTCGAACGTCGTCGGTCGGGCTTCACTCTCCGGATCGAATCGGAATGGCGTGACTGGTCGCTCACCGAGCCCGCTGGCCGAATCAACGACAGTCCGCCGCATCACGTCGAGCGCCAGGATCAGGTTGGTCTTCCCGGCCGCGTTTGCGCCGTAGACCGCGGCGGAACGCACGAGGGGAATTGACCGGACGCCCTTGTTCAGCTTCGGTGTCATGACGTGTGTATCACGGTGCTCCTTGCCGGGACCGGCCGCGAGAATGAGCCGGGCCTCATCCTTGATGGACATGAAATTCTCGACAGAAAATTCGATCAGCATGGCTTTGTCCATCAAAATTGACGAGATTCGCGAAATTTAGCACGTAAATTCTCCACGGACGACGGAAATCGACGATGCGGCAGCCCTGCATTCCGACCCGCCGCTCCGCCCGCGTGAACCGGCGCCGCCGCCAGCCCCGGTACGCTTGACACGCACCCGCCTCGATCGTCTCCTTCCGACTGCTCTCAGCGAGGACTCGCATCCGATGTCCACCTCCGTTCGACGACGCGCGCGCAGGGACCGCCGCGAGCGCCGCAGCGCCGCGACCGAGGTCCGGCGCCTGCCCTGGCGCACCGTGCGCAACCCGCATCCCCCCACCCGGGTCCTGAGCGAAGACCAGATCGAGGCGATCCACGAGGCGTCGCTGCGCGTGCTGCGCGACATCGGGATGAAGGTGCTGAGCCCGAAGGCGCGGGCGCTCTACGCGGACGCCGGGGCGAATGCCGACGAGGAGACCGCGATGGTGCGCTTCGACCCCGCGATGGTCATGGAGCACATCGCGAAGGCGCCGCCGTCGTACTCCGTCAAGGCGCGCAACCCCGCGAAATCGCTGGAATTCGGCGGCAACGTGGTCAACTTCGGCCTCGTCGGCGGCCCGTCGTTCGTCTCCGACCTCGACCGCGGCCGCCGCGCCGGGGACTACGAGGACTTCCGCAGCTTCATGAAGCTCGCGCACTCGTTCGACATCTTCCACATCGGGGGCGCGGCCCCGCTGGCGCCCCTGGACCTCCCGGCGCCGACGCGGCACCTGGACATGTACTACGCCGCGATCACCCTGCACGACAAGGTTTGGGGCGCGTCGCTGCTCGGCGGGTACCGCGCGCACGACGCGGTGGAGATGGCGTGCATCGCGCACGGGGTGACGCGCGACGAGCTGGCGGCGCAGCCGATCGTCAGCGGCGGGATCAACACCAACTCGCCGCGCCAGCTCGACGCGAACATGTCGGACGGGATGATCGAGCTGGCCTCGGTGGGCCAGCCGGTCATCGTGACGCCGTTCACGCTGCTCGGGGCCATGGCCCCGACCACCATCGCCGGCGCGCTCACCCTGCAGAACGCGGAGGCGCTGGCGGGGATGGCGCTGTGCCAGATCGTGCGCCCGGGCACCCCCGTCTGCTACGGCGGGTTCACCTCCAACGTGGACATGAAGAGCGGCGCCCCCGCATTCGGGACCCCCGAGTACGCGAAGGCGACCCAGGCCGGGGCCCAGCTCGCGCGGCGCTACCGGGTGCCGTTCCGGGCGAGCAGCACCAACGCGTCGAACGCGGTCGACGCGCAGGCCGCGTACGAGAGCGAGATGTCGCTGTGGGCCTCGGTGATGGCGCACACCAATATCGTCAACCACGCGGGGGGCTGGCTGGAGGGCGGCCTCACCGCCTCGTACGAGAAGCTCGTGGTCGACGCCGAGATGTGCCAGCTCATCGCGGAGTATCTCGAGCCGGTGGTGGTCGACGACGACACCCTGGCCGTCGACGCCATCGCGGAGGTGCAGCCCGGTGGCCACTTCTTCGGGGCGACGCACACGCTGGCGCGCTACGAGAACGTGTTCTACCAGCCGATCGTGTCGGACTGGCGCAACTTCGAGACGTGGCACGAGTCCGGCGCGCACCCGGCCGACCGGCGGGCGAACGCGATCTGGAAGAAGCTGCTCGCGGAGTACGAGCCGCCGCCGATCGATCCGGGCGTGGACGAGGCGCTGCGGGAGTACGTCGTCGAGCGCAAGCGGGCGATCGAGGCGGGAGAAGTGGAGCTGGAGCAGTAGACCTGCGTTAGCGGTCGAAGATGAGGCCGCCTCCGCCGCCGGGCCGGCCGCCTCCGCCGCCGCCGAGGTCCGGCGGCATGCTGCCGGGCACCACGATGCGCGACGCCTCTTCCCGGCGCATCTCCTGCGCGCGCTCGCTCAGCCGCTCCACCGCACCCTTGATCGCCTCGGGGAACTTGGTGAACGCATCCTTCAGGGAATCGGCTTCGATGGGAGACTGGACCGGGATGGGGCCGAGCTGCGAGACGATGGTGGTCTCCGCGATGTAGGTGGTGGGCCGCAAGGGATCGGGGCTTCCGTCGGGCCGGACCGGCTGCAATCTGCGGATGGTGGCAAGGCGCATGTCGCTGAACACGTCCTCGCGGTGCAGATTGTCGAGATCGGCCCTGATCTCGTCGATGCGCTGGCCGGCCTGCCGATCGCTCACGTCCGGATCCTCCCTGGAGCCCCGAAATTCGCGGGCGCGAGTGTAGCACAGGCAGGCCGACCGGCCGGGCGGCCTGCCGGGGCAGGCGCATTCGAAAGTCGCAGCCCCCGGCCGCCCAGCCGGGATGCCGCACGGTGGCCGGGGGTCTTTCGGCATCGAAGGCCCGTTTCGAGCGTCTGACGAGCCGCTCGTCACGACTTCCGGAGAGCCCCGCCGGGCGGGGGCGATGGCGGTGCCTCAGGTTGCGTGCAGCCGCTCTTCCTCCGCCGGCACCACGATGACCGGCTCGACCTGCTCGAGCTCCTCGAGGGGGATGTGGCAGGCGATGGCGTGGGTGTCGGACGCCATCCGCGTCGGCGGGCGCTCGTCGTCGCAGATCGTCCCGACCTTGCGCGGACAGCGGGTGCTGAACGGACACCCCTTCGGCGGGTTCAGCGCGCTCGGCAGGTTGCCTTCGAGCACGATCTCGCGCTTGGTGACCTCGGGGTCGGCGATCGGCACCGCCGAGAGCAGCGCCTCGGTGTACGGATGGTACGGCGGGGTGAAGATGGCCTCGGTCGTGCCCCGCTCCATGATCTGGCCGAGGTACATCACCACGATGCGGTCGGAGAGGTAGCGCACCACGCTCAGGTCGTGGCTGATGAAGAGCAGCGTCGTCTTGTGCTCGCGCTGGATCTCCATCAGCAGCTCGGTGACCGCCGCCGCCACCGAGACGTCCAGCGCCGAGACGGGCTCGTCGGCGATCACCATCGAGGGGTTGCCGGCGAAGGCGCGGGCGATGCCGATGCGCTGCTTCTGCCCGCCCGAGAGCTGGCGCGGACGGCGGATGTAGAAGTCGCGCGGCAGCTTGACGATGTCGAGGAGCTCCATCACCCGCTCGCGGATCTTCGCCTTGTCCGTCTCCACCCCGAACTTCCTGATGACCCGCCCGATCTGCGCCCCGATGGTGTGGCTCGGGTTGAGGGTGTCGAACGGGTTCTGGAACACCATCTGGAGCGAGCCGATCTGCTGCGGCGAGCGGTCCCGGACCGCGATCTGCGAGATCTCGTTCCGGTCAAGGCGAATCTGCCCGTCGGTCGCGGTCTCGAGGCCCATGAGCACTTTCGCGAAGGTCGACTTCCCGCAGCCCGACTCGCCGACGATGGCGACCGTCTCCCCGCGCCTGGCGTCGAAGTTGAGCCGCTCGTTGGCCTTGACGTACATCACGCTCCTGCCCTCGATGAGCGCCTTGATCGAGCGGTCGTGCACCTCGTAGTACTTCTGCATGTTCTCGATGGCCAGAACCTCGTCGCCGATCTCCATCGGGTCCCTGGTGTCGCCGCGCGCGGCCTCCCGGCCGTGGTCGATCTCGCGCCACCGCACGCAGCGCACCCGGTGGTCGCCCATCGCGGCGCCCGCCACCGACTCCATGGGGACATCCTTCGCGTCGCAGCGCCCGTCCTGGAAGAAGTCGCAGCGCGGCCCGAGGTTGCAGCCGCGCGGGCGCTCGTGCGGGAGCGGGAGCTGGCCGGCGATGGGCCTGAGCGGCGCCGCGTTCTTGTCCGCCGTCGGCAGCGGGATGCAGCCGAACAGCCCGTGGGTGTAGGGATGCTTCGGCCAGGTGAAGAGCGAGTTGATGGTGCCTTCCTCGACCACCTCGCCGGAGTACATGACGAAGACCCGGTCGCAGACCTCCAGGATCAGGCCGAGGTTGTGCGAGATGTAGATCTGCGAGGTGCCGTACTTGCGGCTGATGTCGGTGATGAGCTTCGTGATGCCGGCCTCCACGGTGACGTCGAGGGCGGTGGTCGGCTCGTCGAGGAGCAGCAGCGAGGGGTTCGACAGCAGCGCCATCGCGATGACCACGCGCTGCTGCTGTCCGCCCGAGATCTGGTGCGGGTACGCCGCCATCACCCGGCCGGGGTCCGGGAGCCGGACGTCGGCGAGCACCTGCACCGCCCGGTCGTGGGCCTCGGTGTCGGAGATGTCCTCGTGGGTCATCGGCACCTCCTTGAGCTGGGTGCCGAGGGTGAGGCTCGGATTGAGCGCGGCGAACGGCTCCTGGTAGATCATCGAGATGTGGGAGCCGCGCAGGTTGCGCAGCTCTTCGGGCGGGAGCTCGGTCAGCTCCACCCCCTTGAACCGGATGCTGCCGCTCTTGATGGAGCCGTTGCCGCCCATGTACTGCATGATGGCCATCGCCACCGTGGACTTCCCGCAGCCGGACTCCCCCACCAGCCCGATGCTCTCGCCCTTCCGCACGGTGAGCGAGAAGTCGATCACGGCCGGGATCTCGCCGGCCCGCGTCCAGTACGACAGATTCAGATCCGTGATCTCGAGGACCGGTGCGTTCTCGTCGAAGCTCACCGCCATGGGTCCTTCCTCCTCGTGCCGCCCCGCGGGGGCCGGGGGCGGTCGTTGTCCGGAGCAGGCGGTCCGGCGCGCGCGGCCGCCGGAGACCGGCCGCCGTCAGTCGCGCAGCGAGATCTCGCGCAGCCCGTCGGCCATCAGGTTGAAGCCGAGGATCAGCGAGGAGATCGCGATGCAGGGGAACACCGTCATGTGCGGAAAGGCGAGCGCCATCTGCCGCGTCTCGTTGATCATCCCGCCCCAGTCCGGGTCCGGGGGCGGCAGCCCGAGCCCCAGGAAGCCGAGCACGCCGATGGTGATGATGACGTAGCCGAGCCGCAGGCAGCCGTCGACGATGAGCGGGCCGCGGGCGTTCGGCAGGATCTCGACCAGCATGATGCGCCAGGCGTTCTCTCCGCGCGTCTCCGCCGCCGCGACGTACTCGCGGTTGCGCAGGTCGAGCACCAGCCCGCGCACGATGCGCATCACCAGCGGTCCGGTGGCGAAGGTCACCGCGAACACGATGTTGAGCGGCGAGGCGCCGAAGGTGGCGATGATGAGGATGTAGAGCACCAGCACCGGGAACGCGAGGATGATGTTCGAGACGCCCGAGAGCACGTCGTCGATCCAGCCCCGGTAGTAGCCGGCCGCCAGCCCCAGCACGATCCCCACCACATAGGCGCAGACCGCCGCGATCGGCGCCCAGGTCAGGACCGTGCGCGCGCCCCACACGATGCGCGAGAGGATGTCGCGCCCGATGTTGTCCGCGCCCAGGATGAAGGTGTCCGACCAGCAGGCGCCGGCGATGGGGATGGGCGTGCCGGGCTTCGCGAACGCCTGCAGCGTCGCGTTCGGATCGCACGGGGCGAAGAGCGGGGCGCCGAGGGCCAGGATCGCCCAGAAGAGCACGAGCGCGGTGCCGGCCATGCCCACGAAGCTCTCGCGAAGCAGGGCGAACGACCGGATGGCGTTCATCGCCGCGGCGCCGTAGCCGGGAGCGGGGACTGTCGCGGTCGTCGCCATGGCGCGCTCCTCAGGTGAACCGGATCCGCGGGTTCAGGTAGGTGTAGCCGATGTCGGAGAGCGTCTGGGTCGCGACCACCACGAACACCGCCACCATCGACGCCGCCTCGATGAGGAGGATGTCCTGGTTGAGCGACGCCTCCAGCAGCAGCGCCCCGAACCCCTTGTAGGCGAAGAAGAACTCCACCACGATGACCCCGGAGAGCAGCCACGGGATCTGGAGCATGATGACCGTGAACGGCGCGATCAGGGCGTTGCGCAGCGCGTGCTTCAGGATGACCGATCGGTACGGCAGCCCCTTGAGCACCGCGGTGCGGATGTAGTGCGTGGTCATGACCTCGGCCATCGAGGCCCGGGTCATGCGCGCCACGTAGCCGAAGTCGTAGATGACGAGCACCGCCACCGGGAGCACGAGCTGCTTCCAGTCGAACCCGCCGATCATGCTGCTGGTGCCCGGCAGCCAGCCGAGCCCGAAGACGAAGATCGCGGCGAGCAGCGGCGCGCTCGCGAACTCCGGGATGGAGGTGGTGAGGATGCTGGTGACCGAGATGGCGCGGTCGAGCCAGGAGCCCTCCTTCATGCCCGACAGGATGCCGAGCACCAGGGCGAGCGGAATGATGAACGCCATGGCCCAGAAGCCGAGGACCGCGGTGTTCCACAGCCGGTCCCACATGAAGTCGTTGATGGGCTTCCTGAAGCGCACCGACTCGCCGAGGTCTCCGGTCACGAATCCCCACAGCCAGCGGCCGTAGCGCTCGTGGATGGGGTCGTAGTAGCCGTTCTGCCGGAGCCAGAGCTCGCGCTGCTCTTCGGTCGAGTACTGGCCGAGGACCTTGACGGCGACGCTCTCGACGTTGATCTCCAGCAGCAGGAACAGCATCACGGAGACGATCAGCATGATGAGGAGCATCTGGCCGATGCGCTTGAGGATGAAGATGAGCATGAGGCCCCTTCCGGTTGGTCCGGGCGGCGGCGATGGCGGGCGGTGAGTCCGGTGCGGTCCGGGTCCGTCTCGTCGGCTCTTCAGCGCCGGGAACCCGCATCGCGGCGACGCGCCGGATCCTCGAAAGTCATTGTGGACGCTCGCGTGCGCCGCGTCCACTTCCCCTTCGCCGGGCGCCGGCGGCACTGCCCCTGCGGACCCGTGACGTGGAAGAATCGGGCATCGCTCCACGGAGACTTCGAGATGTGGTCCGGTATCCTCCTGCTGCTCGCGATCACGGCGCTCTACGCCGGATACAACCTGCTGGTGAAGGTGTCGACCCTGCATGTCCCGGAAGCGGCCACGTCGACGGTGCTGGCGACGATCTGCCTCCAGGTCGCGGCCCTCGCGGCGTCCTGCACGTTCGCGCTGGCGCTGCTCGCGCGGGGCGGGCACGTGCTGAAGCTCTCACCGGCGGCCTGCGGCTGGGCGGTGGGCGCGGGCCTGTGCATCGGAGTCGCCGAGATTGGGTACTTCTACCTGTTCCGCGGCGTCGGGGGGACGGGGCCGGTCGCGGCGAACGTCGCGGTGCCCGTGATCGTGACCGGGACCGTGGCGCTCACGATGCTGCTCTCGTACTTCGCGCTGAAGGAGTCGCTCGGCGCCATGCAGGTGGCGGGCACGGTGGTCGTGATGATCGGCATCGCGATGATCTTCGCGGACGGCATCGCCTCCCGGACGTGACGGGCCGCCATGAAGCGCGCGATTGCCGGCTTCCGTCTCGACGAGGCGGGTGACTGGGTCGCCGACCTCGACTGCGGCCACGGCCAGCACGTCCGTCACCGGCCGCCGTTCGTGTGCCGGCCCTGGGTGGTGACCGACGCCGGGCGCGAGGCGATGCTCGGCAGGACGCTCGAGTGCGTGCGCTGCGACCGGATGGAGTGGCCCGAAGGGCTCGTCGCGTACCGCCGCACACCCGAGTTCGACGAGAAGACCATTCCGGCCGGACTGAGGTCCGAGCACGCCACGAAGCGCGGCGTCTGGGCTCGAATCCGGGTGGTGTCCGGGGCGCTCCACTACCGGGCGGGCGCTCCGATCCACCGCTCGATCCGGGTCGTCCCGTCGTCGGGCGCCGTCATCGTCCCGGAGGTTCCGCACCGCGTCGAGCCCGACGGGCCGGTGCGGTTCTTCGTCGAGTTCTCGCGGATGGAGCGGCCCGGCGGAATTCGCCGCGCGCGGGGCTGATCCTGGCGGTTGCGCGGCAATAGCGCGCCCGACAGCGCGTCGCGCTACCGCATCCCGGGTCCGGGGCGCCTTCGCGCCAGCGGCCGGTCGAGGATCTCCTTCACCACGAACGCCTCGCGCAGCGCATCCGGGGTGCGCACACGTGCGCGGATGCGCTCCGGGAGCGGCACTCCGGCCGCCGCGAGGGAGGAGGGCGGGGCGGACGGCGAGGAGCGCCGGTGCCGGGGCGGGTCTGCGGCAGGCGGCGCGCGCCCCGGTCCGTACGCTCGCGGGACCGCCGCGGACTGCGCCGACAGCCTCGGCGATGCGGGCCTCCGTGTCGTTTCCGGCATCCGGTCGGTGGGCCGGCTTCGGGCGGCTGCGGTCTCCGGCTCCCGGCCGGTCGGCCAGGTCCGGGCGGCTCCCGGCTCCGGCTCCCGATCGCTGGCCCCGGTCCGGGCGGCTTCGGTCGGGGATTCCCGGATGAAGTCCTCGGCCGGCTCGTCATCGTCCTCATCCCCGGTGCCGTACCCGAGACGTGCGCGCAGGTCGTCGGCGGGTCCACGTTCGCGGGCCTCCTCGAGGGACCGCGCGATTCGCTGAAGCAGGTCGGCGAGCGACGCCATGTGTCAACCCTCCCGGTTCGCGGGTAGTGTCTCATTTTGACTTTCTTCCTCAGCGCGACATCACTGCCCCGAAGTCAAGCTGAGGCACTCCCTGGCTCGGAGTCGGAATGTTCATGGTCGGGCGAATGGCCGGGTTGACCCTCGCGCCGCATGAAGTGGAGGCGGCGTGCGGCCCGAAGACCCCCGCATTCTCCCCTCTCCCCCCGGGAGAGGGGCCGGGGGTGAGGGTGCGGCGATGATTCGGTCCCCTCACCCCAACCCCTCTCCCGGGGGGAGAGGGGCTTCCTTCGGGACCAGGGGCATCCCGCCTTTGCGAACCGAGCGCGCGATGCCCTTGTCCCCAAGGTAGCCCGGAACCGGAAACCAGGGCTCCGGCAAACCGGACGTACACCCTTCCCGACGACGGGTGGCGCCTAGGTTCGACTTTCTTCCTCAACACGACACAACGGTCCCGGAGTCAAATTGAGACACTACCGGTTCGCGGTCGGGACCATGCGAACGCTCATGGTCGCCACCGTGCCGGACCACCCCGCGGAACGAAAACCGGTGCTCGCCGCGCGGGCGGACTTCGGGCCGCATCGGGGCCGCCCGCCGGTCGCAGTCCGCGAGAGGGGCGCCGCGAGGTGTGAACGCCCGGTGCCGCCGGCCGGCGGCCCGGAGTGCCGGCGACATCGGCTCAGCCGTCCGCCGCCGGCGCGGCGTCGTCCCCGTCGCCGGCGATGCTCTGGCGCATCCGGGTGTCGGAGATGACGTTCTGCATGTTGTAGTAGTCCATCACCCCGAGGTTGCCGGCCCGGAAGGCATCGGCCATCGCCTTCGGCACCTCGGCCTCGGCCAGCACCACCTTGGCCCGGTTCTCCTGCACCAGCGCCACCATCTCCTGCTCCCGGGCCACGGCCAGGGCGCGCTGGCGCTCGGCCTGGGCCTGGGCGACCTGCTTCTCGGCCTCGGCCTGGTCGATCTTGAGCCGCGCTCCGATGTTGTCGCCCACGTCGACGTCGGCGATGTCGATGGAGAGGATCTCGAACGCGGTGCCGGAGTCGAGGCCGCGCTCCAGCACCACCTTGGAGATGCGGTCGGGGTTCTCGAGCACCGCCATGTGGCTGTCCGACGAGCCGATGGTGGTGACGATGCCCTCGCCGACCCGGGCCACGATGGTCTCCTCCGTCGCGCCGCCCACGAGGCGGTCGAGGTTGGTGCGCACCGTGACCCGCGCCTTCACCTTGAGCTGGATGCCGTCGCCGGCGATGCCGTCGATGGTGTTGCGCGCCATCTGCCCCGAGGGCACGTCGATGACCTTGGGGTTGACCGAGGTGCCGACCGCCTCCTGCACGTCGCGCCCCGCGAGGTCGATGGCGCAGGCGCGGTCGTAGTCGAGCTTGATGTTGGCCTTGCTCGCGGAGATGAGCGCCTGTACCACGCGCGCGACGTTGCCCCCCGCGAGGTAGTGGGCTTCGAGCTGGTCGGCGGTGATGTCGATGCCCGCCTTCCGGGCGGTGATCCTGACCGTCACGATGACCGACGGGTTCACCTTGCGGAAGCGCATGAAGATGATCTGGAGCAGGCTCACCGGAGCGTTGGAGAGGATCGACTGCCACCACAGCCAGAAGGCGCTCCAGATGAACCCGAAGACGAGGACCGCGATGATCGCGATGATGAACAGAAGGATGAGATCGAAGGACATGCCGCGTTACCTCCCCGGCTCGTTGGGTGATGTCGTGTGTTCGCCGTCCCCGGCCGGCGCGACGAACACGATGGGGCCGTCGATGCGCAGCACCGTCACCTTCGCGCCGCGCGCGAGGACGCCGCTCTGCGCCTGCACGTCGCACTCCCCGCCGTCGAAGCGCGCCCTTCCGGAGGGGCGCGCCGGGGTGACCATGACCCCGGTCGCGCCCGGATGCACGCCGACGGTCTCGGCGTGGTGATGATAGCCTGCTTCGGCCGTGATCTCGCCCTTCGGCACGAGTGTGCGCGACCGGCGGATGCGCGCGAGCCCCCAGCGCCCCAGCACCACCGCGAGGACCGGGACCACCACCGCCATCCCCCACCCGATCGCATCGTTCGCGGCGAACGCGTAGTGGATCGCGCCGACCGCCGATGCGATCGAGCCGACGAGCAGGATCCCGAACGAGACCACGAAGATCTCGAGGACCAGCAGGGCGACGGCGAGGACCAGGAGCCCGAGCGCGATCCACAGGGATTGCCAGTCGACGCCGGCCGATGCCGGGAGGGCGAGGCTATCCACCGGCCGGCTCCTCCGGGGAGCCCGGGCTCATGCGCCTCGCTCCCGGCCGCCCTCGACCGCGCCGGCCGCGGCGCGGACCACCACCTCGCCGAACTCCACCGACACCACTTCCACCGCCGCCCCGTCGGGAATGTACGCGCCGTGCTCCGCCCGGGCCCGGACCGGCTCGTCGCCGAATCTCACCATTCCGCTCGGGTGCAGCGCCTCGATCGCCGCGCCGCGCTTCCCCGGCAGCGTGGTCGGCCGGGCCTCGATGTCGCCGGCGCTGGTCGCGGTCACTTCCTCCCGGACCGCGATGCCGCGGTGCAGGGCGATGCCGCGCGGCAGGTAGCGGATGGCGAGCACGGCGCCGACCGCGATGATGCCCACCGAGGTCGCGCCGCCGAACGCGGCGTCGCGCAGCGCATCGACAAAGGCCGGATCGTCGAGGTCGAACGCGAGATCGTTCGGCAGGAACGCGAGTACGAGCCCCGTCAGCCCGACCGCCGCCCCGATCGCCGCAAGCAGCCCTCCGCCGGCCATCGTGAACATCTCCGCGGCGACGAGCCCGAGGCCGGCCACGATCAGCAGCAGCTCGAAGTTCTCCATGAGATCCAGCGAGTACTGGGCGAGGAGGAACCCCGCCCCGAGCAGGGCGGCGAGCCCCGCCCACAGGCCGACCCCCGGAGTCTTGAGCTCGAAGAGCAGGAACAGCACCGCGAGCCCGGCCAGCGCCGGCGCGAACCGCGCCAGCGCCCAGGCCGCGCGCTCCGTGCCCCGGGGCGACAGGTCGACGATCCGGTCGGCGGAAACGCCGAGACGCTCGCGCATCGCGTCGAGGTCGGCGACGTTGCCGCTCGCCATGCCGAGCCTCGCCGCTTCCAGCCCGGTCAGGGTGAGGAGGCGGTCCGGACCGCGGTAGACGAAGACCTGACCGGGGTCGTCCCGGCCGATGTCCGGATGGCGGGCGAGAAGCTCGGGAAGGTCGTCCTCGATGACGTACTCCACCGATCCCCCGGGCAGGGAGACCCGGTACAGCGACTGCTTGTGCGCGGTCATCTTGAGCAGCATCCCGCGGTTCCAGCCGCGCTGCTCCGCCGCCTGCGCGAGCAGGGTGCGCACCACGGTCTCGAACTTCTCGGGGGCGTACCTGATCTCCCCCTCCGGGGACTGGAAGACCACCCCGATGTCGCCGATCGACGCGGTCTCGCTCAGGTACACCTCCTCGTGGGCGTAGGCGATGAGCGCGCCGGCGGAGATGGCGCGGAAGTCGATGAACGCGACGGTCCGGATCCCTTCCGTTTCAAGATCCAGGATGCGCTTGAACATGGCGCGCGCGTGCAGCACCTCCCCGCCGTCGGTGTCGATGCGGACCAGCAGGGTGTCGACGCCCTCGTCCTTCGCCCGCTCGATCACGCGCGCGAGGTAGCGGTCCGAGAACCGGTCGATGATGTCGTCGATCTCCACGTAGCCGACGGTGCCGTAGTCCGCCGCGGCGGGAGCCGGCCCGGTGGCGTGGGCCGCGCCGGCGGCGGCGAGCAGGAGAGCGCCCGCAAGGCGCCGGCGGTGGACGAGGAAGCGCATTCCGTCAGCCTCCCGCCCCGTCGCCCTCCAGCATCGCGGTGGCGAGCACGTCGGGCAGGGCCTGCATGACCGGGGCCGGGACGGTGGTCGCCTGCGACCAGGTGACCGCGTAGTCGCCGCCGTCGCGCCGGCGGTAGACGAGGAAGAGCCGGCCGTCGTGGGAGACCGCGAGCTCGGCCCATTCGTTGTGGTAGAAGCTGTCGAGGTTCGCCTCCGCCACCACCGTGGCGAGCCGCAGTCGTTGGGGACGGGCGGCCGGGTCCATCACCGTCAGCGCCTCCGGCGGCGCGGCGGCCGCCTTCTCGAGCGCACCGGCGAGCAGTGCGTCGAGCTCCTCGCGCAACGCGTCGGGGAACGCGTTCCACCGGGCCAGCACCTGGGCGCGCAGGCGGGCCAGGGCGCCTCCCGCGCCGCCGCGAACGCCCGCATCGGAATTGCTCGTGTCCGCCATCGCTCCATTCTCGGGACTCGGATGGACCGCTACAAGTGCCAGTCCGCCGAGTGCCAGTCCGTCGAGAGCGGAAGATCCACTCGAGTGTGATCCCGCATCCGGCGGTCGGGTAGACTCCGCGCCTTCCTTCCGTCAATCAACAACGAGGCACGAAACGATGGAGATGACTTCCCACGAGGCGTTCGTCGAGACGCTGCGGGTGAACGGGGTCAAGGTGGCGTTCGGCATCGTCGGCTCGGCGTTCATGCCGGGGCTCGACATCTTCGAGCGCGCGGGCATCCGGTTCGTCGACGTCGCCCACGAGCAGGGCGCCGCGCACATGGCGGACGGATACACCCGCGCCAACGGCGAGGTCGCGGTGTGCATCGCGCAGAACGGGCCGGGCATCACCAACTTCGTGACCGCGGTGGCGGCCGCGTACTGGAACCACACCCCGATGATCGTCGTGACCCCCGAGACCGGGGCGAAGACCCAGGGCCTCGGCGGGTTCCAGGAGACGCGCCAGCTCCCGTACTTCGAGGAGATCACCTGCCACCAGGAGACCCTCGCGCACCCGGCCCGCATGGTGGAGTCGCTGAGCCGGTGCTTCCAGCGCGCGCGCCAGCACTCCGCGCCGGTGCAGCTCAACATCCCCCGCGACTACTTCTGCCAGATCATCGACGTCGAGATCCCCGAGCCGATCCGGCCCGGACGCCAGCCGGGCGACGCGGACGCCGTCGCCGCCGCCGCCGCGCTGCTGAGGGAGGCGAAGCGCCCGTTCATCGTGGCCGGGGCCGGCGTGGTGCTGAGCGGCGCGGTCGACGAGTGCCGGCGGCTCGCCGAGCGCCTGGGCGCTCCGGTCGCGAACAGCTATCTCCACAACGACAGCTTCCCCGCGAGCCACCCGCTCGCGGTCGGGCCGCTCGGCTACCAGGGATGGGAGTCGGCGATGGTGCTGGTCAGGGAGGCCGACGCCATCCTCGCGCTCGGCACCCGGCTCAACCCCTTCAGCACCCTGCCGCAGCACGGCATCGAGTACTGGACCGGACAGGCGAAGATCATCCAGGTGGACTCCAATCCCGACATGCTGGGGCTCGCGAAGCCGATCGACGTCGGGATCTGCGGCGACGCCCGCGCGGTCGCGGGCCAGCTCCTCGGAGCGCTGGACGGGCACGTCCCGGGCGAGGGGGCGGACGATCGCAGGCACCGCGCCGCCGCCGTGAAGTCCGCGTGGCTCCAGAAGCTCGCGGGCTGGGACCACGAGGAGGACGATCCCGGCAGCACCTGGAACGCCCGGGCGCGGGAGGCGGCGCCGGACCGGATGGCGCCGCGCCAGGTGCTGCGGGCCATCCAGGACGGGCTGCCGCCGGACGCGATGGTCTCCACCGACATCGGCAACATCTGCGCGATGGCGAACAGCTACCTCCCCTTCGAGCAGCCGCGGAGCTTCTTCGCCCCGGGGATGTTCGGCAACTGCGGCTACGCCTTCCCCTCGATCATGGGCGCGAAGCTCGCCCGGCCGGAGCGCCCCGCGGTGGCGCTGGTGGGCGACGGCGCGTTCGGCATCAGCCTGAACGAGCTCCCGACCTGCGACCGGATGGGGATCCCGGTGACCATCGTGGTGTTCCGCAACGAGCAGTGGGGAGCGGAGAAGAAGAACGACATCCTGTGGTTCGACGAGCGCTTCGTCGGCACCGAGCTCGGCGACCCCTTCAGCTACGCGAAGGTGGCCGAGGCGTTCGGGCTGAAGGGGGTGCGGGTCGACAACATGACGGACCTGACCGCCGCCATCCGCGAGTCCTGCGCCGCCCAGGCCGACGGCGCCACGACGCTCGTCGAGGTGGTGGTCAACAAGGAGCTCGGCGCCCCGTTCCGCCGCGACGCGATGCAGGACCAGGCGTGCCTGCTGCCGCGGTACAGGGACCTCTCCGTCGCGCGCTGAGGAGGGATGTTCGCTGCGGACCCGTCGTCGACGGCGCCGGCGCTCGCCGGCGCCGCGACAGGCCTCCGCCCGGCCGGTTCAATCCATGCGAGGACGAATGTCAGCCTCGAGCGCGTCACCGGACGCATCGACGGGGCGAACGACCCCGGGTCTCAGGTGAACTTGTCGTACCGGATGTCCGAAGCGGGGAGCCGGGCTTCCGTGACCAGCAGGCGCAACGCGCCGTCCACCATCGGCGGCGGACCGGCCACGAACGCCACCGGAGCGCCCCACGCGCCGGCCATGCGTTCGCCCGCCACGAGGTGCACGAAGCCGGGGGCGACGCCGATGCACGCGGGAATGCGCGGGTCGCGATCCGTGGCCGGCTCTTCGGAGCAGGCGACGGTGACCGAGAGCCGTCCTCCCGCGGCCTTCACGAGCCGGGCGAGCTCGTCGGCGAAGAACATGTCCTCCCGCGTCCGGACCCCGAAGAACACGTCGCCCCGGCGGCGTTCGAAGTGGCCGCTCGACAGGGCGAGCGACAGGATCGACATCATTCCGGCGATGCCCGAGCCGCCGGCGATGCACAGGAGGTCCTTCTCTTCCTCCGCACGCCAGGTCGCCCGGCCGAGCGGTCCGAACACGTCGACCGTGGCGCCCGCCCTCCCGGCCCCGAGCCAGCCGGAGAATCCGCCACCGGCCTTGCGCCTGATCACGAAGTCCAGCCGGGAGGTCTCCGCCGCCTCGTTGACCATGGAGTACGCACGGTATCCGGCGAGCCCGGGGGCCGCGAGCGCCACGAACTGCCCGGCGTCGAACGTGATCGGGCGGTCGAGATCGAGGCTGAACGCATCGACGTCGCGGGTCAGGGAGCGGACCGCCGACAGGGTTCCGTTCAGGTGTCCGGGCCGCCGTCCGGCGCCGGCGTCCGCATCGGTCCGTGACGGGACGAGGATCTCGCAGTCGCCGAGCGCGACGCCCTGACACATCAGGAACTCGCCCCGCTCGCGCTTCAGGCCGGCGTGCCCGGGCGCCTGCGGCCAGAGGTCCTCGACCGTTCCGGGTCGGGCTCGGGCCTTGCAGGTGCCGCACGACCCGGTCGCGCACTCATGGGGGACGCCGACGCCCGCGCGCAGCGCCGCGTACAGGATGCGCTCGTGCGGAGCGCACTCGATCTCGTGACTCGACGTCCTGGTTCGGACCGTGACCTTCAACGCCGCCCCGCTGCGCCGCGAGGCCGGGGCTCGCGAGGCCGTCGGCGTCCTGGTGCGAACCGTGACCCGCGACGCCGGCCCCTGCCGCCGGACGACGCGCCGGACGCGCTACCACTCGAAGTCGTCATCCTCGTCGTCTTCGTGTTCGTAAACGAGCTCGCCGTCGATGCGGGCGAGCAGCTCGCCGCCCTCGACCCTCGATTCGTAGCGCAGCAGCTCGCGGTCGTTCTCTTCCGGGCCGGCCGGCTCCCCGGTGCGCATGTCCCACTGGTGCAGGTGCTTGCCGCAGGTCAGGATGAAGCCGGCGCACATCCCGGACCGGTCGAGCGGCTCCTCCATGTGGGGGCAGGAAGGAGGGAAGACGCTGAAGCGGTCGTCGCCGAGGTTGGCCACGACGACGGTGATGCCGCCCACGACGAACGGGGCGAGCCGGCCCGGCGCGACGTCGTCCGCCGAGCAGACACGCTTCCAGGTCACTGTCCGCTCCGTTCCGGTCCCGGGGCCCGGCGCGCGGCGGCCGGCCCGCTCCACCGCGGTTCGCGTCGCGCCGGGCTCATATCGGCCAGTGCGACCCCTTGTCGAGGCGCCGCGTGTCGAGCTGCACGATGCGTTCCACGAACTTCGCGCTCCCGTTCTCGAGCCGGAACCGGTCACGGTACTTGCCGACGAGGAAGAGGTTCGACGACCCCGCCTCGACGTGGGAGGCCATGCCGTCGAGGACGGTCCGGTAGACGGCGACCGACGAGACCGCGGACGCGGTCGCGCCGGCTTCGTCGACCGCGACCCGGTAGACGATCGTGTGCCTCGCGAGCGGCGAGCGGTCCGAGTTGTGCCTGGGCAGCAGGTCGCACATCGACGCCATCTCCGCCCGGCTGCCGTCGAGATAGGTCATGTCGCGATGGATTTCGGGGCTGAACGCCCTGATCGCGTAGTGGAATCCGTCGTCGCACAGCGCGAGCCAGTCGTCCCACCGGCATTCGTCGAGGGCCAGGCTCGCTTCGTAGATGGTCGATCGGATCGTGTCGTGCGTGGCGGTCATTCACCGACTCCGTCGTGTCTCCGGGCTCGTGTCATTCGTTCCCGCCGGCGCGCGCTGGCGTCCTTCAGGCGGCGGCCGCATACGGCTTCTGCGGGTCGGACGGCCGGCGGTTCATCCACCGGCCCCACTCGTCGTAGAAGTGGCGCATTCCGATCTCGTCGTGGATCGTGTTGTTCTCGTGGCGTCCGTGCAGGATGCGCCGCGGCTCGGCGTGCTCGCTCATCGCCGCCTGCTGGGTGGTCACCGCGAGCAGGTCCTCGTGCAGGTTGCGGCCGAACGGGCCCCAGATGCTGTTGTGGTGGCGGACCCGCGACATCCGCTCCTCGGGCGTGTCGCTCTTCAGCCCCAGCCCCCGGAACTCGATGAGCACCCGGTCCGGGGCCAGCGGGGTCATGATGTCGCAGCGCAGCGCCGACCCCCGGAGATTGAAGTTGACCCCGGGGAACATGTCGATCATGTACCAGTGGTTCGGCGGCAGTCCGGGGAAGGAGAGCGCCTCGCGCGACTCGAAGCCCTCGTATCTGTCGTACTGCACCTCGAACGAGCCGACAGTGACGTGGCCGTTCTCGAACCCGGTGTTCTGGCGCGCGAAGTAGGCGTCGTTGAAGCCGGTGATGCGGTTATGGTAGTGCAGGTAGTCGTGGTAGAACTCCGAGTTGGTGTCGTGCCACAGCTTGTAATTGGCGTGGATGATCGCCTTGTGGTAGTGGAAGACCTCGAGCGGCTCGGCGTCCACGTGCTCCTTCAGGCAGTCGAAGCAGCCGGCTCCCCACTCCTCCACCGTCTTCCCTATCGCATCGTTCAGGGTGGCCCAGACGAACCCGCCGAAGTGGACTTCGCAGCGCAGGCGGCGCAGGCCGACGTCGCGGCGCGAGAGCCGGCTCTGATAGCCCTCCTTCTCGCGCGAGATGTGCGCGCAGTTGCCCTTCATGTCGAACTGCCAGCCGTGGAACATGCAGGTCATGTGCTTCGGCGCGCCGGATGCGGTCCCGTCCCTGAAGCTGCCGGAGGGGCGGTTCTCGATGGTGTTGCCCCGGTGCGGGCACACGTTGAGGAAGGCGCGGACCTCGCCGTCCGGCCCCCGCACCGCGATGACCGGCTCCCTCGCGATGGTGGTGGTGCGGAAGTCGTAGGGCTCCGGGATCTCCGACTCGTGGCACACCGCCACCCAGCTCTTCTTCCAGATCTTCGCGAGCTCTTCCTCGAAGATCTCCCGATCGGAGTAGATCCGGCTGTCGATGTACTCGCCCTCCCGGAGCTCGCCGGGCACGTCGTTCCAACGCTTGTGGTTTCTGGCTGGCATGGGTCGAATCCTCGGTGCTTGCCCCGGACCGGCGGGCATCGACAGCCGCCCGCGCGCCCGGAGTCCTCTTCGTTGGCCTGAGTTCGCGGGCGCTGGCGCCCGGCGGACCGTTCGCGATCGGCTCCATGAAAAACCAATGCGCGAGAGTTGTAAATTGCATCAATCAAATAGAACGATTGGTCCCGTCGATGAACGCGTTCCCGCCGCGAAGGGCGCCGGGGAGGCCTCCGGGTCCCCGCCGCGTGCGGCGCGGACTCAGCTCGAACGTCGGCTGCGCCGCTCCTCGATCTCCTCGAGCTTCGAGTCCCAGCTCATCGCCCTGGCGAAGGTCTCGAGCTCCGATTCGTCCATGAACACGGAGTGCTCCCGGCCGGGGTAGACCCTCGCCCTGACCTCGTCGCGGTAGCGGGTGAAGACATCCTCGATGATCGGGATGAAGTCGGTGTAGATCTTCGAATGGCGCGGGGTGTGCTCCGGGTAGAGGTGCATGAGGTCGGAGGTGATGATGTGCACGCCGTGTCCGCCCTGGCCACCGCCGAGGCTGACCACCGGGACCGGGAGGGTCTGGGCGAGGTACTCGGTGACCTCCTGGGTGGTGACCTCCGTCATGATGGAGAAGCATCCCGCCTCGACGAACGCCACCGCGTCGTCCACGAGCTCCCGCGCCCGGTCCGCGGTCTTGCCCTGGGCGAAGAACCCGCCGAGCTGGGCGATGCGCATCGGGGTGATGCCGATGTGCCCCTGCACCGGGACGCCCGCCCTGACGATCGCCTCGATGTTCCTCGCGTGGTGCCGGTTCCCCTCGCACTTCATCACTTCGGCGTTCGCCTCGTGCACGAAGCGCCCCGCGTTCTCCACCGCCTGCCCGGCCGACGTGTGGAAGCTCCAGTACGGCATGTCGACCATGCGCAGCCCGTACCGCGAGCCGCGATCGATGGCCCTGGCCATCATCATCACCTCGTCGAAGGTGACGGTGACGGTGCTCTGGTGTCCGAACAGGATCATGCCGCCGGTATCCGACACGCAGAGGATGTCGATCCCGAGCTGGTCGGCGATGACGGCGCTGCGGTAGTCGTAGATCGCCATCTGCACGATCTGCTCGCCCTCGCGCATCTTGCGCATCAGGGTGCGCAGCGTGACCTTCCGTCGCCTCTTCGGCGCCTCTGTCATCGGATGGGTCCTCCCTTGTCCCCTGTCGCCGCCCGGGCCGCAGTGCGCGGTGCGCCTCGCCGGCGCGCGGGCACGATTGCGTCCATGATGGTAGGGGGCGCGCCGCGGCAGTGTCCAAGAGATTTCGGTTATCGGGCGATAGGTACGACCCGGTACGAAGCGGCGGCGGGGTCCGTGCACGGTCGATAGCCGGAGCCAATCAATCCATTGATCGGAGAGAATTTACAAATCAACCGAATTCGGCTCCGATCGAGCGCCACGAGAATCCATGACAGTGCGGTTTCGCGCGACGGGCGGGTCGGACCGGCACGTCCGCGTGAACTAGGTTTCTCGCATCGACGGACAGGAACGACACCAGACCACAGGGGGGAGACCCGATGTCTGATCGAACCGGTACGAAGCAGCTCGCGGCCGCGGCCGCGGGAGCCGTGCTTGCGGCGACGATGGTGACGCAGGGCGCGTCGGCCCGCGTCGACTTCGGCAGTGAAGGCGAGGCGGTGGACCTGGTCATCGGCTACCAGCCGTACTACACCGAATCCTGGTCGGGGGTGGTGAACAACGGCAAGGGCTTCTGGAAGAACCACCTTCCGGAGGGCTCGACCGCAAAGTTCGAGATCGGCCTGCAGGGCTCGGTGATCGTGAACGCGATGACCGGCGAGAAGCAGCATATCGGCTACATGGGGGACATGCCGGCCATCGCCTCCACCTTCCGCAACATCAAGGAGCGCGGCGGCACGGACATCCGCATCGTGTCGGTGCTCGGCACCTCGAAGCAGCAGTGCAACATCTTCCTCGTGCGCAACGACGCGCCGGAGTTCGCCAACGGCCGCGAGGCGGTGCAGTGGATGGACGGCAAGGTGACCTCCGCCCCGCACGGCGCGTGCACGGACCGCTTCGCGCGCCTCGCGTTCCAGAAGGCCGGCATCGAGCCGAAGCGCTACCTGAACCAGAACATCGAGGTCATCACCACCAACTTCCGCGCCGGCAAGCTCGACGCGGCCGCGATCTGGGAGCCGACCGCATCGAAGATCGTCCTCGGCGGCATCGCCCGGCGCGCCGCGAGCGGTGAGGACTTCGACGCCCTCGACGGCGGCTTCATGGTGATGCTGAACGACCTCGTCGAGCAGCGTCCGGACGTCCATCGCGGCTGGCTCGAGGCCGAGCTCGACGCGCAGCTCTACATGCTCGATCCCGCCAACGCGGACGACGTCGCCTCGATGGCGGAGGCCCAGACCGAGCAGATCGACAAGGACGTGCTCAAGCACTCGCTGTTCGGCGCATGGCCGGCGGAGCAGGGCGGCGGCGAGGTGAAGGTCCAGCTCGACTTCATCGTCACCGAGCGCGTGCAGGGGCTGCTCGACGACGCGACCGCGTTCCTCTACAGCCTGCCGAAGAAGCCGGCCGCCGCCGCGACGATTCGCGAAGGCGGCGTCATGGACGGCGTGGCGCGCGACATCCTCGAGGCGCGCGGCCTGTCGAGCCCGCTCGGGGTGATCAAGGCGCGGATGTAGGCGGGATTGCCGGCGCGCGAGCTGCGCGCCGCGCCGCCCGGACGAGCCGGAGCCGCTCCGGCTCGTCCGCATTCGTCCCGCACCCGCGCGGCCGCCGGCTTCGTGACCCTGGGTGTCCGGCCGCCGGGACGCGCGGGCCCGGCCCCAGCAGGCGCTGTGACGGAGAGAGGAGCGTGAGCCCATGACCGGCGGTCCTCCCGTCGAGAGCGTATCCGGGGAGCGGTCCGGGCCGCCGCGCGGGGTGGCGCTGTTCGCCCATCGCGCGGGCCGCGCAATCCGGACCCCCGGCCCGTACCTGACGGTGCTGGGCATCGCGGCGTGGCTGACGGTGTGGTGGCTGTTCAGCGAGGTCTGGCACCTGCCCCGGTTCGAGAAGATGCCCGGCCCGGTGGCGGTGCTGAAGGACCTCTTCGCCCGCGAGCCGTTCCAGGGCATCTCGGTCTTCACCGCCGAGTACTACGAGCACATCTGGGTGAGCTGCCGGCGGATCCTGTTCGCCTTCTGCATCGCGACCGGGGTCGGGGTGCCGCTCGGGCTGTTCATGGGGTGGTCGGCGCCGTTCCGCCACTACACCTTCCCCATCCTCGAGACCCTGCGCCCCATCCCGATCCTGGCCTGGGTGCCGCTGTCCATCCTGATGTTCAGGGGGTTCGAGGCGCCGGTCATCTTCCTCGCGACCCTCGCATCGCTGTTCGTGACCACGCTGAACACGATGCTCGGCGTCCAGTCCATCGACGAATCGTACTTCCGCGCCGCCGGCTGCCTCGGGTCGAGCAAGTGGCAGATTTTCCGCCATGTGGTGGTGCCCGGCGCGCTGCCGTTCATCTTCACCGGCCTTCAGATCAGCGTCGGGGTCGCGTGGTTCTCCCTCGTCGCGGCGGAGATGGTGTCGGGAGACTGGGGCCTCGGCTACCTCATCGTCGACGCCTACATGAACAACGTGACGGTGCCGATGGTCATCGGCATGGTCACGCTCGGGTTCGTCGGCTGGGGCACGTCGGCCATGGTGCGCTTCGCGGGCAACCGGATGATGCAGTGGCGCACCCGCGCGCTGGCGCTGGAGGGACGCTGATGCCGGATGGCGCGGGAACCGGTGCGATCAGCATCCGGAACGTGACGAAGATCTACGACCCGGAGGGCGTCAACGTCCTGGCCGTCGACGACTGCTCGCTCGAGATCGGTGCCGGCGAGGTGTGCATGATCGTGGGGCCGTCGGGGTGCGGGAAGACGACGCTGCTCAACGCCATCGCGGGCTTCCACTCGCCTCACCTTCGGCGAGATCCGGCTCGATGGCGAGGTGCTGTGCGACGAGCGGCGCCCGCTCGCCGGCCAGGGCGCGGACCGGGTGGTGGTGTTCCAGAACGGCGCGCTCTTTCCGTGGAAGACGCTGTGCGACAACGTCGCCTACGGGCCGATGGTCCAGGGGACGCTGTCGAGGGCCGAGGCGCGCGAGAAGGCGCGGGACATGCTCGCCGAGGCCGGGCTCGTCGACGTCGCCGACAAGTACCCGGGCGAGGTGTCCTCGGGCATGGCGCGCCGGGCCGAGATCGTCCGCGCCCTCATCAACAACCCGAAGGTGCTGCTGCTCGACGAGCCCTACCGCGCGATGGACGCGCTCACCAAGTCCATCATGCACGAGGCCCTGCTCGAGATGTACGACCGCACGAGGGTCACCATCTTCTTCATCACCCACGACCTGGAGGAGGCGATCTTTCTCGGGGACCGGGCGGTGGTGATGACGACCCGGCCGTGCCGGGTCAAGACCATCGTGGACGTCGACATCCCCCGCCCCCGCGACTACCACCTCCTCTCCTCGGAGGCGTTCCGGGTGCTGGTCGAGGAGGCGAAGGACGCCGTCCACGAGGAGGCCCTGAAGGCGTTCGAAGCCGGCGAGCGCGAGCTCGCCTGAGCGCCGCCGGGACCCAGCGGGCAGAGCGCGGAGCTTGCAATGGCGGCAGTGCCGGACACGGCGGGAGGCACGGGGGTGGTGGTGAGAAGGCGCACCCGGCTGCAGCGTCTCATGGAGAGCCGACGGCTGTGGCGCGGCATCGTCGCGGTGGCGGCCGCGCTCGTCCTCTGGGAGATCGGCTCGCGCTGGGACCAGTGGTTCGGCTTCACGCTGCCGTTCATCGGCCTCATTCCTCCGCCGACGGATGTCGCGGTGGCCTGGGTGTCGGTGCTGCCGCAGCCCGGGTACTGGGAGAGCTGGTACCTGAGCTTCAAGCGGGTGCTGGCCGGCTTCCTCGTCGCCCAGCTCGTCGGCATCCCGCTCGGGCTCGCGCTCGCGGTCAACCGGTACTTCCGCGAGTTCTTCTTCCCGGTGTTCGAGATCCTGCGCCCGATCCCGCCCTTGGCGTGGGTGCCGGCGTCGCTCATCTTCTGGCCGACCAACGAGATGTCGATCGCGTTCGTCACCTTCCTGGGGGCGTTCTTCACCATCGTGATCAACGTGCTGGGCGGGGCGCGCGCCATCGACATCTCGCTGCTGCGCGCCGCGCAGTCGATGGGCGCGACCCAGTGGGACATGTTCTGGAAGATCGTGCTCCCGGGGACGCTCCCCTCGATCTTCACCGGCGCCGCCGTGGGCATGGGCATCACCTGGGAGGTGGTGCTGGCGGCGGAGATGATCTCGGGCGGGGGCACGCAGGGCGGCGGCGGTCTCGGCTTCTTCATCTGGAACTCCTACATGGGCGGGTCGCTGCCGCACATCGTGGTGGGCATGATCAGCATCGGGATCGCCGGCTACCTCTCGAGCAGCGCCATCCGCTGGCTGGGGGACTGGTCGATGCCGTGGCGGCGACTCTTCTGAGGCCGGGGCCGGCGCGATGAATCACTCCCTGACGACCTCCGTTTGCCGGCCGCGTCACGGCAGCCCGTTGTCCGGCACGGTCGGCACGATGAGCCGCCCTCTCACGATCTCCCCCGGTACCCGGCCCGCGGACGGAGAGCCTGCGGTGGATGAGGCGCGATGAGCCACCCTCTCACGGTCTCCCCCGGTACCCGACCCGCGGACGGAGAGCCTGCGGTGGATGAGGCGCGATGAGCCACCCTCCCACGATCTCCCCCGGTACGGCGCGCATCCCCGGGCGTACCCGCCCGGTGCGGAGCCGCGCACGATGAGCGGGACCACCCCCCATCGAGCCGGGCCGCCCGGGTCGTCCGGGCCGGCGTCGGGCGCCATCGTCATGGACGGCGTGCGCAAGGGCTACGGCGAGGACTGGAGCCGGCAGCAGGTCATCGAGTCGGTGAGCCTCGACCTTCCGGCGGGGCAGTTCACCGCGGTGGTCGGCCCGTCCGGATGCGGCAAGACCACGCTGGTCAACCTGCTGGCGGGCTTCGAGCGCCCGGACGAGGGACGGATCGTCGTCGACGGGCGCACCGTCTCCGGCACCAGCCGGGACCGCATGGTGGTGTTCCAGGAATCGGCGCTGATGCCCTGGCTGACCACGTACCAGAACGTCGCGTTCGGCCCGAAGCTGCGCGGGGACATGCGTGGCGAGGCGCTCGACCGCGAGATCGACCGGCTGCTCGACAAGGTCGGCCTCGCGGAGTTCAAGGACAAGTTCCCGCTGCAGCTCTCCGGCGGCATGCAGCGCCGGGCGGAGCTCGCGCGCGCGATGATCAACAGTCCGTCCATCATGATCATGGACGAGCCGTTCCGCGGCCTCGACGCGATGACCCGCGAGCTGATGCAGGAGTTTCTCCTGCAGCTCTTCGAGGAGACCGGCCGCACCCACTTCTTCGTCACCTCCGAGATCGAGGAGGCCATCTTCCTCGCGGACCGGCTCGTGGTCCTCTCCAACCGTCCGGTGACCGTGCGCGAGGTGATCGACATCCGGCTCCCGCGACCGCGCGAGTTCCACATGCTGAGCACGCCGGAGGCCTACGACTACAAGCGCGAGGCGCTCGAAATCCTCCACGAGGAGGCGATGAAGAGCTTCGGCGGGGACGGCGCGGGGCAGAGCGAGCTCGTGGAGGCAATCGCGCGCCGCGGTTGACCGGCCTTGCCGTTCTCATCGCAGCGCCGCGCGAAGGCGCAACGCAACGCGAAGGCGCGAGGCAACGCGAAGGCGCAACGCAACGCGAGGGCACGAGGCAGCCCGATGGCGAGGGCGCGACGGCGAGACACCGGGCGGGACCGCCATCGTCCCGTCCGCCATCGTCGCGCCCGGCACGCCGCGGCGGCCGGAGGCCCGGACCCTCGCGCCGTCC
This sequence comes from Gammaproteobacteria bacterium, assembly GCA_965202735.1. Classification (GTDB taxonomy): domain Bacteria; phylum Pseudomonadota; class Gammaproteobacteria; order HK1; family HK1; genus HK1. The sequence goes on from OZ241844.1 coordinate 121,944, forward strand.
CTGCCGGGACCGTCCCGTGATCCTGGAGTGGCTCGGTGAGATCACCGAGCGCCGGAACGTCGTCGCACTTGCGGCTGCCGGCGCCGCATTCTCGATCCTCGGAGCGGACATGGTCGCGCGCCGGCTCCGGATCGGTCCCCGCTCCGCGCGATGGCTGCTCCGCTGCGGATACACCGCGATGTGGACGAGCGTCGCGCTGTTCATCGTCGCGGGGTTCCTGCCCGCCGATCCATAATGATCACGTCCGAGCGGCGGAGCTCACCCCTTCGACCCGTGTTGCAACGGGACAGTTGAACGAAAATGGCCGAGAAGACCTCCATCGAATGGACCGAGAGTACGTGGAATCCCGTGACCGGATGCACCAGGCTCAGCTCCGGTTGCGACCACTGCTATGCCGAGCGCTTCTCGGAGCGCTTCCGTGGCGTCCCCGGCCATCCCTACGAGATGGGATTCGATCTCACCCTGCGTCCCGAGCGCCTGGAGCAACCCATGCGCTGGCGTCGCCCGCGGCTCATCTTCGTCAACTCCATGAGCGATCTCTTCCACAAGAAGGTACCGGTCGAGTTCGTCAGTCGCGTGTTCGATTCCATGGAGACGGCCGATTGGCACGTATACCAGGTCCTCACCAAGCGCAGCTCACTCATGCGCAGCTATGTCAACAAGCGATACGCCGGAAGGTCGGCACCGCCCCACATATGGCTTGGAACATCGATTGAGAACGCATCGACCATGGGCCGCCTCCGTCATCTGAAGCAGACCAGCGCCTCTGTGCGTTTCGTATCGTTCGAGCCGTTGCTCGGATCGCTGGGTACCCTAGATCTCACGGGTATCCATTGGGTGATCGCGGGGGGCGAGAGCGGACCAGGGGCCCGAAAGGTGGACGAGGAGTGGTTGCGCGAAATTCGGAACGCGTGCCGGTCGCAGGCGGTTGCGTTCTTCTTCAAGCAATGGGGCGGTCGTACCCCGAAGGGACGAGGAAACGTGCTTGATGGCCGGCGATGGCTCGAATATCCGAACACGGCTACCGTCGAGCGTCTGATGCAGCCGCTCCGGGCAGCGGGCGTACCCGCCGGTGATGATGCGGACAATGAATCCATGACAGTCGGTCCGTGGGTTCAGGAGAAGCTCGGATGCCTCCGAGAATATCTTGAAGCATATACGAAGATACTCAGGAGGCAGTCCTTCAGGGGATACTTCTATGTGGATGCGTTTGCAGGCCCCGGTTCTCTGAAAGTTCAAAAGAATGAAACAGATGATTCAGTTCAACAATCTCTGCTCGAAGTATCCGAATATTCATCGGACGACACCGGAAGGACCGAATACATCCAGGGCTCTCCGCGTGTAGCACTGGAAATCCGATATCCGTTTACGGATTACATATTTCTGGAAGTCGACGAAAGGCGCGTCCGTCAGCTCCAGGACATGAAAAAGGAATTCGAAACCGGAGACAGGCGGATACATGTCCGGAATCAGGATTGCAATGCCTACCTGCGCGATTTTCTGGAACGAAATCGTGACCAATGGCATCACTGGCGCGGCGTCGTATTCCTGGACCCTTTCGGGATGCACGTTCCCTGGAATACGATTGTGGAGCTTGGCAGGACAGGGGCTATCGAGGTGTTTATCAACTTTCCCGTCGGGATGGCCATCCAGCGTCTGCTCAAGCGAAGTGGCCAGTTTTCATCAAGGGAGCGTGCAAAACTGGACGGATACTTCGGAACCGGCGATTGGTTCGATCTTCTCTACAGATCGGACGGTGGCCTGTTCGGGGATGCAGTGACTGCCAAGGTCGCCAACGCCGGTGACCGTCTCGTCAGGTGGTACCGTGAGCGTTTGAGAGACGCCTTCGGATACGTCACGTCGGCTCGGGAGGTTCGAAGTACTGCGGGCCGCCCGCTCTACTACCTGATCTTCGCCGGGCCGAACAAGACCGGGGTGCGTATCGCCCAGACTGTACTCAAACAGGGTACGCGGAAGGTCCAGTGACCTGCCCGGATGACACCCGAGCCCGAAGCTGGAGCCAGGAGCAGGGCTGAACCGGGAGAAGCATGTTGAGCACGGACGACCCGATTGCGACCGCGCTGCGTCTCTCGGCCAGTGAGGAGCTGGTGGCCATCCGCACGTTGTTCGGCGCACGCCGCTCCGGCGCCCCGCGGGCCTGACGCGCGATGATCGAAGCGCTCGGGCTCACGATGCGCTTCGGTCGCCGCACCGTGGTCGAGCGGCTGTCGTTCCGGGTCGGGCGCGGTGAGCTGTGCGCGTTTCTCGGGCGCAACGGCGCCGGCAAGACCACCACCATGCGGCTGCTCGCGGGGGTCCTCCGCCCGGTGGAGGGCAGCGCCCGCATCAACGGCCACGACGTGATCGCGCGACGGCGCGAGGTCGCGGCCTCGATCGGATACCTCCCCGAGGCCGCGACCGGATTCTCGCGCCTCACCGTCGGTGAGCTCCTCCGGTTCTGCGGCGAAGCGCGGGGCCTCGCCGGACGGACGCTCGCCGGGTCGGTCGATCGCGTCACCGAGCTCGTGCACGTGCGCGAGGCGCGGGATGCGCCGATGGGCGAGCTCTCGAAAGGCTGGCGGCAGCGGGCGTGGCTTGCGCAGGCGCTCCTGCACGATCCCCCGGCGCTGATCCTGGACGAGCCCACCGACGGACTCGACCCGGTCGAGCGGACGCATGTCCGCGCCCTGCTCGAGAGTGTCTCGCGGGACAAGGCGGTCCTGCTGTCGACGCACGTGCTGGAGGAGGCCGAGGAGGTCGCGACCCGCGTGGTCCTCCTCGCGCGCGGGCGCATCGTCGCCGATGACGCTCCGGACGCCCTCGTCGACGAGCGGGGCCGGCTCGCCCCCGCGATTCACCGGCTTGCCGGCCGCGATCCGGAGACCCCGGGTGACCGCCCCCGGCGGCCGGCCGGAGTGGTCCCGTCGCCCGCAAGCCGCGATCCGGAGGCCCCGGGTGACCGCCCCCGGCGGCCGGCCGGAGTGGTCCCGTCGCCCGCAAGCCGCGATCCGGAGGCCCCGGGTGACCGCCCCTGACCCGCCGCCCCTGAGCCCCGAGCCGGTGCGTCCCGGGTTCGTGCGGTCCGCGGCCGCGGTGATGCGCCACGAAGTGCGGCTCGCGTTCCACTCCCCGACGAGCTGGGTGCTTGCGCTCGGATTCGTGCTGAGCGTCGGCGTCGCGATCTTCGCGGTCGGCGAGTTCCTGTCGACCAACGAGGCCTCCGTGCGGCTCTTCACGCTGTTCCTGCCCTGGGCCGCGATCGTGTTCGTCCCGGCGCTCGCGATGCGCGCCTGGGCGGCCGGACCCGACGACCGCGGGCTGGAGTTCGCGATGTCGCTGCCGCTCGGCGACGGGGCGCTGGTGGCGGGGAAGTATCTGGCCGGACTTGCGGTGCTGGCGTTCGTGCTGCTGCTGGCCGCGGTGTTTCCCGCCACCGTCTTCTACCTGGGGGAGCCGGACCCCGGTGCGACCGCCGGCGCCTGGCTCGCCGCGTTCGCGCTGCTGGCGGCCTTCCACGCCGTCGCCCTCGCCGCGGCCGCGATGACCGTGGACGCGACGGCCGCCTTCGTGGCCGCGGCGTGCGTCCTGTTCGCGCTGGTCATGGCCGGCGCCGACGGCGTTGCGCACCGCCTCGACGACTGGCTGCCCGCCGGGGGCGTGGAGGCGGTGACGTCGCTCGGCCCCCGCCGCTGGATGGACGAGCTCGCGAGCGGCCGGCTCGGGGCGGGAGCGCTCGCGTACTTCGCGGCGATGCCGGTCATCGCGCTCGTCATCACCCGCGGGCTCGTCGCGGCGCGCCGGGCGTCGGCCCCCGGGTCTGCGGTGGCGCTGCGCGGCGCCGGCGGGCTCGCCGCCCTTGCCGTCTGCGTCGGTGCGGTCACGGGCCTCGCGGACCGATCGGGCGCCTTCGTGGACATCAGCGAGGAGCGCGAGCACACCCTGGCGCCCGGGACCCGCGGCATCCTCCACGCGCTGCCCGGCGAGGTCACCGCGACGCTCTTCTGGAGCGCCGGGCAGGAGGGCATCCCCGCCGCCATCCGCACCCACGCGCGCCGCGCCCGGGCGATGCTCGACGCGTTCGCGCGCTCGAGTCGCGGGAAGCTCGTGGCGCGCGGGCGCGACCCGCGGCCCGATTCCGAGACCGAGATCGCCGCCCTCGGCTCGGGCCTGCGCCGGGTGCCGATGACGAGCGGCGATGCCTTCTTCCTCGGAGTGGCGCTCCGCCACGGGACCCGTACCCTGGCCGTGCCGTATCTCGACGTCGACCGCGCCGAGCTCCTGGAATACGACCTCGCGTCCGCCGTCGGCGTCCTCACGCGCGAGCGCGCGCCGCGCGTCGCGGTGCTCAGCCCGCTCGTCGCGCCGAGCGCGTTGCGCACCGGACGCGAGGGGCTGTCCTTTCTCGCCGAGCTTCGCGCGAGCAGCGACCTCGCGGTGGTGCCGTACTTCGCCGACGCGCTGCCGGACGGCATCGACGTGCTTCTCGTCATCGACGCCACGGTGCTGAAGCGCTCCATGCTGCGCTCGGTCGACCGCTTCGTCGCCGGCGGGGGTACGCTCATCGTGCTCGTGGACCCGTTCACCCGGTTCAACCGCGCGAGCCGGGGCACGCACCCGGCGCCGTCCGGCGAGCTCGACGACATCACCGATCTCCTCGCGGCGTTCGGATTCCGTTTCGACGTGGGCGAGGTGGTGGGCGACGAGGCGTTCGCGGCCCCGGTCTCCATCGGCGCCGCGGCCGCGAGCGGCTATCCGTTCTGGATACGCGTCCCGCCGGCGGGGCTCGCGGCGTCGCACCCGGTGACCGGAGCGTTGCGGGAGCTGCTGTTCGCGGAGCCGGGCTCGCTGGACATCGACGCCGGGCGCGGCATCGTGCCGCTCGCGCTCACCAGTACGCGCAGCGGAGGGCTCGCGCGCGAGCATTTCGCGCACGGGACTCCCGAGGCGCTCGCCTCGCGGTTCGCCGCCGGGGACGGCTCGCGCGTGCTCGCGGCCTACGCCTCCGGTCCGTTCACGAGCGCGGTCACGGGCGCCGCGGGAGAGGACACCGCGCGGGTGTTCGTGGTCGCGGACGTGGACTGGATCTTCGATCCGTTCTCGGTCGAGGTCGCCGACGCGACCGGCGGGACCCTGACGCGTCCCATCAACGACAACCGCGCGTTCCTCCTGAACATGGTCGAATTCGGCAGCGGCGCGGCCCCGCTCGCCCGCATCCGCACGCGCGGCCGGCTCCGGCGTCCGTTCACCCGCTTCGAGTCGCTGTTTCGCGAGGGCGAGGCGGACGCGCGGGAGGAGCTTGCGGAGCTCGCCGGCCGGATCGCGGAAGGCGAGCGCCACATCGAGAAGCTCACCGCCGCGTCGGGCGCCGCCACCTCGGGGCAGCTCCGGGGCGAGGCCTCCGACATCGTGAGGCAGATCCGCCGCCGGCTCCTGCCGCTGCGTCACCGCGAGCGCGAGATACGCGCGCGGGTCCGCGCCGGGGTCGAGGCATTGCAGACCCGGGTGATCGTCGTCAACTTCGCCGCGCCCGTGGCGCTCGCCGCGCTCTTCGCGGGCCTCGTCAGATGGCGCCGCCGGCGCCGGCGCGGCCCCGGCATGGATGCCTGATCCGCCGCCCGCCTTGCCTCCCCCGCCCGCCTTGCCTCCCGGGCGCCAAATGGCGCGCGACGGCCGTCTACGGCGCCTGCCGCCCGCGCTCCCGGTAGACGAGGCCGCGTTCGCGGGCGTCTTCCATCAGCTCCACGACCGCCTTGGTCATCGGCAGCATCGGGTCTCCCTTCAGCCACACGAGGCCGACCGTCTGGGAGATGGTCGGCTTCTCGAGCAGCAGCAGCCGTGCCCTGCCCATCCCGCCGATGCTCTCGATGAAGTAGCGGGGGACGACGGTGGCGCTCTCTCCCTGGACCGCGTGGACGGCGAGCGCGATCATCGCGTTGGATTCCAGCCGCGGCCGGGGGGTGCATCCGGCGCTCGCGAACGCCTTGTCGGTGATCTGGCGCTCGTGGGTCTGGGGGGAGAGCAGGCAGAGCGGCAGGGCGGCGGCTTCCGCCCAGGTGACCGTCGTCCGCCCCCGGAACCAGCCGTTGTCCGGAATCAGCAGATGGAAGGGCTCCTCGTAGAGCGGCAGGGAGTCGAGCTGATCGTCGGAGGCGAGCTGCTCCAGGTACGTGATCGCGACGTCGAACTCGAAGTTGACGAGCCCGAGCCGCATCTCGTCGAGACCGACGAACTGGAGGTCGACCGAGGCGGCCGGATGCTGGCGCGAGAACAGGCGATCGATGAGCCCCGTGATCGGCATGCTCATCGGCATCGCGGCGAGGCGCAGATGCCCGTGGAGCTGGCCGCGCATGATGCCGATCTCCTGGACCATGGCCTGGCGATCGGCGACGATGCGCTTCGACCACTCCAGCACCCGCCGGCCTTCGTCGGTGAACCCCTGAAACCGTCGATGGCGCAGGATGATCGGGACCCCGATCTCGTCTTCCAGATGCTTGATCGCGCTCGACAGCGTGGGCTGGGAGACGTTGCACCGCGTCGCGGCACGCCCGAAGTGCCCCTCCTGCTCCAGCGCGATCAGGTACTGGAACTGCCTCAGAAACATGGCGTGATATCGGCAATTCCCGTCAGGCGGGAACATGCCCTCGAAATCCTTTCGACTGGACGTCCTGGTGGTCGGAATTGCGCCGGAATCCCACCACGGCACGGCCTCTCCGGGCGTTGGCGGGAATGGCTGGCGTGATATCGACCATGACCGGCGGCTGCGCTCGCATCGGGGGATTGGATTCTGCCGTGAAAGCACCCTCGGGAAGGGTGTCCGCGCCTCCGGGAATCGTCGCGTTGCGGCCCGGTACCCTTTCATGCCGCGGGGTGGTCAACCTGACCATGAACGTTTTGATAGACATGGCCTATCAAACTACGAGGAAAGCGCAATTGCAATCCATTTGCCGGAGCCGCAGCGATTCCCGCCGGGGCCCGGAAGAGGCCGTACCGTGGTGGAATCGTGGTGCGATCTCGACCTTCGGGGCGTCGAGCCGAGGGGATTTCAGGGGCCTGTTCCCGCCTGGCGGGAATGGCTGCCGGAGCCGGAGCAAGTGGCGGTGAGCGGATCGATCCTCGCGGTGCTGCTCGGAGTCGGGCTGCTGGTCGGTGTGCTGATCGGCGCCATCGGGGTGGGCGGCGTGCTCCTGGTGCCGGCGCTGACGTACATCGGCGCGATGGAGATCCACGTCGCCATCGCGAGCGCCATGGTCGCGTACTTCTTCGCCGGCGGGGTGGGCTCCATCGAGTTCGCGCGCCAGGGGTCGATACGGTGGAGCGATGCGGCTTGGCTCGCGGGGGGCGCGATGCCGGGCGCGTTCGCGGGGGCGGCGGCCACGAACGCGGTGCCCGCGTTCGCGCTGGAGCTCCTGATCGCGGTGCTCATCATCGCCTCGGCCCTGAACTCGCTGCGCGGCGGGGGCCCGCCGGGCGGTGCGCCGCGTGCGCCTGCGAAGCGTTCGCTGCTCGTCATCGGGGCCGTCACCGGAGTCGCCTCGTCGATGAGCGGTACGGGCGGGCCCCTCGTGCTCATCCCCATCCTGCTGTGGCTGCACGTGCCGGTGCTCGCCGCCGTCGGTCTGAGCCAGGTGATCCAGCTCCCGATCTCCGCCTTCGCGACCGCGGGCAACCTCCTCTACGGCGCGGTCGACGCCACGGTGGCGGCCGCGCTCTCGGTGCTGCTGATGGCGGGGGTGTGGTTCGGCGCCCGCATCGCGCACCGGGTGTCCGGCATCGCCCTCGAGCGTTTCGTGTCGCTGATGCTGTTCGGCGTCGGAGTGATGATGCTCGTGAAGGTCGCGCGGCATGCGGCCGCAGGGGCGGTGGCGTGAGGGAGTGGACACCTCCCGACCGGGGAGTCGGCTACGACCGCAACGATCGCGCACGCCGGGGCGCGCATGTCGGGGAGTCGAGCGGGCCGCGCGGCTAATCCGGCGCCTTCCAGGGGTCGTAGGAGCCGATGTTCCACACGTGTCCTTCGGGATCCCGGCAGGCGAAGAACGTCCCGCCGTACTCGGGGCGCTCCAGGGGCGAGACGATCTCGGCGCCGGCCGCGACCGCGCGGCCGTGCACCGCGTGCGGGTCGTCGACCACGACGTAGGCGCTCTGGGTGTTCGCTCCGTCGGGCCCCGGCGCCCTGACCTGCCGCCCGTGCGCGTCGTCGCGCTCGCTGCCGAGCATGACCATCCCGTCGCCGAGGACGAGCTGGGCATGCGCGACGGTACCGGCCTCGCCGGGCACGACGAGGTGTCGCGTGAAGCCGAGCACCCGGCACAGCCAGTCGATCGCGGCCGGGGCATCCCGGTAACGCATGGTGGGGATCACCGGCGACCGGCCCGATGTGGGCATGGGGCTGCTCCTCCGAAGCGTCGGCCGGCGCAGTCTATCCCGGAAGGCCGCTGCCGGTGGCGACATGCCGACCAGATGCCTGGAGATGAGGGGGCGGCGATGCCGCAGTCTATCCCGGAAGGCCGTTGCCGGCGGCGATATGCCGACCAGATGCCTGGAGATGAGGGGGCGGGCGATGGCGCACAGTCTATCCCGGAAGGCCGCTGCCGGCGGCGATGCCGCGCAGCGACACGAGCTGCTCGTGCAGCGCCCCGGGAATCGCGACCCCTTCGCGCTCGGCCCGCTCGCGCAGCGCGTAGCGGCGCTGCCCGGGCAGCCGGGCGCCCGGCTGCTCCTCGATCGCGGCGAGAAGGTCCTCCAGCCGGCTTCCGAACCGGCCCTCCGAGAACGGTCCGGGGTCCAGCGCGAGCAGGAGCTGGCCCGCCCGCGGCGGCGGGCCCTCGGCCGTGAAGTAGGAGCTCGACTCGAAGCCGAAGCACGACGCCGACAGCGCGCCGGCCAGGACCTCCACCATCAGGGCGAGCTGGGCGCCCTTGGCGTCGCCGATGGGCGCCATGGTGCCGGCCATGGCCGCCTCGGCATCGGTGGTCGGATTGCCGTCCGCATCGAATGCCCAGTCGGGCGGGATCGGCTCGCCGTTCCGGGCCGCGACGTTGATGCGCCCGCGCGCCACCTTGCTCAGGCTCATGTCGATGACGAGCGGCGGGCGCCCGGCGCGGGGGGCGGCGAATCCGATGGGATTGGTGCCGAACAGTCCGCGGTTGCCGCCCCACGGGGCGATGGCCCGGGGCCCGTTGCACACGCTCAGGGCGATGAAGCCGGCGCGCGCGAGCGGCTCGACGTGGTGGGCGACGACCCCGGAGTGGTGCGAGTTGCGGATCGCGACCGCCACCACCGGCGACGTGGCGAGGCAGTCCAGCGCGGTCCGCTGCGCGAGCTCGATGGCCGGGTAGGCGAATCCGTCTCGCGCGTCGACGACGGCGGCCGAGCCGGTGAGCCGGATGGCCTCGGGGGTCGCGTGGCCGTCGACCTTGCCGCTGCGCGCCTGCGCCGCGTAGGAGGGCACGCGTGACGCCCCATGCCCCTTCTGGCCGTCGGCCTCCGCCGCGATCAGCGCGGTCGCGACCCGTTCGGCATTGCTCCGGCCGGTGTCGTGGGCGACCAGGATCTCGACGACGAGGGCGTGCAGCGCCTCGAGCCGGAGTCGATGTTCTCGCGCCATGGATTCAGCTCCGGGGTGCGTTTGCAGGCGTCCGGGGACGCGGGGGCCGGTCCGCCATCGCCTCATACGCCGACGAAGCGTCCGCCCGCATTCGTGGGCGCGAGGCGGCGTCGTTCCGTTCCCGCCCGCGCCCCCGGTGCGCGGCGCTCAACACGACCGAGGGCGCAGAGCGCGACGGGCGGGCCGTCCCCGGCGTCGGGGCGCGCCGCTCACGCGGTGGCCGGCTGTCCGACGATCACGCCGGTGCGCGGGAGCATGAGCACCGCGGCGAAGATTCCGCCCGCCGCCACCGCCATCACCACGAACAGCGCGCCGAATCCCCAGGCGGCATGGATTCCCGCGATGACGGGCAGGGTGGAGGCCATGACCAGGAAGGTCACGATGTAGCGGATGGAGTAGACGCGGCTGCGCCACTCGCTCTTCGTGATCCGCCCGACGAGCACGTCGTTGATGGGGATCTGGCCGAACACCACGAGCATGAACGCGACCGAGACCAGCAGGGCGGCGATGCCGGTGAGCTGGTACATGATCGCGAAGAGTACCGCCTGCAGCCCGGCCACGAACGCGAACACGGTGCGCACGGAGTGGTGGTCGACGAGGTAGCCGACCACGAGCTGGGCGAACGCCGCGACCGTGAACACCAGGAACGCGTAGCCTCCGACCGCGGTGGCGGACCCGGCGATGTCGGTGAGCCGCTCGTCGAATATCTTCGGGAGCGCGAACGTCGTGCTCTGGAAGATCAGGCCGCCGACCGCGGTGGTGAACACGATGATCGAGAACACGCGCACGAACGTCGCGCGCCCGATGGTCGAGGCGCCGGCCGCGGCCCTGCTCGTGCCGGCGCCGCCCGCGCGGGCCGCGGCCCGGTCCTTGCGGCCGGACCACACGAAGGCCGCGTAGGCGGCCCCGAGGCCGACGGAGACGACACCGGGCAGGACGAACGCGTTGCGCCAGCTCCCGGTGTCGATGAGCCAGCCCGTCAGCAGCGCGGCGGCGGCGACCCCCAGGTTGCCGAACACCCCGTTGACGGCGAGCGGGATGCCGGTCTTCTTCCGTCCGTGCACCACCATCGCGAGTCCGACCGGGTGGTAGATCGCGGCGAACACCCCGACCGCGAACAGCCCGGCCGCGATCCCGACGGGCGAGTCGGCCAGCGCGGTCGCGGCCGAGCTCACCCCGATGCCAATGAAGAAGATGATCATCATGCCTTCCCGGCTCCACTTGTCGGCGATCCAGCCGGCCGGAATCGCGCAGATCCCGAACGCGACGAACCCCGGCGTGGCGTAGGGGATCAGCGCCGCGTAGCTCATGCCCCATTCCTCGGCGAGCCGCAACGCCGCGACCGTCGCGAAGATCAGCATGAACAGGTGGTCGAGGAAGTGCCCGACGTTGAGGAACAGGAACTCGAGGCGATCGCGCGACATGTCGGTCCTCCGCCGTCCGGCGCCTTCCGCGGCGGGCTCTGACTCCGCGGTATCCGCGAACATGGGCGCCGGTGCCCGGGTCCGCCGTCCGGCGCCCTCCGCGGCGGGCTGCCTGACTCCGCGGTACCTGCGAACATGGGCGCCGGTGCCCGGGTCTGCCGTCCGCGGCGGGCTGCCTGACTCCGCGGTACCTGCGAACATGGGCGCCGGTGCCCGGGTCCGCCTCCGCGGCGGGCCGCCCGGCCCGCGCCGCCGCCGCAGCCTCCGGGCCGGGAGCGGCGGGCGCACTGAAACACGTTGCGAATCGGGTGTCCAGCCGTAGCCGGCACGTCCGGCTGTTGCCCGCCGTCCGGCCGCCGGTAGTGTCTCATTTTGACTTTTTTCCTCAGCGCGACATCACTCTGCCCCGAAGTCAAGCTGAGGCACTCCCTGGCTCGTTGTCGGAATATTCATGGCCGGGCTCATGGCCGGGTTGACCCTCGCGCCACATGAAGTGGAGGCGGCGTGCGGCCCGAAGACACCCGCATTCTCCCCTCATCCCGGGGGGAGAGCTCGAACGGCTGTTGCGGGAGTCGACGGGTTCAGGAGAAGACACCCGATCTTCTCCCCTCTCCCCCCGGGAGAGGGGCCGGGGGTGAGGGTGCGGCGATGATTCGGTCCCCCTCACCCCTCTCCCGGGGGGAGAGGGGCTTCTTTCGGGACCAGGGGCATCCCGCCTTTGCGAACCGTGCGCACGATGCCCTTGTCCCCAGGGTCGTCCGGAACCGGAAACGAGGGCTCTGGCAAACTGGACGTACACCCTTCCCGACGACGGGTGGCGTCTCGGTTCGACTTTCTTCCTCAACAAGACACAACGGTCCCGGAGTCAAACTGAGACACTACCCGGTAGTGGGTCAGTTTGAACTTCTTCCTCGACCGACATGGCGATCCTGGAGTCAAACTGACCCACTACCCACTACCCACTACCCGGCCGCCGTCCGGCCGCCGTCCGGCTTGCAGGCCGGGCCGGGACGTTGCCATCATGAGTGCGCCCGTTCCGGGCGGTCCGTTCAGGACAGACCCGCATGAGCGACCACGCCAGGGTGACGATCGCGTTGCTCGACGCGATACAGGACGCATTCAACCGCCACGACGTGGACGGCATCCTGTCGTACTTCGCCGAGGACGGGGAGTGGCTGATGGCGCGCGGCCCGGACCCGTGGGAGGCGAAGCGGCTGCGCGGGAAGCGGGCGATCGGAGACGTGCTGCGCGCCCGCTACGCGGTCATCCCGGACATGCGGTGGGTGGACATGACGCACTTCATCGATCCAGACGGGACCCGGGCCTGCTCGGAGTGGACGGTGAAGGGCACGCCGGAGGCGGGCGCGCCGCTCGACTGGCTCGGCTGCGACCTCTGGACGTTCCGCGACGGGCTCGTCACGAGGAAGGACACGTACTGGAAGTACATCGACGGCTGAGCAACTCCAGAGCGGCGGCTGAGCGGCGGCTGAGCGGCGGCTGAGCGGTGACTGAGCGGCGGCTGAGCGACGGCTGAGCGGCGGGTGCCGGGAGAGGAGGGGACTGGATGGCCATCGACCACGGCGAGCTTGCAGGGCTCGATGCGACACGGTGCGCGGCGCTGGTGCGGGCCGGCGAGCTGACTCCGCTGGAGCTCGTCGACGCCGCCATCGACCGGGCCGAGCAGGTCGACGGGACCCTCAACGCGATCGTGACCCGGATGTACGACCACGCGCGCGAGACCGCGCGCGCCCACCCCCGCACCGGCCTCTTCGCCGGCGTGCCGTTTCTCGTGAAGGACTTCCTCGCCGAGGTCCGGGGCGTGCGCCTGACCGAGGCGAGCGCGTTCCTGAGCGACCATGTGCCGGCCGGGGACAGCGAGCTGGTGCGCCGCTTCCGGACCGCGGGGCTCGTGTTCATCGGCAAGACGAACACTCCGGAGCTCGCCATCGGGCCGACCACCGAGCCGCGCCTGTTCGGCCCCACCCGCAACCCCTGGGACCCCGGGCGGACCGCCGGCGGATCGAGCGGCGGCGGTCTCCGCCCGGGTGGTGCCGATGGCCCACGGCAACGACGCCGGCGGCTCGATCCGCATCCCCGCGTCGTGCTGCGGGCTGGTGGGGCTGAAGCCGAGCCGCGGGCGGGTCTCCCTCGGTCCGCACTACGGCGACATGTTCTCGGGTCTGGTCGGCGAGCTCGGGGTGACGCGCACGGTGCGCGATACCGCCGGGCTGCTCGACGCGGTGGCCGGCCCCGCGGTCGGGGAGCCGTACTTCCCGGCGCCGCCGGCACGCTCGTTTACCGCCGAGGCCGGGCGGACGCCGGGAACGCTGAAGGTCGGCTTCTCCGTCGAATCCCCTCTGGGCGACGCCATCGACCCCGAGTGCGAGAGGGCGGTGCGCGCCGCCGCGGCGCTGTGCGAGTCCCTCGGCCACGAGGTGGAGGAGGCCGGTCCGGACTACGATGCCGAGGCGCTCTGGACGAAGTTCACCACCCTGCTCTCGGGCGGCGCGGCGTGGGCGGTGGCGGACTGGGAGCGGCGCACCGGGCGGACCGCCGGGCCGGAGCACTTCGAGCCGTTCGTGTGGAGGTTCGCCGAGCGCGGCCGGGCGCTCGGAGCGCACGACTACCTGCTCGCGGTCCAGGACATGCAGCGCGCGGTGCGCGATCTCTGCGCGTACTTCACCCGCTTCGACCTCTGGCTGACCGCCACCCTCGGGCAGCCGCCGGTCGAGCTCGGCACCCTGGTCTACCGGGGCGGCGACCCCTTCGAGCTGCGGCGGCGCTGCGCGCGGTTCTCGCCCTGCACGTGGATCGCCAACGCGAGCGGCCAGCCCGCGGTCTCCCTGCCGCTGCACTGGACCCGTTCGGGGCTCCCGGTCGGCGTGCACTTCGTCGCCCGCTGGGGCGAGGAGGCGACCCTCATCCGCCTCGCGGCCCAGCTCGAGCGCGCCCGCCCGTGGGCGGCCCGGCGGCCCGGAGTCTGCGCGGCCTGAGTGATTCCCGGAAGGCCCGGGCGCCGAGGAGGTGTGCACCGGGGGACGCCGCGCACCAAATCGTGCTCTGCCTGGAATCCACGGCGCTCGCTCTACCAGTGATATGCGCCGATATCCTGATCCGGGTCGGGGCTCGAGGTCGCCTCACGCTCGATACCCGGCCGGGCCAGCAGCATGGAGCGACGTTCGGCTTCGGCCCGTCGGGTACGCTGGGGCAGATTGCGCCGCACTGTCTCGATGTGATTCTCGAGATCGCGCGCACGGCGAATGTGGTCGAGCACCTGTGGCGCAAACGTGGGAAAGTGACCGCGAGCCATTGCCGCGAGTCCTTCTTCGGCGTGAATTCTGACGAGTTCGGGAGAGGCGTCCGTCGCCTCGGGCCAGAAAGCGGCCAGTGCGGAGCGTGTATAGACCGCAGGACCCCGTTCGTGGCGCCACCACCGGCAGAGCCAGGGGTCGGCCTGCTGCACGAGCGTGCGGGCTTGAACGCCCGGCCATTCGTTGTGATGCCGATCGAACCATGCCTGGAGCATCCGCTCCCTGATCATGACCAGGTTGGAGCTGATGAGCAGGGTGCCGCCGACGGCGATGACCTGCGCGATGATTTGTGCATCGTTGTCGTCGACGAGCGCGCCTTCGGCCCGGGGGAAGCACTCGGGTGGGATGCCGTGTGGCCCGAGGAGGCGTTCGGCGAGGGCGTTCTCGGCACGGTCGAGCTGCCTGACGCGGTAGAGCCCGCTGGGCTGGCGCCACTGGCGCACCCACCAGCGTTGCTCGCGCAGCCGGTGCGCCTCCCGAACGTTGCCGAGCTCCGCCTGGATCCGCTCCGCCTGAAGCAATGTGGTTTCGGCGAAGCTCCAGGCGCCGACGGTGACCTGCGGAGCGAGACGAGCAACGACCGCGGGGACGATCTGCATGAAGCCGCCGGCGAGCTCGATGTCGGCCGCGTGAAAGCGCCTGTCGGTCTCCTTGAGGAGTCGGTTCTGGTCGAAGTACGTCCTCATGGGCCGCGCGAGGACGCCCGCGCTTCCCGGTCGGCCTCTCCGATGCCCTCCCACGTGGGCCTGCAGATCACCTCGATGCCGAGAAGTCGGTGCTGCGCGTTCTCGCGCACGCAGTCCTCGATGCTCCTCGGTCGTCGCGTCGGGTCGGTGGGCTGTGGAGGTGTGTCGAGGTCTCCGATGGTCTCGTAACGGCGAGCGATGTCGTCCACGTCGATCTCCTCTACGTACACGGATTGTCCGATCATAGCGAACCCCTCCCGCAGACGTGCGAACGGTCCTCGGAGACCGGGGATCGGACATCGACGAGATCGCCCCCGCCGACGGTGATACTGACACGCTTGCCGAGTCGGCGCAGAGCTTGGCGAACTCTGCCGCCGGTTTCGCAAATCTGCCGGAGGAGGGCGCCCACGGGAACCGGATCGAATGGCGGATTGACATGGATCGTCGGCAGCGGCCGGCCGGCCGCATTCCAGCCTGGCCCGTTCCCGATGACATGACGCCGAGGCAATTTTTCGACCGCCTGGTCCAGAGCGGCGCTCTGCAACGCCGGGAGGACGGGCGCTGCCGGGCTGCGCTGATAGGATCGAGCAGCGGAGGCGGCCATCCTCCTGGCGCCGAAACGGGAGCGAACGATGAGCGGTGAAACCGCGGAGCAGACGCGCAGCGGTCGGCGATCGGTGTCGCTGTCGCTTGGCAGCCTCTACCTCGACCCGAACAACTACCGGTTTCTGGACCATCCGGATTACCGGCGCGTCCCGCCGGAGCGCGTCTTCGATGCGGATGTGCAGCGGCGCACGACCGGCTTCGTGCTGGGTCGCCACCAGGAAAACGTCCGGGACCTCGTCGCAAGCATCAAGGCGAACGGCTGGCTCGACATCGATCCGATTCTCGTCGAGTCCAGGGACAAGGGACGGTTTCTCGTCGTCGAAGGGAACCGGCGCGTAGCCACGCTCAAGCACCTGCAACGACGGTACGAAGAGGACGCCGTCGATCTCGGCAAGCTCGACGCCAGCACGTTTTCCAGACTGCCCGTCGTTCTCTACCGGAACGCAAGCGAGCGGGATCACCTGGTGATGATGGGACTCCACCACATCTCCGGAAAGCGGCGCTGGCCTGCCATCAACCGGGCCCGAGCGATGGAGCGGCTGCTTTCGCACTTCGGCGGCGACGCGGACGCCGTCTGCGAGGCTCTCGGCGTGAGCAAGCGCGAGCTCAACCTGTCGATACGAACGTTGGCGCTGGTGAAGGCGTACAAGGAGAGTGATTACGGCGACCAGTTGCAGTCCGAGCAGTACAACCTGTTTCGCGAGGTTCTCAAGAGCGAGGCGATGCGCACCTGGCTCGGATGGGACCCCGCGGCGCTCGCCGCCTCCAGGCAGTCGAACCTCAATCGGCTGTTTTCCTGGATGTCGCGCGAAGCGGAATCCGACGACGGAGAGGAAGACGGTCGGGACGCCGGCATCGGGGCGCTGTCCGATCCGGTGATTACCACTGGAGGCCAGGTTCGCGAGCTCGCCAAGATCATCGAGGACCCGGAGGCCGTCAGAAGCCTCGACGAAACTCGGAGCCTTCAGGAGGCGACGCTTTCCAGCGATCTCCTCGTCAAGAGCGAGATCGAGGCCGCCTTCAAGTCGTGCGAAGGAGGCATTCAGAAGCTCGACCGGCGCATCGGCGAGCTGGCGCCCGGTGAGCTCGACCGGGTCGAGCAGCTCATCGGCAGGCTCCAGGGCATGATGCTGGCCCGCAAGAACGTCGGCTTTGGCTGCGGCATAAACCACGGCTACGGCCACGGTATCGGCGCCGGCTTCGAGGAAAGCGAAGGCTCCGGCGCCGGCGAAGGCTCCGGCGGCGTCCGACCGCCACCGGCCGCCGTCGTCCACCGGTTGCCGTGGCAACCCTTCAACGAGATCACGCAATCGCAGTTTTCCTCCATCCGCATCGAGAGCTATCGCGGCATCGACGGCCTCGTCCTCGACGCGCCCGGTCGAATCAATCTCATCGTTGGCGTGAACAACGCCGGGAAGACGTCACTGCTGGAAGCGATCTACCTGCTTGCTCACCAGAACGACGAGCGGGCCCTCCTCGACACCATTCTCTGGCGCGGCCGGATCGAGGGCGAGCCACCCCCCATGTGGCTCGTCGAGCAGCTTCCGCGGGCCGCCCGGGTCTCGGGGTCCTTCGATCAGGTGCCCGAGAACGGGACGAGCGTCGAGCTGAAGGTTGACTCCGAGCCCGGTCCGGACGTCGAAGACCAGACCTCCTTTCTCTCGAAGCTCGCCATCGAATCCAGCTACGAAAGGCGCATCCAGAGTACGGACGTCGTGTTCTTCGCTGACCGTCCCCGGCGAACCCGATTTCAGGGACGACGCTGGCTGTGCCGTTCGGCGTTCACGAGCCCGTTCTCGGCCAATCGTCCCGAGACACTCGCGCGTTGCAACAAGGAAAGCCTCGAGGCGGGGACCAAGCAGCGGATCATCGATTTCATCCGGGATCACGTCGATTCCGGGCTGCGCAATATCGAGCTGGCCGACCGGTACAACCGCTTTCTGGTCAGCCACCGTGATTTCCGGCGGGCGCTCGACCTCGCGGCGTTCGGAGAAGGCGTGCGGCGTGTGTTCGAGACTGGATTGCTCTTCGCCGGAGTCGGCGGAGGCGTGCTGCTGGTCGACGAGTTCGAGAATGCGATCCACACCGAGCTCCTCATGGACTTCACGCGACTCGTCCAGGACCTTGCGGCCGAGCTCAACGTGCAGGTCTTTCTGTCGACCCACAGCAAGGAGGCGATTGACGCGTTCGTTCTCAATGAGTGCCGAACCGACGACATCGTGGGCTATGCGATCAGCCGCACCGGCAATGGCGCCACGGCGAGACGCTACGAAGGCAGCCGCCTCAAGTCGCTACACGACGCCGTGGACTTCGACCTGCGAGGCGTGCGATGAAGGCGGTTCTGGTGTTCTGCGAGAGTAACCATGATGTCGTGTTCGCCCAGCGGAGCCTGGGCGCTCATGGCGGCTGCGAGTGGGTCGGCAGGCCCATCCGCGAATTGCCCTCGCCGTTCGGACCCGGAGATGGATCGGTCGCGAGGAGGGGATTCATCGCCATGCGACTGGAGCGCCATGACCTCGAGGACCGTGCGCTCAGGGCCGCGGCACGCCCGCCGCCACCGTGCTTCGAATCCATCGTCGAGAACGCTGCGACGGGCACGATGTTCTTCATGGTCCGCACGAACGGAAAGATGCAGGCCGGACCTGCTCTGGATCTGCTTCGGTCTCTGGACGACGCGATCAACCAGCCTGCCGGCACGTTCGACGTGTCCGGATACGCAGCGGCCTTTCTGTTCGACGCGAACGGGGAGGGCGTGAAGGAGACGTTGGCGAGCTTTCGCACGCACTACTGTGGGCACTTTGGCGACCTCTCGAATCTTGAGCATGGTCAATGGGTCGTGAGCGCCACGATTCCCGTCGGCTGTTTCGTGTTCCATCGAAGGGCGCATGACCAGACGGGAACGATCGAGGATCATCTGGCGCCCATGGTTGAAAGCACCTGGCCCGATCGATACGCCAAGGCTGAACGCTTTGTCGAAGATACGCGGGGCGCCGGCGACAAGGTGTCCGGGAATGAGGCCGAGCGGTTGAAGGCGACCATCACGGTCACCGGGCAATTCGACCACCCGGGCGCTCCGATGTCGGTCATCATCGGGCGAAACGGGATTCCGCCCGAGCGATTCGATGAGTCTCCGATGAGCAAGAAGCTCGCCGAATTCCTGACGCGCATCCCGTGGTAACGGTTCGGAGGGTCATCGAGCTCGCCACCGAGGCGGTGTTCCCAGTAGCGGGTCGCTGAGCTCTCTCCATTCCATACCGAATCAAATGTCGGCAATCAGGCAATCAATGAGAGAATCCGGATGCGGCAGTACACCGGCGGCGTGAGCTCTCCCGATACGGGTCCAGGAATTGAGCTTGAGAGATGGCTGACCGCATCGACTTCGCGAACCTGATCTGGCAGATCGCCGATCTGCTGCGCGGCCCGTACCGTCCGCCGCAATACGAGCGCGTCATGCTGCCGATGACGGTGCTGCGCCGCTTCGATTGCGTTCTGGCTCCCACCAAGGCGAAGGTGCTCGCGGAGTACGGACGGCGGAAGGGCCGTCTGGACGGCCAGGCGCTGGACGCCAGGCTCGACAAGGTGGCGGGTCAGCGTTTCCACAACCACTCGCCGCTCGATTTCGGCCGCCTGAAGGGCGACCCGGACAACATCGCCCGGCACCTCGTGAGCTACATCCAGGGCTTCTCGTCCAAGGTGCGCGGCATCTTCGAGTATTTCGAGTTCGAGAACGAGATCGAGAGGATGCGCGAGGCGAACATCCTCTATCTCGTGGCGTCGAAGTTCGCCGATGTCGACCTGCACCCGGAGAGGGTGTCCAACCGGCAGATGGGCCTCATCTTCGAAAACCTGATCCGCCGCTTCAACGAGCTGGCCAACGAGACCGCGGGCGACCACTTCACCCCACGCGAGGTGATCCGGCTCATGGTGAACATCCTGTTCATCGACGACGACGCGCTTCTCGCGACCCCCGGCACGGCGCGGACCCTGCTCGACCCGGCCTGCGGCACCGGCGGCATGCTGGCCGAGGCGCAGAACTACCTTCGCGATCACCATGCGCAGGCGCGGCTCTTCGTCTACGGCCAGGACTACAACAAGCGCGCCTTCGCCACCGCCGCCTCGGACATGCTGATGAAGCAGGTGGACCACAACGGCGGCGGCGACAACATCCGCTTCGGCGACAGCCTGACCGATGACCGGTTCGGCGACCGGACCTTCGACTATTTCCTCACCAACCCGCCCTTCGGGGTGGACTGGAAGAAGCAGCAGAAGGAAGTGCGCCGAGAGCATGAACAGGGGGGCTTCTCCGGGCGTTTCGGCGCCGGCCTGCCGCGGGTGAGCGACGGCTCGCTCCTCTTTCTCCAGCACATGACGGCAAAGTTCGAGAGGGTCGTGCCGGACGAACACAAGCAAGGCTCGCGCCTCGCCATCGTGCTCAGCGGCTCGCCGCTGTTCGCAGGCGGCGCGGGCTCGGGCGAGAGTGAAATTCGCCGCTGGCTGATCGAGAACGACTGGCTCGAAGCCATCGTCGCCTTGCCGGAGCAGATGTTCTACAACACCGGCATCGGCACCTATGTCTGGATCGTCACCAACCACAAGGAGCGGCGGCGCAGGGGGAAGATCCAGCTCGTGGACGCGCGCGAGACATGGACGGCGGGCGGCAGCCCCGAGAGCAAGCGCAGCCTGGGCGACAAGCGCCGCCACCTTTCGGAGGAACAGATAGACGGGATCGTGCGTCTCTACGGCCGCTTCGAGGACGGCGGCCGTTCGAAGCTCTTCGACAATGTCGATTTCGGCTACACCCGTGTCACAGTCGAGCGCCCGCTTCGCCTTCGCTACCGAATGACGGTCGAGGACAAGGCGCGCTTTCTCGATGCCTGTCCCCATCTGCTGGACGATGTGCAGGCCATTGACAAGGAGTTGGGGCGGGAACCGATGACTGACTGGAACGCAGTATGGCAGCGCATCGCGGACCTGCTTCGTGAGCAAGGTGCTCGTTGGACGCAGAGTGAGCGAAAGCTGTTCCGCGATGTGTTCACCATCACAAACCCCGAGGCCGCACCGGTTCTCAAGGGTGCCGACGAATACGAACCCGACCTGGCACTACGGGATTTCGAGAACGTGCCATTAAAGAAGGATATCGACGAGTATTTCGAGCGCGAGGTTCGCCTCCATGTGCCCGACGCCTGGATGGACCGCGATAAGGATCGGATTGGTTATGAAATTTCCTTTAATCGACACTTCTACAAATACACGCCACCTCGCTCGCTGGTGGAGATCGACTCGGATCTGCGGGAGGAGGAAGAAGAGATCGTGCGCTTGCTGCGGGAGGTGGTGGGATGAGCATTTCCGACGAAATCCGACAATTGCCCGACCAATGGAAAGCGAAGCCCCTTCGCTCGGTGGTCGACTACGTCGTTAGCAATGTCGATAAAATAAATTCTGAAGATGAGATACCAATTCGATTATTTAACTATACGCATGTTTATCATAACGAATACATTACTCTTGATCTCGATTTCATGCATGCGACCGCATCCGAAGATTAGATTTCAAAATTTTGTTTGTCAGTAAATGACGTAACAATCACGAAGGACTCGGAAGCTTGGGATGATATCGGTGTTCCTGCGCTTGTGCGAGAAACGGCGGATGACTTGGTATGTGGTTACCACTTGGCTTTGTTGCGACCCCGCAAGCAAGTCATGGACGGATCTTTTCTCCTTCGGTGTTTTCAGGCGAAGCCTATCCGACTACAACTGGAGCTATCTGCAAGAGGTATAACTCGATTTGGCTTGTCAAAATCAGAAATCGGATCAATGAAAATACCAGTTCCTCCGCTCCCGCAACAACGCGCCATCGCCGACTATCTCGACCGAGAAACGGCGCGGCTCGACGCACTGGTGGCGGCGAAGGAACGAGTGCTGAAGTTGCTGGCGGAGAAGCGGCAGGCGATCATTATGCAGGCGGTCACACGAGGGATCGATCCTGATGTCTCTTGCCGTGACTCTGGAGTTCCGTGGCTCGGCAGCATTCCGGCACATTGGGAGGCGGAGCGCGCTCGTTGGCTCTTCAAAGAACGGGATGTGCGTTCGCCAGATGGGGATGAGGAACTTCTGACTGTCTCACACCTTACGGGAGTTACCCCGCGTTCGGAGAAGCAGGTGTACATGTTCGAGGCAGAATCCAAGGCAGGATACAAGATTTGCCGAAAAGGCGATTTGGTGATCAACACGTTGTGGGCATGGATGGGTGCCATGGGCATTGCGCCGTTGAATGGTATCGTGAGCCCTTCCTATCATGTTTACGAATTGGGATCTGAACTTCTTTGCCCTGACTATTTGGATGCTTTGACACGCGTTAACCTATTTGCACAAGAAGTTACTCGTTACTCGAAAGGCGTATGGTCGTCTCGACTAAGATTGTATCCCGAGGGATTCTTTGAGGTCTTCTTGCCGGTGCCTCCAATTGCCGAACAACGTGCCATCGCCGACTATCTCGATCAGGAAACGGCGCGGCTCGACGCGCTCATGGCGAAGATCGAAGACACTGTGATCCTTCTCAGGGAACGCCGCGCCGCTCTGGTTGCCGGTGCGGTTACTGGCCGAATCGACGTTGAGTGCGCTGCATGAGAATTGTACGGCTCAAGCTGGCGAATGTTCGTGCCATCAAGGCGGCCGAGTTCCGCTTCCGGCCGGGGTTCAACCTCGTTGTCGGCGTCAACGGCGTCGGAAAGTCCACGGTTCTCGATTCGTTGGCCGTCTGCCTGTCCGCCGCTGTCAGGAAGGCCAACAAGCTGCGAGGCGGCGCGGTGTACTTCGATATGGCCGATATCCGCATGGGCACGGATGTTCTCGATGTCGAGTGCGAGATCGAGGGTGGCGGGGAGAACGCGCGATATGGCTATGCGGTCCACAAGACTCGCGAAAGCGCCGTGCCGCTGAAAGAAAAGTCGGGAATGCCGCGCGAACAGGTGCGTGACACTCCCGACAGGGCGGAGTTTGTCGGGAGGCCGCCACCTGCGACCGGACTTGAACCCGGCGGTCGCGCCCTGGCGATCCTGTTCTCGACAAACCGCGCCGCGCCGTCACGACGCGCGCCGTCAGGGAGCAAGGCTTCGGCCGGCGTCAACGCTGCGTTTGCCGATGCTCTATCGAAGCATCGCGGACTGCATCTGACCGAGTTCGCGACTTGGATGCGGGTGCAGGAAGCTCTGGGTTCCGAGCGACCTGCGGCAAAGCGCGTGCTCGACGCCTTCGAGGCGGCGGTGACACGCTTTCTCCCCGACTACAGGGGTTTTCGCCTCAATGACGCTGGCAAGCTCGGGAGCCTGCTCCTCATCGACCGCGGCGAAGCGACTCTGCCAATCCGATCGCTCTCGGACGGTGAACGGGGCGTGCTGGCGCTGGTGCTCGACCTGACGCGACGGCTGGCGCAGGCCAACCCGGAGCTGGACGACCCCGCCGCAGAGGCCGGGGCGGTTGTCCTGATCGACGAGATCGAGCTCCATCTTCACCCGGCATGGCAGCGGCGGATCGTCAGGAATCTGACCGAGACCTTCCCCAGGTGCCAGTTCATCGCGACAACCCACTCGCCGCAGTTGATCGGCGAGGTCGACCACGACCGGATACATATCATCGCGGACGGCGAGGTCTATTCGCCGCCTTACTCCTACGGGGTCGATTCCAGCCGGATTCTGGAGGAGATCATGGACACGGACCCGAGGACGGTGAGCGTGAAGAGCCTGCTCGGGAACATATCCAGGGTGGTTGGAGACGACCGGTTCGACGAGGCCCGATCGCTGCTGAGCAAGCTGTCCGGCTGCCTGGGAGACAACGACCCCGAGGTCACGCGCATCCGGACCCTGATCGATTTCATGACGGGCGACGCATGAGAGCCATCGTCAAGCAGCAGGAACCGCAGAGCTTGACCGCACACCGGCGGACTCCGCCCTGCGACTTCGATAACTATCAGAACAAGGATGACTTGCGGGACGCGCTTGTGTCCGAGCAGCGTGGGCTGTGCTGCTATTGCATGGGACGAATCCGACCGTGCGCGGGCGCGATGAAGATCGAGCACTGGCAATGCCGGAGCCACTATCCGGACGAGCAGTTGGACTATCGCAACCTTCTCGGAGCCTGCCGGGGCGGCGAAGGGCAACCGCAGAACAAACAGCATTGCGACACGAGGAAGGGCGACGACAATCTCCGCTGGAATCCCGCCAACCCCGCTCACGCGATCGAAGCGAGGATCAGATACGATCCCAACGGAACCATCCGGTCCGACGACGCGACGTTCGACTGCCAGTTGAATTCCGTCCTGAATCTCAATCTCGCCTTTATCAGGCAGAGCAGAAGGGGAGTTCTCGATGGAATTCTTCAGTGGTGGAGGCGATGCAAGCCCGTTCCGAGGGATCGGATCGAACGAGAAATACTCAGGCGTGCGCCCGCCGACGCTGGCTCGATCCCTACTGCCAGGTCGCGGTCTGGTGGCTGAACCGGAAGCTCTCGCAGATGCAGCGATAGGCAAGTCATGCCCAGGGGAGGAGAAAACGTGTCCGGGACGCACGACAACCTCACCGAAGCCATTATATGCGATGGGCGGATTTGCCGGCGCGCGATATCTCTGCCCAAGCAATGATCCCGACGCTCTCGCGAGGGAATGAGGAGCAAGCCATGAACTGGCGCGATCACATCACCGTGGACCCTGAGGTCTGCCATGGCAAGGCATGCATCTCGGGCACGCGCGTTCTGGTGACGACGGTGCTGGACAATCTGGCGGGCGGTCTGGATGCGGAGGATATCGCGAGGAGCTATCCGTCCGTTTCCCGCGAGGCGGTGCGGGCGGCGCTTTGCTATGCCGCTGCCCTGGCCAACGAGCGGGTCGTAGCGCTCCGGCAGTAGGACAGCCGGCGTGCGGTTCAAGCTGGACGAGAATCTTCCCGGCGACCTGGCGGACATCTTTCGCGCGGGGCCGGGCACGATGCGGTCTGAGGCTCGGAACGAGGCTGCTGCATGTGTTGTCCGATGCGACGCTCGCCGGACAGCTCTGGATCGTCGAGGATTCGCGCATACGGGTGCGGCAGTGACATGAAGCCGACGGACGAAAATGCCTTCGAGACGGTTATCGCAAACCATCTGCTGGACAACGGCTATGTGTCGATTCCCGGCGAGGACTTCGACCGCGACCGCGCGGTCTTCCCGGAGACGGCGCTGGTCTTCATTCGGGAGACCCAGCCCCGCGAATGGGCGAAGCTCGAAGCGCTCCTCGGCGACAGGACCGGCGAACAGGTCCTGGCTGATTTGTGCAGGTGGATGGACGCCAACGGCTCGCTCGCCACGCTGCGCCACGGCTTCAAGTGCTACGGACGCACGCTGCGCCCGGCGTTCTTCAAGGCGGCGCACGGCCTGAACCCGGAGCTGGAGATTGCATACGAGGCCAACAGGGTCGGGATCACGCGCCAGCTCCACTATTCGCCGCGCTCGGAGAAGTCGCTCGACGTCACGCTGAGCCTCAATGGAATCCCCGTTGTCACGCTGGAGCTGAAGAACCCGCTCACCGGCCAGACCGTCGAGGACGCCCGGCGGCAGTACTGCATGGACCGCGATCCGAACGAGCCTGTTTTCGCGTTCAAGCGGCGCACGCTGGTTCATTGGGTGTGCCCCCGGAACTGATCAGTATCAATGAAGGTATGTCCGTCGAAGGGGTACGACATTGTCAGGACAAGCCACGTCGGCTCGATACGTTTCCGCGAGCACAGGCCATGCATGGTCGAATCGTTGGCTCTGCACGAGCGAGCGCAGGGTGAGAATGGCTTGCCCGCCGGGCAGGCCCCAGCGCATCCCGGAGCGCTTGAGCCGTTCGGTGACCAAGGTCTTGCAGGCCGCCTCGACGACCCCGGAGCCGATGGGCAGGCCCCGCGCCTTGGCCTCGGCGTAGCCCATGCGGTGGCGATTGCCGCGGAAGTAGCCGAGCACCTGTGCGATGCGCTCCTCGTCGGGATATCTCGTGCGCAGATGCACCAGCGCGCGGATGACCCGCTCGACCCCGGCGGGCTCATGACGCAGCCGGTGGCGATAGGTGTTGAGCTGCGTCGCCGCCTTGGGCGAGGCGGTGCCGTAGGCGGCGTCGAAGGCGTCGCTGAGCTGCTCGACGGCGTGGTAGAAGTCGATGAGTTCGACGCCCTCGGGCAGCGCACCGGAGAGGAACGTCCAGTTGTCCTTCGCCCCGTCGGCGAGCTTGACCACGGTGAGGTCCGGGCGCGGGGCGCGCACCGCCGCGACCTCGGCGGCAACCATCGCCTTGAGGCTCGCCTTGCGCGGCTGCGGCATCCGGCCCATGCGCACGCTGTACAGCCGCTCGCCCTGGGCATCGACCAGCGAGACCGTGGCACAGCCCGCCTCGCGGTATCCGCCGCGCATCGGCGCCATCACCCCGTCGAGCGAGACCACCACCGCACGGGCCGCCTCCGGCACCGCGACGCTGGCCTCGCGCACCGTGGTCTCGAACGTCTCGCGCTGCGCCTCCCAGCGCGCCGACAGCGCCTTGGGCAGCCGGTCGAGGCTGCTCTTCGACGGCTGCATCGGCCCGAGGGTGGCCAGCACCTGCTCGGCGTCTCGCGGGGTCAGATGCGAGACCAGCAGCGCACCGTGGCGCGCCGCGAGCGGCGTCCAGTACCCCTCGACGATGCCCACCCGGCGCTCCAGCGCCGCCACTGCCCGCGCCCCGCGCCGCGCCCGGTACAGCGTGCGGGTCACCGACACCGGGCCGGCGGTGGTGAGGTAGGTCTGGGCACTGCGACACGCCCGGCGATGGACCTCGCCGTCGATGAGCACGAACGGCAGGTCCACGTCGTGTCGGGCGAGCGCCTGTTCGGTGACCGCGCACTCGGTGCGGGCGAACAGGGCGTGGAGCTCGCGCTCGAAGTTCTCGAACGAATGCGTGTCGGACGATTCGTACTTCTTCAGCAGCGCACTCACGCGCCGGGGGAGTGCTTCGAGCACGCTCCAGACATCTTGGGGAGTGGGTTTGTCGGTCGGCGTATGGGATACTTCCATTGGGGCAGCCCTCCACAGTGTTGGGATTTCGCGCACAGCATTGTTGCAGAGGATCACTGCCCCGTCTTCCCCTCTGAGCTTGCCTGCGGTGACAAAGTGTCACCGGAGACGGGTTCTTCTTCGTCTGGCGTTTTCCACAAATCTTTAGAATTCGATCATTTAGGAGTATTAGCTCGTGTCAGTTCTAGATCTACACCCGGTTCATTTCTGTGTCGATACCGAATCGGTGCTGATGACCACCCGGCTGGCCGGCGACGCGACCCACTTCCTGCCGTTCGACAAGGGTAGCGACGGCGGCGCCGGCAACCCGCCGGACCCCGCCGGCCGGACCTGCCGCACGGCCTATCTCTGGGAAGACGTGCTCCAGCGCGACAGCCTGCTCGACCTGCTGGCGCGGTTCATTCATCTCCAGGCCGAGGAGAAACGAAACGAACGGGGCCGCAAGGCGAGAGTCGAGACGATGATCTTCCCGCGCTACCACCAACTGGACGCGGTGCGCACGCTGATGGATTCGGCGCGGCGCGATGGCGCGGGACAGAACTACCTGATCGAGCATTCCGCCGGCAGCGGAAAGAGCAACACCATAGGCTGGCTGGCGCACCGGCTTGCGTCGCTGCACGACGCCGCCGACGAACGGATATTCGACAGCGTGATCGTGATCACCGACCGCATCGTGCTCGACCAGCAGCTTCAGGACACGATCTACCAGTTCGAGCACAAGCGCGGCGTCGTGCAGAAGATCGACGAGAGCTCGCGCCAGTTGGCCGAAGCGCTTGAAAGCGGCGTGCCGGTGATTATCACCACGTTGCAGAAGTTTCCGTTCGTTTCCCGGCAACTGCTCAGGATGGCGGAAGAACGCGGGGAACGGGCGACCGGAGTGCTGCCGACGCGGCGCTGCGCGGTGATCGTCGACGAAGCGCACAGCTCCCAGGGCGGCGAGACGGCGACCGATCTCAAGGAAGTCCTCGGCGGAAAGGATCTGCGGGAACAGGCGGCGGCCTATGCCGCCGAAGAGGGTCTGGAGGATATGGAAGAGCTGTTCCGCAGCATGGCCAAGCGTGGCCGGCAGGCGAATCTCAGCTTCTTCGCCTTCACCGCCACGCCGAAGCACAGGACATTGGCGGTGTTCGGCCGCGAAGGGCTCCCCGTTCACCGCTACACCATGCGCCAGGCGATCGAGGAAGGGTTCATCCTCGACGTGCTCCGGCACTACACGACGTATACGACCTATTTCCGGCTGCTCAAGGCGTGTCCGGGCGACCCCAACGTGGAGCGCAAGAAGGCCGCGCGGGCGCTCGCGCGTTTCCTGTGCCTGCACTCGCACAACATCGCCCAGAAGACCTAGGTCATGGTCGAGCATTTCCAGGCGGTCACGCGCCACAGGATCGGGGGCAAGGCGAAGGCGATGGTGCTCACCGGGTCGCGCCTGGAGGCCGTGCGTTACAAGCAGAGCTTCGACCGCTATATCCGGGAGAAGGGCTATCCGATCAGAACCTTGGTCGCCTTTTCCGGCACGGTCCGGGACGACGGGATCGCGGACGTGACCTACACCGAGGAGCAGATGAACGACGGCATCCGCGAGAAGGAGCTGCCGGAGCGGTTCGCGACGCCGGATTATCAGGTGCTGCTGGTTGCGGAGAAGTACCAGACCGGCTTCGACCAGCCGCTTCTGCACACAATGTATGTCGACAGGCGCCTCGCCGGCATCCAGGCGGTGCAGGCGCTCTCGCGGCTGAACCGGGTCCATCCCCTCAAGGAGGACACGTTCATTCTGGATTTCGCGAACGACCGGGAGGAGATCCGGGAGGCGTTCAAGGCCTATTACGAAGGCGCGGAGATGGGCGAGGAAGTCGCTCCCGCCCGCATGTATGCGATAAAGGAGGAACTTGACGCAGCGGGGATCTATCTCGCCGAGGAGATCGAGCGGTTCTGCGCCGTCTATTTCAAGCCGAAGCTGCGCCAGAGCGCGGCCGACCACAAGGCGATGAACGCGGCGCTCGACCCGGTGGTGTCGCGGTTCTCCGCCCTTCAGCGGGACAAGGAGGAAGACGCGGAACTGTTGCGCGGCAAGATGCAGGCGTTCCGCAATCTTTACGGCTTCCTGAGTCAGATCATCCCCTATCAGGACTCCGACCTTGAGCGGCTGCATGTATTCCTGCGCCATCTCTCGGCCAAGCTGCCGCGGCGTGGGCGCGGGCCGTCGTATCGTTTCGACGACGATGTGCGGTTGGAGTATTACCGACTGCAGAAGATCGCTGAAGGCTCCATTCCACTCCGGGACGGAGAAGCGCCGGCCCTCGACGGGCCTTCGGAGATCGGTAGCGGCTTGACCCGAGAGCTGGATGTCCCACTTTCGCAGCTTATCGACATCGTGAATGAGCGGTTCGGCACCGACTTCAACCAGGCCGACCAACTGTTCTTCGATCAGATTGTCGAGGAGGCGGTGGAAGACGAAGGCCTTCTGCACGCCGCCGAGGTGAATTCCGAG
The DNA here is from genome assembly GCA_965202735.1 of Gammaproteobacteria bacterium. Taxonomy (GTDB): domain Bacteria; phylum Pseudomonadota; class Gammaproteobacteria; order HK1; family HK1; genus HK1. The sequence goes on from OZ241844.1 coordinate 151,117, forward strand.
AACAGGTTCGCGCTGGTGTTCGACAGTCTGCTCCGACGACTCTTCGTCGAACGCATGGACCAGAATGAAGAGATTTTCGTCCGCTACATGAACGACGAGCAATTCCGGGAAGCCCTGAGCGAATGGATGGCCTCCGAGACGTATCGGCGGCTGCGAACGAAAATCGCAACTGCCGATACCGCGGCGGGCGGTCACTCGGGCTCCGCCCTCGCGGACAGGAACGGATAGCTTTGCCGTATAGGCCGGAAAGGCGGTTCGCTGCGGATCGCGGTGCCTGCCTCACGGTTCGGGACACCAGTGATTTAGCTCTTCGAGTCGGTTTCGTCCTTCACGAAGACTTCGTAGGCGGCGTCCATCGCCTCCTTCGCACACCGCCGCAGCAAGTCGATCTCGGATCGTGTCAGCATCCGGGGAGCGGGAGAGGTACCGAGCCTCCGATTGAGCAAGGCAATCGAAGGCGTGGCCGAAGTGTTCGCGCCACCACTTCTCGAAGCTGCGGCCTTGTTTTTGTTCGAGCTCATGGAGCTGCTCCTCCGCAGGATTCAATTTGGCCGAGTGCGGCTTCCCGGCCAGCACGACCGCGCCGATGACCCAGCCACCGCGCTTCTGCAGCCAGCCGCGCAGATTCGCGAGTGTACCGTCATGGCCGATGAAGTCGTCTGCCATCAAATCAAGCGGGGGGATCGTCGCCTTCGACGCCAGCCAGTCCTTGAGGAAGTTGCGGGTGACGTCGCGCTTGAGGTGCTTCGTGCAGATGCGGTTGAACTGGTTCGGAACGTAGCCCGCCCACGATGTCACCCTTCGGTCCGCTCCCTCCCGGATACGGTGCCCGGTCTGTCCGCTCAACTGTCCATCCCCCCGCTCAGAGCGCCGGACGGGTCGAGCTCGATCGGTACCAGCCGCCGAGCGCGGTCTCGAAGGCGAGGCCGGCCCGGAACACGTCCTCGTCGCAGTATGTCCGGCCGACGATCTGGAGGCCCGTGGGCACTCCGTTGGAGGCATGGCCGGACGGCACGGTCAGCACCGGGCACCGGCTCAGCATGTTGAACGGCACGGTCATGACCCAGCCGAGGAACGGGCTCACCTCGCGGCCGTTGATCCGCAGGGTGTCGGCGGACTGGTCGAACTCGGCGGGCACCGCGGGGAGCGCGGTGGTCGGGCAGACCAGGAGCCGGTACTTCTCGAGCAGGGGCCCGAGCGTCGCGTACATCCCGTTCACCACCTCGAGCGAGCGTACGAAGTCGCGCGGGGTCGAGTCCAGGGAGGACTCGGCGAACGCCCGCGCGTAGCTCGTCATCCGGTCCGCGTGCTCGTCGAGCAGCGTCGAGAGGTATCCGCCGAAGAGGTGGCCGAGGTAGGCGACGGCCGCGTCCAGGCTCTCCTCGCTCCACCCGAGGTCCACCTCCTCGACGGTCGCGCCGAGCGAACGCAGCACGTCGAGCGCGGCGAGGGTGTTGCGTTCGACGTCCGGGTCCACCTCGTGGAACCCGAGGTCGCGCGAGTACGCGATGCGCCAGCCGCGGATGGGTCCGAGCTCGGTGGGGAGCTCGAGCTTCGGGCGCAGGGTGGAGACGTCGAGCGGGTGGGGCCCGCACATGACGTTCTGGAGGATGATGGCGTCGCGCACGCTGCGGGCGAGCGGCCCGGTGTGGCAGTAGAAGTCGAGGTTGAACGGCGGGTCGTCGGGGTTGCGCCCGTAGGGGGGCTTGTAGCCGACGAGCCCGCAGGCCGAGGCGGGGATGCGGATGGAGCCGGCGATGTCGGAGCCGGTGGCGAGCGCCGAGGTGCCCGCCGCGAGCGACGCCGCGGACCCGCCCGACGACCCGCCCGGGGTGAACGCCGGATTCCACGGGTTGCGGGTGACCCCCCATCGCCGCGACCAGGTGTAGCCCGCGCAGGAGAACTCCGGGGTCGCGGTGCGCGCGTGCACGATCCCGCCGGCGGCGAGGATGCGCTCGTTCATGGCCGAGGACCGGTCCGCGACGAAGCCCTCCATCGCCAGCGATCCGTTCGAGGTCGGCTTTCCGGCGATGAAGCTCTCGTCCTTGATGCCGACCGGCAGGCCGTCGAGGGGGCCGGCGGCCTCGCCCCGGGCGTAGCGCCGCTCCGCCGCCGCGGCGGCGTCGAGCGCCTCCTCGAAGTGGGTGAAGGTGAAGGCGTTGACCGGCTCGGCGAGCGCCTCGGCGCGCGCGATCACCGTCCGCATCAGCTCGCGCGGCGACAGCGTGCGGGCCCGGAACGCCGCGAGCGCCTCGGTCGCCGGCAGGTAGCAGAGCTCGGTGTCTTCCATGTTCAGTGCTCCCGTTCAGTGCTCCCGTTCAGTGCTCCCGTCCAGTGCAGGGCCATTCAGGATGTTCACGGCCGGGTTGACCAACCCGCCGCATGAAACGGCGCCAAGTCACAACGCGGCGATACCTGGAGGTGCGGTCACCCTTCCCGAGTGTACTTTCAAGGCAAGGCCGCGTTCACCAGCCGCCCGACCGGAATCCCGCCCGGTGACCGGTGGCCCTTCGGCTTCGAAGGTCCGTGCCTTCGCTGGCCGGACCCGGCGGCGTCGATGCGCGGCCCGGGAGCGCCCGGGCCGCGCCAGCCCCACCACCACGCCGCCAAGGAGCGCGCCGCGCAGCCCGGGAGCGCCGGGCCGCGCACGCGCCGCCCTACTTCTGAAGCTCCGTCCAGATCCGGGTGTAGAGCTGCGTGACCTCCGGGGGGCAGGTGGGAATGAAGACGCCCGCGGCCGCGAACTCGGCCGGGATGTTGACCTCGGGCGCGGTCTTCATGTCCGCGGGCATGAACTCCTCGGAGCCCCTGATCCCGTTCGCGTAGCGGGCGAAGGCGGAGATCAGCGCCGCGTTCTCCGGCGCCATGATGAAGTTCTGGAAGAGCTTCGCGTTCTCGACGTTCCGCGCGTCCGCGAGCACCGCGACGCTGTCCATCCACAGCACGTAGCCCTCCTTCGGGTAGCCGTAGGCGAGGGCCTCGTTCTGGAGCCGCGCGCGGAAGGCCGCCCCGTTCCAGTACACGCCGGCGTGGATGTCCTCCTTCGAGAACTTCTCGATGTTGCCGTAGTCCATGCTGATCCAGTGCTCCTTGGCCGCCACCAGCCCGTCGCGCACCTTGCGAAGGACCGCCTTGTCGCCGGTGCAGACCTCGCCGCCGTAGTACATGACCGCGAGACCGATGACGTCGCCCATCTCCGGCACCACGTTGACCATGCCCTTCAGCGCGTCCGGCGGGTCGAGGAAGATGGCGGAGGTGTTGATGTCGCCCTGGTAGTACCTGGTGTTCACGATCATGCCGGTCGAGCCCCACTGCCAGGGCACCGTGTAGCGCCGGCCGGGGTCCCAGTCCACATCCACCCAGCGCGGGTCCACGTTGCCGAAGTTCGCCATCCGGTCCGGCCGCGTCTCCAGCAGCAGCCCCTCGCCGATCCAGATCGGGACGTAGCTCGCCGACGGCACCACGATGTCGAACCCGTGCCCGCCCGCCTTCACCTTGGCGAGCGCGGTGTCGTTCGAGTCGTAGTCGGTGACGGTGACCTTCACGTCGTGCGCCGCCTCGAACTTCTCGATCAGCGCGGGGTTCGTGTAGTTGCCCCAGTTGAAGATGTTGAGCTCTCCCGCCGCGAGGGCGCTTCCCGCTCCCGCCAGCAGCGTCGCGCCGGCGAGGGCGCAGGTCGGTCTTCTCATGGTCCATCCCCCATGTTGGCATCGTGCCGATGATTGGCCGCCCCGCCGCCGGTTGCCGTCGCCGGCTACCGCTTGCGGCTCAGGGCGAAGAACAGCGTAACGAAAACCACGCCCGCGAGCAGCAGGACGGTGGAGATCGCGTTGACCTCCGGCGTCATCACCCGCCGGATCTGGCCGAGCATGTACGTCGGGAGGGTCTCCTGGCCCGCGGACTTCACGAACTCCGTGATCACCACGTCGTCGAGCGAGATCACGAAGGCGAGCATGAAGCCGGCCATGATCCCGGGCCACAGCAGCGGCAGGGTGATGCGCCGGAACGCCATCCACGGCGTCGCGTAGAGGTCCGCCGCCGCGCGTTCGAGCGAGAGGTCCATGCTCTCGAGGCGGGCGCGGATCGGCAGGTACGCGAAGGGGATGCAGAACGCGGTGTGCGCCGCGACGAGGTACGCGATCCCGGTGTAGCCGGTCGCGACCTTGATGATCGCGAAGAAGATCAGGAGGGCCACCGCGGTCACGATCTCCGGCACCATGAGCGGCTGGTTGATCAGGGCGTAGATCGCGGTCATGCCCCGAAACGGCCGGGTGCGGGTGGTCGCGAGCGCGGCCATGGTGGCGGCGACGGTCGCCACCGTCGCCGCCACGCTCGCGACGCCGAGCGAACGCAGCGTCGCCTCCTGCACCGCCTCGTTGCTCCACGCCTGCGCGTACCACTTGAGCGAGAACCCTTCCCAGATGGAGATCGACAGCCCGGCGTTGAACGAGTAGACGACGAGGATCCCGATGGGCGCGTAGAGGAGCGCGAAGGTCGCGAGCGCGATGCTCGTGAACCCCGGGATGCGCCGCGACGAGAACGGTGGTCGACGGCGGCGCCGGCCGGGCCCGCGAGCGGAAGCGGCGGGACCGTCGCCCCCGGCCCTGCGATCGGCAGCCCCGGCCCTGCGATCGGCGGCGGCGGGACCGTCGCCCCCGGCCCTGCGCTCGGCGGCGGCGGGACCGGCGCCCCCGGCCCCGCCCGCCGGCTCGCGACGCCGGCTATCCATGCGGTCCGCGCCCGCGGCCGGTGGCGCGCACGTAGTAGAGCAGGGCGACCATGACGATGGCCATCAGGGTGATGGCGAGGGCGGCGCCGAGCGGCCAGTTCCGGCCCTGGCCGAACTGCAGCTCGATCAGGTTCCCGAGCATGAGGTTCTTGCCGCCGCCGAGGACGCGCGGGGTGACGTACGCGCCGAGCGACGGGATGAACACCAGGATCGAGCCCGCGATGATCCCGGGCTTCACGAGCGGGAGGACGATGCGCAGGAACATCCTCCGGCGGCTCGCGTAGAGGTCGTATCCCGCCTCCACCAGGCGGAAGTCGAGCTTCTCGATGGACGCGTACACGGGCAGGACCATCAGCGGCAGGTAGACGTAGGTCATGCCGAACGCGATGGCGAAGTCGGTGAACATCATCTGGATCGGCCGGTCGATGAGGCCGGCTCCGACCAGCGCGCTGTTGATCACGCCTTCGTTGCGGATGAGCTCCATGACCGCGATGGTGCGGATCAGGAGGTTGGTCCAGAACGGGATGGTGATCAGGAACAGCCACACCGCCCGGGTCCGCTCGCTGCGGGTCGCGATGAACCACGCGGTCGGGACCCCGAAGATCAGGGTCAGCAGGGTGGTCAGAAACGAAAGCTCCAGGGAACGCCAGAAGATCCTCAGGTGCGCGTCCGCCCACTGCCAGGTGTCGTCGAAGATGTCCTTCTGCAGGATGACGTTGACCCAGGCGTCGACGGAGAACCGCCACACGACGTTTCCGTAGTCTCCCGGGGTCAGGAAGGAGTAGACGGCCACGATCAGGAGCGGGCCGGCCGCGGCGGCGGCGACGATGAGGATCGCCGGCAGCGACAGCGCCCACCGGGCGCGCACGCCGCGCCGCGCCGCCTCGGCCGCGACCCGGGCGGCCCGCGGGGAAGTCGCGACGGCGCCCGCGCTCGGCGCCGGTGGCCGGGACCCGCTCATGACGGGCTCGGTCCCGCGGCGCCTGGGCGGCGTCGCCGCGGACCGACACCCCGACCGCGTCGGGGGTCCGGGTGTCGCCGGTCCGGGGCGGGGGCCACGGCCGGTGGCGGCCCGGGCGGGAGCTGGTTCACGGCCGCTTCAGTCCCGCGTGCCGGAGGCGGCGTCGCCGGACACGCGGCGCGAGGAGGGGCGGGGCCTCGTTCACGGCCGCCTCAGTCCCGCAGCACCTGGGCGGTGTCGTCGCGGATCGACACCCCGACCGTGTCGCCGGTCCGGGCGTCGGGCGAGCCGTCGCGGGCGTTCTGCATCCGCACCGTGAACGGCTCGCCGGTGGCGAGGCGCAGGTGGTACAGGGTGTCCGTCCCGAAGTAGACGATGTTCTCGACGCGCCCGCTCACGGTGCCTTCGGCGGGAGTCGCGGCGAGCCGCACGTGTTCGGGCCGGATCGCGACGTTGACCGGGCCGGGGCGCGCCGCGCCGTCCGGCACCGACGCGCTCAGCGTGACCCCCGAGGGGAGGGTGACCGTGCCGGTCCCGCCGTCGATCGCGCCGAGCTCTGCGCGCAGCAGGTTGCTCTCGCCGATGAAGTTGGCGACGAAGCGTTCGGCGGGGTGGTCGTAGATCTGGCGCGGGGCGCCGACCTGCAGGATGCGGCCGGCGTTCATCACCGCGATGCGGTCGGACATCGTGAGCGCCTCCTCCTGGTCGTGGGTCACGAACACGAAGGTGATGCCGGTCTCGTGCTGGAGGCGCTTGAGCTCGATCTGCATCTCCTTGCGGAGCTTCAGATCGAGGGCCGACAGCGGCTCGTCGAGCAGCAGGACCCGGGGACGCGCCGCGAGCGCCCGCGCGAGCGCGACCCGCTGCTGCTGGCCGCCGGAGATCTGCTCCGGACGGCGCCCCGAGAAGTCCTCCATGCGCACGAGCCGCAGCATCTCGTCGACGGTGCGGGCCACCTCCGCGCGCGGTCGTCCGAGCATCTCCGGGCCGAAGGCGACGTTCTCGGCCACGCTCATGTGGGGGAAGAGCGCGTAGCTCTGGAACACGGTGTTGACGGGGCGGCGGTAGGGCGGCAGGTGGGAGATGTCCTCGCCGTGCAGGCGGACCTCCCCGCGGGTCGGGTGATCGAACCCCGCGATCAGGCGCAGCAGCGTCGTCTTGCCGCATCCCGAGGGGCCGAGGAGGGTGAAGAACTCGTTCTCGCGGATGGAGACGGTGACGTCGTCGAGGGCCGTCACCTCGTCACCGTCGCCGCCGAAGGTCCTGGTGACGGACCGGGCCTCCACGGCCATGTCGTGCATCGCTGCCGGGTTCATGCTCTTCACTCCACCGTCACGCTCTTCGCGAGGTTGCGCGGCTGATCGATGGGGCGCCCGAGCGCGAGGGCGCAGTGGTAGGCGAAGAGCTGGAGCGGAACCGCCATCACCACCGGATTGAGCACGTCCTCGGTGCGGGGCACCTCGATGACCGCGTCCGCCCGCTCCGCGATGCGATCGTCGCCCGGGTGGGTCACCGCGATCACCGGGCCGCTTCGCGCCCGCACCTCCTCGATCGACGCGATCGACTTGTCGAGCAGCGCATCGTGCGGCAGCGCGGCGACGGTGGGGACGCGGGGCTCGATGAGCGCGAGCGGCCCGTGCTTGAGCTCCGAGGCCGGATAGGCCTCGGCGTGGATGTAGGAGATCTCCTTGAGCTTCTGGGCGCCTTCGAGAGCGACGGGAAAGGTGGAGCCGCGCCCGATGTAGAACGCGCTGGAGCACTGCGCGTAGCGGAGCGCGACGGCCTTCACGTGCGGCTCGGTCGCGAGCGCGGCCGCGATGTCGGCCGGCAGGCGCTCCATCGCCTCCACGAGCCGCCGGCCCTGCTCGGGCGAGAGGTCGCGCGTGCGGCCGAGCTGGAGCGCGAGCAGCGCGAGCGCGACCAGGCTGCACGTGTACGCCTTGGTCGACGCCACCGCCACCTCCGGACCCGCGTGCATGTAGATCCCTCCGTCGGCCTCGCGGGCGATGCTGCTGCCGACGACGTTGACGATGCCGAGCACCCGGCCGCCGCAGCGGCGCACCTCCCGCACCGCCATCAGGGTGTCGATGGTCTCGCCCGACTGGCTGACCGCGACGTAGAGGGTGTCGCGCTCGATGACGGGGTTGCGGTAGCGGAACTCCGCCGCCGGCTCGGCCGAGGCCGGGATGCGGGCCAGGGACTCGATGAGGTGCGCGCCGGTGATGCCGGCGTAGTAGGCGGACCCGCAGCCGAGGAGCTTGACCCGCCGCACGTCGATCAGCTCGCCGGGCTCGAGGTTGAGTCCGCCGAGGTGCGCGGTATGGAACTGGCGGTCGAGCCGCCCCCCCAGCGTCCGCTCGACCGCCTCCGGCTGGTCGAGGATCTCCTTGTGCATGTAGTGCGCGTGGCCGCCGCGCTCGTAGGCGTCGTCCTCCCATTCGACGGTGGCCGGGGACTTCGAGATCGGCCGGGCATCCATCGTCATCGTCCGAAAGCCGCGGGCATCGACCACCGCCACCTCGCCGTCGTCGAGATGCACGACCTGCCGGGTGTGGCGCACCAGCGCGGCGACGTCGGATGCGACGAACATCTCGCGGTCGCCGATGCCGATGATGACCGGCGAGCCCTTGCGGGCGATGACGATGCGGTCCGGCCGGGAGGCGTCGACCACCGCGATCCCGTAGGTGCCGCGCACGAGCGCGAGCGCGTCGCACACCCGCTGCTCGATCGATTGCCCGTCCGTTCGCGCGACGAGGTGGACGATGATCTCGGTGTCGGTCTCGGAGGCGAACGCGACGCCTTCGGCCAGAAGGCGCGCACGGAGCGCCGGGGCGTTCTCCACGATGCCGTTGTGCACCACCGCGATCGAGCCGTCCGGGCTCAGGTGCGGGTGGGCGTTGGCGTCGCTCGGCGCCCCGTGGGTCGCCCACCGCGTGTGCCCGATGCCCAGCTTGCCGCCGAGCCGCTTCGGGAGCACCGCCTCGAGCCGGGAGAGCTTGCCGGCCGCCTTGTGGACGCGCATCGCCGCGCCGGAGACCAGCGCGATGCCCGCGGAGTCGTAGCCGCGGTACTCGAGCCGCTTCAGGCCCGACATCAGGATCGGAGCGGCGCTCCGGTTGCCGATGTATCCGATGATTCCGCACACGGGCGGGTCTCCTGTTCAGTCCTCGATGGCCGGGACCCGGGACCATTCAAGAGCCGCGGCCGCCGGGGTCGCGGTCGCCGGAGCCGCGGCCGCCGGAGCCGCGGTCGCGGTCGCCGGGGCCGCGGTCGCCGGGGTTGCGATCACTGGAGTCGCGGCCGTGGGCCGCCGGGCCGGAATATCGCATGGTGACGAGCGGTCTTTCGGCATCGGAGGCCGGGTCAGCCGTAGACGATGCGCCGGATCTGGCGCTCGCTGAGCCGGGGCGCCCGGAACCGCCGGCCTTCCATCTCCGCCGCCAGCGCCGCGTAGATTGCGCGGTTGCGCATTCCCTCGGCCTGAAGCTCCCGGTGGCGCCGGGCCACGAACGCCTGCGGCGTTTCGCCGTAGAAGCTGAGCACCTCCTCGACGAGCCGGCGGGCCTCCGAACGGTCCAGTCCACCGGCGTGGCTCAGGTGATCGAGAAGGCTGCCGGGAATGGAGACGGGCGGCATGGCACGCAATCACACCATATCCGGAGAGGGAATGGCACAAGCTTGCCCGAATTCGGATTGATTTTCTCTCGTTTGCAACGAATGATGACGGTTGCCGGCCTGCACGAGAGCACTTCGCCGATGTCCCGCGACCACGAGCCGCCGCCATGACCGACACCCGCCGTTCGCTCGAGACCCTGCTCGCCCAGGGCGGGCACTTCATCGACCCCGGGACCGGGGCCATCGTGCCGCCGATCCATCCCTCGACGACGTACGCGCGCGACGGACGCTACGAGCTCATCGGCTACGGGTACAGCCGGTCCGGCAACCCGACCTGCGCCCGGGTCGAGGAGGTGCTGGCGGAGCTCGAAGGGGCGGAGGACGCGCTCGTATTCGCCTCGGGGCTCGCCGGGGTCGCGACGTTCTTCGACACCGTGCGCGCCGGCGAGCGGGTGGTCGCGCCCCGGGTCATGTACCACGGCGCGGCGGACTGGCTGCGCCGCCTCGCCGAACGGCGCGGTATCGAGGTCGCGTTCTTCGATGCGTCGGCGCCGGGCGGTCTGGAGGCGGTGGTGGGTGCGGGCGATACCGCGGTGGTGTGGGTCGAGCCCTCGGTCAACCCCACCTGGGACGTGATCGACGTGCGGGCGGCGGCGGAGACCGCCCGCGCGGCGGGCGCGGTCCTCGGCGTCGATGCCACCGCCACGCCCGCGGTGACCCTGCGCGCGCTCGACCTCGGCGCCGATGTCGTCTTCCACTCCGGCACGAAGTACCTGGCGGGGCACAGCGACGTCACCGCCGGGGTGCTCGCGACGCGCTCCGCCGACGAACGGTGGGAGGACGTGAAGCTCGCCCGCACGCTGATGGGCGGAGTGCTCGGGCCGTTCGAGTCCTGGCTCCTGCTGCGCGGCATGCGCACCCTGCACGTGCGCTACGAACGCCAGGCCGCGAACGCGATGGCCATCGCGCGGCACTTCGAGCATCACCCGAAGCTCGACGCGGTGCTCTACCCGGGGCTGGAATCGCACCCCGGCCATGCGGTCGCGAGGCGTCAGATGACCCGCGGCTTCGGCGCGATGCTGTCCCTTCTCGTCACGGGCGGCGCCGAGGCCGCGAGACGCGTGGCGACCCGCACCCGGCTGTTCGTGCCCGCGACCTCGCTCGGCGGGGTCGAGAGCCTCGTCGAGCACCGCGCCACGGTGGAGGGGCCGCACAGCGTGGTGCCCGGGAACCTGCTCCGCGTCTCGGTCGGCATCGAGAACGCGGACGAGCTCGTCGCGGACCTGGAGCAGGCGCTGTCCTGAACCGAGACGCGCTCGCCGGACGAGTCGCGGAGGCGATGGATGCGACGACGGCCTCCGGCGGCGCGTGGGCCTCACTCGCGCCGCGCCACCACGAACGACTCGTCCACGAACCACAGCCCCCCGTGGCGGGCGACGACCTCCGCCGTCGCATCGAGGTAGGCCCCGTCGGACATCGCGCGGGTGATGCGCTCGTCGTCGATCTGGGCGACGTAGACCGCCGCGTTCCATGCCGCGAGCCGGGTCGAGGTGCCGATGTTCTCGGTGACCTCGTTCGGCATCACGTGCAGGGAGTAGCGGAAGAAGCTGTGCGATTCGCTGTCGATGCTGAAGTCGCGTTCCGGGAAGTCGGCCGCGAGCCGCGAGCGCAGCTCCTGCACGAGCACCGGCCCCGGCGTCCGGAACGGCTCCTCGCCGGGCCAGACCTTGCGGATGATCTCCATGCCCGGGTCCTGTCCGGTGGACTGGATGGTGATCATGCGCCCGCCCGCCGCGAGCGAGGCGGCCAGCGGCTCCAGCACGAGCCGCACCTTGAGTGCGGCGCGGTGGCGCGCGCGGAAGGGCTGCGCCGCGATGACCAGATCGTAGCCGCCGACCGGCGCCCCGGGCCGCGGGATCACGGTGTCGAGCATGAACCGGTGGTCGGAGCGGTAGAGCACGATCACCGACGGCTCCACGTAGACCGGATTGCCGGTGCTCGGGCTCGTGCACACCTTCCACCAGTCGGCCAGGACTGGACGGAGCTCGGCGATCTGGCGGTCGAACTCGTGCGCGGTGTGTCCCGGGAGGGCGAATTCGCGCCAGTTGACGCGCGCCCCGGCGTCCTCGCCGGCCGGCTGCAGCCAGGGAGCCTCGCGATAGCTCAGGTTCGTGAGCACCACCACCGTCTGCGGGTGCTCGGAGAAGCGGTCCGGGAGCTTCTCCAGGGTGAGCCGCGCGTCCTCGAGGCTGATCTCCTTGCCGACGACGAGGAACGGCACGGTGGGGAAGTGTCCGTGAAGCTGGCGGAGCACGCTCGCCATCACGGTGCCGTCACCGGTTCCTGCGTCGAACACCCGCAGCGCGGGCGGCTCGGGGGAGAGCGCCGGGAGCTCGGCGCCGATGCGCTGGCCGATCGCCCACTTCTCGCTGCAAGTGGTCACGAACAGCAGGTACTTCTCCCGGTTGTCGAAGAAGCGGAAGGGGCGTTCGTCGTTCATCTCGGTCTCCAGGCGCCGGGGCCCGGACGCGCGCGAGGCCGGGACGCTGCCCGTCCCGCTCGCGCGGCCGGCCCGCATGGCGGCCGCAGGTTCACGCCGGCCGGAGGATCGCTTCCCCGGACGGCCGTATCCGGCCGCGCGCGATCAGCCACGACGCGACCGCGAGGTTCAGGACGTTGAACCCGACCGCGGCGAGGATCGAGGCGGTGTAGCTGCCGGTGAGGTCGTGGAGCGCGCCCGCCAGCCAGCCGCCGAGCGCCATGCCGCCCACCGTGAACAGCATCGTCGTCCCGATCCGCCATCCCGCCTCGCCGGCCGGGAAGAGGGCGCGGACGATGATCGTGTACGAAGGGACGATGCCGCCCTGCGAGAGGCCGAAGGCGATGGCGAGCACGTACAGGGTGGTGAGCCCGCCGGCGAACAGGAAGCCGGAGATCACCAGGCCCTGCAGGGCCGACCCGACGAGCAGGGTCTTCAGTCCGCCGATGCGGTCCGAGATCCACCCCGACACCAGGCGGCTCACCACTCCGAAGCCGAGCATGAGGGCGAGCATGCGCGCGCCGTGCCGCGCGTCGAACCCGAGATCGGTGACGAACGGAACGATGTGGACCTGGGGCATCGCCATCGCCGCGCAGCACCCCACGCCCGCGAGGCACAGCAGCCCCTGCAGGGAGCGGCTGGAGAATCCGAGCGGCCGCCGGCGGCTCCCGCTCCTCCGCGCCGCGAGACCGTCTTCGCGGTCGATGACGGCGGGCCGGTAGAGCAGGACGGTGAGCGGCAGCATCGTGCACAGGGTCAGGTTCCCCAGTCCGTGGAACGCCGCCCGCCAGCCGTAGGTGTCGATGAAGTGTTGCAGCACCGGCGGCCAGATCGCCCCCGCCACGTAGGTCCCGCTGACCACGATTCCGACCGCGAGGCCGCGGCGCGCGGTGAACCAGTGGGAGATGTCGGAAGCGACCGGTGCGAAGGTCGCGGCCATGCCGAACAGCCCGCACAGGACGCCGAGCGAGACGCTGAAGTGCCACAGCTCGGTGGCGCGGGCCGCGAAGAGCAGCCCGGCGGGGAGGCAGAGGCTCGCGAGCAGCGCGGGGGCGACGATGCCGAACCGGTCCGCGAGCCGCCCCATCAGGACCCCGCCGACCGCGAATCCGATCATGAACAGGGTGTACGGCATGGAGCCCGCGCCGCGGCCGGTGTCGAACTCCGCCGCGGCGGGCTCGAGGACGAGGATCGCGGCGTACATCGCCGAGCCCGCGACCGCCATGAGGAGCAGCGACGCGAAGAGCCGGACGACAGGGTAGACGTGCGAGGTTCGGGGCGGGGACATCGCGGCCGACGGTGGCGGAACGGGCCGGAGTGTAGCCGCTTTCGGGCGCGCGCTGGCGCACGCTGGAACGGCGTCGGCGATTCCCGCCGGCGCCCGGAAAGAGCCCTGCGCACGAGTCCCGCCGCACGGTGGGGCGGCGTCGTGATTGGTGTATCATCGCCGCCCCCTGCGGGAGCGGCCCGATTCCGCGCGCCGGGCCGAACCCCGCGAGAATGCTCCGGCACGACCTTCCGACGATGACCTCCTGGCTCGATGAAGTGCGCTGGAACGCGCAGGGCCTGGCTCCCTGCGTGGTGGAGGACGCGGGCTCCGGGCGGCCCCTGATGATGGCGTGGATGAATCGCGAGGCGCTGGGGCGCACCGCCCGCGAGGGACGGGCGGTGTACTGGTCGCGCTCGCGGCAGCGCCTGTGGCGCAAGGGCGAGGCGTCCGGTCACGAGCAGCGGGTGCGCGAGATCCGCCTCGACTGCGACGCGGACACGCTGGTGCTCGTGGTCGAGCAGGTCGGCGGCATCGCCTGCCATACCGGACGCGAACGGTGCTTCCACCGGCGTCTCGAGGATGGGCGATGGGTCGACGTGGAGCCGGTGCTGAAGTCGCCGGAGCGGATCTACGGCGGGGGCTGAACGATGGACGGGGTGCTGGGCGAGCTTGCGTCGGTGATCGAGGCGCGCAAGGGCGCCCCGGCCGCCGAATCCTACGTCGCGTCGCTGTATGCGGGCGGAGTGGACGCGATCCTGAAGAAGGTGGGCGAGGAGGCGGTCGAGGTGGTCATCGCCGGCAAGGGGGGAGACCGCGACGCGATCGTGCGCGAGGTCGCGGACCTGTGGTTCCACTGTCTGGTGCTGCTCGCGGCGCGCGGCGCGCGTCCGGAGGCGGTCATCGACGAGCTGGCCCGGCGGCTCGGGACCTCCGGCCACGAGGAGAAGGCCCGCCGCGGCTGAACGCGACGGGCGTTCACGCGCCCTCCGGGCGCTGTGCCGGGCGGCTGGCGCCGCGCACGGTGGCACGAGGGCGCACTCGTCGGGTGGGTCGATCAGGCCATGGGCTGTTGCCGCGCGCAGTCGGCACGAGGGCCGCCGGCGTTCCGTATCCGGCGTACCGGCTCCGCCCCGCCCCGGTTCGCGCCGGCGGCTGAACGGACGGCTCGGCTCCGGGTCCCGGTGGCGCGCGGGCATTCCGGAGTGGGGGGCGGACGGGTTTTGCGCTAAAGTCGCCGGAGGAACCGGGCCGCAGGGTCCGGAGAGTTCCAGGAGAAGGTCATGGGAATCAGCATCTGGCAGCTCTTGATCGTGCTCGTCATCGTGCTGCTGCTCTTCGGCACGAAGAAGCTCCGCAACATGGGAGGCGATCTCGGCGCCGCGATCCGCAACTTCAAGGGTGCGGTGAAGGAAGGTGGCGACGAAGCGAAGGAAGCGGCGGAGGCCGCCCGCATCGAGAACGAGGCGGAGCCCGCCGCGGACGCCGCGACGATGTCCGCCAAGGAGCGCGAAAGCGCTTGAACCGCGCATTGTCCCAGCTCCCGGCCCCGGCCGCTGTCCGCGCGGGAGGGCGGGTCCGGTCCGGGCGCCGGAGCCGTACCCCCCGTATCGTCCGGCCACCCGGCCGCCGTCCGCCGCGCAACGGCATGCGATCCGCGTGACGCGCCGGCTCGCCCCGAGACCGGCCCGGTATCCATGTTCGACGTAGGCTTTCAGGAGCTCACCCTGATCGGTCTGATCGCGTTGATCGTGGTTGGCCCCGAGCGGCTGCCCAGGATGGCGCGCACCCTCGGGCTGTGGATGGGCAAGGTTCGTTACTACGTGGGGCAGGTCAAGAGCGACATCGACCGCGAGGTCCGGGCGCAGGAGCTCAGGGAGATGCTCGAGAAGCCGGCCCGGGAGCTCGACGAGCTGAAGGGTGTCGCCGAAGAGGCCAGGGGCGTGCTCGGAGAGGCGAAGACGGCGTTCGAGGGCGAGCCGGCCGGCCTCTCGACGCCCGGGGAGCCCGCGGCGGGATCGATCTTTCCGACCGAGCTGCCGGATGTCGGCCCGGCGCCCGGCGCACCGCCCGCGGCGGGGTCGGCGGAGGCCGGCTCCACGCCTCCCTCGCCGGCGGCGGCTCGCCCGGGGACCGCTTCGGCGAGTGCGGCGGAGCCGGTGAAGGAGACGGAGCCGGCTTCCTCGCCACCCGAGGACTCGCCGGGGACGCCTTCCGCCTCCCCGGCGAGCGCGGCGAAGCCGGTGAAGGAGACGGAGCCGGCTTCCTCGCTACCCGAGGAACCGGTGGGGACGCCTTCCGCCTCCCCGGCGAGCGCGGCGAAGCCGGCAACGGAATCGGTGGAGACGGTGTCGACGCCGCACGGGGAGGCGGCCGCGCCGGGGCGGGACGGGGCGAAGCCGGCCGATGTGGAGTCCGGTGCGCCGGAAACGTCCTCCGTCACCGCGGAGGCCCGCGAGAGCGATGAGCGATCGAGCGAAAGAGCCTGAGCCGGAGGACGGCGCGGAATCCCAGGCCGAGATGACCTTCGTGGAGCATCTCGTGGAGCTCCGCAACCGGCTGCTCCGCGTGGTGATCGTGGTGGCCGTCCTCCTGGTGTGCATGATGCCCTTCGCCAACCGCCTGTACGCGCTGCTGGCGGCGCCGCTGCTGGCCGAGATGCAGATGGGCTCCAGCATGATCGCCACCCAGGTGGCGTCGCCGTTCCTTACCCCGTTCAAGCTCGCCCTGGTCGCGGCGGTGCTGATCGGGATGCCCTACATCCTGTACCAGTTCTGGGCCTTCGTGGCCCCGGGGCTCTACCGCAACGAGAAGCGGCTCGTCTTCCCGCTGATGGTCTCGAGCTCGTTCCTGTTCTATCTCGGCATGGCGTTCGCCTACTTCGTGGTGTTCCCGCTCATGTTCGCGTTCTTCCAGGCGGTGGCGCCGGAAGGCGTGGAGATCATGACCGACATCAGCAGCTACCTGGACTTCGTGCTCAAGATCTTCTTCGCGTTCGGGCTGGCGTTCGAGGTGCCGATCGCGACGGTGGTGCTGGTGTGGACCGGGTTCACGACACCGGAATCGCTGAAGCAGAAGCGGCCCTACATCATCGTGGGCGCCTTCGTCGTCGGAATGCTCCTGACCCCCCCGGACATCATCTCGCAGACGCTGCTCGCCCTGCCGGTGTGGGCGCTGTTCGAGCTGGGGCTGGTGTTCGCGAAGGTCTACGTGCGCCGCGACCGGGGCGAGGATACGGGCGGCGCGCACGCCGGCTGACGCCGACGCGGAGCCTCCGGGCCGCGAGAGCTCGAGAGGGTGTGTGTCCGGCCCGGGGGTGCGCCCGGGATCGATGGCGACCACCCTCGTGAACGAGGGCGGGACACCCTCGATTCCGGAGATATCCCGGGAGCGGAACGAAGGCCCCGCAAACGGGGCCTGCGCCCGGTTCGAAACGGGCCCGATTCGAAACGGGTCGTGACGGGTCGACAGCCATTCCCGCCAGGCGGGAACAGGCCCCTGAAATCTCCTCGACTCGACGCCCCGAAGGTCGAAATCGCACCACGATCCCACCACGGTACGGCCTCTCCGGACGTGAGCGGGAATCGCTGACGGGTCGACACGGGTCGAAACGGATCGTGACGTGGCCCGCGATGCGGGATAGACTCTGCGCCGTTCCGGACGTTGAAGCCGGTCGCGCGCGAGCATCGCGAACGCCGTGGTCGCGGCCGGTGACGGCGCTTCACCCGGACTGGCCGGCGCGGCAGCCGGGGGAACGGCGCGGCATCGCAGGGACAGGGGGTATCCATGTACTTCGGTCTGCTCGATCTGCCGTGGTGGGGCTACGTCCTCGCAACCCTCGGCATGACCCACGTCACGATCGTCTCGATCACGATCTACCTCCACCGCCACCAGGCCCACCGGGCGCTCGACCTGCATCCGGCGCTGGCCCACTTCTTCCGGTTCTGGCTCTGGCTCACGACCGGCACCGTCACCGAGGAATGGGTCGCGGTGCACCGCAAGCATCATGCGTGCGTCGAGTCGGAGGAGGATCCGCACAGCCCTAAAGTCTTCGGGATCAAGCGGTTGCTGCTGGAAGGGGCGGAGCTGTACCGGACCGCGGCGGCGGACCCGGAGACGATCGCCAGGTACGGCCACGGGTGTCCGGACGACTGGCTCGAGCGCAACGTCTACAAGCCGCTCACGGACCGCGGCTACTACCTCATGCTGCTCATCGACGTGGTCCTGTTCGGCCCCATCGGCATCACCATCTGGGCGGTGCAGATGGTCTGGCAGCCGGTGTTCGCGGCCGGGGTCATCAACGGTCTCGGGCACTGGTGGGGGTACCGGAACTACGAGACGCAGGACATCTCCACCAACATCGTGCCCTGGGGCATCCTGATCGGGGGCGAGGAGCTCCACAACAACCACCACGCGTTCGCCAGCTCCGCGAAGCTGTCCATCAAGCCGTGGGAGCTCGACATCGGGTGGGTCTATATCCGCACGCTCCAGGCCCTCGGGCTCGCGAAGGTGAAGAAGCTGCCGCCCGAGGTGGTGATGGTTCCCGGCAAGGTCGATCCGGACATCGACACCGTCCACGCCGTCATCTCCAACCGGTTCCACGTCATGGCCGACTATGCGAAGCGCGTGCTGAGCCGGGTGTATGCCGAGGAGATCGCGAAGATCGATTCGAGCCAGCGCGGGTTCCTGGAGTCGGCGCGCTCGCTGCTGATGCGCGAGGAATCGATGCTGAGCCGGGAGGCGAAGCTGCATCTGGAGCGCGCGTGCGCTCACAGCGACGCGCTGGAGACCGTCTACCGGTACAAGCGCCAGCTCCAGGATCTGTGGCAGCAGCGCCACGCGACCCACGAGCATCTGGTCGATGCGCTGCGCGAGTGGTGCCGGCAGGCGGAAGCGAGCGGCGTGCGGGCGCTGGAGGAGTTCGCCCGGACGCTGCCCGGCTACTCGATGCGCCGTCCGGAGCGCATCGCGGCCTGACGCGCCTCGCCTCGTATCCAGAACGTTCCGGCCGGGTCGACCACCCCGCCGCATGACAGGGAGCCGGGCCGCGACGCGGCGATTGCTGGAGGCGCGGGTACCCTTCCCGGGAGTACCTTCACGACAATGCAAAAGGGCCGCCCACTTCGGGCGGCCCTTTTCGTGTCCGTACCCTGCAGCCGCAGCGCCCGGCTACTTGATCTTGCCTTCCTTGTAGATCACGTACTTCCGGGCGACGGGATCGAACTTCCGAACCTCCATCTTGCCCGGCATTGTCCGCTTGTTCTTGGTGGTGGTGTAGAAGTGCCCGGTACCGGCGCTCGAGGTGAGTCGGATCTTCTCGCGCATCCCGCTTCTCCTGTTCCCGTTCCCTGCGCTCGGCCCGTCCCGGGAAGGTCAGACCTTGCGCCCCTGTGCCCGCATCTCCGCGAGCACCGTATCGATCCCCTTCTTGTCGATGATCCGGATCCCCTTCGCCGAGACGCGGAGCCGGACGTAGCGGTTCTCGCCCGGAACCCAGAAGCGGCGCGTGTGCAGGTTGGGCAGGAACCGCCGCCTGGTCCTGTTGTTGGCGTGGGAGACGTGATTCCCGGTGACGGTGCGCTTCCCGGTGACTTCGCAGACCCTCGACATGATTCGTTCGTCCGTGGCTGGGGGCAACGACAAGGCGGCGCCTTATAGCAGGCGTGCGGCCACGAGGCAAGGCGCGGGCGGAGAAAGTCAGGGCTCTCCGGAAGTCGTGACGAGCGGTCCATCACACGCTCGAACGGGGTCTTCGACGCTGAAAGACCACCGATCGCCGTGCGATAGTCCGGCCTGGCGGCCGGCGACCGCGACTTCTGAATGGTCCTGCGGAGAAAGCGGCCATTCCCGCCAGCGCCCGGAGAGGTCGTACCGTGGTGGAATCGTGGTGCGATTTCGACCTTCGGGGGCGTCGAGTCGAGGGGGATTTCAGGGGCCTGCTCCCGCCGGCGGGAGCAGGCCCCCAGCGCGGCGTGTCGTCGCCGTCGTTCGCGCTACGCGGTCCGGACCGGGTCGAACGACCGGATCCTGAGCAGCGTCCGCGGCGAATCCTCGCCGTCGACGAACCCCGAGCGGCGGTGCAGCACGTTGTTGCAGATCACCCCCTCGCCCGCCTCGAGCCGCACGCGCACCTGGCTCGCCGCAAGCGAGGCGATGGCCGCTTCGAGCGCGGCGACGGCGCGAGCGGTGTCCGGGGTGGAGCGCCACCGGATGGACCGGGTGCGCATCGTGTAGCGCATGTGCAGGGACCGGGGCCCGTCGACGAATCGGAAGACCGGTCCGGCGCGGGCGGGCCGCACCACCGCGCCGCCGGCTTCGTGCGGCGGAACGGTCATCGCGCGGGGGTGGGCGAGGGCCTCGACCAGCGCCGGGTCCCGCTCGTGCAGCGCCGTGAACACGAGGTCCGGGTCGAGCAGGGCGCTCTCCCCGCCGCTTGCCGCGGGGGCCGCGCAGTGCATGACGACGGCCCGGACGGACTGCTCCGGGGTGTTGTAGTAGCCGTCGGTATGCCAGTTCAGGGCGCGCGAGGTGAACGGGATCATCTCCGGGCCGTGCCGGCTCCGCTCCACCCGGACCGACGCCACGCCGCGGTGGTCCGCCCCGAGCGTCGGGTCGCGGCGGTGGAGCCCCATGGCGCTCGCGAACGCCGAGAGCGCGCCGGGGTCGCTCCCGCCCCGTGCGAATCGATACAGCGCGAGGTTGAACCGGGCGCACTCTCCGGCAATCGCGTCACGCTCGGCCAGGCGCAGCCGGAACGGATCGCCTATGTCGATCCACCGTCCCGGTCCGCCGGTCGCGTACGCCTCGCGCCGCGTGTCGCACCATCGAGATACCGTCCCCGGTTCCATCGGCTCCCGCCTCCGGCGGCGCGGTCGGGTAGTGCCTCATTTTGACTTTCTTCCTCAGCGCGACATCGCTGCCCCGAAGCCGAGCTGAGGCACTCCCTGGCTCGGTCTCGGAATGTTCATGGCCGGGTTGACCATCGCGCCGCATGAAGTGGAGGCGGCGTGCGGCCTGAAGATACCCGCATTCTCCCCTCTCCCCCCGGGAGAGGGGCCGGGGGTGAGGGCGCGGCGTGATTCGGTCCCCCTCACCCCAACCCCTCTCCCGGGGGGAGAGGGGCTTCTTTCGGGACCAGGGGCATCCCGTCTTTGCGAACCGTGCGCACGATGCCCTCCTCCCCAGGGTCTCCCGGAACCGGAAACCAGGGCTCTCGCCAACCGGACGTACACCCTTCCCGACGACGGGTGGCACCTCGGTTCGACTTTCTTCCTCAACTCGACACAACGGTCCCGGAGTCAAACTGAGACACTACCAATCCCCGGGGACGCATGTCCGATCCGCCAGACCCCCGATGGCCGCCGCCGAAGCCTTCCGCGCAAGGGCGCCGACGAGAATGACTTCGCCACGTATCGAGTGTGCCATCCGGCAGGAGCAGGGCTCCTCCGGGTACAGCCGGCAGACTTGTTTCGGTCACTGTCCTGACGGATGCGCAGTATTCCCTTGGAGATACCGGAGTCGAGACGTGTCCCCCTGTTTGGGCGGATGCCGGCGGTGCGCGCCGACACTACAATCCGGCTTCCGGCTGTCCCGCATCTCGATGGTGGCTCCGCATCCGGACCGGCCGTACCGGTTCGTGCCACGCGGCGATGCGGGCCGGCGCCGCGGCGGAGGGAGGCGACGCGCGATGAAGAAGCACGAGACCCCGATGCTGGACCAGCTCGAGCAGGGACCCTGGCCGAGCTTCATCTCCGGCATCAAGAAGCTGCGCGACGAGCACGACGACGGGCGCGTCAACGGGGTCGCCAACGACCTTCTCGGCCAGCTCGAGCACTCCTACCAGACGCGGCGCGGGTACTGGAAGGGCGGCACCGTCAGCGTGTACGGGTACGGCGGCGGCATCATCCCCCGCTTCTCCGAGGTCGGCCAGCAGTTCCCGGCGTCGCGCGAGTTCCACACCCTGCGCGTCCAGCCGCCGGCCGGCAACTACTACACCACCGACATGCTGCGCAAGCTCGCCGACTCCTGGGAGAAGTGGGGCTCGGGTCTCGTGACCTTCCACGGCCAGACCGGCAACATCATGTTCATCGGCGCCGACACCGGGAACACGCAGCACTTCTTCGACGAGATCAACGACTACGGCTTCGACCTCGGCGGCGCCGGTCCGTGCGTGCGCACCGCGCAGTCCTGTGTCGGGTCGGCCCGGTGCGAGCAGTCGTGCTGCAACGAGCACAGGATCCACCGCTCGCTGGTGAACAACTTCGTCGACGACATCCACCGTCCCGCGCTGCCGTACAAGTTCAAGTTCAAGATCTCCGGCTGTCCCAACGACTGCATGAACTCCATCGAGCGGGCCGACTTCGCGGTGATCGGCACCTGGCGCGACGAGATGAAGGTGGACCAGGACGAGGTGAAGGCGTACGTCGAGCGCAAGGGACGCAAGTACCTCATCGACAACGTCATCACCCGCTGTCCGACCAACGCGCTCTCGCTCGCCGACGACGACACCCTGGAGGTCGACGACCGCAACTGCGTGCGCTGCATGCACTGCCTGAACGTGATGCCGAAGTGCCTGTCGCCGGGCGACGAGAAGGGCGTCTCGGTCCTGATCGGCGGCAAGCGGACCCTGAAGATCGGCGATCTCTTCGGCACCGTGGTGGTGCCGTTCATGAAGCTCGACACCCGGGAGGACTACGACCGCCTGGTGGAGATCGCGGAGGAGACCATCGACTTCTTCGCGGAGAACGCGCTGGAGCACGAGCGGGTGGGGGAGATGATCGAGCGCATCGGGCTCGTCAACTTCCTCGAGGGGATCGGCCTCGAGCCGGACCCGAACATGATCGCCCACCCGCGCGAGAGCTCCTACGTGCGCACCGACACCTGGGACGACGAGGCCGCGAAGTGGTTCGAGCGCCGGCGCGAGGCGAAGAGCGGTGCGAGCGAGGCGGCGTGAGGCGGCCGCACCGGGAGCGTAGCGCGGCGCGGCGCGGGCCGCCGGAACGGCCCGGCCGGAGCCGATAGCCGCGCGAGAGGGAGGGAGGACGTCAGACGATGGCCAGGAAACACCGAATGCCGATCGAGTCCGGGTGCCCGGACGGCTTCCAGTACATGCACCCGACGATGATCCGGAACTTCGGGCAGTGGAAGTACCATACCCATCCGCGGGCCGGGGTCCTCTGCCACATCGCCGAGAGCGGCGACGAGATCTGGACGGTGCGCGCCGGCACCCAGCGCATCCTCGACGTCTTCACCCTGCGAAAGCTCTGCGAGATCGGCGACGAGTACGCGGACGGCCACGTGCGCTTCACCATCCGCAGCAACATCGAGTACATGGTCGACGACGAGGCGAAGGTTGAGCCGCTCGTCGAGGCGCTGGAGTCCAGCGGCTTCGTGGTCGGCGGAACCCAGAACTCCGTCGCCTTCATCTCCCACACCCAGGGCTGGCTGCACTGCGACATCCCCGGCACCGACGCCTCGGGGGTGGTCAAGTCGATGATGGACGAGCTCATCGACGAGTTCCGCAGCGCGGAGATGCCGAACCGCGTGCACATCACCACCTCGTGCTGCCAGATCAACTGCGGCGGCCAGGGCGACATCGCGATCAACATCCAGCACACCAAGCCGCCGAGGATCAATCACGATCTGGTGGCGAACGTGTGCGAGCGTCCGTCGGTGGTGGCGCGCTGTCCGGTGGCGGCGATCCGTCCCGCGATGGTCAACGGCAAGCCGTCGCTGGAGGTGGACGAGAAGAAGTGCATCTGCTGCGGAGCGTGCTACCCGCCGTGTCCCCCGATGCAGATCAACGACCCCGAGCACTCGAAGCTCGCCGTCTGGGTGGGCGGCAACCACTCCAACGCGCGCAGCAAGCCGTCGTTCCAGAAGCTGGTCGCGGCGGGCATCCCGAACAACCCGCCGCGCTGGCCGGAGGCGACCGGCATCGTCAAGCGCATCCTGCGCGCCTACAAGGACGACGCGCGCGACTGGGAGCGGATCAACGACTGGATCGACCGGGTCGGGTGGCCGCGCTTCTTCGAGCTCACGGACCTGCCGTTCACGAAGTTCCACATCGACAACTGGCGGGGAACCCGCAAGAGCCTCAACGCATCGGCCCACATGCGGTTCTGAGGCGCCGGGCATCGCGTCGGGTCGGTTCGCGCCGGTCCGGCCCTGGGGGGAGAGACCGCTGAACGAACACGAAACGCCGGGCCGCGGACGACGGTCGCGGGGTGTGCGATGAAGATCGGACTGCTCGTCAACGAGGGCCCGTACCAGCACCAGGCGGCGGATACCGCGTTCCAGTTCGCGAAGGCCGCCATCGAGAAGGGACACCAGGTGTTCCGGGTGTTCTTCTACCACGACGGGGTGAACAACGGGACGCGGCTCACCACCCCGCCGCAGGACGACCGCCACATCCAGCGACGCTGGTCGGAGCTTGCCGAGGCGCACGGCGTCGACCTCGTGGTCTGCGTCGCCGCCGCCCAGCGGCGCGGGATATGCGACCCCGACGAGGCGAGGCGCAACGGCAAGGATGCCGACAACATCGCGCCGGGGTTCCGGATCTCCGGGCTCGGCCAGCTCGTCGAGGCGGCGATCGAGTGCGATCGTCTGGTGACGTTCGGGGACTGAGGTTCCGGGGCGGACGCACGGGGGCGGAGATGAGTGCCGGAACTCGCAAGAAGCTCATGTACCTCAACCGCCGCGCCCCGTACGGGACGATCTATGCGGTGGAGGGTCTCGAGGTGGTGCTGATCGGGGCCGCGTTCGAGCAGGACGTGTGCATGGCGTTCGTCGGCGACGGGGTGTACCAGCTCAAGGCCGGGCAGGACACGTCGGGGGCGGGCGTCAAGAACTTCTCGCCGGCGTACCGGGCGCTCGGCGACTACGACGTGACGCGGCTCTACGTCGAGCGCGAGTCGCTGGCCGAGCGCGGGCTCGGCGTGGACGACCTCATGCCGCTCACCTGGGAGGACGAGGACGACGACTGGGCCGAGAAGCCGTCCATCCGGGTCGTGGACCGCGCCGAAATGGCGCGCCTGATCGACGAGCAGGACGTGGTGTTCAACTTCTGAGACGCGCGCGATGCCGGTTCTGCACACCGTGAACAAGTCGCCGTTCGAGAAGGACTCGCTCGACGCGTGCATCGCGCACGCGCTGGACGGCAGCGCGGTGATCCTGATCGAGGACGGCGTGTATGCCGCGGCCAGCGGCACGGTGGTGGAGCCGCGGGTGCGCGACGCCATGCGCCGGCTTGCCTTCCACGCCCTCGCGAGCGACTGCAAGGCGCGGGGGCTCGCCGGAGCCGGACTGATCGACGGCATCGCGCTGGTCGACTACGGCGGCTTCGTGGACCTTGTCACCGGCCACGACGGCGTGCAGTCGTGGCTGTAGCGCGGCGGAGGGCCTTGTTGGCAGCTCAATGGGTGCAACTCGATGGAGGACCGACCGATGGGACTGCAGGTCAACGGCAGGACTCTGGAAACGGATGAAGAGGGCTATCTCGCGAACCTGGGCGACTGGGAGCCCGAGGTGGCGCAGGTGATGGCGGAGGCCGACGAGTGCGACCTGACCGACAATCACTGGGAGGTGATCAACTTCCTGCGCTCGTACTACGAGGAGTACCAGATCGCGCCGGCGGTGCGGGTGCTCACCAAGGCCATCGGCAAGAAGCTCGGCAAGGACAAGGGCAACAGCAGGTACCTGTACCAGCTCTACCCCTACGGACCCGCCAAGCAGGCGTGCCGGTACGCGGGGCTGCCGAAGCCGACCGGCTGCGTGTAGCGGCCGGCTGCGTACGGCGATGCGGCCGGGCTGGCCGAAGAAGGCGCGGCCCGGCACTCCACCGGCTCCCCGGGCCCTGCCCGGCGCCGGCTCATGCCGCGCCGGCCGCGACCCGCGACCGGCCCGATGCCGTCCCGGTGGATGCGACGCGCCGGAGTCCGCCCCGATGCAGATCCTGACCACCACGGTCTCGCTGGCGCTCTGCGCCGCCGCCGCGGTCCTGGCCGCGGGTCTCGCCCGAAAGATCGTCCAGTACGTCCGGACGCCGGCGCCGCTCAAGATTCCGACCACGCCGGCGCCGGTCACGCGGGCCGGTGTCGCCGGCCGTCTGGTCCGCGAGGCGGTGCTGTTCGAGAGCCTGTTCAAGGCGTCGAAGTGGACGTGGCTCTTCGGCTGGGTGTTCCACGCCGCGCTCCTCGTCGTGCTCGTCGGGCACCTGCGCTACTTCACCGAGCCGGTGTGGCCGCCGGCCGCCCTGGTGCAGGGCATCGCGCCCTGGGCGGGGCTCGCGATGATCGCGGGCCTCGCCGGGCTGTGGGCGCGCAGGTTCCTGGTCGATCGCGTGCGCTACATCTCGGCCCCGTCGGACCACCTGATGCTCGCGCTCCTCGTCGCCATCGGCGCGAGCGGGGTGGCGATGCGCTTCGGGCTCCACACCGACATCGTCGCCCTGAAGGCATTCGCGCTTGGCCTCGTACGTCTCGAACGGCAGCCGCTGCCGGCCGACGGGGTGCTGGTCATGCACCTCGTGCTGGTCGCCGCGCTGATGGCGGTGTTTCCCTTCAGCAAGCTGCTCCACGCCCCCGGCGTGTTCTTCAGCCCCACCCGCAACCAGGCCGACGACTCCCGGGAACGCCGCCACGTCACGCCGTGGGCGGCCGGGGCCGGGGAGTAGCGGGACATGAAGGCCGCCTTCGAGACCCCCCCCATCCCGGACTTCCCGGAGATTCCGGTGATCGTCGAAGGCGCGATGGCGCACTCGCGTCCCTTCGTGGCGGCGCCCGACCACCAGGAGGCGCTCGGCTTCCCCGGCGAGCTCGTCGAGGACTGGCACGATGTGGCCATCGCGAAGATGGGCGAGCTGCTCGGCCGGTACCGGGGCCTGCGGGTCTTCCTCGATTCCTGCGTCAAGTGCGGGGCCTGCACCGACAAGTGTCACTATTACCTGGGCACCGCGGACCCGAAGAACATGCCGGTGGCGCGCCAGGACCTGCTGCGCAAGGTCTACCGGCGCCACTTCACCCTTGCCGGCAAGCTGTTCCCGAAGCTCGTCGGCGCCGCCGACCTCACCGAAGAGGTGCTGGAGGACTGGTACCGCTACTTCCACCAGTGCTCGCAGTGCCGGCGCTGCTCGGTGTTCTGCCCCTACGGCATCGACACCGCGGAGGTGTCGATGGCGGGCCGCGAGATCCTCGCGAGCGTCGGCCTGGGGCAGAAGTACAGCAACGAGATCATCGGCAAGGTCCACAAGGTCGGAAACAACCTCGGGCTGCCGCAGCCCGCCCTCGCCGATACCCTCGAAGGTCTGGAGGAGGATGTCGAGGAGGACACCGGCGTGGCGGTGCGCTTCCCTCTGGACGAGGAGGGGGCGGAGGTGCTGCTCGTCACCCCGTCCGCCGACTTCTTCGCCGAGCCGCACGTCGACGGCCTCATCGGCTACGCCAAGGTCTTCCACCAGGCCGGCATCCGCTGGACGCTCAGCACCCGGGCCTCGGAGGCGGCGAACTTCGGGCTCTTCATCGGCAGCTACGAGAACATGCGCAAGGTGGCGCTGCGCATCCGCGAGGCGGCGCTGGAGCTCGGCGTGAAGCGCATCGTGTTCGGCGAGTGCGGGCACGCCTGGCGGGTCGCGTACAGCTTCCTGCACACGCTCGCCGGTCCGTTCGACTTCCTCGACCCCCGCTATCCCGTCCCCCAGCACGTCGTCGAGGTCACCCACGACCTGATCCACCGCGGCGCCCTCACCCTCGACCGGTCCGCCAACGACGAGCGCCGCGTCACGTTCCACGATTCCTGCAACGTCGCGCGCGCGTCGCGCATGGGCGATGTGCCCGGCGGGCAGCTCACGCTCCCGCGCGAGGTGCTGCGCGCGGTCTGCAGCCACTTCTTCGACATGGCGCCGGACACCATCGGGGAGAGCACCTTCTGCTGCGGCGGGGGCGGGGGGCTGCTCACCGACGATCTCGTCGAGCTGCGGGTCAAGGGGGCGCTGCCCCGGATGCAGGCGTTCAGGGAGGTGGTCGAGCGCCACCGGGTCACCCACATCGCCGCCATCTGCGCCATCTGCAAGAGCCAGTTCGCCAAGGTGCTGCCGTACTACGGCTTCGAGATGGACCGGATCCTCAGCGTCCACCAGCTCGTCGGCGACGCGATCGTGCTGGGCCGTGCGGACTGAGGCGGGTGGGCGACGGCGCCTTCCCGTGCGTACTTTCACGGCAATGACACCGGACAACGAGATACCAGCGAGACATCACGCATGGCCACTCCCTGGAGCAAGACCTACCGCGACGAAGGCCACACCTTCCGCAAGTTCCGCGACGGCGATCACGGCTGGCCGGACTGGGAGTCGAAGATCTTCGACGCCGACCACACCCACAAGTGCCCGACCTACGTGCACCGCACCCCGCCGTGCCAGGGAAGCTGCCCCGCCGGCGAGGACATCCGGGGCTGGCTCCAGGTGGTGCGGGGGCTGGAGAAGCCGCCCGAAGGCATGACCTGGCAGGAGTACGCGTTCCGCCGCGCCACCGACGCCAACCCGTTCCCGTCGCAGATGGGCCGGGTCTGCCCCGCGCCCTGCGAGGACGGCTGCAACCGCAACGAGGTGGAGGACTTCGTCGGGATCAACGCCGTGGAGCAGTTCATCGGCGACACCGCCATCGCGGAAGGCTATGGGTTCGAGCCGCCCGCGCCCGAGACCGGCAGGAGGGTCGCGATCGTCGGCGGCGGGCCGGCCGGGATGACCGCCGCGTACCAGCTCCGCCGGCGCGGCCACCGGTGCACGGTCTATGACGACCACGAGGCGCTCGGCGGCATGATGCGCTACGGCATCCCGGGCTACCGGACGCCCCGGCGGTTTCTGGACCACGAGATCGACCGCATCCTCGCCCTCGGGGGCATCGAGACCCGGCTCGCGACGCGCGTCGGGCGCGACGTGAGCATCGAGGAGGTCGAGGCGGAGCACGATGCGGTGCTCTGGACCATCGGGTGCCAGAGCGGGCGCCCGCTCCCGGTGCCGGGCGGCGACGCACCGAACTGCGTGAGCGGAGTGAAGTTCCTCGAAGCGTTCAACACCGGCCGGCTCCAGGTCGCGGCGGACCGGGTGGTGTGCGTCGGGGGCGGCGACACCTCGATCGACGTGGTCTCCGTCGCCCGCCGGCTCGGACGCATCAACCGCATCAACCCGAAGGACCGCCCCGAGATGGTGGTGCACGGCTTCGTCGCCCACGATGTCGCCGTGACCGCGGCGCGCACCGGCGCAACCGTGACTCTGACCTCCCTTCTGCCGCGCTCGGGCATGACCGCGGCCGAGCACGAGGTGGAAGACGCGCTGCGGGAAGGCGTGACGGTGCTCGCCGGGGTGATGCCGATCGAGGTGCTGCTCACGGACGACGGCCGGGCGCGGGCCTTGCGCCTCGCCGAGTGCGACATGGTCGACGGCCGTCCGGTGGCGCGCGAGGGCACCGAGTTCGAGATCGAGGCCGACCTCCTGGTCTCCGCCATCGGCCAGGGCGGCAACCTCGACGGGCTCGAGGCGCTCGACAACGGCCGCGGCCTGATCGAGGCCGACGCGTTCTTCCGGGTCACCGGCCGGCCCGGGCACTTCGTCGCCGGCGACATCATCCGCCCGCACCTGCTCACCACCGCCATCGGCCAGGCGTCCATCGCCGCGAGCTGCATCGACCAGCACCTCGGCGGCCTGAGCCCGAAGCGGCGCCCGAAGGTCGACGTGCACCACTTCAACCTCCTGGAGAAGCTGCGCGAGCAGCATCTCGAGCCCGAGGAGTACGGCCGGCGCCAGGAGTGGGGGACGTGCTTCTCCAACTACGCGGTGCACAACTACGAGGACCGCAGCGCGCACGAGATCGTGGCCGCGGAGGAGATGTTCCTCGGGCACTTCCCGAACACGCCGCGCCACCGGCGCGAGGAACGGGTACCGGAGGGCGACGCGGTGCTCGGCCACTTCAGGGAGCGCATCGTGGGGCTCGGGGAGAGCCAGGCGGTGGCGGAGGCGGACCGCTGCATGAGCTGCGGGCTCTGCTTCGAGTGCGACAACTGCGTCATCTACTGCCCGCAGGACGCGGTGTTCCGCGTGAAGAAGGACAAGGGGACCACCGGGCGCTACGTCGACACCGATTACACCAGGTGCATCGGCTGCCACATCTGCGCCGACGTCTGCCCGAGCGGCTACATCGACATGGGCATGGGCGAGTAGCCGTGCCGGGTCGCGACCGGGGTACGGCGGGTCGGCGGCGAACGAGGCGGCGGACGGTCGAGCGCGACGGCTCCGGGCCATGCACGACGGGACGGCGCCCTCGAACGCTCGCCGCCATCGGGCACCGGACCACACCGTCGAGCCGCCGGGCCGGTCGGGTCAGCCGGGCCGGTCGGGCCAGCGGTCTTGCCGCCGCGGCGCTGGTGCTCGCCGCCGCCGGGTTCGCGCCCGGAGCGGGGACCGCCCCGGAAGCAGGCGCGGCGGATCGCGTGCCGCTGCCGGTGCTCGTCAAGGCGGGGAAGGGCGAAGCGTGCGTCGAGCCGCTCCCGGTCATCCGGCGCGACCACATGAAGTTCCTCATGCATCAGCGAGACGACACCGTACACGAGGGCATCCGGGGCGCGCGGCACAGCCTCGTCGGGTGCATCGAGTGCCACGCTTCGAAGGACGATGCCGGGCGGTGGGTGCGCATCGACGCTCCCGGCCAGTTCTGCGAGAGCTGTCACACCTACGCCTCCGTGACGATCGACTGCTTCGGATGCCATGCCGCGCTGCCGGCGGCGGCATTCACGGCGGTGGCCGAATGAGTGTGTCGAGCATCGCGGTCGAGGAGATTGCCGAATGACCAACGAGCCGGGAACGTTGCGTGGGTCGGCACGGCGCCGGTTTCTCGCGCGAGTGGGGATCATCGGGGCAGCGGCCGCCTTGCCGGGAGTCGCCCTCGTTCCTCTCGCGCGTGCCCGTCGGACCCGGGCACCTCACGATCCGGTCAGCGGCGAAGTGCGTTACGGGTTGCTCGTCGATGCTTCGAAGTGCGCCCGCGACTGCGACGCCTGCGTGCGGGCCTGCGACGACGAGCACGGACTGGAGCCGGTGCATGGACCGGCCACCGACCCGCGCTGGATCCACAAGGTGACGCTCCGCGATCGCGCGACCGGACGGATCACCACCCTGCCGCTGATGTGCCAGCACTGCGCGGACCCGCCGTGCGTCGATGTCTGCCCCACCGGGGCGTCGTTCCGGCGCGCCGACGGCATCGTTCTGGTGGACAAGCACACCTGCATCGGCTGCCGCTACTGCGTGATGGCGTGTCCGTTCCAGGCCCGGGCGTTCGTGCACGAGGCGGTCACGAACCCGCGACCCTGGTCGCCGCGAGGGAAGGGCACGGTGGAGTCGTGCAATTTCTGCGTGCATCGCCTCGACGCGGGAACCGGACGCGACCCGGCGTGCGTCGAAGCGTGCACCGCCGCGGGGCACGGCGCGCTCGTCTTCGGCGACCTGAACGACCCCGAGAGCCACGTCGCGAAGACGCTCGCCGAGGGCGCGAGCACGGAGCTTCGTCCCGACTTCGGCCTTGACACCGGGGTCCGCTATCGGAACGTCTGAGCAGTTCGCGCGCGTTCGCTCTCCGGAGGCTTCGTCGGGCTGCTCACGACGGGTCCGAGACGCGCGCTGGATGCGAGAATCGATGAGGAAAACCAGTCGACGGCTCGTGGGTGTACGTCCGATTTGTGGCGCGTCCGGGATCGAGGGCGTCCCACCCTCTCGAGCGAAGGCAAGATACCCTCGCTCCCCGGATCTCTCAGGACCGGAAACGAGGTATCTCACAATCAGACGTACCCACGGCTCGGGTAGTGCGCGCGATGAAAACTGGAGGGCTGGTACAATTACATCAGTCGGCAACAGTGTCGGCGAAGGAGGTGCGTCTTGCATTTTTTCACGCCTCCGAAGCCCATGGCCGTGCAAGTCGGCAGAGAACCGCGTGACCCGCCAAGCTTGCTCGAGTCTTGAACCGACGATGGACTTCGACCCGAATACCATGGGCCTCCAGCCGGAGTATCAACCTCGCAGTGGAGCGGATAGCTGGCCGCATACTGTCGGCGAGTATGCGGAGGGGTCGAAACCCTCGGTCTTCGACAGGAGGCCGAGGGTTTTTCATTGAGAATCGTGCAGGAGAGTGTCGAGAATGAACCGGTCCTTGAGCGCATTCGGCATCGCTGCCATCTGAGCCCTTGTCGCTGCCATCTGAGCCCTTGTCCGTCTGAAGGCGGCCTTGTCTCAGTCCGGGATGCGGTAGCTCGCGACAGTGACCTGGGCGCGGACTCCGTCGTAGATCATCACCGTGCCTTGAAGGAACGTGCGGCCGAGGAGAACGCGATGTGGCTGTTCTCCAGCCGCGAGGTCAACGCCGGCGAAAGCGCCGAACTGGAAGATTTCGAGTGCCGGTATCGCAACTCTGGCCGCGTAAAGAGGATGGGGGTTTGCACCTGCTACCCCAGCGATCATGACGACGTCCACTACCGGCAGGCTCAGGGACTGGGCGATCTGAATGTCGATACAGCTTTGCGCCGCTCCGGTGTCGATCAGGGCCTGTGTGGTGTGGCCTCCAGGCGGCGGCTGCGACGAATCAACGAGTCGGGATACGACGACTTCGAGGCTCGGCCCGAATCCGATGAGCGCGGCGTGGTTCGATCTGCCTTCGGGATCGACGAAGGCTGCGTCAGCGAGGGGCATGAACGGGCCGGAATGCGACCGAAGCCGGCATGGCGATGCGCTTCGGAGCGCCCACTTGGCGGATGAGGTACGGCCCTTGGCCGAACCGGCGCACGGCTTCGCGTGCGGCGTTGTGGAAGCTGTCGAAAGCTCCGATGAATTCGTTGTCGTGGAAGATGACGAACTTTTCGAGGTGATGTTTTTCGAGTGATTCGCGCATCGTCTCGTAGGCTTCGATGTTCTGTTCGAGCTCGGTTGGAGTGCTCATGGGCCGCTCTCGCGGTGGCGCGGGCAGAGGTGAACGGGGACATGCCACTAATACCGGATCGCGACGGGTATGACAAGGTTGGCCGTGCGCTCGACAGCCGGACCGAGCCGGAGCCTCGCCGGAGGCGCCGAGCGGCGGACCTGTCTGCCACCGGAAACTCAGCCGCCGCCGTCCACCGCATCCACGAAGGCGTCGATCACGTCCTCCGGTGCGTTCACGATGTGCTCCGGCCCGGGGAAGCGGCCTTCGCGGACATCGGCGACGAACTCCCTGAAGCCGGCCACCCGTTCGGCCTGCATCTGCGCCTTCAGCCTGTAGAGCTGGCGGTACTGCTTCGAGTGCCGGGGGTAGGGCGGGGGGTCGTTGCCGAGGATGTCCTCCGCGAACAGGAACTGGATGTCGCCGCCGCTGCCGGCGCCGATGGAGGAGGTGAGCAGGGTGGTGCGCCTGCTGATCTCGGCCAGCAACCGAGCCGGAATGACCTCCACCTCGACCGCGTACGCCTCCGCGTCCTCCAGCGCCTTGATCTCGTCGTAGACCCACAGCGCCTCGTCGAGGGTCTTGCCGACCGCGCGCAGCCCCCCGGTCCAGGTGCTCCGGCGCGGCACCAGACCCGCATGCCCCTGGACGGGAACCCCCGCCTCGGCCGCCGCGGCGACGAAGCGCGGGCTCCACTGGCACATGATCGCGTCCGCCCCGAGCGCCATGGCGTCGTAGCCGAGGCGGACCGCCTCGGCCTCGGTGGCGGCGGCGAGCAGCGGCACCGAGAAGGCCATGAACGTGTTGGGGGCGGCCCGCCGGATGGCCGCCGCAGGCTCGGGGCGCCTCGGGTCGAAGCGCACCTTCATGGTGTCGATACCCGCTTCCTCGGCCGCGGCCGCCTCCTCCGGAGAGAAGGGAAGGGTCTCCACGAGCACCCGCTCTCCCTTCTGGTCCCGCAGGTGCCTGACGGTGTAGTTGCGCGTGCCGTAGGCGCCTGCGAGTGTCATGATCCTCTTCAGACCGCGTTCCGCGGCATCCCTCGGCGGGATGCCGCCGTCGCCGGTCGCGTGGCTCGTCATGGTGATCCTCCTCGTCGGAAACGGTCCGGGGTGACGGTACCAGAGTCGCCTTGCCGCGGTAGTGGGGGAGTGCCCCGGTTCGGCTTCGGGGCAGTCATGTCGCGTTGAGGGAGAAAGTCAAGATGATGAGACACTCTGCCCGTGCGCTGGTCGTCCTGCTCGCGCTCGTCACCCTCGCCGGCGTCCTCGCCGGGCATCACATGGATGTCGAGGGACACCACGTCACCGGGATGAACAACCGCATCGTGTGGGGGCTCCCCCACGTGTTCGCGGTGTTCCTGATCGTGGCCGCCTCCGGGGCGCTCAACGTCGCGTCGCTCTCCTCGGTGTTCGGACGGACCGCGTACGAGCCGCTCGCGCGGCTGTCGGGGGTGCTCGCGATCGCGTTGCTGGCAGGCGGGCTCGCGGTTCTGGTGCTCGATCTGGGCCGGCCGGACCGGCTCGTGGTGGCGATGACGCATTACAACTTCAGGTCGATCTTCGCCTGGAACATCCTGCTCTACACCGGATTCATGGCCGTGGTCGCGGTCTACCTGTGGATGCACATGGAGCGCCGGATGCAGCGCCACGTGCGCCGCGCCGGCGTCGTGGCGTTCGCCTGGCGCATCGTGCTCACCACCGGCACCGGCTGCATCTTCGGCTTCCTCGTCGCGCGCCAAGCCTACGACGCGGCGATCATGGCCCCGCTGTTCGTGGCCATGTCGCTCTCGCTCGGCCTCGCGGTGTTCATCCTGGTGCTGACGGGGGCCGCATCGATGACCGCACGCCCCCTCGACGAGGGCCTGCTCGGGCGGCTCGCGCGCCTGCAGGCGCTCTTCGTCTCGGTGGTGCTCTACCTCGTCGTCGTCCGGCACCTCGCCAATCTCTACGTGGCCGAGCACGGCACGGTAGAGCGGTTCCTGCTCGTCGACGGCGGCGCGTACCCGGCGGTGTTCTGGGGCGGGCAGATCCTGGCCGGCACCCTTGCGCCGCTCGCCATCCTGTGGTGGCGGCGCCCGCGGTCCCGCGGATGGACCGCGACCGCGGCGGCGCTCGTGGTGGTGGGAGGACTGAGCCAGCTCTACGGCATCGTCATCGGCGGCCAGGCGGCGCCGCTCGTCATCTTCCCCGGCAAGGAGGTCATCGAGGGCGGGCTCGTCGCGGGAGATCCCGCGAGCTACGTGGCCAGTCTTCCCGAGCTTCTCCTCGGTCTCGGCGGCGTGGCGGTCGCGGGTCTGGTACTGGTGGTCGCGGTGAGGGTGCTGAGGATCCTCCCCCACCGGTTCGGCGAGTCGGGCGCCGGCGACAGCGGGGTCGATTCCGGAAGCTGACGATGCCCGTCTCTCGATCCGCGGGGCCACGACCTCGTCATCGAGTCCGGGCCCACTCGATCCGGGAGGCCGCAGGATGACCACCGCGGCCCGAGGGACGAGGGACGAAGGACGAGAGTGCATCGAATCCGATACCGGACCGCCGACACTCCCGCCCGGCATTCCGAGGGACGAGGGACGAGGGTGCATCGAACGTGTGCCAGAATTCCGCTCGACGCGCCGGCGAACCCCCAGGGCCGCACCTGCATGAGGTGATTGGGCGAGACGTGCCCCGGCTTCGCGAACGCCGGCCCGGCGACGATTCCTTGCGGCCCCGAGGTGCAGAGACCCATGAGCTCCTTCCCGATCGATCGCGTGCGCCGCGAGTTCCCGGCGCTCACCCGGACACACGACGGCAGGCCCCGGATCTTCATGGACAACCCGGCCGGCACCCAGCTTCCCCGGCGGGTCGTCGACGCCGTGACGAACGCCCTGGTGGATGCGGCCAGCAACTACGGCGGGTTTTTCGGGAGCTCCCGCAACGCGGAGGCGATCTACCGCCGTGCGCACGGCGCCATGGCCGACTTCGTGAACGCGCGCTCGCCGAACGAGATCGTGGTCGGCCAGAGCATGACCGCCCTGACCCTGCACCTGTCGCGCTCGCTGGGCCGGCGCTTCTCCCCCGGCGACGAGATCATCGTCACCCGCATGGACCACGAGGGCAACGTGTCGCCGTGGCTGCTGCTCGCCGAGGACCGCGGCCTCGTCGTCCGGTGGCTGCCGTTCGACCGCGACACCTGGAAGGTCGAGCCCGGGGACCTGGAGGCGCTGCTCGGTCCCAGGACCCGCCTGCTCGCGCTGAGCTGCGCGAGCAACCTCACCGGGTCGATCAACGACGTGGCGGCCCTGGCCGCGCTGGCGCGTTCGGCGGGGGCGATGACGTACGCCGACGCGGTGCAGCTCGCGCCCCACCAGTGCATCGACGTGCGGGCGCTCGGCTGCGACTTCCTGGTGTGCTCGTCGTACAAGTTCTTCGGCCCGCACCTCGGGGTGCTGTGGGGGCGGGGCGAGCTCCTCGACGAGCTGGCTGCCTACAAGGCGCGCTGCGCCCCGGATGCGCCGCCGGGGAAATGGGAATCCGGCACGCCGCAGACCGAGCTGCTCGCGGGGCTTGCCGCGTGCGTCGACTACCACGACTGGCTGGGAGGGCAGGTGAGCGGCGAGGAGTCCCGGCGCGGGCGCATCGAGGCGGCGTACCGGGCCGCCACGGACCATGAGGCCCGTCTGGTGACACGCCTGATCGACGGCGTGCGGGCCATTCCGGGCGCCGCCATACACGGCATCGTCAATCCCAACCGGGTGGGGGAGAGGGTGCCGACGGTGTCGATGACCCACGGGCGCGTGTCCCCGCCGCAGGTGGCCGAGCTTCTGGCCCGCGCCGGCGTCTGCGTCTGGTCCGGCCACAACTACGCCCTGGAGGTCGTCCGGCAGCTCGGCATCGACGAGGCGACGGGCGTGGTGCGCATCGGGCTCGCCCACTACAACACGGAGGAGGAGGTGGACGCCACGCTGGCGGCGCTCGAAGCGGCGTTGAGGTGAACGCGGGCGCGGCCGGCTACGGGCGTTGGCGGGAATCGCTGGAGCACAGTCCCGCGGAAGCCGCGCGATGTCGCCCGTTTGCCGCGGGCGGGGAGTCCAGCCGTCCCCTTCAGGTCTCGATGGGTTCGATGGGTTCGGACGCCGGCATGGCGCGGCGTCTCCGGCGTCACTTCCGCCCGGACGCGGCGACGGCCGCTTCCAGCCGCGCGAGGTCCGGCGCGCAGGCGGCCGCCTGCGCCGCTCCCGGCGCGGACTGGATCAGCCGGCGCATCCAGGCGACATCCTTGGCGTGCTCGGCGAGCTTCCGCCGATGACTCGCGCGGTTCTTGGTGCAGACCAGGGTGAACGGGCGGCCCCGGCGCTCGGTCTCGTGGTCGATGTCGAGCCGGTTGTAATCGATGACGCGGTGCAGGTGGGCGCGCAGGTCCTTGCGCAGCGGGAAGCGTGCGACCCTGGCGGCGGGGTCGTTGCAGAAGGTCCGCAGATCGGCGCAGAGCTCGCACTTGCAGTCGATGTCGGCGGCGATCTTCCAGTGGCGCGGCTCTTTCGGGGGCGTCGCGCTGCGCTTGAGCAGGCAGCCGGCCGCGTGACGCCACAGCGTCGTGAACGGAGCCGTGTTCGCCAGCCCCCTCTCTCCGTGCAGCTCGCGCAGCGCGGCCGGGAGCGCGCGGTCGGGCGTGGCGAGCCCGGGGAGGGCGGCGATGGCGGCGGCCGCCGCCTCGGCCTCGCTCTTCAGGCCCCGGCGCCACGCCAGGGTGAAGAGGTCGCAAACCGCCTGCTCGTCGAGCCGCTTCGACAGCCGGCGGTCCGGCTCCGGGGCGTCGGCCGCCGCCCGGGAGGACCGGGAGACGGCCTCGTCACCGCGCTTCGCCGGGGTGGGGGCCGGGCGGGCCTTCCCGCGGCGGTCCGATGTTGATGTCCGGGCGGCGGCAACGGCGCGCAGGACCGAACGAACCCCCTCCCCGACCATCTTCTTTCGGGCGGCGGCGGACCCGTCGCATTGCTCGTCGAGCCGCCGCAGGAGCGCCAGGATCACCTTCGGCCGCCGCGTGAAATGCGCATCGAGCAGCCCCCGGAGGAACTGTCCGGCCGCCCTGGTTCCGGCGAGATCCATCGCTGTCGGCAGGTCCTCGTTTTCGCTCCCGGTGTAGTGCGGGAGAACCACTTCGCGCAGGAAGTCCGCGACGCACGCGGCATCCCCGATTGCGCCCAGGAGGCCGAGCATCCGGGTGCGGCTCTGCTGGTCCTGGCCGGCCCTGCCGGCTGGCCACAGCCCGATGAGCTCCGACGCGAGGCGTCCGACCCGTGCGTCCGCGGCCCCGGCGCCGCGTTCAAGCTCTCCCGCCAGCCAGGCGACGGCGCCGCCGATGCCGGTACCCGCGAGGAGGGGGAGGGTCCTCGACCGCGGCCACAGCACGAGCGCCGCGCGGCGATACGCGCGTTCCAGGCTCACCCCTTCGTTGCCCGTGGCTTCGTGCAGCCGCTGTTCGTCGGGCGCCGCCCGGTCGAGCGCGCCCCGCGGCAGGAGCTCTCCGGCCCCGAGGTCCAGGGCTCCGAGCCGCGGCCGGGCGCCGTCGCGGCTCGCCCAGCCGTCGAGCCGGCGGTGGTGGTCGAAGAGCTCGCCGATCTCCATCGTCTCGACGCTTCCCGCGTCCCAGTCCCCGGTGTAGACGTACTGGCCCCTCCACGTCGCGTCGCCGTGCTCCTCGATGTGAAGGATGGCCGCGAAGATCTCGCACCCGGCGCGTTCGGCCGCGGCGGCAAGGACCTGCGCGCGGGCGGCGTCGGCGTTCTTGAAGGTGTCGAAGGACAGCCCGGCCTCGCTGTACTCGTGATCGAGCAGCCACACCAGCTTCCCGGTCGCGGGCTCCTCTCCCTGCCACGCGACGAGGCGCTGCGCGATCCGGTCGATCTGCTCGCCGTGGTCCGGCGCCGTCCGGGCGGTGGTCCTGTCGTCCGGCCGGAGGCACAGGTTGAACACGAGGGAGAGTCGGTGGCCCTCGACGACGGGCCGGACCTCGTGCGTGCAGTCGGCGTAGAACGCCGCGAACGCGAGCTCGGACGGCTCCTCGACATTCATGTCGGCGACGATTTCGCGGCCCTGGTGGCGCACGAGCAGCTCGCCGCCGTCCCCCGCGACCGGCAACGAGATCGACAGGGTCGCGACCATGCCGTCCGCCTTCTCGGTGTCGCGGTGCGCGGCGAAGAAGCCGCCGCGCCCGTAGACGAGCAGCTTGTAGAGCTGCGCGTCGAGACGGTCGAGCGGGCACCCGAGACCCGCCGCCGCCGCGGAGAGGATCTTCGCGAAGGTGTCCGGCCACGCGCCACCCGCCAGCCGGATCCGCTCCGGCCCGATTTGCCGGCAGTCCCGGACCGAGGCGTCGACCAGCGTGTCCGCCCCCTTGCCGTAGGGGGCGGGCTCCGCCGCCGCGGCCAGGGCGCGTACCTGCGCCTCGGGCACCGGGAAGGACAGCATGCCGACGGCGTCGACCTCCAGCCGCGGCATGGGCGTGAACAGCCTTCCCCGGGTGCAGAAGTCCCCGGGACGAACGACGGAGCGCAGCAGCTCCTCGAGCGCGGCGTCCTCACGGTACTGGAGACCGGACACTCCCATGGCAGGGTCCTTCCGATGATGGGCGAGTCGGAGAATATCGCATCGTATGGTGGATGATGCAGCATCGATGATGCTGCGGTAGCGCCTCAGCTTGACTCCGGGACCGTTCTGTCGCGTTGAGGAAGAAAGTCGAACCGAAGCGCCACCCGCCATCGGGAAGGGTGTACGTCCGGTTTGCGAGAGCCCTGGTTTCCGGTCCCGGGAGACCCTGGGGAGGAGGGCATCGCGCGCACGGTTCGCAAAGGCGGGATGCCCCTGGTCCCGAAACGAGCCCCTCTCCCGGGGGGAGAGGGCCACGTCGGAACGACGAGCAGCGGCCGCCTGCGAAGAAGCCCCTCTCCCCCCGGGAGAGGGGTTTGGGGTGAGGGGGACCGACTCATCGCCGCACCCTCACCCCCGGCCCCTCTCCCGGGGGGAGAGGGGAGAAGACCGGTGTCTTCTCCCGAGCCTGTCGACGGGCAAGCGGCTCGGAGATCTCGTGCTTCGGCCCGAGGGGAGAATACGGACGCCTTCTCCTGAACCCGGCGGCTCCGGCAACAGCCGTTCGAGCTCTCCCCTCGGGATGAGAGGAGAATGCGGGGGTCTTCGGGCCGCCGACAGCTCCACGACAACAGGCCAAGGGTCGGGCCGGGGGTCAGGTCTCACGTATCGGACGCACACCCTGACGCCGCGGGGCCGGGTGGGCCGGAATGGCGCCACGCCAGGAGTCTGGGCGCAGCAGCAATTCCCGCCAGCGCCCGGAGAGGCCGTACCGTGGTGAGATTCCGGTGCGATTTCGACCTTCAGGGCGTCGAATCGAGGGGATTTCAGGGGCATGTTCCCGCCTGGCGGGAATTGCTGTGGGCGCAGGAGGCCGTGACAGCGTTCTCATTCTCTCATCTCGATTCCTGCGGCGCAGACTCCTGGTCGTACACCACCCGGAGCCCGATGTCCGGCGAGCGGTGGTTGAGCGGCGCCAGGCGCCCGAAGGCGCCGTGCGCGGTGTCGCGCCCGGGCAGCATCCAGTTGCCGCCCTGCACCCACATGGCGTAGTTCCCGCGGTCGACCGCGATGCTCTGGGTCCACTCCGAGACGTTGCCGGCGAGATGGAGCACGCCCCCGGCGCTCGAGTCGCGGAGGCCGGGGGCGAGGCAGGGTCGCGGTCCGTGCTCCGGCAGGTCGGCGGTCACCGCCGCTCCGGGGTCGTAACGGTTGCCCCAAGGGTAGAGCCGCGCCTCCGGGCCCGCCGCCAGCAACCGCCACTCCCGCGCCCGCGGCAGGCGGCCTCCCGCCCAGCGTGCGAACGCGTCCGCCGCCCACCAGCTCATGCCGGACACCGGCAGGTCCGGGTCCGCCGACTGGCGCTCCCAGTCGTCCGGCACGTAGTCCTCGCCCGCCGGTTCCTGCGGGTTCGCGAAGAGCCCGGAGCGGGCCAGCGGATCGGCGAGGAACGCCCGGTACTCCCGGCGGCTCACCTCGCACCGCCCCACCACGATCGTGCGGGCGGCTTCGTCGGCCGAGGCGAGGAGGGCGCGCGCCTCGCGCAACTGCGTATCGGGGAGGATCACCGCGAGCCGGGCCAGGCGCACGTCCAGCGGCAGGCCGAGGGGAAACTCGCCTCCGTCGATGCGGACCAGCTCTCCCGCCCGGCCGCCCCACGGCCTCTCGTCCGGCGGCGGCGCGTCGTAGACACAGCGGAATCCGAGGTGATGGCTGCGGGTGCCGGGATCGATGGCGAGCCAGGCCGCGTTGAGCGCGTAGACCGCGCGGGCGCGGGCGCGTACCGCCGGCGCCCCGTGCGCGGCCGGCCGCCGGAGCTCCACGGGTACGCCGAGGCTGCCCGCGCTCCACTCCATGGCGTTGCCGTTGAGGTCGCGCACCCCCTGCGGCGAGTCCGAGGGCGGGTGGGAGCCGCAGGGCCGGGACGCGTTGCGCCACGCGTCGAGATAGGGCCAGGGCCCCGGATCGAAGGTGTCGCCCCAGGCGTAGAGCCGTCCCTCCGTGCCGGCCGCCGCCGCCTCCAGCTCTTCCGACCACGGCAGGCGTCCCCCCACCGCCGCGCAGTAGAGGGCCGCGTCGGGGAGGTCGACGCCGGTCGCGGGCGACTGCAGCAGCCCCGCGATCCGGTGGCCGGTGGAGGCGCTGAACGGCACGGCGGCGCGAGGGGCGGCGTACCACTTCGCGAAGCGCTCGAAGTCGATCTGCCGCACTTCGCACCGGTCGATGAAGAAGGGATCGAGGGGTATCCGCCGGGCCGGGCGGTCGAGGCGCAGCCGGAGCTCGCGGCCGAACGCGCGCGACTCGATGGCGGCGAGGACGTGCTCGTCCACGGTGCGGGCGCGCTCGCCGGGCGCGGGGAGGATGCCGGTGCTCACGGCGACCGTGTCCGCGCGCAGCGAGTGCAGGAGCGGGCGGGTGAGGAGGCCGATGGTCACGGTCACCACCGCCAGCCCCGCGACCGCGGCCACGCCGCGTCTCATGCGCCGCGCACCACCAGGTACCGCCAGCCGAGTCCCAGCAGCGCGAGCCCGACCGCGAGGCCCGCGTAGAGCGAGACGAGCCAGCCGCGCGACCCGAATCCCGACGCCCGATACTCGCTGAACAGCGCCCGCCCCTGGAGCCGCACCCGGTTCGCGTCGGCCTGGATCCGAAGTCGTCCCTCGGCGTCCACATCGGCGAAGACGAAGCCGACGATGAAGTCGTCCAGCCGGGGCGTGACGTAGGCGACCGCGCGCCAGCGCATCCGTTCGGGCGCGCGGGCGCCGGGAGGCATGAGCAGCACCGACCACGGCTCGACCCCGATCTCCAGACCCTTCCAGATGCCGGGATACGCGTTGAGCGCGAGCGCCGCCCGGCCGCGCTCCGGGAGCCCGGACTCCTCTTCGCCCCCGCCGTCCGGCCCTCCGCCGCCGCGGAACACGCCCACCCGATCGGTCAGGCGGTTGGGCGCGACGACGAGCGCCGCGTCCGCCCGGGGCCCCGCCGCGGCGGGGCGAAGCTCCAGCGGGTCCGGCCGATGGCCGGGCGACCCGAGGTGGGGGAGGAGGGCGAACTTGAGGGCGAGGTCTCGCGCGACCGCCCGCTCCGCGTCCGTGATCGGCGGCGGAGCGCGAAACGCGCGCTGTATCCGCGGCGCGAAGCTGTCGATCTGCGGGCTCGGCGTACCTCCCGCGTCCAGCGTGTCCTGCAGCGCGCCGAGGTAGTGGAGGATGACCCCGAACATCGCCTCCAGCGCGGCCACGCCCTCGCTGCCGGACCGCAGCTCGCGCCGTACCGACGCCGGCAGGGCGATGCGAAGGCTGAGCTGCGGCCCGTCTCCGCCGGAGCCGCCCCCGGCCCGTGGCGGCTCACCGCCGCCGGACCGGCCTTCCCCCGCCCGCGGCGAGCGCCCGCGGCCCGCGCCGGCCGGCGGCCCCGCGCGCCCGTCGCGCGCGCCGGGGAAGCTGCCCAGCGTCGCCGCCGGGCCGGCGCCGGGTCCCGACTCCGCGCCGAATCCCCGGCTTCGCCCGGCTGCGCCCGGGCCGGAGAGCAGTCCGCGCCCCGCCGCCCCCGCCCCGGCCATCTCTCCGTCGCGCCCGCGCGCCGTCCCGGACGAGCCCGCGCCTCCCGCCTGCCCGCCGAACCGCGCGCCCGCCTGCCCCGTCATCCCCGGAACGGCGCCGGCCGGCATCGGGCCGGGGGAGGAGCCCGCGCTCCGCGGGGCGATCTCGCGCAGGCCGCCCGCGCCCCCCGCGCCCGTCCCGTCACCCCCCTGCGGTTCGTACCCCGGCGCTTCGGCGCCCCCGAGGCCGCCGGAGCCGCGGTCCGCCATCGCGAGCCGGGGCAGCGGCGCGGGGGCGCCGGCCCCGCCGCCCGGGCAGTCCCTGGCGGCCACGCCCGGCGGGCAGCGCGCCATGTCGGCGAGCGAGCGCACCGCGGGGATGAAGTGCCAGTGAAAGACCCGGATGCCGTGTTCGCGCAGGATCGACATCGTCAGGTAGAACAGGGGGATGTCGTAGACGTCGACCCGCAGGCGCGTCTTTCGCTCCTCGCTGAACCCCGCGAGCCAGGCGCCGAGTCCGCCGTGCTCCCGGAGCAGGTCCCGGCGGGTCCAGACCGTCCCCGTGTAGAACTCGCGCACGAAGCCCCGGTGCAGCTCCAGGATGGGGAGCAGGTCGGGGTCGAGCACCTGGTCGAGGGGCGAGGTCTCGTAGTCGTGCAGGCGGGCCGGAGGCGACGCGGCG
This sequence comes from Gammaproteobacteria bacterium, assembly GCA_965202735.1. Lineage (GTDB taxonomy): Bacteria > Pseudomonadota > Gammaproteobacteria > HK1 > HK1 > HK1. The sequence continues at coordinate 193,964 of OZ241844.1, forward strand.
AGGCTGTTCAGCACGAGCGAGGTGCTGAACTTGTGGCTCATCACCGTCGCGACCTCGTCGGCCTGCTCGGCGTAGCGCTCCTCGCGCTCCATCCGGGCCGCGATGGTGACCACGATGACGATGACGAGCATCGCCACCCCGTTCGCGAGGATGTCCACCAGCGCCACGCCCGCGAAGTCGGGCATGCGCCGGGACGAGCGGACGGCGGCGGCGCGGATCACGGCCCCCGCTCGGCGTACTCGCGGATGAACGCCGGGATGTCGTCGAGCGAGACCGACTTCAGGAACTCGTCGTCGGCGATGACCCAGCCGATGGTCAGTACCTGGCCGGGCCACATCGCGCGCAGGCATTCGCGCGCCTCGAACATCGCGCCGACGCTCCCCTGGAGGAGGACGAACACGATCTGGTCCCGCTCGTCCTCGTAGATGCGCCGCGCGTAGTCGACGAAGGCGCTGCCCGGCTCGCACACCGTTCCGGCCGCCACCCCGGCGCCGGTCTCCACGATCCGGATCGCACCGGGGAAGACGATCACCACGTAGCCGGCGCCGCCGTCCATCCGCTCGATCCGGTACGTGCCGTGCTCCGAAGCCCGATCCAGGCGTTCGCGCACCGCGTGGCTCGAGAAGACGTTGACCAGGAGGAGGAAGACGAGCATGAGTGCGAACACCCCGCCGAAGATGGCCATCATCGGCGCGTTGTTCTCCTCCTGGCGGGCCAGCGCGGAGAGCGGGCCCCGGCGGGCCTCGCCGGTCACCGCCCGGCCCCCCGCACCTCCCACTCGATCGCGGCCAGGATGCGCTCCTCGTCGCGTTGCACCAGGGAGAGCAGGAGCGTCAGCACCACGCTGAGGGACAGCGCGACGAGGGTGGTGTCGAAGGCGATCCCCAGCGGGGCGATGGCGCCGCTCAGGTCGCCGGAGAGGCTCGAGAGCCCGGCGTCGGACCCGATGATGCGGCGGATCCCGTCGGCCGCGAGCGAGATGCCGAGGACGGTGCCGATGAAGCCGAGGATCGGCACCGCCCAGCTTATGTAGCGCGGCAGGAGGTAGGACTCCTCGTACCGCCGCCACAGCAGCGCGAGGCTCTCCTCCACTCGCGTGGTCCCGGTCGCGAGCGCCTCCAGGCTCGCGACGATCGGCGCCGTCGCCCCGTCCGGCTCCCCCCTGCGCCAGCGCCGCAGCGCCCGGCGCAGATACCGGCCGTTCCATCGCTTGCCGGCGAGGAGCAGCACGCCCCAGAAGAACAGCAGCACCGTGATGGGCGGGATGACGCCCCGTTCGAGAAAGCGGCGGGTGACGACCTCGGCCTCCCCGGCGCTGCGGGCGAGCCATTCGAGCGCGAGGACGAAGCCGGCGCAGAGCAGGAGCGCGGCGACGAGGGCGGGAAGCAGGCGCGGGCCCGAGAGCAGGCGCGCGATCCGCTCGAGCTCCGCCTCGCCGTCACCCGGCAGCGATGCGTCGAGCCACAGGTTCGCCCCGTACAGGGCGAGGGCGGCCACGAACATCGGGGCCATGCGGCCGGCGCCGGTCGCGCTGGCGCCGGCGTCGATCACCTGCCAGGCCGGCGCCGCGAGCGTGCCCGCGGCGGCGGCGAGGCCGAGCGTGCCGAGCACCTGGAGGCAGGCGAGGAGCGCCGGCGTCCGTCCCCGCGTGGCGGATCGCACCGCCGCCAGCGCCACGACCGCCGCCGCGACCGGCACCGCCGCGATCCACGGTGGCCAGCCGAGGACGTACACCGCGTTGAGCGCGACCAGCGCGAGGAGCAGCAGGTAGAGGATCAGGGTGATTCGCATCGACATGGCGGCAGGGTCTCGGGCGGTGATCGTCATCGGCTCGGCCGGCCGGTCCTGGTACGGACCCATGCCGGGACCCGGAGAAGAATACCCCTGTTCCGGCCGGCTGCCCGGCGGGCGTGCCGGCGGCGCTGCTCTTCCGGCGGCTTCCGCGGTGCTCTCGCCCCGTTCCGGCCGGCTGTCCGGCGGGCGTGCCGGCTCCGAAGCGCGCCCGGCCCGGGCCCAGGACTCGTTTTTTGTCGGCCCGGCGGGCGCCGAGGCGTGCTCAAGCGGCCCATTTGTGGATGCGTTCGTTGTCCATGTGCCAAATTGAGCCTCCCGGAGCTCCCGGCGTCCCCGCCGCAGGCGACTTCGCACCGGTTGCCGACACTCGAATACGACAAAAAAATGGTCCTGGGTCCGGGCCCGGTCCGGTGGTTCGAGCCGTCCGGATGTGCGAAGTTGACCACCGGAACGACGGCGGGCTCGCCGTCGCGGCCCTCTTCGCGGCGCCCGCATCCTCTTCGCGGCGCCGGTGCAAACGCGGGGACGAGCTCGATGGCGCGACTGTTCCTGTCCGCCGCCCACAAGTCGTCGGGCAAGACCACCGTCACGGCGGGGGTCGCGGCGGCGTTGCGCGCTCGCGGGCTCGTGGTGCAGCCGTTCAAGAAGGGTCCGGACTACATCGACCCGATGTGGCTCACCGCGGCCGCGGGCCGGAGCTGCCGGAACCTCGACTTCCACACCATGGGGCGGGCGGAGATCCGGGCGGAGTTCGTGCGCCACGGCGCGGGCGCGGACCTCGCCCTCGTCGAAGGGAACAAGGGGCTGCACGACGGGGTGGCGGTCGACGGCGCCGACAGCAATGCCGCGCTCGCGAAGCTGCTCGACGCGCCGGTGGTGCTGGTGGTGGACACGCGGGGCATCACCCGCGGCATCGCGCCGCTGCTCCACGGGTACCGCGACTTCGACCGCGGGGTGCGCATCGCCGGCGTCATCCTGAACCGCGTCGCCGGTGCGCGCCACGAGGGGAAGCTCGTGCATGCGGTGCACGCCTACACGGACCTCCCGGTGCTCGGAGCGGTCGGCCGATCGGCCGACCTCGCGCTCGACGCCGAGCATATCGGGCTCGTCCCGCCGGCCGAGGTCGCGGCGGCCGGCGACCGCGTGGAGCGGATCGCGCGGCGCATCGAGGCGTGCGTCGACCTCGACCGCGTGCGGGAGCTTGCGTCGCGGACCGGTCCGCTCGCGGACGTCCCGCCGGCTGCACCCCGGCCGTGCGTGGGCGATGGGCCGGCTCCGGCCGCGCCACGCGCGGCGCGCCCGCCGGCTGCACCCCGGCCGTACGCGAGCGATGGGCCGGCTCCGGCCCGGCCGCTCGCGGACGTCCCGCCGGCTGCACTCCGGCCGTACGCGGGCGATGGGCCGGCTCCGGCCCGGCCGCTCGCGTACGTCCCGCCGGCTGCACTCCGGCCGTACGCGGGCGATGGGCCGGCTCCGGCCCGGCCGCTCGCGGACGTCCCGCCGGCTGCACTCCGGCCGTACGCGGGCGATGGGCCGGCTCCGGCCGGTCCGCTTGCGGACGTCCCGCCGATTCCACCCCGGCCGCTCGCGGCGCGCCCGCCGTTCGACGTGCGCATCGCCGTCGCGCGCGACGCCGCGTTCTGCTTCTACTACCCGGGCGACCTGGAGGCCCTGGAGGCGGCCGGAGCGCGGGTCGTGCCGTTCGACACCCTCCGGGACCCGGCGCCGCCCGAGGCCGACGGCATCTTCATCGGCGGTGGATTCCCCGAGCGCGCGATGGACGACCTGGAGGCGAACGCGTCGATGCGCGCGGCGCTCGGGGCGCGAATCGCCGCCGGGCTGCCGGTCTACGCGGAGTGCGGCGGACTGATGTACCTGGCGCGCCGGATCCGGTGGAACGAACGCAACTGCGAGATGGTGGGGGCGATTCCCGCCGATGTCGTGATGCACCCGCAGCCGCGCGGGCGCGGATACGTGGTGCTGGAGCCGACCGGAGACGCCCCGTGGGCGCCGGAGGCGGGCGGGGCGGTGCACGCCCACGAGTTCCACCACTCGACCCTGGAGAACATGGCCGGAGCCGACTGGCGCTACGCGTATCGCGTCCGGCGTGGCCGCGGCGTCGACGGCGAGCACGACGGCATCGTCATCGGCAGCCTGCTCGCGAGCTACAGCCATCTCCGGGAAGTCGAGGGGTGCCGCTGGACCGAGCGGTTCGTCTCGTACGTGCGCGGGCGCGGGTGAGATTTCCGCGCCGCGCTCAGGCACTCCGCGAGGGGTGCTGAAGGCTGACGAAGCGCTCATGGTCGCCGCCGGGCCGGACCACCCTGTAGCATGGAGGCCGTTTCACGGCGGAATCCTGTGGGGGAATGCACATGGCAAGGGGACGCCACGGTCTGGAGTTCGAGGTGGTGGAGGGCTGGGAGCGCCTTCCGGAGGGCTGGTCGTTCACCGAGGTGGCGGGCGTCGCGGTCGATTCCCGCGACCGGGTCTACGTCTTCTGCCGCGGCGAGCACCCGCTCATCGTGTTCGACATGGAAGGGAAGTTCCTCGACGCGTGGGGGGAGGGGATGTTCCCCCGGCCGCACGGGATCTTCATCGACCACGAGGACCGGGTGCACCTCGTCGACTGCCGGGACCACACCATCCGCACCTTCACCACCGGCGGGACGCTGCTCGGCACGGTGGGCGAGTCGGGACGGTGCTCCGACACCGGGTTCGTTCCCGGCGTCTCGCCCGTGCGGTACGCGGGCGGGCCCTTCAACCAGGTGACCAACGTGGCGGTGCTGCGCGACGGGAGCATGTACGTCGCCGACGGCTACGGAAACGCCCGCGTGCACCGGTTCGATGCGAACGGAGAGCTGGAGCTCTCGTGGGGCGAGCCCGGCAGCGCGCCGGGGCAGTTCAACCTCCCGCACGGCATCGCGGTGGACTCCGCCGGCACCGTCTACGTGGCCGACCGCGAGAACTCCCGCATCCAGCTCTTCTCGCCCGAAGGCGAGCTTCGCGCGATCTGGGACTTCGTGAACCGCCCCGACGACATCTTCATCGACGGGCAGGACAACGTGCACGTGGCGGAGCTCGGGTTTCGCAGCGGGGTGCGGGCGGCGCCGCACTTCCGCCTGATGACCGGGCCGCCGCACGGGCACGACCCGATCGCGCGGGTCGGCATCTACGACCCCGACGGCGCCGTGCAGTGCCGGATTGGCGGGGAGGAGGAGGTGCTCCCCGGCAACTTCATCGCGCCGCATGGGCTCTGGGCCGACTCCCGCGGCGACCTCTACGTCGGCGAGGTCACCGTCGCCTCGGGCGCGGCGGCGCGGCTTGCGCCGTTCACCGCGCAGTGCTTCCAGAAGTTCACGCGCTCCGGGTAGGCGGTCGGGAGGCGGCCGCGCCACCCGCGCCGAACCGGGCCGGAGAACGTCCGATGCCCGATCGCTTCGAATTCGACCATGTGGCCCGCGTGCCGGCGCCGGGCGACAACGCCGCGATCGCGACGCGCCGCCTCGAGGCGGGCGCCGTGGTCGCGGACGGGGAACGCGAGATCCGCCTCCCCCACACCGTGCTCGAAGGACACCGGTTCGTGCGCACCCCCGTCCCGGGCGGAGCCCGCCTCACGTCGTGGGGCCTCCCGTTCGGCATCGCGACCCGGGCCCTCGACCCCGGGGAGTACGCGTGCAACGCGAAGATCCTGGCCGCGCTCGCCGGACGCGGCATCGACTTCGAGCTGCCGCACCGTGCGAGCTTCACCGACACCATCGAGACCTGCGCGCTGGACGACGCGACGTTCACGCCGGGGCGGCAGGTCGAGCCCGCCGACTCCGGCGCGACCTTCCGCGGCTTCCGCCGCCCGGGCGGGCGCGGCGTGGGCACCCGGAACTTCGTCGTGGTGCTCGCCACCACCTCGCGCGCCAACGGCTTCGTGCGCGGGGTCGCCGGGCGGGCGGCGGCGCGGGCGCCCGCCGGGGTCGACGGCGTGGTCGCGGTGACCCACACCGAGGGCGGCGGCGCCGGCCGCCCGAACAATCTCGACCACGTGCTGCGCGTGCTGGCGGGGTTCATGGTGCACCCCAACGTGGGCGCGGTGCTCGCGGCCGATGACGGCGCGGGCGCCTATGCCAACGACGACGTGCGGCGGTTCATGGAGGGCCGCCGCTACCCGCTCGACCACGTGCCTCATGCGTTCTTCCGCATCGAGCGCGGGTACGAGGAGGAGGCCGCGCGCGCCGCGGCGCTCGTCGAGGGCTGGCTGCCCGGGGTCGCCGCCGCCCGCCGCACCCCCGAGCCGGCCGGCGCGCTGCGGCTCGCCCTTCAGTGCGGCGGCTCGGACGCGTTCTCCGGGGTCTCCGGCAACGCGCTGGCCGGCTGGGTCGCGAAGGAGGTCATCCGCCACGGCGGCTCCGCCAACCTCGCCGAGACCGACGAGCTGATCGGCGCCGAGCCCTACGTGCTCCAGAACGTCCGCGACGCCGCCACCGCGCGGAAGTTCCTGGAGAAGATCGAGAGCTTCAAGCGCTACGCGGCGAACCACGGGGCCACGGCCGAAGGCAACCCGTCCGGGGGGAACCACTTCCGGGGGCTCTACAACATCGCGCTCAAGTCGCTCGGCGCGGCCCGCAAGAAGGACCCGGACGTCCGGCTCGACCACGTCATCGACTACGGCCAGCCCATGCGTCCGCCCGGGTACTACTTCATGGACAGCCCGGGCAACGACCTGGAGAGCATCGCGGGGCAGGTCGCGTCCGGCTCGAACCTCATCCTGTTCATCACCGGCAACGGATCGATCACCAACTTCCCCTTCGTGCCGACGCTCAAGTTCGTGACCACCACCGGCCGCTTCGAGCTGCTCGCGGACGAGATGGACGTGAACGCGGGGCGCTACAACGACGGCATGGAGATGGACGCGCTCGGCGCGGAGACGTTCGAGCTCGCGCTCGACATCGCCTCGGGCCGGCGCAGCAAGGGCGAGCTCGCCGGACACGCCCAGGTCTCGGTGTGGCGCGACTGGCCGCGGACCGGGCCGGAAGGGCTGGAGGAGGCGCGCCGGCGGCCGGCCCCGAACGGGCGTCCGGTCGCGGTCCGGGAGGCGCCGCCGCTCGAACTCGCCTTCGATGCGGTGCCCGCCGGTGACGGGGTCGCGTCCGACCAGATTGCGCTCGTGATGCCGACCAGCCTCTGCTCGGGGCAGGTGGCTCGCCTCATCGCCGAGGGTCTCGACGCGGACCCGCCGCCGTGGAGCGACGTGTCGCGCTTCGTCGCCCTCGTGCACACCGAGGGCTGCGGGTCGAACAACGCCGCCGGGCTGTTCCTCGACACCCTCGCCGGCCACCTCGCGCACCGGTGCGTGCGCCATGCGGTCCTGCTGGAGCACGGTTGCGAGCAGACCCACAACGACGCGGTGCGCCGCCACCTCGCCGAGCGGGGTCTCGCGGCGGACCGGTTCGGCTGGGCGAGCGTGCAGATGGACGGCGGGATCGCCGGGGCGAGCGCCAGGGTGGCGGGGCAGCTCGAGGCCATGGCGGCCGCGCGCGCCGCGGAGACGCGCCCCGCGGGGGCGGCCGAGAGCGTGCGCGCGGCCGCGCCGGCCAGTGCGCGCCGCCGGCGCTCGCGAGCGCCGGGCTCGTTCTCGCCCGACGGCGTGCGCGGGGCCGCGCCGGCCGGCGTGCGGGGCGCGGACGGAGCGCACCCCGCGGAAATCGGGGCGATTCCGGCGCCCGCCGTCTCCGGAAGGCCTGCCCGCGCCCGCGGGCTCGAGAGACGGACGGTGGGAGCCGGCGAGCTTCGCATCGCTCTCGTTGCGGACGGCCGGTTGCCCGATGCGATGGGAGAGGCGCTCGGCCGGCTCGCCACCGGCCTCGTCGCGGCCGGCGCCACCGTGGTGACGCCCGACGGCGCGGGGCTGCTGGACAGCCGGAGGTTCCGCGACGCGGTGTTCCCGGATGGGGCGCCGCCCGGCGCATCGCTGGCCTTCGGCCGTCCGGCGGACGAGGCCGGCTTCCACGTCATGGAGACTCCGACGGAGAACCCGGTGGAGGCGTTCACGGGGCTCGGCGCGACCGGGGTCTATCTGATGCTCTGCCACATCGGGCGGACTCCGCTGCCGGGACACCCGATGCTGCCGCTGGTGCAGGTGACCGCCGACCCGGCCGTGGCCGAGCGTCATGGGAGCGACCTCGACCGGGTCCTCGCGCCCGGGCGGGACTCGGACTCGGACGGCATCGTCGAAATCGTCGACGCGCTCGCAACCCTCGTCGCCGACGTGGCGTCGTGCCGCTGCCGGCCGAAGCTCTGGTCGCGCGCCGTCACCGAATTCCAGCTCACCCGCGGCCGGCTCGGCCTGTCGATGTAGCTGCCGTGCGGTCCGGTAACTGTCCCAACCGCACCGGGACCGCTCCCCCCGATGCTCGGGCCGATACGAATTCCGCCGAAGCCGGTGTACCGCAGGGCGATCAAGCTCACGCGGGAGGATGCGAAGAACCGACGGCGCAGACGGGGACGAGAGGCCATCCGGGTGATGCCGGGACAGCGGGCGCGAATTGAAAAAGCCGATCCGACAGATCGAAATTTCCGCACTGGATACCCGGACACGTCATGAGGAAAGATCAGGCGCCATGACCAACGATGAGTTCCTGACCGACCTCCTCTCCCGGCCATGGCAGCCGCGGGCCGGGTACGGATTCCAGCCCGTGGGCCTGTTTCTCGGCAGGGGCGCGAACGCCATCGAGGTTGCAGCGGCCCGCTCGTCGGGCAGGCCGAACCGGTCCGCTCTTCTCGAAGCCTGGAAGTCCCGACGGGGCGGGCGTGCGGCGCCCGTCCTGCTCGTTGTCGTGTATGCCGGAGACGCGGCGTTATGCGGTGCCGCGGGCGAGGAACCGCCGGTCCATGTCGACCTTGACGCGGGGCTGGTCGAGCGGCTTTGCCGCGAGGCTCTCGAGCAACCTGATCGGCACGCGGCCCTGCGTTTCCTTTCCCAGGCCCTGCCATCCCTGGAAACGGCCTTGCCCGGCCTCAACAACGAGGGGCTGCTCGCCCTGCATGAACTCAAGACGGGCGTCCCCGGACGCGCCGGTTGGGAGGCAGCCGGAAAGCGTGCGTCCGCGGCGCTCGGCAAGCGTGACGATGAGCTCCTCAAGGCGCTGGGCTTTCGTATCGAGCGGATCGACAATCTGACCAGCCTGTTGCGCGCCGGAGACCGACGCACGGCGCTTGCCGTCATGCTCCGGGAGAGCGAATCGCCCGAGGCGGGCAGTGACCGCTTCAATAGTCTGTCGCCCGTTTCTTACGCTCTCAAGAAGGCCGATGACGAGAATCTTCCCTGGGTTGTCGTCACCCAGGGGAACCGGCTGCGCGTCTATGCGACAGCCACCGATGCGGGCGTGGGAAGGCGCGGACGCACCGAGACCTGGTTCGAATGCCAGCCATCGCTGCTGACCGACGACCAGCTTGCCTATCTCTGGCTGCTCTGCTCGGCGGAAGCCTTGGCGCCCAACGGCAGCTTGCACCAGATCCTCGAGGATTCGCGGCGTTTTGCGGGCGATCTGGCCGAACGGCTCCGCGAGCGCATTTACGACAATGTCGTTCCGGGGCTGGCTCAGGGAATCGCCGCGGCCCGGGGGATTGACCGGCCCACTTCCGAGGATCTCGCGCGCACATACGAGATGGCGCTGACGGTGCTGTTTCGTTTGCTCTTTATTGCCTACGCCGAGGATCGGGACCTGCTGCCGTACCGCTCCAACGACGCCTACCGGCGCCGGTCGCTGAAAACGAAGGCTCAGGAACTCGCCGGACATGTCGCCGGGGGAACGCCTGTTGCCGAAGGCGATGCGCACTGGAAGGAGGCCGTACTGCTCTGGCAGGCAGTAGCGGCAGGCAATCCCGAGTGGGGTGTCCCGGCCTATGACGGCGGCCTGTTCTCGGACGATCCGGGCGTTTCCGCCGCAGGCGCCGACCTCGCGGAAATCACGCTGCCCAACGAGACGTTCGAGACTGCGCTTCGCCGTCTGCTGGTCATCGAGACGCCGGAAGGCGAGCCGGGCCCGGTGGATTTTCGCTCGCTCGGCGTGCGCGAGTTCGGCACCGTGTACGAGGGCCTCCTGGAGTCCGAGCTTGCGCTGGCCGATACCGATCTGGCGCTCGACAGGAAAGGTTCCTATGCCCCGGTGCGCGACAAGCAGCGGGTCGCGGTTTCTCACGGCGAGGTGTATCTGCACAATCGGTCCGGCGCGCGCAAATCCTCGGGCAGCTACTACACCAGGCCCTTCGCCGTGAACCACCTGCTCGATGGCGCGCTCGAGCCGGCGCTTGACGAGCATTTCGCACGGCTGGACTCGATGGAAGATGTCGATGCGGCAGATGCGTTCTTCGACTTTCGCGTTGCCGATATCGCGATGGGTTCGGGTCATTTTCTGATCGGCGCCATCGATCGGATCGAAAAACGCATGGCCGACTGGCTGGCGGGTCGATCGCTCCCCGGTGTGCGCCGGGCTCTGGCGTCCCTGCGCGAGGCGGCGCGTGCCGATCTTGGCGATGCCTCACGCGGTCTGGGTATCGAGGACAGTCAGTTGCTGCGGCGGCTGATTGCGCGGCGCTGCATCTACGGCGTGGACCTCAACGGGCTATCGGTACAGTTTGCGCGGCTTGCGGTCTGGATTCATACCTTCGTGCCGGGTCTGCCGCTGTCGTTCCTGGACCACAATCTGGTTCGCGGAAATGCGCTGATAGGCGTCGGCAGCATCGACGAGATCGCCGGGAAATTCCGGGAGGTATCGGACACCCTCTTCGCTGGCGACCCGGATGCGCTGCTCGGCGCGGCGAAGAAACCCTTGCAGCGGCTGGCCAATATCAACGATGCGACGCTTGACGATATTGTCGCCGCGCGCCAGGCGAACCGGGAAGCGCGAAGGGCGGTCTCCGGCACCGAGGATCTTTGCAATCTCATTGCGGCGCAACCTGTTTCCGACGACCCGAGGGTTACTGGCTTCCCGATTGAAGAATGGGAACAACGAAGCCGTTATCCAGAAACACGCGCCGAAGTCGATGCGGCAAAGCAGGCCCTGGAAGGTACGCAGGCACTGCATTTTCCGGTGGCTTTCCCGGAAGTGTTCCTGCGCGACCGGCCGGGCTTCGATGTGATTCTCGGCAATCCGCCCTGGCAGGAGGCGACGGTCGAGGAACATGCCTTCTGGGCACGGCATTTCCCGGGGCTGCGCGGGTTGGCCCAACGCAAGCAGGAGACGGAGAAGGCGCGGCTGCGCGTGGAAAGACCTGATCTGGCGGCTGCCTATGAGATCGAACGCAAGGAGATGGACAGAGTCCGCAAGGTGCTTGTCGGCGGCAGCTACCCCGGCATGGGGACGGGGGACCCCGATCTCTACAAGGCTTTCTGCTGGCGTTTCTGGCATCTGACCGCAGCCGGCGGGCGCATCGGCGTGGTGCTGCCGCGCAGCGCACTCGCCGCCAAGGGCTCGACGAAGTTCCGGCGGACGATGTTCGGCCAGTCGAGGAGTGTGGATGTAACGATGCTGCTCAACCGGGGCGGATGGGTCTTCGGTGACGCAGAGCACCGATATACGATCGGTCTGGTATGCCTTGCCCGCGGTGCGCCGGCAGGGGGCTCGATCCGCCTGCGCGGGCCTTATGCCTCCAAGGCGGCATTCGATGAGGGAATCGAAACGCCGGCGACGAGCTTCGATCAAAAGGATGTGCTGGGCTGGAACGACACCGCCTCCCTGCCGCTCCTGCCCGATCCGAATTCGGTCTCCGTGTTCGCGCAGATTCGCAAGGCGCCGCGCCTTGACCTGAACGTGCCAGAAGCGGGGGGGGGGGTAGCGTGGCGCGCCCGCCCGGACCGCGAGATGGACGCCACACAGCAGAAGGCGTTCATGACCTTCGACGGCCCGCGAGAGAATGGCGCGCCCGTCCGGACAGCGAGCTCCACGCGACGGCGCAGAAACATCTGATGACATTCGAGGGCAAAGACCGCTCCGACGGGTACTGGCCGGTCTACAAGGGAGAGTCCTTCGACATCTGGACTCCCGATACCGGCGTCTACTACGCCTGGGCGAACCCGGAACCGGCTCTCGAATGGCTTCAGCGCAAGCGTATGCGGGCCGGCAAAAGTCGTCGCGACAGCGTGCATCGGGAATTCCCGATCGAGTATCTGCGTGACCGGTCCACATTGCCGTGCTTCAGGCCCAGGATCGCTTTCCGGGACGTCGCACGCGCAACGGATCGCCGGACGGTCATCGCCTGCCTTGTGCCGCCCGAGATATTCATCGGCAATCAGGCGCCGTATCTCTTGTGGCCTCGAGGAGACGAATTCGATGAGACCTATCTGCTCGGCATCCTGTGCTCGATTCCCCTCGACTGGTACGCGAGACGCTTTGTCGAGACTCACGTCAACTATTTCGTCTTCAACCCCTTCCCTGTCCCGCGTCCGGCGCGCGACGACCCACTATGGCAACGTGCCGTTTCGCTTGCCGGACGCCTCGCATGTCCGGATGAACGCTTTGCCGCGTGGGCGGATGCGGTCGGCGTTCCCTGGGGTCCTCTGGCGACGGGCGAGAAGGAGGACATGATCCGTGAATTGGACGCCGTCGTCGCCCATCTGTATGGCCTTGGTGAACGGCAGCTCATTCATGTGTTCGAGACCTTTCACGAGGGCTGGGAATATGGCTTCCGGCTCGAAGGCGTGCTTCGGCACTTCCGCGCATGGGGAAGCCAGTGAACAGGATCGAGGTCAAGCCGGACAGTTTCCGATGGACGCGCGAGCGGGCGGGAATGGACACGGAGGCGTTGATTCGCCGGTTTCCGAAATATGCCGACTGGGAAGCCGGTTTCGCGCAGCCGACCCTGAAACAACTTGAGAGGCTTGCCCGGACCGTTCATGCACCGATCGGATACTTCTTTCTTTCCAGGCCGCTCGAAGAGCCGTTTCCGATCCCGGATTTCCGCACGGTCGGGAGCAGGCCTCCGGCGCGTCCGAGCCCGAACCTGCTGGACACGGTCTATTTGTGCCAGCAGCGCCAGGACTGGTATCGTGATTTCGTACGCGCAGAGAGGGAACAGCCGTTCGACTTCGTTGGTTCCGCGAAGCCTGGTGGCGATATCGAGACAGTTGCGGCGGTCATCCGGGAAGCACTCGGTCTCGACCTCGAGGAACGCCGTGTCCTGCGGACCTGGACCGATGCACTTCGCCAGTTCATCCTGGCCACGGATACGCTCGGGGTCCTGGTAATGGTATCCGGCATTGTCGGAAGCAACACGCATCGCAAGCTCGATCCCGGCGAATTCCGGGGCTTCGCCCTGACAGACGACCATGCGCCATTGATCTTCGTCAACGGTGCCGATACCAGGGCTGCACAGATGTTTACCCTGGCGCACGAACTGGCGCATCTGTGGATCGGGCAGACTGCGCTTTCCGACTCGACCCCGGACATCCTGTCCGGCCATGAGATCGAGACGTGGTGCAACCGCGTCGCAGCGGAGATCCTCGTGCCAATAGCCGTCCTGCACAAGGAATACCAGAAGAACGAGGAGCTTTCGCATGCGTTGGCCAGGCTGGCGCGCCGTTTCAAGGTCAGCACGCTGGTGATCCTGCGCCGCATTCACGACATGGGAGGTTTGACGCGGAACGAGTTTCGCAATGCATACGGCGCCGAGCTGGAAAGACTGAAGACGATCACGGGAAGCAGCGGCAGCGGCGGCGATTTCTATCTGACTCAGGCCGCTCGAGTCGGCAACCGGTTCGCCCGCGCGGTCGTCGTCAGCGCGCTCGAGGGAGGCACATCGTTCACGGAATCGTTTCGGCTGCTCGGCGTCCGAAGAACCCGGACCTTCGACGAGCTGGCAAGGCGGTTGGGGATCGTGTACTGATGGCCAGCGATTCCCGCCAGCGCCCGGAGAGGCCGTACCGCGGGGGGATTCCGGCGCGATTTTGGCCACCGGAGCGCCCCGGCGAGGGGATTTCGAGGGCATGTTTCCGCCTGGCGGGAATTGCTGACTGATGGCCTACCTTCTTGACGCCGATGCGTTCATACGAGCGAAGAGATTGCATTACGGGTTCGATTTCTGTCCGGCATATTGGGACTGGCTGATTGCCGCGCACTCTGCTGGTAAGGTATTCAGCGTCGAAAGGGTTGGGGACGAGCTGCTTGCGGGGCAGGATGAGTTGTCCGATTGGGCCAGGAAACGGAGCGGAGATTTTTTCAGACCGCTCGGCGCAGAGACTGTCCCGGCATTGGGACGGGTCGCCACCTGGGTATCGGAGCAGGATTACACAGCTCCGGCGATCAACACCTTCATGCAGGTTGCGGACTATTTCTTGGTGGCGGAGGCGCTGGCCGGCGGACATCTGGTCGTCACACATGAGGTGCCGTCGGCGTCGACACGCAGAATCAAGATCCCCGATGTCTGCATCGGTCTCGGTATCGGATGCCTGACGCCATTCGACATGTTGCGCCGGGAAAGCGCGCGATTCATTCTTGCAGCATCCTCATGACAGCACGCCCCGATTTCATCGACAATCAGGACGGCAACACCCTGGCGCGGGCTCTGGGTGTCGTTCTGGGCGTCCATGTGGACCAGGAGGTGGCGGAGTCCGACGTTCCGCCCGAGGAGGTCCGCATCGCCACGGCGTTCTTCAATCCGACGGGCTTCGCCTGTATCGCGGACCATCTGCAACCTGTGCCGACGGTACGGCTTCTTGTCGGCGCCGACCTCGCCCTCGGTGCGGCCGAAGAGCGCAGGAGGCTGGACGAGACGCCGGAGGCCTTCGAGCGGCGGCGGATGCGGGTCGGTCTGCGCCGCATGGACGATGCGCTTCATCGGGAGCGCGACCGTCTGCCTTTTACCCTCACGAGCGCGCATGCGCTCGGCAAGCTGATTGCCGCGCTACGCGCCGGCAACATGGAAGTGCGCCGCTACGAAAAGGCGTTCCTGCACGCCAAGGCCTATATCGTTGCCGCGTCGGCCGGCGCCTACGGCAGACCGGAGGGTGTCATCGTCGGTTCATCCAACCTGACCGGCGCGGGGCTTACCCGAAACCTGGAGCTCAATCTGGGACGCTACGAACGGTCCGTCGTCGAGCAGGCGAAACAATGGTTCGACGATCTCTGGGACGAGGCCGCGCCCTATGACCTGGCCATCATCTTCGAGACGGCCTTCATGCCGCGCACCCCCTGGGACATCTTCATCCGGGTGCTCTGGCACCTCTACGGCGAGGAAGTCGAGGAAGACACCGCGGCAGACGGTAACCTGCCCCTGACCAGTTTCCAGAAGCACGGGGTCGCCCGGGCGCTGCGGCTGATCGGGGAAATGGGCGGCGTTATCGTCGCCGACGAGGTCGGGTTGGGAAAGACCTTCATTGCCGGCGAGATCCTCCAGCTTTACCGTTCCCGGCGCCAGCGCGCCCTTCTGATCTGCCCGGCGGCGCTTCGCGACAGCACCTGGAAGCGGTTTCTCAACACCCACCAACTGTTCGTCGAATGCCTGTCCTTCGAGCAATTGGCAGGCGATGTCCAGCTCCGAGACCCTCGAGGTCCGGCCGCAGGCCGCGAACAGCTCCAGCGTCCGTTGGAGGAGTATCAGCTTGTCATCGTCGACGAGGCCCACAACTACCGAAACCCCGATACCCCCACCCGCGCGGGGGTGCTGCGGCGGCTCATGTTCGGCCAGAAGCGCGACCTCCTGTTGCTGACGGCCACTCCGGTCAACAACTCGCTATGGGATCTCTATCACCTGCTGCGCTTCTTTCTCCGTCAGGACGCACATCTCGCCGGGCGGGGCATTCTGTCCGTCCGCGAGCGGTTCGAACGCGCCATGCGGGAAGACCCGTCCAGCCTGAGTCCCGATGTGCTGTATCCCATCATCGATGCGACGACCGTCAAGCGAACGCGCCAGTTCGTGAAGAAGCACTATGCGAACGACACGATTTCCGGGCCCGACGGAAAGCCGCAGCCGATCGTTTTTCCGCAGCCCAGGGCGATCAGCGTCCGCTACAGTCTCGACAATCTGCTCCCTGGTTTCTTCGATCATCTGGAACGAGCGCTCGACCCGGATGGAAGCGGGAGCATCCTGTTCGCCCGCTATAAGCCCCAAGTCTATCTGCTCGACCGGGACGGCGAAGAGGACGCTCGTGCCGACGCCCTCGTCGGGTTGCTGCGTTCGGGCCTGCTCAAGCGCTTCGAGTCCTCGGTCCACGCCTTTCGCCGAACCGTGCAGAAGATGGTGCGCGAGCACGGTGTGTTTCTGGATGCGCTCGATGCCGGCTATGTCGTTACCACCGCTTTCATGAAAGAGTTGTCGGCGGACGATGCCGCCGTGTTCGAAGATGTGCTGGAAGGAACGGGACACCGGGACGGCGCGGCGCTCTATGACACTGAAAATCTGCGTGCTGCGGTCGAGCGTGACCAGGCGGCTCTACATGGGTTGGCCGAACTGGTGGCGGCTATCACGCCGGACCGCGACCGGAAGCTCCAGGCATTGGCGGATGTGCTGGTCGAGATCACCGAGCACTCAGACATCCCCTCATTATTTTGCCGTCAGATGACCCCGAAGAGTTCCCGATACACACGCTGCTCCACAAGCATGTGGGCAAACTCCTCGACCAGTGGACGCAGCCGATGCGCGGGCCAGTTGGGCAGATGGTGATAGAGCATCAGCCCCTGGCGAAACAGCGAGTGCGTGCGGGTCTTGACCGTGTTCGCCTTCAACCACCGGTCGTAGCCCAACCGCTCCCCCGCCGCACCGAGCAACGTCAACAACGCCATCGACAACGCGCTGAGCAGCAACAGGCGGTCGCGCCGCGCCGTGTGACGCACCCGCATCGCCCCCATCCCCATCCCGAAACGCCAGTCCTTGAGGTCGCGAAAGCTCGTCTCGATACCCCAGCGCTTGGCGTAATAGCGAATCAGCGTGCGGGTGGCCACCTTCTCCTCGCTCGCCACCACGCACCACGGCTCGGCCATCGCCGGCGCGTGCACGCACACCGCCTTGCCCACCGTCAGGGCATGGGCATCGGTCACCGTCGCACCGCGCAGCGTGCACGAGCGCCCCTGCACGCCCACCCACTGCGACGCCCGGCGCCGCTCGCCCTTCGCGCTCGTCACCCAGAGGTTGCCCCGGATGCGAAGCACGTACTCGAAGCCGAGCTCCTGGCTCAGGCACTGCATCATCGGCGCGTTGCCGAATCCCCGGTCCGCCACCACCGTGACCTTCACCGCCTCGGGCATCGCACCGCGCAGCGCACGCAGCAGCGCATCCTCATGCCCCCTCTGATGGCCTTTCAGCGTCGACGCCTGCACCGTGCGCCACATCAGCGGGGTCGCCCGACCGTGCCCGGTCAGCATCGACAGCACAATCGTCTCGTGCCCGTCGCGCGCGAAGCTCGTCCAGTCGAGCGCCACCACCACCTCGCAGCGCGCGCCCACGATGTACTTCACCCAGGAGTCGAAGAACGTCTCCATCTCGATGCCGTTGTTGCTCAGCAGCCGGTCGACCTGCTTCACCCCGTGCTTGCCGAGCGTGCCCATCGCCTGCGCCAGTCCCTGGCCGATGGCATGCACCGCCAGCGAGGCGCTGGTCAACACCCCCAGCGTCGCATTGGCCAGCGACAGGACCCGCTTCGCGTGCAGGTCGCCTTCGTACATTGCGGTGATGAATTCGCGGATGTCGTCTCGTCGCAGCATGATGGGTCGGGACATCGGATGGCTCCACGGTGGCTCGCAGGCGCGAGCGTGACCCCGGAGCTTCGCGTTGGCAACACGAGCCGTGTGCTCAAGGAGGCATGAAATGGTCGGGTCTTGCAACCTGTACATTAATTCAGTCAGTTACAGACGAATTCTCAGCTAAATTATGAGGGGATCTCTAAGCACCGAGCAGGCAGAACACGAGGCTACCGACACCTTCGACGAAACGCAGAGGCGCAAGGTCCTCGTGTTTTCCTTCTTTGAGGACACCGTTGAATGGATTCGCGATTATCTGATGGACGCAATCGAGAGACGATCTGCGCTGCGACCTTATCGAGATCGTCTCGAGGTCGTCAGTGGATCGGACGAACTCGGCGCGGTCTCGCGGCAGGCAGCGGTTCAGGGATTCGCGCCGATCTCGATGGAAGCACCATTGGGCAGGAACAATGATCGTTACGACATCCTGATCACTACCGATGTCCTTGCGGAAGGCGTCAATCTCCAGCAGTGTCGGCATATCGTCAATTTCGACATGCCGTGGAACCCGATGCGACTCGTGCAGCGGCATGGTCGAATCGATCGAATCGGCAGCCCTCATAGCCGTGTATTCATGCGGACGATCTTCCCGGTCGACCGTCTTGATCGTCTCCTCAATCTCGAACAGCGCATTCTCGACAAGCTGGCCATGGCGGCGGCCAGCGTCGGCGTGGCCGCGCCGATCGAGGGTGCGGCTCATGGTGCACAGGTGTTCACGGAAACCCGTGAGGAGATCGAGAAGCTTCTCGCCGAAGACGCATCGCTTTACGAACGCGGCGGTACGGCCGGCTCGGCGCAAACCGGCGAGGAATACCGACAGACCCTGCGCAAGGCACTTGTGGAGGATCGTGACCGGATCCTCCGCATGCCGTGGAAATCCGGCTCCGGCATGGTCGCGGGTACGCGGCGCGGGATCTTCTTCTGCGCGGTTGTCGGCAGGGAGAGCGATATCGAACGGACCTATCTGCGGTTCGTGGCGGCCTGCGACGCCTGGCGCCCGCGGACAGATGGAAGTGCTATCGAGGACGAGACCGGAACGTGCCTGCGTCTTCTCGAATGCAATCCTGATACACCAATCTGGTATCCTGATGTACTGCGGGAACGGGTTTACGACTTCTGGGAAGTAGCGCGAGGCCACATTCTGGCGGCCTGGATGCGTGAAACCGATCCCGCGAACCTTCAGCCTGCGATCCGGCCCTTGAACCATCGTGTCGCTACTTTCATCCGTGCGAATGCCCCGCTCGACATGGCCGAAGAGCGCGTAGTCCGAGCGTTGGATATTCTGGAATCTCCATGGCCGCGTCGGGAAGAGATCATGCTGCGCGGCTGGTTCGAAGCCGGCGAGCTTCAGGGCCGCGTCCTTTCGCGCTTTCTGGTCACCCGGATTGTCGAGACCGGGCTTGAGCCAGCGGAACCGCCCTCGCCGCTGCCGCCGATCGGCCCGGAAGACATCGAACTTCTTTGTTGGATGGGAGTCGAGCCGAGGTGACCGTTGTTCGACTGGACCGTTCGCACAATTCCGAACGAGGCGAGGGGAGGACAGGGAGACATGAGTGATGACGGCGTCTGGGAGGTATTCCGCTCGCAGATCCAATATGGAGGAGAGGCCCTGAGAGCCGCCATGTTTATAAATGATGGTGCCGCGATTGCACTTTCCGCGGGTATCGCCACTTTTTTCTCGCCATGGGCGGCAATACCCTTGTCGGTCTCCATCGCGATATTCCCGCCGCTCCCGGATCGGTCCCGCAGGATGTCCTCGACGATTCTCCCGGCGATCCGAACCGCCGCTTCTTGGACGGAGGTGCGGTCGGGATGCGCGTAGCGCGTCATCGTCCCGGTCTCGCGATGTCCGAGCAGATGCGTGATCATGGAAAGCGACCCGCCGCCGCCGCTCATGCGCTTGCAGTCGACGGTACGCTGGTCAGCGACATCGTCTCCCCCATGCGCCGGACTCCCGACCTTCGCCTTCGGGTCGAGAGCCGGTACCGGACCTCGACCGGAGCGCCTGCTTCGGCACAGGAGTGCGTCGCCTCCATGTTCACCGTCACCAGGGCCGCCGCGAAGCAGATCCGCCGCTCCGCCGCTTCCGGCGGCGCCGAGGAGCTGGCGCTGAGGGTCGCCGCGTCGCGCGCCGGCGACGGCGGCATCGACTACCGCATGGGGTTCGACGACGTTGGCCTCGACGACATCCTGCTCGGCACCAACGGGGTGGATGTGGTGATCGCGGCCGCGGACAAGGCGTTGCTGAACGGCACGGTGCTCGACTACGTGGAGGTCGAGCCCGGCGACCACCGCTTCATCTTCCTCAATCCCAACGACCCCCACCACCGTCCGCCGACCGAATGAACGCGCCGTCCTCCGAGCCCATCGGCCGCATGCGCGGCGCGGCCGGGCCGCTCGCCGCGCGCCGCCGATTCCGCTCATGATCGACCCGCACCCGGACCCCGCCGAGCGGCCGGACCTCCCCGAGGGCCCGCGCACCGTCTTCAGCCGGTTCGTGATGCCCGCGGACGACTGGGCGCGCGACGACGCGGCGCTCGGCCCGCGCACCCTCGATGCGCTCATGCTGACGCTGCTCGCGTCGCTGGCCGTCACCGCGGGCGCGGCGGTGGCGTGGTATCGCGGAGCCGCGGGCGCCGGGACGGCGCTGGTGGTGATGCTCGCCGCGCTCGGTCTCTCCGCGGCGCTGGCGATCGTGGCCATGCGCAAGGTGCGCCGCGACCTCCACGCGCCGCTCGCCAGGCTCAACGCCTGGGCGCTGGGCATGTGCACGGGGGACTTCTCGACCCGGGTGCCGGCCGACGGCGAGGGGGCTTACCGCAAGCTCGCGTTCCACATCAACCGGCTCTCGGAGGCGCTCGAAGGTCTCGCGAACGAGATGGACGACGTGGTATGGCGCCAGACCGAGCGGCTGCGGGAGAAGAACGCGTCGCTCGAGCTTCTCTGCGAGGTGGCGGCGTCGGTCAGCCGGCTCGGCTCGCTCGAGGAAGTCCTGCGGGCCTCGGCGCGCTCGATGATGGAGCTGGCGGAAGCCCGCGGTGCGCTGGTCCGGCTGCGCGACGCGACCGGCGAGATGTCGGTCGCAGTGCGCCTGGGCGAATGTCCGGAAGACGTGGAGCCCGCGGCCGGAGAGGCCGGACCTGCGTCCGGCGCGGCCCATGTCGCGGCCGCGGCCTCCGGCCCCGGCGGGTCGGGCGTCGGCATCGTCCCGAGCGGGCCGGACGGCGGCTGCGCGGTGACGGTCCCTCTCGACCACCAGGGCGTCAACCTCGGACTCATTCACCTGTTCGCCGGATCGCCCGAGCCGATCGAGTCCCGGGAGCGGCAGCGGCTGCTCCTCGGCGTCGGCCGTCATCTCGGCATGTCGATCGCCAAGGCACGCACGGACGACGAATCGAAGATGCTCTCGATCGTCCGCGAACGTGCGGCGATCGCCTACGAGCTGCACGATTCCCTGGCGCAAACGCTGGCGAGCCTGCGCCTGCAGGCGGACCTGCTCGCCGAATCGCTCTCCGCCACCGGCCGCGCCCCTCCGGAGCTCGCGCGCATCCAGGCCACGCTGGAATCCGCCAACATCGAGCTGCGGGAGCTGATCGCGGGCTTCCGCGCGCCGGTCGACGGGCGCGATCTGCGCACCGCCCTGGAGGAGATGGCCGCGCGCTACACCGCGCAGAGCGCGATGACCGTGCACCTGCAGGTCGACGGCGAGCTTCCGGAGCTTCCCCCCGGCCCGCAGCTCCAGGTGGTGCGCATCGTGGGCGAGGCGCTCGCGAACGCCTGCGCCCACAGCGGCGGGAACCTCGCCCGCGTGCTCGTGCGCAGCGACGCCGCGTCGATGCGGGTGCTGGTGGAGGACGACGGCGAGGGGTTCACGACGTCCGCGTGCGACACCGCTCCCGGCGAGCATATCGGCCTGTCGGTGATGCGCGAGCGTGCGCGCTGGCTCGGCGGCACGCTCTTCATCGAGAGCGAGCCGGGGGAGGGGACGCGCGTGCGCCTGGCCTTCCCGAGGGCCGCGCCCGGAGCGGCGGCCGAGCTCCATGTCCGCTGATCGCGACCGGCTCCGCGTGCTGATCGTCGACGATCACACGCTGTTCCGAAGCGGGCTGGGCGAGCTTCTGGAACGCAGGGGCATCGAGGTGTGCGCGGCGGTCGGCGACGGCGGGGAGGGGTGCCGGCTCGCCGCCGAGCTCGAGCCCGACGTGGTGCTCCTCGACTTGCGCATGCCGGAGCCGGACGGCCTGTCCGTGCTCGAGCGGCTGGCGGCGCTCGGGCTCGACTGCGCGGTGGTGATGCTCACCACCAGCAGCGACGAGCGCGATCTCGTCACGTCGCTGCGCTCGGGCGCGCGCGGCTACCTTCTCAAGGACATGGAGCCGGACCAGCTCGTCGACGCGCTGTCCGCGGTCGTCGATGGCGAGACGGTCGTCGCCCCGGAAATGACCAGCGTCCTCGCGAAGGTGGTCAAGGGGGGGGCGCTGGACTCCGGCCGGCCGGACCGGTTCTCCGCGCTCACGCCGCGCGAGCTCGAGATACTCCGCCACCTTGCGGAAGGGCAGAGCAACAAGGAGATCGCGCGCGACCTCGGCATCACCGACGGCACCGTCAAGCTGCACGTGCGCTCGATCCTGAGAAAGCTCGAAGTGCGCTCGCGGGTCGAGGCGGCGGTGATCGCGGTCGAGGCGCGGATCTTCCAGCGCTGACGCCGCCCCCGGGGTCGGGAGCCCGCCCCGGACGCCGAGGACGGTGAACGCGTTCACCGCCCCTTGCGCGACATGAACGCCGACTCGGCGCTCCGGCGCGGGTGATACCAGGCGAGCTTGTCGCGCAGGCGGACGACCTCGCCGACGATGGCGAGCGTCGGCGCGCGCACCCCCTTTCCCTCGATGCCGGAGGCCAGCGTGCCGACGGTGCCGGTATGCACGACCTGCGCGGCGGTGGTCCCCTGCTCGATGAGCGCCGCCGGCGTCTCCGGCGGGAGCCCGTGGCGCAGCAGGCCGTCGCAGATGTCCCCGAGGCCCGCGAGTCCCATGTAGATCACCACGGTCTGATTGGGGCGGACGAGGCTGTCCCAGTCGAGCGTTTCCTCCTCGATCCTGCGGCGTCCGGTGACGAAAGTGCACGACTGGGCGTGATCCCTGTGGGTCAGGGGTATTCCCGCATAGGTCGCGCATCCCGAGGCCGCGGTGATTCCGGGCACCACCTGGAACGGAACGCCGAGGGCCGCGAGGGTCTCGATCTCCTCCCCGCCGCGGCCGAAGATGAACGGATCGCCGCCCTTGAGCCGCAGCACCCGCTTTCCGGCGAGCGCGAGCCGGGCGAGGAGGTCGTTGATCTCGTGCTGCGGGATCGCGTGGTGGCCGGGCTGCTTTCCGGCGTAGATGCGCTCGGCGTCGCGCCGGGTCAGGTCGAGCACCGCGTTCGACACCAGGCGGTCGTAGACGACGACGTCGGCCTTCTGCATGAGGCGCAGGGCCCTGAACGTGAGGAGGTCGGGATCTCCGGGCCCGGCGCCGACCAGGTACACCTCGCCGGTCGCGCTCCCGCTCTCGTGCTCGGCGAGCGCCGAGGCGATCGCGGCGCGCGCCTCGTCCTCGCGGCCTGCCAGCACCTGCTCTCCGATCGGGCCGTCCACCACGCCCTCGAAGAACCGGCGGCGGCGCGCCGAGTCGGCGATCCGCCCCAGCACGTCGGGGCGGATCTCGCCGAGGAAGCGGGCGAGCCGTCCGAGCCGGGCGGGGAGGATGGTCTCCAGGCGCGCTCGCAGGATGCGGGCGAGGATGGGCGCCGCCCCGCCGGTGGAGACCGCCGCGACCAGGGGCGAGCGATCGAGGATCGAGGGCAGGATGAACGAGCACAGCGCCCTGCGGTCCACCGCGTTGACCGGAATGCCCCGCTCCCGGGCCGCCGTCGCGACGGCGTGCGCGAGCGCCTCGTCGTCCACCGCGACGATCACGAGCCGCACGCCGTCCAGATCGCGTGCGCGGAATGCACGCCGATGCCATGTGACTCCGGCCTCCCCGGTGAGCTCGCGCAGCCCCGGAGTGAGCTCGGCGGCCACGACGACGAGCCGCGCGCCCGCCCGCAGCAGCAGCCTCGCCTTGGGTTCGGCCGCCGGCGAGCCGCCGACGAGCAGGCAGGGCTCGTTCCTGACGGCGAGGAAAATCGGCAGGTAGTCCATGGAGGGAAGGGTCTCGCGGCGGCCCGGCGGCCGGACGCTCATTCGAACGCCCGGACCGCCCGCGATCAAGTGTCCCGGCCAGTGCCCGGCCAGATCTCTCGGCCGGCGCCCGTCCCGGGAGGGTCCGCGCACCGCGCCCGGACCGATGCTCCGAAGTGAAGCTGCGGTCCTCCTCCGGCTCGGTCGCGCACCGTGCGCGCGGATCGATATCTCCAGGGAGAGGGTCCGGCGCTCCGTCTCCTCTGGCAGACTTGCGTCGTGCGGCGGAATCCGCCGTTCGTTTGCCACGGGCCGGCCCTCGTGGCAGGCTCGCGGTGGAGCGCGAAGGGCATCCGCGGCGTGCTTCGGGGCTCCGGGGTGGAGTACCGGCGCCGCGTCGCCGGCCTCCGCACCGGGCTCGGGAGGTTTTCGATGACCATCATCCGGCATCTGTTCGCGATCCTGATGCTGGCGGCGTTCGCGGTCCGCGCCGGTGCCGGCGCGTCGTATCCCGGGCCGGAGGCCGGTGCGGACGTGCTCCACCAGCAGGACGGCGTCCTGCTCGAGGAGGAGGAAGACGAGGAGGACGAGGAGCCGGACTGCGAGTGAGGCGGTCGTCCCGGAGCGCTTCCGGGTGCGGCCCCGGCGAAGGCGGGTCCGAGCGGTTGTCCCCGTGTGCCCGGCCAGCGGTCCGGCCGTCCGCCGGTGAGGAAATCCGCGAGGGGCCCGGGTCGCGGAGCCGGAGCCCGCGGGCGGAGAGGTTGCCGGTGGCGAGATGCGATGCCGGTCGCCGGGGTCCCGCTACCTTGCGAATGCCGGGGTGATCCGAAGCAGGTCCACGAGAGTTCGTCAGACCGAAAGGAGGAAACGACGATGCGCACGATCAGATTGTTGTTTGCGGCAGCGGCCGCGACCATGCTGGCGGCCCCCGCGGCGGCGGCGGAAGTCGAGGTGAACATCATGGCGGGTGTGCCGGCGGTGGAGGTGATGCACAAGGGCGAGAAGGTCGTGATCCGGCGCAATCAGGACCAGGAGAACACCGTCAATCCGGCGTTCGCCAGGACCTCCCGCAAGTGTCCGCCGTTCTGCATCCAGCCGACCAGCCTGGGCCCCGGAGTCGAGACCATCGGCGAGGACGAGGTGCTGCGCTACGCCAAGGCCATGAGCGACGGCGACGGCACCATCGTGCTGATCGACTCGCGCACCCCGGACTGGGTGGACCGGGGCACGATTCCCAGCGCGCGGAACGTTCCCTGGACGGCACTCAATCCGGCCAAGGGCGCCGACCCCATCTCCATCACCGAGATCATGGAGAGCGTGTTCAACGTCAAGTCGAACGAGGAGCTGATGGACTTCTCGGAGAGCAGGACCGCGGTCATGTTCTGCAACGGAATGTGGTGCGGACAGTCTCCGAACAACATCCGCAACCTCCTGAAGTTCGGCTACCCCGCACACAAGATCAAGTGGTACCGGGGGGGCATGCAGAACTGGGAGATCCTGGGGCTCACCACCGTCCCGGGCGGCTGAACCGCGACGCCGGTCGACGGGCGGCGGCACCGCCGCCCGTCGCCGCCGCATCCGTCGCCGCATCTCCGTTGCGCGGCGGCTCGCCACGAGTGCCCTACTTCATCTACAGGCTGCGTCCGCCGGGGCCGCCCGAGAAGGCGGGCTCGTTCGAAGCCTACCGCGAGGCGCGCGCTGCGGTGCGGGAGATGCGCCGCGCCCTGGACCGTGGCGACCCCGTCACGGTGAGGATGGTCTTCGCCGCGGGCGAGGCGCAGGCCGAACGGCTCCTGACCGAACGCCGCGAGCCGCGTCCCCTCGGTGAGGATGCCTGAGCTGTCCGGGGGCGCCGCCGTGGCCGGAGGGCGCGTGACGAGCGGAGTCGCCGGGGTGTGCGTCGCGGATGATGCGCAGGAGGCGTCTGCGTTGCATGACAATCCGCATGGAGCCTGCGGCGACTCCCGCCAACGCCCGTGGAGTCCGTACCGTGGCGGGATTCCGGCGCGGTTTCGACCACCAGGACGGCCCACCGAGGGGATTTCGAGGGTATGTTCCCGCTGGCGCCCGGAGAGGCCGTGCCGCGGGGGGATTCCGGCGCGATTTTGGCCACCGGAGCGCCCGGGCGAGGGGATTTCGAGGGCATGTTCCCGCCTGGCGGGAATCGCTGTGGAACCTGAAGAGGAGCTGACGATGGCGGAATACGATCAGGAGCTCGACGCGTGCGGTCTGAGCTGCCCGTTGCCGATCCTCAGGGCGAAGAAGGCGCTCACCAGGATGGCGAGCGGTCAGGTCCTGCGCATCATCGCGACCGACCCCGGCTCGGTGAAGGACTTCGAGGCGTTCTCGCGCCAGACCGGAAACGAGCTGCTGGAGTCGACCGAGGACGGCGGCCGGTTCTACTACCGGTTGCGGAAGGCGCAGGGACGCTGACGAGAATTGCCTTGCCCCGTGTCGAGCGCGCCATTGCGCGAGAACGGGGCCCTTTCGGATGCGGTCGGCATCCTTGCTCCGATCGCTGTCCCGACCGTCGCCCTGGATACGAACCGTATGCATGGCGGCTCCCGTCGAATCGCCTCGCGCCGGTGGCGCGACGCGGTCCCGGTCGCGACCCGCCTCGTTCGCCACGCGCAACGACGGGCCGCGTTCGCGGGAATTGCCCGGACACCGGAATCCCTCGCTCCCGACACCCCCCGCGACCGGGCATTGACCGTCCCGCGGGCACGGTGACATGCTGTCTCCATCACGCATCCGCCCCGCCGTCCGCCCACCCCGAATCTTGGCCGAATCTTGGCCGAATCTCGGCCGAACCTCGGGCGAATCTCGGGCGGCAGGGCGTCCCGCGCCACCGCCCTGAACCCTGGAGACCCCCATGACACACGCATTCCCCGATGCCGGCATCAGGGAGCGGATATCGCCCCCGGCCCCCGCGCGGCGGCACGACGATGGGCCGCGCTCTTCACCGGCGGAGTACCGGGCGGAAGACTTCCCGGGCTGCGAGTCGTTCCACCTGCCGGCGAGCGAGATCGATCACTACGAAGGCCGGCTGGAGTTCTGGGACGGTCCGACCGAGACGGCCTGGAAGGTCTGCGACCCGACCTCCATCTACCACGAGCAGCCGTCCCGGCGGCTGGTGCGGATGGCCGAGCGGGTCGCGGCGCTGCGTGGCTCGGCGATCGAGTGCTTCGGCTCGGCGGATCTGGTGCGCCTGGATGCGACGGGGCGCAAGCGCTGGCTGATGCAGGCCGACGAGGTGCTGTATCTGCATCCCGACCGGTCGCGGCTGCAGGGGCCGGCGATCGATGTGGACACGGACCCGCTGCCGGAGGTGGTGCTGGAGGTGGACCACACGACGGACGTGCGCCGGCGCAAGCTCGGGATCTACATGGGGAGCGGGTTTCCCGAGATCTGGGTGCTGGTGCCGTGGAAGGCATCGGTGCGCGCGCCGGGGCTGGCGATCCACGTACGCCGGGGCGAGGGGTATCGCGAGGAGGGGGAGAGCAGGGCGTTTCCGGGGTGGACGGCGGAGGAGATCCACCGGGCGCTCACCGAGGACCCGATGGGGGAGACGACCTGGCGGGCGCTGGAACGGACGGCGCTGGCGATGGGAGCACGCGAGGGGACGACGCCGGAGGACGATCCGCTCACGCGTTCCGCGAGCGCGAGGGCGGAGGCGCGGGGTCACGCGAAGGGTCGCACGGAGGCGGTAGCCGCGGTGCTTCGGTCGCGGGGCATCGAGGCGGGCCCGGACTTCACGCAACCGGACCGGGAGCGCCTCGCCGGGCTCCCGATCGAGCGGCTGATGGCGGTGGCGCTGGCGTGCACGAGCGCAGCCGATTTCCGTCGGCGGCTGCGAGAGGGGGATGAATGAGTCATGTGGCGCGAAGCGCGATGAGCGGGCTTTCTACGGCGCGGACTCCTGGCGCCGGCCGGCGTGGTGTGGGGCCGAGCCGTCGGCGCCGACGAGATGGCATGCGACGCGATGGCCGTCCCGGATGGTGCGCAGCCGCGGCGCCTCGCGCCGGCACCGGTCCTCGGCGAACGGGCACCGGCCCGCGAACCGGCAGCCCGGCGGAGGATCGATCGGGCTCGGCGGGTCGCCACTGAGCCGGACCCGCCGCGAGGCGCGGTCGGCTCTCGCCCGGGCCGACGGCACCGCCGAGAGCAGCGCCCACGTGTAGGGATGCAGCGGCGCGGTGAACAGCGATATCCGGTCCGCCTGCTCGACGATCTCGCCGAGGTACATCACCGCGATCTCGTCACAGATGTACTGCACCACGCCCAGGTCGTGGGAGATGAACAGGTAGGTCAGGCCCCTCTCGCGCTGCAGGCGCTGCAGCAGGTTGAGGATCTGGGCCTGGATCGCGACGTCCAGCGCCGAGACCGGCTCGTCGCACACCACCAGCTTCGGATGGGTCGCCAGCGCCCGCGCCACGCCGACCCGCTGCCGCTGGCCGCCGGAGAACTGGTGCGGGAAGAGAAAGCGCTGCTCCGGGCGCAGCCCCACCTCGGTGAACAGCTCCGCCACCCGGTCGTCGCGATCGGCCGCAGCCTCCACCCCCATGAGGTCGAGCGGCTCGCGGACCATGTCCCCGGCGCGCGTGCGCGGGTTCAGCGAGCTGTAGGGGTCCTGGAAGATGATCTGGAAGTCGCGGCGGGCCCGGCGCAGCGCGTCGCCTTCGAGCTCGCTCAGCTCGGTGTCCCCGAGCCGGATGCGCCCGTGCGTGATCTCCACCAGCCGCATCACCGCGAGCGCCGTCGTCGATTTGCCCGAGCCGCTCTCGCCCACCAGCCCGAAGGTCGTGCCTCGAGGGACTTCGAACGAGATGCCGTCGACCGCATGGACCCTGGAGTGCGGCCCCCATGGCACCCGGCGCGGCAGCCTGAAGTGGACCCGCAGGTCACGGACCTCGAGCACGGTTTCGCTCACGAGGCGGGTCCGCGGGGCGTGTTCCGGCGCGCGGTCGGCGGGCTCCCCGGACCGGCCGGGTCGGGGTCCACCCGCGAGTCCGGATCGGGATTGGGCGCAGCGCAGCCGCCGGCGTCTTCATGCAGCCAGCACGCCACTCGATGCGCCTCTTCTCCGACGAGCGGCGGCGCTCCATCGCGGCACCGCTCCATCGCGTGTCCGCAGCGCGGCGCGAACGCGCAGCCGCGGCCGAGCGTGGTGAGCGCCGGCACCATGCCCGCGATCTCGGCGAGCGGCAGGCGCTCCGGCGACGGCCGTTCCTCGAGATGCGGCACGCAGGTGATGAGCCCGCGGGTGTAGGGGTGGAGCGGGTCCTCGAGGATCACCCCGACCGGCCCCTCCTCAACGATGCGGCCCGCGTACATCACCACCACCCGGTCCGCCATCTCCGCGATCGCTCCCATGTCGTGGGTGATGAGGATGATGGAGGTGCCGGTGCGTTCCTTGAGGTCGATCAGCAGGTCGAAGATCTGGGCCTGGACGGTGACGTCGAGGGCGGTGGTGGGCTCGTCGGCGATCAGCACCCGGGGGCCGCAGGCGAGGCCGATCGCGATCATCACCCGCTGGCGCATGCCGCCCGAGAGCTGGTGCGGGTACTCCCGCACCCGGCGCCCGGGCGCCGGGATCCCGACCGCGGCCAGCATCTCCACCGCCCGGTCGAGCGCCGCGCGCCGCCCGAGTCCCTGGTGCAGGCGCACCGTCTCCGCAATCTGATCCCCGACCGGGAACACGGGGTTGAGCGAGGTCATCGGCTCCTGGAACACCATCGAGACCTCGTTGCCGCGGATCTCGCGCATGCGTGCCTCGCTTGCCGCCAGCAGGTCCTCGCCGTCGAGGCGGATGGTCCCGCCCGCGATGCGCCCCGGCGGCTGGGGCACGAGGCGCATGATGGTGAGCGCGGTCATGCTCTTGCCGCAGCCCGACTCCCCGACGATTCCCAGGGTCGCGCCGGCCGACAGGCCGAAGCCCACCCGGTCCAGGACCCGGGCGATGCCGTCGCGGGTCCGGAACTCGACCTCGACGCCGCGCAGCTCCAGGAGCGGCGCGCTCACCGTTCGCGCGCTCCGGAGCCGAGGACGCCGGCCGGGGCGCCGGCGGCGGGGCCCGGGCTCGCCTCCCGCGCGGTGACGCTGCGCACGGCGGGAGGCGGCGCGCTCACCGGTCCCTGAGCTTCGGGTTGAGGGCGTCGGTGAGCCCGTCGCCGATGAGGCTCACGCTCAGCACGGTGACGAAGATCGCGAGGCCCGGAAAGGTGACCGCCCACCAGGCGTCGACCACGAAGTCGCGGTTGAAGCCGATCATCAGCCCCCAGCTCATGACGTTCGGGTCGCCGAGCCCGAGGAACGAGAGACCGGCCTCGAACAGGATCGCGACGCCGATGGTGAGGGTGGCGGAGACGATGAGCGGGGGCAGGGCGTTCGGCAGGATCACCCGCCAGATGAGGCGCCGGTTGCGGGCCCCGACGGCGCGGGCCGCCTTGACGTACTCGAGCTCCTTGATCCTGAGGAACTCCGCCCGGGTGAGGCGGGCCACCGGCGGCCAGCTCACCACCCCGATGGCGACGGCGATGGTGGCGAGGCTCTGGCTGAACAGGCTCACCAGCACCATCGCGAACAGCAGCGCCGGCAGCACCTGGAAGAACTCGGTGAGGCGCATCAGCATCTCGTCGACGAAGCCGCCGTAGAACCCGGCCCCGGCCCCGACGCCGATGCCGATGACCACCGTGATCATGGCGGCGCTCGCGCCCACCGCGAGCGTCGCGCGCCCGCCGTGGATGATTCCGGCGAGCACGTCTCGCCCGACGAAGTCCGAGCCGAGCGGGATCTCGGGCGCCTCGCCGGGCGGGGAGAGCGGTCCCCACACGATGTCGAAGGGGTCGACGGGGTAGAAGGCGGGCACGACGAGGGTCAGCGCGAGTACCAGCGTCATCAGCACCAGGCCCGCGATCGCGGACTTGTTGCGGATGAACATCGCCCACGCCTCGCGTGCGGGGCTGGCCGCGGCTGCAACGGCGACATCGTCGGTGGCGGCGCGGGCGGGCATGGCGTGCGGCCGGGTCAGGATCGTCCGGTGCGGATGCGCGGGTCGATGACCCGGTAGGCGAAGTCGGTGAGCAGGTTGGCCACCACCACCATCCCGGAGGCGAAGAACAGGATGCCGAGGACGGTCGGGTGGTCGCGGCGCAGGATCGACTCGAACGCGAGCTGCCCGAGCCCCGGCCAGTTGTAGACCGTCTCCACCAGCACCGCGCCGGAGAGCATGCTGCCGAACTGGAGGCCGGCGAGGGTGACCACCGGCAGCACGGCGTTGCGCAGCGCGTGCTTGTAGAGCACCACCCGTTCGCTCAGCCCCTTGGCGCGGGCGGTCCTCACGTAGTCGGCGCCGAGCACGTCGAGCATGCTCGCGCGCGAGATGCGGCTGTACTGCGCGAGGAAGATGATGCCGAGGGTGAAGGCCGGCAGCACGAGGTGGTGGAGTACGTCGAGCACCAGCGCGAAGCCCGTGGCGTCGAGGCGCACGTCGTACATGCCCGAGAGCGGGAACAGCGGAATCATGGCCGAGAAGGCGATGAGCAGCATGATCCCGGTCCAGAACACCGGGGCCGAGTAGCCGACGAGCGACAGCACGGTGATGAGGTTGCTGAACAGCCCCTCCGGGTTGCGCGCGGCGAGCACCCCGAGGAAGGAGCCGAGCGTCACCGCCAGTGTCATCGCGGTCATCACCAGCAGGATCGTCGGCCCGAGCCGGGCCAGGATGAGGTCCATCACCGGGGTGTTGAAGAACAGGGAGTCTCCGAGGTCCCCCGACAGCATGCGCTTCATGTAGACCAGGAGCTGGTGGTGGAGAGGCTGGTCCAGCCCGTAGGTACGGCGGATGTCCTCGATGATCTCCTCGGTCGCGCCGCCCATCTCGCCGGCGATGGTGAGCGCCGGGTCGCCGGGCGCGAGGCGGATCAGGAGGAAGTTGAGGACGACGACCGCCGCGATCAGCGACGCGGCGTAGAACAGGCGGCGGGCGAGAACGATGGTGAGCTGCACGGCGGCGAGATAAAAATATTCTTTACCATTCCAGTTTCTGTTCAGATGCTTTTTTTTGTTCGTTGTACATCATCAGGAACGTACTGTAATTGCACATCCCTATGCTGCAATATTTCTCAATCACGTTATCAAGCAAACTTCTTTTTTCTATTTTCATGAGAGATTTAAATGAATTCAATTCCTGATTTTCCATCATTCTCAAAGTTGACGGGTCACCCATGCCTATAGCGGTATAGGTCTCTTTGACATTCTGTTCGATGTATGCAATTACTCGTTGTTTCTCTTCTTCCGTTCCTTTGAAATCCAACGGATGGATCAGTTCAACCGCAGAAATACTATCTACAAAAACAAGCAATGAAAATGCAAGAGCGAACCTGGTCATGGGAACTCTCCTGCGTGACTGCGGTCACGAAACCATCAATACCATGGGGAGGGGGACGACGACGCGCCGTCCCCCTCCGGCGCCCGGCCGAAGGTGGTCCGTCTCAGCGGTCAAGCCACACCTCGTCCATCGGCTGCATCGCGCCCCACACCGTTTCGGGCGGGTTCATCACCGACTTCTGGAATGCGGTGACGTAGGGCTCCTCGTTGATGTAGTAGAGCGGCAGGTCCTCGTTGACATGGCGCTGGAATTCCTCGTAGAGCGCCTTGCGCCTGTCGAAGTCCAGCGTCCGTCCCGCCTCCTCGAGCAGCGCGTCCACCTCCTCGTTGCAGTAGCCCTGGGTGTTTGACCAGATCTGGTTCCTGATGTTGCCGCACAGGTAGATGCGGTGCACCCCGATGACCGGGTCCGGGTAGTTCCAGTGGTCGTTCAGGGTGAACTGGTAGTCCCACGACGAGATCTGCTGCGCCCAGCTCGGGAAGTCGGCCGGCGCCCGCAGCTCGACGTCGATCCCCACCTTCCTGAGCTGCGACTTGATGTAGTTCGCGCCGTTGGTGAGGCTGTCGATGTGGAAGGTGGGGTAGTCGAGCGTCACCTTCATGCGCACGCCGTCGCCGTCGGGCTCGTAGCCGGCCTCGTCGAGCAGCGCCCCGGCCCGGTCCAGGTCCACGTCGTACCGGTTCAGCGCGTCGGAGTGGAAGGGGCTCGCGTGGTAGAACGGGCTGTATCCGGGGTGCGGCACGCCCGCGTGCAGCCTGTTCACCATGAAGTCCTGGTCGATGGCGTAGGCCACCGCCGCGCGGACCCTCACGTCGTCGAACGGCGCGTTGCGCATGTTGAACTCGACGTAGTTGATGGGGCCGAGCGCCTCGTAACCCCTGGTGGACACGTTGAGGTCGGGGTTCTCCTCCATCTTCGGGATGTCGCGGAAGCGCACCCGCGCGAACGGGTAGTAGTCGACCTCTCCCTTCTCCAGCGCGAGCAGGGCGACCGACGCCTCCTTGATGAACTTGATGATGATGCGGTCGAGCCAGGGACGGCCCTCGATGAAGAAGTCGTCGTTGCGCTCGAGGATGACGTGCTGGCCCTTGACCCATTCCTTGAACCTGAACGGACCGGACCCGACCGGCATGGCGTTCATGGGGTGGGTCTTGGGCTCCTGGCCGTCGTCGAACACGTGCCTGGGGATGACCGGCATCAGCAGCGGCGCCAGCGCCTGCATGAGTGCCGGGTGCGGCTTCTTGAGCCGGATCACCGCGGTGTGCGGGTCCGGGGTGTCCACCCGGTCCACCGCGTCGAACATCGCGATGCCGAAGGGGTGGTTCGCCTTCACGACGCCGAGCGAGTACGCGACGTCCTCGGACGTGATCGGCTCGCCGTCGTGGAACCGGGCGTTCTCGACGAGGTGGAAGGTGTAGCTCATTCCGTCGTCGGAGACCTCCCAGCTCTTCGCCAGATAGGGATGGGGGACGAACTTGTCGTCGATCCGCACCAGTCCGGCGAAGATCTGGGTGCCGGGCACTCCGGTGGCGCCGCCCGACTGTACGGCGGGGTTGAGGTGGCGCACGCCGGCGCCCGCGCCGACGACGAGGGTGCCGCCGCGCCTGGGCTCGGCGGCGTATGTCGGGCCGGCCAGACCGGCGATGGCGAGACCGACGATCGCGGCGCGGGCGATCGAGCGCGTGATGCTCATGGCTTGCTCCTCGGGATTGGGGTGAGTGGTGCGGGATGGCGGGTGGGCTCCCCTACCGGCGGGTGGATGGCCCTCCCGGCGAGTGGCGGGGACGGCCTCCCGCCGCCATCGGGTGTCGCTCCGGCCGGCGCCGATTCGTCCGCGCCGGTCTCGAGCCGGACCGTGCAGACGGCCCTGAAGGTGTCGTCGTCGTGGCGTGAGGCGGTTTCGAGGACACCCGGGCCTCCTGAGCGGCCTGGCGTCGCGGCGCCGGAGCCCGGCCCGAGCCTGGCGGAGCGCGAAGCCCATGCGGCGGCGCACGGAGCCGGGAAGCCGCTTCGGGTCCGTTCTGCCTGCACCGGTCCACGGTCCACTGGACGGGTTTCAGAGCGGCGCTGTTCATCGGACACCATGAGCTTCACGATATTCGTACAGGCTGGCGTCTGTCCAGCCGCAACCGCAGCCGCAGCCGCAACCGCCGCAATGCCGAGGCAATCGGTGACTTCGAGGGCGTCCCGGCGATTCCCCCAGCGCCCGGAAGAGGCCGTACCGTGGTGGAATCCTCTGGTGCGGCTTCGATCTTCAGGGCGTCGAGTCAGCGATTCCCGCCAGTGCCCGGAAGAGGCCGTGCCGTGGTGGGATCGTGGTGCGATTTCGACTTTCAGGGCGTCGAGCCGGAGGGATTTCGGGGGCCTGTTCCCGCCTGGTGGGAATTGCTGGCGTCGAGTCGAGAAGATTTCAGGGGCATGTTCCTGCCTCGCGGGAATTGCCGAGGGCGTCCCCGCGCCGGGCGTCCCGCGCGGGTCGACGCAGGGGGCCGGGACTGCGATAGTTGCCGCTCCGTTCGACCGGGGCAGGCCATGGTCCAGAGCATCCACGACGATCGGGTCCCGCGCGAGATCGACTCCGGCACCGGGCTTCCCGTCGGTCCGCGGCTCGCCGACCCCGGGCCCGCGAAGGCCCCGGAGCGCATCGTGCTGGAGGGGCGCTGGGCGCGGATCGAGCCGCTCGACCCGGACCGCCACGGTGACGATCTCCACGCCGCGTCGACGCCGCCCGACCGGGGGGCGCGCTTTCGCTACATGCCCGAGCTGCCGCCCGAGGCGCGCGCATCCTTCGGTGTCTGGCTGTCCGGCGCCGCCGCGTCGCCGGACCCCCTGTTCTTCGCCGTCGTCGACCGCGCCACCGGCCGGGCCGAAGGCTGGCAGACCCTGATGCGCATCACCCCCGCCCACCGGTGCATCGAGATCGGCAACATCTACTGGGGACCGCGCATGGCCGGCACCCGGGTCGCCACCGAGGCGTTGTACCTGTTCGCCGCGCACGCGCTGGGAACCCTCGGCTACCGCCGCTACGAGTGGAAGTGCGACGCGCTCAACGCCCCGTCGCGCCGGGCCGCGCTGCGGTTCGGCTTCACCTTTGAAGGCCATTTCCGCCGCGCGGTCATCATCCGCGGCCGCAACCGCGATACCACGTGGTTCTCGATCATCGACGAGGAGTGGCCGGCCCTGAAGTCGGCCTACGAGCGGTGGCTCGCGCCGGACAACTTCGACGGCGCGGGACGGCAGAAGACGCGGCTCGGCGAGCTGACGGCGGCGGCGCTTGCGGCCGGGCGTCGGCCCGGGTGACCCGGAAGCGGCCCGGAAGTGACCCTGAAGTGACTCGAAATCGGGCGTCCGCGCGCGGCCCGGCCCGCGCTCCGGGGCGCGTGCGCACAGGGCTTCGAGAGACTGGGGGCGGGCTCGATTCAGTGCGGTGCCCCGGGGTGCGTGCGCACAGGGCTTCGAGGACCTCTCGCGCGGCTTCCCGGCCTCGCTCCCGTGAGCCTCGAGGAGATTGCATGACCCTCGGATTCACTCCGCCGCACCCCTGTTTCGTCGCGCCGACGGCCCCGGCGTAGCGTTCCGGAGCCTTCGGGGCCGGCCTGCCGCCACACTCCGGGCGAGCCGCCGCCGGCTGGCTCGACCCCGTTCGCGTCGCGACCTCACTCGGCCGCGCAGCCCGTCCGCCCGAGGGCCGGCCCTGCCGCCGCTGCCGCGGGATGACCGGCTCGACCCGCGAGGCAGAGCACGCTCGGCAGGATGCGCTCCACGATCACCTCCACCCCCGCCTCGTTCGGATGGAGGCCGTCCGCCTGGTTGAGCCCGGCCACGGTGGCGACGCCGTCGAGCAGGAACGGGTAGAGGAGCGCCCGGTGGCGTTCGGCGAGCTCCGGGTAGATGGCGTCGAAGCGCGCGCCGTACTCCGGCCCGAGGTTGCGGGGGGCCAGCATCCCGGCGAGGAGCACCGGGAGGCCGCGTCCGGAGAGCGCGGCCAGCAGCCGGTCGAGGTTCGAGCGGGCGACCGCCGGGTCGATCGCGCGCAGCGCGTCGTTGGCCCCGAGCGCGACGATCACCGCGTGGGGCCGGTCGGCCAGCGCCCAGTCGAGCCGGGCGAGCCCGCCGGCGGTGGTGTCGCCGGAGACACCGGCGTCGATGACGCGCACATCGAGGCCCCGCGTGCGCAACGCCGCTTCGAGCCGGGCGGGCAGGGCGTCGCGCGAGACGAGCCCGTAGCCCGCGGTGAGGCTGTCGCCGAGCATGAGGATGCGGAGCTCCCCGGCGCCGGCCCCGGCCGCGAGTCCGGCCGCGGCCAGCGCGAGGACGGCGGCAAGCCACGTGCGGGCGATGCCTCCCGCACGGCGGACCGGCTCCGGGACGGGCGCCGGCGTTTCGTCCGCGCATCCTCCCGGACCGCCGGCCGCCCGGAGGCTCGCGGCGGATGACGTGGCGCTGCCCCGGAATCTGGAATTCGATTTGAAACAATACATTTTGAAACAATGCATTGAAGTGTATTCTTCGTGTCGATTCTGAGATAGATTACGGACCATCGAACCCGCCGCGATCGAGCCGGTTGAATTTCGGCGCGCTCTGCCGGTCGGACTCGACTTTCGCCCTCGGCGTCAGGATCCCGGGAAGCCCCCCTTCATGCCGGCACCCACCTCCGACCGGACCATCGTATCGCTGCGCGATCTCCGCGTCACACTGACGGGAGCGGCCGGAGCGGTGGAGATCCTGCGGGGCGTCGACCTGGAGCTGGCGGCGGGGGAGACGGTGAGCGTGGTCGGGCCCTCCGGCGCGGGGAAGACCACGCTGCTCATGGTGGTCGGCGGGCTCGAACGGCCGACCGGCGGCCAGGTCACGGTGGCCGGCCGCGATCTCGGCGCGCTGGACGAGGACGGGCTCGCCCGGTTCCGGGGACGCCATGTCGGCATCGTCTTCCAGGCGTTCCACCTCATCCCCACCATGACCGCGATCGAGAACGTGGCGGCCCCGCGCGAGCTCGCCGGCGAGGCCGATGCCTTCGAGCGGGCCCGCTCGGAGCTGACCGCGGTCGGTCTCGGGCACCGGCTGGAGCACTACCCGGGGGAGCTCTCCGGCGGCGAGCAGCAGCGGGTGGCGATCGCGCGGGCCCTCGTCAACCGGCCGGTCCTCCTCCTCGCCGACGAGCCCACCGGCAACCTCGACGCGGCGAACGGCGCGCAGGTGATGGACCATCTCTTCGCGAGGAGTCGGGACGGCGGGGCCACCCTGGTGCTGATCACGCACGAGGCGCGGCTGGCCGCCCGGTGCGGCCGGACTGTGCGCATGGTGGACGGACGGATCGAGGCGCCCGGCGGCGGAGCCGGAGACGGCGCGCCGCCGGCCCCGGACCGTTCCGCCGCCCGGTGCGGACCGCGGTGAACGCCCCGTCCCGGGTCGCGCTTCGGGCCGCGGGCCGATGAGGTCCGTGCCCCCGGCCGCGCATCGGACGGTCCGTCGGTGAGCGCCGCGGGCTCAGTCGCGTTGCGGTTCGCATGGCGCGAGCTGCGCCACGGCGCGCGGGCGCTGCGCGGGTTCGGGGTCTTTCTCGGATGCCTGGCGCTCGGGGTCGCCGCCATCGCCGGAGTGCAGTCGACCGCGAGCTCCATCGTCACCGGCCTGCGGGCGGACGGTCGCGCCATCCTCGGGGGCGACCTCGCGCTGCGCTCGATCTACCAGGACCTCGCACCGGCCGAGCGGCGGCTCCTGGAGCAGGCGTCCGAGGCCGTCACGCACTTCGCGGAGATGCGCACCATGGCGCGCCGGCCGGACGCCGAGGCGAGCGTGCTGGTCGAGCTCAAGGCGGTGGACGACCGGTACCCGCTGTTCGGCCGGCTCGAGGTGCGGGGAGGCGAGGGCGCGGGCGCTTCGCTCGCGGCGGTGCTGGCGCGCCGCGGGGAGACGTGGGGGGCGCTGGTGGATCCCGCGCTCGCCGATCGCCTGGCGCTCGCGGTGGGCGACCCGCTCTCGGTCGGCGGCATCGACTTCGAGGTGCGCGGGACCATCGTGCGCGAGCCCGACCGGGCCGGCTCCGGGGCGCCGTTCGGGTTCTGGCCCCGGGTGCTGGTGAGCCTCGACGGGCTCGCCGCCACGCAGTTGCTGCGCGAGGGCAGCCTCGTCTACCACCAGTACGCGGCGCGGCTCGCGCCGGGCGTCCTCCTGGAGGACATGCGGGCGGAGCTCGGCGAGACGTTCGGGGATTCCGGCTGGGAGGTGCGCACCTACGACGATGCGGCGCCCGGAATCCAGCGCATGATCGGCCGGCTCGGCTCGTTCCTGAGCCTGGTGGGCCTGACCGCGCTCCTGGTCGGAGGGGTCGGGGTCGGCAACGCGGTGCGGGCGTGGCTCGACACCCGGCTCGGGGTGATCGCGACGCTGAAGTGCATCGGCGCCCCGCGCTCGCTGGTGTTCCGGACCTATCTCTTCCAGTTGACGGTGATCGCCGGTCTCGGGGTCCTCGCCGGTCTCGCGATCGGGGCGCTCGCGCCGGTGGTGGTGAGCGGGATGCTGGAGACGCTGCTGCCGGTGCCGATCGCGCTCGGGGTCTACCCGGGGGTGCTCGCGCTCGCGGTCGCGTTCGGGCTCCTGACCGCGGTCACGTTCACGGTGTGGCCGCTGTCGCGGGCCCATGAGACCCCGGCGGTGGCGCTGTTCCGGGGAGCGGGGCTCGGGGTCCGGCCCGGGCGCCGCGCGCACCTTGCGCTGGCGCTCGCGGGCGGGGCGGGGCTCGCCGCCCTGGCGGTGGCGACCGCCCCCGACCGGTGGTTCGCGGTGTGGTTCATCGCCGGCGCG
Source organism: Gammaproteobacteria bacterium (assembly GCA_965202735.1). Classification (GTDB taxonomy): domain Bacteria; phylum Pseudomonadota; class Gammaproteobacteria; order HK1; family HK1; genus HK1. Next base: position 232,830 of record OZ241844.1, read on the forward strand.
GGGCTGGTGCTGCTCGTCCTGCGGGCCGCGGGGTGGGCGGTGGTGCGCGCGGCGCGCGCGGCGCACGAGTCGAGCCGGCCCCGAGGGGCCGGCGCTGGTCCGGTCGGATCGGCGCCCGATCGCGCCTCCGGCGGAGCGCCGGCCGCTCGCCCGCCCGGCCCTTCCGACGGCGCACCCGGTCCTTCCGCCGCGGGCGCACCCGGCCCCTCCGCGGCGGACGCACCCGGCGCTCCGCCGCCCGGCGCTCCGGAGCCGTCGCCGGGGGCCCGCGCTCGCGTCCGGACGGACCTCTCCCGCTCCCGCGAGCCGCGCTCCGGACCGGGGTCGTCCCGCCGGCCGCGGCTCGGACCCCGGATGCGGATGGCGGTGTCGAACCTGTACCGGCCGGGCAACGCGACCGCCGACATCGTGCTCTCCCTCGGCCTCGGTCTGACGGTGCTCGTCGCGGTCGCCCTGGTGGAGGCGAACCTCCGGCGCGAGATCGCCGGCTCCCTCCCCGAGGACGCGCCCGCCTTCTTCTTCGTGGGGGTGGAGGCGGACCGGATCGACCGGCTGGCCGAGACGGTCGAGCGCATCGAGGGCACCGGTCGGTTCCGGTCGGTGCCGTTCCTGCGCGGGCGCATCGTGCGGGTGAACGGCCTCGACCCGGAGCAGGCGCTGGTGGACGACGAGCACGGATGGCTCATCCAGGGCGACCGGGGCCTGAGCTACGCGGCGGCCGCTCCGGACAACCTGGTCCTCGACGGCGAGTGGTGGCCGGAGGACTACGCGGGACCGCCCCTGCTCTCGGTCGACGTCGACGTCATCGACGCGTTCGACCTGGCGCTGGGGGACACCATCACGCTGAACGTGCTGGGGCGGGAGATCACGGCCGAGGTCAGGCACGTGCGCCGCGTGGAGTGGCAGGAAATGCAGGTCAACTTCGCGCTGCTGCTCTCGCCGGAGCCCCTGCGGCGCGCGCCGCACAGCTACGTCGCCACGGTGGGCGCGACGCCGGAGGCCGAGGGGCTCGTCGAGCGGGCGCTGGTCCGCGAGTTCCCGCAGGTCACCACGGTGCGGGTGCGCGAGGCGCTCGGACGGGTGGCGGAGCTCATGGGCGGCATCGCGGCCGCGGCGCGCGGCGTAGGCGGAGTGACGCTGCTCTCGGGCGCCCTGGTGCTGGCCGGGGCGGTGGCGGCCGGCCACCGGCGACGCACGTACGAGAGCGTGGTGCTCAAGGTGCTCGGGGTGAGGCGGCGCGACGTGATCCTCGTCCACGCGGCGGAGTTCGCGCTGCTGGGGCTGGTGGCCGGGGGCATCGCGGCCGCGGCCGGAACGCTGACCGCGTGGGGGGTGACCACGCAGGTGCTCGATCAGGGCTGGACGTTCCTGCCCGCCACGGTCGCGGGCACCGTCGGGTTCTGCGTGGTGCTGACCCTGGGCCTGGGGCTCGCCGGCACCTGGCGGGCGCTCGGGGAATCCACGGCGCCTCATCTCCGGAACGAGTAGGCCGGGAGCAAGCAGGTCGGGAGAGCAGGTGGGGAGAGCAGGTGGGGAACGAGCAGGGAAGCGGCATCCCGGGCCGGCGATGGGTGAAGGGCAGGGGCGGCATCGCGGTCCGGATTGCCGGGCGCGCCGTCCCCCGCAGGGGGTCGCGCGGTCAGGCGTCGATGACCGTGCAGCGCTCGCTGTGGTCGAGGCCGCCGGCCCGGCCCGCACGATGGAGGACCTGCGGGGCACTGCCGGCCGGCCGCCCGCGGAGTGCCGCCTCCGCAAGGGTCTGCGCGGTCAGGCGTCGATGACCGTGTAGAGCCCGCTGTGGTCGAGGCCGCCGCCGTCCCGGCCCGCACGAAGGAGGACCTGCGGCGCACCGCCGGCCGCCCGCCCGCGTCCCCGGGCGCGCCGCTTCCGCAAGGGTCTGCGCGGTCAGGCGTCGATGACCGTGTAGAGCCCGCTGTGGTCGAGGTCCCCGCCGCCGGCCGCGATCAGCCGATCGTAGAGATCGCGGGTGAGGGCGGTCGCGGGCAGCGTCAGGCCGACCGACGCGGCGAGGTCCAGCGCCTGCTGCAGGTCCTTGCGCTGGGTGGTCGCCTTTCCGCCCGGGACGAACGCACCGTCGATCATGCGCCGGCCGTGCACCTCGAGGATGCGCGAGGAGGCGAACCCGCCCGCGAGCGCCTCGCGCACCTTCGCCGGGTCGGCGCCGGCGCGTTTCGCGAGCGCGAGCGCCTCCGCCACCGCGCCGATGGTGAGGCCGACGATGACCTGGTTCGCGGCCTTGGCGATCTGCCCCGCGCCGATGCCGCCAACATGAGTCGTGCCCGCGCCCATCACCCCGAAGTACGGCATCGCGCGGGCGACCGCCTCGCGCGAGCCCCCCGCCATGATCGACAGCGTGCCGGCCTTCGCGCCGATCTCGCCGCCCGACACCGGGGCATCGACGTAGTGCCCGCCGCAGTCCTCGATCATCTTCGCGAGCCCGCGGGTCGCCTCGACCGCGGTGGTGCCCATGTCGATCACCAGGCCGCCCGGCGCGATGCCGTTCGCGATGCCGTCCCCGGCGCCGACGATCCGCTCCACCGCCGGGGTGTCGGTCGCCATCACGATGACCACGGGCGCGCGCTCGGCCACCTCGCGCGGCGAGTGCGCAGGCGCGAGCCCCTCGGCCGCGAGCGCATCCACCACCGCCCGGCTCCGGTTGTGGATGACCACCCGGGCGCCGGCCGTGTGGAGGTTCGAGGCCATCGGCCGGCCCATCAGCCCGAGGCCGATGAATCCGACGACGTGTCCGGACAGGGAATCGTTCATGGCGTGCGCCTCGCGATGCTGGAAGCCGCGTGGCGCGAGTATAAGGGCGCGCCCGGGAGCAGAGGCGTTCCGCGGCGCGACGGTGACCCGCCGGATGCATCCCTGGTGCTCCCGGGAGCGCGGGCGTCCCATGCCAGGCGGGGTCCGCGCACGAAGCGCTGCGCCGGTGCTCCCGGGGCGCGGGCGCCCCACCCGCGGCGGGCCGCCGGCCTATCATCTCCGCGGCCGCGCGATCGTGCGGATGGATGGCCGGTGACCGCGGCTCCCGAATGGCTCCGCCATGTCCTCCGCGTCGCTCCTTGCGTCGCCCCTGTGTCGTCCCCGCGTCGCACTCGTGTCGCCCCCCGCGTCGCCCCCGCGTCGCTGTCAGCAATTCCCGCCAAGCGGGATCATGCTCCTGCATTCCCCTCGACCCGGCGCCCCGAGGGTCGAGACCGCGCCGGAATCCCGCCACGGTACGGCCTCTCCGGGCGTTGGCGGGAATCGCTGCGTCGCTGTTGCGTCGCTTGGAACGTCCGGCCGGATCCCGGACAATGCCTCCGCGTCGCCTGCCGGTGCACGGCTCGTATCCGGCGGCCGCGGGGTCGGCCCGAATGCGCCGCAGGATCTCGAAGAAGTTCGCCTCCGCCTTCCGCGCGCGACCCCGGGCGACAGGCCCGGAGCCGTCGCCCGCGCCGCGCCGCGCCGACTCTTCCGGCACCCTCGTGCGCATCGACCTCGACCACCAGCGCCTGGAGCTGCACGTGGACGGCGAGATGCGCAGGAGCTGGCCCGTGTCCACCGCCGCCAACGGTCCCGGCGAGCGGGAGGGCAGCGAGTGCACGCCGAGGGGAAGGCACGTGATCCGCGCCAGGATCGGCGCCGACGCCGCTCGGGGCAGCGTCTTCGTCGGCCGCCGGCTCACCGGCGAGCGGTACACCCCGGCACTCGGCGCCGCGCATCCCGGGCGCGACTGGATCCTCTCCCGCATCCTGTGGCTCTCGGGCACCGAGCCCGGCCGGAACCGCCTCGGCCGCGTCGACACCATGCGCCGTTACATCTACATCCACGGCTGCCCCGACGACACCGACATGGAGACGCCGGGCTCGCATGGATGCATCCGCATGCGCAACGACGACGTGATCGACCTCTTCGACCGGGTGGAGGCCGGCACGAAGGTGATGATCGTGGCACAGGCGCCGGGCGGGGACGGGCCGGAGCAGTGAAGCACGGGCGGCCCGAAGCACCCCGAGGGTCGAGACCGCGCTGGAATTCCCCCGCGGCACGGCCTCTCCGGGCGTTGGCGGGAATCGCTGCCCGACTGACAAGCAATTCCCGCAGGCGGGAACATGCCTTCGAAATCCCCTCGGCGGGCTGCCCTGGTGGCCGGAATCGTGCCGGAATCCCATCGCGGTACGGCCTCTCCGGGCGTCTGGCGGGCATCGCTGCCTGACTGATCCGAAGATTCCCGTGCGCCCGCCGATTTCCTACAATACGCGCTTCCGCGCGGGGTATTTTCTTCCCGCGCCCGGAGAGGTGCCGGAGTGGCCGAACGGGGCTGACTCGAAATCAGTTGTCCCTTCCGGGGGACCGGGGGTTCGAATCCCTCCCTCTCCGCCATTATGTTTTTAAAAATAATGAGTTATGGAATTCGTACCACAAACCGTACCACAAAAGTGAAAAGCTTGAATGACGCCACCTGGCGTTTTCTGAGGCCCTCCTGACCACCGGAGAGCCTTCCTCCCCCCTCTCCTGCGCCCGATCGAAGACGACGCGTTCTCTTGATGCCCGCGGCTTCGTTTGCCGTGAAAGTGTCTGGAGATTGAGACGAGCGTACCCTCAGCGACGGGAAGTCGCATCGGTGACCTCGCGTGCTCGGGTGGCCGGGGACGGAATCGTGCTCCGGGCGGCCCCGGTATCAGGCCCGGTGTCGGCGGCGTTGCGAGCCGGACGAGGGGGTCAGGCGGGCGCGTGCTCGATCAGGCCATAGCGCTGGAGCATGCGCAGCCAGCGCGGAGCGTTGCGCCGGACCATGAGCTGTTCGTAGTCGGCCTCGGGGTCGTGGTAGGGCCGGGCATCGCGCAGCACGACGTAGAGCACCCGCAGCAGCTTGTGGGCGGTGTGGCCATGACGACGATCTTGCCGGATCCGGTCGTCATCTTGGCGCATAGCCGCCGGAACGCGCCGCCGTCGGACGGGATATCAACCCCCACCCGGTCGGCCGGCGGCGCTTCGGTGAGCCAGATGAGCGTTTCCGCCGCCTCGATCTGGCAGAAGAAGAATTGCCGGGTGTCGAACTCCTCGGGGTCGTTCCAGTACTCCAGCAGGCGCCTCGTAACTCCCGTGACGCCAGGATAGCCAGCATGACGCTATACACGAACGCGATCCCGAATTCGGTTGACCAACGGGACTTCGACGAACATGCCAGGATCGTCGAATGCGCTTGAGTCCGGAGAGGCGACCACATATCCCGCCGGTCGCCGCCCCTCCACGAGGTCGAACAAGCGCGTCGTCCGATCATAATGCCAATGGCGCGCCGGCTCCTCGTAGGGAGAATTGACGATCAGGCGGTCGATGGTCGCGCGTGCCATTACACCAAATCCGGTGCCGGGCCGCGCTCCGACGGGATGGCCGGTTCAAGCAGAGAGATCAACTTCGGCAGGTCGCTCTGTACCGTTTTCCAGATGATATCGAGGTTGAAGTCGAAATACGCATGCACGAGTCGATTGCGCATCCCGACGATCTGCTCCCACGGTATCTCCGGCAGACCCTGGCGTGTGAGTGCGGTGACCTGCGTTGCGGCCTCGCCGACGATCTCGACATCCTTGACCAGCGCGAGGACCAGTTGGCGATCATTATCGAGGTCGCCGCGCGTCCGTCCCCGAGCGAAGGCCACTGCTTCTCGCGCGGCATCCAGCATGTGCAGCAAACGGATTTCGTCACCCTTGTGCATACTGGACTTCCGCCGTGTCGAGGATTTCCTGGCGGAAATACCGGCTCAGATCCTCCGGGGTTCGCAGGTCCACCTTCCGTCCGCCAAACAGCGGTGACAACTCGATCTCCATGCCGGCCACTCCTAACAGGCCGGGGGCACGATCTGGCGCGAACTCGACCAGCACGTCGATATCGCTTTCGGGGCCGAAATCTGCCCGTAACGCTGAGCCGAATATCGCCAGACGCCGGATGCCGTGCGCTTGACAGAAATCGGCCAGTTCGGGCTTGGGGATAGACAGTTGTGCATTCATGTCTAAATCACCATGTTGGCATCGACGTCGAAGCTTGCGGCCTTCAACTCCTGCACGAGTTTCATTTTCCAGGCGCCCGCATCATCCAGCTTGGTATAGACGACTCCGTCGTAGTTCGAAGGCGTTTCCAGGTCGCCTTCCACCAGCGAGCAGACTCGCTCTCGGCCGAGCTTGCCGAGGAAAAATCCTAGCTCAAGAATGACGTTCTGCCGCGCGCGAGGTCTGAGGTCAGAATTCTCATCCTTCCGCTTTCCTGCATCGTCTGGGGTCAGCAGAACCACCGTAAACGCAATATCCGCATGATCTTCACCTCGTTGCGCGGCAGCGCCGTGTCGGTCGCGACGCTCGCCGGCTCGTCGGTGCGGTGGCCTTGGGCCACCGCCCACCGGCAGATCGCCGAGATGCGCTGCTTCACGCGCCGCGTCGTCTCGCGCTTCTCGTTCCAGATGGGCTCGAGCACGGCCATGACGCGGCCCGGCGTGAGCTCCGACACCGGGAGCGCGCCGAGGCTCGGATAGACGCAGGTCTGAAGACTCGCCCGCCACTGCGCCCCCGACTTCGGGTTGCGCCGGCTCGGCTCGCGGATGGCGATGACCGCCTCCCTCTCCGCCATCGAATCGAACCGCCCATCGACGAGGGCTCGGCGCATGGCGCGGGCCGCCGTCCCTCTCCCGGCCGGTGTCCCCTGCCTCACTTCGGCCGTACCGCCTTCGTCGGCAGCACGGAAGGGAACGGGTCCGGGAACCGGCCGACACGCACCACCACCACCGTCGGTCCGTCCCGTCCCCACGCGGCGGCCACCGCGTCGCGCAGTGCGTCGGGGGTGTCCGCACGCACCGCGGCCGCGCCGAAGCTCTCCGCGAGGGCGACGAAGTCCGGGTTGCGCAGCTCCGAGGCGATGATCCGGCCGCCGTACAGATCTTCCTGCATGCGCCTGACGTTGCCGTAGGCGCCGTCCTCGAATACCACCGCGACCACCCCGAGCCCCTGCTGCACCGCGGTGGAGAGCTCCTGCACGTTGAACATGAAGCCGCCGTCGCCGTTGATCGACAGCACCGCGCGGTCCGGGCAGGCGACCTGCGCCCCGAGGGCGGTCGGGAAGCCGGCGCCGAGCGTGCCCTGATACCCCGACGAGAGGTACGTGCGCGGGGCATGGACGGGAAACGCGGACTGGGCGACATAGCCCATCTGGGTCATCTCCTCGACGAAGATGCCGTCCTCGGGCAGCGCGGCGCGCAGGGCGTCGAGGAGCTCGATCTGCGCGCCCGCCGTCGCGCGCATCCCGCGGTGCGCCGCCGCCCTGATTCCCTCGATTTCGTCGGTCCGCGAGGCGCGCTTGCCGTCGAATTGTCCGAGCGCGTCGGCCAGCGCTTCGAGCGCGAGCCGCGCGTCGGCGACGATGGGGACGGCGGGCCGCCCCAGGCGGTGCATCTGCGCCGGGTCGGCGTCGATGCGCACCGTCGCCAGTCCCGCCGCGCCCCACGCGGTGCGGTAGTGCTCGAGACGGGTCCCCGCCGCGAGCACCGCATCGGCCCGCTTCCAGAGCCTTGCGCCGGCCGGCTGGGTCACCGAGAGCGGATGGCGGTCGTCGAGGATGCCGCGGCCCATTCGATGGGAGATGACCGGGGCCTGCAGCCTCTCGGCCACCTCGCGCAGCGCGTCGCCCGCATGCAGTGCGCCGCCGCCGACCACGACGACCGGGTGCCCGGCCGCCGCCAGGAGCTTCGCCGCCTCCTCGATGGCGCCGGCGTCGGGAGCCACGGGCTCCGGACCCGGCGTCGCCTCGATGCCGCCGATGTCCGCTTCCAGGGCGAGGACATCCATCGGCGATTCGACCGCCACCGGGCGGGGCACGCCGGAACGGAGCTCGTGGAACGCGGTGCGCATCCGGGCCGCCGCCTGCGTCGGGTGGTCGATGCGGCCGGCCCACCGGGTGAGGCCGCGCAGGATCGAGAGCTGGTCCGGGATCTCGTGCAGCAGTCCGTGGCCCTGGCCGATCGCATGGGACGGAAGCTGTCCGGTGAGGGCGAGCACCGGGGCGCAGGCGCCGTACGCGGTCGCGAGCGCCGCGGTGGCGTTGAGGATCCCCGGTCCGGGGACCACGGCGCAGGCGCCGACCCTGGCGCCCGCCTGAGCGTAGCCGAGGGCCATGTAGGCGGCGGCCTGCTCGTGGCGGGTGTGGACGACGCGGACGCGGTCGCGTTCGTCGTGCAGCGCGTTGAACAGCGCGTCGAGCTGGACGCCGGGCAGCGCGAACACGGTGTCGACGCCGTTCGCGACGAGCGAACGCACGACGGCCCGAGCGGTGGTCATTCTCGCCATCACGTTCTCCCGGGGCGGCGGCCGGCGTCCGGCTCCCGGTCAGGCCGCGTCCGCGCGGCCCGCCTCCGGATGGAGCGCCTCGGCCAGGGTGTCGATCGCCGCGGTGGCGCCGCCCTTCCGGCAAGGCACGCCGCAGGCCTGCAACGCCATCTCGACGACACCAAGCGCTCCGAGCACCATGGGCTCGTTGATCCAGCCCATGTGCCCGATGCGGAACGCCTTGCCGTCGAGCGGTCCGAGGCCGGAGCCGAGCGACACGTCGAGCTCGTCCCGCGCCAGCAGGCGGATCCTGTTCGCATCGACACCTCCCGCGAGCCGGATGGTGGTCACCGAGCTGGCGCGCTCGGCGGGGTTGACCGCGTTGAGCTCGAGCGCGCCGGCGCCTCCCCATACATCGACCGCGGCGTGCACCGCCGCCGCCAGGCGCCGGTGCCGCGCGAAGGCGGTCTCCAGCCCTTCCTCGATCAGCATGTCCAGCGCCTCGCGCAGTCCCCAGATGAGGTGTTCGGGCGGAGTGCCGAAGAACCGCATGTAGAACTCTTCGCTGTCCATGCGCCGCTGCCAGTCCCAGTATCCGCGGCGAATGCCGGACGTGCGGCTGCGCTCCAGAGCGCGGGGGCTCACCGCGGTGAACGCGAGCCCGGGCGGGGCCATCAGCCCCTTCTGCGACCCGGCCACCGCCACGTCCACGCCCCAGTCGTCCATCCGGAAGTCGACGGTTCCGAGCGACGCGACGACGTCGGCCATCAGAAGGGCGGGGTGGCGGCAGGCGTCCAGGGCGCGCCGCACCGCCGCGATGTCGCTCGTCACCGAGGTCGCGGTGTCGGTCTGCACCGCGAGCACCGCCTTGATGCGATGGCCCCGGTCCGCGCGCAACCGGTCCTCGATGCGGTTCGGGTCGAATGCGCTTCGCCAGTCGCCTTCCAGCTCCTCGACCTCGGCGCCCAGATCGCCCGCGAGCTCGCCCCAGGCCTGGGAGAACACGCCGGTGGCCGGCGCCAGCACGAGGTCGCCCTCCCCGATCAGGTTCGCGAGGGCCGCCTCCCACGCGCCGTGGCCGTTGGAGGCGTAGAGGAAGACCCGGCTGCCGGTCCTGAACACCCTGGCGAGGTCGTCGAAGCATGACTCGGTGACGGCCATGAAGTCGGAGTCGACCAGGTCGACGGCGGGGCGGTGCATCGCGGCGAGCACGCGGTCGGGGATGTTGGAGGGCCCCGGCGTCATCAGGAAGTTGCGGCCGCGCATCGGCTTCGAATTGCGCATGATTACCGGTCCGAAGGGAGTGAGCGAAGAAGGAGGGTGCGGCTGCGCGGCCGTGGCGCCGCCGACATGGGGACGGACGCCATCATGTGGACAGCCCGGCGCCGCGGCGGAAGGGATGTGCGGGATAGACGCCGAGGATCGAGACCTCCTTCGAGAAGAACTCGAGCTCCTCCAGCGCGAGCTTCACGAGCCGGTGCTCGACATGTCCCTCGAACTCGGCGTAGAACTGCGCGACGGTGAAGCTCGCGTCCACGATGTAGCTCTCGATCTTGGTGATGTTCACCCCGTTGGTCGCGAAGCCCCCGAGCGCCTTGTAGAGCGCGGCGGGGACGCTCCGGACCTGGAACACGATGGACGTCACGCACGGCCGGACCGGGTCGGGGCGGGCCGGCTCGCGCGCCATCACCACGAACCGCGTAGTGTTCGCATGGTAGTCCTCGATCCGGGCGTGCAGCGCCTCGAGCCCGTAGATCTCTCCGGCGAGCCCCGATGCGATCGCCGCGATGCTCGGGTCGCGGCGCTCGGCGACGTGCCGCGCCGCGCCGGCGGTGTCGGCGGTCGTCACCGGCCGGACGCCGAGGTCGCGGATGAACCGCCGGCACTGCGCATGCGCCTGGACATGGGACTCGACCGCCTCGATGTCTTCGAGCGTGGTCCCCGGCACCGCGAGCAGATGATGCTGCACCGACTGGAAGTGCTCGGCGACGATGTGCAGGTTCGACTCCGGCAGCAGGTGGTGGATGTCCGCGACGCGGCCTCCGAGGGAGTTCTCGATCGGGATCATCACGAGGTCGACCTCGCCGTTCTTTCCGCCGGCGAAGGTGTCCTCGAAGCTCGCGTAGGGCACCGGCTCCATCGCGGGGTACGCCTCCCGGCACGCGAGGTGGCTGTACGCTCCCGGCTCTCCCTGGAACCCGATTCGTGCTGGCTCGGTCATCGCCGTGGTCATGTGATCGGGGCGGCGAAGTGTATCGGATGCACGGACGCTCCGGTGGAGACGCGTCGAGCCCGGCGGACCCGCGGGAGCCGTCCGCCGTCCGCCGATCGCCGGAGGAACGTCGCGGCCGCGGTCCGCGGGTACGTATCCGGGATGGCGGCCGGGAAGCAGCGGCGCCTCAGGCGCCGGGGGCCGGAAAGGCGGCGATCAGCGCGTCGCGGACCGCGTCGGGCTGCTCCGCCATCAGCATGTGGCCGCAGTCCGCGAGCTCGACGACGCGCACCACCGGCAGCGCCGCGATCAGCTCGCGGGTCGCGCGCGGAGGGGCCATCACGTCTTCCCGCCCGATGAGCAGGTGCACGGGACAGGCGGCCTTCGCCGCGGACTCCAGTCCGTGGCGGTACTCGTTGCACGCGTTCAGGTCGTTGTGCAGCACCCCCGGGCGGCTGCGTTCGAGGAGCCGCACCCCCCCGCCGGTCATCCACATCCCGGGGGCCGGATTGCCGCCGAGCTGGGCGCCCGCCCGGTGCCCCCACAGCGTGATCATGTCGAACGCGGCGTGGTCGTTCGCCTTCGCCGCGTCGAGCAGGGCCCCGGAGACCGCCATCGGCACCGAGCAGCCGACGAGCGCCGCCGCGTCCACGCGGTCCGGATGCAGGCCGGCCGTCTCCAGCGCGACCAGCGAGCCCATGCTGTGTCCGGCGACGTGGAGGCGTTCGATGCCGAGGGCGTCGGCCGCGCGCATGACCCAGCGCGCCATCTCCCCGATCGCCGGAAGCGGGCCGCCCTCCGAGCGGCCGTGGCCCGGGAGGTCGAGGGCGAGCGCGTTGAAGCCGTGGTGCGCGAAGTATCGGCTCTGGTGGATCCACACGCTGTGGTCGAGTCCGCCCCCGTGGACGAACACGACCGCCGGCTGCCCCGCGACGAGGGGGCGCGACCCGGTGTACGCGTAGCTCGGGACTCCGTCGACCTCGAACCTCACGATGCCGCCCTCCTCGCGCCGGCCGTCGCTCGCGCGGCCCGTTGCGAGCGGTGCAGCGCACGCCCCAGGTCGTCGAGCAGGTCGTCGATGTCCTCGAGCCCGATGGACAGCCGCACCGTCCCCTCCGCGATCCCGGCCCGGGCGAGCGCCCCGGCGTCCATCCGGTGGTGGGTGGTGCTCGCGGGGTGGATGACGAGGGACTTCGCGTCGCCGACGTTCGCCAGGTGCGAGAAGACCCGCAGCGACTCGATGAAGGTGCGTCCCGCTTCGCGTCCACCCCGCAGCTCGAAGCTGAACACCGCCCCGCAGCCGCGCGGCAGCAGCCTCTTCGCGAGCGCGTGGTCGGGATGGCCGGGAAGCTCGGGATGGACGACGCTCGCGACGGCATCGTGGCGGACGAGGAATTCCACGACCCTGCGGGTATTGGCGACGTGGCGCTCCATGCGGAGCGGGAGGGTCTCCACCCCCTGGAGGATATGGAACGCGGTGGTGGGGCTCATGCAGGCCCCGAAGTCCCGGGCGCCTTCCTTGCGCGCGCGCGCGATGAACGCGGCGGGGCCGTACTCCTCGGTGAACACCATGTCGTGGAACCCGGCATAGGGCTCGGTGAGGGTCGGGAACCGGCCCGACGCGTCCCAGTCGAAGGTGCCGCCGTCGACCAGCACCCCGCCGATCGCGATCCCGTGGCCGCCGAGGAACTTCGTCGCCGAGTGGAAGACGAGGTCCGCCCCGTGGTCGAACGGGCGCAGCAGGTACGGGGTGGTGAACGTGGAGTCGACCAGGAGCGGCAGGCCGGCGGCGTGCGCGACATCGGCGACGGCGGGGATGTCGAGCACGTCGAGGCCGGGGTTGCCGAGGGTCTCGCCGAACACGAGGCGGGTCTGCGGGCGGATGGCGTCGCGGAACGCGCCCGGGTCTCGCGGGTCGACGAACGTCGTCTCGATGCCGAAGCGGGGCAGGGTGTAGGAGAGCAGGTTGTGCGAGCCGCCGTAGAGCGCGGACGACGCCACGATGTGCTCGCCCGCGCCCACGATGGTCGCGACCGCGAGGTGCAGCGCGGCCTGTCCGCTCGCGGTGGCGATGGCCCCGACCCCTCCTTCGAGCGCGGCGATGCGCTCTTCGAGCACCGCGGTGGTGGGGTTGGTGATGCGCGAGTACACGTGGCCGGGCCGCTCGGCGTTGAACAGCGCCGCGGCGTGGTCCGAGTCCCGGAACACGTAGGACGTGGTCTGGTAGATGGGCGTCGCGCGCGCGCCGGTCGCCGGGTCGGGGTGCTGGCCCGCGTGCAGGCTCAGGGTGTCGAAGCTGATGTACCGGGGTCCGCTCATGGGTGGTCTCGTGGGGAACACGCCGGGGGCAGGGCGCCCGGCGGCACGGGGCGCGTGGAGGATGGCTTCATGCGCTCGTGACCAGCGAAAGGCCGAGCGCGGACCCGGGCGATTGTACGACGACGAGTGACGAAGTGAATCGGGAAGGGAGTCGTACGATGGGGTTCGATCAGCACTCCCGGGCCGGACGCTCGGAACCCCACGCCCGCATGACGAGATCGAGATCGTCGACGCCGGCCCCGCCTCGAAAGCGGGCGGTCGTCGATCGGACGAAGAATGGCGGATCATGTCCCGTCACCAGGGTCCAGAAGCTGGATCCAGTGCCGGACCGGGACCGACGCCGCGGTGGCGAGGTGCGCGAAGCAGCCGATGTTCGCGGTGGCGATCGCCTCCGGACGACCCGCCTCCAGGCTCCCGATCTTGCGGGACAGCAGCTCGCGGGAGAGCGCCGGCTGCAGGATGGAGTAGGTCCCCGCGGAGCCGCAGCACAGGTGGGCGTCGTCCACCGCGGCGAGCTCGAAGCCCGCCCGCTCGAGGATGCCCTCGACCACGCCCCGAAGCCTCTGTCCGTGCTGCAGCGTGCACGGCGAGTGAAACGCGACGCGCCCCGGCGGGCCGTTGCGGGCGAGGCCGGAGCAGTCCTCGGCCGCGACGACCTCGCTCAGGTCCCGCGCGAGCGACGAGACCCGCTCCGCCTTCCCGGCATAGGCCGGGTCGTCCTCCAGGAGCTCCGCGTACTCCTTGACCTCGGCCGCGCAGGCGCTGGCGGTGACCACGACGGCCTCGGCGCCGGCCTCGATCTCCGGCCACCACGCATCGATGTTCCGGCGCGTCATCGCGAGCGCCGCGGCCCGGGCGCCGAGATGGTGGCCCACCGCCCCGCAGCAGCCCGAGGCCGGCGCCGGCACATAGCTGATCCCCAGCCGATCGAGCACCCGCGCCGCCGCCGCGTCGATGCCGGGCGCGATGGCGCCCTGCACGCAGCCGCCGAGCGCGAGCACCCGCCGGGCGTGCCGGGGCGCCGGCCAGCGTCCCGCCGGCTCGCCCGGCGGAACCCTGCGCGCGGCGGCGCGCGGCAGCAGCGGGCGCACGAGGCGGCCCATCGCGAGCAGCGGCGCGAACCGGGAGCGGTGCGGGAGGACCGCGAGCAGCGCCCCGCGTTTCAGGCGCTCGGCGAGGGGGCGCGGGACCCGCTGGTCCACGAGGCGGCGGCCGATGTCCGCGAGCCGCCCGTACCGCACGCCGGACGGACACGTGGTCTCGCAGGCGCGGCAGGTGAGGCAGCGGTCGAGGCGGGTCTGGGTGCGGGTGGTGACGTCCGCGCCTTCCAGGAGCTGCTTGACGAGGTAGATCCGCCCGCGCGGCCCGTCGAGCTCGTCGCCGAGGAGCTGGTAGGTCGGACAGGTCGCGGTACAGAAGCCGCAGTGCACGCACTTGCGCAGGATGGCGTCCGCGGTGCGGCCGTCGGGGGTGTCGCGGATGAAGTCGGCGAGACGGGTCTGCACTCAGGAGTCCTCATGCGTCCGGCCGGGAAGGCGGGCGCGGCCGGACATGCGGCCGGTGCGCGGAGCCCGCGGCCGAAGGCCCGGCGGGGTCGGCCCGGAGAGGAGGGCGGCCGCCCGGCCGCGGTGGGCGGGATGCGCCGGCACTTCACATCCCCTCGTACATCCGCCCCGGATTGAGGATGCCGGCCGGATCGAACGCCGCCTTGAGGCGTTCGTGGATCCCGCGCACGGCCGGGGCGAGGGGATGGAATACCTCGCCGGTGCGGTCGCCGCCGCGAAAGAGCGTCGCGTGGCCGCCGGCGCGCTCGGCCGCCGTGCGCACTTCCGCGGCCGGGGCCCCGGTGCGCAGCCAGCGCAGCGCCCCGCCCCAGTCGACGAGGAGGTCGCCGTCGGGCTCCGTCATCGCCGCGCCGGGCGGGACCGAGACCCGCCACAGCGGGGCGCCGGCGCGGGTGAAGAAGGCCAGCGTGTGCTCCCGGAGCGCGGTCCAGAAGCCGTCGCCCTCCACGGCCTCGCCGCCGAGCGCGGCGGCCGCGGCGGTGACGCCGCCCCCGGTCCCCGCGAGGCGCACGCGCAGCCGCTCCCCGTCGTGGCAGGCGCCGGTGACGGGCAGCGGCTTCGTGGCCCAGGCGTTGCAACGCCCGATCGCCTCCTCCGCGGTCACGTCGAACGCGAGGGTGCGGGAGACTGCGGGGCGCGGCAGCACCTTCAGCGATACTTCGAGCAGCACCCCGAGGGTCCCGCAGGCCCCGGTCATCAGGCGCGACACGTCGTAGCCGGCGACGTTCTTCATCACCTCGCCGCCGAACCGCAGCGCCTCGCCCCTGCCGTTCAGCACCCGGGTGCCGAGCACGAAGTCGCGCGCCGCGCCCGCGTATGGACGCGCCGGGCCGGAGAGCCCGGCCGCGATGGTGCCGCCGATGGTCGCTTCCGCGCCGAACGAGGGCGGCTCGAACGCGAGCATCTGGCCATCGGCTTCGAGCGCCGCCTCGACCTCCGAGAGCGGGGTGCCGCCGCGGGCCGAGAGCACCAGCTCGGTCGGCTCGTAGGTGACGATGCCGCGATGGCCGGACACGTCGAGCGGCTCCGCCTGCGCGATGCGGCCCAGGAAGTCCTTGGTGCCGCCGCCGGTGATCGCGAGGGGGGTGGCGTCGCCGGCCGCGGCCGCAACCCGCTCGCGCAACGCCTCGGTCAGATCGGCATCCATCGACTCGGGTCGGCTCGGGGTCCCGGTCCGGAGCCGCCGGCGTCCCGGCTCAGAACCGCTCGATGTCCGCGAACGGCAGCCTGCCGCCGTGCACGTGCATGGCGCCGTACTCGGCGCAGCGCGCCAGGGTCGGCACCGCCTTGCCGGGGTTGAGCCTGCCGCCGGGGTCGAACGCGGCCTTGACGCAGTGGAACTGGGCAAGCTCGGGGGATGCGAACTGCACGCACATCTGGTCGACCTTCTCCACCCCGACCCCGTGCTCGCCGGTGATGGTCCCCCCGACCTCGACGCAGAGCTCGAGGATCCGCGCCCCGACCCGCTCGGCGAGCGCCAGCTCGCCGGGGGCGTTCGCGTCGTAGAGGATGAGCGGGTGCAGGTTGCCGTCGCCGGCGTGGAACACGTTCATGATGCGGAGGCCCGACTCGCCGGAGAGCGCCTGCATGCGGTTGAGCACGGCCGGAAGCTCGCGCCGCGGGATGGTGCCGTCCATGCAGAGGTAGTCCGGGGAGAGGCGGCCGGCGGCGGGGAACGCGGCCTTGCGCCCGGCCCAGAAGCGCGCGCGCTCGGCGTCGTCGCGCGCGACGCGGACCTCGGTCGCGCCGCAGCGCTCCAGCACCGCCCGCACGTCCGCTACCTGGTCCTCGACCTCCTCCTCGACGCCGTCGAGCTCGCACAGCAGGATGGCGGCGGCGCCGGTGGGGTAGCCGGCGCCGCAGAAGTCGTCGGTGGCGCGGATCGCGAAGCTGTCCATCATCTCCAGCCCGGCGGGAAGGATGCCCCCGGCGATGATGGCCCCGACCGCCGCGCCCGCACCCTCCACGTCGGCGAACGCCGCGAGCACCACCTTCGCCGAGGCGGGCTTCGGCAGCAGCTTCACCCTGACCTCGACCACCACGCCGAGCAGGCCCTCGGAGCCGGTCATCAGCGCGAGCAGGTCGTAGCCGGGAGAGTCGAGCGCCCCGCCGCCGATGGTGATGCGTTCGCCGTCGGCGGTGATCACGGTGAGCTCCAGGACGTTGTGCACGGTGAGGCCGTACTTCAGGCAGTGGAGCCCGCCCGCGTTCTCCGCCACGTTGCCGCCGATGCTGCACGCGATCTGGGAGGACGGGTCCGGTGCGTAGTAGAGCCCGAGGGGCGCCACGCGCTCGGAGATGGCGAGGTTGCGTACCCCGGGCTCGACCCGCGCGGTGCGGTTGACGGTGTCGACCTCCAGGATCCGGTTGAGCTTCGCGAGGCTCAGCAGCACCCCGTCGGCGAGCGGCAGCGCCCCGCCCGACAGCCCCGTGCCGGCCCCGCGCGCGACCACCGGCACGCCGAGGCGGGCGCAGGCGCGCATCACCTCCCGCACCTGCTCCACGGTGTCGGGAAGCACGGCCACGAGGGGGGCCTGGCGGTAGGCGGTGAGCCCGTCGCACTCGTAGGGCTTCAGGTCCTCCCCGGCGTGGAGCACCGAGGCGGCGGGGAGGAAGCGGCGGAGCTCCGCGAGCAGGCCGCGCCGGCGGGCTTCGCGATCCGTCACCGCATCGCTCATCGTGGCTCCTTCGCGGCCCGGGCGGGTCCGTCGTCCGGGGAGGGGATGCCACCGTATCATCTCACCACCGGCCGCGCCTCGCGAGTCGCCGACAGCCGCCGGCACGCGAGCCGCCACCGGGCCCAGGGCTGTCCCAGGGTCGCGGCCACTGGCCGCCAGACTGGAATATCGCCCGGTGACCGGCGGCCTCTCGGCATCGAAGGCCCGGCTCGAATGCCGTGAGGAAGCGCCTGATCAACCGCTCCTCACGGCTTCCGGACAGCCCTGCCACCGGGCTCGGCGTGCACGACGGGTCAGGCGCCGCCTTCCTCGTCGCCCCCCGTCTGCGCCTGCACGATCGGCGACGTGCGCAGGCTCACCGGGTCGTAGGTGCGCTGCTCGTCGAGCGGCACCGGCTTGCGGCGCGCCATCCGGTACAGGCCGTACGCGCCGATGGACCCGTGCACGAGGACGAGCAGCCAGAATATCCCCGCCGGGCCCGTGAGCTGCATCAGCGCGGCGGCGAGCGACGGACCCAGCACGAGTCCGAACCCGCCGACCAGCACCAGCGTGGCGCTGGCCGCCACGATCTGCCGCGGCGTCAGGTGGTCGTTGATGTGGGCGCCGCACAACGAGTACAGCGGCAGCGACATGCCGCCGAGCAGGGCGGTCGAGGCGACGAGCAGCGGGTACGAGACGATGCCGCCGGCGCCGGCGGTGAACGAGGCGGCGGTCGCGATCCAGGCCGCGACCACGATGACCCGGCGCCGGTCGTAGCGGTCGGACAGCCAGCCGATCGGCCACTGGAACACCAGTCCCCCGAACAGCGCGGCGGCGATGAACAGGGAGACCCGATCGACGCCGAGCCCGATCCCGGTGGCGTACACCGGCCCCATCGAGAACAGGGCGCTGTGCGCGATCCCGACGAGGAAGGCGCCGGAGATGCCAAGCGGCGATGCCCGGAACAGGGCCCGGACCCCGATGGACTCCGGCGCCTCGAACGCCGGCGCGCGGCCCACGCTCAGCGTGATCGGGACGAGCGCGAAGGAGACCAGGACCGAGATCAGCACGAAGAGCTCGAAGCCGCGCGGGTCGGACAGGTTCAGCAGGAGCTGGCCGATGCCCATGCCCCCCATCACCATGATCATGTACACCGAGAGCAACTGCCCGCGGGTCCGGTTCGTCGCCGCGTCGTTGATCCAGCTCTCGGCGACCACGAAGAGGCCGGAGAAGCAGAATCCCGTCGCCAGCCGGATGAGGAACCAGGCGGCCGGGGTCACGAAGACGGGGTGCAGCAGGGCGGCGCCCGACGCGACCGAGGCGAGGGCGGCGAAGACCCGGATGTGCCCGACGTTGGCGAGCAGGCGCGGGACGATGAGCGAGCCGGCGAGGAAGCCGGCGAAGTAGCCGGTCATCACGAACCCCGTGCTTCCGGTGCCGAACCCCTCCAGGGTCGCCCGCACCCCGAGCAGCGTGGTCTGCAGCCCGCTGCCGAGCATGATGAGGGCGATGCCGAGGAGCAGCGCCCACGCGCTGGCGATCGCCGCGAGCATGGCGGAGGGCCGGGGACTCAGGTGCGCGCGCCGGCGCCGCGGACCCGTGCGAGCGTCGTGCGGGTGGTGATCAGCTCCGGGTCGATCCGGAGCTCGACGACGGCGGCGCGCCCGGCCGACAGCGCGGCTTCGAAGGCGTCGGGGAATTCGTCGGTGCGTTCGACCCGGGCCGCGAACGCGCCGAAGCTCCGCGCCCAGGCCACGAAGTCGGGGTTGGTGAGGGCGGTCCCGATCACGCGGCCGGGATACGCCCGTTCCTGGTGCATGCGGATGGTCCCGTACATCGAGTTGTTCACCACCAGGATGACGGGATCGATCCCGTGGTGCACCGCGGTCGCGATCTCCTGCCCGGTCATCAGCGCCCCGCCGTCGCCGCAGAACGCCACCACCGGGCGGTCCGGGCAGGCGTGGCGGGCCGCGATGGCGGCCGGGATCCCGTAGCCCATCGCGCCGCTGGTGGGGCCGATCTGGCTCGGGAACGTCCGGTAGACGTAGTGCCGGTGCACCCACGCGGAGAAGTTGCCGGCGTCGGTGGTGAGGATCGCTTCCGGCGGCAGCCGCGCGCGCAGGTGCGCCATGACCTTCCCCATCTCCACCGGTCCCGGCAGGCCGGCGGTCGGCTCGACGGACTCCAGGTACTGCGCGTGGGCGCGGGCGGTGGACCCGCGCCAGGCGCCCGCGTCCACCGGGGGCATCGCGGCGGCGGCGCGCAGGAACTCGGCCGGGCTCGCGCAGACCGCCAGCGCCGGCTGGTACACCCGGCCGAGCTCGCCGGGGTCCGGGTGCACGTGCACGATCGTCTGCCGCGGGCACGGCGGCACGACGAGCCGGTACCCGCGCGTCGTCATCTCGCCGAGCCGGGCCCCGACGACCAGCAGCAGGTCGGCGTCGCGTACCCGCTCGGCGAGCTTCGGGTCGATGCCGAGCCCCAGGTCGCCGGCGTAGCAGGGATGGGTGTTGTCGAGGCGGTCCTGGCAGCGGAACGATGCGGCGGTGGCGAGCGCATTCGCCGCGACGAACCGGGCGAGGTCCTCGCTCGCCCGCGCCGACCAGCCGCCGCCACCGGCGATCACCAGCGGCCGCCGCGCGGCGGCGAGCCGGGACCGCAGCTCCGGGATCACGTGGCCGGCGACGCCGGGCGACACCACGGTGTACGGTCCCGCGTCCGCGACGGCGGTCTCCTCGACCAGCATGTCCTCGGGCAGCGCGACGGCGACGGGGCCCGGCCGGCCCGAGCAGGCCCGGTGGAACGCCTGGCTCACGAGCTCGGGGATGCGGGCCGGATCGTCGATCTGCACGACCCACTTGCACAGCGGCTCGAGGAACCGGCGGTACTCGATCTCCTGGAACGCCTCCCGGTCCGAGTGCCCGCGCTCGACCTGGCCGATGAACAGCACCATCGGCGTCGAGTCCTGGGATGCGTTGTGAAGGCCGATGGCCGCGTGGCAGGCGCCGGGTCCGCGGGTGACCATGACGATGCCCGGCCGCCCGGTGAGCTTGCCGCGGGCTTCGGCCATGTTGGCGGCGCCGCCCTCGTGCCGGCAGGTGATCGTCGAGATGGCGTCGCGCGCATCGTGGAGGGCGTCGAGGGCCGCGAGGAAGCTCTCGCCCGGCACGCAGAAGACGGTGTCGACGCCGTGGATGCGCAGGGCGTCGACGAGGACCCGGCCGCCGGTGCGGCGATGGCTGTGTGTCATGTCCGTCACCGGGCGCACGCGAATCCGAAGGGGCGGATTCTCGCACGGAACGCCCGGGGCGCGGCGCCGCCGGCGGGTCGGAATTCAGGGCGGATTCGTTCCCGCGCGGCCCGGGGCGGCGCTCTCCGGAGCCGTGCGCCTACCGGATCGCGAGGCGGGCGCCGTCGAACTCCGTGGCGGAGAGCGCGCCGAGCAGGTCGCGTCCCGCATCGTCGGCGAGCGCGGTCAGGGGCGGCCGGACCGCGCGCCATGCCGGGTCGCCTCGGTGGCGGGCGATGAGGAACTTCTGGGCCGGTATCCCCGGGTGCCGATCGATGGCGCGGCGGACCGCCGTCGCCGCCGCCTGCCGCGCGTCGGCGTCGGCGTCGTCGCGGCCGGCGCGCCAGGCGTCGAATACGGCCCGGGCCCCGGCCGCGTTGACGTTCGACGTGGCGGTGATGCAGCCCGCCCCGCCGGCGCGGAGCCCGTCGAGCAGGAACACTTCCGAGCCCGGGAAGATCGCGAGGCGGGGGAAGCGGTCGAGCATCATCCGGGTATTCGACCACTCGCCGGAGCTGTCCTTCACGCCGGCGACGACTTCCGGGAACGCGTCGACGAGCAGCGCGATCAGCCCCTCGGTGACCGGCACTCCGGAAAGTCTCGGGAAGTGGTAGAGGAACACCCTCAGGTCGGGGCTCCCGACGCGTTCGATCACCTCGGCAAAGCTCCGGAAGAGTCCCTCGTCGCCGACTCCCTTGTAGTAGAAGGGCGGCAGCATGAGCACGCGGCGGCACCCGGCGCCGATCGCGTGCCGGGTGAGCTCCACGCTGTCGGTGAGGGCGCAGCATCCGGTGCCGATCATGAGGCGCTCGGGCGAAATGCCGGCCTCGACGACTCGTTCGAGGAGCGCCTTTCGCTCGGACACCGAGAACGAATTCGCCTCGCTGGTGGTGCCGAACAGCGCGAGACCGTGACAGCCCCGGGCGAGGAGCCAGTGCGCGTGCGCGACGAACCGCTCCGGATCGATGCCGAGGTCCGCTCGCAGGGGCACGAGGACCGGGGACCAGACCCCGTGGGCGGCCAGCGCCGTGACGGAACGGGGCGGCGAGGTTGCGGTGGTGGCTTCGGTGTGCATGTCCGTCACGCCTCAGGCCGCTTCCGGCGCGGCCTCGTGAGCCGCGGGCGCCGTGGCGGCGGGCCGCTGGGCGAAATAGCGCGCCAGATAGTCCGGGAAGGAGAGGCGGTCCGCGGCCTCCATGTCGCGCTGGGCGCGCAGCGACGCGGTCGCCTCCGCTTCCAGCGCCGCCCTGCGGGCGGCCGGCAACGGCGCCGCGAGGAGGGCCGCGCGGTGCTCCTCGGACTTGCGCATGGCGAACTCGAAGAATGTCTCGGCCCGCGCGCGCATCTCGTCCAGTACCCGCGCCGACGGGAGCCGTTGCGGATCGTCGAGGGACGCGCGGCAGGAGTGGACCGCCTCGGCGTAGCGGCGGGTCCGGGTCGGCGCATCGAGCAGACCGGCAATCTCCGCGACCGCGTCGACGATCTCGCGGGCCCAGTCGAGGATGGGCACCCCGGACCCCGCCCGCCGCAGCCGCAGCGCCGGGTCGCGCCCGCGCACCGCGACGAGCCGCTGGTTCTCCTCGCTCTCCTCGCGTTCCCGCGGCGACAAGGGAGGGCTCGAATCGAGCACGCAGTGGATCAGGAACGCCTCCATGAAGCGCATCGCGTCCTCCTCAATCCCCATCGGCGAGAACGGGTCGACGTCGAGCGCCCGGATCTCCACGTATCGCACGCCGCGCCGCTGCAGCGCGACGGTGGGCTTCTCTCCCGAGCGCGCGATCTGCTTGGGGCGAACGAAGCTGTAGTACTCGTTCTCGATCTGGAGGAGGTTCGCGTTGAGCTGGCGGTGCTCGCCGTCGACCACGACCCCGAGCTCCCCGTAGGGCGGATGCGCGGCCTCGGTGGCCTCGTGCAGCGTGCGGATGTAGTCGGCGGGAGAGTCGTAGGAGATCCCGAGCTGTCTCTGCGACTTGTTCTTGTAGCCGATGTCGCTCATGCGCAGCGAGGTGGCGAACGGCTCGTAGAGCGTGTCTCTTCCGAGCTCGGAGAACGCATGCGCCGCGGTGCCGAGGAAGGAGCGGCAGATCGCCGGCGACGACCCGAACAGCAGCGGCACGAGCCATCCGCGGCGGTGGAAGTTGCGCACCAGGGCGAAGTACCTCCCGGATGCGAACGCCTCGAGGCGCTCTCCTTCGAGCCCCTCCGTCTCGCGGAACGCGGCCCAGAACGGCCGGGGCAGGGAGAAGTTGAAGTGCACGCCGGAGATGATCTGCATCACCCGGCCGTAGCGGTGGCTCAGCCCGCGCCGGTACACGTGCTTCATCGTGCCCACGTTGGAGCTGCCGTAGCGTGCGATGGGGATGGAGCGATCGCCGGTGACCATGCACGGCATGCTCGTCGCCCACAGCACTTCGTCGCCGATCAGCGGGTAGGTGAACCGGTGGAGGTGCCGGAGGCTGCGGGCCGTCTCGCGCACGCCGCGATAGGCGGGGGTCACGAACTCCAGCAGCGCCTCGGAGAAATCGGTGGTGATCGTGGGGTGGGTGAGGGCGGAGCCGAGCGCCTCCGGGTGGGGGCGCCGGGAGATGTAGCCGGCGCGGTCGACCCGCAGGCTCTCCTTCTCGACCCCGACCCGCCTCCCCGCGAACGGGGAGGGGCCGAGCGCCTCGACGAGACTGCGCAGGCGCTGCTGCACGGCGCTGGACAAGTCGGGAGTCCTCTCCGCGGATGGATGGAGGCCGGAACGGCGAGCGCGGATTCTGCGCGATCCCGGGGCCGAATGCATCGGCCGCGGCGCGCCGCCGGGGCGCTCAGTCCGGCCGCGTGATCTCGTAGATGCTCAGGTAGGCGTCCGTCGCCGACTGATACACGAGCCTCGCACGCTCCGGCGGGTCGCGCTCGAGCGACGAGCTGAAGGGCAGCAGGCGGGCGAGCAGCGAATTCTCGAAGGCTTCGTCCGTCACCCTCCAGGCGCGCACCGCGTAGCCGGGCGCGGGCTGGACGAGATGGCTTCCGGTCCCGTCCCCGTCCCCGGCCCAGGACCTGACCGACGCGACCAGGCCGTGGATGTCGCCTTCGGTCGAGAACAGGCGGGTCTCCAGGGGGATGGCGCGGCCCGCCAGATAGGACAGCTCCTGGATGTGCGAGAGGTCGTCGGTGGACACGAGCAGGAAGAACGGGCCGGACTCGCCGCGCCAGGCGCATTCGGCGATGCGGGCCAGCGCTTCGTCCGCATCTTCCAGCAGGCGCCGGCTCAGGCAGGCGAGCGATTCGTCCCGCAGGAAGCCTCCGGCAACCGTTTCCCAGAATTCTCTCTGTTCGGGCCGCGGATAGGCGCCGGGGTCCGGATGACGCGGGCGGCCACGACGGCCGGTGCGGAGGTGGAGCCGCTGCATGTTGTCCCACCACCCGACGAACATCGCCCCGTCGCCGGTGTGCCGGGCCACGGCCCGGCTCAGGTCGTTCCAGGCGTCGCGCCGGAGCAGGTAGGGGTCGATTCCCGCCGCCGGGGCAGACTCCGGGCGGCTCCGGGGCAGGTGCACGATGGCCCGCCGCGGGGCGCCGTCCGAATCCCGGTACCGCGCCACGTCCAGACGATAGGAGAGGGAGCCGCCCACCGAGACGGTGAATCGCGCGATCCCGTCGACGGGGAATCGGGTATCGAACGATTCGAGGTGGCGCGGCTCCAGCGCCACGGCCCGTTCCTCGTACCGGAACATGGTGGGGGGCGGCTCCCCGGCGCCCGACCACGACACCGGGCCCCACGCCAGTGCGGCCACCGCGATTCGAATGAGCTGCATCGGAAGTCCTGGCAACGTGCCGTCGTCTCATGGCGTGCGGAAGCCCGGCCCGGGGTGGATCGGGGCGGGGGGTGTGGCCACGGGGCCGCGTCCCGCCCGGTCGGACCCGCGCGCCGCGCGTTCGTTCAGGCGGACCGGATGCGCAGCGCCCGCAGCAGTCCTTCCAGGGCGCCGTGCCGGGTCCCGCCCGGCCCATCGTCCAGCACCACCCGAAAGCCGAGATTGGCGGGAGGGTAGCCGATCGAGCACCCGCCCAGAGGCACCTGGCGGATGAACTCGGACTGATACGTCTTGTGCTCGCCGGCCAGGACCCGGACCCCGCCGCAGCGCGCCCGCGCTCCGGCGCCGTCCGAATCCCCGCCTCTGCGCCAGCAGGAGTCGGTCCATTCCCAGACGTTGCCGCCCAGATCATGGATCCCCAGGCGGTTCGCGCCGAAGTGGCCGACGGACTCCGTGGCCTTCTTCTCCCGCCTTGCGAAGCTCGCGTAGTCCGCGGCCCAGGCGAGGCGCGGGTCGTCCCAGAGCTTCTCGGCCTTCTGCTCCACGACGTCCCTTGCCAGAAAGTCCCACTCCCCCTCCATCGGGAGACGGAAGCTCCGCCCCGTCGTCTCCGACAGCCAGGCGACATACTGCTGGACATCCAGCCAGCTCACCCCCGTGACCGGATGATCGCCGCTCTGGTAGGGACGCCGACGCGGCGTGAAGGCACAGCCTCCGCCGGCGGCGCATCGACCCCAGTCGGCGATGGTCACCTCGTACCTTGCGACATGAATGGTGCGGGCGGGGCCGGGTACCCCGGCGGCTTCATCCAGCGCGACGGAGACGAGGTCCGGCAGCGCCGCCGTGGCGACGGCGCCGTCGCCGTCCGTCGCCACGGCGGTGCGGCCCAGCAGCCACGACGCTGCCGCGCCGGCGCCGAATGCCACGCCGCCGGCGAGGAGACACAGGGCAAGGTAGCGTGCGGTCCTCATTTCGCCGGCGCCGGGGCGGAGCCCGAGGCGCCCGAATCCGTCCGTGCGCGGACTCGGGCCACCCCGGGTCATCTCGGGCAGGCGGTCTCAGGCCATCCGGCTCGGCTTCTTCACCTGCTTCATCAGGTCGTCGTTCCACTCGCCGTCGACGACGACATGCGATGCCGCGCCCAGCTCCACCGCCTCGATGAGGTTGTGGTTCAGGTAGACGTACACCCCCGGCTGGTGGAAGGTGTACAGGGCGGCGCCCGCCGATCCTCCCCGGATCAGCCAGGTCTCGAGTCCGGTCGCCGGCACGTCGGCGAACGAACCGGTTTCCCAGACGTAGTCGCCGTGACCGCCGATCAGGTGCGGCCGCGAATCACGGTTGGCCTGGGAGTGGACGAACAGCACGGACTCGCCGACATTCGCCTTCAGGGCCGCGTCGCCGGTGAGGGCGCCGACCTTGCCGTTGAGCACCACGTGGGTCGGGGTCAGGGTCCGCATGACCGGAAAGACGTCGGCGAAGTTCTGCGCGGGTCCGCCATAGACCTTCCAGTCGCCGTTCTCGTCCCTCGGAACGTAGAAGTCCTGCTCTCCGACGTAGTAGGCGCGGTCGTAGGCGAGCGGATTGCCCTTTCCGTCGGTCAGGCCCTCTCTCGGCAGGACCATGATGGCGCCGTTCATTCCGTGCACCACGTGATAGGGGATCATCTGCCCGCCGGGCGCGCAGTGGTAGATGTAGACACCCGCCTTCGTGGCCTTGAAGCGCAGGACCGTCTCCTCGCCCGGCAGGACCTTGGTGAGGGCTCCACCGCCGAGAGCGCCGGTCGACGCGTGAAAGTCGATGTTGTGATCCATGATGTTGGTGGAGGGGTTCTTCAGCGTCAGCTCCACGTAGTCGTCCTGGTGACAGACGATGAGCGGGCCGGGAACCGAGCCGTTGTACGTCATGGCCCAGACCTCGGCGCCCGTATCGTCCACCGGCCAGCGGACCTCCTGGCACGTCAGGGTGACTTCGACCACCTTCGGGCCGCCGGACGCGACCTGCTCGTGCGCCGGAGCGAAGGGCGGTGCGACGAGCTCCTGCCTGACTCGCGGCAGCGCCGCGATCTCCTCTTCGGTCATCGACGCCGCGACCATGGCGCCGCTGTCCGCCGTCCGTGCAGCCGCCATCGCGGTCTGGTTCCCCGCCAGGGCGAACGCCCCGAACGCGGTGGCCGTCGACGCGGTCGATACCTTCAGGAAGTCGCGCCGGTGAAGCTCATGTTTCTTTTCTGACATCGTTCTCCCATCCCTTGTCGAAGTTACGCTTGCGCGATGTATGCCGAAGCACGCGGGTTCCGGATTCCGGTGACGGGCTTCAGCGCCGGCTCTTCAGCATCTCCACCTCCTTCCTCAGAGCATCCATCTCCCGGATCCGGGTGTTCTCGTTCTGGATCTCGGTGTATCGCTTGAGCAGCTCCGACCACCCTTCGGTGTAGGTGAATCCGCCCGGATTCATGTGGAACAGGCCCTTGTAGTGCTTGATCAGATCGTGCTCCCACATGTCCGCGTGGATGCGGTCGACCAGCGAAGGGTTGTTGTCCTTCGCCCAGAACAGGGCGAAGAACGCACCGGGCGCGTCCGTTTCAGGAGCGGGTGGAGCCGGACGATTGTCCTTCTGCCCGACCATCAGCCCGTCGTCGTAGAGCGCCTGGACGATCTTCTTCGCCTCCTGCTCCACCTCGAGGCCCTGGATGGTGCCCCTGTCGGCGGTGTCGAGCCAGTCTCGGGCGAACCGGGCGGAATGGCAATTCGAGCACGTGCGTACCCACGATTCCTTCCGCTCCTCGAACCACGGGTGCCCGAGGTTGTCGGCGATGGCGGGCGTCGGGTTGAATCCCCAGCGCACCTTGCGCACGAGATTGTGGGTGAACTCGCCTTCGAACTCGGCATGACACCAGACGCACGTCGGCGCCGTGTATCCGCCCTTCGTCATCGCGTCCTTCAGGGGCACTTCGAAGTCCCACTGCGACTTGCCGGTGGTCTGGTAGATGACGCCATGCTTCGACAGCATGTAGTTCTCCCACTCGTTGTGGTCGACTCCGTTGTGGCAGGTCGCGCACGCCTCCGGCATGCGGGCCTCGGCGGCGGAGAAGCTGTGGCGCGTATGGCAGCCGTCGCACTTGTTCTGCTGGTAGTGGCACATGTCGCAGCCCTGCGCGACCTCGCGCTGCGGCATCGCCGCCCAGACCGCGGTGTGCACGTTGGCCTTCCAGTCCACGGCGTGGGAGGGGTGGCCCTGGGGCCACTGCCCCTGTGGCCACGTCTGCTCCTTCTCGCTCTCCGCCTCGGCGAACTGCTGCAGGTGGCACTCTCCGCAGGCGGCGCGATCGGGCATCCTCAGCTCCGTGTGGTGCTCGATCGCGTCCGCCCCTACGCCGCCGTGGCAGTCGATGCAGCCGACTTCGGCGAGCGCCTCGCCCGGCTGCAGGACGCCCCGGGACGCGAGGTGCGCCTCGATGCGCTCGAGCTCGGCCTTCTTGTAGAAGCGGGAGTCTTCCGGATCGAGGTTGCGGATGCCGTCGAGGTTGCCGTGCGCGCTGCTCCTCCACGCGTGCACCCACCCGGGGGTCATCCCCTGGTGGCAGTCGACGCACTGGGCGCGGGTGAATTTCCCCTGGATCGTGTCCGGCGGCGTGTAGAAGTCGATCGGGTTCCAGTACTTCTGGATCGCGATCGGCTCCCAGAGATCCCCGAACTTCCCCTTGCCGGGGTGATCGGCGTAGTACTTGTCCCGGAGCTGGTCGAAGTCCGCCCCGGCGGCAAGGGCGCCGGAGCTGGCGCCGGTTGCGGCGATCAGGCACGCTGCGAGGTAACCAAGCATCCATCCCGGTCCGGTCTTCATGATCTGCCCTCCTTCACGGTGCGACTTGGGTGTCGAACAGGGGTCGGGTCGATCCGGAACAGCGCCGGATGGCCGGCCTGGCCACCGGCGCATCGCCTCTTTCGAATTGACGTACCCGCCAACCTATGGCACCAGTAGTCCCGTGTCACGAGTGAACCGACCGGTGAGGACGTTACATAATGGTTTCGATCGGTTCCGTCCGGCCGCCGGGCGACGCGCGGCAACCCCGTCGTTCCAGCGTCGCCCGTCATCGTCTGTCTGACCGGGGGACTGTCGCGAACGTCATGGTGAACATCATGGTGATGGGGTCATTGCCGCATGGCTGATACAGCTACGGTACCGTCGGCGCGGGAGCACCGGGGCAGGGCGCCCGTCGCCGCGCAGGTCGAGAGCGTCCTCGGGTGCAAGTGGTCGATCCGGCTGCTTCAGCTCGTCGCGCAGGGGTGCTCCCGGCCCAGCGCGATCCTCCGGGCCTGTCCGGGGTTGTCGGCCAAGGTGATGAACGAGCGATGGCGGATGATGATCCGGTACGGGATCGTCCGGCGCACGGTCTTCGGAGACCGTCCTCCGATCCAGGTGGAGTACGCGCTGACCGCCTTCGGCCGGCGGTTCATCCGGATCCTCGACGAAGTGCGCCGGCTCCAGGAGGACCTCGACCGCGGGACCATCCCGGCGTGCTCCGGGCCGCGGCGCGACGCGGACGGAGGGCTCTGACCGCCGGGGTCTCGTGCTCAGGCGTCCGGGTTCGTGTCGAGGAAGCGGCGGAGCCGTTCCCGTTCCATCGCCGCGAGCGGCGCGGCCGGCGCGCGGCGGCGCCGGCGCAGGTGGACCGCGAGCACCGTCAGCCCGATCGCCGCGAGCGCGAACGGGCCCGCCCACAGCAGGACCGTGCCGCCCCGCAACGGCGGGCGGTAGAGCACGAAATCCCCGTAGCGGGCGACCATGAACCCCGCGATCTCGTCCGCGCTCCGGCCGTCCTCGACCATGCGGTACACCTCGCGGCGCAGGTCCGAGGCGAGGTCGGCGTTCGACTCCGCGATGGTCTGGTTCTGGCAGACGAGGCACCTCAGCTCGTCGATCAGCGCGTGATAAAGCCGCTCGTGCTCGGGGCTCGAGAACCCGCGGGGCTCGAACACGCTCCGCGCCTCGGCGGCCGCGCTCCCGAAGACGATCGCGGTGACGAGCGCCAGGATGCGCATGGCGCGTGCTCAGCCGAAGGCCCGGGCCCGGTCCGCGCCCGACGGTGCCCGAGCCGGACGCGGCGAGGGCCGGTACCGGCGGTCGCCGGCGGCGAGCAGCCCGCCGATCGCCATCATGAGCGGCCCGAGCCAGATCCACCGCACGAGCGGCTTGTACTGGACGCGCATCGTCCACGCGCCCTCCGTTCCCACCGGCTCGCCGAGCGCCACGTAGAGATCGCGCGTGAAGCCCGGCTTGACCGCGGCCTCGGTCATTGGCTCGGCCTGCGCGAGATAGGTGCGCTTCTCCGGGTGGAGCACGGAGTACGGCTCGCCGTCGCGCAGCACCTGCACCGTACCGCGCACCGCACGGTAGTTCGGGCCGAGGTGCGCGGCCACGCCGTCGAACCGGAACGCGTAGCCGGAGACCTCGACGCTCTCGCCGGGCGCGAGCCGCACGTCGCGCTCCACGCCCGCCCCCGTGGTCCAAGTCACTCCGGCGATGAATACCCCGGCGCCCAGATGGGCGAGGCTCATCCCGGCGAAGCCGCGTCCGAGCGCGCGCCGCACGGACGCGCCCTGCCGGTGCCGGAGGCGGTCGCGCAGCCCCAGCGCCACGCCCGCGGCGATCCACAGCGCGAACCCGGTGCCCGCCGCCATCGCCCATGACGCCGGGGTGCCGAACGCGAGCGCGAGCGACGCGAGCACCACGACCAGGACCGGCATCCCGACCTTCGCCCCCAGCCGCCGCCATTCGTCCCGCTTCCACCGGGCGAGCGGCGCGAATCCGAGCAGTGCGGCCAGCGGCAGCATCAGCGGCACGAAGACCGCGTTGAAGTAGGGCGGCCCGACGGAGATCTTCCCGGCGTCGAGCGCGTCGAGCAGCAGGGGGTAGAGCGTGCCGAGGAGCACCGTCGCCGCAGTGGCCACGAGAAGCACGTTGTTGGCGAGCAGGAAGGTCTCGCGCGAGCACACGTCGAAGTTGCCGCCGCCGGCGAGACGCGCCGCGCGCCAGGCGTAGAGCGCGAGCGCCGCGCCGATGACGAGGCCGAGGAAGGCGAGGATGAACAGCCCGCGCGCCGGGTCGGTGGCGAATGCGTGGACCGACACCAGCACGCCCGAACGCACGAGGAAGGCCCCGAGCAGGCTCAGGGAGAACCCGGAGATCGCGAGGAGCAGGGTCCATGCGCGAAAGGCGCCGCGCTGCTCCGTCACCGCGAGCGAATGGATCAGCGCGGTCGCGACGAGCCACGGCATGAACGAGGCGTTCTCGACCGGGTCCCAGAACCACCACCCGCCCCAGCCGAGCTCGCTGTACGCCCACCAGCTTCCGAGCATGATCCCGCCGGTGAGGAACGCCCAGGCGATGGTGGTCCAGGGCCGCGTCCAGCGCGTCCACGCGAGGTCGATGCGTCCCTCGATCAGGGCGGCCACCGCGAAGGCGAACGGCACCACGAGGCCGACGTAGCCCATGTAGAGCATCGGCGGGTGCGCGGCCATGCCGGGGTCCTGGAGGAGGGGATTGAGGTCGCGTCCCTCCAGCGGCGCTGGGAGCAGCCTCTCGAAGGGATTGGAGGTGAGCAGGAGGAAGAGCTGGAACCCGACGCTGACCAGCGCGATCACCGCGAGCACCCGCGCCCGGAATACATCGGGCAGGGAGGTGCTGAACGCCGCCACCGCGAAGCCCCAGCCGGCGAGGACCGTCGCCCACAGGAGCATCGAGCCTTCGTGGGCGCCCCATACCGCGGAGATCCGGTAGACGAGCGGCAGTGCGGTGTTGGAGTTCTGCGCGACGTAGGAGAAGCTGAAGTCGGAGACGATGAAGACGTGGGTGAGGCAGAGATAGGAGATGCCCATCAGCAGGAACTGGGCGCGTGCCGCGGAGACCGCCACCGCCATCCATGACGGCACGCGGCGCCACGCGCCGAGCAACGGCACCACTCCCTGGATGGACGCGACCAGGAAGGCGAGGATCAGCGCGAGATGGCCGAGCTCGCCGGTCATTGCCGCCCGGTCCGATGGGGGGCCATCTTCCCGCCCCGCTTCGCCATCTCCATGGCTTCCGCCACTTCGGGCGGCATGTAGTTCTCGTCGTGCTTGGCGAGGACCTCCCCGGCCCGGAGCCGGGTCCCGGATTCCAGGACTCCGGAGGCCACGATGCCCTGTCCCTCGCGGAAGAGGTCGGGAAGGATCCCGGCGTAGCTCACGTCGACGGTCGCCGCCCCGTCGGTGAGGGTGAACGAGATCTCGAGCCCCTGTCCGCGCCGCACGCTGCCGTCGACGACCAGACCGCCCACCCGGATGCGCGGGCCGCCCGGCGCTTCGCCGGCCCTGATCTGGCTCGGGCTGTAGAAGTAGAGCATGTTCTCGCCCATCGCCGCGATCACGAGGCCCGTCGCCGCCCCGACCCCGGCGAGGATCAGGGCCACGAAGATCATCCGCTGCCGCCTGCGGTTCATCCCGGAGGCGGCCCGTCGAGCCGGCCTGCATCCCTGGCGAGCGCGCGGTACACGCGGCGATGCCGCAGCGCCGGGACGATGAAGTTGAGCGCGAGCGCCACGAGCACGATGGCGTACGACCACCAGACGAAGAAGGCGTAGCCGCCCATGCGGAAGAAGTCGGCGACGGATTCGGTCATGGTCGGTCGGACTCCGCTCGCGCGAGGAGATCCCGCACCCAGCCGGCGCTGCGCTCGCGCTCCAGCACCTGCGTGCGTGCCCGCTGCAGCAGCACGGTGGCGTAGAAGAGTTTGAACGAAACCGCCATGAGCAGCAACGGGACGAGCATCGAGCCGTGGATCGACGGCGCCGAGAGCTTCGTCACCGTCGGTCCCTGGTGCAGCGTGTGCCACCACTCCACGGA
Source organism: Gammaproteobacteria bacterium (assembly GCA_965202735.1). GTDB lineage: Bacteria > Pseudomonadota > Gammaproteobacteria > HK1 > HK1 > HK1. The sequence continues at coordinate 264,864 of OZ241844.1, forward strand.
GAAGTGGATGACGGGAATGTTCACCACGCCGACGATGGCGAACAGCCCCGCGGCGCGGCCCGCGGTGCGGCGATCCTCGATGGCCGCGTGCAGCCCCATCACGCCGAAGTAGAGGAAGAGCAGGATGAGCTCGGAGGTGAGGCGCGCGTCCCACACCCAGTACGTCCCCCACATCGGCTTGCCCCACAGCGAGCCGGTGACCAGCGCGAGGAAGGTGAACGACGCGCCGATCGGCGCGCTCTCGATGGCGACGACCTCGGCGAGCTTGATCCGCCAGATCAGGGCGACGACGCTGGCGCCGGCCATCGCCACGTAGATGAACATGGACATCCACGCGCTCGGCACGTGCACGAAGATGATCCGGTAGCTCTCGCCCTGCTGGTAGTCGGGCGGGGCGGCGACGAGGCCGCCGTAGAGCCCGCCCGCCATCAGGCCCAGGCAGACCCAGCCGAGCCACGGCACGAGCAGCCCGGACAGCCGGTAGAAGTGCGGCGGCGACGCGAAGCGGTGAAGGAAGGTCCACATCCGGGTTCGGTCCGTCTCAGCCCACGCTGATCCTGAGCGCCGCCGCCGCCGCGAGCGGGGCGAGGGTGAACGACGAGGCGGCGAGCGCTCCCAGCAGGTAGAGCTGTCCGGCCACCGGCAGTCCGCCGGCCGCCCCGGACACCGCGCTCGCCGCGAAGACGAGCACCGGAATATAGAGGGGCAGCACGAGGAGGGACAACAGCATCCCGCCGCGCCGGAGTCCCACCGTCAGCGCGACGCCGATGGCGCCGACGGCGCTCAGGGTGGGCGTTCCGAGCACGAGCGTCGCGAGCAGCACCGCGAGGCTGCTCGCCGGCAGTCCGAGAAGCAGCGCGATCAGCGGCGCCGCCACCACCAGCGGCAGGCCGGTCACCAGCCAGTGCGCGAGGATCTTCGCCAGCACGATGAGAGGCAGAGGCTGCGGGCTGATCAGCATGAGCTCCAGGGAGCCGTCCTCGAAATCGGACCGGAACATCCGCTCCAGCGAGAGCAGGGTGGCGAGCAGCGCTCCGATCCAGAACACGCCCGGCGCGATGAGCTCCAGCGTCTCGCGGCGCGGACCCGACCCGAGCGGTACGAGCGCGACGACGATGAGGAAGAACAGCAGCGGGTTGGCCGCCTCCGCCCGGTGGCGCACCGCGAGGAGCAGGTCCCGGCGCACGATGGCGGTGAACGCGCTCATGCGCCGGCGTCGATGGGAACCGGCCTGGGGGTCACCCTGCCGAGCGCCACCGGGTGATGGCTGGTGATGATCGCCGCGCCGCCGGCCCGGACGTGTTCGTGCAGCATCGCGTCGACGATCGCCACCCCGCCGGCATCGAGCGCGGTGAAGGGCTCGTCGAGCACCCAGAGAAGGTTCGCGCAGGTGAGCAGGCGGGCGAGCGCCACGCGCTGGCGCTGGCCGGCCGACAGCGCGCGCGCGGGAATCCGGCCGAGCTCTCCGATCTTCAGGCGGGCGAGCGCCGCGTCCGCCGTCGTCCCGGTCGGCCGGGCGCCGAGCGCGATGGCGACGTCGAGGTTTTCGCGCGGCGTCAGATCGAGCTTCACGCCGCCCGCGTGGCCGATGAGCTGCACTTCCTCGCGCAGCTCCGGCGCGCCCGGGGAAACCTCCCGGCCTCTCCACCGGATGACTCCGGCGGCCGGCGGCTGCAGGCCGCAGAGAACGCGCAGAAGCGTCGTCTTGCCGCTTCCGTTGGCGCCGAGGACCTGCACGACCTCTCCGGGCGAGATGCGCAGCGCCAGATCTTCGAACAGCATCCGGTGGCCGCGGGAACATGACAGACCGGCGGTCTCCAGGAGCGGGCTGCTGGCGCTGTCGTGCTCCGTGGGCGGCAACGGGGTGTCCTGGATTCGACGCGATTCCGGCCAGCGCGGAGTATACCCGGCGCCCGCCGGTCGTGCCGCCGCCGGGCTGCGTCGGGCGGGATCGGCTCCGCCCCGTCCGGCAATGCCGGCGGGCGATGCATGGGTCCGAACCTGGAGGGAGCGGGCCGGCGGCGGCCGGCGCCGTCGCGCTCGATGCCGCCGGGCGCCGGCGCCTCCGCCCCGTCCGCGTTCGGCGTCGGTACTTGCCCGCGGCCGCGCCGGTGCGGTCCATGCCTCTGCTCGCGCACGGCGCCGGTGGCCGACGAGGCCGGGAATAAAATGCGGGCCTCGAGGGTTCTCCCGGTGACCAGGCTCCGCTCCAGCGTCGCCCGCCACCTCCGAGAGGATGCTCCGGATCGTGGAAAGCTCAAGCGGAATCAACCAGTTGGTATTGCTCAGGCCGGATGCTTCGAGTACCGCCCTCAATGGAGCCCGCGGCAGCTCGGCGCATCTGGCCCACCAAAAGGAGATGACATGCGGATACTGAATCCGGCGCTTTGGGCCCTCTGTCTCGTCTGGCTGGCGACTCCCGCTTTCGCGGCCAAGGCGAAGTACGAGGAAGGCGAGGTCTCGGGAGGAGGGGCCATCGAGGGCAGCGTCGTGTACCACGGGCCCGTGAAGAAGCGGACCATCCTTCCCACCAAGGACAAGAAGGTCTGCGGCGGCATCCGCAAGGAGCCGCTGATCGTCGTCGGTGACGGCGGCGCCGTGAAGGACAGCGTCGTCTTTCTCAAGGACGTCGCGTCCGGCAAGCCGTGGCCGGAGATGTCCGGCGGCGGGCGGCCGGTGCTGGACCAGAAGGACTGCCGGTTCAAGCCGCACGTGCAGGTGGCCCGCCGGGGCAGGATCGACATCGTGAACTCGGACCCGGTCCTGCACAACACCCACGGCTACTACGGCAAGCGCACCGCGTTCAACGTGGCGCTGCCGCTCCAGGGCGGGAAGGTCACCAAGCTCCTCCGGTCGCCGGGCGAGGTCCGGATCGACTGCGACGCCCACGGCTGGATGCTCGCCTGGATCTACGTGGTCGACAACCCGTACTTCGCGCAGACCGGCGAAGATGGCAGGTTCTCGATCGCGGACGTGCCCCCGGGCGAGTACACGCTGGCCGTCTGGCAGGAGGAGCTGGGGGTGGCCGAGATGCCGGTCACGGTTGCGGCGAACGAAGTCACGAGCGTGCCGGTGGAGCTGAAGGAGAAGTGATGCGTGACGTGAAGTCGCAGTGAAGCGGAGTGCGGGCGGGAGCTGATGCCCGCCGGACTCGACAGATGTTCCACCACCATGGCAAGGGGAGAGATGCGATGGAGAAGAGACAGCCGCATGACAAGGAGGGTTCGCGTATCGGCACGCGAATCGAGATCTCGCGCCGTACCTTTCTGCACAACACCCTGCTGACCGGTGGCGCGGTTGCCGGGGCGGGGCTCTTTCAGACCTTCACCTCGATGAACGTCGCCCACGCCGCCACGGAGTCGTTCAGCTTCGCGTGGGTGTCCGACACCCACCTCTATCCCAGGACGCTGAACACGCGCTTCATCGAGAAGGCGGGCCGCGCCTTCAAGGAAATTCAGGACATGGGCTCGTCGTTCGACTTCATGCTCTTCGGCGGGGACCTGGCGCAGAAGGGCGACCCCGTGGAGCTGCAGCTCGGGGTCGAGATGCTGAACGAGATCACCAGCGTCGAGAAGCGCTTCATCCCCGGCGAGCACGACTGGTACCTGGACATGGGCGAGGCCTGGAACGGGCACTTCGGGGAGTCGCCGTGGATGTTCGACCACAAGGGCGTGCGCATCATCGGCCTGAACACGGTCGGATTCGCGCCCGACTACTGGACCGCCAAGGGCATGACGCCGACCGAGCGCATGGGCCACATGGAGGCCCTGGACGGCTCCCAGGCCGGTCCCTGGTCGGGTCTCGGCAAGGAGCAGCAGATGTGGCTCCAGACCGCGCTCTCCGACTGGCCGAAGGACGCTCCGGTCATCATCTTCAGCCACACGCCGCTGTACGAGGTCTACCCGGGCTGGAACTTCTGGATTCGCGACTGGCGCCAGGTGCACGAGATCATCGGGCCCTACAGCAACATCACCAACATCCACGGCCACGTGCACCAGCCGCTCTACCACGAGACCGAAGGCGCCCGCTTCATCGGAATGCTGGCGACCTCGTGGCCGTGGCCGTATCCCCCCACCGGCGTGCCGGCCCTCACGAAGCCGATGATCCGGGTCGACCCGGGCGACATCTTCGACGGCGTCGGCTGGGGCAGGTTCGACTACGCGGACGGCCATGCGAGCGAGGAGTACAAGATGTGGCGCAACGAGGTCTTCGCGGTGGCCCAGCATGATTCGGGCACCGGCGACAACGGGAACCAGATCCTGACGCCGCGTATCGCCGACCGTGACTGGACGGGCAACTGAGCGAGGAGGAACCAATCGTGAAAGGAATGAGCAAGCGTTTGCTGCTGGCCGCCGGTTGCGCGGTGTGCGTGGGCTTCGGGGTGTTTGGCGTAGTGCAGAATTCGGCCGCCCACAAGGACCCCCACGATGCCGAAACCCTGAAGGCGTTCCAGGACCTCTTCATGGAGCAGGTGATCCTGGGCGACAGGCTGTTCCACGGCGATGCGGAGGCCCAGAAGGAGCTCGGGGTGAACCTGTCGAAGACCGGCATGGCCTGCGCCATGTGCCACCCCATCTCGTCGGACATCCATCCTCACGAGTTCCCGAAGTTCCAGGAGCAGATGAGCGAGTTCGCGACCCTGCGCGACATGGTCAACTGGTGCATCGAGAAGCCCAACGAGGGCGAGATCATCGATGTGAGCAGCGAGGCCATGAAGGCGCTGGAAGCGTACATGTACTGGTCCAACAAGGGATCGGTCCTGGACCCCGGCCGTCACTGAGAAGTCCCGGGCCACCGGGGAGTCCCGGCCCGCGGGCCGTATCGTCCGTGCCCGAGCGGTTGTTCGGCACGAGTCCGGAGGAATCGTCGAAGACGGCCGCCCATCGGGCGGCCGTCGCGCGTGAACGAGGGGGCGGCTGGCTTTGAACAAGGCGAAGGCGGTCTCGGCGGTGGCGGTCGTGCTGGTGGTCGCACTGGTGGTGGTAGTGAGCGTGGTGGTGCGGCAGTGGTCGAGCAGGCCGCCCCACCCCGATTCGGTGTTCAACCTCTCGGCCGCCACCGGCAACATCGATCCGGTCGGCCAGCCGATGCCGCCGAATCCCACCCTGCTCAGGCATGGCGAGTGGGTGTATCGCGGGCTGTGCATCGGATGCCACGGCGTCGACGGCGACGGCAACGGCGCGGTATGGGAGCTCGCCGACGTGTACGCGCCCGAGCACAAGCTGCCGCGCAAGCCCCGGGACTTCACCGAGGCGGTGTTCAAGCTTCGTTCCACCCCGAGCGGCTCCTTCCCCACCGACGCGGACCTGTTCAGGTCGATCTCGCGCGGCCTCGTGGCCGACCACGACATGCCGTCGTTCAAGTTCCTTCCCGAGCGGGACCGCTGGGCGGTCGTCGCCTACATCAAGACGCTCTCGCCGCGCTGGGAGGACGAGGCGGACTGGCAGGAGGACCCCATCACGATCGCCGAGCCGCCGCTTCCCGACGCGGCGATGCTGCTCGCGGGCAAGGATGTCTACGGCCGCATGCAGTGCGCCGAGTGCCACGGCCCCCTCGGCAAGGGCGACGGACCGTCGGCGCCCGGTCTCGAAGACGACAGCGGCCTGCCGATCGTGCCCCGGGACTTCACCGACGCGGCGCAGTTCGTGGGCGACAGCAGCCCCAGGGGCGTCTACCAGACGTTCACCACCGGGCTGGACGGCACGCCGATGCCGTCGTTCGCGGACTTCCTCGACGAGGACCAGCGATGGCAGCTCGTCTGGTACGTGACCTCGCTCCGGCCGGACTGGGACCTCTACGACGCGCGCGTCGGTCTGCTGAAGGAGCGGGGCGAGGACCTCGCGCTGGCTGCGCTGGCGCCGGTCGTGGCCCCGGCCTCGGCGGCGGTGCCGGCCGCGGCCGTCGGATCGGGGGAGGGTACGGTCGTCGCCGCGGCGGCGGCGCAGACCGGCTCGAGCCGGGAGTCTGCGGGCGATGCGGCGTCCGCGGCCGCGAAGGACGAGGCGGCGGACGCGCCGGACAAGCCGGCCGGGCCGGTGTTCCTGGGCAAGTACCGGGAAGCCGCCGTGACCGGCGGAGGCGCCATCCGGGGGAAGGTCGTGTACAACGGCTCCGTCAAGAAGAAGACCGTCCTGCCGACGAAGGACAAGCGGGTGTGCGGCAAGGTCCGCAAGGAGCCGCTCATCTTCGTGGGAGACGGGGGGGCGGTGAAGGACAGCGTCGTGTACCTGAAGGGCATCGGATCGGGCAAGCCGTGGCCCGACATGATGACCCGGGTTCCCGTGCTCGACCAGGAAAGCTGCAAGTTCCACCCGCACGTCCAGGTCGCGCGCCAGGGCAGCCTGGACATCGTCAACTCCGACCCGGTGCTCCACAACACGCACGGCTACTACGGCAAGCGGACCGCGTTCAACGTGGCGCTGCCGGAGAAGGACCAGAAGGTCACCAAGGTTCTCAGGCAGCCCGGCACGGTCAGGGTGGACTGCGACGCGCACGGCTGGATGCTGGGCTGGGTCCACGTGGTGGACAACCCGTACTTCTTCCAGACGGAGGAGGACGGGGCGTTCTCGATTACCGACGTGCCGCCGGGAGAGTACACGCTGGCGGTGTGGCAGGAGTGGCTGGGCGAGACCGAATACCCGGTCACCGTCACCGCGGGCGGGACGGCCGTGCTCGACATTGACCTGACGAAGTAGCGGGAGGAGCATGTACGGGCCATGCAGGTGCGTTCACCCGAGTCGCGGGGGACTCGGCCGCGGGGTCGAAGGGACACGGGCGCGGTCGCCGTCGTCTGCGCCGGTGTGGTGCTCGCCGTCGCGCTCGCGCTTTCCGCCGTCACCTTCGCTCCCGAGCAGACGCTGGCGGAGCCTCCCATGAAGGTCGTGCAAAGGGTCGAGTTCGACGTACTGCGCGAGGGCGCGAACATCGCCGACCTCGAGCGGGGCCGGAGCTACTACGCTCAGCTCTGCCTCCCCTGCCACGGAGGGTCCGGGCGCGGGGACGGAGAATGGGCCTGGCGCATGACGCCGCGTCCCTCGGACCTCACCGCGGAGCGCACGCGGCAGCGCAGCGACGGCCACCTCCTCGCGGCGGTTCGTGACGGCATCGAAGGCACCGCGATGAGAGGCTGGGACGATCGCCTGTCCGACATCCAGATCGGCCAGGTGCTGGGATTCGTGCGGCACCTGGGGCGCATCGAGCGTGCGCGGGCCGCGCCCGGGTGAGCGCCGTGGCCGGCATCGGCGCCAGGGTCGAGCCGGTTCCATCGGCGCGCGCGCGGGACGAGGCCCGGTCCCGGGGGCTGATGGTCCTGCGCTTTCTGGTGCTTTCCGTCATCCACCTGTTCCTGGGCACCGTGCAGGGGGTGCTGCAGACCTTCCCGGGCATCGCCCAGTGGATCCGGGAGGCCGGACCGGCGGGACACCTGATCGACCCGCTCGCGCACGCGCACATCAACCTGGTGGGTGGCGTGACCATGGGCATGATGGGGCTCATCTACTACGTGCTCCCGAAGGTGCTCGGGAGGGACGTGTACAGCCCGGCGCTCGCGGAGGCTTCGTTCTGGCTGTCCACGGTGGGGGTGCTCGGGTTCTTCACATCCCTCGTGGCGCTGGGAATCGTGGAAGGCAGCATGATTCACGGCGGCATGACCTGGTCCGAGGCGCTGGCGGCGGTGGGGCCCGTTCACCACATCCTGATCATCACCACCGCCTTCCTGATGGGGTTCGGCTACTGGGCGTTCATCGCCAACGTCCTGATGACGGTCATGCGGAGACGCGGAGACTGACATGCACCGACTGATCAACATCCTCTACAGCGGCTTCATGGTCGGCATCGGCATCGGGACCGTATTCCAGCTCGCGTTCCTTCCCCTCATGGGGATGCGCAGCCACGACGACTGGACGGGCCTGCTGTGGTGGGGGTTCGCCATCACGCTCGCCACCGGCGTGCTGTCGGCGCTGAGCTTCTGGTTCATGAACTCCGTCATGGTGCGCCAGGGCAAGTAGCGCGAAGCCCGGTCCCTCGATGGATCCTCGCTGGAGCTGCGGACATGGTTGAGAGATTCTTCACCCGGAACGACTACGCGGAAGGCACGGCCGCCAGGCACTTCTTCTTCTCGTCCATCGTGATGCTGAACATCGGGGTGTTCCTGGCGCTCGGCACGTCGATGCGTCTGGCCTGGCCCGACATCTTCCCCAACAACATTCCGTGGCTGCACTTCGGGCGCATTCGCCCGGTGCACGTCCACTTCGTCATCTTCGGCTGGATATCCATGGCCTTCGCCGGGGCCATGTGCTACATGACGCCCGCGCTCTGCAAGACCCGGCTCTGGAGCGAGAGGCTCGGCTTGTGGAACTGCTGGGCGTGGAACGTCGGAATGGTCTTCGTGTTCTTCACGCTGATCAACGGCATGACCACCGGCCGCGAGTACCAGGACCTGATCTGGCCGCTCGACGCCTACATCCTGCTGTTCGTGTTCGCACCGCTCGCCATCAACATCTGGATGACCATGTTCCGGCGCAAGGCCCAGGGCCTCTACGTGACGCTCTGGTTCTTCGGGGCGGCGCTGCTGTTCATCCTCCTGAGCTACTTCATCGGCGCGGTCCCGGACTTCTTCCCCGTCACGGGCCTGAGCGAGGCGTACATGACCTGGTGGCACGCGCACAACATCCTGGGGCTGTGGATCACCCCGGTTTCGGCCGCCATCGCGTACTACATCATTCCCAAGGTGTCGGGGAACACGCTGTACAGCCACAAGATCGGGCACCTGCACTTCTGGTCGATCGCGGCCTTCTACTCGACGCCCGGAGCGCACCACCTGATGGGCGCGCCCATCCCCGAGTGGCTGAAGTCGTTCGCATCGGTCTCCGGGGTGCTGATCATGATCCCGGCGCTGGCCTTCGTGGTGAACATGCTGATGACCATGAAGGACAAGTGGTGGATGTTCACCCGCAACATTCCGCTGCAGTGGGCGCTGACCGGGGTGCTGTTCGCGATCCCGCTGAACATCCAGGGGGCGTTCCAGCAGACCCGCGCGCTCAACTGGTACATCCACGGCACCCACTGGATCGTGGCCCACGCCCACCTGGCCCTTCTGGGCTTCTCGACCTTCATCGAGATCGGGGCCATCTACTACGGGCTGCCGAAGCTGCTCAAGCGCGAGCTCTACAGCCGGAAGCTGGCCCGGCTGCACTTCTGGATGATGGCGATCGGCTTCCTGGGCTTCTGGGCGGTGCTTACCGCGGCGGGCCTGGTGCAGGGGGCGGCCAAGGTGTACGAGATCCCCTACATCCAGTCCGTGATCGCCACTCATCCGTACATGGTCGGGCGGGTGATCTTCGGATCGCTCATCATCTTCTCGCAGCCGATCTTCCTCTACAACATGTGGATGACGGCCAGGTACGGCAGGAAGATCGTGCCCGAGACGGCCGCGCCGGCACCGGCGCCGGCACCGGCGTGAACGCGAGGTGACCTGACATGCCCAAGTACGTAATCGGCTGCTGCCTGGTGGTGATCGTCATCTTCGCCTCCATCGCCATCACCATCGTCGGCGGCTCGACCTACATGAGCCAGATCCCGCCCACGGAGCTCGCGAAGGAGAAGGTGGAGATCTGGGGACACTCGGCATGGTCGTTCAACGACCCGTGGATGACCGGCGACCACGCGCCGACGCTCGCCGGCAAGGGCAAGGTCATCTTCATCCGCGAGGGGTGCTGGTGGTGCCACACCCTGCTGCCGGAGCAGACCCAGGACTGGGCCTACTTCGGCGAGCCGCCGCTCGCCGGCGACGTCCAGGGCGAGTCGCCGAGCCTGTTCGGATCGGATCGCAAGGCGCCCGATCTGCTGCACATCGCCAGCCGCAACCGGGTGAAGGCGTGGCACTACGTGCACCACCGAGACCCGCGCGCGGTCACGCCGGGCTCCATCATGCCGGCGTTCGAGCACCTGACCGACGAGGAGCTCGACGCGATCATCGCGTTTCTGGAGAGCCTGCGCTGAGGCGCCGTCCCGAGGACCGTACCGATGGACGAACGAGAGTTCGAATACGACGAGCTGGAGGACAAGGGAGAGGTCTTCGGACGCTTCTCCGACGAGGAGTACGACGGCATCAGGGAAGGCAACGGCAAGATCCCGTGGTGGCTCATCATGATCGTCGCGGTCACGATATTCCAGGCCTTCCTGTGGACCATGCCGTGGGCGGGATTCGGTCAGCGCTACGACTCGGTGACCACCACGTTCTACAGCGCGACGGGCGCGCAGCCCTGGTGGGACTGGGGCTACTACATGGTCGCGCTCCAGATCATCGTCATCCTGTGCGGCATCGCGGCCGTCGTCTGGACCATCAACGTGCGGAAGGCGCGAGAGCGCCAGCGCGAAGAGGAGGACACCGGGGACTGACCCGCCGCGGTGGAGCTGACGCAGACCATCTCGGCGCTCATATTCGCGCTGATACTGATCGCGGTCATCGTCTACCTGGTGATGTCGTGCTTCGTCACCGGGCCGCTGGCGGGGCTGAAGCAGGGCGAGCGGGTCATTCTGGCGATCAGCGTGATGGGCATCCTGCTGGTCGTGGTGTACGCAGCGCTCGAGCTGCTCTTCCACGTCGTGTTCTGAGAGCGGCGGTCGCGCGCGGATGAACGCATGAAGCTGGGCGAGAAGCTGATGTTCGGGTTCGCGGTGCTGATCGCGGTGGCGGCGGTCGCCAAGGGAGTGCGCCAGTTCACTGCCACCGAGCCTCGCAAGCCGCGCGATTTCTACGTGTGGACGGAGGACGGCCTCCAGGGACACGCCGTGTACCGGAGCATGGGCTGCAACAGTTGCCACCGGGCGCTGGGGGTCGGGGAGATCGGGGTCGCGCCGGTGCTCGACGGCGAGGGAACCCGCAGGACGAAGGAGTGGCTCGCGGCCTACTTCCGGGACCCCGCCTCGCTGGTGCCGGGCACCGCCCACGACGGCAGCCTGGGTCCGGACCTTCGCCTGCTGGAGGCACGGGAGCGCGACCTGGTGGTCGCCTTTCTCGCGGGCCTCAGAGCGAACCCGGGCTCGCCGAATCATCCCGAACCTCCGCCGGAGGCGTTCGTGAAGGACGGGGGTTGACCGGCATGGACGCTGTGCCCCGGACCGGCGGGACGTGCCCGAAGCCACCGGGCCGGCTCGGAGCCCCGGTGCGCCGTATCGGGAACGGCCTCGTACCCATGCGGCCCCGAAGCCGCCTTGCAGGCCCGGACCAGCCGTAAGGGTCCCGGCCGTTCAACGGATCCAGGGAGTGCGACGCATGGCCGAAGTACTCATTCCATATATCTGGGCGGCAACCGGGCTGGTGATGCTGGTGGCAATCGTCGTGGCGATCTTCTGGGCCTACCAGCACAACCAGTTCAACGAGGACATCAAGGACCAGATATTCACCGCGGGAGACGACGACCGATACGACGCCTGACCCGGCGCGCCGGTGCGCGCCCGCGAAGCGGACGCCCGCACCGGCCGATCGTCGCAGTCCGACAACGATTGCCGGTGCCCCAGGAGCCGGACCGTGAACCTTCGAGCCGCCGAGAGGCTGGTCGTGGTTGCAGCCGCGGTGATCGTTGCGTATGCGGTGCTCGTGGGAGCACTGATCTGGCTCAAGCCGCCGCCGGTGCGATTCGCTTACGCGGAGACGGCGTCGACAAGAGCCGGCGAGACGATATTCCGGCGTGAAGGCTGCCTGTCGTGCCACGAGCTGTTCGGCAACGGAACGACCTACGGTCCCGCGCTCGACGGAGTAGGGAGCCGGCGGGGGCGGTCCTGGCTGAGGGACTATCTCCGGTCGCCGCGACCGGGGGTCGGCGAAAGGACCTACCGGCTGCGGATGCCTGCGTACGACCGGCTGGAAGAGGGTGAGCTGGACGCGCTTGCGGGCTACCTGGGGGCGCTGCGGGAGCTCGACGCCGGCGGACGCTTCATCGAGCCGCCCCCGTCCGCAGCGGATGCCGGGCGCTAGGATCTATTGATATTTCTTGTCCTTGTCGTAGAGTCCGGTACCGATGCACGCCCAGGGCACGATCGCCAGTGCGACGACTCCGCCGAGGCCGAAAACGATGAGCGCGATCTTGATTCCGAAGCTGACGGTTTCCATTGCACGGTCCTTTCCGCTGGAGGTAGTCCGCCGATGCGGGATCCACGGTGTTTCATTCGCGGCTCCACGGTGGAAAGTCTAGTGTCTCCTCCGGTGGTGTCAACGTTGCGGGCGGCATTGCTGGCGATGCTCGTCGGCGCCGTGCCCGGCCTGTCCGGATGTGGCGAAGAGGCCGGCCGCCACCTGCTGGGAACGAGGGTCGGCGTGGGCGACGTCGCTCCCCCGAGCCGCAATCGCACCGTGGCCAGTCCGGCCGACTGGTATCAGGTTTCGACGATGGATACGAAGGTGGACCTGTACCGGTGGGTGATCGCGGACCTGCTCCAGGCGGGCCGGCCGTTCCTCGTCGTGTTCGGCACCCCGCAGCACTGCACCATGTGCGTCGACCAGATCGTCCGGGTGCAGATCATGCAGGAGAAGCACGGGGATCGGTTCGCGTTCATCCACGTGGACGGATACAGGGACAACCCCGTCTGGGTGGAGTGGGGCGTCACCGGCGAGCCGTGGACCTTCATGGTCGACGCCCGCGGCAAGGTCAGCAGGGTGTTCCCGGGACAGACCGAGATCGGCCTGCTGGAGGACGAGATGCATCGGCTGCTGGAAGGCGCGGCATAGCCATGTCCGTTGCGGGTCGTGCCCCCTGGCCGGCGATCCTGATGCTGGCCTGCGCGGCGGCGCAGTGCCAGGAGAACCCCTACGTCTACGTCAGGATGCCCCTGACGGTGCCGTGGACGCTGTACTTCGTGTTTCTCGGAGCCGTCCTGATCCCCTTCGTGGTGATGATCGTCCTCGCGTGGCGCGGGCGGCCGCGCGACGAAGCCGGGCCGCGCCCCGCGCCCCGCGGCGAACGGTCCGCAACGGAGGGCTGACGGCGGCCGCCATGGATCGTTTCCTGCGCGTGGGTCTGCCCCTGGTGCTGCTGCTGGTGTTCGCGGTGATCGCGCTGTTCGTGCTCAATGCCTTCGAGGCGACGGACCTGATGGAGGCCGAACGCCGCGCCGGTCCCACGCTGCTGAGCCGCTGATCGGACCGTGCGGCCGGGACGCGCTTCAGCGCAGCCGAAGACGGCGCGTCTCGCCCGCCGCGAGACGCAGGAGGCGGACGTTCTCCGGGTGACCCGGCTGCCAGTCGTGCAGCAGGTACTCGCCGGGAGCGATGCCGGCGAAGCGGACGGTGGCCGGCTGGTCGACCACCGCGTAGTGGCGGGACGGCGAGACGAACACCCATGCCCTCATCCAGGGATGCAGGTCGCACCGGACGTCGAAGATTCCGTCGCCCGCGAGCGCCTTCCTGACCGTCACGCCCGGCAGCGGCAGCGCGACGTTGAACACCGTCTCGCCCCGGCTGAACACATGGGTGTTGTGGGCGATCGTGTCCGAGTTGACCATCTCCAGCGTGCTTGCCCGGGGCACCACCTGGAACTCGGGCAGGAACCGTCCGTCGGCGCTTCGAATGCGGTACGGGGGCGAGGCGCCGGATGCGGGTCGCGGCGGACCGAGGCCCGCTCCTCGCAGGTACACGACCAGGGGACCGGCTCCAACGACGGGAATGTCGAGGCTCAGCTCGGCGAGCGCGCCGCCGGGGCTGTCGAGCGATGTCGGAAGCCGCACCGACAGCAGGCCCACGGCGAGCGCCACGATGCCCAGAGCCGTCATTGCCGCGGCCGCGGGACGGGCGAGGAGCGCAGCGAAGCCGTTCGCGGTCCGGGCGGTCGCCGCGGGCTGCGCCGGCCCTGCCCCTGCGCCGCGGTCGAAGCGCTGCCGCAGCAGACGATACAGGAGTCTCAGCACCATCGACTTCGCGCGCGGCCATGGCGACCGGCTCATTGTAGCCGCCGATGCGAGATTGACGGACACCGAGAATGGAAGACATGACCCGCCGGCACGCGGCGGCCGGCTTCGAGTGCGTCGCCGTCGCGGGGGCGGAACGGTGAAAGACTGCGCGGGCGACGTCCGGGACCTTCCGTTCTACCTGCCCCGGCACGATGAAGAGCAGGTGTTCCTGTCGGCCTGGCGCCGCCGCCTGCCCGCCCTGCTGAAGGGGCCCACCGGGTGCGGCAAGAGCCGCTTCGTGCGCTACATGGCGGCCCGGCTCGGCCGTCCGCTCTACACCGTGGCCTGCCACGACGATCTCTCGGCCTCGGACCTGCTCGGCCGGTTCCTCATCAAGGGCGAGGAGACGGTGTGGCAGGATGGACCCCTGACCCGGGCGGTGCGCGAGGGGGCGATCTGCTATCTGGACGAGGTGGTCGAGGCCCGCAAGGACACCACGGTGATCCTGCATCCACTGGCGGACGACCGCCGCGAGCTTCCCCTGGACAGGACCGGAGAGCTGCTGGCGGCTCCGCCCGGGTTCATGCTGGTGGTGTCGTACAACCCGGGCTACCAGAATCTGTTCAAGAACCTGAAGCCCAGCACCCGGCAGCGTTTCGTGGCCCTGAGCTTCGACTTTCCGACTTCGGAGGCGGAGGCGCGCATCGTCGAGGCGGAGTCGGGACTCGACGCCGGGCGCGCCCGGCGGCTGGTGGCGCTCGGCCGGGCGCTGCGCGACCTGGGCGGCCACGACCTGGAGGAGGTCGCCTCGACGCGTCTGGTCGTCAATGCCGCGAAGCTCATGGGCGAGGGGCTCGGCGCCGTGGCCGCGTGCCGGGTAGCGCTGGTGGAGCCGCTCTCGGACGACCCGGGGGTCCGGGAGGGGCTGGAGGAAACCGTGCGCGCGCATTTCGGTGACTAGCGAGGCCGCGCCCCCGGACCGTCGAGGGTCGAGGAATGTGCCGAAGCCGCTCCATTTTCCCCGATGCCGTGACCGCCGTACCGGTCGCCGCATCATCCCCTTCGGCTTGCGAGTCCGCCCCGGAAGTCCGGCTCGACCGTGAGAGCCCGGGCGCTCGGGGAGGCTGACGGATGGTCGTCCACTGGCTGGCCGTCCTGCGCTGCCGTCTCCTGACGGGACTCGCGGGACGGCTGCGTCATCCCGGCGCAGCGGTGCGCCTCGCGGCCCACCACCGGGCGCTCGGGCTGCACTACCACGGCCTCGGAGGCGACCCGGACCGAGGGGTGGCGGAGGAGGCCGGGCCGGGCGGGGTGCGGGCGGGCGGCACGCACCGCGGCAACGACCTGCTGGCGTGGCTCGACCGGGACCAGATGCACCTGCCCCGGCGCATCGACCGTTTTCCCGACCCGGCCCTCAATCGCGAGCTCTACTTCTGGCTTGCGGCCTTCTTCGCACTCGACCGGGCGCTCGACGGCGAAGACGCCCTGCCGGCCGGACTGCAACATCTGTTTCGCGGAATCGCCACCAGCACCCGGGTTCTGGAGAGGTACCCGGCCCTCGCACCCCGCTACCGCCGGCTGTGCGCGGAGGAGCTTGCGCAGCGGCGCGACGCCATGCCGGCGCTCGGCGACGATGCCGGGCGGCCGGTCCACCAGATCGAGGCCGGCATTCGCCATGTGCTCGGCGCCGCCAGGCCTCCGGACGATCCGTGGCTGCTGACCTCCATCGGGCAGGCGCGGCGAGGTACCTGCCCGGCGGCGCCTCCGGCCCGCTGGAGGCGGCTCCCGCTACCCTTTCTTCCCGTGTTCCTGTGGGGGTGTCCCCGCAGCGAGGCTTCCGGTCTGCGCCTGCGCTGGCTGAAGCGGCGAACGCGCCGCCGGGCGCAGGGCTCGATCAGGGCCCTTGCGGACCCCCGGTTCGAGCCCCGCCTGCCGGGGGGATCACCGGCCGACGCCCAGGCCCGGGGAGGAGCCCTGTATCCCGAATGGGACTGGCGGCGGGGCGCATACCGGGCGCGATGGTGCCGCGTCACCGAGCAGGCGCCGCATCCGGCGGCGCACGCGGACCTCGGCCCGGACGTCGCCGTCCTGGTCCGGCGGGTCCGGCGCCGGTTCGAAGCGTTGCGCGAGGTCCGCGCGTGGACGCGCGGACTGGAGAACGGCGACGAGCTGGATCTCGAAGCGTTTGTCGACGCCGCCGCCGAGCGCCGGAACCACGGCCGGCGCAGCACCCGTCTCTATCGCAGGCGCGAGGCCGGGCGGCGGGACCTGGCCGTCGCGGTCCTGCTGGACATGTCCCGCTCCACCGCGGCGTGGGTCGGCGAGCATCGGGTGATCGAAGTCGCGAGGCAGTCGATGGCGGTGCTCGCGGAGGCGCTGGCGGCGACCGGTGACGAGTTCGCCCTGTACGGCTTCGCGAGCGACAGCCGGCACCGGGTGCGTTGTCACCGGCTGAAGGGCTTCGGCGAGCGCTACGAGGATGGGGTCCGGCGGCGCCTGCAGGCCCTCGAGCCGGGCGACTACACGCGCATGGGAGCGGCGGTCAGACATGCCGGCCGGGGACTGTGCGAACGCCCCCGGGCCCGGAAGCTGATGCTCGTCATCACCGACGGTCGTCCCCACGACCCGACCGATGGCTACCAGGGCCGCTACGCGCTCGAGGACACGCGGCGCGCGTTGCTGGAGCTGCGGGTGCGCGGAGCGCACTGCGTCGGCCTGACCGTCGACCGGCGCGGGCGGTCCTGGCTGCCGTATCTGTTCGGGCCCGGGCACTACGCGGTGTTCTCGCGCCCCGAGGCGCTGCCCGCGGTGCTGCCGCGACTGTATGCGCGCATCACGGGTCTGGAAGGTTGAACGCGGCATCCCGCAGCGTCGCACGCCGCCGCACGGGTGCGCGAGGCATCGGCGGGAGGTGGCGGCCGGTGCTGCTCGCGGTCGCCGCACTCCTGTGGCCGGGATGGCCGGGAGCGGGCACTGCGGAGGCCCGGACCGGGACGCTCGTCCTGGTGGGCGACGTGCTTCGCTTCGACCAGAGCGACATCTGGAAGCGGATCGCGCGGACCGCGCCCGACGTGGCCGTCATCGCCGCCGCGAGCGGGAGGCCGAAGCTCTACGGCGGGTTCGCGGTCCGTGCCCTGCGGCGCCACGGCGCGTTCGCCGAGCTCCTGCCCCTCGCCGCCGACTTCGCCGAGTTCGAAGTCGACCACCGTCGCGCGGTCGCGGACCCGGCCCTGCTCGACCGGGTGCGCGAGGCGTCGGGGGTCTTCTTCGTCGGTGGAGCGCCCCAGCGCCTCGCGGGCGTGCTCGTCGCGGCGGACGGCTCGCCGACGCCCCTGGGGAGTGCCGTCGCCGAGGTGCACGCCGCGGGCGGGACGGTCGTCGGCGGCCTCCCGGGCCCGGTCGGGCTGTCCACCGGAGTCGACGCACTGGAGGCGCTCGCGAAGGGGAGGGTGCCGTCCGGGCAGATCGTCCGGGGCCTCGGGCTGGCGCCGGAGGGATGGCTCATCGACCAGCACGCCTTCAGCCCGGGGCGGCTCGCCGAGCTGCTGGTCGCCATGCGCCAGCTCGGCATTGCGCGCGGCATCGGCATGGGCCCCGACACGTCCGCGGTGATGGCCGGGGGTGAGGTCGAGGTGATCGGCGAGGAGGGAATGCTTCTGATCGATCTGGGCGAAGGCCCGGCGGCGCGGGACTTCCCGGAAGGGTTCCGGCTCGAGGGCGCGCGCCTCGGCTACCTGGAGCAGGGGGACCGCCTTGACATGTGGACCCTCGAGGTCACGCCCGCCGCGGCCAAGCTGGACGGGTTCGAGATCGAGCACCGGGAGGAGGACGACGTGGCGCCGGACGGTGGCCGCCCCCTGGTGGTGGACCTGCTCGCCCGGGGACAGCTCCCGCGACTGCTGCGCGAAGCGGTGGACGGACCCCGGCGCGAGGCGCACGCGTTCGCGTTCCCGGAGGATGCGGACGACGACACCCGCGGCTTTCGCTTCCGTTTCCACTCCGTGCCCGGAACGATGGGGTGGCTGTCGGTCGACTCGGGCATGGAGCGCTACACCATCGTGAACCTCGGTGTCGAGATCACCGGCGTCCGGCGCGGGGACGTGCCGGAGCCGTGAGCCGGTCGAAGGGGCGGGAGATGGTTGCGCCCCGGCCGGCGCTGCTGTAGAGAGGGGCGGCGGAAGCGCCGAGAGGGTGCACGTGAGCGCAGACAGACACGACGGCATCGATGTTCGCGAAGACATGCTGGGCTGTCTCGACGGGCTGTATGGCTACGCGGTGGCCCTGACCCACGATCCGACGGAGGCGGAGGACCTGGTCCAGGAGACGTACATGCGCGCGGCGCTGCACTGCGGGAAGCTCAGGCCCGACAGCAACGTCAGGGCCTGGATGTTCACCATCATGCGCAACCGCTGGTTCAAGCAGTTGCGGCACGAGAGCTGCGGACCGGAGTTCGTCGCCCTCGACGACACCTCGGCCGAGGGCTGGCTGGCGGGCTCCGACCATGAGCCGAGCCGCCTCTGCGAACGGATCTGGGAGCGCGACGAAATCCGTTCCGCCCTGATGCGGCTGTCCGTCGCCCAGCGCGAGATCATCATGCTGCGCGACATCGAAGGATTCAGCTACCGGGAGCTTTCGGAAGTGCTGGGCTGCCCGATGGGCACGATCATGTCGCGGCTCGCCCGGGCCCGCGCCAGGTTCAGGACGCTCCTGGAGGCGCGGCGGCACGACGGCTGGTCGCGGACGGTATCGGGCGGGACCTGACACCATGGCGGCATGCGAATCCTGGCGGCTGCGGGTGATCCTTCACCTGGACGACGAGCTGGACGCGGGCGAGCGGCGGCTCGTCGAGTCGCATCTGAAGACCTGCGCGGCCTGCCGCGGCGCGTTCAACCGGGAACGCCTGTTTCGCGAAGGGGTGCGCCGGCGCCGTCCGCTGCACGCGGTGCCCGACGATCTGAGGACAAGGGTCGCGTTGATCGTGGACGCCGGCCGGGCGGTGTCGCCCGCTGCCGGGGTCCGGCGCCGGACTCGCCCCGCGCCTTCCGGCGCGGCGCGGCGCCTGCGGGCGTACGCCGGCGCCGTGCTGATCGCGGGCCTCGTGGGACTCTTCGGCGTGCGGAACGTGTCCGACATGGTCGTGGCCAGCGCCGAGGCGGCGAGCTTCCCGGGCATGGCCGTCGATGCCCACAAGCGCCACCAGAGAGGGCAGCTTCCCCTGGAGCTCGCGACGGACGCGGCCGGAGACGTCTCGCGGTGGTTCGAGGGCAAGGTGCCCTTCGCCGTCACGCTGCCCGACCCCCGGGAGGCGTTCGGGCAGGAGGATCGCTACGAAATCCAGGGCGCCCGCCTGGTCGGCTTCAACGGAGACTACGCCGCCTACGTGGCCTATCGGATGGACCGGCGACCCGTCAGCCTGGTCATCACTTCGGTTGCGGTCGCCAGGCCGGAGGGCGGGGAGACCCTCCACGCGAAGGGCATCCCGTTCCACTTCGAGACGATCGACGACCTCAAGGTCGTCACCTGGACGCACCGGAGCCTGACCTATGCCCTGGTGTCGAACCTGGAGGAACGCGGCCAGCGGTCATGCATGGTCTGCCACCAGGGCGCCGGGGAGCGGGACTTCATCGACACTCTGTCCATCGCGGACGGTGCGTCGTCCACGGCCGCGGCGGGCCGCCGGCCGTCCCGTTGAGCGGCTTCCGGCCCCGGGCCCGCGCGCCACGTCCATCGCGGACCCCGCGCCGGAGCCTGATGAAATGACGGAACACCGGTTCGACTTCCTCGCCCTCGGCGGCGGCAGCGGCGGCATTGCCGCGGCGGTCAGGGCCGCGAGCCACGGCGCGCGCGCCGCCGTCGTCGAGCCCGGACGGCTCGGCGGCACCTGCGTCAACGTCGGCTGCGTGCCGAAGAAGCTGATGTGGTACGCGGCGTCTCTCGGCCACGCCGTCGACGAGTACGCGGGATACGGGTTCGACATATCCCGGAAGGGGTTTGACTGGCCGGCGCTCAGGCGCGCCCGGGATGCCTACGTCGAGCGGCTGAACGGAATCTACGCCCGCCGCCTGGAGACCGAAGGGATCGAGCATTTCCGGGACCCGGCCCGCTTCCTGGACGCGCGCACCGTGGCGGTCGGCGACACGCGCCTCACGGCCGACCACGTGGCGATCGCGACCGGGGGCCTGCCGATCGTGCCTCCCACGCCGGGAGCGGAGCTCGGCATCACGTCGGACGGGTTCTTCGAGCTCGGGGAGCGGCCCGGCCGGGTGGTCGTCTCCGGCAGCGGGTACATCGCGGTCGAGCTCGCCGGCGTGCTTCGCGCCCTCGGGAGCGAAGTGACCATGGTGCTGCGGCGCGATCGGGTGCTGCGCGCATTCGACGAGATGATCGGCGCCGAGCTCATGAATGCGCTCGAAGCCGACGGAATCGAGATTCGGACCCGGGCGGAGCTGGCGGGGGTCGAGCGCGACGAGGCGCGCGGCACGCTGACGGTGCGAATCTCCGACGGTACGTCGATCGAGGCGGTGGACTCGGTCCTGTGGGCCATCGGGCGCAAGTCCAATGTCGCGGACCTCGATCTGCCGGCGGCCGGCGTGGAGACGGCGCGGGACGGTGCGGTACTCACCGACGAGCTCCAGCGGACATCGGCGGAAGGGGTCTACGCGATCGGGGACGTCACCGGCCGCGCGCCGCTCACGCCGGTGGCCATCGCGGCGGGCCGGCGTCTCGCGGACCGCCTGTTCGGCGGTCAGGCGGACCGAAAGCTGAGCTACGACTGCATCCCGAGCGTCATCTTCACCCACCCGCCCATCGGCACCGTCGGAGCGACGGAGGCCCAGGCCCGGTCCGACCACGGGGACGCGGTCAGGGTGTACCGGACCCGGTTCAACTCCATGTACTACGCGTTTTCCGAGCACCCGCGCGCGACCGCGATGAAGCTCGTCACGGTGGGAGGCGAGGAACGGGTCGTCGGCTGCCATGTGATCGGAGAAGGAGCCGACGAGATGATGCAGGGCTTCGCGGTCGCGGTCAGGATGGGCGCGCGAAAGCGCGACCTCGACGATACCGTGGCCATTCATCCGACGAGCGCCGAAGAGCTGGTGACCATGCGATGACCGTCCGGTGCGCGATGCGAGGCGGGCGCGGCGCCGGGCCGGCGGCCGCGTCCGCGCCGCGGCTCGTCCCGCTCCTTCTCGCGCGCCTGTTGCTCGCGGCTTCGCTGGCCGGACCGGCGGCGGCCGCGGCCGATCAGCGGGACCCGCGTCTCGAGGCGCTGTTCACCGCCCTTTCCGAGGCTCCCGACCCGGAATCCGCCCTCGGCATCGAAGCCGCCATCTGGCGGGTCTGGCTGGATGGAGGAGATTCGGCGTTGAACGGGCTCATGGGGGAGGGAGTCGCGGCCATGAACGCGAACCGGCTCCGTGACGCCGTCGGACGGTTCACCGACCTGGCTCTGGCCGCGCCCGCGTTCGCCGAGGCGTGGAACAAGCGGGCGACCGTGTACTATCTGATGGACCGCCTCGAGGATTCGGTCCGGGACATCGAGCGGACCCTCGCGCTCGAGCCGCGCCACTTCGGCGCCATTTCGGGCCTGGGGCTGATCTTTCTCCGGCGCGGCGACGAGGAGGGCGCGCTCGAAGCGTTCGAAAAGGTCCTGGAAATTCACCCGCACGCGCGCGGTGCGCAGTTCCATGTCCAGCGGCTTCGCGAGCGTCTGCGGGGCAGGCGGGTCCGAGCGCGCGGCTCGCGTTCGCCGCAGCCGGCGGCCGCCCGGGCCCGCGGAGCAGGCGGAAGCCTGAGTGGAGCCTCGTTCACGGCCGGGGTCCGGAGCAATCGAGAGGCACGGGACGGCCGCCGCGCCGGCGCCGGACAAGTCTTGCAGGCTTTCCACCAACTCACTTTCCACCAACTCAGGGAGTCGGAGTCGAATGGAAGAACCCGTCATCGCGCAACGTGGACCCTACGGTCTCGATCTGGAGCCCGGAGACTACTTCTGGTGCCGGTGCGGACGGTCCGCCCGCCAGCCGTTCTGTGACGGCTCGCACCAGGGTACGGGGTTCGTCCCGATGAAGCTGTCGCTGCCGGAAGCCGGGAAGGTCTGGCTCTGCGGCTGCAAGCGTACCGGCGGTGCTCCGTACTGCGACGGAACGCACGGCTCGCTTCCCGGGTAGCTTCCCGGGGTAATTTCCCGGGGTAACTTCCCCGGATCGGACGGATTCGGCTCGGGGCGAGCCGCCGCCGGAGGCGCGCCCCGGCGGCGAAGCCGGCTCCTCGGGGCCGTGGAGGACGAGCTGTCGCGGGAGGCGGTCGCAGCGGCGAAGCTGCCGACTCGACGTCGTGGAGGGTGAAACGGAGCGGGGCGGTCGTGGCCCGGTCGCAATCGGCGGGGCTGAGTCCCTTCTTCTCCGTACTCGCGGATGCACCCGTCCGGGCCGGACACGGTGCGGGGAGGGCTACTCGTCGAACTCGATGGTGTAGAGGCCGCTCTGGCTCGAATACCACGCGGCCAGATCTTCCCGGTCCCGCTTCGACAGCCCGGTCGCGAAAGCGGCCATGACCGGATCCTGGCGCGCCCCGGTCCTGTAGTCCTCCAGGGCCTGGACGATGTAGCCGGCGTGCTGCCCGCCGATCTTCGGGAACTGGGGGGTCGGGCCGTTGCCGTCCAGTCCGTGGCACTGCTGGCACGCGGCGGCCTTCTCCCTGCCGGCGGCCGCGTCCCCGGCGGCGGCTGCGTACTGTCCGAACGCGACGCCCGTCGCGGCGGCGATGACGAGTAGCGTGCGGGTCATCGGGATCTCCAGAGAAACGTGTGAGGCGAGGGGTTGCCGGAATCGGGGTGCGGTCATTCCCCGGTCGCCGACGCGAAGTACGCCGCGATGTCCCGCATGTCCTGCTCGCTGAGCGTCGCGGCCTGCGCCTGCATCGTCCGGTGGCCGCGCTGCCCGGACCTGTACGCCTTCAGCGCGGCGACGATGTACTCCGGATGCTGCCCCCCCACCCGCGGCACCGGGTAGTTCGGATAGGCGTTGTGGTAGCCGGGGATTCCGTGGCAACCCATGCAGGTGATGGCCTTCACCCGTCCCTTCGCGGCATCTCCGTCCGCGTGCGCGGGGGCCGCGAGGGCGAGCGCAATGCCCGTCACCGCGGCGCCGATCAGCATCGTGCGTTTCATCCGTCCCCTGTCCCGATGGCGTCAAGGCGAGCTTCCGTCATCCCGGTGGCGCACCGTCCGATCCATGGCGTGCGGCCACGGCGCCGGGAGCGCGGCGAAGTATACCCACTCGAAGTCGGGTCACCAACAATCGCGGCACGATCGAGGCGCCGCCAGCCTGCAACTTGCCGCGTCGTATCGGTACCATGCGCCGTCCTGTCGATACGGAGCCGGGAATGGCCGAGACGAGGGTTGCCCGCGCGGCGGCGCCGGACGCGGTGCCCGCCAACTTCATCCGCCAGGCGATCGATGCCGACATTCTGGCGGGAAAGGTGCCGGGCGGAGTCGTGACGCGGTTTCCGCCCGAGCCCAACGGCTACCTGCACATCGGGCACGCGAAGTCGATCTGCCTGAACTTCGGCATCGCGCGCGACTACCCGGGTGCGGTGTGCCGCCTGCGGTTCGACGACACGAACCCGATGAGGGAAAGGGTCGACTTCATGGAGGAGATCCAGGCCGACGTGCGCTGGCTCGGGTTCGACTGGGGCGACCGTCCCCGCCATGCCTCGGACTACTTCGAGCCGCTGTACGGCTACGCGGTCCGGCTGATCGAGTCCGGCAACGCGTACGTGTGCAGCCTTCCGCCCGATGAGATCCGGAGCGGCCGCGGCACCCTGACCGAGCCGGGGCGCGACAGTCCGTACCGTTCGCGGTCCGTCGAGGAGAGCCTCGCCCTCTTCGCGCGCATGCGCGCGGGCGAGTTCGCGGAAGGGGCCCACGTACTGCGGGCGAAGATCGACATGGCCTCTCCCAACATGAACCTCCGCGACCCGGTGATCTACCGGATCGTGCGTGCGCCGCACCCGCTCACCGGACGCGCCTGGTGCGTCTATCCCATGTACGACTTCGCGCAGGCGCTCTCGGACGCGATCGAGGGTGTGACCCACTCGCTGTGCACGCTCGAGTTCGAAGACCATCGCCCACTCTACGAGTGGTTCCTGGAGGTCCTCGACATCCCCTCTCCGCCCCGCCAGATCGAGTTCGGCCGGCTGAACCTGACCCATACCGTCATGAGCAAGCGCCATCTCACGCGGATGGTGGACGGCGGCTGGGTGGACGGATGGGACGACCCGCGCATGCCGACGATTGCGGGAATGCGCCGCCGCGGGTTCACGCCGGCAGCGCTGCGGGATTTCTGTGACCGGATCGGGGTGACCAAGAACGATGGCGCGGTGGAGTACGAGCTGCTCGAGAACTGCGTCCGGGCCGACCTGGAGCCCCGCACCCGGCGGGCGATGGCGGTGCTGCGGCCGCTCAGGCTCGTGATCGAGAACTATCCGGACGAGGCGTCCGAGACGTTCGAGGCCCCGAACCATCCCGCCGACGCCGCGCTCGGCACGCGCGCGGTGCCGTTCTCGCGCGAGCTGTTCATCGAGCGCGACGACTTCATGGAGGATCCCCCGCGGAAGTTCTTCCGTCTCGCCCCCGGCCGCGAGGTCCGGCTGCGCTATGCCTGCCTCGTCACCTGCACGGGCGTCGACCGGGACCCCGACACCGGCGCGGTCGTCGCGATACGTGGCCGCTTCGACCCCGGTTCGCGGGGGGGCAGGGCGCCCGATGGCCGCAAGGTCAGGGGCGCCGTCCACTGGGTGTGCGCCCGGCGGGGCGTTCGCGCGACGGTGCGGCTCTACGACCGGCTGTTCAGGGATGCGGCGCCGGGGCGCGACGCGGCGCGGCTCGTCGAGGGGATCGACCCGGATTCGCTCGAAGTGATCGAATCGGCCGTGGTCGAGCCGTCGCTCGCGCTCGCGCCCCCCGGCGAGCGTTTCCAGTTCGAGCGGCTCGGCTACTTCGTGGCCGACGCCGCAAGCCACGGGCGGGAGGCCCCCGTGTTCAACCGTACCGTCACCCTGCGCGACACCTGGAGCCGGCGGCGGCACCGGGGCGGCGGATAGCGGCCGGGAAGAGGGCCGGGGCGCGGCGGGAGCTCCGGGCTGCGCGGAGCGAGGGGGTGATGCGCCGGTCTCGTCGAGCCGGCGCTTGAGCGCGAGGCGGTCGAGCGATGCGAACGGCAGGCTGGCGAACGCCGGCGAATCGCACTCGACGGCACCGGCGGGCGGGCGACCCGGCCGCTTCCCGCCCTTCGTGGACGCCCGCGCGCCGCCGATGTGCGGCGGCCCGGTGAATGCGGTATCGTCTCCGGACGCCTGCGGGCGAGGCAGGCTCGACAATCCAACCATGAGCGGAGGGCTCGGACATGAGAAAGCTCGGATTCATCACGGCGGCCGCAATGACCGCAGCGATCGGCGCGAGCGGCGCACTGGCGGCGGATCGGTTCATCTCGATCGGGACCGGGTGTAGATCTAGAACTGACACGAGCTAATACTCCTAAATGATCGAATTCTAAAGATTTGTGGAAAACGCCAGACGAAGAAGAACCCGTCTCCGGTGACACTTTGTCACCGCAGGCAAGCTCAGAGGGGAAGACGGGGCAGTGATCCTCTGCAACAATGCTGTGCGCGAAATCCCAACACTGTGGAGGGCTGCCCCAATGGAAGTATCCCATACGCCGACCGACAAACCCACTCCCCAAGATGTCTGGAGCGTGCTCGAAGCACTCCCCCGGCGCGTGAGTGCGCTGCTGAAGAAGTACGAATCGTCCGACACGCATTCGTTCGAGAACTTCGAGCGCGAGCTCCACGCCCTGTTCGCCCGCACCGAGTGCGCGGTCACCGAACAGGCGCTCGCCCGACACGACGTGGACCTGCCGTTCGTGCTCATCGACGGCGAGGTCCATCGCCGGGCGTGTCGCAGTGCCCAGACCTACCTCACCACCGCCGGCCCGGTGTCGGTGACCCGCACGCTGTACCGGGCGCGGCGCGGGGCGCGGGCAGTGGCGGCGCTGGAGCGCCGGGTGGGCATCGTCGAGGGGTACTGGACGCCGCTCGCGGCGCGCCACGGTGCGCTGCTGGTCTCGCATCTGACCCCGCGAGACGCCGAGCAGGTGCTGGCCACCCTCGGGCCGATGCAGCCGTCGAAGAGCAGCCTCGACCGGCTGCCCAAGGCGCTGTCGGCGCGCTGGGAGGCGCAGCGCGAGACGTTCGAGACCACGGTGCGCGAGGCCAGCGTCGCGGTGCCGGAGGCGGCCCGTGCGGTGGTGGTCTCGCTCGACGGGGTGATGGCGCCGATGCGCGGCGGATACCGCGAGGCGGGCTGTGCCACGGTCTCGCTGGTCGATGCCCAGGGCGAGCGGCTGTACAGCGTGCGCATGGGCCGGATGCCGCAGCCGCGCAAGGCGAGCCTCAAGGCGATGGTTGCCGCCGAGGTCGCGGCGGTGCGCGCCCCGCGCCCGGACCTCACCGTGGTCAAGCTCGCCGACGGGGCGAAGGACAACTGGACGTTCCTCTCCGGTGCGCTGCCCGAGGGCGTCGAACTCATCGACTTCTACCACGCCGTCGAGCAGCTCAGCGACGCCTTCGACGCCGCCTACGGCACCGCCTCGCCCAAGGCGGCGACGCAGCTCAACACCTATCGCCACCGGCTGCGTCATGAGCCCGCCGGGGTCGAGCGGGTCATCCGCGCGCTGGTGCATCTGCGCACGAGATATCCCGACGAGGAGCGCATCGCACAGGTGCTCGGCTACTTCCGCGGCAATCGCCACCGCATGGGCTACGCCGAGGCCAAAGCGCGGGGCCTGCCCATCGGCTCCGGGGTCGTCGAGGCGGCCTGCAAGACCTTGGTCACCGAACGGCTCAAGCGCTCCGGGATGCGCTGGGGCCTGCCCGGCGGGCAAGCCATTCTCACCCTGCGCTCGCTCGTGCAGAGCCAACGATTCGACCATGCATGGCCTGTGCTCGCGGAAACGTATCGAGCCGACGTGGCTTGTCCTGACAATGTCGTACCCCTTCGACGGACATACCTTCATTGATACTGATCAGTTCCGGGGGCACACCCTCGGGACCGGCGGCGTGACCGGCGTCTACTACCCGACCGGCGGCGCCATCTGCCGGCTCGTGAACAAGATGCGCAAGGAGACCGGGATCCGCTGCTCGGCCGAATCGACCGGCGGCTCGATCTACAACATCAACACCATCCGGGCCGGTGAGCTGGAGTTCGGCGTCGCCCAGTCCGACTGGCAGTACCACGCGTACCACGGCACGTCGAAGTTCGAGGACAAGGGCAGGTTCGAGGACCTGCGCGCGGTGTTCTCCGTTCACCCGGAGCCCGTCACCATCATCGCCCGCGACGACTCGGGCGTCGCCAACATCACCGACCTCAAGGGCAAGCGGGTCAACATCGGCAACGTCGGGTCGGGGACGCGCGGCACCTGGGAGGTGATCGAGGAGGCGATGGGCTGGCAGCGCAGCGACCTCAAGCTGGCGTCGGAGCTGAAGTCGGCCGAGACCGGGCAGGCGGTGTGCGACAACAAGATCGACGCCTACTTCTGGCTCGTCGGCCATCCTTCCGCGCTCACGCAGGAGTCGCTGGCGACCTGCCCGACCCGTCTCGTGAACGCGACCGGGCCCGCCATCGACAGGCTCGTGGCCGACAACTCCTACTACCGCACCGCGACGATTCCGGCCGGGATGTACAACAACGCGGAGGACATCAGCACCTTCGGCGTGGGTGCGACCTTCGTCACCAGCGCCCAGGTGCCGGAGGACGTCGTGTACACCGTGGTGAAGGCGGTGTTCGACAACTTCGACCAGTTCCGGAAGCTGCACCCCGCGTTCGCGAACCTGAACGAGGAGGAGATGATCAGCGATTCGCTCTCCGCGCCGCTGCATGAGGGAGCGGCCAGGTACTACAGGGAGCGGGGCTGGATGTAGCCGGTGGCCGGCGCGGAGCGGCGCCTCGCCGCTCCGCGCCCGGTCCCGCATCCTGACGCAATCGAAGGGCAGCTCCCCCGGCGTGGACGATCTCGTCGCGCAGGTCGATACCGGCAGCCGCAATCCCGGAGGCTGGCAGGGACGGTTCATCATCGCCCTGGCGTTCGTCTGGGCGCTGTTCCAGCTCTACATCTCGTCGAACATCCCGTTCTGGCTGACCGATCTCACCGGGCTGAACCTCATCGTCAACACCGATCAGGCCCGGTTCATCCACCTTGCGTTCGCGATGTTCCTCGCCGCGCTCGCGTTTCCGCTGTTCAGGTCGAGCCCGCGCCGCGCAATTCCCTGGTACGACTGGGCCCTGGCGGGGCTCGGGGCCGCGTCGTGCCTGTACCTGCTCGTGTTCAAGGACGATATCGCGGTACGGGCGGGGATCCCCGGACCGGGTGATCTCGTCGCCGCCAGCGTGGGGATGATCGTCCTTGGCACCGCGGTGTACCGCGCGCTCGGGCTCCCGCTGGTGGCCGTCGCGAGCGTGTTCGTGCTCTACGTGTTCTTCGGGCACTCGGAGTACCTGCCGGATGCGATCCGCTGGAAGGGCGCGTCGTTCGGCAAGGCGATGTGGCACTACTGGATACAGACCGAGGGGGTCTTCGGAGTCGCCCTCGGCGTATCGGCGTCGATGATCTTCCTGTTCGTCCTGTTCGGGGCGATTCTGGAGAAGGCGGGGGCGGGCAACTACTTCATCAAGTTCTCGTTCTCGCTGCTGGGCCACTTTCGAGGCGGCCCCGCCAAGGCGGCGGTGGTCGCCTCGGCGATGAGCGGCATCTACTCCGGGTCCTCCATCGCGAACACCGTGACCACGGGGACCTTCACCATCCCGCTGATGAAGCGCACCGGCTTCTCGGCGGAGAAGGCGGGAGCGGTCGAGGTCGCGTCGTCGACCAACGGCCAGCTCACGCCGCCGGTGATGGGTGCCGCGGCGTTCCTCATCTCCGAGTTCACCGGGGTGAGCTACCCCGAGATCATCAAGCACGCGCTGATCCCGGCCGTCGCCTCCTACATCGCGCTCGTCTACATCGTGCACCTGGAGGCGATGAAGCTCGATCTCAGGGGTCTGCCGAGGCCGCCGTCGACGCTGTCGTTCGCGCACAAGGTGCTCGGATTCCTCTCCGGCTTCATCGGGCTCGCCCTGATCGGGTTCGCGGTGTACTACGGCCTGGGGTGGATCAAGGTGGTGCTGCCGGACCTCGCCTTCGCGGCGGTGGCGATCCTCTGCGCGGTCATCTACCTCGGCCTGCTGCGTCTGGCCGCGAGGTCGCCGGACCTGGTGGTCGATCCGCCGGATGCCCCGATCACGGAGCTTCCCCGCCCCGGCCCGACCGCGGTGGCGGGGCTGTTCTACGTCCTGCCGATCGTCATCCTGATCTGGTGCATCATGCTGGAGCGGCTGTCGCCGGCGCTGTCGGCGTTCTGGGCGACGCTCGCGATGATTGTCGTCGCGCTGACCCAGCGTCCGCTCAAGGCGTGGATGCGGGGCACCGGCGATCTCGGCGGGGCGTTCCGGCGCGGGGCGCGCGAGTGGTTCGAAGGCATGGTCGCGGGCTCGCGCAACATGATCGCCATCGGCGTGGCCACCGGTGCGGCGGGCGTCATCGTCGGCACCATCTCGCTGACCGGGGCCCACCAGGTGGTCGGCGAGTTCGTCGAGTTCCTGTCCGGCGGCAACCTGATGCTGATGCTGGTGCTGGTGGCGCTCATGAGCCTCATCCTGGGCATGGGCCTGCCCACGACCGCGAACTACATCGTCGTCTCCTCGCTGATGGCGCCGGTGATCGTGGCCCTCGGGGCCAAGAGCGGCCTGATCGTGCCGCTCGTCGCGGTCCATCTCTTCGTGTTCTATTTCGGGATCCTCGCCGACGACACGCCGCCGGTGGGCCTCGCCGCGTTCGCCGCGGCGGCGATCTCCGGCGGCGATCCGATCCGGACCGGCGTGCAGGGCTTCATGGCTTCATGTACGACATCCGCACCGCGGTGCTGCCGTTCCTGTTCCTGTTCAACACCGAGCTGCTGCTGATCGACGTCACGTTCTGGAAGGGCATCTTCGTGTTCCTGATCGCGGTGGCGGCGATGATGCTGTTCGCCTCGGCGACCCAGGGGTACTTCCTCGCGCGCAACCGCATCTGGGAGTCGCTGCTGCTGCTGCTCGTGGCGTTCACGCTGTTCCGGCCCGGATACTGGCTGGACCGGGTCGTCGAGCCGTTCGAGTATCGTTCAGGCGTCGAAGTGCTCGATGTCGCCTCGGCCGGGGCCGCGGATGCGGAGCTGCGCATCACCGTCGCCGGCCCGGACTTCAACGACCCCGACATCGAGACGACCACCGACATCACGGTGCCGCTCGGACCCGCCGGCGCGGGCGGCGAACGTCTCGAGAACACCGGCCTGCTGCTGATGCTGGAGGACGGAAAGGCGAAGCTCGAGGAGCCCCTGCCCGGGTCCCCGTTCGAGAGCCTGAGCCGGACGTTCGACTTCTATGCGGATGTCCCCGTCGAGGTCGCGTCCGTCGCGCTGCCGCGCGATCGGGTGCCGAAGGAGGTGTTCTACCTGCCGGCGCTCCTCGCCATCGCCCTCGTGGTCCTGCTCCAGAGGCGCCGCGCCGCGGTGCGGGCGGGCGTCGCCTCAGTCCGAGGATGACGCGGAGCGCCCGAACGGCCGAATCGGGACCGCCGAACGCCGCGGGCTCGGGGCGGGAACGTAACGGGAGAGGTACTCGTCGACGGAACGGGCGATCCCGGCCGCGTCGAGCCCCGCGTCCGCGAGCATGTCGCCGCGGCCGCCGTGCTGGATGAACCGGTCGGGAAGACCCAGTTGCAGCAGCCGGACCGCCACCCCGCTGGCCGACAGGCATTCGCTCACCGCCCCCCCGGCCCCGCCGACCGCGTTCTCCTCGACCGTCACCAGCAGCTCGTGCTCGCGGGCGAGCGACAGGACCGTGTCCTCGTCCAGCGGCTTGACGAAGCGCATGTTGAACACCGTCGCATCGAGCCCTTCCGCCACCTCCATGACGTGGTGCAGCAGCGGCCCGAACGAGAGGAACGCGATTCCCGAGCCCCGGCGCCGCTCCTCGGCCCTGCCGACGGGAAGCGCCCGCAGGCCGGTCTCCACCGGCGCCCCCGGACCCGCGCCCCGCGGATAGCGCACCGCGCTCGGGCCCTCGTGCAGGAACCCCGTGCACAGCATCCGCCGCGTCTCGTTCTCGTCGGCGGGGGCCATGATCACGATGTTCGGCAGGCATCGCAGACAGGTCACGTCATACGCGCCGGCGTGCGTGGGTCCGTCGCCGCCCACCACGCCTGCGCGGTCGATGGCGAGCATCACCGGAAGATCCTGCAGCACGACATCGTGCACCACCTGATCGTATGCGCGCTGCAGGAACGTGGAGTAGATCGCCACCACCGGCTTCAACCCCTCGCACGCGAGTCCCGCCGCGAACGTCACGCTGTGCTGCTCGGCGATCGCGACGTCGAAGTATCGATCGGGGTAGAGCTGCTCGAACCGCTCCATCTTCGACCCTTCGCGCATCGCGGGCGTGATCGCCACCAGCCGCTCGTCGCGCTCGGCCATGTCGCACAGCCACTCACCGAAGACCTGCGAGTACGTCGGCCGCGGCGTCGCCGGGGCCGGGCTCGGCACGATCCCCACCGACGGGTCGAACGGCGAGCCGATGCCGTGGTACTTCACCGGGTCGGATTCCGCCGGCGCGTAGCCCTTGCCCTTGCGGGTGACGACATGCAGCAACTGCGGGCCCCCGAGCCGCCCGAGGTTCCTCAGCGTGGGAATCAGCGCGTTCAGGTCGTGTCCGTCGATCGGTCCGACGTAGTTGAAGCCGAGCTCCTCGAACAGGGCGCCGGGCACGATCAGGCCCTTGACGTGCTCCTCGGCGCGGCGCGCGAGCTCCTGCATCGGCGGTATCCTGCTCAGGACCTTCCGTCCGCCTTCCCTGACCGTCGCGTAGAGGCGGCTGGAGAGGAGCTGGGCGAACCGGTTGGTGAGGGCTCCGACGTTCGGCGAGATCGACATCTCGTTGTCGTTGCACACGACCAGCATGTCGACCCCTTCGCCTCCGGCGTGGTTCAGCGCCTCGAACGCCATGCCGCAGGTGAGGCCCCCGTCGCCGATGACGGCGACGACCCTGCGGTCGCTCCCGGTGCGCCGCGCCGCGATCGCCATTCCCGCCGCCGCCCCGATCGACGTGCCCGCGTGACCGACTCCGAAGGTGTCGAAGGGGCTCTCGCTGCGCTTGGGAAACGGCGAGATGCCGTCCCGCTTGCGTACCGAGTGCATCCGGTCGCGCCGCCCGGTGAGGATCTTGTGCGGGTAGCTCTGGTGTCCGACATCCCACACGATGCGGTCATGCGGGGTGTCGTAGAGGTAGTGGAGCGCGATCGTGAGCTCGACCGCGCCGAGCCCGGCCGCGAAATGGCCGCCGGACCGGGAGACGCTCTCGACGAGGTACCGGCGGAGCTCCCGGGCCACATCGGGCAGAGCCCGTTCGGGCAGCCGGCGGAGGTCCGCCGGAGAATCGATTCCGAAGAGCAGGGGATAGTCCGCTTGCGGGTTCACTGTCCGGCTCCTCCGGGGCGCGTCATGGCGCGAAACGGGACCGTTCCATCTCGCCGCTCATTATCGGGAGAGGCCGTGACGCGGGGCAAGGCGGCCCGTGTTCCTTCGGAGAACCCTTCGCCTTGAACCCGGCAACCGATCCCTGCATCATCCGCCGCGGGGTTCCGGACCGGCGGGAACCAGGGGAGAAAGCCATGACCGTTCACGCTCTCCGTGGTGCCCGGGCGGCTCTCGTCGGCGCGGTCGCGGTCGTTTCATCCGGGTGCGCCACCGTTGCGGCGACCCCCGGCGATCCGGCCGACCCGTGGGAGCCCGCGAACCGGACGTTCTACGCGTTCAACGATGCGCTCGATCGGGCGGTGCTGGAGCCGGTCGCCAGTCTCTACCTGAAACTTCCCGACGGAGTGCGCGAGAGCATCCACAACTTCCTGGACAACGCGGCGTACCCGGGGACGGTGCTCAACCAGCTTCTCCAGGGCAAGTTCGAACCGGCGATGGAGGGCACCGCCCGGTTCGTGTTCAACACCACTCTGGGCATCGGTGGCCTGTTCGACGTATCCACCGGATTCGGCCTCGAGCGCAAGGAAGAGGATTTCGGCCAGACCCTGGCGGTATGGGGCATGGGGGAGGGGAACCACATCCACTATCCGCTCCTGGGGCCGAGCTCGGTCAGGGATACCCCGGGAATCGTCGTGGGCGTGCTGACCGACGTGCTGACCGACGTCGCGGCGTTTCCGCTGGCCGTGCTGGAGGTCGTGGACACCCGGGCGAATCTCGCAGGCGCGATGAGGCTTCGTGACGAGTCGGCCATCGATCCCTACGTCTTCACCCGCGAGGCGTATCGCCAGCGCCGGACGTTCCTCGTATACGACGGCAATCCTCCGCTCGATGACTTCGATGACTTCGACGAGGATGACGAGGACCCCGAAGAGGCTGTCGCGGCGCAGTAGCGTCCGGCACGCATGAACGGGTCCGGCGCCGGCCCCGCGCCGCGGTCGCCGGCTCCGGGACGCTGAGGCATGGACCCGGCCCGGTATGCGCAGGTGCTGGAGAATGCGGACCTCGTATGGGGCGAGGCCGATGTCGACGCGGCGTATGCGAGGCTCGCCCGGGAGATCTCGGATGTTCTGGGAGCAAGCGCCCCGCTGATCATGCCGGTGATGATGGGCGGCATGGTGCCCGCGTCGAGGATCGTGTCGCAGCTCGACTTCCCGGTCGAGATCGACTACGTGCACGCGACCCGCTACCGGGGCGACGTGCGGGGCCGGACCCTGGAATGGATCGCCCATCCGTCGAGCGACTTCAAGGGCCGGAGCGTGCTCGTCGTCGACGACATCCTCGACGAAGGCGTCACCCTCGCGGCGATCGTCACGCACTGCCGGGAGCTGGGCGCGCGCGAGGTCTACTGCGCGGTACTCGTCGACAAGCAGCTCGGACGCCCCCGCGTGCTCGCCCGAGCGGACTTCACGGGGCTCGAGGTGGACGACCGGTACGTCTTCGGGTGCGGGATGGACTACCGGGGCTACTTTCGCAATCTCCCCGCAATCTATGCGCTCGGCGTCTCATGAACGATCTCGCGGTGATCGGGGGCTCGGGCATGACCGCATACGACGGTCTGGAGATCGTGCGCCGGGAATCGGTCGAAACCCCCTGGGGCAAGCCTTCGGCGCCGCTGAACCACGGCCGGCTGAAGGACATCGGCATCGTGTTCCTCGCCCGCCACGGCGCGTCGCACGAGATCTCCCCCCATCGGGTCAACTACCGCGCCAACCTCTGGGCGCTGCACCACGCGGGGGTACGGCGGATCGTCGCCGTCGCCGCGGTCGGAGGGATCCGCTCCGGCATCGACCGCGGCGCCATCGTGATCCCCGACCAGATCGTCGACTACACGTGGGGCAGGGGGCATACGTTCTTCGAGGACGGCCTCGATCACGCGGTGCACGTCGACTTCACCTCTCCATACTGCGAACGCCTGCGCGCCGGGCTGCTCGCCGCGGCGCGCCGCGCCGGGGCCGATGCGGCCGACGGCGGCGTGTACGCGGCCACCCAGGGGCCCCGGCTCGAATCGGCGGCCGAGATCGATCGCCTCGAGCGCGACGGCTGCGACGTCGTCGGCATGACCGGCATGCCCGAGGCCGCCCTGGCGCGCGAGCTCGGAGTGAGCTATGCGCACTGCGCGGTGGTGTCCAACCGCGCGGCGGGCAGGGGCGCCGAACCCCTTTCCATGGAGATGATCCGCACGAACCTCGAATCGGGCATTGCCGGAGTGCGGCGCCTTCTGGCCGAATTCGTGACCGGCGGCTGATCGGGGCGGCCCCGGGCGGCGGGCGCTTCCCCGCGGCTCCGAATGGACCCCGGCCATGGCGTGTCAGTACAGCGAATCGGGACGGCCCCGGGCGGCGGGCGCTCCCCGCTCCCGAGCCGCCCGGCCCCGGGATGCCGTTCCCGGCTCCAGTCCCGCAGGACAATCCCGTCACCGGACCGACTCATGCATGGAATCGAAGACCTGATCCGCATCATGGCCCGACTGCGCGACCCCGAGCGCGGCTGCCCGTGGGACCGCGTGCAGACGTTTCGCACCGTCGCGCCGTATACCATCGAGGAAGCCTACGAGGTGGCGGACGCGATCGAGCGGGGCGATCTCTCCGATCTCCTGGACGAGCTCGGAGACCTGCTCTTTCAGGTGGTGTTCCATGCGCAGATCGCCCGCGAAGCGGGTGAGTTCGGCTTCGAGGATGTGGTCGACGCAATCGCCCGCAAGATGGTCCGGCGGCATCCGCACGTTTTCGGCGGCGCGCACGAGAGGGATCGGGCGGAGCAGTCCCGGCAGTGGGAAGAGATGAAGGCGGCCGAGCGGTCCGCGGGCGGGGGTGGAGGCAGTCTGCTGGACGATGTCCCGGTTGCGCTGCCCGCCCTGACGCGGGCCGTGAAGCTCCAGCGCCGGGCCGCAAGGTGCGGGTTCGACTGGACGAATGCCGAGGAGGTGTTCGACAAGGTTCTGGAGGAGGTGGGCGAGCTGAGGGACGCGGTGCGCGCGGGCGATCGAGCGGGGATCGACGACGAGCTCGGGGACCTGCTCTTTACCGTCGCCAACCTTGCGCGCCATGTCGGCACCGACCCCGAATCCTGCGCGCGAGCCGCCAGCGGGAAGTTCGAGCGCCGCTTCCGCGCGCTCGAGCGCCGGGCCGGCGCCGATTCGGTCGAGGCGCTCGGCGCGGCGGACCTGGAGGCCCTCTGGTCGGAGGTCAAGGCGCGAGAAAAGTGATCAGCGATTCCGGCCAGGCGGGACAGGCCCCTGAAATCCCCTCGACTCGACGCCCTGAAGGTCGAGGCCGCACCAGAATCCCACCACGGTACGGCCTCTTCCGGGCGCTGGCGGGAATCGCTGAAAAGTGATCGCGGTCCCGGGAGAGGCGCCGGGCCGTCCTCCGGGGCGGGGGCTCGGAAGCGGTCTCGCGCTCCTTCCGGGGCTCAGCGGCGGGCGGCCTCGCGCTCCTTGTCCCGTTCGATCAGCGCGTAGGCGGAATGGTTGTGGATCGACTCGAAGTTTTCCGCCTCGACCACGTAGCCGACGATCCGCTCCTCGCGGTCCAGCCGCCGGGCGACGTCGCGCACCATGTCCTCGACGAACTTCGGATTCTCGTAGGCGCGTTCCGTGACGAACTTCTCGTCGGGCCGCTTGAGCAGCCCGAACAGCTCGCACGAGGCTTCGGACTCCACGATATCGATCAGCTCCTCGATCCAGAGCCAGCCTCGGGTCGCGGCCCTCACCGTGACGTGCGAGCGCTGGTTGTGGGCTCCGTAGTCCGAGATCCGTTTCGAGCAGGGACACAGGCTCGTCACCGGCACCACCACATGGACTTCGATGCGGGGCGATCCGGAGGCGATTCGCCCGACCAGCGTCACCTCGTAGTCCATGAGGCTCGTCACTCCCGTGACCGGAGACGCCTTGCGGACGAAGTAGGGGAACGTCATTTCGATGTGGCCGGCATCCGCCTCCAGCAGGGCGGTCATCTCGCTGAGCATGTCACGAAAGGACTGGACGGTGATCTCGTACTCGTGGTCGTTCAGGATCGCCACGAAGCGCGACATGTGGGTCCCCTTGAAGTTGTGGGGAAGCTCCACGTACATGTTGAAGTTCGCGACGGTGTGCTGCTCGCCTTGGGAGCGATCGCGGACGCGGACCGGGTGGCGGATCCCCTTGATTCCGACCTTGTCGATGGCGATGTTCCGGGTATCCGGACTCCCCTGGACATCGGGAATCTCCGCCATCCGTCCGTGCGCTTCCATGACCGCTGCATT
Organism: Gammaproteobacteria bacterium; assembly: GCA_965202735.1. GTDB lineage: Bacteria > Pseudomonadota > Gammaproteobacteria > HK1 > HK1 > HK1. The sequence continues at coordinate 301,650 of OZ241844.1, forward strand.
GGTCGTCATTCCCGTCGTGCCTCGTGTTCGCCGGGCCGGCGCAGATCAATTCCGGCCATTCTACTCAGGAATTTCTCCTCGAAACACTCTCTCACTCAGTCTCTGCTCGGACACAGCGAGCGATTCCCGCCCATGCCCGGAGGGGCCGCACCATGATGGAATTCCGGTGTGATTCCGACCTTCAGTGCGTCGAATCGGGGGAGATTCCAGGGGCCGGTTCCCGCCGGCGGGAATGGCTGTCCCTCGGCCCGCGTCGATTGACCCCCGGCGAGGCGCTGCTGTAGCTTCCCCGGATTCCGCGCCGCGAGGACCGTGCCCGGTGGAGAAGCAGGACGGATCGCCCGCATTCGAGGACGCGCTGGAGGAGCTCGAGGCGATCGTCGAGAGAATGGAGGACGGCGAGCCGAGTCTGGAGGAGTCCCTGAAGCTGTTCGAACGCGGAATGGACCTCACGCGCAGGTGCCAGAAGGCGCTCGACGAAGCCGAGCAGCGCATCCGGACCCTCGCGGACGCGGAGGACGGGTCGCCGGCCATCGACTCGTGCGCCGCCGGGGATTCCGTACCGGATGGGTGAAGCGGCTCCGTTCGCCGAACGGCTCTCCGACTACCAGGACCGCGTTCACTCGATGCTCGGCCGCGCGCTGCCGCCGGCGTCGGAGCCGCCGCGGGGCCTGCACGAGGCGATGCGTTACGCGGTCCTCGGCGGCGGCAAGCGGGTGCGCGCCGTCCTGGCCCTCGCCACCGGCGAGACGCTGCGCGCGGACGCCGGACGCATCGAGCCGGCGGCGTGCGCGGTCGAGTTCATCCACGCCTACTCCCTGATCCACGACGACCTGCCCTGCATGGACGACGACGACCTGCGTCGCGGCGTCCCCGCGTGTCACCGCGCCTTCGGCGAGGCGACCGCTCTCCTCGCCGGCGACGCCCTGCAGGCGCTGGCGTTCGAAACCCTGGCCCGGGCGCCGGCGCCCGACCCGGGAGAGCTCGTGCGGGTCCTCGCGCGCGCCAGCGGATCGCGGGGGATGGCGGGGGGGCAGGCGGTCGACCTGGAGTCGGTCGGACGGACCCTGCCGCTCGAGCAGCTCGAGCGGATGCACCTGGACAAGACGGGCGCGCTCATCCGCGCGAGCGTGCGCCTGGGCGCGCTGTGCGCCGGCGCTCGCGACCCGGACATTCTCGACCGTCTCGACGAGTACGCCCGCTGCATCGGCCTCGCCTTCCAGATACGCGACGACGTGCTGGACATCGAAGGCGACACCGGGGTGCTCGGCAAGAGGCAGGGGGCGGACGCGGCGCTCGGCAAGCCGACCTACCCGGCCGTGCTCGGACTCGAGGCATCCAGAGCGCACGCGCGCGCCCTGCACGAACGAGCCTCCGAGCAGCTCGCTCCCCTGGGCCGCGACGCCGACTTCCTGCGCGCCCTGTCCGCGTTCATCGTGGACCGGAGGAGCTGAAGCGGGGTGGTCGCCGAACCCTCCGCGCGGGACGCATGGCGCTCCGTCCGGTCGCCGCCGGATCGAATGCTGCGTCCTCGGCTGGGTAGTGGGTCAGCTTGACTCCAGGATCGCCATGTCGGTCGAGGAAGAAGTTCAAGCTGACCCACTACCCTCGGCTGCGGCGCATTGACACCCCCCGGGTCCGGGAGTAGTCTCGCGGCCGTTCTGGAATTCGTCCAGTTCTCGTCCACGGCGCATTCGCGGCCCGTGGACGCTCCGCAGCCGTCAGACATGGAGAGCCACTCATGGAGCTCAGGGGAAGCAGGACCGAGCAGAACCTCAAGGACGCATTCGCCGGTGAATCGCAGGCGAACCGGCGGTACCTGTACTTCGCGCAGAAGGCCGATGTCGAGGGATACAACGACGTGTCGTCCGTCTTCCGCTCGACCGCCGAGGGAGAGACCGGGCACGCCCACGGCCACCTCGAGTACCTGGAGGCGGTCGGCGACCCGGCGACGGGCCTCGCCATCGGCACCACGTCCGACAACCTCAAGGCGGCGATCGCCGGCGAGACCCACGAGTACACCGACATGTACCCGGGCATGGCGAAGGCCGCGCGCGACGAGGGGTTCGGAGAGATCGCGGACTGGTTCGAGACGCTGGCGAAGGCCGAACGGTCCCACGCGAACCGATTCCAGAAGGCGCTCGACAACCTCGACGCCTGATCCGGCCGGTGCACGGGACGCGGCCCGAGCGCCGCGAAGGGAGCCTGGAGGCGCCGCAGCGCCGTCCGCTCGACTGGAAGAGCCCCGGGTTCCACGACGAAGCCGCCCTGCTCGCGGAGCTGGAGCGGGTGTACGACATCTGTCACGGCTGTCGCCGGTGCTTCAACCTCTGTCACGCCTTTCCGACCCTGTTCGATCTCGTCGACGAGTCCGCGACCATGGAGATCGACGGGGTCGCGAAGTCCGACTACTGGAAGGTGGTCGATCACTGCTACCTCTGCGACATGTGCTTCATGACCAAGTGCCCCTACGTTCCTCCGCACGAGTGGGACGTCGACTTCCCGCACCTGATGCTGCGGGCCAAGGCGGTGAGGCATCGACGGCAGGGAGCCGGGCTCCGCAACCGGGTGCTGGGCTCGACCGACGCGGTCGGGACCCTCGCGGCGAAGCCCGTCGTCGCGCCGCTGGTCAACGCCGCCACCGCGTCGAGGCCGGCGAGGGCGGCGCTCGAGACCGTGCTCGGGGTGCACCGGGACGCACGGCTGCCGCCCTACGCGTCGCGGCCCCTGCGGAGCCGGCTGCGCTCGCGCCCGGCGTGCGGCGCGGAGGCGGCGCCGACCGCGGAGACGCGAGGCCGGGTGGCGCTGTTCGCGGGCTGCTACGCGAACTACAACGAGCCCCACGTCGGGGAGGACCTCGTGCGCGTGTTCGAGCACAACGGGATCCCCGTCACCATCGCCGCGCGGGAGCGGTGCTGCGGGATGCCCAGGCTCGAGCTCGGGGACCTCGATGCCGTTGCGCGGGCCGGGGAGGTCAACGTCCCGGAGCTGGCCCGCCTCGTGGACGACGGATGGGACCTCGTCGCCCCCGTCCCGTCGTGCGTGCTGATGTTCAAGCAGGAGCTTCCGCTCCTGCTCCCCGGCAACCCCGAGGTCGAGAAGGTGGGCGCGGCGTTCTTCGATCCGTTCGAGTACCTCTCGCTGCGCCACCGCGCCGGCCTGCTGAACACCGACTTCCGGTCGGGCCTCGGAAAGGTCGCGTACCACGCCGCCTGCCATCAGCGGGTGCAGAACATCGGCATGAAGACGCGCGACGTGCTCGCGCTGGTTCCGGATACCGAGGTCACGGTGATCGAGCGGTGCTCGGGCCACGACGGCACCTACGCGGTGAAGAAGGAATTCCACGAGGTCGCGGTCGGGATCGCGCGACCGGCCGCGCGCAGGGTCGCGGAGTCGAAGGCCGACCACTACACCAGCGACTGCGTCATGGCCGCCCACCACATCGGGAACACCCTCGGCGACGGCTCCACTCCGGTCGCGCCCATGTCGCTGCTGCGCAAGGCCTACGGCATCTGAACGATGGACAGGCTCACCCGCGCCGACCTGTACAGCCTGGAGCGATACCACGAGCTCCGGCCGGAGTTCCGCCGCCGCGTGCTCGCCCACAAGCGTCTCAGGCAGGTGCCGCTCGGGCCGAACGCGACGCTGTACTTCGAGGATCGGCTGACCGTCCAGTACCAGGTACAGGAAATGCTGCGGGTGGAGCGCATCTTCGAAGCCGGGGCGATCGAGGAGGAGCTTGCCGCCTACAACCCGCTGATCCCCGACGGGGCCAACCTCAAGGCCACGTTCATGCTGGAGTACGAGGATCCGGACGAGCGCCGGCGCATGCTCGGCCGGCTCCGCGGAATCGAGGGCAGGGTGTGGGTCGAGGTCGGGGGAGAGCGCATCCACGCCGTGGCCGACGAGGACCTGGACCGGGCGACGGAAGACAAGACCTCCGCCGTGCATTTCCTGCGGTTCGAGCTCCCGGTCCGGATGTGCGCCGCGCTCGGGGAGGGCGCGCCGCTGAAGCTCGGCGTCGAGCACGAGGAGTACCGCCACCACTGCGTGCCGTCGGAGGAGTCGCGCGCCGCGCTGGTCGCGGACCTCGGCTGACCCGGACGCAATCGCCCGCGCCGTTCCCGCCCGGACCTGTCCGCCGCCGGGGTTCAGCCCGATCCCCGGCCGGGAATCGGGGGTGTGCATCCGATGTGCGGGCGCCTTCGGGATCGGGGGCATCTGTCAGGAAAGTGAGCGAAACAGGATTGCCGACTGCGCCCGGAAGGGGTCCCGTCCTGGCGGGATGGTGTGCTCGATACGTGGCAAGATAATTCTCGTCGGCATCCCTGGTGTCAGGTACTGGCCGTCCCTTGACAGAGCCGATTCGGAGTCCCGTCCGGCGATGAGCGCGATCTACGACGCCGCCTCCATCGAGGTGCTGGCCGGGCTCGACCCCGTGCGCAAGCGCCCGGGCATGTACACCGACACCGCCCGCCCGAACCACCTCGCGCAGGAAGTCGTCGACAACAGCGTCGACGAGGCCATCGTCGGACAGGCGACCCGGATCGAGGTCGTCCGCCACGACGACGACTCGCTCACCGTCGGCGACGACGGGCGCGGGATGCCCGTCGACATCCACCCCGACGAGGGCATCCCCGGCGTCGAGCTCATCCTCACCCGGCTCCACGCCGGGGGGAAGTTCTCGCAGGGAAGCTACCGGTTCTCCGGCGGACTTCACGGGGTCGGCGTGTCCGTGGTCAACGCGCTGTCGCGACGCCTGGAGGTGCGGGTGAGGCGTGGCGGATGCGAGTACGCGATGGCGTTCGAGGGCGGAGAGAAGGTGGAGGAGCTCGGCGTGGTCGGCCCGGTCGGGCGCCGGAACACGGGGACGACGATCCGCTTCTGGCCCGACGGGCGGTACTTCGATTCGCCGAAGTTCTCGGTACCGCGGCTCCTCCACGCCCTGCGGGCCAAGGCGGTGCTCTGCCCGGGGCTGCGGGTGTCGTTCGAGGACGAAGCGACCGGCGAACGGAGCGACTGGCACTACGAGGACGGTCTGAGCGCGTACCTGGAGGATGCGCTGGAGGCGCCCGACGTGATTCCGGCATCACCGTTCGCCGGCAGCATGGAGGGGAACACCGAGGCCGCGGACTGGGCGGCGGTGTGGCTGCCCGAGGGAGGGGAGGGACCGGCCGAGAGCTACGTCAACCTGATCCCCACCACGCTCGGCGGCACCCACGTCAACGGCTTCCGGGCCGGGCTCCTGGAGGCCCTGCGCGAGTACTGCGAGTTCCGCAACCTGCTGCCGCGCGGGGTGAAGCTCGCACCCGAGGACATATGGGACCGCTGCCGGTACGTGCTGTCGGTGAAGATGAGCGAGCCGCAGTTCACCGGACAGACCAAGGACCGGCTCTCGTCGCGGGAGTGCGCCGCGTTCGTCTCGGGGGTCGTGAAGAACGCGTTCAGCCTGTGGCTGGGGCAGCATCCGGACGCGGGGGACCGGATCGCCGAGATCGCGATCGCCAGCGCCCAGCTCCGCATGCGCGCGGCCAAGCGGGTGGTCCGCAAGAAGGTCACGTCCGGCCCGGCCCTGCCCGGCAAGCTTGCGGACTGCACGTCGCAGGACCTCGCCCGCACGGAGCTCTTTCTCGTCGAGGGCGACTCCGCCGGCGGCTCGGCCAGGCAGGCGCGGGACCGCGAGTTCCAGGCCGTCATGCCGCTGCGGGGCAAGATCCTCAACACCTGGGAGGTCGACTCCGGGCAGGTGCTGTCGTCGCAGGAGGTGCACGACATCGCCATCGCCGTCGGGGTCGACCCCGGCTCGGGGGATCTGCGCGGGCTGCGGTACGGGAAGATCTGCATCCTCGCCGACGCGGACTCCGACGGCGCCCATATCGCGACCCTGCTCTGCGCGCTGTTCCTGCGGCACTTCCGCGCGCTGGTGCTGGACGACCGGGTCCACGTGGCGATGCCGCCGCTGTACCGCATCGACGCCGGCAAGGACGTGTACTACGCCCTCGACGACGACGAGAAGAAGGGCATCCTCGACCGGATCGCGGCCGAGAAGTTCAGGGGCAGGACCAGCGTACAGCGGTTCAAGGGCCTCGGAGAGATGAATCCGCTGCAGCTTCGCGAGACCACCATCGCGCCCGAGACCCGGCGCCTCGTCCGGCTCACCGTGGCGCCCGGCGACGACACCGACGAGACCGTCGACCGGCTGCTCGCGAAGAAGCGCGCTCCGGACCGCCGCGAGTGGCTCGAGCGCGACGGCAACCTCGCCGAGCTCTGAGCCGGGCGCCCGGTCCGGTCCACCGCTCCACGGTCTTCGACGAAATGCGATCCGGCATGTCCTTCGAGCTCGACGAGATCGAGCGCCGCCCGCTGAAGGACTTCGCCGAGAAGGCGTACCTCGACTACTCGATGTACGTGATTCTCGACCGCGCCCTGCCCCACGTCGGCGACGGGCTGAAGCCGGTCCAGCGGCGCATCGTGTATGCGATGTCGGAGCTGGGACTGGCCGCCGGCGCGAAGTACAAGAAGTCCGCGCGCACCGTCGGCGACGTGCTCGGCAAGTTCCACCCGCACGGGGAGAGCGCCTGCTACGAGGCGATGGTGCTGCTCGCGCAGCCGTTCGCGACCCGCTATCCGCTCGTCGACGGCCAGGGGAACTGGGGGACCGCGGACGATCCGAAGTCGTTCGCGGCGATGCGCTACACCGAGGCGAAGCTCACCCGGTTCGCCGAGGTCCTGTTGCGGGAGCTGCGCGAAGGCACCGTCGAGTGGAGCGCGAACTTCGACGGCACGCTCGACGAGCCGAAGCTGCTCCCGGCCCGGCTCCCGCACGTGCTGCTGAACGGGGCGGCGGGCATCGCGGTGGGCATGGCGACCGACGTCCCCCCGCACAACCTGCGCGAGATCGTCGCCGCCTGCGTCCGGCTCCTCGACGAGCCGCAGGCGTCGGTCGAGGATCTCTGCGAGCACGTTCCCGGCCCGGACTTCCCGACCGAGGCCGAGATCGTCACCTCCCGCGGGGACCTCGTCGCGATGTACGAGGGCGGGGCGGGGAGCGTGCGGATGCGCGCCCGCTTCGAGCGCGAGAACGGCGCGATCGTCGTGACCGCCCTCCCGTACCAGGTGTCGGGCTCGAAGGTGCTGGAGCAGATCGCGCAGCAGATGCTCGCGAAGAAGCTCCCGATGGTGGACGACCTGCGCGACGAGTCGGACCACGAGAACCCCACGCGGCTCGTCATCGTCCCCCGATCGAACCGTGTCGACGTCGAGCGGCTGATGTCGCACCTGTTCGCGACGACCGACCTGGAGCGGAGCTACCGGGTCAACATGACCGTGGTGGGGCTCGACGATCGTCCCCGGCAGTCCGACCTGAAGGCGATCCTCGGCGAGTGGCTGGAGTTTCGGGTCGGGACCGTGCGCCGCCGGGTGGAGCATCGGCTCGATCAGGTCAGCGACCGGCTGCACGTTCTCGACGGCCTGCTCGTCTCCTTCCTCAACATCGACGAGGTCATCGCGATCATCCGCGAAGAGGAGCACCCGAAGCAGGCGCTGATGAGCCGGTTCGGGCTCACCGACGTCCAGGCCGAGGCGATCCTCAACCTGAGGCTTCGGCACCTGGCGCGCCTGGAGGAGGTGAAGATCCGGGCCGAGCAGTCGGAGCTCGCCGGCGAGAGCAGCCGGCTGAGGGGAATCCTCGAGAGCGATCGAGGGGTGCCGATGCTGGTCCGCCACGAGCTCCTCGAAGACGCCGGGCGCTACGGCGACGGGCGCCGTTCGCCGCTCGTCGAACGGGACGCGGCGCAGGCGCTGGGAGAGACGGACCTGGCGCCGGCCGAGCCGGTGACGGTGGTGCTCTCGGAACGGGGCTGGGTGCGGGCCGCGAAGGGACACGAGATCGAGCCCGAGGCGCTCGGCTACCGGTCCGGCGACGCCTATCGGGCGATGGCCCGGGGCCGCAGCAACCAGCCTGCCGTGTTCCTGGACTCGACCGGCCGCGTGTACTGCGTCCCGGCCCACACCCTCGCGTCCGCCCGGGGCCAGGGAGAGCCGCTGGCCGGGCGCATCAACCCACCCGACGGCGCCACCTTCGAAGGAGTCATGATCGGGCCGGCGGACCAGCTCTACGTCATCGCGACCGACGCCGGCCATGGGTTCGTCGCGCGCCTCTCGGATCTCTGGTCGCGCAATCGCGCCGGCAAGGCATGCGTTTCGCTCACTCAGGGCGCGAAGCTGCTCGTTCCGCGCCCGGTGCGCGATCCCGATGCGGCGCGGCTCGCCGCGGTCTCCAGGGCGGGAAAGCTCCTCGTCCATCCGCTCGCGGAGCTTCCGCGGCTCGCTCGGGGCAAGGGCGTGAAGATCATCCGGATCCCGGAGGCGAAGGCCCGGAGCCGGGAGGACTTCGTGGTCGATATCGAGGTCGTGCCTCCCCGCGCGTCGCTGACCGTTCACGCCGGCAAACGGTACATCCATCTGAAGCCGTCCGATCTCGTACCCTATACACTCGGGCGCGGGCGCACCGGAAGGATGCTGCCCCGCGGGTTCCAGCGGGTGACCCGTCTGGAAATCCAGGACGACTGAACGAGCACCGGGGAGCCGATCCATGCCGAACATCAATACCAGCGAATTCCGCTCGGGGCTGAAGCTCATCATCGATGGAGACCCGTGCTCCATCATCGAGAACGAATTCGTCAAGCCGGGGAAGGGCCAGGCGTTCGTCCGCACCAGGTTCCGCAACCTCAGGAGCGGAAGGGTCATCGAGCGCACGTTCAAGTCCGGAGAGTCGGTGGAGGCGGCGGACGTCCTGGAGGTGTCCCTGCAGTACATCTACAGCGACGGCGACATGTTCCACTTCATGGACGCGGAGACGTTCGAGCAGCACGCGGCGACCGCCGACGCAGTGGCCGGGGCCGCGCGCTGGCTCAAGGAGCAGGACGCCTGCACGATCACGCTGTGGAACGGCACGCCCATCGCCGTCGCCCCGCCCAACTTCGTGACGCTCCGGATCACCGAGACCGAGCCCGGCGTGCGCGGCGATACCGCGAGCGGCGCGACCAAGCCGGCGACGGTCGAGACCGGAACCGTCGTCAAGGTCCCGCTGTTCATCGAGCAGGGCGAGATCGTCAGGATCGACACCCGCACCGGCGAGTACGTCTCGCGCGCCAGGGAGTGAGCCCGGCTTGCGCCGCGCCATCGCGACCCGCCCCCGCGAGTGCGCGCCCGGAGGGAGCGCAGGTCCGGACGGACCGCCGCCGGGACAGCGGCGCTGCGACTGGCGCCCCGGCGCGAGCATCGACGCGCTCCGGCTCCGGGGGCGCGTCCTGCGCGCGGTCCGCGCGCATTTCGACGCCGAGGACGTCCTGGAGGTGGAGACTCCGATCCTGGGCGCCCGCACCGTCGCCGACCCGTCGATCGAGAGTCTCGCCGCCCGCGACCGCGCCGGCCGCGCGTGGTACCTCCAGACATCGCCCGAGTGCGCGATGAAGCGGCTGCTGGCGGCGGGCAGCGGGTCCATCTACCAGATCACCCGGGCGTTCCGCGACGGGGAGCGGGGCCGGCACCACAACCCGGAGTTCTCGATGCTGGAGTGGTACCGGGTCGGGTTCGACCATCACCGGCTCATCGGGGACGTCGACGCGCTCCTCGACGGGGTCCTCGGTCCCGGGCCGTCCCGGCGGACGACGTTCCGCGAAGCGTTCTCGCGCCACCTCGGCCTCGATCCGCTGGCCGCGTCGCCGGAGGACCTGCACGACGCCTGCCGGTCGCACGGGTTCGCGAGCCGCGCCGCGGGCGCTTCCCGCGACGAGTGCCTCGACTGGCTCCTCGCCGCCGCGGTGCAGCCCGCGCTCGGGTCCGGGCGGGTCTACCTGCTCGACTTTCCGGCCTCGCAGGCCGCGCTTGCGCGGGTGCGCGCGGGTCCTCCGCCGGTCGCGGAGCGGTTCGAGCTCTATGTGGACGGAATCGAGGTCGCGAACGGCTATCATGAGCTTCGCGACGCCGGGGAGCTGGACCGGCGGATGCGGCGGGACCGGGAGATCCGATCCGCGGCGGGGCGGCCGGCGCCGGAAGTCGACGAACGGCTGCTCGCGGCCCACGAGGCGGGACTGCCGGCCTGCGCGGGGGTCGCGCTCGGACTGGACCGTCTCGTCATGCTCGCCGGCGGTTACCGGTCGCTGCACGAAGTGCTCGCATTTGCGCAGGACACCGCGTGAGCGCACGGGCGGAACTCGCCACCGGCTCACCGGTCGAACGGGGTGGCGATATCGACCGGTCCCGAACGGCCGCCCTTCGGCAATCGCGCGTCCACGAGCGCCGGAGTCGAGCCGGATGGCGAAACCGACCGATCCCGAACGACGCTCGGCTGCTGCCCGGCCTCGAGAGTATGATGCCGGCGCGAAGGACGCTTTCCTGCGACCGGGAGCTCGACAGCTTCACAGCTCCGCACCGTCCGCCGAGAAGGATCGCCCGGCTGTCGATTCGGCACGCCGGCCCGATGGCCGGGGCGGCGCATGGAGCCACGGATCGGCGCGATGTCCGACAACGTCTCAGACCGCGAGCTCGTGGAGCGGGCGCAGAGGGGGGAGCGGAGGGCGTTCGATCTGCTGATGCTCAAGTATCAGCACCGGATCGCCAAGCTCGTCGCTCGCTATGTCCGGGACCCGGCCGACGTTCTCGACGTCGCACAGGACGCGTTCATGAAGGCGTATCGTGCAATCCCGAGGTTCCGCGGCGACAGCGCGTTCTATACCTGGATGTACCGGATTGCGATCAACACCGCGAAGAACCACCTGGCCGCGCAGGCGCGCCGCCCGAGGGATTCCGGGCTCGACGTGACGGACGCCGAGCAGCTCGACGGCGCGGTGGAGCTGAGGGAGACCGTCACCCCCGAGGGACTCGCTCTCACCGGGGAGATACAACGGACGGTGGCCGCCGCCATCGAGGCCCTGCCGGAGGATCTCAGGGTGGCGATCTCGCTGCGGGAGCTCGAAGGGCTGAGCTACGAAGACATCGCCCGGGCCATGGAATGCCCCGTCGGAACCGTCCGGTCACGGATCTTTCGCGCCCGTGAGGCGATCAACGCCCGGATCGGTCCGCTGCTCGACTGAGGGCGAACGACCGTGCGCGCATCCGGCATGAGCGAACGTCTCTCCGCATTCGTCGACGGCGAGATCGAAGGCCCCGAGCGGGACGGGGTCATCGACGCCCTGTACCAGGACCCGGAGCTTCGTCGGGCCTGGGAGCGGTTCCACCTCATCGGAGACGCCATGCGCGGGACCGGCCCGGTCCCCGGCGCCGATGCCGTCGCGAGAGACGTGGGCGCGGCTCTCTCGAGCGAGCCGGCCGTTCGCCTGAAGCCCCGCCCGAAGCCCCGCCTGAAGCCCCGTGTCCGGCGTTCGGGGCTCCATCCGCTGTCCGGACTGGCGCTTGCCGCGGCGGTCGCGGGCATCGCGGTTCTCGGCCTTCATCGCCTCGATGGCGGCGGTGCGCAGCCCCCGCGGGTCGCGGACGCATCGCCCCCGGAGTCCGCGGCGGCGGGCTCCGCCGCGAAGCCCCGGGCCTCCGATGCCGGGATCTCACGCTACGGAGCCGGCCCCGCGTCCGCCCCCGGCCGGCCCGAGGCGCGCGTCACGCCGGTGGCGGAACGGCGCGCCGGCGCCGGGGCATCCGGCCTGCAGTGGAGCGGTGTGGCCCCGGACGTGGAAGCGCGCCTCAACGCCTATCTCGTCAGCCACAACGAGTACGCCGGCGACGGGGTGCGCGGCGTGCTGCCCTATGTTCGTATCGTCGGCTATCAGTCCTTCGCGGAGAACGGGCGCTGAACACCGCCACCACAACCGTGCGAGTCCCGTCGCCCCGGGTCGGGCCCCGGATTGGGCCGCGGACCGGGTCCCGGATCGGGTCCCGGATCGGATCCCGAATTGGGCCCGGGGCGGTGCGCCTCACCGGCGTCACCCTGCTCGTCGCGCTGGCCGCGGCGACCACCCATCCGCGAGCCGCCGACGCCGACGACGAGGTCCGGGGCATGCTCGATCGGATGGTGCGGGCATCCCGTTCGCTCGACTACATCGGAACGTTCGTGTATCGCAACGGCTCGATGATCCGGGCGATGAAGATCATCCACCGGGCGGACGCCGGCGGGAGCCACGAGCGGCTCGTCTCGCTGTCGGGGGCGCCCCGCGAGGTCATCCGGGACGGAGAGCGGGTCACGTGCATCTTTCCCGACGACCGGGTGGTGGTCATCACCAGGCGTAGGACGGGACGCCCGTACCCCTCGACCGCATTCGGCCCGGAGATTGCGGCCGGCTCCACCATCGGCGATCTCTACGTCCTGACGAACGACGGGACCGAGCGCGTGGCGGACCGGGAGGCGAGCGTGATCAGCTTCCGGCCGAAGGACCGGTACCGCTACGGGCTGCGGCTCGCGGTCGGCCGGGACACCGGACTGCTGCTGAAGATGGAGCTCCTCGACAGCGACTCGACGGCGCTGGAGCAGATCGTCTATACCCATCTGGAGGTGCCCGCATCGATTCCGGACGAGGCCCTGAAGCCCCGGGTCTCCGATGTCGGGTTCACGCGGTACGAAGCCGGCGCCGCGGAGGACGCCGGAGGCGGCTCGGCCGCGCGGGCCGGGGACTGGACGATTGGCTGGCTGCCCGCCGGCTTCAGGATGATGGACGTATTCCATGGCCGCATCCGGCCCGGAGGGGGTGCGGTGGACCACCGGGTCTACGGCGACGGGCTCGCATCGCTGTCGGTCTTCATCGAACGGGCGCCCGACGCGGGAGACCGGGTCGAGGGGCTGTCCTCGGTCGGCGCCGTCCATGCGTACAGCCGCGTCATCGGCGAGTATCAGCTCAGCGTGGTCGGCGAGGTGCCCGGGATCGCGGTGGAACGGGTCGCGGCGTCCATCACGAAGCGATAATCACGAAGCGACAGGTCGGATCGGGAAGGGGGCCCGAGCACCAATGCATCACTCAATCGCCACACCGCCGCAGGTCCACGATGTCCGGGCGAGGCGGTCCGGGGTGTCCGCTCTCGTCGGCGCGCTGGCGGTCGCGGCGGCATGCCTCGCCCCGGGGCCGCTGCCGGCGCGGTCCCTTCCCGACTTCACCGAGCTCGTCGAGCGCAATCGGGCCGCCGTGGTCAACATCAGCACGACCCAGCGCCGGACGCTGCCCGCGGACCGGCCCCGGATGCCGCCGGGCTTCGAGATTCCCGATCTGCCGGAGGACAGCCCGTTTCGGGAGTTCTTCCGGCGGTTCTTCGGGGAAGGGGAGATCGAGGAGTTCGACGCCCGGTCGCTGGGCTCCGGATTCGTCATCTCCCGGGACGGGTTCATCATCTCGAACAACCACGTGGTGCGGAATGCCGACGAGATCATCGTGCGGCTGAGCGATCGACGGGAGTTCACCGCGACGGTCGTCGGCACCGACGAGGCCAGCGACGTCGCCCTTCTCAAGATCGATGCCGAGGGGCTTCCGACGGTTCGCCTCGGCATCGGCTACGAGCTGAAGGTGGGCGAGTGGGTTCTCGCCATCGGATCGCCATTCGGATTCGACCACTCCGTCACCGCGGGCATCGTGTCCGCCAAGGGCCGCAGCCTTCCTCGCGAGAGCTACGTTCCGTTCATCCAGACCGATGTCGCGATCAATCCGGGGAACTCCGGTGGTCCCCTGTTCAACCTCGACGGCGAGGTCGTCGGGGTGAACTCCCAGATCTTCAGCCGTACCGGGGGGTTCATGGGGCTCTCGTTCGCCATCCCGATCGATGTGGCGATGGACGTCGCGGACCAGTTGCGCGAGAAGGGCCGCGTGTCCAGAGGATGGCTCGGCGTCCTGATCCAGGATGTCACCAAGGAGCTCGCCGAGTCGTTCGGAATGGACAAGCCGCAGGGCGCGCTGGTCGCCAGGGTGCTCGATGGGAGTCCGGCCGAGAGGGCGGGGTTCGAGGTCGGCGACATCGTCCTGTCGTTCGACGGGCATGCGATCGAACGATCCTCGGCGCTTCCGCCGATTGTCGGGCGCACGCGGGTGGGCCGGGAGGTGGCGGTCGAGATCCTGCGCGACGGGGAGGCCATGATCCTGCAGGTGACGACCGACGAGCTGCCCGCCGAGGACGAGGTTCAGGTCGCGACGGCGCGGCCGTCGGACGGCGTCGAGGCCGCGAGGCTGGGACTCGTGGTGCGCGACCTGAAGGAAGAGGAGCGGGCGTCGGCGGATGGCGCCGACCGGGGGGGTGTCTTCGTGAGCGGCGTTTCGGCCGGTGGTCCGGCCGGGCGGGCGGGAATCCGGGAGGGAGACCTGATTCTCATGCTGAACGGTCAGGATGTCGCGGACGGCGCCGGCTTCGCCCGGCTCGTGCCGGAGCTGCCGCAGGGAAAGGTGGTGTCCGTGCTGGTCCAGCGGCAGGGCAACCCGATCTTCCTGGCGCTGAAGCTGGACTAGCTCCGCGTGAGGCTCGATTTCCCGACCCTGATCGTGGCGCTGGTGCTCGCCACCGGCATCATATGGGCATTCGACGCCGCGGTGCTCGCGCGCCGTCGCCGGGCCGCCGCGCGCCGGGCCGGGGATGGCCCGGAGGATGCGGTCGCGGCGGCGCCGTCGCGCATCGTCGAGTACTCGAAGTCGTTCTTTCCGGTGTTCCTGATCGTCCTGGTCCTCCGGTCGTTCATCGTGGAGCCGTTTCGCATCCCGTCCAACTCGATGATGCCGACGCTGCTGACCGGGGACTTCATCCTCGTCAACAAGTTCGACTACGGCATCCGGCTGCCGGTGGTCGACACCAAGGTCGTGGACATCGGTCTGCCGGAGCGGGGCGACGTCGTCGTCTTCCGGTTTCCCGACGACCCGGCGACGCCCTTCATCAAGCGGGTGGTCGGAGTGCCGGGCGATCGGATTGGGTACTATGACAAGGTCCTGTACGTGAACGACGAGCCGATCGATCAGAGCCCGCTGGGGCGCTATGTCGGGTCCGGGTCCGGGGCGGTGATGAGCGGGGCGAGCCTGCGGGTGGAACGGCTCGCCGGCGCCGGGCACCGCATCCTGGTGCAGCCCGGAGCCCGTACCGTTCAGGGCGAGGCGGTGGTGCCCGAAGGCCACTACTTCGTGCTCGGCGACAATCGGGACAACAGCCGGGACAGCCGGTACTGGGGCACGGTGTCGGAAGACCTGCTCATCGGCAAGGCGTTCCGCATCTGGATGAACTGGGACTTCGGACACGGGATCGACTGGAAGCGGATTGGCAAGTCCATCGACTGAAACGTCGCGTCGGCGGTCTCCGGCGCGAGCGCGGTGAACCCGGCCCGGCGCCGGCTCGGGGCGCGGCTCGGCCATCCGTTCGACGAACCGGGACTGCTCGTGCGTGCGTTGACCCATCGCAGTGCGGGCCCCCGCAACAACGAGCGCCTGGAGTTTCTCGGCGATGCGATCCTGACCTTCCTCGTCGCCGAGCACCTGTACGACGCCCACCCCGACGGGTCGGAAGGCAAGCTCACGCGCCTGCGCGCCCGGGTCGTGCGGCGCGAGAGCCTCGCCGGCGCGGCCCGCAAGCTCGGCGTGGGCGAGGCGCTGGTGCTCGGCGCCGGCGAGCGCAAGACGGGGGGCCGGGAGCGGGACTCGATCCTCGCCGGCGCCTTCGAGGCCATCGTCGGGGCGATCTACCTCGACTCGGACCTCGCGACGTGCCGGGACCGCGTGCGGGTGCTGCTCGGGGAGTGGTTCGAGGCGGCGTCGCTGGACGACGGAGGCAAGGACGCGAAGACGCGCCTGCAGGAGCTCCTGCAGGCGCAGGCGAAGCCGTTGCCGATCTACCGGATCGTGGAGGTCGGGGGCGCCGCGCACCGGCGGCTGTTCACCATGGGCTGCCGGGTCGAAGGCATCGACGGCGAGACGATCGGAACCGGATCGAGCCGCAGGCGCGCCGAGCAGGATGCGGCGATGCGCGTCATGGCCATGATCGATGAAGCCGGCGGCTGAGCGCGGTCACCGCTGCGGGTTCGTGGCGGTCGTCGGGCGGCCCAACGTCGGGAAGTCCACGCTCGTCAACGCGATGGTGGGCCGGAAGCTCAGCATCACGTCCAGCCGGCCGCAGACCACCCGCCACCGGATCCTGGGAATCGCGACCGGCGCCGCGTCCCAGATCGTCTTCGTCGACACCCCCGGCATCCACACCGGGCACCGGCGCGCCCTCAACCGGGCCATGAACCGGACCGCGTCGAGGGCGATGATCGGCGTCGACCTCGTCATGATGGTCGTCGAGGCGTCGGGCTGGGTGCGGGACGACGAGCGCGTTCTCGACCGGGTCGGCGGGGAAGCGGCGCGGGCGATCCTCGTGCTGAACAAGACCGACCGGGCGAGGCGCCGCGAGGCGATCCTCCCCGTGCTTGCGGACACGGCCCGGCGGCACGACTTCGCCGCCGTGGTGCCGGCCAGCGCCCGGACCGGCGAGAACCTCGATCGGCTCCGGGACGCCGTCGAGGCGCGTCTGCCGGCGGGTCCGCCGGCTTTCCCGGAAGACCACTACACCGACCGGAGCGAGGCGTTCCTCGCGGCCGAGATCGTCCGCGAGAAGCTGATCCGCAGGCTCGGCCAGGAGCTGCCTCACCGCCTCGCGGTGGAGATCGAGCGGTTCGTCGAGGAGGAGCGGCGCATCGTGATCGACGCTCTGGTCGTGGTGGAACGCGGTCAGCACAAGGCGATCGTCATCGGCCGCGGCGGCGGGCGGCTCAAGGATGCCGGGAGTGCCGCGCGCCGGGACATCGCCCGGATGCTCGGACGTCCGGTCCATCTCGAGGTCTGGGTGAAGGTGAGGGAGGGATGGTCGGACGACGAGCGCGCGCTGCGCGGACTCGGGCTTGCGGAGTAGCGTGACCGAAGGGGTGGCGGACGGGGCGCCGGGTGCGCCATGAGCACGCTCGAGCCTCGGGCGATCGCGGGTCGATGCCGGCGCCCAGATACTCCGGGTGTGTCATGAGCACGCTCGAGCGCGCCGATCTGGAGCCCGCCTTCGTACTCCACGCTCGACCGTGGCGCGAGTCGAGCCTGCTCGTCGAGGCGTTCAGCCGCAGCCACGGTCGTCTCGGACTGGTCGCTCGCGGCGCCCGGCGGCCGGGATCGAAGATGCGCGGCCTGCTCCAGCCGTTCGCGCCCCTGCTGCTGTCGTGGCGTGGCAGGGGCGAGCTCGCGACCCTGACCGGGGCCGAAGCCGAGGGCCCCGTCCCGCCCTTCGGCGGCTCCACGGCGATCGTCGGGCTCTACGTCAACGAGCTCCTGCTCCGCTTCCTTCACCGCCACGATCCGGAGCCGGCGCTGTTCGACCACTACCGCGCGGCCCTCGACGCGATTGCGCGCGCGGACAATCCGGAGCCGGCTCTCCGAGTCTTCGAAAAGCGCCTTCTCCAGGCGGTCGGCTATGCTCTCGAGCTGGAACGCGAGGCGCATTCCGGTCTCGCGATCGACCCGCAAGGCAGATACCGGTACACGACGGACGCCGGCCCCGAGCCATGGCCGAACGGAACGGACTCCGGCGTATGCGTGAGCGGGTCGACACTGCTTGCCCTCGCCCGGGAGAAGCTCGTCGACCGCCGCGCGCTCCGGGAGGCCAAGCGTCTGCTGCGCTCGGTCATCGACGAGCGCAGCGGCGGCCGCGCCCTTGCCGCGAGAAGCCTGTGGAGGCGATGAGCGGCGCGCCTCCGGTCGGTCGGCGCCGCGCCTTGCGCCCGTCCGCATGACCTCAGTTGCCGGCGGGCTCCGCGCTCCTGTCGGTGCTCTTGTCCGTCGCCACCGGCGGCGGGTCGCCCGTGTCCCGGGACGATGGGGCGCCGGCCATCGGGAAGGTGTCCGGGTCCGGTCGCGCGCTCGTGCGGCCCCGCGCCTGCAATTTCCTGTGCGCCGGCCGGTCGGCCGGCGCGCGAGCGCCGGAGTCGCCGGACGCATCCGCCTGGGGTCCGGATGTGTCCGCTCGTGGACCGGTGGCGTTCGCTGGGGAGCCGGTGGCGCCTGCTCGGGGTCCGGATGCATCCGCTCGTGGACCGGTGGCGTCCGCTCGGGGGCCGGTAGCGCCTGCTCGGGGTCCGGATGCATCCGCTCGTGGACCGGTGGCGTCCGCTCGGGGGCCGGTAGCGCCTGCTCGGGGTCCGGATGCATCCGCTCGTGGACCGGTGGCGTTCGCTGGGGAGCCGGTGGCGCCTGCTCGGGGTCCGGATGCATCCGCTCGTGGACCGGTGGCGTCCGCTCGGGGGCCAGTCGTGTCCGCTCCGGAGCCGGGTTGCGCCGGTGCGGTCGCGCCGGCCTCCGTCCCCGCGCCGCTCCGGCCGCATCCGGGTGCGGCGCCGGTGTCCACCACTGGCGCCGCCGGAGATTCGATCCTTGCCGGCGCCCCGGCTTCGTTCTCCGCTGGAGCCGGCGTTCCGTCCCCGCCTGAGGGCCCCGTCTCCCGAGCCCGAGCCGCTCCTTCACCGCCGCCCGGGGCTCGTTCCGATCCTTCGGCGCCCTCCGGAGCGGCACGTGCGGGGTCGCGTCCGAGGGTCCGGAATCTTCCCCGCCGCCCTCGCCGGGAGCCGCGTCTCGCCGCGCGCGGAGGGGCCTCGCCGCCCGGCGGTGTCGATGCCTCGGGCGGAACGCCGTCGCGGGTGCGGCCGGGGCCGACCCCGGAGGAGCCGGCCGCCCGCCGCGGTGTCGATGCCTCGGACGGAACGCCGTCGCGGGTGCTCCCGGCTTCCGCCGCCGGCGTGGCTCGCGGTCCGCCGCGCCGGCGGCTCTCGCCGTGCCCCGAGCCGTGCCCCGGGCCGTGGTGCGGGCGGCTCTCGGCGCGGCGGGACGCGCCGCTGCGGCGGCGTGGCTCGCCTCCACCGTCCCGGCCGCGTTCGGCCAGGTTGCGGCGGTTGCCGTGGCGTCCGTGTCGCGATGGCGCCTGCGGCCGGGAGGCGGCGGCCCGATCCGGCCCGGAACGTTCGCCGAACAGCCACTTCCGCACTCGGGCGAGCAGCCCGGTCCCTTCCGTCCGCCCGGCGGCCGCCGTCACCGCCCGGCGCGGAGGAGGCTCCGGCAGAGGCACGGTCCTGACCGCCGGCTCGTCCGCCGGAGCGCTCGCCCCGATCTCGAAGGCCGGCGCAGCGTCGACCCCGGTGGTCAGCTCGTAGCTCGCTTCGCGAGCCGATCCGTTCCCGTGGCCCTCCTCGCGGACGCGTTCCACCTCGTAGCTCGGCAGCGTCATCGACGGATCGGGCACGAGGATGATCCGCACTCCCGTGCGCTTCTCGATGTCGAAGACGTCTTCGCGCTTCTCGTTCAGGAGGAAGGTCGCGACCTCGATCGGGAGCCGGGCGACAATCCGGCCCGTCATGTCCTTCATCGCCTCTTCCTGAACGATCCGCAGTATGGACAGCGCGAGGGACTCCGGACCGCGGACATGGCCGCGCCCGTTGCAGGTCGGGCACGACCGCAGGCTCGACTCCCCGAGGGAGGGGCGCAGCCGCTGGCGCGACATTTCGAGAAGTCCGAAACGCGAGATGCGTCCGAGCTGGACCCGCGCCCGATCCTGCTTCAGCGCCTCGCGCAGCCGGCTCTCCACCTCGCGCTGGTTGCGCGCCGGGGCCATGTCGATGAAGTCGATCACGATCAGCCCGCCCACGTCGCGCAGCCGCAACTGGCGGGCGACCTCGTCGGCCGCCTCCAGGTTGGTGTTGAGCGCGGTCTCCTCGATGTCGCCTCCCCTGGTCGCCTTCGCCGAGTTCACGTCGATGCTTACCAGTGCTTCGGTGTGGTCGATGACCAGGCTGCCGCCGGAGGGCAGGCGCACCAGGTGGGAGAACGCGGACTCGATCTGGCTCTCGATCTGGAAACGGCTGAACAGGGGTACGTCGCCTTCGTAGTGGCGGACCCTGGCGGCGCTCTCGGGCATCACCTGGGCGATGAAGTCCCGGGCCTGTCCGTACACCTTCTCGTCGTCGATCAGGATTTCGCTCACGTCCTTGCCGAAGTAGTCGCGAATCGCGCGGATGATGACGTCGCTCTCCTGGTAGACGAGAAACGGGCCGGGCCGCTCGCTCGCCGCCGTCTCGACGGCCCTCCACAGCTTGAGCAGGTAGTCGAGATCCCACTGCAGCTCCTCGCGGGACTTTCCGACCCCGGCGGTGCGCACGATGAGTCCCATGCCCGCGGGCACCTCGAGCGTGCTCAGCGCCTCGCGCAGCGCCGTGCGCTCCTCGCCTTCGATCCGGCGGGAGATGCCTCCCGCCCGCGGGTTGTTGGGCATGAGGACGAGGTAGCGTCCGGCGAGGCTCGGGAACGTCGTGAGTGCCGCCCCCTTCCTGCCGCGCTCCTCCTTCTCCACCTGCACCAGGAGCTCCTGTCCTTCCGCGAGCGCATCCTTCACGGTCGCGGACTCGCCCGGCTCGGTGGCGCTGTCGGCGTAGAGCTCGCGCGCCACCTCCTTGAACGGCAGAAAGCCGTGGCGTTCGGCACCGTAGTCGACGAACGCGGCCTCCAGGCTGGGCTCGATCCGGGTGATCCTCGCCTTGTAGATGCTTGCCTTGCGCTGGCTGCGCGCCGCCACCTCGATGTCGAGGTCGTAGAGAAACTGACCGTCCACCATCGCAACCCGACACTCCTCGGGCTGGGTGGCGTTGACCAACATTCTTTTCATTGTCCGTTCCGGGCGTTTGCGGCGGTTGCGCCGCGGTGTGTTTCGCCGGATCGAGGGAGGGGTGGAGAGAGGACGCGCAGGCGCGCCGCCACCGCGGCGGACCGCCTCTGCCGCCACGGGCGGGCCATGGACGGCCCGGGTCGGGCGAGCCCACGGGCCGTCACGGCTTCATGCCCATCCCGAGGGTCGTTCCGGGGGACTGTCCCGGGGGCCATCCCGAGGATTCGGTACGCCGGCGTCACGGGCCGCCGGCGCCCATCGGAAGCCGGTACGCGGGATGCAACGAGGCTCTTCGATGCTCTGTCGCGAAATGTTGCGTGGAATGCGTCGCCCTGAAGTCCGGGCGTGCGCGTGCACCGAATCCCTGCGGGTCGGGTCGATTCTCCGACCGGCCTGCGCGTACTTCGCCCTGACGGATCTCTTCACCGCTCCGCCGTCGACCACCGGCGTCGCGTCATCGATTCGTGAGCCGGCCTTCGGATCGTCCCGCCGGCGCCTCTTCCCATTTCTCGACAGGTCGGCACCGGACGGGACGAACACCTGCCAGCGACCGTGAATGTATCATGATTTCCGCCGGCGCCGCACCGATGCCATCGACGCCATCAACCGATGAGTGTCAACCGATGAGTGGAACGGACGGATCATCGCGACGAGCCCCCGCGCACGACATCGTCGTCGACGAATCGGTGTCCGGCCAGCGCGTCGACAACTTTCTGCTACTGCATCTCAAGGGAGTCCCGCGATCCCGAATCTATCGCCTGCTGCGTCGCGGGCAGGTTCGCGTCAACCGGGGACGCGTGCGGCAGCACTACCGGCTGGCGCCCGGCGACGTGGTGCGGGTGCCTCCGGTGCGGCTCGCCGAGGCCCGGCCGCGGACGGCGCCGAGCCGGGAGCGGCTGCTGGCGATCGAGCGGACGATCCTCCACGAGGACGACGGACTGATCGTGCTGGACAAGCCGGCCGGGTGGGCGGTGCACGGCGGCAGCGGGGTCGAGTTCGGGGTCATCGAGTGCCTGCGCGCGGCCAGGCCCGGCGCCCGGCGGCTGGAGCTGATCCACCGGATCGACCGCGACACATCGGGGTGCCTCCTCGTCGCCAAGCGGCGCAGCGTGCTTTCCGCGCTGCACGAGGCGCTGCGGGACGAGCGGGTGCGCAAGCGCTACCTTGTGCTCGTGCGCGGCGACTTCGGCTCGCGAAGGCGCCGCTGCGAGTCTCCGCTGCTGCGCACCGAGCGCCGCTCCGGAGAACGAATCGTGCGTGTCCATGCCGGAGGCAAGCCGTCGGTCACCGAATTCGCGCCCCTCCGGACGGGCACCGTCGCAAGCCTCGTTGCGGCGCACCCGCGCACGGGCCGCACCCACCAGATCCGGGTGCACGCGGCGGACCTCCGCGCGCCGCTGGCGGGCGACCGGAAGTACGGCGACCACGAGTTCAATCGGCTGATGCGGTCATACGGCCTGCGGCGACTCTTCCTGCACGCGGCGTCGATCGCGGTACGGACCGCCGAGGGACGGATGCGGTTCGAGGCGCCGTTGCCTCCCGAGCTCGCCGCGGTGGCGGCGTCCCTCGGGCTGGACGTTCCCGCCGACCGCGCCTGAACGACCCCGGACCGGTCCCGCCGCGCGCAGCACATCGTGAAGTGGCCGAATCAGTCATGGCGCGGCCGGCCCCGGTCCCCCGGCGCGCGCAGCACGTCGAGGCCGGCCGCCCGCAGCATCCCGCACAGCCGGATCATCGGGAGCCCGAGCAGTGCGGTGGGGTCGTCTCCGCGCATGCGCTCGAACAGGGCGCACCCGAGGCGCTCGGCCCGGAACCCGCCCGCACTGTCGTACGCGCGTTCGCGCGACACATACGCCTCGATGTCGCTCGCGGTCAGCGCCCTGAGCTTCACCGCGAACGGTGCGACGTCGCTCCGGACCCGGCCGGTCGCGGCGTCCAGCACCGCGACGCCGGTACGGAACTCGAGCCATCGCCCGCTGGCCATGGCGAGCTGGGCGACGTTGTCCGCGTGGCCGCCGGGCTTGCCGAGCACCGTGTCGCCGAGCAGCGCGACCTGGTCGGAGCCGATCACGAGCCCGGTCCCGACCCGCGCCCCTGCCGCACGGGCCTTCTGCTCGGAGAGGCGGCGCACGAGCCGGTCCGGCGTCTCTCCGTCACGCGGCGACTCGTCGATGTCCGGATGCACGACCAGGAACGGGATCGAGAGGCGTTCCAGCAGCTCTCGCCGGGATGAGGAGCTCGATCCGAGTACGAGCCGATGCATCGGGTCACCGGAAGGGCGTGGGAGTCGGAGGCTTATAGCGGTGGCGGCAGGCGTTGGCAACGAGCCGGACGCACACCCGGGCGCGTCGCGCGCTTTGACACGGAAAGCGCGCGCTCTTTACGATCCGCGGCGCAATCGATTCCGGCGGTTGCGAGTCCGCGGCAGGGGAAGGGGACCGGTGGGCGATGCGCGAGCGAGGGGGAGGCCGGCGGTCGCTGGACGTGGAGGACCTCGCTGCCCGGCGGGCGGTTCTCGCCGGAGTCGTCGAGGCGGAATCGCTGCCGCGGCTCCTGGAGGTGGTGACGGCCGGGCTCGGCGCGGTCGCGTACCGGATTGAGCTCACGCGCGACGACGTCTCGGGACGGCCGAAGATGAACGGCCACGTACGGGGGGGTCTGCCGCTGGTCTGCCAGCGGTGTCTCGACCGGCTCGACTGGTCCTTCGACGCGAGGTTCGAATCCGTAGTGGTCGAGGACGGGCGGGACGACACCGGTGGACCGGATGCGGTAACTTGTTCCGGTGGCCGGATCGAGCTGGAGACGGTCATCGAGGACGAGATCCTGCTCGCGTTGCCGAACGCGCCGGCTCACCCGCGCGGTTCATGTGAAGCGCCTTCGTTCCGCGCCGCCCGCGAGCCGCCGCCGTCACGGCGTTCCAGCCCGTTCGCGGCCCTGAGTGCGCTGCGGCCGGATCGCGGCCCGGAGCCATCGAGCTGACCGATGCAGCCCGCGGCCGCACCCGGTGTCCGATCCGTCGGCCGCCGGACGAATCAACAGGAGAACTCGAAATGGCGGTCCAGCAGAACAGGAAGTCTCGATCCAGGCGCGGAATGCGCCGGGCCCATGATGCGTTGCGCGCCCCGGCCACGTCGACCGAGCCGCAGACCGGCGAGATCCATCTCCGCCACCAGATGAGCCCCGACGGGTACTATCGGGGGAGGAAGGTCGTCGACGGCCGGAGTGACTGACGGCGCACCCGGGTGGGCGCGCGCCACACGATCGCCCTCGATGCAATGGGCGGAGACCACGGTCCGGGCGTCGTGGTGCCCGCGGCGTTCGAGGCTCTCTCCGAGTCCTCCGACATCGACCTGGTGCTGGTCGGGGACGAGACCGCGATCGGCGCCGCGCTGAAGCGCGCGTCCTTCGCCTCCGGCGGCCGGATCTCCGTGCTGCACGCGTCGCAGAACGTGGAGATGGGGGATTCGCCGTCGCAGGCCCTGCGATCGAAGCGCGATTCGTCGATGCGGGTCGCGCTCGACCTCGTCCGCGACGGCAGGGCCGATGCCTGCGTGAGCGCCGGCAACACCGGAGCGCTGATGGCGATGGCGCGGTTCGTGCTGAAGACCCTGCCCGGGATCGACCGTCCCGCCATCATCTCCGCGCTGCCGACGATGTCGGGCCACACCCACGTCCTGGACCTCGGCGCCAACGTCGAATCGACCTCCCGCCACCTCTTCGAGTTCGCGGTGATGGGCTCGGAGCTCGCGAGCGCGGTGGACGACACCGAACGTCCGAGCGTCGGGCTGCTCAACGTCGGTCAGGAGGACATCAAGGGCAACGAGCGGGTGAAGGAGGCGGCCCGGCTCCTGGCGTCGAGCAACCTCCACTACGTCGGGTTCGTGGAGGGCGACGACATCTACCGCGGCACGGCCAGCGTCGTCGTCTGCGACGGGTTCGTGGGGAACGTCGCGCTGAAGTCGAGCGAAGGCGTCGCGCACATGATCTCCGACCTGATTCGCGAGGAGTTCGAGCGCACCCTCGCCAGCCGCCTGGTGGGGCTGTTCGCGCGCCCCGTCCTGCGAAGGCTGGCCGGGCGCATGGACCCGCGCAGCTACAACGGGGCGAGCTTCGTCGGGCTGCGCGGGATCGTCGTCAAGAGCCACGGGCGGGCGGACGTCGTCGCCTTCAGGCGCGCGATCATGGAAGCGGTCGCCGAGATCAGGAAGAACGTGCCCGAACGCATCAGCGAGCGGATCGCGTCCGTGCTCGTCGAGAAGGAAGCGGTGTGATCCATCCGAGAATCACCGGAACCGGATCGAGCCTCCCCGAGCGCGTCGTCACCAACGCGGAGCTCGCCCGGCACGTCGATACCAGCGACGCGTGGATCCGGGAGCGGACCGGTATCGGACGGCGCCACATCGTCGGCGAGTCGGAGTCGACCGTGGACCTCGCCGAACGCGCCGCCATCAACGCCCTCGACGCGGCCGCCACCGATCCCTCCACGCTGGACCTCATCGTGGTGGGCACCACGACGCCCGACCGCATCTATCCATCGACCGCCTGCCGCCTGCAGGCGCGGCTGGGAGCCGGGGAGTGCCCGGCGTTCGACGTGCAGGCGGTGTGCACCGGCTTCATCTACGCGCTCGGCGTGGCCGAGAAGTTCATTCGCGCCGGGAGCGCCGCGCGGGCGCTGGTGGTCGGCGCCGACACCCATTCACGGCTGCTCGACTGGTCCGACCGGGGCACCTGCGTGCTGTTCGGCGACGGCGCCGGCGCCGTGGTGCTCGAGGCGGCGGATACCCCGGGCGTGATGTCGACCCACCTCCACGCCGACGGCCGTTACGAGCCGCTGCTCTACGTCGACGGAGGCACCCCGCGCGGAGACGGCCGCATCGCCGCCGGCGGGGCGTACACGAAGATGCAGGGCAACGAGGTCTTCAAGGTCGCGGTGCGGACGCTGCACCGGATCGTCGGCGAGACGCTGGCCACGAACGGCATGGCGCAGGACGACGTCGACTGGCTCATCCCCCACCAGGCCAACATCCGGATCATCGAAGCGACCGCCCGCAAGCTCGGCATGCCGATGGAGCGGGTGATCGTCACCGTGGAGGACCACGGCAACACGTCCGCGGCGTCGGTGCCGCTCGCCCTCGACGCCGCGGTTCGCGACGGCCGCGTGCGGCGGGGACAGGTGCTCCTGCTCGAAGCGTTCGGCGGCGGGTTCACCTGGGGCTCGGCGCTCGTCCGGTACTGACCGGAGCGGGGAGCGGCTCATGTTCGCGGCGACGTTCCCGGGTCAGGGCTCCCAGTCGGTCGGCATGCTCGCGGATCTGTCCGCGGCGTGCGGAGAGGTCCGCGCCACGTTCGAGGAGGCGTCGGACGCGCTCGGCTACGACCTGTGGAAGCTCGCGCAGAAAGGCCCGGAGCCGCGCCTGAATGCGACCGAGCAGACCCAGCCGGCGATGCTGGCGGCGGGCGTGGCGGCGTGGAGATGCTGGGTGGCTCGCGGGGGCGGCCGGCCGGGGGTCGCGGCGGGGCACAGCCTCGGGGAGTACTCGGCCCTCGTGGCGTTCGGCGCGCTCGGGTTCGCGGACGCGGTCCGCACCGTCGCGGCCCGGGGGCGGTTCATGCAGGAGGCGGTGCCGGAAGGCGAGGGAGGCATCGCGGCGGTCATCGGCCTCGACGACGACAGGGTGGTCGCGCTGTGCGAGGGGGTGCGGGCGAGGGCGGGGCTCGGTCACGTGTCCGCGGTCAACTTCAACGCGCCCGGCCAGGTCGCGATCGCGGGAACGTCGCGCGCCGTCGACGCGGCGGTCGCCGCGGCGCGGGGAGCCGGGGCGCGGCGCGCGATCCGGCTTCCGATGAGCGTCCCGGTGCACTGCCCGCTGATGGCGCCGGCGACCGCGCGGCTCGAGTCGGCGCTGGCCGCGCTCGCGATCGAGCCGCCCGCCGTGCCGATCCTGCACAACGTGAACGTCGCCGCCCGTTCGAGCGGACCCTCGATCCGGTCCGCCCTGTCGGCGCAGCTCGCGAGCCCGGTCCGATGGCGCCACACCGTGGCGGTGATGCGCGAACGCGGCGCGGCGGCGCTGGTGGAGTTCGGACCGGGCAGGGTGCTCACGGGACTCGCGCGGCGCATCGACCGGGCGATCGTGGCGCGGTCCGTGCACGACGGGAAGTCGCTCGACGCCGCGCTGGCGGTGGCCGCCGACGGAGAGAAGCCATGAAGGGCCTGCACGGCGAGGTGGCCGTCGTCACGGGCGCGAGCCGGGGCATCGGAGCGGCCGTGGCGCACTCGCTCGCGGACCGCGGGGCCACGGTGGTCGGCACCGCCACCACGGAAGCCGGAGCGCTGCGGGTCGAGGAGATGCTGGCCGGCGCCGGATGCCCGGGGAAGGGCCTCGTCCTCGACGTCGCCGACACCGCCTCCGTCGAGACCGCCTTCGCTTCGCTCGCGGGCCGCGGCCTGCTGCCCGGAATCCTCGTCAACAACGCCGGAATCGCCCGCGACTCGCTGCTCGCCAGGATGAGCGGCGAGGAGTGGGATGCGGTCATCGACACCGACCTCACTTCCCTGTACCGCACCTGCAGGGCATGCGTGCGGCACCTGATGAGACGCCGGGGCGGACGGATCGTCAACGTCACCTCGGTCGTCGGGTTCACGGGCAACGCCGGACAGGTGAACTATGCGGCCGCGAAGGCCGGCATCGTCGGGTTCACGCGCGCCCTGGCGAAGGAGCTCGGCGGGCGGTCGATCACCGTCAACGCCGTCGCTCCGGGGTTCATCGCCACCGACATGACCCGCGACCTGGGGCCCGACCGGCGCGCCCGGCTGCTGGAGCAGATACCCCTCGGCCGGCTCGGAGCGCCGGAGGAGATCGCCGCCGCGGTAGCCTTTCTCGCGTCGCCGGACGCCGGCTACATCACCGGCGAGACGCTCCACGTCAACGGCGGGATGTACATGGGATGAGCTTCCCGGAAGCCGCGCGGTACGCCGGTCCGGAGGCAGGGGGGTACGCCCGATGTGCGAGACCCCTCGTTTCCGGTCCCGGGAGGCCCCGGGATCGAGGCATCCCGCTCTCGTTCGCAGGGGCGGGACGCCTTCGCTCCCGGTCGCGCCGCAAACCGGACGCACAACCCGGAGGCACTACCGAGGCAGGGGCCGCCTTGAAACTCGAAGGGGTTTGAATACACTTGGATTCCCGTTCCGGACCCTGTGATCCCGGTGTCCGATCCCGGATTCCCGTCTCCACGCGGGAAGGGGGCGGAGACGGAGCACGGGACACGGAGCGCGCGAGTACGGCATCGGCGGAACCGGTACCGTCACGAAAACACGTCCAGCGTCGGGATCGCCACGGTCCCCCGCCATTGCAGAGGAACAGCCGCAAATGAGCACAGTGGAAGAGCGAGTCAGGCACATCGTCGTCGAGCAGCTCGGGGTCAAGGAAGAGGAGGTGAGCCCGGACTCCTCCTTCGTCGACGATCTGGGCGCGGACTCACTGGATACCGTCGAGCTCGTGATGGCGCTCGAGGAGGAGTTCAACTGCGAGATCCCGGACGAGGAGGCGGAGAAGATCACCACGGTGCAGGAGGCGATCGACTACATCCAGACCCACAGCGAGTAGTCCGTCCGGCACCCCGGACACCGCGGGAGGGCCGCCGGTCGTTCACCGCCGCTGGTTGCTTGCCGTGCTCGCGGCCCTTTTCGATCGCTCTCCCGAGGAAGCGTCCGATGCGTCGAATCGCCGTCACCGGTCTCGGGCTGGTCACCTCGGTGGGACACACCGTCGACGAGACCTGGGAGCGCATCGTCGCCGGCAGGAGCGGCGTCTCGCCGATCGACGCATTCGACGCGAGCGGCTTCTCGAGCCGGATCGGCGCCACGGTCAGGGGCTTCGACCTCTCCCCGTACATGTCGCCGAAGGAGGCCCGCAAGACCGATCCGTTCATCCACTACGGCATCGCCGCGGCCAGGCAGGCGATCGCCGGCGCCGGCATCGAGGTGACGGAGGAGAACCGGGAGCGCATCGGCATCGCGATAGGCTCCGGAATCGGCGGGCTGCCGGGCATCGAGAAGGGCCACGAAGGCTATCTCTCCGGAGGACCGCGCCGGATCTCGCCGTTCTTCGTGCCGTCCAACATCATCAACATGATCGCGGGGAACCTGTCCATCGAGCTCGGCATCCGGGGACCGAACTACGGGATCGTCACCGCCTGCTCGACCGGCACCCACAACATCGGTGACGCCGCCCGCATGATCGAGCGCGGCGACGTGGACGTGATGATCGCCGGCGGTGCGGAGATGGCCACCTCTCCCATGGGACTGGGCGGCTTCGCCGCCGCCCGGGCACTGTCGACCCGCAACGACGACCCGGAAGGCGCGAGCCGTCCGTGGGACAGGGGCCGCGACGGCTTCGTGCTCGGCGACGGCGCCGGCGTCGTGGTGCTGGAGTCCTGGAAGCACGCCACCGCGCGCGGAGCCGAAATTCTCGC
Organism: Gammaproteobacteria bacterium; assembly: GCA_965202735.1. Lineage (GTDB taxonomy): Bacteria > Pseudomonadota > Gammaproteobacteria > HK1 > HK1 > HK1. The sequence continues at coordinate 330,759 of OZ241844.1, forward strand.
CGAGCTCGTCGGCTTCGGGATGAGCAGCGACGCCCACCACATCACCCTGCCCCCCGACGACGGAGACGGCGCGCACCGCTGCATGAGCCTCGCGCTGCGCGACGCGGAGCTCGATGCGGGCAGCGTCGACCACATCAACGCGCACGGCACGTCGACTCCGGCCGGAGACGTCATCGAGACGCGCGCCGTCAAGCGGACGTTCGGCGCACATGCATTCGATTTGACGGTGAGCTCGACGAAATCGATGATCGGCCATCTTCTCGGAGCCGCGGGAGGCGTCGAGGCGGTATTCGCGATTCTCGCCATTCGGGACCAGGTCGCCCCGCCGACCATCAACCTGCACGACCCCGACGACGAGTGCGACCTCGACTACGTCCCCCACACTGCACGGGACACGAAGATCGATGTGGCGATGTCCAACTCGTTCGGATTCGGTGGAACGAACGGTACGCTCATCTTCAGGAAGCCGGGCTGAGCGGGCATCGTCCGGGCTCCTGCGGCGCATCGCCCTGCTTGGACTCGCGCTGGTCCTGACCGGCGCGGCCGGCGGGATCTGGCTGGTCCATACCCAGCGCGATGCGATGGAGCGTCCGCTGCGGATCGGCGACGAGCCGTTCGTCTACACCGTGCCGAGCGGGGCGACGATCACCCGCGTCGCGCGCGACCTGGAGACGGCGGGGGTCGTCGAATCGGCGCCGCGCCTGATGCTCCAGGCGCGCTGGAGCGGTGCGGCGAGCCGCATCAAGGCGGGAGAGTACGCCCTCGTCTCCGGACTGACCCCGGTCGGACTGCTCGACCTTCTGGTTGCGGGGACCGTCGTCCAGCATCCCTTCACGATCGTCGAGGGATGGACGTTCCGCGAGCTCCGCCGCCGGATCGCCGAGTCCGGGATGTTCACGCTCGAAGGCCTCTCCGACGGCGAAGTGATGGCGCGGCTCGGGCGCCCCGGCATGCATCCCGAAGGGCGCTTCCTCCCCGAGACCTATCACTTTCCCTCCGGCGCCACCGACCTGCAGCTCCTGCGCCGCGCGTTCGACGCGATGTCCGAATACCTGGAGTCGGCCTGGGCGCGGCGCGCCGCGGACCTGCCGCTGTCGTCCCCCGACGACGTGCTGGTGCTCGCATCCATCGTGGAGAAGGAGACCGGCGCGGCCGAGGAGCGGGCGCGGATCGCGGGCGTGTTCGTGTCGAGGCTGCGCCGCGGCATGCGCCTCGAAACCGATCCGACCGTCATCTACGGCCTGGGGGACGAGTTCGACGGCAACCTCACGAAGGCCGATCTGAGGCGCGACACCCCGTACAATACCTATGTCCACAAGGGGCTTCCGCCGACTCCGATCGCGAACGCGGGCGCCGCCGCGATCGACGCGGTGGTGGCGCCGCTCGAGGACGGCTCCCTCTTCTTCGTGGCGAAGGGCGACGGCCGTCACGTGTTCTCCTCCAGCTATGACGATCACCGCGAGGCGGTGCGCCGCTACCAGATCCGGGCCCGGGACTCCGGGCGCGCGGCGCGGACGCGGGGCGAATGACGGTCACGAAGTCCGAACGAGGCCGGTTCCTGTCGATCGAGGGCGTCGACGGCGTCGGCAAGTCGACGCAGCTCCCCAGGGTCGAGCGCTGGCTGCGCGACCGCGGAACGAGGACGCTCGCGACCCGGGAGCCGGGCGGGACGCCGCTCGGGGAGTCGCTGCGCGCGGTGCTGCTGGACCCGCGGTTCACGGGCATGTCCCCCCTGGCGGAGCTGCTGGTGATGTTCGCGGCGCGGGCCGAGCACCTCGCGCGGGTGATCTCGCCCGCGATCGAGGATGGCGTCTGGGTCCTGTGCGAGCGGTTCACCGACGCGACGTTCGCCTACCAGGGGGGCGGGCGCGACGTCGACCGGGCGACGATCGAGGCGCTGGAGGGCATGGTGCAGGGCGGTATCCGGCCCGACCTGGTGATCGTGCTGGACCTCCCGGTCGAGGCCGGCCTCGCGCGCGCCGGGCGCCGCCGGCGGAGCGCCGTCCCGACGGACCGGCCGGCGGGCCGCGACGCGGCGGACCGGTTCGAGCGCGAAGACGCGGCGTTCTTCCGGCGGGTTCGCGACATCTACCTCGGGCGTGCCCGCGCGCAGCCCGAGCGCTATGCGGTGATCGACGCGGCCGCCGACGAGGCGGCCGTCACCGCGCGCATGATCCGTGCCGTCGCGGAGCGGTTGCCGTGATCCCGGATCCCCTGCCGTGGCATGGCCCGCAATGGCTGCGGATCGAGCGCAGTGTCCGTTCCGGGCGCCTGCCGCACGCCCTGCTGCTGCGCGGCGCGAGCGGCCGCGGGAAGGCGATGTTCGCGGCCCGGCTCGCCGCGGCGCTGCTGTGCGGGTCGGACCCGGCGCCTTGCGGCGCGTGCGCGTCGTGCCGCCTCTGCGCGGCGGGCAGCCACCCGGACCGTATCGACGTGGGTCTCGCGCCGGAGCGCCGCGAGATCGTCGTCGACCAGGTCCGCGCGCTCATCCACTCGGTCGGTCTCACCGCCCGGTTCGGCCGCTGGAAGGTGGTGGTCGTCGATCCGGCGGAGGCGATGAACCGCCACGCGGCGAACACCCTCCTCAAGACGCTGGAGGAGCCGCCCGGCCCGGCGGTGTTCATCCTCGTCTCTTCGAACCACGCGCGGCTCCTCCCGACCATCCGCAGCCGCTGCCAGAGGATCGACTTTCCCGTCCCGGACGGCGCGGCCGCGCTGGAGTGGCTGCGCGCCAGGGTGCCGGAGCCGGAGTCCGCGCTCGCGCTGGCTCACGGCGCGCCGGTCCGCGCGGTCGAGATGGCGGAGGGAGGCCTGCTCGCGGTGCGCTCGCAGCTCGATCGCGACCTCGACGAGATCCTCTCCGGGGGCGACCCGGTGGCGGTCGCGGCGCGCTGGAAGGAGCTCGGGCGCGAGACGGTCACCCGGTGGCTCGTCGACATCCTCGCCGAGCGGTTGCGCCGGAACGTGCGCGGTGGCGCGGAGCGCGGGGCGGGAGGCGGGGCGGCGCCGCAGCTCGCGCGCCTGCTGTCGATGCTCGACCGGTGTCTGGAGGTTCGCGGCGGGGTGCTGGCGCGATCCGGCGCCAACGAGCAGCTCGCGCTGGAGCGCCTTGCGCTCGGAATGGCCCTGGAGGCGGCGGGCGGTGCGCGCCGGGCCGCGTCGTGACGGCCGGAGGCGGCCGGCGCCTCCATGATCGGCCGGACCATGCCCGCGCCGCCGCCCCCGGCGGCCCGGGCGGCGGTCGAATGCGACATCGGGAGGACGACTGATGAGTGAGCGGCTGAGCAGGACCGTCCTGCACGACTGGCACATGGGCCACGGCGGGAAGATGGTGGACTTCGCCGGCTGGAGCATGCCGGTGCAGTACCGGACGGGCATCATCGCCGAGCACCTTGCGACCCGGCGCGGCGCCGGACTGTTCGACGTGAGCCACATGGGACGCTACCGGGTGACGGGGCCGCAGGCCGAGGCGTTCCTGCTGCGGACCCTCACCAACAACGCCTCCGGGCTCGACCCCCTGCAGGCGCAGTACACGTTCATCGCGAACGAGTCGGGAGGCGCCGTCGACGACGCATACCTCTACCGGCTCGGCCGCCGGGACTTCCTGCTCGTCGTCAATGCCGGAAACCGTGCCGCGGACCGGGAATGGCTCGCCCGGCACCTGCCCGAAGACGGCGTGAGCCTGGTGGATGTGAGCGCGGAGCTCGCGATGGTGTCGCTCCAGGGTCCGGACGCCGGCGACCTGCTCGGGCGGCTGGTCGACGCACGCGGGTTGCCGGAGAACAAGCGCAACCGGATCTCGATCGTCGACCTCGAAGGCCGGCCGCTCACCGTCGCGAGGACCGGCTACACGGGTGAAGCCGTCTGCTTCGAGCTGTTCCCCGAGAGCGGTGCGGCGCCGCGGCTGTGGGAGCGGCTCGTCGAGGCCGGCGCGACCCCGGTCGGGCTCGGGGCCCGGGATTCGCTGCGTCTCGAGGCGGGGCTCCCGCTGTACGGGCACGAGCTCGGTCCGGGACCCGATGGCCGCGACATTCCGCTGTTCGCGAACGGGCTTGCGCGGTTCGCGGTGCGCACCGGCGCGGAGAGCGACTTCGTCGGAAGCGCGGCGCTGAGGGCGCAGCGCGAGGAGTACGAGCTGATCAGGAGGCGGGAGATCGACACCCCGCCGGCCGGGCGGCGCCTGACGCACCTGGTGCATCCGGTCGCCGTCTTCGACGGTCGCCGGCCGCTGCGCCAGGGCTACCGGGTGACGCACCGGGGCGAGGACGCGGGATGGATCACGTCGGGCACGACCGTGCCCTACCCGGTGTTCGAAGGCGAGGGGCTCTCGGCGTCGCCCGGCGGCGAGCACGTGCTGCGCCCGATCGGGCTCGCCCTGCTGCGCTCGGACCTCCTGCCGCGCCGCGACGAGCCGCTCCACGTCGAAGTGCTCGACGGCCGCGGCAACGCCACGACCGCGGAGGTCGTGGAACGCAACGCGTGGCCGCTCGCGCCGTTCGTGCGGCCGTACCGCGGCTTCGAGCGCCCCGCGGGGCGGGGCCGCACGCCGGCCGCGGACGCCGAGGCGCTGGCCGCCCGGCTCGAGGAGCAGGCCCGGCGCAACCATCGGTGGCGGCGCACCGAGTGCATCAACCTCATCCCCTCCGAGAACTGCGTGTCGGAGTTCGTGGAACGCCTGTGCGCCTCCGATCCGGCGGGACGCTACAACGAGCACAACCACCTCCCGGCCCTCGGCGTGAACTCCGAGGACGTGCGGTACTACAAGGGCACCGCGTTCAGCATGGACCGGGAGGAGGAGCTGGTCGCGGCGCTGTGCGCCCTGTTCGGCTGCGAGGACGCGGAGGTGCGGGTGATCAGCGGACAGATGGCCAACGACACGGTCTACGATGCGCTGAAGCAGTTCCGCAACCGGCACCGGGGGCGGCGCACTCCGCGGCCGTTGCGGCGGGTCCTCGTGCACGACCTCAACAAGGGCGGCCACCTGAGCGCCCAGATGGGCGGCGCCCTCAGGAACTACGTCGCGCACGACCCCAGGACCGAGCGCCCCGCGGTGGATCACTTCGTGCCCCGCGGCGACCTCCCGCACGCGATCGACGCCGAAGCGACGAAGCAGCTCATCGCCGAAGGCCGGCCGGACCTGATCGTCTTCGGGCGCAGCGTGATCATCCACCCCGAGCCGGTGAGGGAGATCGTCGAGTTCGTCCACTCGGAGTTCGGGGCCGACAACCCCGCGCGGCCGCTCGTGATGTACGACGGCGCCCACGTGCTCGGCCTGCTGGGCGAGCACTTCCAGGACCCGCTGGCCGAGGGGGCCGACGTGGTCACGGGGTCGACCCACAAGACCTTCTTCGGCCCGCAGCGGGGCGTGATCCTCGGCCGCATCGCCGCCGGCCACGTGTTCGAGGAGCTCTGGCAGCTCGTTCGTTCGCGGGCGTTCCCCGGACACGTCAGCAACCACCATCCCGGAACCCTTCTCGGCCTTCTCGGAGCGGCCTACGAGATGCTCCGCCACCGCGACGAGTACCAGCCGCAGGTGATCCGCAACGCCAGGGCCTTCGCCGGCGCCCTCGCGGCGCATGGACTCGCGGTCGAAGGCGACCCGGGTACGGGCTACACCGATACCCATCAGGTGCTCGTGCGCGGCGCGCCGGGCTCCGGCGGCGAGATGGCCTCGCGGCTGGAGCGGAACAACGTCATCACCAACCCCCAGGCGTTCCACGACGATGCGAGCTTCGCCGCCGCCTCCGGCATCCGTCTCGGCACCCAGGAGATGACGCGGTTCGGCATGGACGAGGAGGACTTCAGGGAGCTTGCGGAGCTGATTGCGGCCCTCCTGCTCGAGGAAGGCCCCGCGGGCCGGGAGGGGCGGCGCGAAGAAGTGATCGGGTTCCGGCGGCGCTTCACGCGGATGCGCTACTGCCTGTGAGAGACGGCGGACGCAGCCATTCCCGCCAGGCGGGAACCGGCCCCTGAAACCCCCTCGACTCGACGCCCCGAAGGTCGAGATCGCACCACAACCCCGCCACGGTACGGCCTCTCCGGGCGCTGGCGAGGATCGCCGCGGCGGACGCAGCCATTTCCGCCAGGCGGAAACATGCTCCTGGCTTCCCCTCGGCCCGGCGCTCCGAGGGTCGAGATCGCGCCGGAATCCCGCCACGGTACGACTTCTCCGGGCGCTGGCGGGAATCGCTGCGGCGGACGCGAGGTAATTGACACACGCCGCGGGCGAGCGACAGACTTCAGGCAGGGAGCCGAAGGCGCAGCGGCACACGAGCGGCGCATCGGCCCGGCCCGCGGTTCAACCCGTCCGCCGCGCTCGAACGGCTTTCCCGCCCGAGCGGAGGGCGCCAGGAGACAGCACGATGGCCACCGCCGAAACCGGCCTCGCTGACGAGCTCGCCCGCATCAAGCAGGCGCGGGTCGTCAGGAGCTTCTGCTACACCTGCCCGTGGCAGTGCCCGACCGAGGTGTACGTGCGCGACGGCAGGATCGTCTACCACAAGGGCAACTCGCGGGCGCCGAACAACATCGGCTCGCGGTGCGCGAAGGGGATGGCGAGCTGGTGGGTGACGCAGGACCCGGATCGGCTGAAGTACCCGATGCTGCGCACGAACCCGAAGGGCGAGCCGGGCCGGTTCCGCCGGGCCTCGTGGGACGAGGCGCTGGACTTCATCGCCGGCAAGCTGGCCGACATCAGGGAGCGGTGGGGTCCCGAGGCGGTGGCGTTCACCTGCCACCACGATCCGAACACGGTGTTCTACTGGACCCTGCTGCGCGATCTCTACGGCAGTCCGAACATGTACGCGCACACGTCGGGGTGCGAGCAGGACCGGCGCTCGGCCTGCCTCACCCTGTTCGGGCACGTCTTCCCGATGCACGACTTCATCAACTCCCGCTACGTGATCCTGTGGGGGATGAACAACCTCGGGGCCAACCAGGGCCTGTGGGAGAGCCGGGAGCTCATCGAGGCCAGGAAGCGCGGTTGCAAGCTCGTGGTCGTGGACCCGAACTTCACCGAGACCGCGCAGAAGGCCGACGAGTGGATTCCGATTCAGCCCGGCTCGGACGGCGCGCTGGCGCTCGGCATGTGCCGGGTCATCGTCGACGAGGACCTGTTCGACCGGGACTTCGTCTCGCAGCACTGCGAAGGCTTCGACGGGTTCCGGGATCACCTGCGTGACCGGGGCTATACCCCGGAGTGGGCCGAGCCCCTCACCGGCGTCGCGGCGGAGCGCATCCGGCGCATCGCGCGCGAGTTCGCGACCACCAAGCCGGCGATGTCGGCGATCTTCAAGGGCTCCGGCTACTACACCAACGGCGCCGACGCCGGCCGCGCCTGCTACATCCTCGACGCGATCTGCGGCGAGGTCGACAAGCCGGGCAACCTGGTGCTCAAGGACTGGGCGCCGCTCGGCGCGCCGGTGGAGATCCCCGACGACGCGAAGGCGACGCCGTCGAAGGCGCCGCTCCACGCCGCGATGGGCTACCCGCTGGCGCCGGACCTGCCGAATTCGCGCCTCCCGGACGCGGTCATCGACGGCAGCCCCTATCCGGTGAAGGGGCTGTTCGTGCAGGCCAGCAACCCGGTGATGAGCGATCCGAACCGGGACCGGGTGCGGGAGATGTTCGCGCATCTCGAGCTGGCGGTGGCCTGCGAGCTGTTCATGAGCGAGACCGCGCTCGAGTGCGATGTGGTGCTGCCGGAGACGTCGTTCCACGAGCAGGCGGAGATCCGCCAGGGCATGTGGAAGGGACCCGAGGTCGTGCTGTGCCAGCCGGTGGTCGATCCGGTCGGCGAATCGAAGCCGCCCTACGAGATCGTCAAGGCGCTGGCGGAGAAGATGGGATTCGGCCGGCACTTCACCTACGAGAAGTGGGAGGACTGGGGCGAGGTCGCGATGAAGGACGTGCCGATGTCGCTCGACGAGCTCAAGGAGCAGGGCTTCTGGGCCGGCGAGATGCGCTACCACCGGGTGCCCGAGGGCCTGCCGACGCCGTCGGGGAAGATCGAGATCCGTTCGAAGGCCCACGAGGACGCGGGATTCGACGCATACCCGGTCTGGTCGGAGCGCAGCGTGAAGCCCGATGCCGACTATCCGCTCCAGCTCACCCACTCCAAGCTGAGCATGCACTGCAACATCGTCACCCAGAACAACCCGTTCCTGATGGAGATCTGCGGCGAGAACTGGGTGGAGATCAACCGGGTGGATGCCGCGAAGTACGGCGTCGAGGACGGCGGCTACGTCATCGTCGAATCCCCCAGGGACAGGATCCGGATCAGGGCGAAGGTGGTGGAAGGGCTGGTTCCCGGGTGCGTCAGCGTCCGGCACGGGCACGGCTTCGGACATTGGGCCATGGGGTCGGTGGCGCGGGGGAAGGGCGCCCATTCCAACAACCTGATGGACACCCACACCAGTCCCGTCACCGGGGCCAACTGCTACAACGAGTGCAAGGTCAGGGTCAGCCCCGTCTGACGGACACCCCGCCCGACGAGCGTACCGACCCGAGGAGACGCAGGATGCAGCACGGCTTCTACTTCGATCACGGGCGCTGCGTGAAGTGCCACGCCTGCGAGATCGCGTGCAAGAGCTGGAACGAGGTCGATGTCGGGCCCCGATGGCGCGAGGTGGTGAAGATCGAGAGCGGGACGTTTCCCGACGTCCAGGCGATGAACGTCTCGATGGCGTGCATGCACTGCGGCGACGCGCCGTGCCGGACCGCCTGCCCGGTCACCGCCATCACCAAGCGGGCCGACGACGGGATCGTCGTGGTCGATCCCGACAGGTGCATCGGCTGCGGATTCTGCACCTGGGCGTGCCCGTTCAACGCGCCGCAGCTCTCGGCCCGGGCCGGGAAGATGGAGAAGTGCAACTTCTGCCAGACCCCGGGGCGCGAGCGCCCGCTCCACCTGCCGCGCGCCTGCGAGGAGATCTGTCCCACGGGCGCCATCCGTTCCGGACCGATGACCGAGCTCGCCAGGGTGGGCCGCGAATCCGCCGCGGCCCGGCTCGGCTCGATGCAGGGGTATCCGGGGCTGATGGTGCAGGCGCATCAGTCGTTCGGACCGGGAGGAGGGGACTGACGGACCGATCTTCAAAGAAGGCCCGCCACTCGCCGTGCGAGGGTAGTGACCGGATTCGTGCAGGGATGATGACGAGAAACGTGCGGAGCTTCGCGGGCCTGGAGGCCGAGGACCCGGAGGTTGCCGCCTGACGCATGAACGATGAAGGTTGAGCCAGTGACCCGAATCACCTGGCGCGTCGTGGTCTCGATGCTCGTCGTGTTCGCACCGCATCCCGTCCTCGCCGCTTCCGGTGACGGGCTCGCAGTCGCGACGTTCGCGGGCGGATGCTTCTGGTGCGTGGAGTCGGACTTCGACAAGGTGCCCGGGGTGGTGGAAACGGTCTCCGGATATACCGGCGGGACCGTCGAGAATCCGACATACCGGCAGGTCACCGCGGGCGGCACCGGACATTTCGAGGCGGTGCGGGTCCGCTACGACCCGAAGCGGGTCTCGTACGAACGGCTGCTTCACATCTTCTGGCGCAGCGTCGACCCCACCGACGACGGCGGGCAGTTCTGCGACCGCGGTGAGAGCTACCGGACCGCGATCTTCGTCGGCAGCGAGGAGGAGCGCGGTCTCGCCGAGGCCTCGAAGGAGGCGCTGGAGCAGTCGATGGTGCTCGACGCACCCGTGGTCACGCCGATCGAGCCGGCCGGGGCGTTCCATCCGGCCGAGGACTACCATCAGGACTACTACACGAAGAACCCGGTCCGCTACCGGTTCTACCGGTTCTCCTGCGGCCGCGACTCGCGCGTTCAGCAGCTCTGGGGCAGGCAGGCCCACGACGGGATCGGGGGACACTGATCGCCGCAACGCGGAGAACGCAGCCCCGGTCACCGAAGGCGGGCGCCGTGTCCGACGTGACGGCAGATCCCGCCGGCGCCGGTCGAATCAGTCGAGCATCTCCCGCACGTCCGCGAGCCGGCCGCTCACCGCCGCCGCCGCCGCCATCGCGGGGCTGACGAGGTGGGTCCGGGCGCCGCGGCCCTGCCGTCCCTCGAAGTTGCGGTTCGACGTCGACGCGCAGCGCTTGCCGGCTCCCACCCGGTCCGGGTTCATCCCGAGGCACATCGAGCAGCCGGACTCGCGCCACTGGAACCCCGCCTCGACGAAGATCCGGTCGAGACCCTCCGCCTCCGCCTGGCGCTTGATGAGGGTGGAGCCGGGGGAGACCATCGCGTCGACGTGCGCTGCGACCCTGCGGCCCTTCACGACCGCCGCGGCGGCGCGCAGATCCTCGATACGGCCGTTGGTGCAGGAGCCGATGAAGACGTTGTCGACCGCGATGTCGGTCATCCGGGTGCCGGGAGCGAGCCCCATGTACGCGAGCGCGCGAGCCATCGCGCCGCGTTTCGCCTCGCTCGGCGCATCGGCGGGGTCCGGCACCACGCCGGTGATCGGCGCCACGTCCTCGGGGCTCGTGCCCCAGGTGACCTGCGGGGCGATGTCCGCGGCTTCGATCCGCACCTCCCTGTCCCAGGCCGCACCCTCGTCGGATGCGAGGGTGCTCCAGTACGCCACCGCCGCGTCCCACTGCGCGCCCTTCGGGGCCATCGGGCGGCCTTTCAGGTAGGCGAACGTCGTCTCGTCGGGGGCGACGAGTCCGGCCCGCGCTCCCGCCTCGATGGTCATGTTGCTCACCGTCATGCGGCCCTCCATCGAGAGGTCGCGAATCGCGCGCCCGGAGTACTCGATGATGTGGCCGGTGCCGCCGGCGGTGCCGATCCGCCCGATGATGGCGAGGATCAGGTCCTTCCCCGTGCACCCGGCCGGGAGCGGACCATCCACCGCCACCCGCATGCTCTTCGGGCGTGACGTGCGCAGCGTCTGGGTCGCCAGCACGTGCTCGCTCTCCGAGGTCCCGATGCCGAAGGCCAGCGCGCCGAACGCGCCGTGGGTCGCGGTGTGGCTGTCGCAGCACACCACCGTGGCGCCCGGCAGGGTGAAGCCCTGCTCGGGTCCGATGACGTGGACGATGCCCTGGCGCGGGTCGAGCATGTCGAAGACCTCGACCCCGAACTCCTCGCAGTTCGCGCTCAGGGTCTCGACCTGGAGCCGCGATTCCGGGTCCTCGATGCCGAGGCCGCGGTCGGTGGTCGGCACGTTGTGGTCGGCGACGGCAAGCGTCGCGTCCCGGCGGCGCACGCGGCGCCCGGCGAGCCGCAGCCCCTCGAACGCCTGCGGCGACAGCACCTCGTGCAGGAGGTGCCGGTCGATGTAGAGGAGGTGGATCCCGTCGTCCTGCACGTCGACGAGATGGCTGTTCCAGATCTTCTCGAAGAGGGTCTGCGGTCGGGTCATGCGGGAATCACCGATGGATCGCCGCGCCCGGGCGCCTTGCCCCGGACCGGCAGGGGATGGGGAGGTTCCGGTTCAACGTTCTTGCGCGGCCCCGGCGGCTCGCCCCCCCGGCCCTGTCGGCCCTGTCGGCCCCGGCGGTGCCGCGGTTCGCTCCCGTTCGTAGAATCGGGCGAAGTCCGGCGGGGTCAGGCTCAGGGGCGGCAGACCGCCGTCGAGTACCGCGGCGGCGATGATGCGGTCGGCCCAGGGAAACAGGATGTGCGGCGCTTCGCAGAAGATGAAGCGCTGGCGCATCCCTTCATCGAGATCGATCAGCTCGAACAGACCGGCGTAGCTCAGCTCGACGAGGAAGATGATCTCGTCATCATGGACGGCGGTCACCGTCATCGTCAGCACAATCTCATGGAGATGGTGCCGCTGCTGGACGTCGACCCGGACCGATACGTCGAGACGCAGGTCGTCCTTGCTCGGGAACGCCACCGGCGCGCGGGGATTCTCGAAGGAAAGATCCTTGATGTAACGACCGTGCAGAACGACGTTCGACGTGTCCGGTACATCGGCGTCCACGGGTAGCGGCCGATTCATCGCAGCGCCTTGCAACGGCTACCCGGCCAGGGACGGTGAGCGAAACAGGGTTGCCAACGCCGACTGCACCTGGAAGGGGCCTCCGTCCTTGCGGGATGGTGTGCTCGACATGCGGCAGGATAATTCTCGTCAGTGTCCTAACGCCATGTCGGGCCCAGATACCACGCGACCAGGGAGTAGCGTGTGCCGCGGGTCACCGTCGAGACCCCGTGCATGACCAGCGACGGAAAGATCAGCACCGTACCGCGCCTGCGAACGGCGTCCGCCGGTGGATGGGCGGTGACGTGGTGCATCTGGAAATCGCCGCCTTCGTAGTCGTCCGGGGCGGACAACTGTACCATCACGCTCAGCTTGCGCTGCGTCGGCCGGTCGCCGCTGACCAGCAGGGTGTCCTGGTGGGCATTGTAGTAATGCCCGCCGCCCTCGGCATCGGCCCGGTAGATGCCGAATTGCAGGGAGCGGGCACCGTAGCGGTTGTAGCTCACCCCGAACCACTCGTCGTTGGCCTCGTCCACGCAGTGATCGAGAGTCTGGAAGACCTGGACCCACTCCGGGTCGCTGCGTTGCAGGAAGATGACCTCGCCGTGACGGATGTTCTTGCGGACTTCAGTATCGTCACCGACCGTGCCGGCCTCCGGCCTCCGGCGGCAGGCGCCGTCGATGATGGCCTGGCACTCCTCCGCGGAGAGGAGTGAATCATAGTACGCCCATTCGCCGCGCATGGCTCTGTCGCGATTCAGGTTGTCTCGTCATGGCGGGCGCATCGGCGCCCGCCGGCTGCAAGGGTCACGGGGACCACCGTGGGGGTCACCGTTCTCTCCGGTCGATATCGCCGGTGTACCATGATGCCAGGGTGTGCCTCTTGCCCGACGCAATCGGGCGCACCCCATGCGGCATCGAAGAGGGATAGGCGATCATCCTCCCCACATCCGGGGGGACTTCGATCCCGGGCCCTGGAAACACGGTGGAGCCGCCCTCGCATTCCGTCAGGTACAGAATGCTGGAATACAGCCGGTGCTCGAAATGCGGGGGCAGATCGTCCCGGTGGACGTTCATGCTCTGGCCTTCGCGCCACAGGACCAGGTCCGTGTACTCGGGGTACAGGGCGTCCCCTCCGTGCAATCTGGCGCACAGGAGCGCGGCGATGCGTTTCCTGGCCTCGTCCATGATCTCCTTCACCCGTCCCTGGTCCACGCTGGCGTAGCTGATCTGGCGGTAGGAGAAGAAAGGCTCGATGTTCTCCCTCCCCAGACGCCTCACGTTCCCTTCGAGAAACTCCGACAGGGTCTCGCAATCGCTGGCGGAGAGGAACCCGCCTTCCGAGATCATGGGGATCATCGCACCGTCTCGTCGTGGTGGGCCACCCGGCGCTTGCCGACCGCACGGCCGAATCCGCCGACGAGGGTCTACCAGCTCCAGGTGAGACCGGCTGTAAAGCCCTTCTGGGAATACTCGAAACCGTAACTGACCCCGAAGTCGATTGCCATGTCCGGATCGTCGGACAGACGCAGGGCGCCCAGCGCTCCAATGGCGTTCCCGCTCCCGAAGCTGCCGAAGCGCACCGCAATGGCCTTGTCCTTGCCGTGCGGGATACGCAGCCCGCTCAGACTGATGGCGACCGCCGCCGCCTCCTGCGTTTCGCCACGCAGCTTGCCCACGGAAAACTGCAGGGACTCCATGCGGTCGTTGTTCTGCTGCAGCTCCCTGGTCGTCTCATCGATCCGGCTGTTCACTTCCCTGAGCCAACGGTCCGGAGGTGGTGGACCGGGCGGTCCGGGAGGGCCCACCGCGCCAGCCGGCCCCGGCGGCCCGGCCGCGCCCGGTGCGCCCGGTGCGCCCGTTCCAGGCGGTCCTGCCGGCCCCGGTGGTCCTGCCGCACCCGACGCGCCCGTTCCAGGCGGTCCTGCCGGCCCCGGTGGTCCTGCCGCACCCGACGCGCCCGTTCCAGGTGGTCCCGGTGGCCCCGGTGGTCCTGCCGCACCCGACGCGCCCGTTCCAGGTGGTCCCGGTGGCCCCGGTGGTCCTGCCGCACCCGACGCGCCCGTTCCAGGTGGTCCCGGTGGCCCCGGTGGCCCGACCTCTCCCGGTGGCCCTGCCGCTCCCGGTTGGTCTTCTCCCGATCCGGGCGGTCCCGGCGGTCCCGGCGGTCCCGGCGGCCCGGTCGTTCCAGTTCCAGGCGGCCCAGGCGGTCCGGCCTCGCCCGGAGTGCCGGCTTCACCCTGCGGTCCCGGTGGCCCTGCCACTCCCGGCTGGCTCCCTCCCGATCCGGGCGGTCCCGGTGGTCCCGGCGACCCGTCCGTCCCCGGCGGTCCGGCCTGCCCCTGCGGTCCGGCCTGCCCCTGCGGTCCCGGTGGTCCGGCCTCGCCCGGAGTGCCGGCTTCACCCTGCGGTCCCGGTGGCCCTGCCGCTCCCGGCTGGCTCCCTCCCGATCCGGGCGGTCCCGGTGGCCCTTGCTGACCTTGCGGTCCCGGTGGTCCGGCCTCGCCCGGAGTGCCGGCTTCACCCTGCGGTCCCGGTGGCCCTGCCGCTCCCGGCTGGCTCCCTCCCGATCCGGGCGGTCCCGGTGGTCCTTGCTGACCTTGCGGTCCCGGCGGTCCGGCCTCGCCCGGAGTGCCGGCTTCACCCGGCGGTCCCGGTGGTCCGGCCTCGCCCGGAGTGCCGGCTTCACCCGGCGGCCCGGCCGTTCCCGTTCCAGGCGGTCCCGGCGGCCCGGTGTCTCCCGGTGGCCCTGCCACTCCCGGCTGGCTCCCTCCCGATCCGGGCGGTCCCTGCGGTCCCGGCGGCCCCGGGGGTCCGCCCCCCGGCCCTGTCGCCCCCGGCGGTCCGGCCTGGCCCTGCGGTCCCTGTGGTCCGGGCTCGCCTCGCGCCCCGGTCTCGCCCGGCGGTCCAGCCGTGCCCGGCGCCCCGGCCTCGCCCGGCGGTCCAGCCGTGCCAGCCGTGCCGTCATCGCCCCGCTCGCCCTTGGGGCCGGGCAGTCCCGGCGTGCCGGCTTCACCCGATGAGCCGGCCTCGCCCGCGGGCCCCGGCGGTCCGGCCGCGCCCTGTGGTCCAGCTTCACCCGGCGGCCCCTGTGCGCCCGGCTGCCCGTCCGTGCCCTGCGGTCCCGGCGGCCCCGGCGGTCCGCCCCCCGGCCCTGTCGCCCCCGGCGGTCCGGCCTGGCCCTGCGGTCCCTGTGGTCCGGGCTCGCCTCGCGCCCCGGCCTCGCCCGGCGGTCCAGCCGTCCCCGGCGGTCCAGCCGTGCCAGCCGTGCCGGCATCGCCCCGCTCGCCCTTGGGGCCGGGCAGTCCCGGCGTGCCGGCTTCACCCGATGAGCCGGCCTCGCCCGCGGGCCCCGGCGGTCCGGCCGCGCCCGCCGCCCCGGCTTCGCCCGGCGGTCCAGCCGTCCCCGGCGGTCCAGCCGTGCCAGCCGTGCCGGCATCGCCCCGCTCGCCCTTGGGGCCGGGCAGTCCCGACGTGCCGGCCGCGCCCGGCGCTCCGGCCTCGCCCGCGGGCCCCGGCGGTCCGGCCTCGCCCTGTGGTCCGGCTTCACCCGGCGGTCCCTGTGCGCCCGGCTGCCCGTCCGTGCCCTGCGGTCCCGGCGGCCCCGGGGGTCCGCCCCCCGGCCCTGTCGCCCCCGGCGGTCCGGCCTGGCCCTGCGGTCCCTGTGGTCCGGGCTCGCCTCGCGCCCCGGCCTCGCCCGGCGGTCCAGCCGTCCCCGGCGCCCCGGCCTCGCCCGGCGGTCCAGCCGTCCCCGGCGGTCCAGCCGTGCCAGCCGTGCCGGCATCGCCCCGCTCGCCCTTGGGGCCGGGCAGTCCCGGCGTGCCGGCTTCACCCGATGAGCCGGCCTCGCCCGCGGGCCCCGGCGGTCCGGCCGCGCCCGCCGCCCCGGCTTCGCCCGGCGCCCCGGCCTCGCCCGGCGGTCCAGCCGTGCCAGCCGTGCCGGCATCGCCCCGCTCGCCCTTGGGGCCGGGCAGTCCCGACGTGCCGGCCGCGCCCGGCGCTCCGGCCTCGCCCGCGGGCCCCGGCGGTCCGGCCGCGCCCTGTGGTCCAGCTTCACCCGGCGGCCCCTGTGCGCCCGGCTGCCCGTCCGTGCCCTGCGGTCCCGGCGGCCCCGGCGGTCCGCCCCCCGGCCCTGTCGCCCCCGGCGGTCCGGCCTGGCCCTGCGGTCCCTGTGGTCCGGGCTCGCCTCGCGCCCCGGTCTCGCCCGGCGGTCCAGCCGTCCCCGGCGGTCCAGCCGTGCCAGCCGTGCCGGCATCGCCCCGCTCGCCCTTGGGGCCGGGCAGTCCCGACGTGCCGGCCGCGCCCGGCGCTCCGGCCTCGCCCGCGGGCCCCGGCGGTCCGGCCGCGCCCTGTGGTCCAGCTTCACCCGGCGGCCCCTGTGCGCCCGGCTGCCCGTCCGTGCCCTGCGGTCCCGGCGGCCCCGGGGGTCCGCCCCCCGGCCCTGTCGCCCCCGGCGGTCCGGCCTGGCCCTGCGGTCCCTGTGGTCCGGGCTCGCCTCGCGCCCCGGCCTCGCCCGGCGGTCCAGCCGTGCCCGGCGCCCCGGCCTCGCCCGGCGGTCCAGCCGTGCCAGCCGTGCCGGCATCGCCCCGCTCGCCCTTGGGGCCGGGCAGTCCCGGCGTGCCGGCTTCACCCGATGAGCCGGCCTCGCCCGCGGGCCCCGGCGGTCCGGCCGCGCCCTGTGGTCCAGCTTCACCCGGCGGCCCCTGTGCGCCCGGCTGCCCGTCCGTGCCCTGCGGTCCCGGCGGCCCCGGCGGTCCGCCCCCCGGCCCTGTCGCCCCCGGCGGTCCGGCCTGGCCCTGCGGTCCCTGTGGTCCGGGCTCGCCTCGTGCCCCGGCCTCGCCCGGCGGTCCAGCCGTCCCCGGCGGTCCAGCCGTGCCAGCCGTGCCGGCATCGCCCCGCTCGCCCTTGGGGCCGGGCAGTCCCGGCGTGCCGGCTTCACCCGATGAGCCGGCCTCGCCCGCGGGCCCCGGCGGTCCGGCCGCGCCCGCCGCCCCGGCTTCACCCGGCGGTCCCTGTGCGCCCGCCGTGCCCTGCGGTCCCGGCGGCCCCGGGGGTCCGCCCCCCGGCCCTGTCGCCCCCGGCGGTCCGGCCTGGCCCTGCGGTCCCTGTGGTCCGGGCTCGCCTCGCGCCCCGGCCTCGCCCGGCGGTCCAGCCGTGCCAGCCGTGCCGGCATCGCCCCGCTCGCCCTTGGGGCCGGGCAGTCCCGACGTGCCGGCCGCGCCCGGCGCTCCGGCCTCGCCCGCGGGCCCCGGCGGTCCGGCCTCGCCCTGTGGTCCAGCTTCACCCGGCGGCCCCTGTGCGCCTGGCTGCCCGTCCGTGCCCTGCGGTCCCGGCGGCCCCGGGGGTCCGCCCCCCGGCCCTGTCGCCCCCGGCGGTCCGGCCTGGCCCTGCGGTCCCTGTGGTCCGGGCTCGCCTCGCGCCCCGGCCTCGCCCGGCGGTCCAGCCGTCCCCGGCGCCCCGGCCTCGCCCGGCGGTCCAGCCGTGCCAGCCGTGCCGGCATCGCCCCGCTCGCCCTTGGGGCCGGGCAGTCCCGGCGTGCCGGCTTCACCCGATGAGCCGGCCTCGCCCGCGGGCCCCGGCGGTCCGGCCGCGCCCTGTGGTCCAGCTTCACCCGGCGGCCCCTGTGCGCCCGGCTGCCCGTCCGTGCCCTGCGGTCCCGGCGGCCCCGGGGGTCCGCCCCCCGGCCCTGTCGCCCCCGGCGGTCCGGCCTGGCCCTGCGGTCCCTGTGGTCCGGGCTCGCCTCGCGCCCCGGTCTCGCCCGGCGGTCCAGCCGTCCCCGGCGGTCCAGCCGTGCCAGCCGTGCCGGCATCGCCCCGCTCGCCCTTGGGGCCGGGCAGTCCCGACGTGCCGGCCGCGCCCGGCGCTCCGGCCTCGCCCGCGGGCCCCGGCGGTCCGGCCTCGCCCTGTGGTCCAGCTTCACCCGGCGGTCCCTGTGTGCCCGGCTGCCCGTCCGTGCCCTGCGGTCCCGGCGGCCCCGGCGGTCCGCCTCCCGGCCCTGTCGCCCCCGGCGGTCCGGCCTGGCCCTGCGGTCCCTGTGGTCCGGGCTCGCCTCGCGCCCCGGCCTCGCCCGGCGGTCCAGCCGTCCCCGGCGGTCCCTGTGCGCCATCCGTGCCCGGTGGTCCGGCCTCGCCCGGTGGTCCGGCCGTCCCCGGCGTCCCGGCGTCGCCCTGCGGTCCCGGCGGCCCCGGCGGTCCGCCTCCCGGCCCTGTCGCCCCCGGCGGTCCGGCCTCGCCCTGCGGTCCCTGCGGTCCGGGCTCGCCTCGCGCCCCGGCCTCGCCCGGCGGTCCAGCCGTGCCCGGCGTGCCAGCCGTCCCCGGCGGTCCAGCCGTGCCGGCCTCGCCCTGTGGTCCAGCTTCACCCGGCGGTCCCTGTGTGCCCGGCTGCCCGTCCGTGCCCTGCGGTCCCGGCGGCCCCGGCGGCCCCGGCGGTCCGCCTCCCGGCCCTGTCGCCCCCGGCGGTCCGGCCTCGCCCTGCGGTCCCTGAGTGCCCGGCTGCCCATCCGTCCCCGGCGCCCCGGCCTCGCCCGGCGGTCCAGCCGTCCCCGGTGGTCCGGCGTCGCCCACCTCGCCCTTGGGGCCGGACGCCCCCGGCGGCCCGGCCTGGCCCTGCGGCCCTTCCAGTCCCGGCGGTCCTTGTAGTCCCGGCTTGCCCTGACGGCCCGCGGCCCCTGGCAGACCGTCATCGCCCGGCGTGCCGGCCTCGCCCTGCGGTCCCGCGGGTCCCGGCGGCCCAGCCTCACCCTGCGGTCCCTGTGTGCCATCCGTCCCCGGCGCCCCGGCCTCGCCCGGTGGTCCAGCCGTCCCCGGTGATCCGGCGTCGCCCTTGGGGCCGGACGCTCCGCCCGGCCCCGGCGTGCCGGCCGCCCCCGCGGGTCCCTGTGGCCCTGGGAGTCCCGGCTTGCCCTGGCGGCCCGCCTGCCCCGGCAAACCGTCCTCGCCCGGCGCTCCCTGTGGCCCGGTCTCGCCCGGCGACCCGTCCGTCCCCGGCTCGCCCTTGGGGCCGGGCAGTCCCGACGTGCCGGCCGCGCCCGGCGCTCCGGCCTCACCCGCGGGTCCCGGCTGCCCTTCCAGTCCCGGGACTCCCGGAGTGCCCTTGCGCCCCGGCTGTCCGTCCTGCCCCGGCGGCCCAGCCTCACCCTGCGGTCCCTGTGGTCCGGGCTCGCCTCGCGCCCCGGCCGTGCCCGGCGTCCCGGCCGTTCCCGGCGTGCCGGCTTCACCCGGCGGTCCAGCCGTCCCCGGTGGTCCGGCGTCGCCCACCTCGCCCTTGGGGCCGGACGCCCCCGGCGGCCCGGCCTGGCCCTGCGGCCCTTCCAGTCCCGGCGGTCCTTGTAGTCCCGGCGGTCCTTGTAGTCCCGGCTTGCCCTGACGGCCCGCGGCCCCTGGCAGACCGTCATCGCCCGGCGTGCCGGCCTCGCCCTGCGGTCCCGCGGGTCCCGGCGGCCCAGCCTCACCCTGCGGTCCCTGTGTGCCATCCGTCCCCGGCGCCCCGGCCTCGCCCGGTGGTCCAGCCGTCCCCGGTGATCCGGCGTCGCCCTTGGGGCCGGACGCTCCGCCCGGCCCCGGCGTGCCGGCCGCCCCCGCGGGTCCCTGTGGCCCTGGGAGTCCCGGCTTGCCCTGGCGGCCCGCCTGCCCCGGCAAACCGTCCTCGCCCGGCGCTCCCTGTGGCCCGGTCTCGCCCGGCGACCCGTCCGTCCCCGGCTCGCCCTTGGGGCCGGGCAGTCCCGACGTGCCGGCCGCGCCCGGCGCTCCGGCCTCACCCGCGGGTCCCGGCTGCCCTTCCAGTCCCGGGACTCCCGGGGTGCCCTTGCGCCCCGGCTGTCCGTCCTGCCCCGGCGGCCCAGCCTCACCCTGCGGTCCCTGTGTGCCATCCGTCCCCGGCGCCCCGGCCTCGCCCGGTGGTCCAGCCGTCCCCGGTGATCCGGCGTCGCCCTTGGGGCCGGACGCTCCGCCCGGCCCCGGCGTGCCGGCCGCCCCCGCGGGTCCCTGTGGCCCTGGGAGTCCCGGCTTGCCCTGGCGGCCCGCCTGCCCCGGCAAACCGTCCTCGCCCGGCGCTCCCTGTGGCCCGGTCTCGCCCGGCGACCCGTCCGTCCCCGGCTCGCCCTTGGGGCCGGGCAGTCCCGACGTGCCGGCCGCGCCCGGCGCTCCGGCCTCACCCGCGGGTCCCGGCTGCCCTTCCAGTCCCGGGACTCCCGGAGTGCCCTTGCGCCCCGGCTGTCCGTCCTGCCCCGGCGGCCCAGCCTCACCCTGCGGTCCCTGTGGTCCGGGCTCGCCTCGCGCCCCGGCCGTGCCCGGCGTGCCGGCTTCACCCGGCGGTCCAGCCGTCCCCGGTGGTCCGGCGTCGCCCACCTCGCCCTTGGGGCCGGACGCCCCCGGCGGCCCGGCCTGGCCCTGCGGCCCTTCCAGTCCCGGCGGTCCTTGTAGTCCCGGCTTGCCCTGACGGCCCGCGGCCCCTGGCAGACCGTCATCGCCCGGCGTGCCGGCCTCGCCCTGCGGTCCCGCGGGTCCCGGCGGCCCAGCCTCACCCTGCGGTCCCTGTGTGCCATCCGTCCCCGGCGCCCCGGCCTCGCCCGGTGGTCCAGCCGTCCCCGGTGATCCGGCGTCGCCCTTGGGGCCGGACGCTCCGCCCGGCCCCGGCGTGCCGGCCGCCCCCGCGGGTCCCTGTGGCCCTGGGAGTCCCGGCTTGCCCTGGCGGCCCGCCTGCCCCGGCAAACCGTCCTCGCCCGGCGCTCCCTGTGGCCCGGTCTCGCCCGGCGACCCGTCCGTCCCCGGCTCGCCCTTGGGGCCGGGCAGTCCCGACGTGCCGGCCGCGCCCGGCGCTCCGGCCTCACCCGCGGGTCCCGGCTGCCCT
The DNA here is from genome assembly GCA_965202735.1 of Gammaproteobacteria bacterium. Lineage (GTDB taxonomy): Bacteria > Pseudomonadota > Gammaproteobacteria > HK1 > HK1 > HK1. Next base: position 351,535 of record OZ241844.1, read on the forward strand.
TCCAGTCCCGGGACTCCCGGGGTGCCCTTGCGCCCCGGCTGTCCGTCCTGCCCCGGCGGCCCAGCCTCACCCTGCGGTCCCTGTGTGCCATCCGTCCCCGGCGCCCCGGCCTCGCCCGGTGGTCCAGCCGTCCCCGGTGATCCGGCGTCGCCCTTGGGGCCGGACGCTCCGCCCGGCCCCGGCGTGCCGGCCGCCCCCGCGGGTCCCTGTGGCCCTGGGAGTCCCGGCTTGCCCTGGCGGCCCGCCTGCCCCGGCAAACCGTCCTCGCCCGGCGCTCCCTGTGGCCCGGTCTCGCCCGGCGACCCGTCCGTCCCCGGCTCGCCCTTGGGGCCGGGCAGTCCCGACGTGCCGGCCGCGCCCGGCGCTCCGGCCTCACCCGCGGGTCCCGGCTGCCCTTCCAGTCCCGGGACTCCCGGAGTGCCCTTGCGCCCCGGCTGTCCGTCCTGCCCCGGCGGCCCAGCCTCACCCTGCGGTCCCTGTGGTCCGGGCTCGCCTCGCCTCGCGCCCCGGCCGTGCCCGGCGTCCCGGCCGTTCCCGGCGTGCCGGCTTCACCCGGCGGTCCAGCCGTCCCCGGTGGTCCGGCGTCGCCCACCTCGCCCTTGGGGCCGGACGCCCCCGGCCCCGGCCGGCCCTGCGGCCAGTCCCCGGCGGTCCGGCGTGTCCCGGGCCCTTGGCAGACCCAGTCCCGGCGGTCCTTGTAGTCCCGGCTTGCCCTGACGGCCCGCGGCCCCTGGCAGACCGTCATCGCCCGGCGTGCCGGCCTCGCCCTGCGGTCCCGCGGGTCCCGGCGGCCCAGCCTCACCCTGCGGTCCCTGTGTGCCATCCGTCCCCGGCGCCCCGGCCTCGCCCGGTGGTCCAGCCGTCCCCGGTGATCCGGCGTCGCCCTTGGGGCCGGACGCTCCGCCCGGCCCCGGCGTGCCGGCCGCCCCCGCGGGTCCCTGTGGCCCTGGGAGTCCCGGCTTGCCCTGGCGGCCCGCCTGCCCCGGCAAACCGTCCTCGCCCGGCGCTCCCTGTGGCCCGGTCTCGCCCGGCGACCCGTCCGTCCCCGGCTCGCCCTTGGGGCCGGGCAGTCCCGACGTGCCGGCCGCGCCCGGCGCTCCGGCCTCACCCGCGGGTCCCGGCTGCCCTTCCAGTCCCGGGACTCCCGGAGTGCCCTTGCGCCCCGGCTGTCCGTCCTGCCCCGGCGGCCCAGCCTCACCCTGCGGTCCCTGTGTGGTCGCGCCCCGGCCTCGCCCGGCGTCCCGTGCCGGCTTCCCCGGCGGTCCAGCCGTCCCCGGCGTCCCCGGCGCCCCGGCCGTCCCGCCCGGCTTGCCCATCCGTCCCCGTGCCCCGGCCTTCCACCCGTCCCCGGTCCGGCGTCGCCCAGCCGCCCCCCGCCCCCGGCGCGCGGCCCTTCCAGTCCCGGCCCCGGCTGGCAGTCCCATCCGTGCGGGTCCCGGCGGCCCAGCCTCACCCTGCGGTCCCTGTGTGCCATCCGTCCCCGGCGCCCCGGCCTGATCCAGCCGTCCCCGGTGATCCGGCGTCGCCCTTGGGGCCGGACGCTCCGCCCGGCCCCGGCGTGCCGGCCGCCCCCGCGGGTCCCTGTGGCGTCCCGGCTTGCCCTGGCGGCCCGCCTGCCCCGGCAAACCGTCCTCGCCCGGCGTCCCTGTGGCCCGCCCGGCTCGCCCTTGGGGCCGGACGCCCCCGGCGGCCCGGCCTGGCCCTGCGGCCCTTCCAGTCCCGGCGGTCCTTGTAGTCCCGGCTTGCCCTGACGGCCCGCGGCCCCTGGCAGACCGTCCTCGCCCGGCGTGCCGGCCTCACCCTGCGGTCCCGCGGGTCCCGGTGGCCCGGCCTCGCCCGGTGGTCCTTGTGTGCCCTGTGGTCCCGGCGGTCCACCCCTTGGGCCTGCAGGTCCCGGCGGCCCTGGCAGTCCCGGAATGCCCTTGCCGCCCCGTGGTCCCGGCAAGCCGTCATCGCCCGGCGGTCCCGCGGGTCCCGGTGGCCCGGTCTCGCCCGGCTTGCCCTGGCGGCCCGGCGTGCCATCCGTGCCCGGCTCGCCCTGGCGGCCCGTTTGCCCCGGTGGACCTTGCGGGCCCTGCGGTCCTGTTGGTCCCGGTGGCCCCTGCGGGCCCGGCGGGCCTATGGGTGCCTGCGCTTGCACCGCGCCGGGGTAGAGAGAACCGATGGTGGTGGTCAGGGCGGAGGTAGTACTGAGGGCGATGATCGAAACGCCGGCAATGCTCTTGACGGCGCCGCTCTTGACGACGCCGTCGCCAAACCAGACCTTCTGCCCGCGCGGCTGCCCGCGCGGCTGCCCGCGCCGGGGCGGCAACGTCGGGGCCGGGCCAGAGGCTGGTTGCGGCTTGGCCGACTTCCGGGACTTGCGGCGTCTACCCGGCATGAAGCCCACACAACGACTGTCGCGCGTGCGCGATCGGCATCGCACAGAGCACGCGCAATCGCGAACGTCTGCCCGCGGGCAGCACCCGCCCGAGCGTCCCCGCGGGCCATCTCCATCGCCTCGCCCCCCGCCCCTCGGCAAACGAGGGGCGGCCGCTCACGCCCCGATGCCGGGGCGTGCGGCCGTCCCCACGGCCCGGGGGAATCGCCATCGCGCCCGAATCACGGCCAAAGCCGCCATCGTGCATTCCGAAACGGCCGTGGTCGGTCGGCGGACCGCCGTGGGCGGCTGGCACACAAGGACCGCCGGGCGAGACCGGGGCACGAGGCGAACCCGGACCGCAGGGACCAAAGGGCAGTGATCGGTTCGCACCGGAACGGGCGATCGGAATCCTCTCGGAATCGACCGGAATCCGCACAACGAGAACCTGGCGGCTCGCACTTGACGCCTGCGAGCCGGTACCGATCATCAGAGCGGATCTGCCTTGCCGACTGGCCCCTGCGTTACGCGCGAATCGCGGGGGGGGGGGGGGGGGGGGGGGGGGGGTCAAGTGCTGATCCGGCCCTTCGGACAAGGGCTGGACGGGACAAGGGCCGAGTGGTACGGAATCCTCGACCCCGATGGATTCGGTGGGTTGGAGAAGAGGCAGAAGCGCCGGAACCGGCAGGTGAAGTGGCCTGGCGGCCGCTGTTTTGGCGATCGGAACGCCTCGAAACATGCCGCAGGCAGACAAGTCGGAGCTCACGAGGACATCTGTCGGGCAGGAGCGCGTCAGCCCCTTCTCCCGCCACATGGCGACACTTTCATCCATGATTTTCATATCCTCGGTGGCTTGGGCCTGCCCTCGCCGTTCCGTGGCTCCGCCGCAGCCGTACTCTTCAGAGCGAGTGTTCACGGCGACATTCTCCGGTCAAGCAGGACGTTGATCCATCCTCAAGCCCAATCCTTAGCATTTCGAGCCGCGACGGCGCAAGGCATCGAGACAGCATCGCAGCGAATCCCGCTGGCGCCCGGAGAGGCCGCAGGACCATTTTTTTGTCGCGGTCAGCGGCTGGAGACCGCTGTGAAGTTGCCGTCCTTGCGGTGGATGGTGCCTCCTCGAGGCCGAAATCGGTGCATCGACAACGAAATCCTCTCCCGAATGGACTGCCGAACCTGCCTGCACCGCCCCTTGCCGGACAAAAAACGAGCCCTGGGAGAGGCCGTGCCGTGGTGGGATTCTGGCGCAATTTCGACCCTCGGGACGCCGAGTCGAGGGGATTTGGGATGGGGATTCGACTCATCGCCGCACACCCTCACCCCCGGCCCCTCTCCCGGGGGGAGAGGGGAGAATGCGGGGGTCTTCTCCTGAACCCGGCGACGGTGCGCAATGGCGCCTCGACGCCCTGTGGTCCCTGCGGTCCGGGGGCCGGGCAGTCCCGGCGTGCCGGCTTCGCCCGATTCGCCTCGTGCCCCGGCCTTACGCGGCAGTGGAATTCTCGGCGGGGGCTTACGTCATGTCGCCGTAATGGCGGCGCCAGCGGCCGCCGACGGCGCGCCCGTCGGCCTCCAGCCACGGCTTGGTCGGCCCGTTCGCGTGGATGACCGCCGGCCAGCTCTCCGTGCGCCGGTTGTACAGCATCCCGCGCCCCTCGTCCGGCTGCACGTCGTCCAGGGCGCCGTTCAGGCACTGGAACAATTGGCATCCGGTATCCAGACGCATCCCGTGCCCGCCCGCCAGAAACCGCTCGGTGTAGTAGCGCTGGTCGTCCGCCCCGTCGTCGATGGCGTCTTCGACGATGCGCGCCAGATCTCCGGCCGCCCCGATGAACGCGCCCGAGTTCAGGAAGCGGTACGGCGTGTCGGCCGCCGGGTACTCGTCGGCCCGCGCCCGGTCGGGCCAGCAATGCACCTCGGCGGCGAACAGGGGGCCGGGGCCGGTCCGGCGCCACGCCGCGAGGATGTCCGCCGCATGGGCCGTGATCAGGGTGTCGTAGCCGTCCACGAACAGCACCGGGCGCTCCGGCGGCAGCCGCGCCAGGGCGGTGCGCAGCAGATTGACCTTCTGCCCGCCACCGGCGCCGGCGGCCATGTCGCCGCCGCGCCACTCGGCGCCGAGCCCCAGGGGCTCGATCTCGAGGCCGTAGCGCCGCCCGCTGGCGAGCAGGCGCTCGAGCTCCGGCCGGCGCTCGGTCGCCACGGTACAGGCCGCGAGGAGCGGCTCCGCCTCGCGCACCGGTGCGCTCTTCTCGGTCTCGCTGTGCTCGGACCCGTGGGCGGGCGTGAAGAAGCGCTGGTGGCTGGACAGCACCATCCCGCCACCTTGCGCGAACGTCCGGTTGAGCTCCGGGTCGCGGTTCAGCCCGAAGGCGGCGGGCAGGAGCTCGTCGGAGGGGACCAGCCGGCTCTGCCACGGGCCGGCGAGCAGCTTCTTCGCGCCCGACGGCGCCAGCAGGTAGGCGAGCGTCCACATCGGGTGGTAGTCCACCGCGTGCACGTGCCGCCCCAGCAGCGGCTTCGGCCCCGGCGCGTTGCGCTGGGCCAGGTAGCACAGGTCGAAGTCGAGGTAGTCGAGGTCCTCGATCAGCATCTCCAGGTCCTCGACCAGGGGCTCGACCGGCACCGCGTCGTCCTCCAGCACCAGCGCGGGGTAGCCGTCCCCGGCGATGCGCCGCCAGGCGGCGACATGCGACAGGGCGCAGCCGACCTCGCCCAGGGTCAGGGCGCGGCGGGCATAGGGGTCGGCCCAGTGCGGCCAGGGGGCGACCGGCGGCAGGCCGGGCGCCCGCCAGGGCGGGGTGGCCCCGAGCTCGCGGCCGTCCACCGCCGGAAGCCAGGTCACGCGCGGGAACCCGTGCCGGGCGAGCGCGTCGGCGAGGCGCCGGCGGCGCGCCGGGTGCCGCTCGAGGTGGACGACGAGGACGCCGGGCAGGGCCGTCATGAGGCGATGGCGTCGTCGGGCCGCGCGTTCGGCTCCGAAAGCCAGCAGGTCATGGCGTAGCGGACGCCGGCGGTCACCGGCGTCACCCAGTGCACATGGGTGACCCGGCTCGGAAAGGCGATGACATGCCCGACGCCGACCTCGCGGCTGTCCCAGTGCTGGCGCGGGAAGGTCAGGCGGCCGCCCTCGTAGCCTTCGTTCAGCGGGATGGCCAGGCTCACCATCGCCGCGTCGTGATGCGGGTCGAGGGAGGCCTGGGTGTCGGGAGAGTAGCGCAGCACGAAGGGCATCCGCGTCGGGCCGAGGTTGAGCGGCCACCAGTGCGTGCGCAGCACCGGGGCGAGATGCTCGCGCAGGTGCGCCCCGAACGCTTCCGCGAAGCGCGGGCTGATGCGGTCGATCCGGAGCTCCTGGCCCGGGGCGGCGTTGTTGTCCACATCCGGGCCCCAGGGCCGGAACTCGTCGAGCAGGACCGCCGCCTCCACCACCTCCCGGCAGAAGTCCGGGCGCCAGAACGGCGTCACCAGGATGTCGGGGGCGGCCTCGCGCCAGCAGCCATCGGCCCGCGCGTCGCGGTATGTCAGCAGCCGATTCATCGCCGGCCGCCCGCGCCGAGGGTGGCGAGCCGCACCACCCCCCGCCCGCCTTCACCGTCGCCGCGGGCGGCCCGGCCCCGTCGCGCCGGCGCTACCATGCGTAGGTGAGGCCGGCGTTGAGCCCGAGCTGCTGGTAGCTCAGCCCCAGGGACGCGCCGAAGTTGACGCGCCAGCTCTCGTCCACGCGCCCGCCGCCGCCCACGGCCAGCGCGTTGGCGTCCCTGAAGTGGCCGAGCTGGACCGACACGGCCCGCGCGCTGTCCATCGGAATGTGGATGCTGCCGAGCGCGATGGCGACGGCGGTCGCCTCGCGCATCTCGTTGCCCATGATGCGGAACCGGTACTGAAGCGCGTCGATGTCCTGGCGGTTCTCGTGCACCGCGCCCGCCATCGCGTACGCGCCCGCCTCGGGAGGCGTGTCGGGTCTCGCGGCGTAGCGCAGCAGGGCCAGCGTGTCGCTCTGCGGCGGTCCCTGCGGCGCCTGCGGGTCCGTGACGCCCGGCGCGCCCCCGGCGGCCCCCGGTCCCGACCCGGCGCCCAGCACCTCGAGCACCCCCTCCAGCAGGCCGGCGACCTGCCGGTCGCTGTCCGTCCCGGAACGCCTGAGGCTGGCGACGGCCTTCCGCACGGCGGTCCTGGCCTCTTCGGTCAGGGCGAAGTTCGCGCCGGACTCGCCCTTCTCGCCCGGCCGGCCCGCGGCGCCCGGTGCGCCCGGCTGGCCCGCGGCGCCCGGCTGGCCCGCGGTCCCCGGCTGGCCCGCGGTCCCCGGCGCGCCCGCCGGGCCCGTGGTCCCCGGACTGCCGTCATCGCCCTTCGGGCCCGTTGCGCCCTGCGGGCCCGTCGGGCCGCGCTCGCCTTTAACACCGGGCAGGCCCGTCAAGCCCTTGTCGCCCTTGTCGCCCTGCGCGCCGTCATCGCCCTTCGGGCCCGTTGCGCCCTGCGGGCCCGTATCATCGCCCTTCGGGCCCGTTGCGCCCTGCGGGCCCGTATCGCCCTTGTCGCCCTTGTCGCCCTGCGCGCCGTCATCGCCCTTCGGGCCCGGCCGGCCCATCGCCCGGCCGGCCCAGCTCGCCCTTCAGGCCATCATTGCCCGGCAAGCCCTTTTCGCCTTTCGGACCGGGCGCAGCCCTGTTTCCCTTCGGGCCCGGCAGGCCCTTTGCGCCCTTTTCGCCCTTGTCGCCATCCGCGCCCATTTCGCCCTTGTCGCCCTTGTCGCCCTTTTCACCCCTGTCGCCGCGATCTCCCTTCGCTCCCGATTGCGCCAAGGCGCTCCCCGGCCCCAGCACCGCGGCGCCGAGCGACGCCGCGCCGAGCGACGCCGCGCCCACGCTGTTCATCGCGGGCGCCGCCGCGATCTTGATCAGCGGCGCCGCGGTGTTCGACAGCATGGAGTACACGCCGAGCACGCCGACGGCGACCTGCCGGCGCTTCCTGGCGCGGGCCCTGGCCGGCGACCACCAGTCGTCGCCGTGCCGGCGCGGGCGGAGCCCCGGGGCGGGCCCGCCGACGGGGGCCTGCGGGGGGGTGCGATCGGTGTCAGGTCCGGCGGTGTCAGCTCTGCGGCTCTTCATGGTGTCCTCTCCTGTCCTGTGTCCCTGCGTCTCTTCGTCCCGTGTCCGCCGCGCCCGGTCGCGCCGACGCTACCATGCATAGCCGACGCTGGCCCTGAGCCCGAGCTGCTGGTAGCTCAGCCCCAGGGACGCGCCGAAGTTGACATGCCAGCTCTCGTCCACGCGGACGCCCCCGCCCACGGCCAGCGCGTTGGCGTCCCTGAAGTGGCCGAGCTGGACCGACACGGCCCGCGCGCTGTCCATCGGAATGTGGATGCTGCCGAGCGCGATGGCGACGGCGGTCGCCTCGCGCATCTCGTTGCCCATGATGCGGAACCGGTACTGAAGCGCGTCGATGTCCTGGCGGTTCTCGTGCACCGCGCCCGCCATCGCGTACGCGCCCGCCTCGGGAGGCGTGTCGGGTCTCGCGGCGTAGCGCAGCAGGGCCAGCGTGTCGCTCTGCGGCGGTCCCTGCGGCGCCTGCGGGTCCGTGACGCCCGGCGCGCCCCCGGCGGCCCCCGGTCCCGACCCGGCGCCCAGCACCTCGAGCACCCCCTCCAGCAGGCCGGCGACCTGCCGGTCGCTGTCCGTCCCGGAACGCCTGAGGCTGGCGACGGCCTGCCGCACGGTGTCCCTGGCCTCTTCGGTCAGGGCGAAGTCCTCGCCGGCCTCGCCCTTCTCGCCCGGCTGGCCTGGCTGGCCCGCGGTCCCCGGCTGGCCCGCGGCACCCGCGGTCCCCGGCTGGCCCGCGGCGCCCGGCGCGCCCGCGGTGGTCCCCGGCGCGCCTGTGGGACCCTGATCGCCCTTGTCGCCCTGCGGGCCCGTTGCGCCCGGCCTGCCCGTCGGGCCGAGCTCGCCTTTCAAAGCGTCCAGGCCCTTGTCGCCCTCCGGGCCTTTCGGGCCGCGCGCGCCCTTGTCGCCCTGCGGGCCCGTTGCGCCCGGCCTGCCCGTCGGGCCGAGCTCGCCTTTCAAAGCGTCCAGGCCCTTGTCGCCCTGCGGGCCTTTCGGGCCGCGCGCGCCCTTGTCGCCCTGCGGGCCGTCGGGACCCGCCTCTCCGGTCTCGCCTGCATCGCCTTTTGGGCCCTGCGGTTGGGAGGGGCCCGGGTCGCCTCTCTCACCCTTAGTGGCCGGTTCTCCCGACGGGCCCCGCCCGCCCATCTCGCCGGGGTCCCCGGTCGGACCCTTCCTTCCGGGGTCGCCCGGAGGGGCGGGGATGACTACCCGGGGCTCGTTCAAGTGCAGCCTCCCTTTATCCACTGGTTCGTACTCGGTGCCCGGGTCCCCCGGGTATCCTTTTTCTCCCTTCTGTCCCTTTTGTTGCGCCAGGGCGCTCCCCGGCCCCAGCACCGCGGCGCCGAGCGACGCCGCGCCGAGCGACGCCGCGCCCACGCTGTTCATCGCGGGCGCCGCCGCGATCTTGATCAGCGGCGCCGCGGTGTTCGACAGCATGGAGTACACGCCGAGCACGCCGACGGCGACCTGCCGGCGCTTCCTGGCGCGGGCCCTGGCCGGCGACCACCAGTCGTCGCCGTGCCGGCGTTGGCGCAGCCCGGGGGCGGGCCCGCCGGCCGGATCCGGCGGGGAGGTGCGATCGGTGTCAGGTCCGGCGGTGTCAGCTCTGCGGCTCTTCACGGTGTCCTCTCCCGTTCTGCGTCTCTTCGTCGGGTGTCCGTCGCATCCGATCCTGGTACAGCGCGTTGAAGTCCGGGGGGCTCAGGACGAGCGGCGGCAGGCCGCCGTCGCGCGCCATGTCGGCGCAGATCCGCTCGGCCCAGGGGAACAGCAGGCGCGGCGCCTCGGCGAAGAGGAAGCGCCGCGTCCCCGCCTCGTCCAGTCCGTCGACCCGGAACAGCCCGGCGTACTGCAGCTCGATCAGGAAGGCGACCGCCTCCTCCCTGCGGGCCGTCACCCGGACCGAGAGCGTGGTCTCGTAGAGGTCCCGATACCGCCTGCCGTCCACCCCGATGTCGATGTCGAGCACGGGCTCGGCGGCGTCCGGAAGGAATGGTGCGGCGGGGTGCTCGAAGGAGCAGTCCCGCAGGTACCGGCCGTGGAGGACGACGTTATGCGCCACGGGTCGAGGTCCCGCCGGCGGGGGAGCGACCGGCGAGGCGAGCCGCGCGAGGCGGTCTCCCCGTCACCGGTGTTTTTCGGGGGGGGGGGGGGGGGGGGGGGATGGATGCAGGGGAGATGCTCATCAAGAGTCCTCCTTCTCCCGAGTCACAGGGCCATTCAAACGGTCATGGTCGACTGATCTCCCCCTCGACCCGGCCCCCCGAGGGTCGAGATCGCGCCAGAATCCCGCCACGGTACGGCCTCTCTCCCTCCGGACGCTGGCGGGAATTGCTGAGGTCAGGAGAGCCCTGTCCCGAGTCAGGTCTGTCGATGCCACCATCCTCGTCACCCAGTACGCTCCCGTCCGGCCGCGACGCCCGGTCGAGTCCGGGCCCCCTCTCCGCAACCCGCCCCGCACGGTGGAGCGACGATCCCCGAACGAGCAGGCGGCAGCGGGGGAATTATCTTCATTTCCGAGACGGTGGCAACACTCACCCCTGCCGCACCCAGGATCATTTCACGCTACCGATCCTCGCGATGACACGAAAGGGGTGACCTGCGCGGCAGGGTGCGGCGGGGTCCTCCGGGCGCGGTTTCGCAGCGGTCGGGGTCGGTCGGCCGGCCCTCGGACGCGGAGGCTTGCTGCGAGAGGGGGTGGCCGGAAGCCGGCTCAGTCGGAGGACAGGACGGCGTCGAGCGCGTCGTCGCGGTGCATCATGAAGTGGAGATGGGCGTCGGGCAGGTAGCGGAAGCCGCGATGGAACACGACGGCGAGCGCGATGTTGTTGAGGGTGGCATGGTTGGCGGGCGCGTGGCGCGCACGCACGCGGCTCGCGTCTTCGCCCATGGTGGCGTCGCGGCGGTAGTGGTTGGCGTTCTCGACCTGCCAGTGGCCGCGGTTCCAGGCGAGCAGTTGGGCCGGTCCGGCGCGCCGGGCGGGGGCCGAGGTGATGCCGTAGGCGGTCTCGGTCGAGGTGGTGCCGGTCTTCGCGTTGGTGCGTGTGCGCACGACGCGGAACGCTTGGCGGGCGCCGGGGAAGGGCGCGAGGGTGCCGGCGAGCAGCTCACACGCGGCGATGCGGCGCGTCTCGATGCGTCCGTGCGCCTTCACCGGGTCATCGGCGTGGCGGCGCACGGCGGCGGTGTCCCAGTCGATCGCGGCGAGCTGCGCGAAGCTGTCGGGGCAGTTCGCCTTGATTGCCAACACGTAGTCGGCGCCGTGCGCCTCGACGATCGCGCGCGCGGTGTCGCGGGTCGCGTGCAGCGCGTCCAGGGTGAGCACGCAGCCGGTGAGGTCGACGTCTTCGAGCAGGGCCCGCAGCGCGGCGGTCTCGCCGCCCTCGTCGCGGCAGCAGCGGCTCGCGAGCGGCCGTCCGGCGTGGGTGACCAGCGTCACGATCTCGAAGTGGGCGTCGGGGCCCGCGTGCCGGTTGGCGCCCCGGATGCGCTTGCCGTCGGCGGCCAGCGCCGGCGTCGCGCCGCCCTCGGCGAGGCGCGGCGCGGCCCACTGCACCAGCACCGCCTGCAGGTCGTCCGGGTCAGTGTCCATCAGCACCCGGCACAGGGTCGAGTCCGACGGTGCGACCCGGCGCCCGGTCGCCGGGTCGGTCCACGCGCCGAGCGCCCGCAGCTCCGCCTCGCTGAGGTGGCGTGCGAATCGCTCCGTCGCCGCCGGCCCGTGCTGGCCGGCGAGCCGTGCCAACGCGCAGACCGACAGCACGGTCGGCAGCGAGTGCTTGCGGCCCTGTCCGCGCCGTGCATCCGGCACCTGCGCGAACAGGTCGCGCAGCGACCGCAGCTCGGCGCGCGTGTAGCGCACCGGGGTCGCCCGGCACTGCCACTCGGCACGGTCCAAGGGGGCCACCAGCCTGCGGCGCGCGTCGCGCCGCAGCGCCCGCACATACATCTCCTTCGGCTGCTCGTGCGGGTCGGTGTACGCCCCGTTGTGGCGCGCGAAGCCCTTCGTACGCCCCACCCGCACCCAGTTCGACGCCGCGTAGCATGTGCCCCGGAACCGCGCCGGGTCGACGAACGTCTCCGCCAGCTCCAGCGGATGGCCATACCGCGCCGCCCAGTCCGCGCTCAGCCGGCGCAGGCTCCGGCCCAGCACCCGCGACGCCAAGTGCGCGACCCCCGACCCCTCCGGCAGCACCAGGAACCGCGTGTTGTTCGCGATCAGGTGCAGCCGCCGGAACTGCACCGAACGGTGCCAGCCCAGCCAGCGGTCGCGCGGACCACACTTGAACGCCCCCGACTGCCAGCCCACCAGCGCCAGCCAGTGACCGCGCCACGTCGCGACGTGGCGCAACCCCCGGCCCGCAAACTGCCGGAACCCAAGGTAGTGGTGCGCCGCCATCAGCGCGTCCCAGCGCCGACGCTCGTCGCCGCGCACCGCACGCACCTCGACTTCGCCAACGACTACCTCGGCCGGGTCAAACCCATCTCGCATCCCGCCAGCATGCACCAAGCCGACACGAAAAGCCAGACCCTGGCACACCAACTGCCCAGTCAATCAGCTACTGCTAGCGTGAAATAGCCCTGCTGCCGCACCTTATGTATGTGTGCCGCACAGGACCATTTTGTCGCGGGCGGCGGCTGGAAACCGCTGTGAAGTTGCCGTTCTTGCGGTGGGTGGTGCCTCCTCGAGGCCGAAACCGGTGCATCGACAACGAAATCCTCTCCCGAATGGACCGCCGAACCTGCCTGCGCCGCTCCTCGCCGGCAAAACGAGCCCTGTGTGTGCCGCACTTCATGTGTGACATGACGCAGATGGGGCGGCTACCATGTGGACAGTGCGGGGGTGGACAGTGCGGGGGTTGCGGATTCGGATGCGTCGTGATCGTCGGGTTCAGGGACAGGCGCACCGAAGCGTTCTGCCGGGGACGCCGGGTTGCAGCCTTCTCAGGCTTCGCGCGCACTGCCTCACGCAAGCTCGATCAGGTCGACGCCGCCACCGCGCTCGGCGACCCGGCCCGGCAACCGGCTGGAGGCGCTCAAGGGCCGACGGCGGGGATAGTGGAGCATTCGCATCAATGACCAATGGCGCATCTGCTTCGAGTGGCCTGAAGGCGGCTCCGGTCCCGCCGAAGTGGAAATCGTCGACTACCACTGAGGGGAGGTGCGGCATGCGCGAACCCATCCATCCCGGCGAGACACTGCGCGACGATCTTGATGCGCTCGGCATGAGTGCGGCCGAGCTCGCCCGGTGCCTCGACGTGCCGACGAACCGCATCACCGGGATACTGAACGGCCGGCGCGCCATTACCGGCGATACGGCACTCAGGCTCGGCCGCTTCTTCGGCACCACGGGCGAGTTCTGGCTTAACCTCCAGAAGCTCTACGAGTTGCGGCTCGCCGAAGAGAAGAACGGCGCGGCGATCGCCCGACTGCCGAGTCTTGACGCCGGAACGGGGCTGTCAGCGGCAGGCTGAGAGCGGAGCTGTCTCCAAGCCGGCCATGTGTATGGTGTAAGGCAGCAGTCCCGTCGGCGGATGCCGAGCGCTGACCGGTCCGCTCAAACTTCGTTTCTCGACGGTCTCGTGCGAGGGCGCGCCGGCGAAATCGATGGAAGGTGGTGACCGAGGGCGCGGTGAAGCACTGCCTGGAAGGGCTGAAGAACGCTCCGACCGCCTCGAGCTGCTCCTGCGTGAGCAGGGCGGCGAACTGGGCGAAGGCGGTCACGCCGCGGTAGCCGTAGCGTTATCGGAAATGGAGATAATTCCACACTCCGCCGCCTGCTCGTTCGGGGATCGTCGCTCCACCGTGCGGGGCGGGTTGCGGAGAGGGGGCCCGGACTCGACCGGGCGTCGCGGCCGGACGGGAGCGTATCGGGTGACGAGAGAAAGACCGGGAGTCGAGGAGGGCGGCATCGCCTTTCCGAGCCGGGTCACCCATGTGCACTGGGTGACGCCGGTGATCGCCGGCGCCCGCTACGCCATGACCTGCTGGCTGTCCGAGCCGAACGCGCGGCCCGACGACGCCATCGCCGCATGACGGCCCTGCCCGGCGTCCTCGTCGTCCACCTCGAGCGGCACCGGGCGCGCCGCCGGCGCCTCGCCGACGCGCTCGCCCGGCACGGGTTCCCGCGCGTGACCTGGCTTCCGGCGGTGGACGGCCGCGAGCTCGGGGCCACCCCGCCCTGGCGGGCGCCCGGTCTGCCGCCGGTCGCCCCCTGGCCGCACTGGGCCGACCCCTACGCCCGCCGCGCCCTGACCCTGGGCGAGGTCGGCTGCGCCCTGTCGCATGTCGCCGCCTGGCGGCGCATCGCCGAGGACGGCTACCCCGCGCTCGTGCTGGAGGACGACGCGGCGCCGGTCGAGCCCCTGGTCGAGGACCTGGAGATGCTGATCGAGGACCTCGACTACCTCGACTTCGACCTGTGCTACCTGACCCGGCGCAACGCGCCGGGACCGAAGCCGCTGCTGGGGCGGCACGTGCACGCGGTGGACTACCACCCGACGGGGACGGTGGCCTACCTGCTGGCGCCGTCGGGCGCGAAGAAGCTGCTCGCCGGCCCGTGGCAGAGCCGGCTGGTCCCCTCCGACGAGCTCCTGCCCGCCGCCTTCGGGCTGAACCGCGACCCGGAGCTCAACCGGACGTTCGCGCAAGGTGGCGGGATGGTGCTGTCCAGCCACCAGTCCTTCTTCACGCCCACCCTCGGGTTCGAGCACAGCGAGACCGAGAAGAGCGCGCCGGTGCGCGAGGCGGAGCCGCTCCTCGCGGCCTGTACCGTGGCGACCGAGCGCCGGCCCGAGCTCGCGCGCCTGCTCGCCAGCGGGCGGCGCTACGGCCTCGAGATCGAGCCGCTGGGGCTCGGCGCCGAGTGGCGCGGCGGCGACATGGCCGCCGGCGCCGGCGGCGGACAGAAGGTCAATCTGCTGCGCGCCGCCCTGGCGCGGCTGCCGCCGGAGCGCCCGGTGCTGTTCGTGGACGGCTACGACACCCTGATCACGGCCCATGCGGCGGACATCCTCGCCGCGTGGCGCCGGACCGGCGCGGGCCCCCTGTTCGCCGCCGAGGTGCATTGCTGGCCCGACGGGGCGCGGGCCGACGAGTACCCGGCGGCCGACACGCCGTACCGCTTCCTGAACTCGGGCGCGTTCATCGGGGCGGCCGGGGACTTGGCGCGCATCGTCGCGGACGCCATCGATGACGGGGCAGACGACCAGCGCTACTACACCGAGCGGTTTCTGAGGGGCAAACACGGGATGCGTCTGGATACCGGATGCCGGGTGTTCCAGTGCCTGAACGGCGCCCTGGACGACGTGCAGCCGGACGAGGGCCGCGGGATGCTGTACAACCGGCGCACGGAGAGCTGGCCGGCGGTCATCCACGCGAACGGGCCGACCAAGACGTGGCTGGAGGCCGACGGGCGCGCCGTCGGCGGCCGCTGGCGCCGCTCCTACGGCGACATGACGTAAGCCGACGGGCCGCCGCGCCCAAGCTTCGGCTCGGACGACATCCTTCTACGGCAGCAATTCCCGCCAGGCGGAGACATGCTCCTGAATTCCGCTCGACCCGGCGCCCCGAGGGCCGAAATCGCACCCGAATCCCGCCACGACACGGCCTCTCCGGGCGCTGGCGAGAATGACTGCTTCTACGGCGACATGACGTAAGCCGACGGGCCGCAGGGATGGCGCGATGATCTCCATAATCTCGGCAGCGATTCCCGCCAGCGCCCGTTGCAGCGCACGCGTCAGCCCCAGCGAACATCAGCTCGACGTCCGGTATCAGGCGCCGGCGAAGCGCGACTCCCTGTCAACGGCTTGGAACAACCGGCGGAGACGTGAAACAGCCCGCGACGCTGGTCGAAGAAGCTTTGGCGAACGTGTCGAAGGCCGGGATGGGGAGTGTCCGAAGCCGGCTCCCCGAAGCGGTCCGGGCCTCGGCGATCAGTGCTCCGGGTCCGAACCGAAGACCGCATCGAGGGTCGGTGCGTCGAGCACGGCATCCAGCCACCGGTCGAGCTGCTCGGGGCCGGCGCCGGCAATGCGCGACCGGACCTCGTCGGGCGGGGGGCCGAACCGGCGCTCGATCAGTCGGGCAAGCGTTTCGGACTTGCCTTCGGCGACCCCCGCGGTCCTTCCCTCGGCGATCCCCGCGGTTCTCCCCTCGGCGATCCCCGCGGTTCTCCCCTCGGCGATTCCCGTGGTTCTCCCCTCGGCGATCCCCGCGGCTTTGCCCCGTGCTTCCCCCTGTTCGAACCAGACCTGGGCTGCGGTTCCCATCAGTGCCTCCACTTCGTCGGGGTCAGCCCCAATGCGCCGCAGCGCGGCGGCGATGCGCTCGGGCGGCAGGCTGACCTGCTCTGCGATGTACATCAGAATGTAGCGCCCGAACTCGGTGTCGGCAATCGCCACCACCAGCGCGTCGGCCTCCGCATCGGTGATGTCGTCGGCAAAGGCCCGAGCCAGGGCGAGCAAGGCGCTGCGCACGGTCGCATCGTGCGAGAGTTCTTCCGGGGCGATTCGGGAGAGGTCATGCAGCGCGTAGGTGCCGAAGGCGCGGGCAAGATGGCCGAGCCCCTCGGGGGCGGCAATCATGTCCGCTATCGAGCGCGGCACGGTCCAGGGCTCGCGGCCGTTGAAGAAGACCATGGGGATGACCAGCGGCAGCCGCCCGGCGGGCAGGTCCCCGCTCTCGATGTCGGCCATCCACAGCCGCAGGATGTAGCGCATCAGTTGAAGCGGTGTGCGGGCATCCGCCTGGGCCTTGTGCTCGAGGAGGATGTAGACCCGGGCCGGGGCGCCGTCCTTCATCCGCACCCGGAAGATGGCGTCGGCCTGGGTGGTCCGGCCCTCGCCGTCGATGGCGGTGCCCTCGATGTGCTCGGGCGCATGGTCGGGGTCGAGCCGTTCGGCGACCTCGGGGGGCAGGTAGTCGCCGAGCAGGGCCGCGGCGCGTGCGGGGTCGGAGACGAGCAGGCGGAACAGGGCGTCGTGCCGGGTCTGGGGCAGGGGCATGGGGGCTCCGGAAAGATTCAGGCGGCGGGGCGACCCGGCGGCCGGGCCGGAGATGTTTCCGAACCGGGGGGACCCGACTCGGGATCGGCTCGGGGGACGGCGCGGGCGATGCCGGCGTTCAGGTCTTCGATCATCCCGTCCCAGGCGGTCACCGCCTCCATCGGCCCGTCCCGGAATCCCGGGTCGCGCCGCCGGTCGAAGTCCGCAAGGCTCATGTCCTGCGGGCGAGCGGCCTCACCGGAGAAGACACCGAAGCAGCCGTGCGCTTCAGCCTGGGCTTCGGAACGACCGGCGAAGACGTGGAACGAGCCGCGGCGGTGATCGAAGCAGCCTTGAAGAAGCCTTGGCGAACGTGTCGAAGGCCGGGATGGGGAGTGTCCGAAGCCGGCTCCCCGAAGCGGTCCGGGTCTCGGCGATCAGTGTTCGGGGCTCGAACCGAAGACCGCATCGAGGGTCGGCGCATCGAGCACGGCATCCAGCCACCGGTCGAGCTGCTCGAGGCCGGCACCGGCAATGCGCGACCGGACTTCGTCGGGCGGGGGGCCGAAGCGGCGCTCGAGCAGTCGGGCAAGCGTTTCGGACTTGCCTTCGGCGACCCCCGCGGTTCTCCCCTCGGCGATCCCCGCGGTCCTTCCCTCGGCGACCCCCGCGGTTCTCCCCTCGGCGATCCCCGCGGTCCTTCCCTCGGCGATTCCCGCGGTCCTTCCCTCGGCGATTCCCGCGGTCCTTCCCTCGGCGATTCCCGCGGTCCTTCCCTCGGCGATTCCCGCGGCCTTGCCCCGTGCTTCCCCCTGTTCGAACCAGACCTGGGCTGCGGTTCCCATCAGTGCCTCCACCTCGTCGGGGTCAGCCCCGGTGCGCCGCAGCGCGGCGGCGATGCGCTCGGGCGGCAGGCTGACCTGCTCTGCGATGTACATCAGAATGTAGCGCCCGAACTCGGTGTCGGCAATCGCCACCACCAGCGCGTCGGCCTCCGCATCGGTGATGTCGTCGGCAAAGGCCCGAGCCAGCGCGAGCAAGGCGCTGCGCACGGTCGCATCGTGCGAGAGCTCTTCCGGGGCGATGCGGGAGAGGTCGTGCAGCGCGTAGGTGCCGAAGGCGCGGGCAAGATGGCCGAGCCCCTCGGGGGCAGCAATCATGTCCGCTATCGAACGCGGCACGGTCCAGGGCTCGCGGCCGTTGAAGAAGACCATGGGGATGACCAGCGGCAGCCGCCCGGCGGGCAGGTCCCCGCTCTCGATGTCGGCCATCCACAGCCGCAGGATGTAGCGCATCAGTTGAAGCGGTGTGCGGGCATCCGCCTGGGCCTTGTGCTCGAGGAGGATGTAGACCCGGGCCGGGGCGCCGTCCTTCATTCGCACCCGGAAGATGGCGTCGGCCTGGGTGGTCCGGCCCTCGCCGTCGATGGCGGTGCCCTCGATGTGCTCGGGCGCATGGTCGGGGTCGAGCCGTTCGGCGACCTCGGGGGGCAGGTAGTCGCCGAGCAGGGCCGCGGCGCGTGCGGGGTCGGAGACGAGCAGGCGGAACAGGGCGTCGTGCCGGGTCTGGGGCAGGGGCATGGGGGCTCCGGAAAGATTCAGGCGGCGGGGCGACCCGGCGGCCGGGCCGGAGATGTTTCCGAACCGGGGGGACCCGACTCGGGATCGGCTCGGGGGACGGCGCGGGCGATGCCGGCGTTCAGGTCTTCGATCATCCCGTCCCAGGCGGTCACCGCCTCCATCGGCCCGTCCCGGAATCCCGGGTCGCGCCGCCGGTCGAACCCCGCAAGGCGCATGTCCTGCGGGCGAGCGGCCTCACCGGAGAAGACGCCGAAGCAGCCGTGCATTCAGCCTGGGCTTCGGAACGACCGGCGAAGACGTGGCACGAGCCGCGGCGGTGACCGAGGAAGCCTTGAAGAAGCCCTGGCGAACGCGTCGAAGGACGGGATGGGGAGTGTCCGAGGCCGGCTCCCCGAGGCGGTCCGGGCCTCGGCGGTCAGTGCTCCGGGCTCGAACCGAAGACCGCATCGAGGGTCGGCGCATCGAGCACGGCATCCAGCCACCGGTCGAGCTGCTCGAGGCCGGCGCCGGCAATGCGCGACCGGACCTCGTCGGGCGGGGGGCCGAACCGGCGCTCGATCAGTCGGGCAAGCGTTTCGGACTTGCCTTCGGCGACCCCCGCGGTTCTCCCCTCGGCGATCCCCGCGGCCTTGCCCCGTGCTTCCCCCTGTTCGAACCAGACCTGGGCTGCGGTTCCCATCAGTGCCTCCACTTCGTCGGGGTCAGTACCAATGCGCCGCAGCGCGGCGGCGATGCGCTCGGGCGGCAGGCTGACCTGCTCTGCGATGTACATCAGAATGTAGCGCCCGAACTCGGTGTCGGCAATCGCCACCACCAGCCAAAAAGCCGGTTCGTGCCGGTCACCGGGCGGAAGCTCCCGGCAGAATCCCTCACATCCAGGGGCGACGGTCCCTATCCTGTGGCTCATGGGGCTCATGGGGTGTCAGAACACCATATACAGACAATAAAGTAGCCTTGGGTACTCCCAAGGCTCGTTTCTTGTCGGCCGGCGGGCGCCGAAGTGTGCTCAAGCGGCCCATTTGTGGACGCGATTCGTTGTCCGTGTGCCAAGTTGAGCCTCCCGGATCTCCCGGCGCCTCCGCCGCAGGCGACTTCGCACCGGTTGCCGACACTCGGATACGACAAAAAAATGGTCCTGGGATGCACATGGAGCGCGGGAGCCCTCGCCCCGGCCCGTGATATCCTCGCGCGCCTTCGCGATGAAACGCACGGTCGATGGCGGTCCGCATCGGTCCCCTCGCATCGCCAGGTCGTGAACCCCGTCAGGCCCGGAAGGGAGCAGCGGCAGCGGCGGACGCGAGTGCCGGGGTGCGGCTGGTGCGGGCTGCCTCCTTTCCACGGTGCGAGCGGTTGGCGAGCGAGCGGCGCGTCCGGTGCGTCGCTCGGCCGTCGCTCGCCGTCGTCCCGCGTACCCGGTCCCGCCCGCAATGGGACGCCTCGTTCGCACGGTGATGTCCGGCACGCCGAGCGTACCCGGTCCCGCCCGCGCCGGGATGCTTCACTGGACGTCCGGTGTCCGGACGGCTCGCCTCCGGCCGGCGTCCGCCCTTCCTCTCGGCCGAAACCGCACCCCCGAGGTCCGTTTCGGCGCCGCATTCGCGGGGTTCGCGATGGACGTCCGGTGTCCGGGCGGCTCGCCTCCGGCCGGCGTCCGGCCTTCTCTTCGGCCGAAACCGCCCCCGAAGCCCGTTTCGGCGCCGCATTCGCGGGGCTCACGATGAGGAACGGCTGATCTCTGTGTATATTCGCCTCCGACTCGGAATCCGGGGCATCAGACGTGCGCTACTCGATCTTCAGCCTCGCGCGGAACGCGCTGAGCCACCACAAGGGGTGGCCGCTGGCGTGGCGCAGCCCGCAGCCCAGGCGCGAGTACGACGTGGTGATCGTCGGCGGGGGCGGCCACGGCCTGGCCGCGGCGTACTACCTCGCGAAGCTGCACGGCATCACCAGCGTGGCGGTGGTGGAGAAGGGCTGGCTCGGCGGGGGCAACACCGGGCGCAACACCACCATCGTGCGCTCGAACTACCTGCTCGAAGCGAACGCGCACTTCTACGAGCACTCCCTGAAGCTGTGGGAAGGGCTCACGCGGGATCTGAACTACAACGTCATGTTCAGCCGGCGGGGCGTGGTGAACCTCACCCACAACGACGCCCAGATCGACGCGGCCCGCCGCCGCGGCAACGCGATGCGGCTCAACGGCATCGACGCGGAGTGGCTCTCGGTCGACGAGGTCCGGTCGATGGTGCCGCTTCTGAACTGCTCGCCGGACGCACGGTTCCCCGTCACCGGCGGGCTCCTCCAGCGCCGCGGCGGCACCGCCCGGCACGACGCGGTGGCCTGGGGATACGCGCGCGCCGCCGATTCCTGCGGCGTGGACATCATCCAGAGCTGCGAGGTGACCAGTATCCGCGTCGACGGGGGCCGCGTCGCCGGGGTCGAGACGAGCCGCGGCTACATCGGCGCGAAGAAGATCGGCCTCGCGGTGGCGGGCAACAGCTCGCGCCTCGCGGCGATGGCCGGGATTCGGCTGCCCATCGAGTCCCACGTGCTGCAGGCGATGGTGACCGAGCCGCTCAAGCCGGTGCTCGACACGGTGGTGACCTCGGGCGCGGCGCACGTCTACATCAGCCAGACCGACAAGGGCGAGCTGCTGATGGGCGGCGATCTGGACTTCTACAACTCCTACGCGCAGCGCGGGAACCTGCCGACGCTGGAGCACGTCATCCAGGGCGCGATCTCGCTCTTCCCCTTCCTCAGCCGCCTGCGGCTCATGCGCACCTGGGGCGGGGTGATGGACATGACGATGGACGGCAGCCCCATCATCGGCAAGCTGCCGGTGAAGGGCCTGTACTTCGACGGCGGCTGGTGCTACGGGGGATTCAAGGCGACGCCGGGAGCCGGCTGGTGTCATGCCTGGACCATCGCGAACGACGAGCCGCATCCGCTCAACGCGGCGTTCCGCCTCGACCGGTTCCACCGCGGCGAGCTTCTCGACGAGAAGGGCGCCGGCGCAAGCCCGCAGGCGCACTAGACCGCATCTCTCGCCAGGGACGCTGATGCACCGGATCCCCGCCGCCGCTTCGACGCCCAGGGAGCGAGCCAAATGCTGCTGATCACGTGTCCTTGGTGCGGGCCGCGGGCCCACGTCGAGTTCACCTACGGCGGGGACGCCACCGTCGAACGGCCCACCGATCCCGGCGCGGTTTCCGCAGACGGCTGGCTCGACCACGTCTATCTCCGCGACAACCCCCGCGGACCCCACAACGAGTGGTGGCAGCACACCTCCGGGTGCCGGCGCTGGATCAAGGTCAGGCGCGACACCTGGACCCACCGCGTGCACGGAAGCGGTCCGCCCGGCGCCGACCTCGGCGAGGACGGGCGCCGATGAGCCCCCAGACCCATCGCACGGAGCGGGGAGGGCGCATCGACCGTTCCGCGCCGCTCGCGTTCACCTTCGACGGCGTGCGCTACACGGGGTACCGGGGCGACACCCTGGCCTCCGCGCTGCTCGCGAACGGCGTCCGCCTCGTGGGACGCAGCTTCAAGTACCACCGCCGGCGCGGCATCTTCGGGTCGGGGGCGGAGGAGCCCAACGCGCTCGTCCGCGTCGGCGGGGGGGCGCGGGCCGAGCCGAACCGGAAGGCGACCCGGGTCGAGCTGTTCGACGGGCTGGCGGCCGAGAGCCAGAACCGCTGGCCGTCGCTCGAATTCGACGCGGGGGCGCTGGTCAACGCCGCGTCGAAGCTGTTCCCGGCCGGGTTCTACTACAAGACGTTCATGTGGCCCGGCTCGTGGTGGATGCTCTACGAGCACTTCATCCGCAAGGCGGCGGGGCTCGGGCGCGCTCCGCTCGAGCCGGACCCCGATCGTTACGACCGCCGCTACGCCTTCTGCGACGTGCTCGTGGCAGGGGCCGGCCCGGCCGGGCTGATGGCGGCGCTCACCGCCGCCCGCTCGGGAGCGCGCGTGATCCTCGTCGACGACGCGCCCGCGCCCGGCGGCAGCCTCCTCGCTTCCACCGCCGCCATCGAGGGCGCCGACCCGATGGAGCTCGTCTCCCGCATCGGCGAGGAGCTTGCCTCCCGCCCGAACGTCCGGGTGCTCGGCCGCACCACCGCCTTCGGCTACTACGACGACAACATGATCGTCGCGGTGGAGCGGCGCGCCGACCATGTTCCGGCGCCTCCGGAGCACTGCGCGCGCCAGCGCGTGTGGTGGATTCGCGCGAAGGAGGTGGTGCTCGCGACCGGCGCCATCGAACGGCCCCTGCCGTTCGAGGACAACGACCTGCCCGGCGTCATGCTCGCCTCCGCCGTCCGCACCTACGCGGTCCAGTACGGGGTGCGGCCGGGCGGCCGCGCCGTGCTGTTCACGAACAACGACTCGGCCTACGAGGCGATCGAGCCGGTGCTGAACGCCGGAACGAACATCGTCGCGGTGGTGGACGCGCGCGACGGCGGACCGGGAGGCGGCGCGCGCTCCGTCGTGGAGCGTTTCGACCTGGAGCTCATCTCCGGCAGCGTGGTGATGCGCGCCATCGGCCGCACCGGCGTCGCCGGGGTGGAAGTGCGTTCGCTCTGCGCGGACGGCACGTCGGTGGGGGACGGCTCCCGGCGCATCCCGTGCGATCTCGTGGGCGTCTCCGGCGGCTGGAATCCGACCGTCCACCTGTTCTCGCAATCGCAGGGCCGGCTCCGCTTCGACGCCGAACGGGCGGCGTTCGTGCCGGGGGAGAGCGTGCAGCGCGAGCGCTCGGCCGGGTCCGCGCGCGGGCTCTCCGGCCTCGCCGAATGCCTCGCCGACGGAGTCGCGGCCGGCGCCGGCGCGGTCCGGGCCGCGGGGTTCGAGACCGGGCCCGCGCCCGACCGCCCGGCCGTGCGGGAGTGGGGCGACGGCGCCCCCGTGCGGCCGCTCTGGGCGGTGCCGCTGCCGTCGTGGCGCCACGGCAAGCGCTTCGTCGACTTCCAGAACGACGTCACGGTGGCCGACATCGAGCTCGCGGTGCGCGAGGGATACACCTCGGTCGAGCACCTCAAGCGCTACACCACCCTCGGCATGGGGACCGACCAGGGCCGCACCAGCAACGTCAACGGACTCGCGGTGCTCGCCGCGACCCTCGGCGCCGGGATCCCCGAGGTCGGGACCACCACGTTCCGGCCGCCGTACTCGCCGGTCGCCCTCGGCGCCATCGCCGGCCGCGAGGTCGGCGCCGACCAGGCGCCGGTCCGGCGAACGCCGATGCACGACTGGCACGCCGCGAACGGGGCGGCCTTCGTCACCGTCGGGCCGTGGCTGCGCGCGCAGTACTACCTGCGCCGCGGCGAGTCGATGATGGACGCCATCAACCGCGAGGCGCTGCACGTGCGCCGGGCGGTCGGGATGGTCGACGTGTCCACCCTCGGGAAGATCGAGGTGCGCGGCCGCGACGCGGGGGAGTTCCTGCACCGCGTGTACATCAACCGCATCCGCAACCTCCGGGTGGGGCGCTGCCGCTACGCGTTCATGCTGCGCGAGGACGGGTTCGTCCTCGACGACGGCACCTGTACCCGGGTCCGCGACGACGCGTACTACCTCACCACCGGCACCGGCCATGCCGCGGCGGTGATGGCGCATCTCGAACGCTACGCGCAGACGGTGTGGCCGGACCTCGACGTGCACCTCGCATCGGTCACCGACCAGTGGGCCGGCGCCGCGGTGGCCGGGCCTCGGTCGCGGGACCTGCTCGCGGCCGCGTGCGACGGCGCCGACGTCTCCGGCGAGGGGCTGCCGTTCATGGGGTACATGGAGGCGACCGTGGCCGGTGCGCCGGTGCGCATCATCCGCATGACTTTCTCCGGCGAGATGGCCTACGAGGTGCACTGCCCGGCCGACTACGGCGTGCACGTGTGGGAGGCGCTGCGCGCCGCCGGCGAGCCGTTCGACGTCATGCCCTACGGCACCGAGGCGCTCGGCGTGCTGCGCATCGAGAAGGGGCACGTGGTCCCGAACGAGCTGGACGGGCGGACCATCCCCGCCGATTTCGGCTTCGACCGGATGGAGAAGGACGAGGACTTCATCGGCCGCCGTTCGCTGGAGCGGTTCCGGGAGAGCGGGGGGAGGCGAAAGACCTTCGTGGGGCTCGTCTCGGAGAACGGCGAGGGGGTCCCGCGCGGCGGGCACCTGGTGTGGAACCCGACCGCGCCGCGGCCGGTGCCGATGCTCGGCCACGTCACCTCGAGCTGCTACAGCCCCACGCTCGGGCGCCACATCGCGCTGGCGCTGATGGACGACGCGGCGGGCTGGAAGGGCAAGGTGCTCCATGCGGCGTCGCCACTCACGGCGCGCTTCGTCCCGGTGCGGATCACCGGCCACGTGTTCATCGACCCCGAGAACCGGCGGCCGAAGGGATGACCGGCGCGCATGAAATGCCGCTGCTGTCAGGGCGGCCACCGAACGATGTCCGCGCGGAATTGAATCGGCTCCACCCGGCACCTGTCGAGTGACTCGACACCAGGGAGATCACATGCACGAACCAGCGAGGCGCAGCGCGCTGGAAGGCCACTATCGGGTCGGGCGATTCGGTGCGCGGCCGGAGGACGCGCCCGGCGTCGTTCTGACGGAATGCCGGCCACGTGCGGTGGTTCAGGTCAACGGCGCCCCCGAGGCCGGTGAGCTCGCCGGCGCGCTTGGCGCACCGGAGGCCGGCGTGGCTCCCAACCGGACGTTCGATGCCGGCGCCGTGCGCTATGCGTGGAACGGGCCGGGCCAGTGGCTCGCCGAGAGCGCCGGGCACACTCCGGGCGAGCTGGTCGAGCACATCGAGGAGGCGCTCCGCGCTCACGGGGCGAGCGCCACCGACCTGAGCCATGCCCGAACCGTGGTGCGGGTGTCGGGGCCGGCGTCGACGGACCTGCTCGCGAAGCTCTGCCCCATCGACATCGAGGCCATGCGCCCCGGCGACAGCGCCGCGACCCTGGCCGGCCCCTTCAGCGTGCAGGTCGTGAAGGCCGGGGACGAGGCGTTCCGCCTCTACGTGTTCCGCAGCTTCGGACTCGCGATGTGGGAGATGCTTCAGGACGAGGCGGCGGAGCTCGGCGGGGAGATCGCCGCCGCCGGGTGATCCCTGCTCCCGGCGCCGGCGCCGGAAACGGCGGGTGGAGTGCACACTCCGTCGAATCGCGAATCGGCTCGACGCACTGGCGGAACGGCTCCGGTCGGCTCGCGCGCGGCTCCGTCGATCGGCGGTCCGCCGGACGGCTGCTATGGAGTCTCCGGTCGGCCCGCGCGCGGCTCCGTCGATCGGCGATCCGCCGGACGGCTGCTACGCAGACTCCGGTCGGCCCGCGCGTGGCTCCGTCACCCCGATCAGGCTGTCCCTGGTAACGAGCCCCGCCAGCGCCTCCTCGTCCATGCCTTCCGTGCCCGCCGGACGCATGGGCAGGATCATGTACCGCATGTCGGCGGTGCTGTCGTGGACCCGGACCCGGCGTTCGGGGTCGACATGGGTCCCGAACTCGGCCAGCACGCGGCGCGGCTCGCGCACCGCGCGGCTGCGGTAGCTGCGCGACTTGTACCAGTCGGGCGGCAGGCCGAGCAGGAAGCGCGGATAGCACGAGCACAGGGTGCACACCACGAGGTTGTGGGTCTCGGGGGTGTTCTCCATCACGAGGATCGGAATCGGCCCGAGGTCGATGCCGAGCTCCGCCGCGGCGGCCTTCGAGTCCGTCAGCAGCCGCTCGCGAAAGCCCTCGTCCACCCACGCGCGGGCCACGAGCCGCGCACCCCGGGCCGGAGTGAGGGCGTCCATGCGTTCGACCTGCGCGCGCATGTCGTCCGCGCTGAAGACTCCCTTCTCGACGAGGAGGGAGACCACCGCCATCTGCATGATCTGGTGGTAGGCGAGGGGCGTGTCTTCCAGGTCGGGCCGGGGCGGATGGTGATGCGTCGGGTCGGCGTCGTGGCCGCCGTGGCCGGGTTCGTGCGCGTGCGGATGGCCGTGTCCGTGTGCATGCCCGCCGGAACGGGGGGGCTCGTGCCCGCTCATTTCGCGTCTCCCGCCACCGGCTCCAGCCAGTGCCCGTAGATTTCGATCTCCACCCGGTCGTGCTCGTTGCCGTCATGGTCCGGCCAGAGCGAGCGGCTTGCGAAGCCCACGCGGTAGAGCACCACGGGCGGCGCGTCACGGTCGCCGTACGCAAGCTGCTCGGGGTTGCGGAAGCGCCCGCAGACGCGCTCGACCTCGCCGACCTGCCCGCGGCAGTACCAGGGGGTGCGGACGTGGCCGGGCGGGAAGCGCATCCGCACCCTGACGCGGTCCCCCGGTGCGAAACGTTCATGGTCGCCGCCGCGCTGGGCCACCCCGAAGCGTGAAAGCTGCTTCACGGCAAGCTCGCGTCCGGTCCGGTCATGGCGGCTCGTGCCTCCGGCCGGCCTCGATCTCCGCCATGCGCGCGCCGAGCTCGCTCACGCCGATGATCTTCTTCTCGAGCAGCAGGTTGGTCATCGACGCCATCCACCGCTCGTAGTAGCCGTAGCGGTCGTAGGCGTCGGCCCCGAGCTCCTCGATGCCCCGGCGCAGCTCGTCCACGCCGATGATCTTCCGTTGCCCCAGAAGCACCATCAGCGCGTCCACCCGCTTCTCCCACGGCGCCTTCTCGTGCTCGTCCAGCTCGACGGGACCGGCCTCCAGCCCACCCATGTCGTGGTGGCGGCGTGCTTCGATCATGCCGGTGTCCTCGCGCCCGCTTCGGGCCGGGCGGCGAGGTAGCGCGCCATCGTCGCGTCCGTGGACACTTCGGCCCCGTGCCAGTCGGCGACGGTGGCGAGCGCGACCCGGCAGGCGCGGCGCGTGTCCGGCGCAAACGCATCGAGGGCGATACGGGCGCTCTCGGCCTGCGCGGCGCTGGGCGGCCCGGCGAGGGCGGCAAGGGCGGTGGTCATGGCGTGGTCTCCCGGGCCGGTGCGGTGCGCTCGATGAGGGTTTCGAGCGCTCGGCGCTGGAGGTCGAGAGCGGCCATCGCTTCGGCGTGGCGCTCGCTCGCTTCGGTGTGGCGCTGCATCGCTTCGGCGTGGCGCTGCGTCTCCGCCCGCTCTCGCTGGCGGCGGTCCTGGACGCGCTCGGCGCCCGAGCGGTTCATGGCGCGGATGCCGTACCACACGATGCCGGTCTGCCCGAGACCGATGACGAGGGTGGCGGCGACCTGCCCGATGGCGACCCAGAGGGCGGATTCGCGAAGGGCGAGGCTGGCGAGCTCGAATTCGGTCATGGCGTCGCCTCCGCAGGTGCTTGCCCGTCAACTGGAACACTTATCGGTCATTCTCCGGAAGGGTGTCAACGCCGGGGTGGTAAGTACGGTGGTCATGGCGTGGTCTCCCGGACCGGTGCGGTGCGCTCGATAAGGGTTTCGAGCGCTCGGCGCTGGAGGTCGAGGGCGGCCATCGCTTCGGCGTGGCGCTGCATCGCCTCGGCGTGGCGCTGCGTCTCCGCCCGCTCTCGCTGGCGGCGATCCTGGGCGCGCTCGGCGCCCGAGCGGTTCATGGCGCGGATGCCGTACCACACGATGCCGATCTGCCCGAGACCAATGACGAGGGTGGCGGCGACCTGCCCGATGGCGACCCAGAGGGCGGACTCGCGAAGGGCGAGGCTGGCGAGCTCGAATTCGGTCATGGCGTCGCCTCCGTAGGTGGTGTGCACATTTGGACAACTTTCCCGATTGCCACAATCTCGGCAATTGCCCGACAACTGGAATTTTATCGGTCATTCTCCGGGAGGGTGTCAACGCCTGTCGGGGCGAGAGAGAGTAGGAGTCCGGCCGCGGCGCGGGTTACCATCGGGCGGCCCGTGATCGTCGGGTCCGATCACTCGGGGAAACCGGCGTGAGTGAGCCGCGAATCATCAAGAAGTATCCCAACCGGCGGCTGTACGACACCGAGGTCAGCCGTTACGTCACTCTCGAGGACGTGCGCAACCTGGTGCTGGAGGAGATTCCGTTCCAGGTCCGCGATGCCCGCACCAACGAGGACCTCACCCGCAGCATCCTGCTGCAGATCATCATGGAGCGGGAGGCGGACGGCGAGCCGATGTTCAGCGAGCAGGTGCTCGCGAACATCATCCGCTGCTACGGCGACTCGCTTCAGGGAATGATGGCGAGCTACCTGGAGCGCAGCCTGAACCTGTTTCTGGAGCAGCAGGCGCGGGTCCAGGACCAGATGAAGACGGTGATGGGAAGCGACCCGCTGTCGATGATGCGCGAGATCACGGAACGGAATCTCTCGATCTGGCAGGAGATGCAGGAGGGGCTGCTTCGCGCGGCGACGACTGCGCCGCCCCGCCGGCCGGAAGCGCGCTCCCGCAAGCCTTCGGCGTCCGGCGACGAGGACTGAGGCCACGCCGCCCTTCCCGGCTTCCCCGGCCCGATGCCGCGTGCATACCGCACGGTGACCCGGCGGCCTTTCGGCCTCGAAGACCCGGTTCGAGGGTCTGATGAACCGCTGGTCGCGACTTCCGGACCATCCCGGGATTCGCGTCTGCGGCGCGTCAGCGACTCCAGCCAGTGCCCGGAAGAGCCGTACCCCGTGGTGGGATTCTGGCGCGATTTCGACCTTCAGGGCGTCGAGTCGAGGGGATTCATGGGCTTGTTTCCGCCCGGCGGGAATGGCTGGCGGCATGTCCGCAGCCTGTTGTTCGCAGCCGTGACTTGGCGGGCAATGCGGGCTAGTATCCGCCATTGCTGCGGCGCAACACTTCCACCGGGACCGGCGTCGTGGGACCGGTGGAGGGAGGCGGACCGGCTTCATGCCGGTGCGAGTCGACACCCGGCGCCGCAGTCGCAGGTGCTTCGTGGCGGCTTGAAGGAGGTATGCGGATGTCCGAACGGGTCGCGCTGGTGACCGGCGGGATTGGCGAGCTTGGCCGATCCATCTGCGAACGACTGACTCGACAGGGATGCAGGGTGGCGGCGCTCGACATCGCGCTGACCACGAACGGGGACGACGGGCGAAGCTGGCGGGCGCGGCTCGCGAGGGACGGGTTCGATGTCGTGCTCATTCCGGGAGACGTCACCGACTTCGATTCGTGCATGCACGCGGTGGCCCGCACCGAGTCGGAGATCGGACCGGTGGACATCCTCGTCAACTGTGCGGGAATCACCCGCGACGCATCGCTCGGAAATCTCGACAAGCCCGGGTGGGACGCAGTCCTCGCCACCAACCTCGACAGCGTGTTCAACGTCACCAAGCAGGTGATCGACGGCATGTCCCGGCGCGGGTTCGGCCGCATCGTCAACATCTCCTCGCTCAACGGAGTCAAGGGCCAGTTCGGCCAGACCAACTACTCCGCCGCCAAGGCCGGAATGCACGGATTCACCATGGCGCTCGCCCGCGAGGTCGCCCGCAAGGGGGTGACCGTGAACACCGTGTCGCCGGGCTACATGAACACGAAGATGGTCGAGGCGGTACCGCAGGAGATCCTGACTCGCATCGTGGAGGAGATTCCGGTCGGACGCCTTGGCGACACCCGCGAGATCGCGGCCCTCGTCGCCTTCCTGTGCTCCGACGAGGCCGCATTCATCACCGGCGCGAACTACAGCATCAACGGCGGGCACCACATGCACTGACGGCCGGCTCGCGTTCGGGTCCGGGACCGGGATCGGGCCGGAATCGGAATCGGGTCCGGGACCCGGGCGGCCTCGCGCATCAACGGCGGCCGCCGGATGCACCGACGCCCGGCGCCCCGGCCGGGCAGGGAGCCCGGCGAGGACGGCTGCTTCATGGGAGCCCGCTCCGATCGGCCCCCGGCCGGGCGGGGAATCCGGGGTTCCGGCGAGGGGGTTCCCGGTCCGCGCGGGCCCGGGGGCGCAACGACGACCGCCGCGCGGGCGGCGGCATTCGGAGGCGGCGCATGAAGATCAACGTCACGATGGAGACCACCCCGGCCGAGTTGCGGGAATTCCTCGGCCTTCCCGAGGTGCAGCCGCTCCAGGCGGAGATGATCGACAGGATCCGCGAGCAGATGCGGGCGGGGGTGGAAGGGTTCGACCCCCTCACGATGATGCGTCCGTTCATCACCCCCGACCTCCGGAGCATGGAGGCGATGCAGCGCGCGTTCTGGGACGGCCTCTCGACGATGGCGAACGCGACCGCGGGCGCGAACCGGGACGGAAAGGGCAAGGGCTGAGCGCCGCCGCCTTCGCGGCGGTGCGCGACGGGAGCCGACGCTCGTCGGGCGGAGGCTTGCGGATCGTGGTGCGCGAGCACCGCCGCCGGTCGCCCGGCGCCGTCAGAACTCCCGAGCCCGCTCGACCAGCCAGGCGGCGACGCCGGACAGCAGCTCGGCGTGCGCCCGGCGGCCCGCCAGCAGACCCCAGTGCCCGCCGGGATGCTCCCGGCTCGCTGCGGGCGATGTCCCGGCCCACTGCGCGAGGGGCCGCGAGGCGGCGGGCGGCACGATCCGGTCGTCGCGCGCGAGGACGTTCAGCAGCGGCGTCTCGAGCCCGGAGAGCCTGTAACGATGGCCGTCGATGACCGCGCCGCCGCCGGCGGCGAAGGAGTCGTCGCGGTAGAACGCGCGGTAGAGCCCGCGGAACGTCTCCCCGGGGAAGGCCGGCGGGAAGCGGCGGGCCGCCTCGAACCGTGCGATCCGGGGGGCGGGATCCGCGCGGTCCAGGCCGTCCAGCAGGGTGAGGAACCCGCCCCCACACCAGCGCATCGGTGATGACGCCGCGGCCAGGGCCGCGACGAGCGGACCCGGAACGTTGCCGAGGACATCGACGAGCCGTTCCCCGCCGCACGCCCGCAGCCACTCCGCGAACGCGTCCTCGCCCGAAGCGAACCGGACCGGCGTCGACAGGGTGACCAGCGCGGCGGCCTTGCCCGGATACCGGAGGCAGTAGAGCAGGGCCAGCAGCCCGCCGTGGAAGTGGCCGGCGAGGGCGGGGCGCCGGCCGTGGGCCGCCTCCCGCATCGCATCGACGGCGCGGTCGAGCCGTTCGAGCTGGTCGGCGACGGTGTGGTACCGGTCGGTCTCGTCGGTCCGGCCCCAGTCGAGCAGCCAGGCGTCGACCCCGTGCCCGCCCAGGGTGCGCACGATCGAGCGTTGCGGGTCGAGGTCGAACATGTGCGGACCGGTCGTGAACCCGGGGATCACCAGCACGCGGGCGCGGACCTCTCCCGCGCCGGGGAACGCGGTCAGGGTCGCGTTGCCGTCACGCAGGACCGGCTCCCCGGCCTCCGACGGCGGCGCGCCGAAGGGTGGCGGCATGCCGGAGGGCGGTGGTACGCCGGAGAGTGGCGGCACGCCGGAGGGTGGCGGCACGCCGGAGGGCGGCGGCACGCCGGAGGGCGGCCACACGTTGAAGGGCTCCGGCACGCCGAAGGGCTCCGGTACGAACGGCGGCAATGGCGGAGGGGGCTCGAGGGCGCGGGCGAGACCCGATGCGGCGGCGGGGTCGCGCTCCAGCCAGTCGAGCACCGCGGCGGCGGCCGCGCGCCGGGCGCGGTCGAAGTCCGGGCTCGACGAGAACGCCCGGAACCCGTCGTCGATGCGCCCCGCGAGCTCGTCGTAGTCCGGGACGACGGCTCCGGCGCCGGCGGCACCTGCCTGCGGGCCGGCGATCGATCGCATCGCCCGCCCGGCGCACTCGCCGGTCAGGCGGGCGAGGTCGGCCATCGCGCGTGCCGCGTCCCGCGAATGCGCGGTCGGGTCCACCGCGCGCATCGCCGCCGCGAACGGCCCGGCCCAGGCCCCGAACGCGGCCGAGAACGCCGGGCCGAGGTCGCCGAAGCGGCCCTGGACGCATGCGCCCCGGACGACCCCGTCGACCGCCGCGAGGAGCGACTCCACATGCGTCGTCCGCGGCGCCCCGCGATACGTCGCCGAAGCCCCGCGGCGATGCGCCGTCGAAGCCCCGCGAGGTTCGTCCCCGCGACCGTCTCGCGGCGGGCTCACCATCCGGCGCCGGAGCTCGTCACGTCCGGTCCTTCACAGTCGGCTACGCCCGGTGAAGTGTCCGATCCGGTGCGGAGCCCCCCTACCGGCTGAGCCGGTTCTCGATGATGTCGTCCACCACCGCGGGCTCGGCCAGCGTCGAGGTGTCGCCGAGGTGGTCGATCTCGTTCGCGGCCACCTTGCGCAGGATGCGGCGCATGATCTTGCCCGAGCGGGTCTTCGGCAGCCCCGGCGCGAACTGGATGACGTCGGGCGACGCGATGGGGCCGATCTCCTTGCGCACCAGCCCGACCAGCTCCTTCTTCAGCGCGTCGGTGCCGTCGACCCCGGCGTTCAGCGTCACGTAGGCGTAGATCCCCTGGCCCTTGATGTCGTGCGGGTAGCCGACCACCGCCGCCTCCGCCACCGTCGCGTGCAGCACCAGCGCGCTCTCGACCTCCGCGGTGCCCATCCGGTGGCCGGACACGTTGATCACGTCGTCCACCCGTCCGGTGATCCAGTAGTACCCGTCCTCGTCGCGGCGCGCGCCGTCCCCGGTCATGTACAGGCCGGGGAACGTCGAGAAGTAGGTCCGGACGAAGCGCTCGTGGTCGCCGAACACGGTCCGCATCTGGCCCGGCCAGCTCCGCTTGACGCAGAGCGCGCCCTCCGCGGCGCCGTCGAGCTCGCGGCCCTCGGGGTCGACGAGCACCGGCTCGATGCCGAACAGCGGGCGGGTGGCGGAGCCGGGCTTGAGCCGGGTGCAGCCCGGGAGCGGGGTGATCATCACGCCGCCGGTCTCGGTCTGCCACCAGGTGTCGACGACGGGGCAGCGCCCGTCGCCCACCACGTGGTAGTACCACTCCCAGGCCTCGGGGTTGATGGGCTCGCCCACCGAGCCGAGGATGCGGAGGCTCGCGCGGCTGGTGCGCTTCACGAAGTCGTCGCCCTGGCCCATGAGCGCCCGGATCGCGGTCGGCGCGGTGTAGAAGATGTTCACGCCGTACTTGTCGCAGATCTGCCAGAAGCGGCTGAAGTCCGGGTAGTTCGGGACCCCCTCGAACATCACCGTGGTGGCGCCGTTCGAGAGGGGCGCGTACACGACGTACGAATGTCCGGTGACCCACCCGACGTCCGCGGTGCACCAGAAGACGTCGCCTTCGTGGTAGTCGAAGATGTACCTGAAGGTGAGGGTCGTATACAGCAGGTACCCCGCTTGGCTGTGCTGCACCCCCTTCGGCTTGCCGGTCGAGCCCGAGGTGTAGAGGATGAACAGCGGGTCCTCGGCGTCGAGCGCCTCCGCCGGACAGTCGGCGGAGGCGTCCGCCATGACCTCGTGGTACCAGACGTCGCGGCCGTCGCGCCACGGCACCTCGTTGCCGGTGCGGCGCACCACGATGCAGGTGTGGGTGTCCGGGCACGCTTCCAGCGCCTTGTGGGTGTTCCGCTTCAGCGGCACGTTGCGCCCGCCGCGCGGGCCCTCGTCGGCGGTGATCACCACCCGGCAGTCGGAGTCGAGGATGCGGTCGCGCAGCGCGTCCGGGGAGAACCCGCCGAAGACGACGGAGTGCACCGCGCCGACCCGGGCGCAGGCGAGCATCGCCACCGCCGCCTCGGGCACCATCGGCATGTAGACGCAGACCCGGTCGCCCTTCTCCACGCCCTTCGCCCTGAGCACGTTGGCGAGCCTGCAGACCTCGGCGTGCAGCTCGCGGAAGGTGATGCGCCGCTCCTCGCCGGGCCGGTCGCCCTCCCAGAGGATGGCCGGCTTGTCGCCGCGCTCTTCGAGGTGCCGGTCGAGGCAGTTGTACGCGACGTTCACCCGCGCCCCGTCGAACCAGCGGATGCCGACGTCGCCGTCGAAGGTCCAGTCCGCGACCCGGTCCCACTTCCGGAACCAGTGGACGTGCTCGTCGGCCATGTCGGCCCAGAACCCGTCCGGGTCCTCGATCGAGCGACGGTACATGGCCTGGTAGGCCGCCTCGTCGACGAGTGCGCGCTCGGCCGCGTGCGGCAGCACCTCGTAGACCCTGGAATCGGACATGTCTCCTCCTCGAGCCGTTGCTCCCGGTCGTGGTCGTTGCCGGGATTCGGCTCCCGCAGCGGAATCGGCTCCCGCGGCGCCTCGAGCCGTTGCTCCCGGTCGTGGTCGTTGCCGGGGGAATCCTACTTCAAGGCGGTGACCCAGGTAATCCAGCCGGCGTCCGCCTCCCCGTGCTCGGCCGGCGTGAACACCCCGTTGCCCTCGCCGGTGCGCCGGTCGGCGCCCTGCCAGTACACCGTCACCTCGCGGAAGCCGGCCTCCTCCAGGACCTCGCGGATCTCGGGCAGGGTCCACAGCCGCCACTCGTAGACGAAGGCATCCCGGATGCGGGAGCCGTCGGGGAACCGGAAGTGGATGCGGCAGCGGTTGCGGCCGGTGATCGGGTCGTACCACGCCTGGTCCCAGACGTAGGTGAACCCCTCGTGCTCGGTCGTCTCCCGCATCTCCCGGAAGGCGTCGTACCCGCCGTAGGCGTCGAGGAAGAAGACGCCGTCGGCGACCAGCGCGTCGCGCACCTTCCCGAAGTAGCCGCGCAGCGCGGCGCGCGTATGCAGCACCCAGTAGCTGAAGTTCATGGCGAGCACCGCGTCCATGGCGCCGCGGTCCACCTCCAGCACGTCGGCGTGGACCAGCTCGATCCGCCACGCGGACCGTCCGAGCGGCTCGACGTTGTGCCGGCGCCCCCAGGCGAGCACCCCGGCGTCGATGTCGACGGCCACCGCCCGGTTCGTCCGCCGGCGCCGGACCCACTCGCACGCCGCGCTCGCGGTGCCGCAGAAGTCCTCGCGCAGGCGCCGCGCCCGGCGCCGGCGCAGCTTCGCGAAGGTCTCGTCGACGAAGTCGATCTCCGCCTCCACGCACTGCACCGCCCGCTGGTAGAGCGCGTGGACGTCGGCCTTCGAGGCCATCGTCTCCGCGCGGCGTCGCGGAGTGCGTTTCCGGGGCATGGGAGGGCTCGCGGCGGCGGGACGGGGCGCGCATGAGGCGGCGACCTTGCCCATGCCGCGCGGAGCCGGTCAAGGCCGGGTGCGCGGATGCCGCTCGTCCCGGCCGGCCGGCGGGCGTCCGACGGGTGTGCATCCGACCCGCGGGGTCCCTCGTTTCCGGCCCCGGGAGACGCCGGATCGAGGGCATTCAGCGATCGTTCGCGAGGTCGGGATGCGCGCGCTCCCGGGGGACGCCGCGAATCGGACGTGGACCCGCATCCGGGCGCCGGGCCAGCGCCCGGCCGGCATCTATGGCGCTCGGCGCGGTGGTGGTATGTTTGCCGTGAAGATGCTCCGGGATTCGGCGCAACGCATCCTGTGCGCCGCCGGTCGGCGGCACCGGGCATTCAAACCTTGCGGCGCTCCGGTTGCGGGCTGCGACCGGCAGGCGACCCCGATGTGGCCCGAAGTCCGCCCGCGCGAGGAGCACCGATTTTCATTCGACGGGGTGGTCCAGCACGACGTCGACCATGACCGTTGGCGCCGGCCGGCGGTCCGGAAGGCCCTGATCCATGGCCCGATTCATGACTCTGGTCCATGACTCTGGTCCATGACTTCGGGCCATGGCTCCGGGCCGTGACCCGGGCCATGGATCCGGATCCTGCGCGCGACCCCGCGTGCGATCCTTCGCGGCGGACGGCGCGGGGGAGCATCGGGAGCGGACCCGACCGGCGCCGCGCGCGGCGCGACGGCGCAAGGGGGGTGGCGTGAGCGGAGAGCGAAGCGGGAGCGGCGCCGGCAAGGGCGCCGGCAACGGCGGCGCCGGCGAGGTCTGGAAGCCGGTCTACTGCTATCAGTGCGTCGCCGGCCCGGATCTCATGAAGGTCCAGGTCGAGGACGGGGTCGCGACCCGGGTCCGGTCGAACTTCGACGCGAGCGACAGCCACCCGGGCGGCGGACGGGTGTGCGTCAAGGCCTACGGCCTCATCCAGAAGACCTACAACCCGCACCGCATCCGCCAGCCCATGAGGCGCACCAACCCGCGCAAGGGCCGCGGCGAGGACCCGGGCTTCGTCCCGGTGACCTGGGACGAGGCGCTCGACGCCATCGCCGCCCGCATGATCGACATCCGCTCCCGAGGGCTCGTGGACGAGTCGGGATTCCCGCGGCTCGCGGTGAGCTTCGGCGGGGGCGGGACCCCCACCCAGTACATGGGGACCCTCCCGGCACTCCTCTCCGCCTGGGGACCGATCGACATGGGGTTCGGGGCGGGGCAGGGCGTGAAGTGCTATCACAGCGAGCACCTCTACGGCGAGCTGTGGCACCGCGCGTTCATCGTCGCGCCGGACACCCCGCGCTGCCGCTACGTCATAAGCTGCGGCAACAACGCGGAGGCCTCGGCCGGGGTGGCCGGGGTGTGGCGCCAGGCCGACGCGCGCTCGCGCGGGCTGAAGCGCGTGCAGGTCGAGCCGCATCTCTCCGTGACCGGGGCGGTGTCGGCGGAGTGGGTCCCGATCCGGCCGAAGACCGACGCGGCGTTCCTCTACGCGCTCCTCCATCGCATCGTGCACGAGCGCGGGTGGCGCGAGGTGTGCGACATCGAGTTTCTGCGCGACTCCACCAACGCCCCCTACCTGGTCGGCCCCAACGGCTACTACCTCCGCGACCCGGCGAGCCGCCGGCCCCTGCTGTGGGACGCCGACGCGGAGCGGGCGGCGCCCTTCGACGCGATGCAGGGGCGGCGTCCCGCCCTCGACGGGGTGCGGGTCGCGGCCGGCGTCGAGGAGGGTCCGGACGGCGAGGAGTGGCGGCACGAGGCGGCGCAGGCGCGCCCCGCCTTCCAGCTCTTCCTCGACCACGTGCGGGCGTGCACCCCGGAGTGGGCCGAGGGCGAGAGCGACGTGCCGGCGGCGACCACGCGCCGCATCGCCGACGAGTACGTCGCCCACGCCTGCGTCGGCGAGACCATCGAGATCGAAGGCCGCCGGCTTCCCTTCCGCCCGGTCGCGGTGCTCCTCGGCAAGGGGGTGAGCAACGGCTGGGGCGGCTATCCGTGCTGCTGGGCGCGGACGATGCTCGCGGTGCTGGTGGGGGCGCTGGAGGTGCCCGGCGGGATGCTCGGGACCGCGGTCAAGCTGAACCGGCCCGCCGACAGCCGGCACAAGAGCGTGCGGCCGATGCGCGACGGCTTCATGGACTACCCCTTCAACCCGACGACCCGCGAGGCGTGGAGCCGTCACCCCGGCATCCGCAACGCCTTCCGGATGATGGTGCCGCTGGCCGCGAACTCCCCCTGGTCGCCCGCGCTCGGCCCGGCCCACCTTCCGTGGCTCTTTCAGAAGCAGGCGCCGGAGAAGTGGCCGCGCCCGACCCGCCCGGAGATGTGGATCAACTACCGGACGAATCCGTCGATCTCCTCCGTCAACGCCCGCGAGGTGGCGGAGCGGGTGGCGGAGTTCCCGTTCATCGTCTCGTTCGCGTACACGCTGGACGAGACGAACTGGATGGCCGACTACCTGCTCCCGGACGCGACCGACCTGGAGAGCCTCCAGCTCATGCGCATCGGCTCGACCAAGTTCATCGAGCAGTTCTGGAACCGGCAGGGGTGGGCGGTGCGCCAGCCGGTGGTGGAGCCGGCGGTGGACGCGCGCGACATGACCGACATCGCGACCGGGCTCGCGCGCCGCACGGGGCTGCTGGAGCCCTACAACCAGGCGATCAACCGCGGCGCGGCGGGGATG
This sequence comes from Gammaproteobacteria bacterium, assembly GCA_965202735.1. Classification (GTDB taxonomy): domain Bacteria; phylum Pseudomonadota; class Gammaproteobacteria; order HK1; family HK1; genus HK1. The sequence goes on from OZ241844.1 coordinate 389,171, forward strand.
CGGCTCCGGTCGGACGCCTTCGACTACGCTCTCGACGACACGAAGGTCCACTCTCGGGAGGCGATCTGGGACGCGGTGGCGCACGCCGCGAGCCACGACCTCACCGCGGGCGGGCAGGTGGTCGGGATCGACTGGTTCCGGGAGCACGGCTTCCTGCTCCGGCCGTACTCGCAGATGGAGTGGTTCCTCTACCCGACGGTGAAGGAGCAGGGGCTTCGCTTCGAGCTTCCCTACCAGGAGCGCATCAAGCGTCACGGCGAGGAGCTGGCCCGCCGCCTCCACGAGATCGGGATCGAGTGGTGGGAGCGGCAGCTCGCCGAGTACGAGCCGCTGCCCTCGTACGAGCCCTTCCCGGACATCTGGTCGGACTACGTGCGCGAGGCGGGGGGCGACCCGGACGAGTTCCCGTTCTGGGCCCTCACCGCCCGCAGCATGCAGTACTCGTGGGGCGCGAACGTCGGCATTCCCCTCATCAACGAGGTCGCCGGGAACGTGGCCGGCCACCGCGGGGTGCTGATGAACCGCGCCGCCGCGCGCGCGCTCGGGATCGGGGACGGCGACCCGGTGATCATCGGGTCGGTGGTGGGCGAGACGCAGGGCAGGGCGGTGCTCCGGGAAGGTGTCCGGCCGGACACGGTGGTCATGATCGGGCAGTTCGACCACTGGGTGACGCCGTTCGCGAAGGACCTCGGGCTCGCGAGCCTCAACTCGGTGACCCCGCTCTCTCTCTCCCTCACCGACTCGACGGGGAGCGTGGCGGACCTGATGCGGGTGCGGGTGCGCCGGGCCGAGGACGTCGACCTGCGGCGCCACGCCGCGGCGACCGCGGACTCCGGGACGGGCCGGAGGCCGCGTCCGGCGATGGCCCCGTGAGCGCATCCGGCGCCTCCACGGGGCAGGCGGCGCGGACGGCGCCCCGCTACGGCATGGTGGTGGATCTGAACCGCTGCGTCGGCTGCCAGACCTGCACCATCGCCTGCAAGCACCACAACGACACCCCGCCCGGAGTGCAGTGGCGGCGCGTGCTCGACGTCGAGCAGGGCGCCTACCCCAACGTGGAGCGCCTCTTCCTGGTCACCGGCTGCCAGCACTGCGCGAGCCCGCCCTGCGTCCCGGTGTGCCCGACCGGAGCGACGCGCCAGCGCGACGACGGCCTCGTCACCATGGACTACGACACCTGCATCGGCTGCGGCTACTGCGCGGTGGCCTGTCCCTACCAGGCCCGCACCATCGCCCACGAGCGCGCGTGGTACTTCGGGACGCCGAGCCGGCAGGAGGCGCAGGTCTTCCACGACGAACGGGTCGGGGTCGCGACCAAGTGCACGTTCTGCGTGGACAAGATCGACGAGGCGGCGCAGACCCCGGGCGTGGCGCCGGGGCTCGACCTCGAGGCCACTCCGGCCTGCGTCGCGTCGTGCATCGCCCAGGCCCTGCACTTCGGGGACTTCGCGGACCCGGACAGCAACGTGTCGCGGCTCGCGGCGGAGAATGCGCACTTCCAGATGCACGCGGAGCTCGGGACCGACCCGCAGATCCGCTACCTCTACGAGGTGCCCGCGACCACGCCGGGGCGCGAGCCGGAGGAGACGGACGACGAACGCCGCAGCGATCCGAACGACCCGCTGGTGGGCGGGCGCCAGACGTTCTGGGACGTGCGGGCGGCGATGAACTTCATCCTGGGCGGCATGAGCAGCGGGCTGGCGGTGGTCGCGTACCTGCTCTGGTCATCCGGAGGGATTCCGGATGCGGCGCTGTCCTGGCTCCTTGTTGCGGCGGCAGTCGGAATGGCCGTCGGGCTTCTCTTCGTGTTCGCCGAGATCGGCCGCAAGGCGCGCTTCCTCTACGTGCTCCGGCGCCCGCAGAGCTCGTGGATGACCCGCGAGACCTGGGCGGTGGCGGTGTTCTACCCGGCGGTCGCGGCGGACCTCCTCTGGCCGTCGCCCGTGCTGCACGCGCTGGCCGCGCTGGCGGCGGCGGCGTTCCTCGTCTGCCAGGGAAGGATCCTCCACGCCGCCAGGGGGATCCCGGCGTGGCGGGTCGGCCTCGTGCCGTGGATGCTGGCCGCGTCGGGGCTCTGCGAGGGGGTGGCGCTCGCCGCGATCGGGCTCGGCCTGCTCCTCTCCGGCGGCGTCTTCGGGGCGCCGGAGCTGTCGATGTCCTGGCCGGAGCTCGGCGACCCCGGCCGCGTCTTTGCCTTGAGTGCCCTCCCGGGCGCAACGCACGACGCGGCGGGCGCGACGATGGCTCCGCCCGTTCCCGCCGGGGTGGGCCCGATGGCGGCTCCGGTCCTCCTGTCGGGCGCCGGCGTCCTGCTCTCGGTCGTGAACGCCGCGCTGTTCGGCGCCTGGCGGCGGAGGGCGGCGGACGCCGGGGTGGGCCCGCTCGCGCGCGGCGAGATCGATGCGATCGCCTCCCGGATGCGCTGGATGGGACACCTCGTTCCGCTGGCGCTCTACCTCGCGGCCGCCGTCGCGTTCGCCGTCGTCCCGACCTCGGCCATCGTCGCGACGCACTGCCTGACGGAGGCCGTGGAAGGCTGGCGGTGCGCGATGCACCATTTCGTGGCCGCCGCCGGAACCCCCGGCGCGCCGCTCGCCCTCTTCGCCGCCGCCGCGGGCACCCTCGCCGGCGGCGTGCTGTGGAAGTACACGCTCATCACCCGCGCCTGCCACCAGCAGGGGTTCGCCCTGCCGCGCCTGCCGCGCCGCGGCTCCGGCACGCGCGCCGCCCCCGCCCGCTTCGGCCTGCCCTGACGCGGCATCCCCGGTGTCTCCATGACCGGCCCACAGGCACATGGCCCGATCCTGTTCCTGATCCCCTGCTCCCTGACGAAGAGCCGGGGAGGAGCATCCCGCCACGACGAGAGCGACGCGATGACCTCGTGCGTGGGCGCCGATTCGAGAAGTCGACTGCTCGAACGGCGCGAGGAGGTGCGTGGCCTGGTCAAGAGGAATCGTGACCTCGCATGGCAGGGAGTTCCGCTGGCGGACCGGAATCATGGTCTGGTCAAGGGGCCGGACTTCGGCGGGCGCCGCACCGCGGCTTGCCTTCCGGCGCTCGATCGGTACCAGGGTCGGTTCTTTCAGGCGCTTGGAGAAGGCGGGCGGCAGGCGCTGTGCGAGCGAAGGCACGGAGCACTGATCGTCTCCGGGCTCTACGGTCTGGTGCGCCCGATGGAGGGGATTCAGCTCTACAGTTGTCCGCTCGTCGCGGAGGTCGCCGAGACCTGGGGGAGGGACGCGCTGCTCACCGACGTGCTGTGCGAGTACGTCGCCCGATTCGGGGTCCTGAGAATCTTCGACATGCTGGCGATCGATGCATACCGCCAGCTCATCGACTGGCAACGGATCGCGGACTCGGGCACCGACGTGCTGCACTGCTTCGACGCGATGGCGGCGGGAGAGAGCGCGCTCACATCGTTCGGGATATGTCTGGCGACGGACCTGATCGAGCGCACGGAGGACGCCCTGATCAGCCTGGAAGACGGGGACCGGATCGGGGACGTCATGATTCGCTCCAGGATGGAGACGCCGGCGGGATTCCCGGACGAATTCGCCTCGCTGCTGGCCGCCCGGAACGAGAGCCGCATGTTGCAACCGCGGGACCCCGGCGAGGATCTTCCCACGATCGCCCGGGGCGGCAATCCCGAGCGCTCTCCGGGTGCGGGACGTTCCGACGCGCGGAAATGGAAGTTCACGCTTGCGGGGAAGTGCCGGCGCGATCTGGTGAGACGACGGGAGTTCCTGGAACGGGCAATCCAGGCGATCAGGGAGGTCTGCGCCAATCCGATGTCGCCGAAGGGCAACACCGTGAGACCGTTGACGAACGAGCTTCAGGGAATGTGGCGGTACCGGATCGGCGACTTCCGCCTGATCTACCAACCGGACGCAGACCGGCGAATCGTGCATTTTCTGGATCTCAGACCCAGAGGGAGTGCATACGAGTAGACAGCAGGCGCTGGCGCCGTCGCTCGCGCCCGCGGATGACGCATCCGGGAGGAGGGCAGGAGGAGAGACCTGCACTGGTGAACGTCTCATGGTGTGCCGCAACCCGCTGTTGACCAAAGAGCGCGCACGCAAGCGCGAGGCGTTGCTCGCGGATGATGAGACGGGACTTCTCCAGCTTCTCGGAGACCATGGATGCCCGCTGCGTGGATGCTGGGAGAGGGTGGCAACAATAAGGCGATCGCCCGGCTGCGCTCTGGCCCGGCGGTTGCCCGGCCTGGTCGAGAAGCCGGCGACGCGCCGACAGTCGAATTGGCTTTGCCGGTGACGCTACCCGGTGGAGCCCCAGATATCTGCATCGGAGAGGGACCGTCGGATATGAACTCGGGCGAGAGCGGGGCAGACAGAATCAGAAGACATGTTCGGGCTCGATACATCGACGCGGCACGGCGCGAAGGTGGGAACACGGTGACTATCCGTGCCGGCGACGTGGCCCGCGAATTGCGCCTGGGAAACCGCGTTCCTGCGGTCTGCAGCGCGCTTGCATCGAAACTGCTGCTTGACCAGGCCGGGCTGCGGCTGGTGGAACGGAGAGGCCCTCGTCAGAGCACCACGACGGAGTTCCGCTATGCGTTTGCCGGCGGACGTGTGGAGAACGGCACAGAAGAGGTCGAGGTGAGAAACCCCGCTCCTTTATCTCAACGGTCTGTGAACAACGCGTCGCAGGAGGCGGCCCCGCCAGCGGCATCAGGGGCCCTAAGCACTCTCTACCTAGTCTCGTGCGTCAAGACGAAGCGCAACACTCGTGCGGCTGCGAAGGAACTCTATGTATCCGCATGGTTCCAGAAGGCCAGGGCTTTCGTCGAGGGGACTGGCGATCCATGGCGCATATTGTCGGCGGAGTACGGTCTGCTCGATCCCGACGAGGAAGTCCAGCCCTATGAGAGAACGCTGAAAGCGATGAGGGTCCAGGAGCGACGTGCGTGGGCGGAAGACGTTTTGGCGCACATCGAGACCTGCCTCAATGACGTCGACACGGTTGTTTTTTTCGCGGGTCAGCGATATCGGGAGTTTCTCGAACCGGCACTGCGCGGCTGGGGTCTTGTGGTGCGCGTTCCCATGATCGGATTGAGCCAAGGACGGCAGATGCAATGGCTGAACGTCCGCCTCCATGATTGACCGGGTTTCCGACACGCGGCGATTCTACGATCTCATGCACCGGCTGGAAGGGCGAGTCGGCGGAACCCGTCTCCTCGCAGAATGCACTGGTGGCATGGGCTGGCCTGAGCGTGGGGTCTACTTCTTCCTTGAGCCGGGGGAGACACGCTCCGGCTCGGGTGCCGGTCTTCGTGTCGTTCGTGTCGGCACTCACGCCCTCAAGGCAAGAAGCAAGAGCACTCTGTGGGGCCGTCTCTCTTCGCACCGCGGCACGATGCGCACTGGCGGCGGGAACCATCGGAGCTCGATATTCCGGTTACTGGTGGGCATCGCTCTGGCGCGCAGGGCTGGGATTTCCCTTCCGCCATCTTGGGGTTTGGGCGGAGACCTGAGAACTGCCGCGAGGCGGATCGAGGCGGAGCGCGCCGAAGTGAAGAAGAACGAGCTGGAACTCGAAACGTCGGTGACCTGCTACCTTGGGGCCATGCCTTTCCTGTTTCTCGGTGTGGAAGACGAACCGGGTCCCGCAAGTGAACGCGGTTTCATCGAACGTAACGCCATCGCTCTCTTGAGCGCCTACCGCGAACCGCCGCCGGACCCGGCTTCAACGTGCTGGCTGGGCCGTTCAAGCGACCGGGATCGCGTGCGCCTCTCCGGCCTGTGGAACAACAATCACGTGGATGAAGCCTATGACGCGTCATTTCTTGATCTGATGGAAATGCGCATCGACCAGGCTGAATCGCCGTGAGGCGAAACCGCACCGCGAGCGGCAGATCAATCCGATCTCGTGACTCCACCAGCGCGCACCTTCGCCTGCATTGAATTGCTACCTCTCGCTTTCTATAGTGTCCCCGGAAGCCGCGCGGCGGTTCGGGGACTGTCTCCTCGGGTGCGCGGCGGGTGATGCCGCTCAAGCGCTGCTACGGGTTGAATGCCGATTGCAAGACGGCTTTCACCCGATGGTTCGAGCGGTCAGGAAGCGCGGCAGGGACGCCCTTCGGCGTGTGGTTCGTCACACCCGGCGCAGTGAGGAGTGAGTGTGGCCCGCGCCCCGGCGCGGCGGTATGCTCGCGCCCCGGGCCGGCGGCAGGCGAGGGAGAGGGATCGATGAAGTTCAGAATCGAATACTGCGGTGCTTGAGGGTACGAGCCCGAAGCGCTCCGTGTGAGCGACCGGCTCTCGCAGATCGAAGGCGCCGACATCGAGCTGGTGAAGAGCGCGGGCGGCGTGTTCGAGATCACCCTGGACGGCGAGCTCGTCTTCTCGAAGAAGGCGACCGGCCGCTTTCCGCAGTGGAAGGAAGTGGAGGCGATTGCGGCGCGGGCCTGACCGTGGTCCGCCGCACATGCGCCGGGCGGCGTGCGTGCATCGCGGACGACTGCCTCACGCGGCCGTGGTGACGGCGATGTTGCCGACGTGGCGCTTGGCGATGAACGCCGCCTGGGCGGCGACGAGTTCGTGCAGGGGCCAGGTCGCGGCCAGCAGCGGCCGGATCTCGCCGCGCTCGATGTAGCCCACGAGGTCGGCGAAGACGCCCGGCGGCGGGACGGTCGCGCCGGTGAAGACGAGGTCCCGCAGGTAGAACGTCCGCAGGTCGAAGCGGACCACCGGCCCGGCGATGGCGCCGGCGCAGGTGTAGCGTCCGCCGCGGGCGAGCGCCGAGACGAGCTGCGGCCAGAGCGCGCCGCCGACCACATCCGCGACCACCGTCACCTCGTCGCGGCCGATGGCGGCGCGCAGTGCGCCCTTCAGGTCTCCGGGCGCGCGCGGGAGGACGTGATCGGCTCCCAGCGCCCGGACCGCCCCGGCTTTCGATTCCGCGCACAGCGCGACGGTCTCCGCCCCGCGCCGGCGGGCGAGCTGGATCAGGGCGGAGCCGACGCCGCCGGATGCGCCGGTGACGAGCACCCGGTCGCCGGCCTTCACCTCGGCGCGGCTCAGCATGTACTCGGCGGTCATGTACGAGGTCGCGAAGGTGGCGAGCTCGGCGTCGGAGAGGCCGCTCTCGACGGGATGCACGTGGCGGGCGTCGACGACGGTGTACTCCGCGAAGCCGCCGTCGCACTCCGAGCCGAAGTAGCCGCAGCGGTCGCGGTCGAGGGGCGCGTCCCAGTCGCGCAGCCAAGGGTCGATCAGCACCCGCCGGCCGATCAGCGAGGCGTCGCATCCGCCGCCGAGGGCGACCACGCGCCCGCAGACGTCGGCGCCCTGGATGCGGGGGAACCCGATCGGGCTGCCGCCCCACGCCGCATCCGCATCCGCCGCGGAGTCCGACGCATCGCCCGTGGTGGCGCCGGACACCCCGGCCGAGTACCACCCCGTGCGCGTGTTGACGTCGGTGTTGTTGAGCCCGCAGGCGCCGACCGCGACCAGAGCCTCGCCGGGCCCCAGGTCCGGCACCGGCCAGTCGTCGCGCACGCTCAGCCGGTCGGGGCCGCCGTGGCCGGTCAGCACGACGGCACGCATCACGCGGGGCAGCGCGGGCCGCGGGTCCGGCGGCGCCGCAGGGTCGGTCGTGGTGTTCATGTCGCGGTCTCCCCGATTCGGTCGTCGGCCGATATCGTATCGGCTCCGGGAGCGGGGTGTACGTCGGAGTGACCACAACCAGGTCCGGGGTCTCCTCGTATGGGATCTCCTCGTATCGTCCCCGGGACCGGGGTGCGGGACGATCTCGCACCGTCCGGGACGCGCTACGGCCCGCGGCCTGCCATCGTCCCCGCGCACCGACGGGCAATGCCCCGGCGCGCGGTGTGTGCACGCCATTCACCGCGGGCGAGCCATGGTGAATACTCTCCGCCACGCTGGCGGCGGACCCCTGACGACCGGAGTCGAGGGAGCGGCCATTCACTGCGGGCGAGGCATGTTGTTGAATACTCTCCACCACGCCGGTGGTGGACTCCTGTCGGCTGGAGCCGAGGGAGCGGCCATCACGCCGGCGGCGGACCCCTGACGACCGGAGCCGAGGGAGCGGCCATGCGAATCGTCGTGCTCAACCCGAATTCGACGCGGGCGGTGACCGAGGGGATCGACGCGGCCCTGGAGCCCCTGCGCCTCGGCGGCGGCCCGGAGATCGAGTGCGCGACCCTGGCCGAAGGGCCGCCCGGCATCGAGACCGACGCCCACGTCGCGGCCGTCGCCGATCCCGTCGCCCGGTTCGTGGCGTCGAGGGAGGGAGACGCCGACGCGTTCATCATCGCCTGCTTCAGCGACCCCGGACTCGCCGAGGCCCGCCGCGCGACCCGGCGTCCGGTGCTCGGCATGGCGGCGTGCGGGGTCCTCACCGCCATCGGGCTCGGGCCCCGCTTCGGCGTGATCTCCATCCTGGACGAAGCGGTCCCGCGGCACCTGCGCTACTACGACGCGCTCGGCGTCGGGTCGCGGCTCGCCGGCGACCGCGCCGTCGGCATCGGGGTCACCGGACTCGCCGACGAGCCCCGCACCCTCGAGCGAATGACGGCCACCGGCCGGACGCTTCGCGACGAGGACGGGGCCGACGTGCTGGTGCTCGGCTGCGCGGGGATGGCGCGGCACCGCGGGCGGCTCGAGAGCTCGCTCGGGATCCCGGTCGTCGATCCGGTGCTGGCGGCGGCCGGCATGGCGATCTCCGTCCTGGCCCCGCGCGGCTCCGCTTCATGAGGCGGCAACCGTGCCGGGAGGCGCGGGGGACGGGGCCATGGGGCGTCGCCCGGAGGCGAGCGTGCGATGCGCCGGCACGGCCCCGAGGCAACACGGCCCCGAAGCAACATAGCTCCGAAGCAGTGTGGAGGTGTGGATACCGCCGCCGGCGAGCGGAGATGCGGGTACGGGCCGGTCAGGCCGCGGTGCCCGGGAGCTTCCGGCTGGACCCTCCGGTGTCGCGTTCACCCATCAGGAGCCGGAACGGGATCAGCATCGCCCCGGCGACCGCGACTACCGCCGCCGGCGAGCGGAGATGCGGGTACGGGCCGGTCAGGCGGCGGCGCTCGGCAGCTTCCGGCTGGACCCTCCGAGATCGCGCTCGCCCATCAGGAGCCGGAACGGGATCAGCATCGCCCCGGCGACCGCGACCTTCACGCCGTAGTCGCCGATCGCCCAGGTCACCCACGGGAGTCCGGTGAGCGCGAAGGCGAGGCTGAAGAACAGCGCGGTGTCGAGCGCGGAGGCGAGGGTCGAGGAGACGAGCGGGGCACGCCACCACGCGGCGAGGCGGCGCAGGCGGTCGTAGAGCCACACGTCGGCGAGCTGGGCGAGCAGGAACGCGGCCCCGGATGCGAGCGCGATGCGCGCCGTCGAGGTGAACAGCGAGAGGGCCACGCCGCACGCGAACCCGACGTAGACCACCCGGCGCGCCGAGTCCGGCCCGACCCGGCGGTTGATCAGGTCGGTGACGAGGAACGCGATCGGATACGACAGCGCCCCCCAGGTGAGCCAGTCGCTGATCGGGATCCGGACCAGGAAGTTGGACACGGCCACGACGCCCGTCATCGCGACGACCCCGGCCACGAACCAGCTCATTGCGCTCTCCCTCGCGGGCTTGTGGCGCCGTTCCCGGGGGACCGGCGCGGCAGCGCCGGCGCCGCGCGCCGGGTCAGGTCGACCCGGCGTCCCCGTCCCCGCTGCCCGCCATCGCGAGCATGGCGTGCAGCAGCACGTTGCAGCCCATCTCCAGGTCCTCCGGGGTCGCGCTCTCGATCTCGTTGTGGCTGATGCCGTCCTCGCAGGGCACGAAGATCATGCCGGTGGGAGCCACCGTGCAGACCTGGCAGGCATCGTGCCCGGCGCCGGAGACGATGTCCCGGTGGGCGTACCCCAGCCCCGCCGCGGCCTCCCGGACCGCTTCCACGCATCGCGGGTCGAACTCGATCGGGGGCTTCTCCCAGATCTGGTCGACGGTCACGTCCACGTCTCCCCGCCCGGCGATGGCGGCGAACGATTCGCGGATCTCGGCGTCCATCGCGGCGAGGACCCCGGCATCGGGGTGGCGGATGTCGACCGAGAAGCGCACCTCGCCGGGAATGGTGTTGCGGGAGTTGGGGCTCACGTCGAGCTGGCCGACGGTGCCCACCGCATCGGGCGCCTTGCCGAGCGCGATGTCCTCGATCCGCGCCGCCATTCGCGCCGCCGCCACCAGCGCATCCCTGCGGGCCGGCATCGGCGTGGTGCCGGCGTGCGAATCGCGCCCGCGGACCTCCACGTCGTACCAGCGCTGGCCCTGGGCTCCGCTCACCACGCCGATGGGGACGCCTGCCGCCTCCAGGATCGGACCCTGCTCGATGTGGGCCTCGAACAGCGCGCCCAGAGGGTGCGCGCCGCAGGGCTCGCTTCCCCGGTAGCCGATGCGCGCGAGCTCGTCGCCGAGCGTCGCGCCCTCGGGACTCTCGAGCGCGTAGGCGAAGTCGCGCTCGAACAGCCCCGCGAACACCCCGGAGGCGATCATCGCGGGGGCGAAGCGCGAGCCCTCCTCGTTGGTCCAGTTAATGACCTCGATCGGGGCTTCGGTCTCGACCCCGGCATCGTCGAGGGTGCGCACCACCTCCAGGGCGGCCAGCACGCCGAAGATGCCGTCGAACTTGCCGCCGTGGGGCTGGGTGTCGAGGTGGCTGCCGGCGGCCACCGGGGGCAGATCGGGATTCCGTCCCGGACGCCGCGCGAACATGTTGCCCATCTCGTCCACGGTGACCGTGCAGCCGGCCTGCTCGCACCAGGCCGCGAAGAGGTCGCGCCCGCGCCTGTCGTCATCGGTCAGTGCGAGCCGGCCGCAGCCTCCGCCGGGCAGGGCGCCGATCTTCGCCATCTCCATGATGCTCGCCCACAGGCGGGCGCCGTCTACGCGAAGGTTGCCGCTCGTAGTCACCATTGGTCCGGTCTCCCGTCGTTCGAGCTGCGGTGCGGCGCCCGTTCCGGACGATCGATGTCGACGATGTCGCCATCGTCGTCGCGCGGCGTGGGCCTCGTTATCCACATTCCACCGAGTCGGGCGCGAACTGTAACATGCGCGCATCGTCGTCCCCGAGCCCGGTCAAACGGAGGCCAGACGCATGAAATCGCATGTCCGAGTGGCGGTCATCGGCGGGGGAGTGGTCGGCTGCAGCGTCCTCTACCACCTCACGAAGCACGGCTGGAAGGACGTCGTCCTGCTCGAGCGCTCCGAGCTCACCTCCGGCTCCACCTGGCATGCGGCGGGCGGCATGCACACGTTCAACTCCGACCCCAACGTCGCCAGGCTCCAGGACTACACGCTGAAGATCTACAAGGAGATCGAGGAGGTCTCCGGGCAGTCCTGCGGCATCCACCTCACCGGCGGCCTCATGCTCGCCGACACGCGGGACCGGCTCGACTACCTCAACACCGTCCGCGGCCGGGGCCGCTATCTGGGGCTCGACACCGAGTTCATCGACCTTCGGGAGGCGGCGCGGATGCTGCCGATCATGGACCCGAAGCACTACGTCGGTGTCCTCTACGACCCCAACGAGGGCCACATCGACCCGTCGGGGGTGACCCACGCCTACGCCGGGGCGGCCCGCAGGGGCGGAGCCGGGATCTACCGCGAGACCCGCGTGACGGACCTCGCCCAGCGTACCGACGGCACCTGGGACGTGATCACCGACAAGGGCGCCCTGCACGCCGAGCACGTGGTGAACGCGGCCGGACTGTGGGCGCGCGAGGTCGGACGGATGGCCGGCGTCGTCCATCCCTTCGCGCCGATGGAGCACCAGTACATCGTCACCGACGAGGTGCCCGAGATCGCGGAGTCCGGGGAAGAAATGCTGCACGTCATCGACTTCGGCGGCGAGCTCTACATGCGCCAGGAGGGCCGGGGGGTGCTCGTCGGCACCTACGAGAAGCACGGCAGGCCGTGGTCCGAGCTCGGCACCCCGTGGGACTTCGGGCACGAGCTGCTGCCCGACGACCTCGACCGCATCGGCGACAACCTCGTGCGCGCCTTCGAGCGCTTCCCGGCCCTGGAGAAGGCGGGCATCAAGCGGATCGTGAACGGCCCGTTCACCTTCACCCCGGACGGCAACCCCCTGGTGGGACCGGTGCCGGAGGTGCGGAACTACTGGGCCGCGTGCGGTGTGCTGGCGGGCTTCAGCCAGGGGGGCGGCGTCGGTCTCGCGCTCGCCCGCTGGATGATCGACGGCGACCCGGGCATGGACACGTGGGCGATGGACGTCGCCCGGTTCGGCGACTACGCCGGCCCCGCGTACTCCCGGGCGATGGCGCGCCAGACCTACGCCACCCGCTTCCTGGTGCCGTTCCCCAACGAGGAGCGGCCGGCCGGCCGGCCGCTGCGCCGCACCCCCATCCACGATCGCCTGAAGGCGAAGGGGGCGGTGTTCGGGGCCGCGTTCGGGCTGGAGCAGGCGCTGTGGTACGCGCCCGAGGGCACCGAGCCGGTGGAGACCCCGACCTTTCGCCGCTCCAACGCGCACGGCCCGGTCGGCGAGGAGTGCCGTGCGGTGCGCGAAGGCGTCGGCATCACCGAGACCTCGGGATTCGGCAAGTACGAGATCACCGGGCCCGGGGCGGAGCTCTGGCTCGGACGGCTGCTCGCGAACCGGGTCCCGGCCGAGGGGCGCATGGTGCTCTCGCCGATGCTCAATCACCGGGGCACGCTGATCGGGGACTTCACCCTCGCCAGGCTCGGCCCCGAGCGGTTCCTGCTCCTCGGCTCCGGCCCCGCCGAGGCCTGCCACATGCGCTGGTTCCGCCAGCACCTGCCCGAGGACGGGGTGGGCCTGCGCAGCCTGCGGACCGAGCTCATGGGCCTGAGCATCGCGGGGCCGAAGGCGCGCGCGCTGCTGTCGCGCGTGACCACGTCGGACGTGGGCAACGAGGCGTTGCGGTTCATGGCCATCCGGCCGATGGAGATCGGGCTCTCGCCCGCCCTGGTCGGGCGCATCACCTTCACCGGCGACCTCGGCTACGAGATCTGGATGAAGCCGGACTACCAGCTCGCCGTGTACGACACCCTGCTGGAGGCGGGCGAGGACCTGGGCCTGCGCCACTTCGGCAGCCGGGCGCTCAACTCGTTGCGCCTGGAGAAGGGCTTCGGGAGCTTCACTCGCGAGTACACGCCGGACTATACCCCGTTCCAGGCGGGCCTGGAGCGCTTCGTGGACATGCGCAGGAACGACTTCATCGGACGCGACGCGCTGGCCGAGGAGCGGCGCGCGGGGCCGGCCCGCCGGCGGGTGATCTTCAGGGTCGACGCGAACGGCGTGGACGCGCTCGCCAACGAGCCGGTGCTGTGCGACGGCGAGACGGTGGGCTGGGTGACCTCGGGCGGCTTCTGCCACCACCTGGACGCGAGCATCGCGCTCGGCTACGTGCCGAGCGGGCTGGCCGGGCGCACGGACGGGTTCCGGATCGAGATCCTGGGCGAGATGCGCGATGCGGTGATCCTGCCGGAGCCGCCGTTCGATCCGGATGGAGCCCGAATGAGGAGCTGACCGGGGGCCTCACGCCGGCCGATGTGTCCGAGACCCGACAGCCTCACCGACGACATCTTCGTCTTGGGCGGCGACTGAGGGCCCCACGCCGGCCGATGTGTCCGAGACGTGCCGGCGCGCGGATGCGGCGCTGACCCGTCACCGGGTCTCTGCGCTCATGCAGCAATTCCCGCCAGGCGGGAACAGACCCCTGAGATCCCCTCGATTCGACGCCCTGAAGGTCGAAATCACACCAGAATTCCACCACGGTACGGCCTCTCCCGGGCTCTGGCGGGAATTGCTGGCGCCCATGCGGCTTGCGGCGCGGAGCCGCCTCCGCCCGCATTCGTGGCGGGCCCTGGCGGGCGGCTGTCCATCCGTTCGATTCGACGCACGCAGACATCTTCCCGAGCATCAGGCCCCGGTTCCGGCGCCCGGCGCCGACGCCCGCGCCGCGAGCTCCTCCTCCGCCGCGCTCTCCGAGCCGAGCAGCACCGCGATCCAGTGGGTGTCGGGGCGCGAGTCGAGCGCGATCTTGATCATCATCGTGAGCGGCACCGAGAGGAACATGCCGACCGGGCCGAGCACCCATCCCCAGAACACGAGCGACAGGAACACCACCAGCGCCGACAGGCCGAGGCCGCGTCCCATGAACCGGGGCTCGATGACGCTGCCGACGAGGACGTTCACCACCAGGTAGCCGGCCGCCGCCCACAGCGCCGCCCCCGGACCGAGCTGGACCGCCGCGAACAGCACCGCCGGCACCGCGGCGATGATGGAGCCGATGTTGGGCACGTAGTTCAGCAGGAACGCGAGCAGCCCCCACAGCATGGGGTCGTCCACGCCGAGCACCGCCAGCCACACTCCGATCGCGACTCCCGTTCCCAGACTCGCGACCGTCTTGATCACCAGATAGCGCTTCACGTTCTCGCGAAAGGCCGCAAACCGGTCGAGCGCGTGCTCGGGATCGTCCGCTACCGCGCTGAACTTGCGCGGGAAGCTCGCCGTCTCGAACAGGATGAACGCCACGGTGAGGACGATCAGGAGCGCATTGCCGAGCATCCGGCCGAACCCGTTGAGGAGGTCGGCGACGAGCTGGACGACCGCCCCGGGCTCGAAGTAGCCCATGTACCCGTCGGTCGGGATGTCCAGGCCTTTCGCGCGGAGCCAGTCGAGGAGGGGCAGGACCTCGGCATTGATGCGCGCCCGGTACTCCGGAATGTCACCGGAGAACTCCCGGATCGACGAGCCCACGAGCACCGTCACCCCGACCCCCGCCGTTATAATGGCGCCGATGACGATGAGCATGGCGAGCCACCTCGGCAGCCCCTTGCGCTCCAGCCAGAACAGGGGCGGCGCGCCGATGATGGCGATGAACACGGAGAGCAGGAAGGGCACGACGATCGCTTCCGCCGCCCGCATCCCGGCCACGATCACCACGAACGCCGCCGCGGTCAGCAGCATCGATGCCGCCCTCGACCTTCCCGTGACTCCGCTCATTCCGGCTCCGCAAGCGTTGCGTCCACCCCCGGCAGTGTATCCCGCATCGCCCCGCCGCTCACGGCGGCCGGCCTGCGGTCCGGCGGCGCGGCCGCGCCGCCGGCGCAGGCACGCGGGCGCCGAACGGCCGGCGGCCGGCGCACGGCGGCGCCTCCCGGCCGGCGCCGGCCGCCGTGCGGCGGAGCCATGGGGCGGAGCGCCGCCCCGGCGCCGCCCGCGTGGCGCCGGGACCGGCCGAATCCGCCGTCCGCGGCGCCGGTAGCGGAGCCGCCGTGCCTCTCGATCTTCCGGTCGTCGCGCTCGCGCAGATGGAGGTACGCGCGGGGAGGCCGGACCTCAACGTCCGGTCCATGCTGGGCTTCATCGAGCGGGCGCGGGAGGCGGGCGCCGCGATCGTCGCGTTTCCCGAAATGAGCATCCCGGGGTACATCCTGGGCGACGCCTGGGAGGTCGACGCGCTGGTCGAGGACTACGAGAGCTGGAGCACCGAGATCCGCGACGCGAGCCGCGGTATCGCCGTCGTGTTCGGCAACGTCGCAATCGATGGCGGAGCCGTCGGCGAGGACGGCCGGGTCCGGAAGCTCAACGCGGCATGGGTGTGCCACGACGGGCGTTTCGTGGAGCGGCCGGGACTGCCCGCCCCGCTGCCCCATGGCGTGCATCCGAAGACGCTGCACCCGAACTACCGGTTCTTCGACGACGACCGCCACTTCCACTCCCTGCGCAAGATCGCCGCGGAGACCGGCACCCGCGTCCACGACTGGATGATCCCGTACGACATCCCGTCCGCCCGGGGCGTCGTGCGGCTCGGGGTGCAGCTCTGCGAAGACATCTGGCACCAGGACTATCGCGACCGCCGCGAGCCGTTCGACACGCTCCGCGCCTGGCATCGCGCCGGCGCCGACCTCGTCGTCAACCTGTCCGCGTCGCCGTGGACCTGGCAGAAGAACGAAAAGCGCAACCGGGTGGTGCGCGAGGCGATGGCGCACGCGCCGGTGCCGTTCTTCTACGTGAACCAAGTGGGGGCGCAGAACAACGGCAAGAACATCCTCGTGTTCGACGGCGACACGTGCGGCTACCGGACCGACGGCTCCATCGCGGAGCGGGCGCCGCCGTGGCGCGAGACGCTGCTGGTGCTCGACGCACGCTCCGCGGCCGCCACCGGTCCCGCAACGTCGGGCGCGGAGCCGGCGCAGGCGGACCGGGACCCGGCCGGAATCGCGGGGACTCGAGCCGCCACCGGCGCCGGCGCCACCCAGACGGAGACCGAGGCGATCCACGATGCGATCGTGACCGGGCTCCGGCACCTCGACCACGTGCGCGGGCACGAGAGCCGCTACCTGATCGGGGTGAGCGGCGGCATCGACTCCAGCGTGGTGGCCTGCATGCTCCGCATCGCGTTCGGACCCGAGCGCGTCTTCGCGGTCAACATGCCTACCCGCTTCAACGCCTGGGTGACCCGCGAGAATGCCCGCGCCCTGTGCGACGCGCTCGGCCTGGACTGGCTGAGCTGTCCGATCGAGGACCTCTACCGGACACTGTCGGCCCGGATCCGCGGCGTGGCGTTCCCGCGCGAGAGCGGGGCCTACACCGGGCTCGTCGACGAGAACCTCCAGGCCCGCATCCGGGGGTCCGATATGCTCGCGGGAATCGCGGCGAAGCTCGGCCTCCTCTTCACCAGCAACGGCAACAAGACCGAGGTGGCCCTCGGCTACGCGACCCTCTACGGCGACGTGAACGGCGCGGTGGCGCCGATCGCGGACCTCTACAAGCCCCAGGTGTTCGCGCTCGCACGACACCTGAACGAAGCGGTGTTCCGCCGCGAGGTCGTTCCCCGCAACCTCATCGACGGCGGCACGGTCCCGAGCGCGGAGCTCTCGGACGCCCAGGACGTCACCCGGGGGCTGGGAGATCCGATCAGGTACGGATACCACGACGCGCTGCTGCGCCAGATCATCGAGTACCGGCGGCATCCTCTCGACCTCCTGGAGTGGTACCGGACCGGCGAGCTGCTCCAGCGCATCGGGTGGGAGGACGAGGCGCGGTTCCGGGCGTACTTCCCGGACCCCCGGGCCTTCGTCGAGGATCTGGAGTGGGTCGAGCGGCAGGTGCGCGCGAGCTGCTTCAAGCGGGTCCAGGGGCCGCCGATCGTGGTGCTGAGCAAGCGCGCGTTCGGCTTCGACCTTCGCGAAAGCCAGCTTCCCGAGTACCTGCCGCGGGCCTGGAGACGGGCGAAGCGGGCGCTGCTGAGAGAATGAAGACCGCGAGCCGGGCCGCGCGCCGGGATGACGGCATGACCGAGGCGACGACATGATCGATCTGGTGCTGCTGAGACACGGAGAGAGCACCTGGAACCGGGAGAACCGGTTCACGGGATGGACCGACGTCGATCTCACCGCGCGCGGAGTGGACGAGGCGCGCCGGGCGGGCCGCCTGCTTTCGGAAGCGGGCCATTCGTTCGACGTCGCCCACACGTCGCTGCTGAAGCGGGCGATACGGACGCTGTGGCTCGTCCTCGACGAGATGGACCGGATGTGGATACCGGTACACCGGAGCTGGCGTCTCAACGAACGGCACTACGGGGCCCTGCAGGGCCTCGACAAGGCGCAGACGGCGGCGAGGTTCGGGGATGCGCAGGTGCTGGCGTGGCGGCGCGGCTACGCGACTCCGCCGCCCGCCCTGGAGCCCGACGACGAACGGAGCCCGCGCCGCGACCCGCGCTATGCCGGGATCGCCGGCGACGAGCTGCCCCTGACCGAGTGCCTGCGCGACACGGTGGAGAGGTTCCTGCCGTTGTGGCGCGAGCGGCTGGCGCCCGAGCTGAGATCCGGGAAGAGGGTGCTGATCGCGGCGCACGGAAACTCGCTGCGCGCCCTGGTCAAGCACCTCGACGGCACGTCCGACGACGCGATCGCCGGCTTGAACATTCCCACCGGGGTCCCGCTCGTGTACCGCCTCGACGACGACCTGAGCCCCGTCTCCCGCGAGTACCTGGGCGACCCTCAAGAGATCTCCCGGGCCATGGAGTCCGTCGCCGCACAAGGCAGGGCCGGCCGTGGTGCCGGCATGAGCTGTGACGCAACGGGGAGCACGATGAAATGAGCACGCAGTCCGATCCGGGCGAGGAGATCTCCTTCGATCACTTCCTCGGCGTCCACATGATCACGGGTACGATCGTCGAAGCCAGGCTCAACCCGAAGGCGCGTGTCCCCGCATTCGCGATCGAGATCGACTTCGGGCCGTACGGGCGCAGGACGAGCTCCGCGCAGCTCACCCGGAACTACACGCCCGAGACCCTCGTCGGCAGGCAGATCGTCGCGGTGGCGAACTTCCCGCCGAAGCGGATCGCGGGGGTGAAGTCCGAGGTGCTGATCCTGGGGGCGATGTCCGAAGCCAGCGGCGTCGTGCTGCTGGAGCCGACGTTTCCGGTCGAGAACGGGGCGCGCATCGCGTAGCCGGGACTCGATCCGGCCGATCAGCCCAGCCAGATCGAGACGATCCGCAGATCTTCCTCCGAGAGGGTGCCCGCGGCGCGCTTGAGCCGGAGCACGTCGAGGATGTAGCGGTACCGCGCCTCCGAAAGATCCCGGCGCGCGCGGAACAGATCGCGCTGGGCGTCCAGCACGTCGACCGACGTGCGGGTTCCGACCTGGAATCCCGCCTCGATGGTCTCCGCCGCGGTCAGGCTCGACCGCACCGCCTGCTCCAGCGCCTGCACCCGGGAGATGCCGGAGTCGACGCCGAGATAGGCGTCCCGCGTCTCGCGCTGCGCGCGGCGCCGCTCGAGCTCGAGCAGGTCGAGGCGGCGCTGGTAGAGATGCCGGCTCTCGCGGGTCCGGGACAGGACGGAGCCGCCGGAGTAGAGGGGAAGGCTCAGACGCACGCCGACTTCGGCGCGTCTGGTCTCGCGGAGCAGTCCGCCCGACTCGCCGTCGTTCAGTCCGAACGACCCGAAGGCGTCGAGGGTGGGAGCGTGGGCGGCCTGGATGCGTTCGATTTCCCGGCGGGCCGTCTCCGCGTCGCGCCGCGCGGCCAGGAGCCGCAGGTTGCGCTCGAGCGCGGTGGCCGTCCACTGGTCGATGTCCGCGGGCTCGGGCAGCACGAGATGCGCCTCCCGCAACGGAGCGAGCTGCTCCTGGTAGGCGCCGGTCGTCTCGCGCAGCGCCTCGCGGGCGATGTCGAGCGCGTTCCGGGCGGCGATGAGCTGGGCTCTCGAGAGGTCGAATCCCGCCTTGGCCTCCTCGACGTCGGTAATCGCGGTCAGCCCGACCTCGAACCGCTGCCGGCTCTGCGCGAGCTGCTGCTCGAACGCTTCGAGGGTCGCCTGCGCGAATCCGAGCTGGTCCTCCGCCTCCAGCACCCCGAAGTAACGTTCGGACACGCGCACCATGAGGTCCTGGCGCGCCGCGGCGTAGAGTGCGTCGGCCCTGGCGATGCGGCTGTCGGCCTGCTCGACCGCGATGCGCCGGTCGCGACGATAGATCGGATGTTCGAGGCTGAGGGTCAGGTTGTCGGACCGGTAGTCGTCGCGCCGCTGCCGCTCGTTCCATCTCGTGTCGAACGTCACCCGGACCCTGGGCCGCAGCTCCGCCCGCGCCTGGGGGAGGAGCTCCAGGGCCGCGCGATGGGCCGCCCCGATGGCGAGGTACTCGGGGTCGCTCGTGAGCGCGACTTCGAAGACGTCGACGAGGTTCGACGCCGGAGCGGCCGCGGACGCCGCCATCAGGACCGCGCCGGCGCCGGCGGCGGCCCACTCACGATGCCGGGC
The DNA here is from genome assembly GCA_965202735.1 of Gammaproteobacteria bacterium. Lineage (GTDB taxonomy): Bacteria > Pseudomonadota > Gammaproteobacteria > HK1 > HK1 > HK1. The sequence continues at coordinate 408,952 of OZ241844.1, forward strand.
GGCGGCGTTCACAGCACGAACCGTCGCGGCGCTTCCGATCCGGCAAGCGGCGGCAGCACCGTCTCGAAGATGCTCTCCCGGACCCACTCGTTCCGTCCGGTGCGGCGCACGAGCATCGCTTCCATCGCCGGGGCGGACCCCACGACGACGAAGAGCCGGCCGCCGATTGCGAGCTTCGCCTCGAGCGCCGGCTCCGGCGCCGGCAGGGAGCCGCCGACCACAATCGCGTCGTACGGCGCTCCGCGCTCCAGGCCGAGGCGTCCGTCGCCCACCCCCACCGTGACGTTCCCCACGCCGTGGGCCTCGAGGCTGGCGCGGGCCCGGTCCGCGAGGGCGGGGCTGATCTCGATGGTGGTCACATGGGCGGCGCGCCGAGCGAGCAGAAAGGTGAGGAATCCGCTTCCGGTGCCGATCTCCAGCACTCGATCGCCGGGCCCGATGTCGAGCGCCTGCAGGAGCCGGCCCTCGACCCGCGGAGGCAGCATCGTCTCCCCCTCACCGATGGGCACCGCGATGTCGGCATAGGCGAGGCGACGGTACTCCTCGGGCGCGAACGCATCGCGCGGGGCGTGCTCCATCAGCTCCAGCACGGTCCGATCGAGCACCTCCCACGGGCGGACCTGCTGCTCGACCATGTTGGAACGGGCGTGTTCGAAGTCCATCGTCGCTCGAAGCTCCTCGCTGGTGCGGCCTGTGCCGCATTCCCTGCCGGACAGTATACGACTCCCCACGACGATGCGCTCAGCCCCGGGGCCCTGGCCCGCCGCCGGTCGTGGAGGCGGAGGCGGCCACCGGCAGCGGACCGGCACCGTCGTCCGAGGCCAGCTCCGGGTCCGCCGGGCCGATGGAGCTCCCGTCCGGACCCGCGATGGCGGCCCCCCCGCCCGAGGGGTCGGCGAAGCGGTCGTTGAGGTGCTGCACGAGCCGGTCCGCGTCCGCCGCCACCTGCGCGATGCGCCGGCGCGCGCGTCGCCCCCAGCCGGCCGGGGTCACGGCGAAGACGGATCGCCATGCCCGCGTGTTGTGGGCGAACACGCGCGCGACCCACGCCCGCACGTCGTCGAGCTCCGGGTCGCGGGCGATGCGCCGCGCGATGAATCGCGCGGCGAGGCGGCGCATGAGGTAGTGCAGGCAGCCGGCGCCCGCCGCCACGAGAACCGCCGCCGGCACCGCCAGCCAGGGCGTCGAGCCGATGAAGTCGAGCCACGGCGCGGAGAACCGCAGGCCGGTCCAGTACCCCGCCGGCACGGTCCACGCCATCAGCGCGAGGACCAGCGCGCCGAAGAGTGCGCCGTCGAGCCACAGGACCCCGCGCTTCCACGACGCCTTCGCCGATGTCACCGCCGGCACCACCCGCTGCTCGATCGCCTTCGCCGTCTTCTCCAGCACGCCGACGATCCGGTAGGCCCGCTCGACTTCGACCTGGTGGATGCGCTCGTAGATCTCGGTGACGTCCTCCGCCCGCTTGGCCTCGAAGCGGCGCCGCAGCTCCGGATCGTCGATCGGCATGGCGGCGTCGGGGTTGTAGATGCAGTAGAACCGGCCCGCGGTCAGGCCGGCCTGGGCGAGCGTGCGCTGCCAGGCCCCGAATACGTCCTCGGGGTTGTCCTCGCGCGCGGCGTTGTCGATCTGGTTGAGGATGTACAGGAACTTGTTCGAGTCGGGCCGGTGGATGGTGTTTCCCACCAGGTGGCGCAGGGTGTCCTGCATCGCGCCGGGCTCGGGGTGCCGGGCGTCGAAGAACACCAGCACCAGATCGGACAGACCGACGATGTGGTCGGTGATGCGCAGCGTGGCGGTGCGTTGCGCGTCGGCATCGAATCCCGGGGAGTCGATGAATATCCTGCCCCGCAACGCTTCGCTCCTGCAGGTGCGGAGCTGGAGGTAGGCGTCGATCCGGCGCCCTTCGCCGGCGGCCACGCCCTCGATGTCCCGGCTGATCCGGTAGAACGGGAAACGCGGGTCGGCGTCGAGCGCGAGGCCGGGCAGGGTGCGCGGCGTTTCGTCGGGGCCGAAGCAGATGACGGTGAACCTGTCGTCGACGGCCTGGTTCCCGGTCGACTGGAGCCGGACCTGCAGGAAGTGGTTGATGAACGACGACTTCCCCGACGAGAAGGTCCCGAGCACCGCGATCATCGGCCACCACGGCACCTGGGTGGTGAACGATTCCTCCGGGGCGAGGACCCCGAGGCGGTACGCCACCGCGTCGAGCTCGCGAAAGCTCTTCACGGCATCCAGGAGCAGGGGGTTCTCCTGCTCCAGGTGTGCTTCGAGCGTGGAAATGCGCTGCTCGATGGAGGCGGACGCGGCCGGCATGGAGGGCGCTCCTGTACGAGGGCGGGCAGTCTACCATTCGCGCCGCGATGGACGCCTTCGGAGCGCCCGCCCGCCGATCGGCGCCGGTACCGCCTCGCCCGGCCCCGGCGGACTCACGAGTCGCGCCGCGTCCAGTCGCCGGACCTGCCGCCGCGCTTCTCGACGAGGCGCACCGACTCGATGGTCATCGTGCGGTCCACCGCCTTGCACATGTCGTAGACCGTGAGCAGGGCCACCTGGGTCGCGGTGAGCGCTTCCATCTCGACCCCGGTCGGACCGACCGTCTCGACCCGCGCACGGCATTCCACGCTGGCGCACGACTCGTCGGGCCACAGCTCGACCTCCACGCGGGTCAGGGAGAGCGGGTGGCACAGGGGGACGAGGTCGGAGGTGCGCTTCGCCGCCATGATTCCCGCGAGCCGCGCCACGCCGATGACGTCGCCCTTGCGATGCCCCCCGGAAGCGATGAGCCGCAGGGTGTCCGCCTGCATGCGGATGGCGCCCCGCGCGACCGCGACCCGGTGGGTGGCGGGCTTCGATGCGACATCCACCATCCGGGCGCGGCCCTGCGCGTCGAAGTGGGTCAGGGCGTCACTCATCGAGGGGAGGAGTGCGCCGGGACGGGGGCCGTCCGCCTCACCCCCGGCTCCGGCGTCGGTATCGGTCTGTGGCTCGCGTCCATCGGCTCCCGCCGGGTGGTGTCGATTCTCGGCCGGAGGGCGATAATACCAGCCGGGCACCACGCAACGACGGACCGCCGATGACGGTAACCGTGAAGTTCTTCGCCAGCCTCCGGGAGTCGATTGGCCGCCGCGAGGTCGATGTCGACGCCTCCCGGGCGCGGACCGCGGCGGACGCGTGGCGTCTCGCCACCGGGGGACGGCCGCTTCCCGGCGATGTGCTCGTGGCCGTGAACCTGGAGTACACGCATGACGGGGCGCCGGTCCGCGCCGGGGACGAGGTCGCGTTCTTCCCGCCGGTCACCGGCGGCTGAACCATCGTCCGGCCGCCGGCGGCCGGTCCGCTGCGGAAGCGCCGGACGACAGGCGATGCGCGCCGCGCACGCGCATCACGCGTCGAGCGCCGAACGCACGCCGCGGAACACGTCGGCGACACGGTCCTCCGTCAGCGGTCGATTGTGCTCGTCGGTGATGTGGAACACGTCCTCCGCACGTTCGCCGAACGTCGCGATCTTCGCGTTGCGGATGCGGACCCGGGCGCCGGCGAGCGCCCAGCCGATGCGCGCGAGCAGCCCCGGCCGATCGGCGGCGATGACCTCCATGACCGTGTGCCGGCCTGACGCGTCCTGCGTGAAGCTCACCTCCACCGGAATCGTGAAGTGCTTGAGCTGGCGCTTCGCGAGCCGGTGCACGTTCCGCGGCACGCCGGCCGGCCGGCGCAGCCCGAGCTGCAGACCCGCCCGGATCTCCTCGTGCCGCCCGCCCCCCGCGGAGGAAGCCGCCATGTCCTCGACCACGTACGAATCCAGCGTCATGCCGTGGTTCCCGGTGATGATCCTGGAATCGAGCACCGTGAGCCCCAGCCGTCCCAGAATCGAGGCGCTGGCCGCGAACAGGAGCTCCCGGTCCGGCGCGTAGACGAAGATCTCGATGCCTCCGCGTCCGTCGCGGACAAGTACCAGCGGGATGTCGGCGGCGGCGGCGCGGAGGATGTTCGACGTGTGCCAGCGGATCTCGTCGGCGGTGTGGCGCAGGAAGTAGTCGTCGCCGAAGTTGTCCCACAGCCGCGCCGCCGCCTCGGCCTCGACGCCGGAGTCCGCCACGAGACGCGCGGCGGCGGCGCGGGTCTCGCGCACGAGCTCGGCCCGCTCGATCGGGTTCTCGAGTCCACGCATCAGCGCGCGCACCGCCGAGCGGTACAGGTCGTGCAGCAGGGCGCCTTTCCAGTCGTTCCACAACCCCGGATTCGTACCGCGGATGTCCGCGATGGTGAGAAGGTAGAGGTAGTCGAGGTGGACGTGATCGCCGACGGTCCGGGCGAATTCGGACACCACCGCGGGGTCGCTGATGTCGCGTCGCTGGGCCGTGATCGACATCAGCAGGTGGTGCCGCACGAGCCATGCGACGAGGTCCGTGTCGTACGCGCCGAATCCGTGCCGGATGCAGAATTCCCGCACCAGGTCCGAGCCCAGCTCGGAGTGGTCCCCGTTGCGGCCCTTGGCGACGTCGTGGAAGAGCCCCGCGACGTAGATGAGCTCCGGCTTGGGCAGGCGCGCGAAGATGCCGGCGCAGTGGGGAAGCTCGTGGTAGCGGGCGGGGTCGGCGAACATCCGGAGATTGCGCACGACGAACAGGCTGTGCTCGTCGACGGTGTAGACGTGGAACAGGTCGTACTGCATCTGGCCCGCCACCTGGTCGAAGACGGGAAGGTAGGCGCCGAGGATTCCGTACCGGTGCATCCGGCGCAGCTCGTGGTTGATGCCCCGGGGCTGGCGCAGGATCTCGAGAAAGAGGCTGCGGGCGCGCAGGTCGGCCCGGAACCGTTCGTCGATCCGGTGCCGGTTCGCGCGGATGAGCCTGATCGTGGATGCGCGCACCCCTTCCAGGCCGGGATGCTGCTGCAGCAGGAGGAACACCTCCAGGAGGGCGAACGGATAGCGGCGGAAGACATCCTCGCGCGTGGCCTCCAGGTAGCCGTTCACGGCCTGGAAACGCCGGTTGAGCGGCTTGATGCGGTCGCGGCGGCGGACATGGAGGATCGCCTCCTCGAAGTGCTCGAGGAGCATTTCGTTCAGACGCGAAAGCTCCATCACCTCGCGGTAGTAGCGCTTCATCAGGCGCTCCACCCCGAGGCGCTCTCCGTCGTCCTCGAACCCCAGCATCTCCGCGAGCCGCCGCTGGTGGTCGAACAGCAGCCGATCCTCGGCGCGCCGGGTCAGGACGTGCAGCGCGAACCGCACCCGCCACAGGAAGCGCTGTCCCGATGCGAGGGCGCCGAGCTCTTCGGAGGTGAGGAACCCGCGGTCGACCAGCTCGCGGAGGGTCTCCGCCCCGAAGTGGCGCCTCGCGACCCAGGCGATGGTCTGGATGTCGCGCAGCCCGCCCGGACCCTCCTTGACGTTCGGCTCGAGGTTGTATCCGGTGTCGTCGAACTTGTGATGGCGCTCGCGCTGCTCCGCCATCTTCGCCTCGAAGAACCTCCGGCTCGACCAGACCCGCTCCGGGCCGGTGTGCTCCCGCATCCGCGCGAACAGGTCCGGGGACCCGCACACGAGCCTGCCTTCCATGAGGCTGGTGGCGACGGTGACGTCGCGTCTCGCCGCGTTCACGCACTCGCGCACGGTCCTCGCGCTGCTTCCCACCGCCAGCCCGATGTCCCACAGGAACGCGAGAAAGCCCTTGACGCCTTCGCGCTCGTCGCGGCGCATCGCGCGGCGGGTGAGGACGAGCAGGTCGATGTCCGAGCCCGGGTGCAGCTCACCGCGGCCATAGCCTCCGACCGCCACGAGCGCCCGGCGTTCGTGGTCGTCGAGGCCGAAGCGGCGCCAGGCGAGGGCCAGGACATCGTCCGCGAATCGCGACCGGGCCCCGATCAGCGCGGCCACCGGCTCGCCCTGCCGGAAACGGACTTCCAGGCGCGTCTGCATCGCGCAGACGGCGGCGCGGACACCGGGCAGGGACGCATGCGCGTCGAGCGGAGCGACGAGCGGCTCGGGCGCCGCGCCGGCAGGCGGCTCTGCGGCTCCCGGCCGGGGGACGCTCATCGCGGCGTACGCCCCTGCACGGACGCGAGCCCGTCGAGCCGGCGCATGCCTCAGCGTGCGCGCAGCAGCCTCGCGCGCTCGCGCTCCCAGTCGCGGTTGCGGTCGGCGGCGCGCTTGTCATGCTGCTTTCTGCCCCGGGCGATGGCGAGAAGGACCTTCGCGCGGCCTCGCGTCCAGTGCATGTCGAGGGCGATGAGGGTATGGCCGCGGCGTTCGACGGCTCCGCCGAGCCGGGAAATCTCGCCTCGCTTCAGCAGCAGCTTCCGGTCGCGCACCGGCTTCGCGGTGACATGGGTCGACGCGGTGGCGAGCGGGGTGATGTGCGCGCCGAGAAGCCAGACCTCGCCGTCGCGCACCGCCGCATGGCTGTCACGGAGCTGGAGACGTCCGTCCCGCAGGCTCTTCACCTCCCATCCCTCCAATGCGATGCCCGCCTCGACCGTGTCCTCGATCGAGTAGTCGTGCCGCGCCTTGCGGTTCCGCGCGATGATGCTGGACGGTGCGCTCTTCTTTCTGGCCATGTTCCGGGGAGCCGGGGAAAGGGCCGGTATGGTAACCCCCATCCGGCGCGGGGCGGTCGATTGTCCGGTCCCGGCCGGACCGTCCGAGAGTCGCGGCCACCGGCCGCCGGACCGGAATGCCGCACGGTGATCGACGGTCTTCCGGCATCGAAGGCCCGGTTCGAGGGTCCGACGAGCCGCTCGCCGCGACTTCCGGAGAGCCCGGCCGGCCTCGGCTCCAGTCCCGGCTCCATGCGAGTGCGGGGAGATGTCCGGCCTTGTGCTAACCTGCCGTCCCGCGTGCGCTCCGGGCCCGCATCGGGCGCGAGACTTCCATCGAAGATGCCTCGAATCACCCGTTCCCTCGACGTCCCGTACCCCGCGCCGGACATGTTCAGCCTCGTCGCCGACATCGAGCGCTACCCCCGGTTCCTGCCCTGGTGCCGTTCCGCGACGGTTCATGCCCGCAGCCCGGCCGAAGTGACCGCGAGCCTCGAGATCGCGCGCGGACCGTTCAGGAAGTCGTTCACCACCCGCAACCGGATGGTGGGCGCGGAACGGATCGACATCGAGCTGGTCGACGGGCCGTTCTCCCGGCTCGACGGACGCTGGTCGTTCGATGCGACCGCGGCGCGAAGCTGCACGGTGGGGTTCGAAATGCGGTTCGAGATCTCGGGCCGGGGGCTCTCGCGCGTGCTGGCGCCGCTGTTCGAGGAGATCGCGAAGACCATGGTCGACGCATTCTGCCGGCGGGCCCGCCAGGTGTACGGCTCGCGGCCACCGGACGATGCGGGTCGAGCTGGCCTACGCTGACCCGGCCCGGGAGATCCTGGTGGGCGTGGAGGTGCGTCCCGGCAGCACGGTGCTCGAATGCGTCGAGCGCTCCGGCCTGTTCCGGCTGGTGCCGGGCCTGCGCGACGCCGGCATCGGATTCGCCGTCTTCGGCCGCCGCGTGGAGCCGGCGGACCTGGTGTCGAAGGGCGACAGGATCGAGGTGCTGCGGCCGCTGGAGATCGATCCGGGAGAGGCCCGCCGCCGGCGTGCGCGCCGTGCCGGAGGCTCCCGTCCGGCTGCCGGTGGCGCGCGCACCGGGCAGGGAGGATGACGAGAATGGCGGCGCCACGTATCGGGCGCGCCATTGCGCGGTGACGGGCCCTTCCGGGGGCGGTCGGCAACCTCGTTCCGGTCACCGTCCCGGGCCGGCGTGGGCCGCCGGCCACCGGCCCGGCCCGCCGTCTCCACCGCCTACTCGGGCGCCGGCTGCGCGCCATCCTCCGCTTCGCTGTCCACCGGCTCGTCGTCTCCCGACAGGAAGTCCGGCATCAGCCGTTCCAGGAACCCCCTGGGGGGCTGGCGTTTCGGGACCTTCACCCGCGTCGGGACCCGCTCCGCCGCCGCCTCCGGGATCGCTTCGGACGCGAGGTCGCCTTCGACCCGCGCGAGCCGGTCATCGACGAAGTACAGGGACACGCGCTGGGCAATCGACTCGCCGGACCCTCGACGCAGGCTGTACACGTAGTCCCATCGATCCTGCTTGAACGGGTCGACCAGGAGCGGCGTTCCCATGATGAAGCGCACCTTGCTCCGCTCCATGCCGATCTCCAGCCGGTCCAGCATCTGCTGCTCGACCACGTTTCCCTGCTGGACATCGATGCGATAGACACCGGGGAGCCATGCGAGGTCCGGCAACGCGGGCATTTCGCATCCGCCGCCAAGACCGGCCACGGCCGCCAGGCACAATGCCGCCGCTTTCGGCGGGAGCCGCCTCGACCGCGAGGCGCCGACACGATCATGGTCCATCCAGCATCTCCCGCGCGTGTGCGAGCGTCTTCGGCGTGATCCTCTCCCCTCCGAGCATCCGGGCGATCTCCTCGATCCGGTCCTCGCCGCTCACCGGCGCCATGCGGACGCCGGGAGTGCCGTCCCGCCCCGGAAACTTTCTGACCACCGCATGGTGGTGTGCCCTGGACGCGACCTGAGCGAGATGGGTGACGCATAGTATCTGATGCGAATCCCCCAGTGCGTGCAACAGGCGGCCCACGATCTCCGCGACCCGCCCTCCGACCCCGACGTCGGCCTCGTCGAAGACGAGCGTGGGGACGGTCGAGCCGCGCACGCACGAGACCCGGATGGCCAGGGAGATGCGCGACAGCTCACCTCCCGACGCCACCCTGGAGAGGGCGCGCGGGGGCTGGCCGGGACCCGCGCTCACGAGGAACTCCACCTGATCGGCGCCGGTCATCGACAGCACCGGGCCGTCCCGGGGCCGAATGTCGACCGTCAGGCTGCCCCCCGGCATTCCAAGCTCCCGCAGGTTCCGCGTGACCCCTTGCGCCAGTCCGCTCGCGGCCTCCCTTCGCAGTGCGGTGAGGCGCCCGCACAGCGCGCGGTGCTCCTCCCCGGCCCTCGCCGCCTCCCGTTCGACTTCCGTGACCCGCTGCTCGCTCGCCGCAAGGGAGGCGACCCGTTCGCGCAGCCGTTCGGCGTGCGCGGGCAGGTCCCGGGGCGGAACCCGGTGCTTGCGGGCGAGATCGTGGATGGCCCCGAGGCGGCGCTCCACCTCGGCAAGTCGCTCGGGGTCGAGCTCGAGCGACTCCGTCACGGCCCGCAGCGAAGTCCCCGCCTCCGCCAGATGGACTTCCGCCGCATCGAGCAGATCGAGCACGCCCTGCGCGCGCGGGTCGTGACGGGTCACCGTCTCGAGGTCGCGGCGGGCGGCCGCACACGCGGCCGACGCCGAGCCTTCGTGATCGCCATCGAGTCGATCGAGCGCACCCCGGCAGACGTCCAGGACCGTCTCGGCGTTCGCGAGCCGGCGCTGCTCGCCCGCGAGCCGCTCGGGCTCGTCGGGGGAGAGCCGCAGCCCTTCGAGCTCGTCGAGCTGAAAGCGCAGGAAGTCGAGCCTCGACTCCCGCTCGTCGTCCTGTGCGGCGGTGCGCGCGAGCTCACGCTGCAGCGCCTGCCAGCGCCGGGCCGTTTCCCCGACCTCCCCGAGCAGCTCGTGATGGCCCCCGAAGTCGTCGACGATGGCCCGTTGCCGGTCACGGTCGAGCAGCAGGTGGTGCTCGTGCTGGCCGTGGATGTCGACGAGGTGCCCGCCGAGCTCGCGCAGCAGGTGCGCGGGCACCGGCCGATGGTTGACGAACGAACGGGATCGGCTCCCCGGCCCGACCACGCGCCGCACGATGCATTCGCCCGAGTCGTCCCCGAGGTCCCGGTCGGCGAGCCATGCCCGCAACGATGCGTTCGCGGCCGTCTCGAACACGCCGCAGACCTCGGCCCGTTCGGCGCCGGCGCGAATCATGTCGGAGCCGGCCCGCGCTCCGAGAAGCAGCGCCAGCGCATCGACCAGGATCGACTTTCCCGCGCCCGTCTCTCCCGTGAGCGCGGTCATTCCGGGCGCGCATTCGAGCTCCAGGCTGTCGATGACCGCGAGCGATCGGATGGTCAGATGCGAAAGCATGCCCGGCCATGTCTTCGCTGAGGGCGCTGACGGGAATTGCCCCGCCCCGTGTCGAGCGCGCCACTGCGCAGGAACGGGGTCCTTCCGGGCGCAGTCGGCAACCCTGCTTCGATCACTGTCCTACAGCCCCTTTCCCCAGTGCAGCTTCGCTCTCAGGGTCGCGTAGTACTCGTGGCCGACGGGATGGATGAGGCGCAGGTCGGGCCGGTGCCTGCGGATCGAGATGCGATCTCCGGCCGCGAGCTCCAGAGTGGTCTGGCCGTCGCAGGAGAGCTGCACGCTGCTCCCGGCATCGTCTCCGAGCACGGCCTCCACCACGCTTGCGGCGCCGACCACCACGGGACGGCTCGACAGGGTGTGCGGACAGATCGGGACCAGCACGATGGCGTCGAGCGAAGGGTGGACGATGGGACCGCCTCCGGACAGCGCATACGCGGTCGAGCCCGTCGGCGTCGCCACGATCAGGCCGTCGGAGCGCTGGCGGCTGACGAGGTGGCCGTCGATGTACGTCTCGAACTCGACGAGCCGGGCCATGCCGCCCTTGTGGGTGACGGCCTCGTTGAGCGCCGTCCCCGAGAATACGCGCGCGCCGCCCCGTGCGACGACCACGTCGAGCAGGAAGCGCCGCTCTTCGACGAAGTCACCATCGAGAATCTCGCCCAGCCGCTCCGTCATTTCGTCCGGCATCACGTCGGCGAGAAATCCCAGCCGGCCGAGATTCACTCCGAGCAGCGGCACCTCCCGATCGACCAGGGCGCGGGCTGCGCCCAGGAACGTTCCATCGCCCGCGACCACCACTACCAGATCGCACCGCCGCCCAATCTCGTCGCGCGCCACGACGGGCAGATCGCAACCGGGACACGCGTCACGGCTCCGGTGGTCGAGGACCACCTCCCGTCCGCGGGCGCGCAGCATGCCGACGAGGCGCCCCAGTGTCGCACCCACACGCGGGTCGTCGTGCCTGGCGATGAGCCCGACGTTCTGGAACATGGGTCGAGTCGGAGTCTGTACGCGCTCGGCGGCCACACCGGGGGACGGTGTCGACGGGGACTGCGCGGACACTATCATGGGCGTTCCGGCAAGCGCGAGCACTGCACGCGGCGTCCAGCCATTCCCGCCTGGCGGGAATGGCTGATCCGACCATGATCGTTTTGCACCCGTTTCACGCCGGTGCTAGCCTCGCGGCCTCCACGGGCCCGCGATGCGAGGACATGGACATGGTGCCAGGCTTCGCATGGAACGACAGGTTCGGAACGCGAACCGGAGGGCCGCGGGCGCCGCATCCCTGCCGGTTCCGGTCCGGGGAACGGCTTCGCGAGGCGGGGCCCGCCGTTGTTCGGACCCCCGCGCCTTCCGCCGCGAGCGGTTGAGCGATCGAGCGATGTCCCAGTCCCCGGGTACCCGTCCTTCGATGCTTCGGGACAATGGAGACCCGGGCCCGGAGGCCCTGCTGAGCGAACGCGCCCAGCACCTCTTCAGAGTGCTGGTGCAGCGTTACATCGGCAGTGGCCAGCCGGTCGGATCCCGCACCCTGTCGCGGGACTCGGGGCTCGATCTGAGCCCGGCGACGGTGCGCAACGTGATGGCCGACCTCGAGGACCTCGGCCTCCTCCGCTCGCCGCATGTCTCCGCCGGCCGCGTTCCCACCGTCCAGGGATACCGGTTCTTCGTGGACAGCCTGCTCAAGGTCGCTCCGATCGACGAGGAGGAGCTCGAGCGCCTTCGAACCCGGCTCGAAATCAAGGGCGAGCGCGAGCCGCTGATGGACGCCGCGACCTCGCTCGTCTCCGACGTGACCCACATGGCGGGCATCGTGACGCTGCCCAGGCGGGAGCGCCTGATCCTCCGGCATGTCGAGTTCCTCGCGCTTTCGCCCGAGCGGGTGCTGGTCATCCTGGTGGTCAACGGGTCCGACGTCCAGAACCGGGTCATCCACCTCGCCCGCCCATACTCCCGGAGCCTGCTCGAGCAGGTCGGCAACTACCTGAACGAGGTGTGCGCCGGCAAGGATCTGCTGGAGGTGCGGGAGGCGTTGCTGGCGGAGCTGAAAGAGCACCGTTCGAGCCTCAACGAGCTGATGCTCACCGCCATCGAGATGGCCGACAAGGCGTTCGTGAAGGACACCGGCGGTGAAGAGTCGCTCCTCGTCTCCGGGCAGACCAATCTCATGGAGTACGGAGAGCTCGCCGACATGGAGAAGCTCCGGCACCTGTTCGACGCGTTCCGGGAGAAGACGGAGCTGCTCCACATCCTCGACCAGTGCCTGCACGCGGACGGACTCCGGATATTCATCGGAGAGGAATCCGGCTTCGATGTGCTGGACGGCTGCAGCGTCGTCGCCGCGCCGTACGAGCGGGAGGGCAGGGTGCTCGGGGTGCTCGGGGTCATCGGGCCGACCCGCATGGCCTACGACCGCGTGATTCCGATCGTCGACGTCACTGCGCGCCTGCTCGGCGCCGCCTTGAATCAGCATCACTGACTCCCAATATTCCCGTTCGCCGCGCCGCCCCGCCGCCGAGTCCGTTCGGCGGCGGTCGATGACGGCGCGGGTCAACCCCCGTGGACGGCGCCGAACGGGAGGCAGGGATGTCGGGCGAGGAGCACAGGCGGGAAGAGGAAGCGGCGGCAGCGCCGGGCGAAGGGTCCGAGGCGGAACGAGCCGCCGCGGGGGCGCGGAGGGAGGCCGGCGGTCCGGACGATGCCGGCGTCGCCGGCGGGGCCGCCGCGGCGGGGACCGTCGGACCCGGCCGCGAGACCGAAACGGGAGAAGCGGGCGAAGCGTGGCCGGACCCCGAAGCGGGCGAGCCTCCGGCCCCGTCCATCGAGGAAGAGCTGGCCGAGGCGCGCCGCGAGGCGAGGGAGAATCTGGATCGGGCGTTGCGGGCCCACGCCGAGCTCGAGAACGTCCGCCGGCGCCTGGAGCGGGATCTGCGGAACGCGCACCGGTTCGCGCTCGAGAGGTTCGTCTCCGAGCTGCTTCCGGTCAGGGACAGCCTGGAGCTCGGACTCGCGGCCTCGTCCGGGAACGGAGCAGGCGCCGCCGGCGTCGTGGAGGGCGTCGAGCTGACCCTGCGAATGCTCGATCAGGCGATGGAGAAGTTCGGGGTCAGGGCCGTCGATCCCGCCGGCGAGCCCTTCGACCCCGAGTTCCACCAGGCGATGACCATGCAGGACAGCGACACCGCCGAGTCCGGAACGGTGCTCACGGTGGTGCAGAAGGGCTGCCTGCTGCACGAACGCCTGGTGCGTCCGGCCATGGTCATCGTCGCGAAGTAGCCGCGGCCGGGGTTGAAAGACCGGCCGTGAGCCCAATATCCCGCACGGCCGGGAATCGGCGATTTCCACGCCGGCATCGACGACCGCCGCTCGCTTCGAGCGGGCTCGCCTGAACCGCCGCTCGCCCTGCGCGAGCTCGCTCCGCAATTCGAACGGGCAGCACCGGAGGTATCTGACATGGGCAAGATCATCGGAATCGACCTCGGCACCACGAACTCGTGCGTGGCGGTCATGGACGGCGACTCCGCGAGGGTCCTGGAGAACAGCGAGGGCGATCGGACCACTCCGTCCGTGGTGGCCTTCGCGCAGGACGACGAAGTGCTCGTCGGACAGTCCGCGAAACGCCAGGCGGTGACCAATCCGACGAATACCCTGTTCGCGATCAAGCGCCTGATCGGCCGCCGGTTCACCGACGACGTGGTACAGCGCGACATGGACATGGTGCCGTACCGCATCGTCGCCGCGGACAACGGCGACGCGTGGATCGAGGCGAAGGGCAGGCGGATGGCGCCGCCGGAGGTCTCCGCGCGGGTGCTGCAGAAGATGAGGAAGACGGCGGAGGACTACCTCAACGAAGACGTGAAGGAGGCGGTCATCACGGTGCCGGCGTACTTCAACGACTCGCAGCGCCAGGCGACGAAGGACGCCGGACGCATCGCGGGCCTCGACGTGAAGCGGATCATCAACGAGCCGACCGCGGCCGCCCTCGCGTACGGGATGGACAAGCGCCGCGGCGATTCGAAGATCGCGGTGTACGACCTCGGAGGCGGGACATTCGACATCTCGATCATCGAGATCGCGGAGATCGACGGCGAGCACCAGTTCGAGGTGCTGTCGACGAACGGGGACACGTTCCTGGGCGGGGAGGACTTCGACCTCCGGATCATCGACTATCTCGCCGACGAGTTCAAAAGGGAGTCGGGCATCGACCTCCACAACGACCCCCTTGCCCTGCAGCGGCTGAAGGAGGCCGCCGAAAAGGCGAAGATCGAGCTGTCCTCGAGCCAGCAGACCGAGCTCAACCTGCCGTACATCACCGCCGACGCGAGCGGACCGAAGCACCTGAACATCAAGCTGACGCGGGCGAAGCTGGAATCGCTCGTCGAGGACCTCATCGTGCGCACCATGGGGCCGTGCCGGGTGGCGATGAAGGACGCGGGGGTCTCGGGGTCGGACATCTCCGACGTCATCCTCGTCGGCGGGCAGACGCGCATGCCGAAGGTTCAGGAGATGGTGAAGTCGATCTTCGGCAAGGACCCGCGCCGCGACGTGAACCCGGACGAGGCGGTGGCGGTCGGCGCCGCCATCCAGGCCGGGGTGCTGGCCGGCGACGTGAAGGACGTCCTGCTCCTCGACGTGACCCCGCTCTCCCTGGGGATCGAGACTCTCGGGGGCGTGCTGACCAAGCTCATCGAGAAGAACACGACCATCCCGACCAAGCACTCGCAGGTCTTCTCCACCGCCGACGACGGCCAGCAGGCGGTGACGGTGCACGTGCTCCAGGGCGAACGGGAGCGGGCCACGGACAACAAGTCCCTCGGGCGGTTCGATCTGGCCGACATTCCACCCGCGCCGCGCGGCGTCCCGCAGATCGATGTGACCTTCGACATCGACGCCAACGGCATTCTGAACGTCTCGGCCAAGGACAAGGCGACGGGCAAGGAGCAGTCGATCGTGATCCGGGCCTCGTCGGGACTGTCCGACGACGAGATCGAACGCATGGTGAGGGACGCCGAAGCCCATGCGGACGAGGATCGCCGGTTCCGGGAGCTGGTCGACGCGAGAAACCAGGCCGACGGCCTGATCCACGCGACGAAGAAGTCGCTGGACGAGCTGGGCGAGGAGGTGGAGGCGCAGGAGAAGGAGGAGATCGAGGCGGCGATCAAGGCGCTGGAGACGGCGGTGGCCGGCGACGACAAGACGGAGATCGAGGCGAAGATGCAGACACTCACCGAGCTCTCCGGCAAGCTTGCCGAACGTGCGTACCGGAAGTCGCAGGGCGGCGACGGCCCGGCGGCGGACGACGGCGACGCGGGCGCTGCGGGGAGCGGCGACGTCGTGGACGCCGAGTTCGAGGAGGTCCGCGACGAGGACGCCCGCTGAGCAGCGCAGCCCGCCGCGGGAGACTGCCCGGCGTGCGTCGGGGCGGGAGCAGCGGGGCGCGGGAACGCCCGGCGTGCGATGCGGAGTGCGCCCGGTCGTGCGCCTTCCTGCGCGAGGCGGACAGCCGGCGGCGGTGAGGCATGGCGAAACGGGACTACTACGATGTGCTGGGGGTATCCCGCGACGCCGGGGACGCCGAGCTCAAGCAGGCGTATCGCCGCCTGGCGATGAAGTTCCACCCGGACCGGAATCCCGACGATGCCGGCGCGGAGGAAAGGTTCAAGGAGACGAAGGAAGCCTACGACGTCCTCTCCAACCGGCAGAAGCGGGCCGCCTACGACCAGCTCGGTCACGCGGGGGTGGATGCGGGCGGCGGCGGGTTCTCGGGAGGCGCCGGATTTCGCGACATCTTCGACGAGGTGTTCGGTGACATCTTCGGAGGGCGCGGCGATGGACAGCGGGTCTATCGCGGCGCCGACCTCCGCTACGAGCTCGAGCTCGCGCTCGAGGAGGCGGTGGCGGGGACGACCTCCAGGATTCGGTTTCCGACCGAAGCCGCCTGCGACACCTGCTCGGGAACGGGCGCGGCGCCCGGTACGGCGTCCTCGACCTGCGGGACCTGCGGAGGGCAGGGCCAGGTCCGCGTCCAGCAGGGCTTCTTCTCGCTCCAGCAAACCTGTCCGCGGTGCCATGGCGCGGGCACCGTGATCGCTCATCCGTGCGGCGCGTGCCGCGGGCGCGGCAAGGTGCGACGCGAAAAGACGCTCTCGGTCACCATCCCGCCCGGAGTCGACACCGGGGACCGGATTCGGGTCGGCGGCGAGGGCCTGGCGGGGGAGCGGGGAGGACCTCCGGGCGACCTCTACGTCGAGATTCAGGTGCGCGAGCATCCCATCTTCGTGCGCGACGGCGCGAACCTGTACTGCGAGGTACCGATCGGGTTTACCATGGCCGCGCTCGGAGGCGAGCTGGAGGTGCCCACGCTCGACGGACGCGTCAGCCTGAGGATCTCGGCCGAGACGCAGACCGGACGCCTGCTCAGGCTGCGAGGAAAGGGGGTCCGGCCGGCGCGCGGTCCCGGTCCCGGCGATCTCGTCTGCAAGGTCACGGTGGAGACCCCGGTCAACCTGAGCAAGCGCCAGAAGGCGCTGTTGAGCGAGCTCGATGCATCGATGAAGGACAGCCGCAAGACACACGATCCGAAGGCGACTTCATGGTTCGACTCCGTGAGGGAGTTCTTCGAGGGCCTCGGAACCTGACCGGTGCGAACATGACTCCGGGCGCGGACACGATCCGGATCGCGGTCCTCGGGGCGGCCGGACGAATGGGACGGATGCTCGTGCAGACCGTGCACGCCGAGACGGACACGGAGGTCGCGGCCGCCGTCGAGCGGGAAGACAATCCCTTCCTCGGCACCGACGCCGGAGCCTTGGCCGGCATCGGCGAGATCGGCGTGCCGGTCGGGGGCTCCGTGCATCGCGCCCTCGCGGTCTGCGACGCCTGCATCGACTTCACCCTTCCGGAGCCGACCGTCGAGCATGCCGAGGCGTGCCGGTCGATGGGGCGCGCGATGGTCATCGGCACCACCGGGCTGTCCCCCGATCAGCTCGCGGCCCTGGAACGCTCCGCCCGCGACATCCCCATCGTGCACGCCCCCAACATGAGCGTCGGGGTCAATCTCTGCTTCAGGCTCCTGGACGTCGCGGCGCGCACGCTCGGCGACAGCGTCGACATCGAGATCATCGAGGCGCACCACCGCAACAAGGTCGACGCACCGTCGGGCACCGCGGTACGCATGGGCGAGATCGTCGCCGCCGCGCTCGGCCGGAACCTCGCCGACTGCGCGGTCTACGGGCGCGAAGGCCGCACCGGAGTCCGTGACCGCGAGACCATCGGCTTCGAGACGATTCGAGCGGGCGACATCGTCAGCGAACATACCGTGATGTTCGCCGGCGAGGGAGAGCGCATCGAGCTGACGCACCGCGGCACGAGCCGGGCGAACTTCGCGGCGGGCGCGGTCCGGGCCGCGCGCTGGGTCACTCGCAGGCCACCCGGCCTGTACGACATGCAGGACGTTCTCGGCCTGCGTTGATGGCCTCCGTCGAGGCGATTCGGGCGCCGGGCCCACCGGCGGTGGGCTCGATGCAGGAGATCCACAGGGAGGCGGGATCGTGAACCGGCGACCGCTGACGAGGAATGGTGCCCGCAGGCTTCGCGACGAGCTGCAGGAGCTCAAGACCGAAGTCCGGCCGAAGATCATCCACGCGATCACGGAGGCCCGGGCGCATGGAGACCTGCGCGAAAACGCCGAGTACCACGCCGCGAAGGAGCAGCAGGGCTTCATCGAAGGGCGGATCGCGGAGCTCGAAGGATGGCTCGGCTCCGCGGAGATCATCGATCCCGGCGCGGTCGACGGGCGCGGACGGGTGGTCTTCGGCGCGACGGTCGAGCTCGAACGTCTCTCCACCGGCGCCGAGGTGCGGTACCAGATCGTCGGCGACGTGGAGGCCGACATCGGCAAGGGCCTCATCTCCATCAGCTCGCCGCTCTCTCGTGCCCTGATCGGAAAGGAGGAAGGGGAGACCGTCACCGTCATCGCGCCGGACGGGGAGATCGAGTACGAAATCCTCTCCGTCAGGTACCTCTGACGGACCCGCGCCTCCCGTCCGCGGCGCGGGAACGCGCGATCGGGACAGCCGGGCCGTTCGGAGGCGCGCATCATCGTGTACGTCCTGAAGCGCCGGCCGTGACGCGCAGGGGGGCCCCCTGGGGTGCCGGCGACGCGTTCTTCCGGGAAGCGCGCAGGCGCGGGCTGCGCTCGCGGGCCGCTCTCAAGCTCGAGGCCATCGATGCGCGCGATCGGCTGTTTCGTGGTGCGCGGGTGGTCGTCGACCTCGGCGCCGCGCCCGGAGGATGGTCCCAGATCGCACGCCGGGCGCTTCCCCCCGGTGGCCGGATCGTCGCCCTCGACATCCTGGAGATGGAGCCGCTCGCCGGGGTCGAGTTCATTCAGGGAGACTTCCGTCGTGCGGAAGTGCTCGAGCGGCTGGAGACAGGCATCGGCCGGCAGGCGGTCGACCTTGTAATGTCGGACATGGCGCCCAATCTGAGCGGCATGAAGGTGAACGACCAGGTACGCTGGCGCGAGCTGGCGGAAGGCGCCGCCGGATTCGCGGGCGGCGTGCTCAAGCGCGACGGGGCCTTCCTCGTGAAGCTGTTCCAGGGCGAGGAGACGGCGCCGTACCTGCGGACGCTGCGCGAACGATTCGCCAGCGTCACGGTCAGAAAGCCGGCGGCATCCAGAAGGCAGTCGAGCGAAACCTATGCGCTCGCGCGAGGCGTGGACCGCACCGGCCGGTGATCGGAGCCCGGGAACAGCCTGTGGCGCCCGAATGCCGCCCGAATGCCGGTGGACTCTCCGCAGGGGACGAGCTGACGGGCGGCGGCCCCGAACCGCGGGCGGGGGCGTCGAGCATGGGGGCGGCGTCTTCGCGGGCGCGGCGTCGCGCCACCCGCAGACAGCCCGAAACCGGCGGGCCATCTCGCCGGGTCCGCGGAAGCGGGCGCGACGTACCGGCCGCATTCGCCGCCGACGGTCGGGGTACAGTTTCGGATCGCTCGCGTCATGTGGACGCAGGCGACGCCACAGGCGACAATCGGGGGGGAACGGTGCGCGGATTCAGTGAGTTGCACCGGCGCTCGGAGGCGCGGACTGGAACGTTCGCGCCGGTGGTGAAGAGCGGTTGCGGCACCCACGAGGGCAACGGCTTCCACCGCAGGCACCGACAGTGAGCAACATGGCAAAGAATCTGATCCTCTGGGTGGTCATCGCCCTGGTGCTGATGTCCATCTTCAACAACTTCGGCCCGCGTCGCACGGGAACGGAGCAGATCGAGTATTCCCGCTTCATTGCCGACGTGAAGCAGGGAAGGGTCCAGAAGGTCGTGATCGAAGGGCGAAACATCCAGGGTGTGCTGCACACCGGCGAGCGGTTCGGCACCTATACGCCGGAGACCGACAACAAGGCGCTGGTCGGCGATCTGCTGGAGAACGGGGTGGTCATCGACGCGCGGCCGCCCGAGCAGCAGTCGCTGCTGATGCAGATCTTCATCTCGTGGTTCCCGATGCTCCTGCTGATTGGCGTGTGGATCTTCTTCATGCGCCAGATGCAGGGTGGCGCCGGCGGCCGGGGCGCGCTGTCGTTCGGCAAGAGCCGGGCGCGCCTGCTCGGCGAGGATCAGGTCAAGGTGACGTTCGCGGATGTCGCCGGGGTCGACGAGGCCAAGGAGGAAGTGGGCGAGCTCGTGGACTTCCTGCGCGACCCCGCGAAGTTCCAGAAGCTCGGCGGCAAGATCCCCCGCGGCGTGCTCATGGTCGGCTCGCCCGGAACCGGCAAGACCCTGCTCGCCCGTGCCATCGCGGGCGAGGCGAAGGTACCGTTCTTCACCATCTCCGGCTCGGACTTCGTGGAGATGTTCGTGGGCGTCGGCGCATCACGGGTGCGCGACATGTTCGAGCAGGCCAAGAAGCATGCGCCGTGCATCATCTTCATCGACGAGATCGACGCGGTCGGCCGTCACCGGGGCGCGGGTCTCGGCGGCGGACACGACGAGAGGGAGCAGACCCTCAATCAGCTTCTCGTCGAGATGGACGGGTTCGAGGGGAACGAGGGGATCATCGTCATCGCCGCGACCAACCGACCCGATGTTCTCGACCCGGCCCTGCTTCGCCCGGGACGGTTCGACCGTCAGGTCGTCGTTCCACTGCCCGACATTCGCGGGCGGGAGCAGATCCTCAAGGTCCACATGCGCAAGATCCCGCTCGACCGCGACGTCGAGCCGAGCGTGATCGCCCGCGGCACTCCGGGGTTCTCCGGCGCCGACCTCGCCAACCTCGTCAACGAAGCGGCCCTGTTCGCGGCGCGGGCGAACCGGCGCACCGTGGACATGGAGCAGTTCGAGAAGGCGAAGGACAAGATCATGATGGGCTCGGAGCGGCGCTCGATGGTGATGAGCGACGACGAGAAGCGTCTGACCGCGTACCACGAGGCGGGCCACGCGATCGTCGGTCTGCTGGTGCCATCCCACGATCCCGTCTACAAGGTCACCATCATTCCCCGCGGCCGCGCCCTGGGCGTGACGATGTTCCTCCCGGAGGAAGACCGCTACAGCTACAGCAAGGAGCGCCTGGAGAGCCAGATTTCGAGCCTGTTCGGCGGGCGTATCGCGGAAGAGCTGATCTTCGGCCCCGAGAGCGTCACCACCGGGGCGAGCAACGACATCCAGCGGGCCACCGAGCTTGCGCGGAACATGGTGACGAGGTGGGGACTGTCCGAGAAGCTGGGGCCGCTGACCTACAGTGAAGAGGAGGGCGAGGTCTTTCTGGGGCACAGCGTCACCCAGCACAAGACGGTCTCCGATCAGACGCAGGACCTCATCGACGAGGAAGTGCGCAGCATCATCGAGCGGAACTACCAGCGCTCGACGGGGATTCTCAAGGAGAACGAGCAGCGGCTTCACGCCATGGCGGACGCTCTCATCCGCTACGAGACGATCGACGTCGAGCAGATCAGGGACATCATGGAGGGACGCGAGCCGAGACCGCCGCAGGACTCGTCGGATCAGCCTCCGCCGGGCGGAGATTCTCCGGCGGTGGAAGGCGACAGCGACGGCGAGCAGTCCCCGTCCGGATCGGGCTCCATCGGTGGACCCGCGAGCCTGCACTGACGACGGGTCGCACGACACGTTCCGCCGCCGGCTCCACTCTCCGACGCGGACAATGTCTCCGGGCCAGGCCGCCCTCCCGCTGTCCGCCCGCGCCGATTCGCCGGCATGCGCCGAGCGGAGCGCGACATGCGGCCCGGCCTCGTGGCCCGGATCGGTGCAGCGCTGATCGATGGCCGCGAAGAGAAGGTACTTCGGCACCGACGGAATCCGTGGCGAGGTCGGCAACCCTCCGATCACCGCGGACTTCTTCCTCAAGCTCGGCTGGGCGGCCGGCACCGTGCTGGCCGGCGGGAAACGAAGCAAGGTCGTCATCGGCAAGGACACCCGGATCTCGGGCTACATGTTCGAATCCGTGGTGGAGGCCGGGCTCACCGCAGCGGGTGTGGACGTGGTGCTGGTCGGACCGATGCCGACCCCTGCCGTGGCCCATCTCACCCGTACCCTGCGCGCCACGGCGGGGATCGTCATCAGCGCCTCGCACAACCCCTGTTCGGACAACGGCATCAAGTTCTTCAACGAGAACGGCGGCAAGCTGTCCGACGATGTCGAGCTCGCGATCGAAGCGGCGATCGACGCGCCGATGCGGACCGTGCGCAGCACCGATATCGGCAAGGCGGTCAGAATCGACGACGCGGCGGGACGGTACATCGAGTTCTGCAAGAGCACGGTGCCCCCCGACCTGACCCTGGAGGGACTGCGGCTCGTCGTCGACTGCGCCCATGGCGCGACGTACCACATCGCGCCGAGGGTCTTCTCGGAGCTCGGCGCGGAGGTGGTGCCGATCGGGTGCGCACCCGACGGACTGAACATCAACGACGGCTTCGGTCCTCTGGCGCCGAATTCGCTTTGCAATGCGGTCCGGGAGCGCCGGGCGGATCTCGGCATCGCGCTCGACGGCGACGGCGACCGGGTCATGATGGTCGATGCCGGCGGGGAGATCGTGGACGGGGACGAGCTTCTCTTCATCATCGCCGAAGACCGCCACGCCGGAGGAAGGCTCGATGAATCGGTGGTCGGAACCGTGCTGACGAATCGTGGACTGGAAGTGGCGTTGCAGTCGCTCGGGGTCGACCTGCACCGCGCGAAGGTAGGCGACCGATACGTGATGGAGCTGATGCGCGAGCAGGGGTCCCTGATCGGAGGTGAATCGTCGGGACACATCATCTGCCTCGACCACACGACCACCGGTGACGGCATCGTGTCCTCTCTCCAGGTGCTCCGTGCTCTGGTACGTTCCGGCCGCGCGCTCGGCGAAGCGAAGCAGGGCATGTCGAAGTATCCGCAGACGCTGCGCAACGTGCGGCTCGTGGGGCGGGTCGAGCTCGATTCGAACGACACGCTCCAGGATGCGATCGCGGCCACCGAGGCGGATCTCGGAACCGGCGGACGCGTGCTTCTGCGCCCGTCGGGAACGGAGCCGATGGTGCGCATCATGGTCGAGGGAACCTCGCCGGCCGAGGTGGAAAGGCAGGCCGACCGACTCGCGGAAGTGGTCGCGGGTACGGCGTTGACGGGGCGGTGACGAATCGAAGGCCATTCGGACCGGATCTCGTCGCCGGATTCGTGGCGACATTCCCCCCGGAGACCCGCTTCGTGGTCGCGTTCAGCGGCGGGGCCGACTCGCTCGCGCTGCTCCATGCGTTCAGCCGGCTCCGCGAGAGCGCTCCCGAGATGCAATTGTGCGCCGTTCACGTGAACCATCACCTGCACCCGGACTCGATCCGGTGGGCGAGCCATTGCAGGGAAGTCTGCCGCCGGCTGTCGGTCGAGCTGACGGTTCTGGACGTGGACCCGAAGCCGGGCGACGCCGCGCACTGCGACGAAGGGACGGCGCGCGCCGCCCGCTATGCGGTGTTCGAGCGCATCCTTGGGGCCGCGGACGTGCTGTGCACCGCCCACTCCGGGGATGATCACGTGGAGACGGTACTGCTGAACCTGCTGCGGGGATCCGGTCCGCGCGGCCTGGCGGGGATCCCGCACCGGCGGCGCCTTGGCGCAGGTGTCGTCGCGCGACCGGCGCTCGGAGTCTCGCGGACGGCGCTGCGCGAGTACGCGAGCGCGACCGGGGTCGAGCCGATCCGCGATCCGGCCAACACGAATCCGCGCTTCGCGAGAGCCGCACTGCGCCGGGAGGTGATCCCCACCCTCGGGAAGCGATGGCCCGCGCTGCGGTCGACCCTGGCGCGGACCGCGGAACGCTGCCGCGAGGCGGCCGGCCTGCTCGACGCGATGGCTGCCATCGACCTCGAGTCGGCCGGGGGTGTCGACGGCGAGTCGCTCGACGCCGCGGTGGTCGGAGCGCTGGAGCCCGCGAGGCGACGCAATGCCGTTGCCGGCTGGCTGAGAGCACGGGGAATCGCGTCGCCCGGCGCGCGCCGGATCGACCGGATCGCCCGTGAGATCGTCGACGCCAGACCGGATGCGATGCCGTGCGTCAGTCTCGGGGACGTCGAGGTCCGGCGTTTCCATGGTCGGATCCGGCTGGTCTCCCGGACGCCGCCCGTCGCGGCCCGGGTCGTGCGCCGCTGGCGGATCCCGGAGCCGCTCGCGCTGGACCACGGTTGCCTCGCCTGGGAATCCTGCACCTCCGGGGGGCTCGACGATGCGGCTCGGGACGCAGTGATCACGGTGCGAACCCGCGGAGGCGACGCGGGATGGATGCGGCCGCTGGGCGTGCGGGGACATTCACTGAAGAAGCGGTTCCAGTCGCTCGGAATCCCCCCGTGGGAGCGCGGCCACATGCCGCTGGTGTATTGCGGCGACACGCTTGCCGCAATCGGCTCGGTCTGGATCAATCCGCGGCTCGCCGCGTCTCCGGGAGCTCCGGGCTGGCGTGTCGTGTGGACGCCCCGTTTCGTGACTCGGCGTCCGGAACGCGCTATCGGCGCCATGACGGAGCTTGCCGGGAAATGGCGCACCGGAATTGCGCCGCGGCGGGTCATCCACCACGACGATCGGAGCTCCGGGCCATGAGGCGTCGAATCGCTTACCACACGTTCGGGTGCCGCCTCAATCAGTACGACACGGAGGCGATCCGCTCCCTGGTGAACGACGCATGCGACTTCGAGACGGTCGGCGCGCGCGATACCGCCGACGTCCACGTCGTGAACACCTGCAGCGTGACCGCGCGGGCCGACGCTTCGGCGCGCAAGGCGATCCGGCGGATCGCGGCCGAGCACCCGCAGTCGAGGATCGTCGTGACCGGCTGCTACGCCCAGCGGGCGCCCGAGGAGCTGGCGGCGCTGCCGGGGGTCGCCCTGGTGGTGGGGGCGGCGGACCGCGCCCGGGTGGCGGAGCTGATCGACCGCCTCGAAGAGGGGCCTCCGGTGGTCGCGGTGTCGCCGATCTCGACCGCGAAGACCTTTCTGGACGTGCCGATCACGGAGATGACCGAGCGCAGCCGTGCGTTCGTCAAGGTGCAGGAAGGCTGCAACGAATCCTGCACGTTCTGCATCGTTCCAAGGACGCGGGGCATGTCGCGAAGCCGGACCCCGGCGAGCGTGCTCGAACAGGTGCGCCGGCTCGCCGGGGCCGGCCATGTCGAGGTGGTGCTCACCGGCGTGCACATCGGCGACTACGGACTCGACCTCCCGGAGCGGCGTCGCCTGCTGCCCGAGCTGATCGGGGGCATTCTGGAGATCGGCGGGGTCGAGCGGTTCCGGCTGAGCTCGATCGAGCCCGCGTCGCTCGACGACGAGATCATCACCCTCATGGCCGAGTCACCGAAGTTCGCGCGACACTTTCACATCCCGTTCCAGAGCGGGAGCGACGCGGTGCTGCGCCGGATGAAGCGGCGGTACTCGGCCGGGGAGTTCGCGGAACTCGTCACCCGCATCGGCGAGCGCATCCCCGGGTGCGGGATCGGGGTGGACGTCATCTGCGGCTTCCCCGGCGAGACCGACGAGGATTTCCTCCGCACCTTCGAATGTGTCGAAAGGCTTCCCATCACCTACGTGCATGCGTTCACGTACTCGACCCGACCCGGCTCCGAGGCGGAGCGCTTCACCGGACAGGTGCCGGCGGATGTCGGGAAACGCCGCACCCGGGCCCTGAAGCGGCTCTCGGCGGACAAGAACGGGCGTTTCGCGGAGCGCCACGTCGGACAGGTCGTCGATGTTCTCGTCGAGACGTCGCGCCGCGGGGGCGCCTCGCGTATCGGTGGCTGGACGGACAACTACCTTCGGGTCGATCTCGGGGAAGGCCGGGCCGACGCGCGTCTGGAGCCGGTCGAGATTACGGGACTGGACGGGAACGGTCTCGTCGGGAGCCGGGTATCGGACCATCCCGGTGCGGACCCGGACGGGCCGGAGGCAAGTCGTTCGATGTCCCCCGCGGCCGAAGTCGTTCAGCCGCATTTCGAATCGCCGCAATTGAGGCAGTTCAGGCATCCGTCGGCGTGAACGACCGCCGGCATCTGGCATTTCGTGCAGAACTGCGCACCCTCGGGGAACGGGCGCCAGCGGCCTCCGTGGCCGGCGGCCACCTCTCTCCCGGACCCCGAGCGTTTCTCCTCCGTCATGCGTCGTCCGGTCGAGGCGGGCGGCTCGTCCGCGATCAGCCCGATCGATCGCATGTGCGCCTCTATGGCATCGCCGATCTCGGCGACCAGCGAAGGCATGTAGCGGCCCCCCTTCTTGAAGTAGCCGCCCCGGGGGTCGAACACTGACCGCAGTTCCTCGACGAGGAACGTGACGTCTCCGCCCTTGCGGAACACCGCCGACACGATGCGCGTGAGCGCCACGATCCACTGAAAATGCTCCATGTTCTTGGAGTTGATGAAGATCTCGAACGGGCGCCTCTGCTCGTGCTCGGTATCCACGTTCAGCACGACATCGTTGATCGTCACGTAGAGAGCGTGGTCCGACAGCGGCGTCTTGAGCTTGTACGTCGAGCCGAGCAGCGTTTCCGGGCGCTCGATCTTCTCGTGCATCTGGATGACGTCCGCCTTGGGCCGGGGCGGCGGCGCGACGGGAGTCTCGTCGCGAGACTCGATTCCGTACTCGACGATCTTCTGGCTGATCCTGATGGTCATGGCTGCTTTCCTCCAGCGGGAGAGGTTCCCTCTCCGCAAGCGCTCCTCGGCGAGTGAGGCGGCCCGGCGCTCGACGGCAACGGCGACCGGACTCAGAACTTGCCGTAGTAGCCCTCCTTGATCGCGTCGTAGAGATTGGCGGCGGTGTGGACATCGCCGTCGTACTCGATCTCCTCGTTGCCCCTGGCTTCGACCACCGTCCCGTCCTCGAGCGTGAACCGATAGGTCGTGCTCTCCAGATCCTTCTCCTTCACGAGCACCCCCTGGAATGCCGACGGGTTGAAACGAAACGTCGTGCAACCCTTCAGCCTCCGCTCGAAGGCGTAGAGGTAGATGTCCTTGAAGTCTTCGTAGGGATAGTCGGTCGGAACGTTCGCGGTCTTGGAAATCGACGAATCGATCCAGCGTTGCGCCGCGGCCTGGACGTCGACGTGCTGCCTGGGCGTGATGTCGCCGGCGGTGACGAAGTACTCGGGAAGCCCGCCGGCGCCGGCGCCCTCGGGCGTCGCCCGAGAGTCGACGAGCTCGCGATAGGCGAGCATCTCGAAGGAGTACACGTCGACCTTCTCCTTCGTCTTGCGGCCTTCGCGAATGACGTTCCGGGAGTAGTGGTGCGCGAAGCTCGGCTCGATCCCGTTGCTCGCATTGTTCGCGAGCGAGAGCGAGATCGTCCCCGTGGGGGCGATCGAGGTATGGTGGGTGAACCGCGCGCCCTGCTCGGCGAGCGCGTCGACGAGCTCGGGCTCGACCTCGGCCAGCCGCTGCATGTAGCGGCTGTACCGCGCATGGAGCACCTTGCCCTTGACCCGATCGCCGATGGCCATGCCGTCCCGCGCCATCTCCGGGCGCTGCGCGAGCATCTCCGTCGTCACCGCGAACGACTCCTCCATCAGCGGGGCGGGGCCCTTCTCCCGGCTCAGTGACAGAGCGGTCTTCCAGCCGGTGACCGCCATTTCGCGCGTCACGCGCTCGGTGAACTCGGTCGATGCCTCCGAGCCGTACCTGATGCGCAGCATCGTCAGGGTCGAGCCGAGTCCGAGGTAGCCCATCCCGTGGCGCCGCTTGCGCATGATCTCGGCGCGCTGGGGGCCGAGGGGGAGTCCGTTGACCTCGACGACGTTGTCGAGCATGCGGGTGAAGACGGCGACCACTTCCCGGAAGGTCTCCCAGTCGAAGCGCGTGCGATCCGTGAACGGATCGAGCACGAACCGCGTGAGGTTGACCGAGCCGAGCAGGCACGAGCCGTACGGCGGAAGCGGTTGCTCCCCGCAGGGATTGGTGGTGCGGATGTCCTCGCAGAACCAGTTGTTGTTCATGTCGTTGATTTCGTCGATCAGGATGAATCCCGGCTCGGCGAAGTCATATGTCGACGACATGATGACGTCCCAGATCCGCCGCGCCCGCACGGTCCGGTAGACCCTGCAGGCAACCTTTCCGAGGTGGTTCGTGACGTACCCGTCGTGCACCGGCCAGCTCCGCCACACCACCGACTCCGGATCGCCGAGATCGATGTCGTCGTGCTCGACTTCCGGCTGCATCAGCGGAAACGCGAGCTTCCACCCGGCGTCGTCCCGGACCGCCCGCATGAACTCGCGGGTGACGAGCAGCGAGAGGTTGAACTGGCGCAGGCGGCCGTCCTCGCGCTTGGCCCGGATGAAATCGAGGACATCGGGATGACCCACGTCGAAGGTGGCCATCTGCGCCCCCCGCCGTCCCCCCGCCGACGACACCGTGAAGCACATCCGGTCGTAGATGTCCATGAACGACAGCGGCCCCGACGTGTACGCCCCGGCTCCGCTCACGTACGCGCCCTTCGGCCGCAGGGTGGAGAACTCGTATCCGATCCCGCAACCGGCCTTGAGGGTGAGTCCGGCCTCGTGGACCTTGTTCAGGATGTCGTCCATGGAGTCGAGGACGATGCCCGACACCGTGCAGTTGATGGTCGACGTCGCGGGCTTGTGATCCAGCGCTCCGGCGTTCGAGACGATGCGTCCGGCCGGAATCGCGCCTCGGCGCAGCGCCCACAGAAAGCGCTCGCCCCAGAGCGCCCGGAGCTCGTCGGTGGTCTCGACCTCGGCGATCGCGCGGGCGACGCGGCGACAGGTATCGTCGATGTCGCGATCCAGAACCGTGCCGTCGCGCCTCTTCAGGCGGTACTTGCTGTCCCAGATGTCGAGCGACGCCGCCTGGAGGGGAATGGTGGAGACGTCGGTCTCGACGTGCATCCGCTCCGCCAGCCTCATCGCCGGATCTCCCCGCCGAACGACCGGCCGGCACCCGCAGTATCGATGACCATCGATGCTCCCTTCCCTTGAACCGATCCGGTGGTGCGGAGTGCCGAGTCCGATTCCCGGGGCCTCGGGCCGCATCGGCCGCACGACGTTCCCCGTGTGATACCCGATGCCGGAGTGCGGGAGACAGCCGTTCCGACCCCGGCGGGTCCGCCGGCGCAATCGGCATCGGTCGCCGGTCGTGTAGGCGTTCGTCTCGTTCCGTTACGGAGAAGGTCCATTTAACACCAGAAATTGTGGACAGGCAACTCGCGAAACCACAACATCTTGTGGAGTGACCGGTGGACAAGGCAGGCGAAACAGCGGGAAATCCTGTGGACAGACTCTCCGTCGGGGATGCCTTGCGAAACCCGGCCGCCGGCCATCCCGAGCGGCGTGCGGGGGAGGTCGGGCGGTGCGATCCGGTGCCGGGCGAAGCAGCCGACGCGGGCCCGGGACGAGTGCCCGATGGTCCCGTCCATCGGCGCCAGCCGTCCCGCCGGCCCGTTCCCCGTGGAATCCGGCGAAGGAAGGTCCAGAGGCCCGGAGGCGGTGTGCAGCGGACGAGCCGGCGGCGCGGGACCGGTCCCGGCCGGCCCTCAGCCGGTGCGGCCTGCGAGCACCCGGTCCGCCTGCTCGCGCAGCGCCGGCATCAGGTCGTGAAGCGAAGATTCGAACGTCGGATAGTGCCGCTCGAGGTCGGCCGCCGCCTCCCGGAGACCGTGACCGAACCTCGCTCGGCGGGCCAGCCCGGCAAGCGCCGTGTCGAGGCCGCTCCGGATCGCGTACAGGCCCAGCCATCGACTCTCGAGCATGCGCTCGAGCCGCGCCCGGTCACGCACCGGGATGACCTCCGCCTGACGCTCTACCTGTGCGCAGACATGCTCGACGAAGACGTCGAAGCGCACCGTCGAGTAGTCCGTCCAGCATCGTGCAAGGCAGTGGTCGAAGAAGATGTCCACAAGGACCCCGGCGTAGCGGCGGCGGGGAGCGGCGATGCATCCAAGGCACGATCTGAAAGCGCGATGACGGTCCGCGTATCGGTCGATGGCGCGGTGGAGCGCCACCCCGGTCGCGATGCCGGGTGGAACCGCGCCGTCGATCCTGCCCTTGACCAGGTCCGCGCACACGTTCCCCGCGCGTATCTCCTCGTCGTCGGGCGACAGCAGCGCGTGGGCGAGGAAGTTCACGGCGCGCACCACCGCGGCAGGGGTTCGGAGATCCGCGTCGCGGGCGGCCGCATGCCGGAGCGCCGCACCGGCGGGATCAGGGGACGATCTGCGAGATCACGACTCTCACCGGGGCGGGGTCGGCGACCGCGACCGGCCCGAAGGCGCCTTCGATGTCGCCGCTGGTGCGGTCCGCCGTCCCCGAACGCGCCACGCGCGCGGTGACGAGCGCATTCTCCACGGTCGCGAGCGACAGCGAAGGCATCATCGCGTTCGTCTCGTCGAGCACGATGGTGGCCGGGAGAGCTCCGACGATGGTGCGCGCGACCGCGACCGGAGGGCCGGCGCCCGACGGGGCGCGGGCGAAGACGAACACCGGCTCGCTGGCCCCGAGCTCCAGCCCGAGGTCCGGGGCGAGGCTGACCTCGACCACGATCCGGGCTCCGCTCCCGGACGCGTCTCCGCCGCCGGATTCCGTCGCCGCCGCGGCTCCGGCCGCCCCGGAGCCCGTGGCGGGCGCCGCGCCTCCCGCGCCGCGGAGCTGCGCGAGCATCTCGGTGAGGATGGATGCCTCGCGCGACCCGGGCGGCTGGCGCGCGAGCAGCCGCTCCCAGCGGGCGGCGGCGAGGTCCGTGCGCCGGTTCTGAGCCTCGGCGAACCCCCCGAGCCAGAGCGCCTTCTCGTGATCCGGGTCGAGCTCGAGAGCGCGGTCGAGTCGATCCAGCGCGCTCGCCGGGAAGCGGTTGCCCGCGCGCCCGGCCTCCGCCTCGGCCCAGTCCGCCAGGAGCGAAGGATCGTCGCCGAGCAGCCCGTGAGCGCGCTCGAACGCGGGGAGCGCCGCATCGAAGCGTTCCAGCACCACCTGCGAGCGGGCGAGCAGGAGCCAGCCCTCGGCGTCCGCGGGGTCTTCGTCGAGCCTTGCGGAGAGCGAGGCGACCATCGCTTCCACCGAGGACGCGGTCCCGGCGCCCGCCGCCGGCGGGCCGGAAGCTGGCGGGGATTCGATTCCGTGCGGCGAGCCGAGCCACAGATAGAGCCCGAGGCCGCAGACCGGCACCATGACCGCGACCGCCATCGCCATCCGATGGGACGGAGGGTACGCGGAGACGCGCGGCTCGCCGGGCCCGGCCACGTCGGCGAGCAACCCCCGTTCGAGATCCCGTCGCAGCGCCGCGTACCGTTCCGCGTCGATCTCCCCGCCGTCCCGTTCGCGATCGAGCTCCGCCAGGCGCTCGCGATACAGCGCGACATTCGCATCGCCGGGCGCATCCCGGCCGGGAGTGCCGGCGCGCATCAACGTGGGCACGACCAGCAGCAGCGCGGCCAGGATGATGAGCGAGGCGAGGATCCAGAACAGGAGCATCGGGAGCCGCTGGAGATGGCCGAGCCGTACCCGGCGCGGCCCACGGGCGCGAATCTATCGGGTGGACCGCGCGCCGGCAAGGACTCGCTGCGCGTTCATCTATAATCGTCCGGGACGCCGGCTCCGCGAAGCCGGACGGACCGGCACCCACGTCAGGCAGGAAGCGCGACATGAACAAGGGAAGGCTCGCGGTCGTCGCGCTCGTCGTGGCGCTGGTCGTCGCATTCCTCTGGCTCGATCTCGGCCGCTTCCTCAGCCTCGAACACCTCAAGGCGCGGCAGGCCGACATCGACGCGTTCTACCACGAGCATCCACTGGCGGTGCTCGCGACGTACTTCGCCGCCTACGTGGCGATCACCGGCCTCTCGCTCCCCGGAGCCGCCATCATGACCCTGGCCGGCGGCGCCGTGTTCGGGCTGCTGTGGGGCACCGTGGTCGTCTCGTTCGCATCGACGCTCGGCGCGACGGTCGCCTTCGTCGTGTCGCGATACATCCTGCGCGACGGAATCCAGCGACGCTACGGAGACCGGCTGAGGACGATCAACGCCGGCGTCGAGCGCGAGGGGGGGTTCTACCTGTTCACCATGCGGCTGGTGCCGGCCTTTCCGTTCTTCGTCATCAACCTGGTCATGGGCCTCACCCCGATGCGGACCCTCACGTTCGCCTGGGTAAGCCAGCTCGGCATGCTCCCCGGGACCATCGTCTACGTCAATGCCGGCACCCAGCTCGGGCGGATCGAGTCGCTGCAGGGAATCCTCTCGCCCGCGCTCATCGGCTCCTTCGTGCTGCTGGGGATCTTTCCGCTTCTCGCCAGGTGGGTCGTGGGCGCGGTCCAGCGACGGCGCAGAGCCCGGAGCGGCCACGGGACGCCCCCGGGACCCGAGCCTTCGCGCCCGACGGACGACTCGCTATAATTTTCGCCGCGCGCGGGTCGGGGTCGATTGCGGCGCCCGCCCGCATCGAAATCCGGCTCGCACCGAAATGCTTCACATCCGAGGACCCCGCGCACCCGGAGACTGATGCGGCGGTTCGCCGGTCGCTTCGTGTCAGGAGGCAGGAGATGGCGGCAAGACGACAGCGCCCGCATCCGCTGGGCATTCCCGGCGCCTTCGGTCCGGGTGTCGGGAAGAGCGGACCATCCGCCGGGAGCCGGGCGCGCCCGGGCGGATTCGATCGATGGCTCGTGCGGCGCATGGCGGTGAAGGCCGGCAATCCCGACATCGCCCTCGCGTTGTGGGATGGCGAGGACGCATACCGCCCTTCCGGCGAGTGCGCGGGGCGCATCGTGTTCCGCGACCGGGGCGCGCTGCTCTGCGTGGTCCTCGGCCCGGAGCTCGGATTCGGGGATGCGTTCAGCGCGGGACGCATCGAGGTGCAGGGCGATCTGGTCGACGTCCTCGCACGTCTTTATCGAAGCATGGACCGCGCGGGCGCGGCCGCGGGCAAGCGCAGCGTGCTGGGCCGGCTCCCGAAGTCGCGCCCCAACACCAGGGCCGGCTCCAGGCGGCATATCCAGCACCACTACGACCTGGGCAACGACTTCTACCGCCTGTGGCTCGACGAGGAGATGGTCTACACCTGCGCGTACTACGCCACGCCGGAGTCCACGCTGGAGCAGGCGCAGCGCGCCAAGATGGACCATGTCTGCCGCAAGCTGATGCTCCGGCCGGGCCAGCGCGTCATCGAGGCCGGCTGCGGCTGGGGCTCGCTGGCCCTGCACATGGCGCGCGAGTACGGCGTCGGGGTGCGGGCATTCAACATCTCGCGCGAGCAGATCGCGTACGCGCGCGAACGTGCGGCCCGTGAAGGCATGAACGACCGCGTGGAGTTCGTTCTGGACGACTACCGCAACATCGAGGGCGCCTGCGACGCCTTCGTCTCGGTGGGCATGCTGGAGCACGTGGGCGTCCGGAACTACGAGGCGCTGGGGGCGGTCATCGCGCGCACGCTGAAGCCCGGCGGCCTCGCGCTCGTCCACAGCGTCGGCCGCAATCGTCCCACCCCCGTCAACGCATGGCTGGAGCAGCGCATCTTCCCCGGGAGCCATCCCCCGAGCCTGCGGGAGATGATGGCGATCTTCGAGCCGTTCAACTTCTCGGTCATCGATGTCGAGAACCTGCGGCTCCACTACGCACGCACGCTGCGGGAGTGGCTTGCGCGATTCGACCGCGCCGCTGACACGGTCCGGGCGATGTACGACGAGGAGTTCATCCGGGCCTGGCGGCTGTACCTCGCGGGGTGCTCGGCCGCGTTCCTCGCCAACTCCATCCAGCTCTTCCAGGTGGTGTGCGCGCCGGCAGCCAGCAACGACGTCCCGTGGACCCGCACCCATGTCTACCCGCCGGCGACGGAGTCCGCGGGCGGCTGATCGGTGGAGACGGTCGACGTCATCGTCGTCGGCGGGGGGCCGGCCGGCTCCTCGTGCGCGGCCCGTCTGGTGCGGGCGGGCGCTTCGGTGCTCGTGCTCGATCGGGAAGAGTTCCCCCGCACGAAGCTGTGCGCGGGATGGATCACCCCGGAGGTCGTCGCCGACCTGGACCTCGACGTGGAGGAGTACCCGCACCGGTTCAATACCTTCAACGGGATCGTGGTGCACCTCAAGTGGCTGAAGCTCACCCTCCCCGGCGTGCAGCACTCCATCCGCCGCTTCGAGTTCGACGACTGGCTGCTGCGGCGCAGCGGCGCCCGGACCATCAGGCACAACGTGCGCAACATCGAACGCGACCGGGATGGATTCACCGTGGACGGCGCCTTCCGCTCGCAGTACCTCGTCGGCGCCGCGGGCACGCGGTGTCCCGTCTACCGCACGTTCTTCCGCGACGCCAATCCGCGCGCCCGCGCGCTGCAGGCGGCGACCTACGAGCACGAATTCCCCCACCGGTGGCACGACGAGCGGTGCCATCTCTGGTTCTTCGAGAAGGGCCTCCCCGGATATGCGTGGTACGTCCCGAAGGCGGACGGCTACCTGAACTGCGGGATCGGCGGGATGGCGGAGAAGCTCAGGGCGCGCGGCGAGGACATCAAGCGGCACTGGCGGCACTTCCTGGGAGTGCTCGCACGTCGCGGGCTCGTCCGGGACGTCGAGCTCGCACCGAAGGGATACAGCTACTACCTGCGCGGCGGCGTGGAGGTGGTGCGGGTCGGAAACGCGTTCATCGCCGGGGATTCGGCCGGTCTGGCGACGCGGGACCTCTGCGAGGGGATCGGTCCCGCGGTGTCCAGCGGCCACCGTGTCGCGGCGTCCATCGTCGAGGGGGCGGAGTACCGCCTCGACGACCTCGCCGCGTACAGCTCGGAGGTCGGGCTCGTGCAGCGGGCGCTGGAGCGGGCGTTCGCGGGGAGCAGGCTCCGCCGGCCGGAGAGCCGCGCGGCGCGGGAAGCGGCGGACCGGTGAATCGCCGCGCGCGGGCGCGGCCCCGGACCATCCGCCGGCTCCTGGGAAGGGCCATGGGGCGGCGCTGGCTCTGCGCGACGGATTCCGGCTGGGTGCGCGCTGCTGTATGACCTGAAAATCAATGAATTGCGCTCGTTTTTTGATGTTCGGGAGAGGTGTGGGCCCACGGCGGAGGGGGTCCGGGGCAGGAGGACGATCCCGAGGCGCAGCGCGGTGATCCGCCTCGCCGGCGTCGAGCTTCGCCGCGGAGGGGCCAAGGTCCTCGATCGCGCGGACCTGGTCGTCCAGCGCCACCAGAAGGTCGGAGTGGTCGGGGCGAACGGCGCCGGCAAGACGAGCCTCTTCGGCCTGCTTCTCGGAGAGCTCGAGCCCGACCGTGGAGATGTCGGGCTGCCGGCCGGCGTCGTGGCCGCGACCGTCGCCCAGGAAGCGCCGGCGGGCGATGCCGCCCTCGTCGACTACGTGGCGTCCGGCGACCCGCGCATCGCCTCGATACGGACCCGGCTCGGTATCGCCGAGGCGCGCGGCGACGCCGGCGGACAGGCAGCCGCCCACGCGGAGCTGGAGACCATCCACGGCTACGCCGCGCAAGCGGACGCGAGC
Organism: Gammaproteobacteria bacterium; assembly: GCA_965202735.1. Classification (GTDB taxonomy): domain Bacteria; phylum Pseudomonadota; class Gammaproteobacteria; order HK1; family HK1; genus HK1. The sequence goes on from OZ241844.1 coordinate 443,891, forward strand.
CGGATCCTGCGCGGGCTCGGGTTCGTCCCCGGAGACGAATCTCGGGCGCTGGACACCCTGTCCGGCGGCTGGCGGATGCGTGCCGCGCTCGCCCGCACCCTCGCCGCCCGTTCCGAGCTGCTCCTTCTCGACGAGCCCACCAACCATCTCGACCTCGATGCGGTGGTCTGGCTGGAAGCGTGGCTTCGGCGCTACCCCGGCACACTCCTCCTGATCTCCCATGATCGGGAGTTCCTCGACCCGATCGTCGATCACGTCGCGCTGGTCCGCGACGCACGCATTCAGCTCTACACGGGAAGCTACAGCGCATTCGAACGGCTGCGCGCGGCCGAGGTCGAGCACTCGCGCCGGACCGCCGCCCGCCTCCATCGCGAGCGGGCGCGGGTCCGGTCGTTCGTCGATCGGTTTCGCTATAAGGCGAGCAAGGCGCGGCAGGCGCAGAGCCGGCTCAAGGCGCTCGAACGGATGCAGGTGGTCGAGCCGCTCGGGGCACAGAGACGTTTCGCCTTCGAATTCTTCGAGCCCGAGCATCTGCCACGGCCGGTGGCGACCCTCGATTCGGTATCCATCGGATACGACGCCCGGACGGTGCTGGGCGGGGTCTCGATGGCCCTCGCGCCCGGCGATCGGATCGCCCTGCTGGGGGCGAACGGGATGGGAAAGTCGACCCTGCTGCGCGGGCTGGCGGGGCGGCTGGCGCCGATGGACGGGACCATCGAGCACTCGCCCCGGGCCCGCGTCGGCTACTTCGCCCAGCACCGGGTCGAGCAGCTCGACCTCCACCGCACGCCGCTCGATCAAGTGCGGGGCGTCGCCCCGGACATGCGCGAGCAGGAGATGCGGGACTTCCTCGGCGGCTTCGGGTTCGGTCACGCCGCGGCGGCGCGCCGTGCCGCGCCGCTTTCCGGCGGCGAGAAGACCCGCCTCGCCCTCGCGCTTCTGGTTCTGGAGCGTCCGAATCTGCTCCTGCTCGACGAGCCGACCAACCATCTCGATCTCGACATGCGAGAGGCGCTCGCCGCCTCGCTGCAGACGTTCTCCGGCGCGCTGGTGCTGGTGTCGCACGATCGGCGCCTGCTGAGGCTGGTGTGCGACTCGCTCTGGATCGCGGCGGACGGACGGGCCGCGCCTTTCGAGGGCGATATCGACGACTACACCCGGTGGCTTGCCGACCGCCGCGCGACGCCGGCCCCCGGCGAGCCGCAGCCCGCGGATGCGAAGACAACGGACGCACGGCGCGAACGACGACGCAGATTTGCCGCCGCCCGGCGCATGGCGGCACCGCTGCGGCGCGACATCGAGGCGCTGGAGCAACGCCTCGGCGCGCTCGGCGAGGAGCGGGCGTCGATCGAATCGGCTCTCGCGGACGCGGCCATCTATCGGGAGAGCGAGCGGGTGCGGCTGCGCGACCTCCTCGTGCGGCGCGGGAAGCTCGACGAGGAGACCGCGGCCGCCGAATCGGCCTGGATTGAGAAGCACGAGCAGCTCGAGGCGATGGACGGCCCCGGGGCGGACAGCCTCAAGGTGGACAGCCCCGGGGTCGATGGTCTTGGAGTCGATGGCCCCGGGGTGGACGGCCCCGGAGTCGATGGCCCTGGGGTGGATGGCCCCGGGGTGGATGGCCCCGGGGTCGATGGCCCCGGGGTGGACAGCCCCGGGGTCGATGGCCCTGGGGTGGATGGCCCCGGGGTGGACGGCCCCGGGGTGGACGGCCCCGGGGTTGATGGCCCCGGAACCTCCGCGTCAGGCGGGGTGCAGTGACGGCAGTCCGCCCCTCGCCGCACGGCTTCGAGGCGAGGCCCGGGACTCGATCTCCCGGGGGAGGAGGGCGGCCATGGCGCGTCCGTTCCAGGCCGTCTCGCGACCGGACCACAGGGCGCGGTCCAGAGCCATGATCGCCTCCCCGAACGGCTCGTCGTCCACTCGCGCCGCGAGCGCGATGAGATCGCGCGGAGATGCCCCGGGCCAGACGAGTCCGGCCCAGTCCAGCAGGGCGCGCCGCGCCGCGCGGGGGTCCGACGCGCCGCATGCGTCCAGCGTGCGCCGCCGCGCCGCGGCGGCGTCCGGTGGCGATTCGCGAGCCGGCGTCCCCACCCGGGGTCCGGTCCCGCGCCGCCGGCCGCGGACGCGCACCAATGCCCCCAGCGTCACCAGCCATGCGAGGGCCAGCGCGGCGCTGGCGATCTGCCACGCGCGCGCGCTCGTCTCCGGGGCGGCCGGCACGGCGGCGAGGACCGGGCGGGACGGGGCGGTGGACACCGGAGCGGGAGCGACGGGCAGCGTCCGGGCCGGGATCACCGCGGTGCGCGGCGCGTCCGCCTCGACGTCCCACCACCGCACCCGCATCTCGGGAATCGTCAGCGTTCCCGCCGCGCCGGGCACCAGCGCGACGCGCTGGACGCGTTCTCCGTGTACGGCATCCGCGCTGGTGCGGGTCGCGATGGACGGCTGGTCGGGATAGACCCGTACCCCTTCGAGCTCGGGCGGGTCGAGGGGAGGCAGCTGCTCGCCGGCAAGTCCGGTCGCGCCGAGGCGCAGCGTCCAGGTCACCGGCTCGCCCACGACGAGCCGGGGCGGCTCCTCCGGCCACTGCGCGGTGAGGTCGACCGCCGTGGCGGGCAGCCATGGCATGGCGGCGCCGCCGGGCCGCGGCTTCACCACCACGTCGACCGGCCGCGTCCCGAGCCGTACCCGGCGCCCCTCTCCGAACAGCCGCCCCATGGTGGACGCGGCGCCGGGCTCGGCGATGCGCGCATCGAGCCGGAATGCCGGCAGCGCAAGCCGGCCGCTCGTCTGCGGAAACACCGCGAAGCGGCGCTCGATGACCCGGTAGCGGCGCCCGTCGATGCGTCTGGAATAGGTCGAATCCTTGCCGAGACGGTGGGTGACGGCCGACTCGGGCGCGAAGTCCGAGAGCGTCGCTTCGAGGAACTCGGCCGCCCGGTAGATGCGCAGCACGCAGACGAGCTGGGACTGCACGTAGACCTCGCGCGGAGCCACCTCCACCTCGAGGAAGACGTCGCGGTCGGCACGCGACGCCATGGAGGAAGAGGAGGGCAGGACTTCGAGCTCGATGGCCGGACCGGTCATCGTTCCGGCCCGGAACGGACCGATGGTGAGCCGCCCCGGGCGCCTCGGCGCCAGCTCGACCGTCCACTCGGTCCGTACGCTCGAGGCGCCGCTCCCCAGCGAGACATGCGTGCTCGTCGACCGCCCGAGGACCTCGAAGTCGCGCTCGAGCGGTGCGAAGTCGAGCTCCAGGCCGCCGGCCTGCCCCTCCGCCTCGACGACCAGGCGCACCGTCTCGTCGTCGTGGACGGGATTGCGATCGAGCCGCGCATGGAGCGACTGCGTTCGGGCGTCGCCATGGGCGAGCGCCGCGACGGCGGCAACCGCGAGCGCGCGCGCCACGTCGAAGGGGCGCCGGCGGGCGTACGGCGCGTCGAGCAGCGCGGTGCGCGCCGCTGCCCCGATCCCCGGAAGCGTCGACTCGAGAGACGCCATCCACCGCTCGCCGGTCAGTCCCGCCACTTCCTCGCGGGGACGGCGGGCGAGGGCGACACGGCGCATGAGCGCGGACAGCTCCATCGCGATCTCGGTATCCGCGGCGCCGGCCGCGTGCCGTGCGCGAAGGGCCCGCAGGCTCGCCAGCGCCTCGCGCCGGAAGCGCCCGGCGCGCCACCACCGCGCGGCGCGGATTGCCGCGACGAGTCCGAGCGCGACCCCGAGGCCGGCGAGTGCGATCCATCCGGGCGCCGGGGGCCAGAAATCCGGGGCGGGAGGCCCATGCAGGTCGCGCAGGGCCGCGAGGGGGTCCGCGGGGCTCACCGGCGGAGCCGCGCTCATCGCGACCGGCGGCTCCACCGGCGGACGCGGCCGGTCAGCGCCTGCCGCAGCGCGCCCCGAACGTCGTCGCCGCAGCGGATGCGCACCAGCATCGCGCCGGCACGCTCGCAGGCGGTGGTGATCCCCGTCTCGATATCCGCGAACCGTCGTGCGACGGCGCGCGCCACTTCGCCGGATCGGGTATCGAGGGTCGCGGTCCGCCGGCCGTCGCCGATCGGGTAGCGCGCCGGCGGTGGCGCCGCCGCCTCCAGCCGGTCGTGAATCCACACGCAGATCAGATCGCTGTGCTCGCGCAGCTTCGCAAGGTGCCGCTCCGCCTGATCCCGCAACCCGCCGAAGTCGCTGACCGCAATCACGAGCGTTCCGGGTCGGGCCACCCGGCGCGCCCGAGCGAGCGCGTCTTCGAGTCCGCCGCCGTCGGCGGGGGCATCGCACCCGGCCGCGGCGAGTGCGCGAAACAGTCCGAGCGCCCCGCGCCGTCCGCCCCGGATGCGGGACTCCGCGGCGCGGCCGCCGGCGAGCGCGAGGCCGCCGACACGGTCGCCACCGTCCGCCGCCGCCCATGCGAGCAGCGCGGCGGCCTCTGCCGCCACGACCGACTTGAACGCCTTCCGGGTGCCGAACCGCATGGGGACGCCGAGGTCGACGACGAACAGGACCGGCCGGTCGCGCTCCTCGTGGAAGAGCTTCGTGTGGGTGCGGCCGGTGCGTGCGGTCACCCGCCAGTCGATGCTGCGGATGTCGTCGCCGGGGAGGTAGATCCTCGATTCCGAATACTCCATTCCCCGGCCCCGGAGCCGGGAGACCCGCACTCCGGAACGGCCGCCACGGCGCGGGACGCAGGGGTCCAGGGACAGGCCCGCGGCCCGCGGGCGCAGGCCGGCGAGGTCGGCGGTGGAGAACGCCACCCCCGCCAGGCCCCGGACGCTCCCGGCGGGGCTGCGCGGGCCGGGTCGGCGCGCCGCGCCTGCCGCGTTCACGGAACCGCCACCCTGGACAGGAGCGCGTCCACGACGCGGTCCGCGTCGATGCCGTCGGCTTCGGCATCGAAGCCGAGCAGCACCCGATGGCGGAGCACGTCGGGGGCGATGGCCTGGATGTCGTGGGGCGCGACGTAATCGCGGCCGTCCAGCCACGCGTGGGCCCGGGCGCATCGATCGAGGGCGATGCTGGCGCGCGGACTCGCTCCCCAGGCGATCCAGCGCACGAGGTCCTCCCCGTACCGGGCCGGGGCGCGTGTCGCGAGCACGAGCTCGACGAGGTAGCGCTCGAGGGGCTGCGACAGGTGCGTGTCGAGGACTTCGCGGCGTGCGTCGAAGATGACCGGCGCCCCCAGTCGGGCCGTCTCGCGCACCGCTCCGCGCCCCCCGGCCGCATGGAGCGCCTCCTCGCGCACAAGCCGCAGGATGGCCTGCTCGGCATCGCCGGATGGATAGTCGATCCTGACGAAGAGCAGAAACCGGTCGAGCTGCGCCTCGGGCAGCGGGTAGGTGCCCTCCTGCTCGATGGGGTTCTGGGTCGCCATGACCAGGAACAGCGGAGGGAGGTCGTAGGTGGCGCGCCCGACCGTGATCTGGCGCTCTCCCATCGCTTCGAGCAGCGCGGACTGGACCTTCGCCGGCGCCCGGTTCACCTCGTCGGCGAGCAGCACGTTGTGAAACAGCGGCCCGCGCTGAAACACGAAGCTCGCGTCCTCGGGACGGTAGATCTCGGTGCCGGTCAGATCCGCCGGCAGCAGGTCCGGCGTGAACTGCACCCGGTGAAAGTCGCCCTCGATGCGGGCCGCGAGCTCCTTCACCGCGGTGGTCTTGGCGAGCCCCGGCGCACCCTCCACGAGCAGGTGGCCGTCGGCCAGCAGGGCGATGAGGAGGCGATCGACGAGGGCCTCCTGGCCGATGATGCGCGTGCGGAGCGAGTCGCGAAGCTGGCTGAACGCGCGTTGCGCCGTCGAGGTCTCCTGGTCCGGACGCGTTGCGTCGTTCATCTCGATGATCGTGGCCGGCCGGTCGTTGACCGGCGCGATCTTAGCGCAGGCGTCTCCCGCAGGGTTCGCGCGCGCCCGCCTCAGTCGCGCCGCAGGGCCTCGGTCACCGCGATCGGGGTCGGGTAGCGCAGCATGATCAGGTAGCTCGACACGATGAAGGTGAGGAGGGTGGCCGCGTGGATGGCGTACGCGGCGTTCGGACCGATGACCTCTCCCCGCGACGCGATGACCGCGATCAGCAGGGAGAACTCGCTGAGCTGTCCGAGGCGTACCCCGACCTCCGTCGAAAGCCGCATCGACTCGCCCTCGCGCCGCAGCAGCCAGCGGAACACCACCGGCTTCAGCAACAGCATCGCTCCGCCGAGGCATGCCGCGGGCAGGGCGACCTCGGCCAGCGCCGGGACCGGAAACCCCGCGCCGAGCGCGAAGAAGAACATGACGAGGAAGAAGTCCCGCAGCGGCCTGAGGGACTCCGCGATGTACGTCGCGACGGGGCTCCGGGCGAGCGCCACCCCGGCCACGAACGCTCCGATTTCGTGCGAGAGTCCCATCGCATGGCCGAGCTGGGCGACCCCGAGGCACCAGCCGATCGCGGCGAGGAAGATGTACTCCCGGATGGTGTCGAAGCGCCGGATGAGCGGGGTCAGGACCCACCGCTCCATGATCGCCGAGGCCGCGACGACCACCGGCAACGCCGCCGCGAGCCGCACCGCGTCCCCGGCCGAGAGGCTCGGCCGGGACACCGCGTCCAGGCCGAGCAGCAGGACGATGGCGATGACGTCCTGCAGCAGCAGCACGCTGATGATGATCTCGCCGGTGTGCCGGTGGTGCAGCGTGGTGGCAGGGAGCAGCTTCAGCCCGAGGATGGTGCTCGAGAACATCGAGAGCGCGCCGATCACCAGCGCCTCCACCACGTTGAATCCGAACGCGAGCGCCACCCCCAGGCCCGCGGCCGCGAACACGAGAGAGCTCCCGAGGGTGACGATCGTCGCCTCGCGCATCATCCGCGCGAGCTTCTGCGGGTGGAGGTTGAGGCCCAGCAGGTACAGCAGGAAGATGATGCCGACCTCGCCGATCCCCTGCGCCGTGCTCGCGTCCTCCACCAGTCCGAGCCCCCACGGACCGGCCAGCACGCCGAGCGCGATGTAGGCGACCAGCATGGACTGGCGCGCGAACAGCGCCAGCCCCGCGATGATCGCCCCGCCGGTGAATATCAGGAAGATCGTGTCGAGGATCGATGCGCCGTACACGCTTCCACCGACTCCGTCACGACGCATCGATTCCGGCGAGCACCGCGAGATGCGTCGCCACGCACCTCGGCAGCACGTCGACGTTGTACCCCCCCTCCAGCATGGACAGCACCCGCCCGCCGGCGTGCCGGTCGGCGAGCTCCACGATCCTTTCGCTCATCCAGCCGAAGCACTCCGTGCTCACCCGGACCTGCGCGAGGGGGTCGGCGGCATGCGCGTCGAATCCGGCCGACAGGATCACGAACTCGGGGCCGAACGCATCCGCGGCCGGAATGATGCGCTCGCCGAACGCCCGCACGTAGTCCTCGTCCCCGGCGCCCGCCGGCACCGGACAGTTGACCGTCGCGCCCGCGCCGCGCCCGACGCCGGTCTCGGAGGCCGCTCCGGTGCCGGGGTAGTACGGATACTGGTGGATGCTGGCGTACATCACCGACGGGTCTTCCTCGAAGGTGTGCTGGGTCCCGTTGCCGTGATGGACGTCGAAGTCGAGGATCAGGACCTTGTCCACGCCGTGGGCCCGTTGCAGGTAGCGGGCGGCGATGGCCACGTTGTTGAACAGGCAGAACCCCAGCGCCATGCCGCGCTCGGCGTGGTGGCCGGGCGGGCGGCTGAGGGCGAAGCCGTTCCCGATCTCCCCCGCGACGATGCGGTCCGCCAGCGCGAGCGCTCCTCCCGCCGCGAGCGCGGCCACGTCGCTGCTCCGGCGCGAGACTCCCACGTCGGCCACGTCCAGGAACGGCGCGCCGGAGCGGCAGGTCTCCTCCGCGCGGGCGACGTAGCCCGCGTCGTGGACCGTCCCGATCCACGCCGGGTCCGCCGGCGCCGCGTCGATGCGCGCCAGATCGCCGAACCAGTCGAGGCTCTCGAGCCAGGCCATCGTGGAGACGAGCCGTTCGCGCCTCTCCGGATGGCCGCGGCCCGCGTCGTGGTCCAGGAACCGCGGGTCGTAGAGAAATCCCGTCGTCATCGCTCGCCCCGGTCCTGCACGCGCAGCTCCTCGCGGTATCGCCGGGCCTTGTCGACGTAGTGGCGGGCGATGCGCTCGATGCCGGCGACATCCTCCTCGGTCAGCGTGCGCACCACCCGGGCCGGCGATCCGACGGCGAGGGAGCGCTCCGGGATCACCTTGCCTTCGGGAACGAGCGCACCGGCTCCGATCAGGCTTCCACGGCCGATCACCGCGTGGTTGAGCACCACCGCGCCGATGCCGACCAGCGCGCCGTCTTCGACGGTGCACCCGTGCAGCATGGCGAGGTGTCCCACGCTCACGTTGGCGCCGAGGGCGAGGGGAACACCCTCGTCGACATGGAGGACCGCCGAGTCCTGTACGTTGGTGCCGTCGCCGATGGTGATGACGTCGTTGTCGCCGCGCACGACGCCGTTGAACCACACGCTTGCGCCATGGCCGAGGATGACGGAGCCGACCACGACGGCGTTGTCGGCAACGTAGAACTCCCCGCGCATCCGGACGTGGCGATCGCCGAGGGAACAGATCATGGTCGGGAGGTCCGTGTTGACGCGGCCGAACGAGCCGGCCGGCTCGCGGACAGTCTACCCGCTTGCGGTGGCGCCGTCGTTTCCGGCGGTGCGGCAGGACCTGGATGGAAGAGGGTTTCGCGACCCTGGAGCGGGCGCGGAGGGCCGCGCCACGCCTCCCGCTTCACGCCGGACCGGACCCGACGAACGTGCGCGCCCAGCGAATCCACTCGCGAAGCTCGCGGTCGTATCCGGCGAGAGACGGATCGCGGGCCCGCGAGAAGAGGCGTGCGAGCCGGCCGAGGGGCTGCGGAACCGCCGGCGGCGGGAGGCAGGCAAGCGCACGTTCCGCGAAGGCGCGCGCATCGTCTTCCGCTCCCCCGCGCGCATGGAGTCGAACGAGCAGTCGCAGCGCCTCGAAGTGATGCTCGTCCGCGGACACCGCACGCGTCGCGTACTCGAGTGCCGTGTGGTCGGCGCCGGTCCGCTCGTGGCAGAGCGCGAGGACATGGAGCGTGTTGGGGTTCTCTCCCACGTGCGCGAGAAGCTCGCCGAGATGGCGGATCGCGCCGCGGTAGTTCTTGAGCCGGAACGCCTGCACGGCCCTGCGCTCCAGCCGCGACGGGCGCGAGAACCAGCCGGGGATCGCCAGTCGGCCCATGAGCCCTTCGTGACGCCGGGAGATGCGGGGTAGTATCGACGATCCCGAGCGCCTGCCGTCAACCTCCTCCGCACGGACCCGTGCGGCGGTCGGCGTGAGGGCCGGGACGACGACTTGCCATCGACGAGAGGAACAGGCTCATGCCCAGAGCGATTCGAATCCATCAGACCGGCGGCCCCGAGGCAATGCGGTGGGAAGACGTCGAGGTCGGGGCTCCCGGACCGGGGGAGATCCGGATCCGGCACGAGGCGGTGGGCCTCAACTACATCGACGTGTACTTCCGCACCGGCCTCTATCCCGCGCCGTCCCTCCCGTTCTCACCCGGCATGGAAGGCGCCGGGGTCGTGGAGGCGGTCGGGGAGGGCGTCGATTCGCCGGTGGCGGGAGACCGGGTCGCATACGCGGCGCCCCCGGTCGGCGCGTACGCGGAGGTGCGCCTGATGCCGGCGGACAGGGTCGTGAAGATTCCCGCCGGCATCGACTCGCGCCACGCGGCGGCGATGATGCTGCAGGGCATGACCGTCGAGTATCTGCTGCGGCGGACCTGTCCCGTGCGGCCCGGCGACACCATCCTGTTTCATGCCGCGGCGGGAGGCGTGGGTCTGATTGCCTGCCAGTGGGCGAAGCACCTCGGAGCGACCGTCATCGGCACCGTCGGCAGCGACGAGAAGGCGGAGCTTGCACGCGCCCACGGCTGCGACTACCCGATCGTCTACACGCGGGAGAACTTCGCCGAACGGGTCAGGGAGATTACCGGCGGTGCGGGGGTTCCGGTGGTCTACGACTCCGTGGGACGCGACACCTTCGGCGGCAGCCTCGACTGCCTCCGCCCCCGGGGACTGCTCGTGAGCTTCGGCCAGTCATCGGGAAAGATCGAGCCGTTCGACATCGGCATCCTCGGCGCCAGGGGGTCGCTCCATGTCACGCGGCCTACCCTGATGACCTACACCGCGAGCCGTGCCGATCTGGAGAGCTCGGCGCAGGCGCTGTTCGACGTGGTCGGCAGCGGAGCCGTGCGCGTCACCGTCGGCCGGACCTTTCCGCTCGCCGAAGCGGCGGACGCGCACCGGGCGCTCGAATCACGACGGACCACCGGCTCGACCATCCTGCTGCCGTGACGACGCGAAGGCTGCGCCGGTGCCGCGCGATCCGCACGCCCGACCCGCGGCGCGCAGCCTTCGCCATCGGCGAGCGAAATCTCGACAATGCCTGAAAAAACTACATCAATCCATTGAAAAACAATATCAATTACTGACCTCGAACAGATCTTGCGATCACATGCCACCGCTGCTCGTCGGCATCCGGCGGAACACCTTCGTAGAGCGCTACCCGCTGGACGAGATCCCCGGGGTAGCGCCTGCGCAGGCTCGTCGCGAGGTCGCCGTCGGCTTCGGAGATCGCGACGGCGCCAAGCAGGTTGTCGCTCACCAGATTCGGCATGTCGTCGAAGCTGCCCTCGCGCATGAGCGCGCTCAGCCGTTTCGCGGCGTCGCTCTCTCCGTGGAACTCCAGAAACGTCCGGTAGCTCGGTGTCGATGCGTAGAACGCCACCTGTCGCCGGACCTCCCGTTCCGCTCGCCGGCGTTCGCCCTCGGTGGCACCGCGCACCACGAAGCAGCTCGTCAGCAGGGAGAGCGACTGCTCCGGCCTGCCGCGCTTTCGCGCACCCTCGGCCAGGGCAGGACGAACGACCTCCCGGAGGTAGGCGGGCGAATGCATGGGGTGCGCGCTGAACCCGTCGGCGGCCTCGCCGGCGGCAGCGGCCATCCGGGGGTTCACGCCCGCCAGGTAGACCGGAATGTGGGGGTCGTCGATGGGTCCCGGATTGAAGAAGTCGTTGATCAGGGTGAACCGGTGGAACCGCCCCTCGTACCGCGGGGGGGCTCCCGTCTGGAACGTGGACCAGATGGCGCGCAGGCAGTCGATGTAGTCGACGACCCGCGCGGCGGGATGGTCGAACTCGGCGGAAAACCGGCGCTCGACGTGAGGCCGCACCTGGGTGCCCAGGCCGAGCAGCAGGCGGCCGCCACTCACCGCCTGCAGGTCCCACGCGCTGACCGCCATCGAGAACGGCGTGCGCGCGAACGCCACCGCGATATTGGTCCCGACGCGGAGCCGCTCGGTGGCGAGCGCCGCCTCGAGGAGCGGGAAGAACGGGTCGTGAGCGGTCTCGAACGACCAGACCGCGTCGAATCCCATCCGCTCGACCCGGGCTGCCTCGGCGCCGGCGCCGGACAGCGGAACGCCCTCCCGCATGGGTGCGTCGAAGTACATGTGCGATTCTCGCCAGGGTCATTTCACGCTACCGATCCTCGCGATGACACGAAAGGGGTGACCTGCGCGGCAGGGTGCGGCGGGGTCCTCCGGGCGCGGTTTCGCAGCGGTCGGGGTCGGTCGGCCGGCCCTCGGACGCGGAGGCTTGCTGCGAGAGGGGGTGGCCGGAAGCCGGCTCAGTCGGAGGACAGGACGGCGTCGAGCGCGTCGTCGCGGTGCATCATGAAGTGGAGATGGGCGTCGGGCAGGTAGCGGAAGCCGCGATGGAACACGACGGCGAGCGCGATGTTGTTGAGGGTGGCATGGTTGGCGGGCGCGTGGCGCGCACGCACGCGGCTCGCGTCTTCGCCCATGGTGGCGTCGCGGCGGTAGTGGTTGGCGTTCTCGACCTGCCAGTGGCCGCGGTTCCAGGCGAGCAGTTGGGCCGGTCCGGCGCGCCGGGCGGGGGCCGAGGTGATGCCGTAGGCGGTCTCGGTCGAGGTGGTGCCGGTCTTCGCGTTGGTGCGTGTGCGCACGACGCGGAACGCTTGGCGGGCGCCGGGGAAGGGCGCGAGGGTGCCGGCGAGCAGCTCACACGCGGCGATGCGGCGCGTCTCGATGCGTCCGTGCGCCTTCACCGGGTCATCGGCGTGGCGGCGCACGGCGGCGGTGTCCCAGTCGATCGCGGCGAGCTGCGCGAAGCTGTCGGGGCAGTTCGCCTTGATTGCCAACACGTAGTCGGCGCCGTGCGCCTCGACGATCGCGCGCGCGGTGTCGCGGGTCGCGTGCAGCGCGTCCAGGGTGAGCACGCAGCCGGTGAGGTCGACGTCTTCGAGCAGGGCCCGCAGCGCGGCGGTCTCGCCGCCCTCGTCGCGGCAGCAGCGGCTCGCGAGCGGCCGTCCGGCGTGGGTGACCAGCGTCACGATCTCGAAGTGGGCGTCGGGGCCCGCGTGCCGGTTGGCGCCCCGGATGCGCTTGCCGTCGGCGGCCAGCGCCGGCGTCGCGCCGCCCTCGGCGAGGCGCGGCGCGGCCCACTGCACCAGCACCGCCTGCAGGTCGTCCGGGTCAGTGTCCATCAGCACCCGGCACAGGGTCGAGTCCGACGGTGCGACCCGGCGCCCGGTCGCCGGGTCGGTCCACGCGCCGAGCGCCCGCAGCTCCGCCTCGCTGAGGTGGCGTGCGAATCGCTCCGTCGCCGCCGGCCCGTGCTGGCCGGCGAGCCGTGCCAACGCGCAGACCGACAGCACGGTCGGCAGCGAGTGCTTGCGGCCCTGTCCGCGCCGTGCATCCGGCACCTGCGCGAACAGGTCGCGCAGCGACCGCAGCTCGGCGCGCGTGTAGCGCACCGGGGTCGCCCGGCACTGCCACTCGGCACGGTCCAAGGGGGCCACCAGCCTGCGGCGCGCGTCGCGCCGCAGCGCCCGCACATACATCTCCTTCGGCTGCTCGTGCGGGTCGGTGTACGCCCCGTTGTGGCGCGCGAAGCCCTTCGTACGCCCCACCCGCACCCAGTTCGACGCCGCGTAGCATGTGCCCCGGAACCGCGCCGGGTCGACGAACGTCTCCGCCAGCTCCAGCGGATGGCCATACCGCGCCGCCCAGTCCGCGCTCAGCCGGCGCAGGCTCCGGCCCAGCACCCGCGACGCCAAGTGCGCGACCCCCGACCCCTCCGGCAGCACCAGGAACCGCGTGTTGTTCGCGATCAGGTGCAGCCGCCGGAACTGCACCGAACGGTGCCAGCCCAGCCAGCGGTCGCGCGGACCACACTTGAACGCCCCCGACTGCCAGCCCACCAGCGCCAGCCAGTGACCGCGCCACGTCGCGACGTGGCGCAACCCCCGGCCCGCAAACTGCCGGAACCCAAGGTAGTGGTGCGCCGCCATCAGCGCGTCCCAGCGCCGACGCTCGTCGCCGCGCACCGCACGCACCTCGACTTCGCCAACGACTACCTCGGCCGGGTCAAACCCATCTCGCATCCCGCCAGCATGCACCAAGCCGACACGAAAAGCCAGACCCTGGCACACCAACTGCCCAGTCAATCAGCTACTGCTAGCGTGAAATAGCCCTGGATTCTCGCAGGTGGCCGCATCCCGCAGCCGCGCGGCATGGTATCGTACCGGGGCTGGGCGCATTCTCGCATTCCTGGGACGATCTCCGGGCCCGAAAGTGAAGGCCGATGCTTCGTCGGCCGACGGTCACGCTCGTGGCGGCGAGTGAAACGGCGCCCTTGACCGAGAGTACCGAGGAGGCAGCGAGTGCAATACGAGGCACCCGAATCCGTCGCGGCGGCAGTGAGCCTTCTCGCCGGCGGAGGACCGAGGGGGCGTGTCCTGGCCGGCGGAACGGACCTGCTCGTGCAGCTTCGCGCCGGCATGATCGCGCCCGATGTGGTGGTCGACATCAAGCGAATCGGGGAAGCCCGCGAGATCCGCGAGGAAGGCGGTGCGCTGATCATCGGCGCGGCGGTCACCGGCGCCGAGCTCGGCGAGCACGTGCGAGCGAGGTCGATGTGGCCCGGCGTGGTCGAAGCCGCCGAGCTCATCGGCTCGACGCAGATCCAGGGCCGGGCATCGCTCGGCGGCAATCTCTGCAACGCATCCCCGGCGGCGGACACCGTCCCCGCCCTGGTCGCCGCCGCCGCGGTGTGCAGGGTCGCGGGCCCGGACGGCATGCGCCGCATCCCCGTGGAGGACGTGTGCACCGGCCCGGGCCAGCTCTCGCTCGGCGACGGAGAGTTCGTCGTCGCATTCGAGCTTGCCGGGCCGGCGCCCGGTTCGGCGGACGCCTACCTTCGATTCATCCCCCGCACGGAAATGGACATCGCGGTGGTGGGGGCGGGAGTGAGCCTGTCTCTGGACGGGAGCGGAAAGTGCACCGCGGCACGGGTCGCTCTCGGCGCCGTCGCCCCGACCGTGCTCCTCGTCGAGGAAGCCGGTGAGGCGCTGATCGGCACGCGGTGCGACGACGCCGCGCTGGAGACGATGGCGGCCGCCGCCCGGGCCGCGTGCCGGCCAATCGACGACAAGCGCGGGACGGCCGAGTTCAGGACGAAGGTCGCCGGAGTGCTGGCGGCGCGGGCGGCGCGCATCGCCGCCACGAGAGCCAGGGAGGCGCGATGATGGCCAGGGCACACGTCATGACCACCGTGAACGGCGACCCCGTCGAGTTTCTCTGCGACACCGGGCAGACGCTGCTGGATGTCCTCCGGGACGAGCTGCGCCTGACCGGCAGCAAGGAAGGATGTGCGTCCGGCGACTGCGGCGCGTGCAGCGTCACCGTCGACGGGCGGCTGATTTGCGCCTGCCTGATGCTGGGAGTGGAGGCGCACGGACACTCCATCGAGACCATCGAGGGGATGGCCCGGGGGGAGCGGCTCCATCCGCTGCAGACGAAGTTCCTGGAGCACGCGGCGCTTCAGTGCGGAGTGTGCACTCCGGGGTTCCTGGTGGCCGCGAAGTCGCTGCTGGAGCGCAACCCCGACCCCACCGAGACCGAGGTCCGATACTGGCTTGCCGGCAATCTCTGTCGATGCACCGGCTACGACAAGATCGTGCGCGCCGTGCTCGACGCGGCGCGGGAAATGCGAGGAGGCTGAGCAATGGCGGCTGAAACCGGGGAAACGGCGAACGGCGGGACCCGATGGATCGGAACCCGGCCGGTGCGGCCCGACGGCGTCGACAAGGTGACCGGCCGCGCACGATTCGGGGCCGACGTGCACCTTCCCAACATGCTGGTGGGCAAGGTGCTGCGCAGTCCGCACGCACATGCGCGGATCCGATCGATCGACGTGTCCGCGGCCCTCGCGCTCCCGGGCGTGAAGGCGGTCGTCACGCGGGACGACTTCGACGACCTCCCCTCGGAGTTCGTGCCGGCGGGGGAGATGCTGGTCAACTATCGCGACATCGTCCGCAACGTGATGGCGCGCGAGAAGGCGCTCTTCGAGGGACATCCGGTCGCCGCGGTGGCGGCCGTCAGCGAGAAGGCCGCGAAACAGGCGCTGGCGCTCGTCACCGTCGACTACGAGGTGCTCCCGCACGTTCTGGACGTGGTCGAGGCGATGGCGGCGGACGCGCCGCTCCTCCACGAGGACATGCTCACGGCCGGAGCGGAGCCGGCGCCGTCGGCGCCGTCCAACGTGGCCAAGGTCGTCGAATTCGCGCACGGCGACATCGAGGCGGGCTTCGCGGAGGCCGATCTGGTCGTCGAGCGCGAATTCAGCACGCAGCCCGTGCATCAGGGCTACATCGAGCCCCATTCGTGCGTCGCGAGCTTCACCGGGGACGGCCAGGCCGAGCTCTGGTGCACCACCCAGGGGCACTTCGTGGTGCGGGGACACTGCGCGAAGCTCTTGGGGCTGGAGGTATCGAAGCTCCGGGTCACCGCGTCCGAAATCGGCGGCGGCTTCGGTGGAAAGACGGTCGTGTACCTGGAGCCGCTCGCGCTTGCGCTGTCGCGGAAATCCGGACACCCCGTCAAGATGACCATGTCGAGGGAGGAGGTCTTCCGCGCCTCGGGCCCCGCCCCGGGCACCTGGATCCGGGTCCGGGTGGGAGCGACCAGGGACGGCCGCATCACGGCGGGCGAGGCGGAGCTGCGGTATCAGGCGGGGGCATTCCAGGGGTCCCCGGTACAGCCGGGATGCATGTGCGCATTCGCGCCCTACGACCTCCGGCACGTGAAGGTGACGGGCTACGACGTGGTGGTCAACCGGCCCAAGGCGGCGGCCTACCGTGCGCCCGGCGCTCCCCAGTCCGAATTCGCGGTCGAGTCCGTCATCGACGAGATCGCCACGAGAATCGGAATGGACCCGGTGGAGCTCAGGCTGAAGAACGCGGCGAGGGAAGGAACCCGGGCCGCCTATGGCCCCACCTTCGGACCGATCGGGCTGGTCGAGACCCTGGAGGCGGCCCGGACCCACGAGCACTACGCCGCACCGCTCGCGCCGGGCCGGGGCCGGGGCGTGGCATCCGGATTCTGGTTCAACATCGGCGGCGAGACGTGTGCGACGCTCAACCTCGGCGAGGACGGCACGATCGCGCTCGTCGCCGGAACTCCGGACATCGGCGGCTCGCGGGCGGCGCTGTGCCTTCAGGCGGCGGAGGCTCTCGGCGTGGACGTGGAGAAGATCCGGCCGCTCATCGCAGACACCAGCACCCTCGGCTACACCTTCCTCACCGGAGGCAGCCGGACCGCGTTCGCGAGCGGCATGGCGGTCATCGAGGCGTCGAAGGACATGATCGGGCAGCTCTGTGAACGGGCGGCCGGGATCTGGGACATCTCCGCCGACGCCGTCGAGTGGGTCGATGGCGAAGCCCGGCCCGCCGGCGCCAACGCCGGAGAATTCGATCCGCTCTCGCTGGCGGATCTCGCAAGGGTCGCGGGCAAGACCGGCGGGCCCATCGTCGGACGCGCCCAGATCAACGCACAGGGCGCCGGGCCCAGCTTCGGGACGCACATCGTCGATGTCGGCGTCGACCGCGATACGGGCAGGGTGACGATCGAGCGCTATACGGCCATCCAGGACGCCGGCAAGGCCGTGCATCCGAGCTACGTGGAAGGCCAGATGCAGGGAGGGGCGGTGCAGGGCATCGGCTGGGCGCTGAACGAGGAGTACGTGTACGACGAGCACGGGAGGCTCCAGAACCCCGGATTCCTCGACTACCGCATTCCCGTCTGCTCCGACGTCCCCATGATCGACACGGTGATCGTGGAGGTCGCGAACCCGACACATCCCTATGGCGTGCGCGGTGTCGGCGAGACGCCGATCGTGCCGCCCATGGCCGCCATCGCCAACGCGGTGGCGGACGCGCTCGGAGTCCGGTTCACGGATCTTCCGATGTCGCCACCGAAGGTTCTGAGGGCGCTCGACGACACGCGCATCCCGGACGCCGCGGATTGACG
Organism: Gammaproteobacteria bacterium; assembly: GCA_965202735.1. GTDB lineage: Bacteria > Pseudomonadota > Gammaproteobacteria > HK1 > HK1 > HK1. Next base: position 461,262 of record OZ241844.1, read on the forward strand.
CCGGCGATGGCGCGGGTCCACTTCACCGGCAACTTCCGCAGGCTCGCCGGTGGGGACGAGGAGGTGTCGGTCGACGCGTCGACCGTGCGCGATCTCCTGACGAAGCTGGGTGGGCGCTATCCTGCGCTCGCCCCCCACCTGGACGAAGGCGTCGCGCTCGCCATCGACGGCGCAATCCATCAGGACGCGCTCTTCTCCCGGCTCGAACCGGACAGCGACGTGCACCTCATGCCGAAAATCGCCGGAGGATGAAGCCGGCGGCGGCACGGGACACCGCAGCGGAACGGTGTGCCCACAAGGCGGGCCACGAGCCGGCGCAAGCCGGAATCCCACCGGCGACGACCGGCGCGGAGGCAGCCGTGGAGACGGACCGTGCGCCGGGAGGGAAGGGTGGTCGAGTACCCTGCGCTACGCCGATGATTCAATCCCCGCACTCAGATCCACCCCTGTGACCTGAGCGATGGAACGAAGGAGCGGCTGACCGGAACACGGCTGCCGTTCACGAGGCGCAGGGAGACGCGCCCGCCACCGCGCCGCTCGATCCGGACCACGGCCTCGCGGGCCACCCAGTGGGAGCGGTGCACCTGCAATCCATCCACGCCCTCGACTTCACGAAGGGCGTCGCGAAAACGCAGCAGCAGCAGCTCGCTTCCCGCCGCCGTATGGACTTCGACATAGTGGTCCTGCATGCGCAGGTGCAGCAGCTCGGCTCTCGAGCGTGCGGGAAGCCGGGCCAGCAAGGCTGCCTCCGGCGCAGGTTGCGACGCGGTCTGCGTGCTCGCGTCGGGCGGGGGCACAGTCTCCCTGGCATCCGGTCGTCGCAGCCTTCCTTCGATGAACTGAAGGACGAGGGTCCCGATGATCAGGTGGAGAACGGCGACCTGGGCATAGAGACGGACGACATCGGGCACGCTGGCCGGACGGTAGTCCAGATAGACGGTCACGACCAGCCATACCGTGCCGGTGCCCGGCAGGGCGGCGGTGAGGGCGGCGAGCACGAACCCCACCCACGCGGGCCATCCCCGGGCCCGAAACTTCAGCGACATGACACGGAACACGATGGAGCCGGCGATCCAGTTCGCCCCCACCGTCGTCATCCAGAACGGCAACCGCTCGGATACCGGGAGAGATGCCCAGGTGCCGAAGGGACCGAGATAGACCAGCAACGCCACCGTCACCAGGAACCAGAACGCGTGAAGGCAGGCGTGCCTCGTGCCGCGCCACTCGCGAATCGCGAGTCGCGCGCTGTTTGTCATCCGCGAAAAATTCAGGTATTTCGCGAAGTTCCATTTGCCCGGGGCTGACATCGCAATCAAGAATCCGCGGCAAAAAGGGCTTCCCGACACCAGACGCGATCCGGCATGCACAGGTCGCCGCCACGTACCGGAGGATCCGTCATGACCTCTCGGAATTCCACCATCTTCGAGCCGATTCCTCCTTCCGGCGCCGGAGCGCATCGCGTCCCGACGGCACGCGTTCGCGCCGACCCGGCGTACGGCGGGGCGTACCCGTACTCCAGCTTCCCGCCCGGGTCCCGGGATCGGCCTGCATCAATCGACCTGCGCCTACGCAGCCGGAGCCCTGCGACCCATGCACGACTGGTCCGAAGCCGCTACGGTACGTGCCGTCGAAGCCCCTGCACCTCGTGCAACGAGCGGTGCTTCATACATCCACGCAACCATCGAGAAGTCGAAGAGGAATGTACCCATGAAACAACCAATCGGCGTCGTTGTCTGCGATACCCACCAGTTGTCCCGCAATGGATTGATCCGGCTGCTCGCGGAAGAGGAGGACATCGAGCTGCTCGGTGAGTGCGACCGTGGTGAAGACGCGATCAGGCTCGTACGCGAGCATGCGGTCCGGGTGCTGCTCATCGACATGGAAATTCCCGACCTCGGTGGTCTCGAGGTAGCCAGGCGACTGGCCCGGACCAACGGGTCCGCGCAAGTGATCCTGGTCGGGACCCACGCGGAAGGCCCGATTCCCGCCCGCGCGCTGGAAAGTGGCGCGAGCGGCTACCTCACCCGCGGCTGTGCGCCGACGGAGGTCGTGACGGCGGTGCGGAGAGCGGCGGAAGGACGGCGCTACGTCGATGCCGAGGTGGCCCAGAGCATGATCATCGACCGGCTGAATCCGGGGCAGTCACCGATTGCGACCCTGACCGCGCGCGAGCTGACGGTGATGGTCATGGTGTGCAACGGATACGACCGTCAGACCATCTCCGAACGCCTGTGTCTCAGTCCGAAGACGGTGAGCACCTACCGCACGCGCATCATGCGCAAGCTCGGCACGACGAACGACGTGGAGCTCACGCACCTGTCCTATCGGCACGGACTGCTGGAGCTGCTCGAAAGGGATTAGCTCCCTGCCGCCATCGGCGCCGCCGAAGCTGGTACCACGGCAGCGATTCCCGCCGAACGCCCGGAAAGGCCGTGCCGTGGTGGGATTCTGGCGCGATTTCGACCCTCAGGGTGTCGAACCGAGGGGATTTCAGGGGCATGTTCCCGCCTGGCGGGAATTGCTGGTACCACGGGAAGCGAATTTCGCTCCCGTGGGCGGCACGGTACAGTAGGAGGGTCGCCGCAGCCATCCTCCGCCGTGGAACAGCAGTCCGCCGGGCTCGACCCACAGTCCTGCCTTCGAACCCTGAGCAACGATCCGGGCGTGTACCGGATGGTCGACCGATCCGGACGCGTCCTCTACGTCGGGAAGGCGCGCGGCCTGAAAAGGCGTGTCGCAAGCTACTTCCGCGCCCCCGAGCAGCTCTCGCCCAAGACGCGCGCGCTCATGTCGCACACGGACTCCGTCGAAGTCACCGTGACGCACACCGAGACCGAGGCGTTGCTGCTCGAGAACAACCTGATCAAGGAGCATCGTCCCCGCTACAACATCGTGCTGCGGGACGACAAGAGCTTTCCGTACATCCATGTAACGACAGGAGACGTCTTTCCACGGCTGGCCTTCCATCGCGGAGCACGGCGCGGGGCGGGCCGCTACTTCGGTCCGTTTGCGAGCGCCGGGGCGACACGCAGCACCCTGAGCCAGTTGCAGAAGCTGTTCCGGGTCCGCCAGTGCGAGGATTCGTACTTCGAGAACCGCACCCGGCCCTGCCTGCAACACCAGATCGACCGATGCACCGCTCCCTGCGTCGGACTGATCGACGAAGCGACGTACGGCGGGGACGTGCGCCATGCCGTCATGTTCCTGGAAGGCAAGAGCGAAGAGATGATCGACGATCTGGTGCGCCGCATGGAATCGGCGTCGCGCGAGCTCGAATTCGAGCGGGCCGCGCGCTATCGCGATCGGATTGCGAATCTGAAGCGCGTGCAGGCAAGGCAGTACGTCTCCGGCGCGAAGGGAAACGTCGACGTAGTCGCGGCTCGCGCCCGCGAGGGCGTTCCGGTCATCGAGCTCTTCGTCATCCGCAACGGGCAGAGCCTCGGGTCGCGCACTCTGCGGCCCGCACACGGGGCGGACGCCAACGAGGAGGAATTGCTGCGCGCATTTCTCCCGCAGCACTATCTCGCCCGATCGGGGCGGGAGCGCCCGGTTCCCGACGAAATTCTGCTCAGTCGCGCCGTCCCGGGGCTCGACGTGCTGGAACGGGCCATCGGCGAGCAGTCGGGGCGCAGGGTCAGGATTCGCAGCAATGTACGTGGCGAGCGGGCTCGCTGGGTTGCGATGGCGGTCGACAACGCGGAGCTGGCGCTGCAGCAGCGGATCGCAAGCCGCGTGAACCTGCGTGGGCAGTTCGATGCGTTGCGGGAGCTTCTCGGTCTCGCGCGTCCTCCGACACGGATTGAATGCTTCGACGTGAGCCATACCGGCGGTGAGTCCACGGTCGCCTCCTGTGTCGTCTTCGAACACGACGGGGCGAGGAAGTCCGACTACCGCCGTTACAACATCACGGGCGCCGCCGCCGGGGACGACTACGGCGCGATGCGCACCGCGATCGCGCGCCGTTACGCGAGGTTGCAGAGGGAGGACGCGATGCTTCCGGACCTGCTGCTGATCGACGGAGGCCGGGGACAGCTCAAGCAGGCGGAGGAGGTGCTCGCGGACCTGGAGGTGGCCGGCATCATGACCGTCGGCGTCGCGAAGGGAGCGGCTCGAAGGCCCGGGCTCGAGCAGCTCTTTCGTCCCGGTTGCGCCGCGCCGATCGTACCGCCACCCGATTCACCCGCCCTTCACCTGATCCAGCGAGTCCGCGACGAGGCTCATCGCTTCGCGATCACCGGACATCGGCTTCGACGCAACCGCAGCCGGCGGACATCGGTGCTGGAGCAGATCCCGGGGATCGGGATTCGCCGGCGCCGGAGACTGCTGAGCGAGTTCGGTGGGCTGCAGGGTGTCTCGCGAGCCGGGATCGAGGACCTGATGCAGGTCCGCGGGATCAGCCGCGACCTTGCTGTCGCGATCTACGAGGCATTCCGGGACGCTTCATGAACTTTCCCACCACGCTCACGGCGATGCGCATCATCCTCGTTCCGGTGCTCGTGATCGTGTTCTACCTTCCCTTTGCATGGGCGCCGGGCGCATGCACCGCGATCTTCGCTTTCGCCGCGTTGACGGACTGGGCGGACGGATTTCTCGCGCGCCGGCTGTCCCAGGTCTCGACGTTCGGCGCATTTCTCGACCCGGTGGCGGACAAGCTGATGGTCGCAGTCACGCTCGTGCTCCTGCTCCATCGCGACCCGGCGCTGTGGCTGGCGATCCCCGCCGCGATCATCATCAGTCGGGAGATCGTCGTCTCCGCACTGCGAGAGCTGATGGCCGAGCTCGGACAGCGTGCGACGGTAGCGGTGGCTACGCTCGGAAAGATCAAGACGGTCGCGCAGATGGTCGCACTGTCGCTGATGCTGTACCGCCACGACTTCGGCCCGGTTCCGGTGTACTGGCTCGGAACCGTTCTGCTCTACGTGGCAACCGTGCTCACGATCTGGTCGATGATGATCTACCTGCGCGTGGCGTGGCCGACGATGACCGCGAAAGGCCCGGGCGGCGGTCGCTCGACGTGAGCGGGGCAGGGCGCGCCGGTGCTCGCCCCCGGTCGGGGCGCCCTCCAGGCGACGGCACGGCGGGATGAGCCATGTCTCCCTCGCCGGGATGGCGCCGGCTCGCGACGGAGCCGGATTCACCGCCGGACCGTGTGGATTCGTGCAGGTCGTTTCCGATGCGCGCTCACGAGCCATACGCGCCCCGGGGACGGAATCGGGGACGGAATCGCTTGACAGCGGATCGCCGCCTTCTAGAATATCCCGCTCGACCCAGCGGGAATAGCTCAGTTGGTAGAGCACAACCTTGCCAAGGTTGGGGTCGCGAGTTCGAGTCTCGTTTCCCGCTCCAGATACCGCATCGTTCGACCACTGCACGTCGGCATCGGTTGATGGTCCGGGCTGAGTGGCAGAGTGGTCATGCAGCGGCCTGCAAAGCCGTGTACGCCGGTTCGATTCCGACCTCAGCCTCCATTTCCTTCGCTTCACCCGCACTTCCAGCAATTCCCGCCAGCGCCCGGAGAGGCTGTGCCGCGATGGAATTCCGGTGCGATTCCGACCACCAGGGCGTCCAGCCGAGGGGATTTCGAGGGCCTGCTCCCGCCTGGCGGAAATTGCTGCCGCACTTCGCGCGTCGTTTACATTGCGGACGGGCCTCTCTATCCTGCGGCCCTCAGTCGCCCGGGTGGCGGAACTGGCAGACGCAGCGGACTCGTCGGGGTCCCCCACGGGGAAACGCGTGGGTGCACAGGGGTCAAATTCGGGGAACCCTTAACAGGTCGAGCTGATGGCGATCCCGAGCTAAGCCCATGCCGTGCATGGGAAAGTGTAGAGACTAGACGGCCCCTGCCTAAGTGCCTGACGGCATATGGCAAAGGGATAGTCCAGACCACGGAGCGCGCCTCCGGCGCGCAGTAGCGAAAGCTATGGTGGTACGTAAAATCCGCCGGCCCGTACGGGCCTTACCGGTTCGATTCCGGTCCCGGGCACCAGCCCCGACGACCCCGGTCCCATAGCGACAGCAGAGCTGCCGCGCGCCATCGCACCGCAAGACCGCAAAATCCCTCCGCGCCTCGCCTCATCGGGATTCCCGCAACCAGGTGCGCCGAGAAAGGAATCCGCAAGGCCACTCGGGGGTCGCGGTTCCTGCCCACCGATCCGCAGCGACAGTCCTGGACGAGCGTGGGCGACGCGCCGTCCAGTCAGGTTGGCCACATTTTTTATTTAACATAATATTGATTATGCGCATTTCATGTTTCGCGACTTCGAACCGGACGTCGGGGTCCTCCGAAATCCCGGCCTCGTCGTTGGAGATCGCCACCACCGCCGCGCCGTGCCTCTTCACGAGCGGAAGAACCGATTCCGGTGAAGCCGAAGGGTCGCCGGAGAGACACATTCGCCAATCCCCCCTGGGTCCCCGCCTTCGCGGGCATGACAGCGTGATGGTTCTGCGGGTGGTCCGAGCGCAGAGCGGCCGTACCGGCGGCGCCGGTCGAGCGTCTTCAGTCGTCTTTGCGCGGGCCGGCCGGCAGCATCGACGCAAGCGCCTTGTACACGCCGGCGCCGATCACCGCGCCCGCAATCGGCGCGAGGATGTAGACGGTGAAGAAGCCGCCCCGGGGTCCGGGAATGGCGATCTCGCCCCAGCCGAGGAGCCAGGACACGGCCCGCGGCCCGAAATCGCGGGCCGGATTGAGCGCGGCCTGGGTCAGGGGGGCAACGACCGAGATGATCGCCGCGACGCCGACGCCGATGACCACCGCGGCGGCGGCCGAGGGGGGTCGTCCGGGGTTTCGGGGGCTGGTGACCGCGAATACCAGGAAGGCGAGCATCGCGGTGCCGACGAGCTCCGCGGTGAACGCGGTGACGGGTCCCACCACCCGCCACGCCTGCTCGTCGGTGCCGAAGACCGCGGGGTTCGGGAAGTACTCGCCGAACACCATGGCGCTGAGCTCGCTCCCCGGCCCGCCCCTGAGCAGTCCGTGCTGGCGTTCGAATTCGATGATCGCCTCGAAGAACATGCCGTAGAGCACGATGGAAGCCACCGCCGCGCCGAGCGTCTGAGCGATCCAGTAGGGGATCACGCGCCGCCACGGGAACCCGTCCCAGACCGCGGCGGCGGCGGTGATGGCGGGATTGATGTGCGCACCGGACAGCGCCGCCGCGGTATAGATACCGAGACTCACCCCGACCGCCCACACGACCGCCACCTGCCAGAGGCCGGTCTGCGCACCGGTCACCACCGCGGCATTGACGGCCCCGACCCCGAAGAAGACGAGAATGAACGTCCCGAAGAACTCTCCCGCGAGAGCGCCGGGCAGCGGAAGCGAGCCCGGGCCCGAAGGTGTCTTCTCCGCGTTGCCGGAGGTGCTGCTTTCGGTCAATGTCCTCTCCTCCCCGGCCGGAAACGCCGCCGCGTCCGCCCGGTTTCAGGACCGTCCTTCAGGGCCGGTCCGGTTCCGTCAGGACCTTGTCCCGGTTCGCGAACCTCGGCGGCTCCCGTTCCGGTCGCGCCGGGCCGGCGCGCGGCGCTCCGGCCGGGGAACGGGTGGCCGCCGTCGTCGAGGCGATGAGGCGCGGCGGCATGCTCATCCTCTCGTCCAGGACATCCACCTCACCGCGACCGCGGTGAACGCCCTCGGCCGCTTCCAGGCTGCCTTCGATCAACGGCGGAGTGCGTCCGGCACGCCGTGCGCGGCGCCGAGCCGGACTCCGGCCGAGAGCGTTCCGTCCACGCGGAGCTCGCGCAGCGTCGCCTGCTCCAGGTTCGTGTCCTCGAGCGTCGCACCGTGCGCGCTGGCGCCGCTCAGGTCGGCGCCGACCAGCTGGGCCGAGGTGAGATCGGCTTCGCCGAAGTCGGCCGCCGTGAAATCGGCGCCGTAGGCGCGGGCCCATGACATCCGGGCGCCGTTGAATCGGGCGCCGGACGCGCGGACCCAGGCCAGATTGGCGTACTGCATCCGGGCGCGCCGGAAGCTCGCGCGCTCCAGCACCGCCTCGCTCATGTCGACACCGACGAGGCCGGCCGCCTCGAGGCTCGCATCGGACAGGTCCGCCCCTCGCAGCCGCGCCCCCCGGGGACCCGGATGCCCCGCTCCCGGAGAGCCGAGCTCGGCCTCGTCCAGCACCGCCTTCCGAAGCGTGGCCTGGTGGAGGTCGGCATCGGCGAGCAACGCGCCGGTCAGGTCCGAGGCTTCGAGGTCGATGCGCACGAGCGACGCACCGGCAAGCAACGCCCCGCGCATCTCCGCACCCGCGGCCATTGCGGAGTCGAGCGTCGCGCGGAGCAGCCTCGCATTCGTGAACGTCGCGCCGTCGAGGCGCGCGCGGGTGAGATCGGCCCCGCCGAGATCGGCGCCGGTGAAGTCGGCATTACGACCGTCCGCCTCGCGCAGGTAGGCTTCGCGCAGATCGGCGCCCTTCAGCGAGGCTCCCTCGAGGTCGGCACCGGTCAGGTTCGCACCGGTCAGGACCGCGCCGTCGAGCACCTGTCCGGAAAAATCGCGTCCGCGGAGGTCGGCGCCCCGGTAGTCCCGTTCTTCCGCCGGCGCCACCGGTCCGGCCGCGGCCGCCGCGAGCACGGCCGCGGCCAGTGCCCGCCGGCCGGCCATGCAAGAACGCCGGACGATGAAATGGACGGTACAGGCCACTGGAATCGGCCCGCTCATCTCAGATCGCGACGTTCTGCGGCCGAAACGACACCCGGCGCGTACCGGGCTGGGGACCCACGCGCCGGATGTCCGCCCAGACGCCCTTGTAGTACGGGATCGTGGTGGCCGGGTCGACATGGTCCGACACGAGATCTCCCACCGCGCCGCGCGGCTGCCCGAACACCATGAACGTATGCCCCCGCTTCACCGCCGTCGTCGGATATGCGGTGGCCCGGACGGTGCCGACATCGTTGGACAGCTCGACGAGATCACCCGCTTCGACGCCGAGGGAACGTGCATCCTCGGGGTGCATCTCGATGTACGGGAGGGGCACGCGATCACGGTAGAACGGGACATGGCGATGGTGGTAGAGGGTCTGCCAGACGTGGTTCGTGCGCCCGTTGTTCACCCAGAACCGGTACCGGCGGCGCTGCGCTTCGAACGCGGCGCCGTACCCGGGCCAGGGAAGCGGGGCGGGGATGAACCGCGCCCTGCCGGAAGGTGTGAAGAACCGCCCGTCCTCATGCAGCCGGACCGTGCCGGCAGGAATGCCGTTCACCATCCGCACGGGGGTCTGGATCCCTTCGTTGCCGAGCCGGCGCAGCAGGTCGTACGTCACGCCCGCGTAGCCTTCCATCGGATCGCCGGCGCCGCCGTCGAACTGGTAGCGGGCGTGGATGAAGACATCTTCGTCGGTCCGCCACTCGAAATCGAGAAACCGGTTGGCCTTCAGCGGGTTGCGATCGTCGAGGTAGAGGCGGCGGAGCCGTCTCGCGAACCGTGCGGCGATGGCCCAGTCCGGGATCGCCTCCCCCGGGGGGCCCATGAACCGCTCGTGGAGCCGGAGCCGCCGCTCCCCGTTGATCGAGGTGAGGTTCATCTCTCCCCACTGGGCGGCGGGGAGCACCAGGTGCGCATGGCGGGCGGTCGCGGTGAGGTAGATGTCCTGGGCGAGGATGAACATGCCGCCGCGCTTCATCGCCTCGACGACGGCGGTCACCCGTTCCCCGACCGGAGCGCCGCGCGTGGCGTGAAGCGCTTCGGTGACGAGGCCGCCCCGCCGCTTCAGCGCCTGCTCGGTCGACTCCGCCCGCAAGGTGGTGAGCACGGGATTGCAGCCGCCGACCCAGAACACCTTCGCCTCGCCCCGGCGTACCGATTCGTCGACGTTGATCGCGGGCCGCCCCCCCGGATACGGCGGCCGGACGTAGGCCTCCTGGTGGCCTCCCAGCCGGCTGATGCCGGTGCCCGGCTTGCCGACGTTGCCGGCGAGGAGTCCGAGCCCCACGATCGCGGCGATGTTCTCGTAGTTCTTCAGCCCCCAGATCAGCCCCTTCTCGTAGTGCAGGAGGGTGCGGCGGCGGTAGCCGCCCGCCTTGGGCGCCGCGATCCACCGCGCCGCCTCCTCGATGCGCTCGGGCGCGATGCCGCACAGACGGGCGGCGCGGGCCACGAACTCGCGGGCGGGCCGGTCGGCCTGGAGGGTGGAGCGCTGCCAGGACTCGAACGTCTGCCACTCGCAGTGGCGGCGCAGGAAATCGACGTCATGCCAGCGCTGATCGAGGATCACGCGGGCGATCGCGCCGAGGAGCGCGATGTCGGTCCCGGGCTCGATATCGAGGTGCATCACCCGGTCCGCTCCACCGGCCGCCTCCGCCGTCGCCACCGTCATGGTCCGGCGCGGGTCGACGATGATCATGCGCCCGCGGTCGACCGGCTCGGCGCCGAAGGCGGACCGCTTGGCGCGCAGGGTCGCACCCTGGAGGTTCGGCGCCATGTGCTCGAGGAAGTAGTTGGTCTGGGTCTCGTACGGGTTCGCCCCGACGATGACGATGGTGTCCGCGAGCCGGGCGTCCAGGTAGGCGTTGGTCAGGGGCGCGAGCCCGGCGTCCGCGGCCGCGTGGACCTCGCTGTTGTACGCGGGCCGGTTGTGGATCGACGCGGTGCGGGTGCCGATGCCGGAGAAGAACAGCCGGCCCACCGCCCAGTTGTTCTCGAAGCCCCCTCCCCCGCCGCCGTGATCGAAGAACTTCATCCCGACCGCGTCCGGCCCCCAGCGATCCATGACCGCCTTGACGATCCGGGCGCCCAGATCGACCGCGTCCTCCCAGCTCGTGCGCTCGTGCCCTTGCGGCCCGAGCACCAGCGGGACGTGAAGCCGCGCCTTCGTCTCCTGATCCGGCGCGTAGAGGGTCTGGGCCAGGCCTGCGCCCCGCACCGATGCAAGCCCTTGATTTACGGAGCATTCTTCATCGGGCAGGATGGCCACGTGATACCGGCGGCCATCTCTCTCGGTGATGATCCGGTGCATCGACGGCGCGAGCCATGCGGAGTTCGGGGGCAGGGGCTCGCGAAGATCGAGCCCGAGCGCGTTGTCCCGGCGCGCCGGGCCTCCCTCGCGGCCCTCCGGCCACTTGTACACCCGGTAGCCGCATCCGACGATGCAGAACTGGCACACGGTGTTGCGGCGTTCGGCGTCCGCCGGGGGAATGGGCGCTCGGTTCATCGTTCGAGAGATCCTCGGGACGCTGACGAGGATTGCCTTGCCCCGTGTCGAGCGCACCATTGCGCGGGAACGGGCTCCCTTCCGGGAGCGGTCGGCAACCCTGTTTCGTTCACTGTCCTCAGACGAGATTCGTGTGCCGGCCGTAGATGAGTCCTTCCACACCCGTCGCGACGACCATGCCGGATTCGACGCGAAGCTCGATCCGGGGCAGCGACTGGCTCGCCTGGCCGATGACGAGGCTGCCGGCCTTCTCCGGATCGAAGGTGCTCCAGTGGCAGGGGCAGATGAGCAGACGGTACTCCGGCCGGTAGCTCACGGGACATCCCTTGTGCGTGCACAGGGAAGAGAACGCGACGATGCTCGCTCCCGGCCCCACCCCTTCGAGGACCTCCCCGGTCATGCGCAGCAGAAGCGCCGGAGAGCGATCGTCCGGATAGGTGAAGGGGACGGTCGTCCCCGGCGAGAGCCCGTCGAGCGCGGCGACCGGCTTCACCGGATAGGCGGCCGTCTCCGCGGCGGCGGCCCGCGAGTGGATCACGACCGGCGCCGCGACCCCGACCCCCGCCGCCCCCGTCGTGTGGATGAACTGCCGTCTCGTCAGCCGGCGTTCTCCCGCGCCCGGCGCCTGTGGCCAGCCTCGTTCGTCCTGCGTCATGCTGGAGCTCCCTTCCGGCGAGCCGGGTATCGATGCCGAGACTCCCGCGGCCGCGAGCCCGCGCCGATGCGCCCCGGCTCGCCGTGGTCCGCGTCGCAACCGATCCTCCCGCAATTCGGCATCAGGCTTCCAGTCTCCACGGAACACTTCAACCAAACTGGAACCGGTTGATGTTTCAACCAATTGAATACAGGGGAATTTTCCATTCCGGTGTGCTTCTCGCAGGATTCGCCGCCCGACCGGGCGCCCGCGACCGCGCTACCCGCCGATATATGACATCTCGACGCGCGGCTGCGGTGGCGTATCGCCGCTGCGCAGCTCCGAGTAGCGATCGTCGCGCCCGCCCCACACCGATCCGATCGCCGCGGCCAGGGCCTGGTCGGATGCGCCGCTGCGCACGAGCTCGCGAAGGTCGAAGCCGGCGTTCGCGAACAGGCATGTGTACAGCTTGCCCTCCGCCGAGAGGCGGGCCCGAGTGCACGCGCCACAGAACGGCTGGGTGACCGACGCAATGACTCCGATCTCCCCCGACCCGTCCACGTAGCGCCAGCGGCTCGCGACTTCCCCGCGGTAGTTCGGCTCCACCGCCCTCAACGGATACGCCCGCCCGATCCTCTCGACGATCTCGCGTGCCGACACGACCTCTTCCATGCGCCACCCGTTGGTGGTGCCGACGTCCATGAACTCGATGAACCGCACGATGTGGCCGGTGCCCCTGAAACGCTCCGCCATCGGCACGATCTCGTGATCGTTCACCCCGCGCCTGACGACCATGTTGATCTTGATCGGGCTCAGTCCGGCCCGGTCGGCGTGCTCGATGGACCGCAGCACCGGCCCGACGTGAAACCCCACGTCGTTCATCGACGAGAACACCGTATCGTCGACCGCGTCCAGACTCACCGTCAGCCGCTCGAGTCCGGCCGCGCGCAGCCGGCGAGCGCGTTCCGGGGTGAGAAGCGAGCCGTTGGTGGTAAGGGTCAGGTCCTCGATCCCCGCAACCGCGGACAGCATCCCCACGAGGTCCTCGAGTCCCTGGCGAAGGAGCGGTTCGCCGCCGGTCAGCCGGACCTTCCGCACTCCATGGGCGGCGAAGAGCCCGGCCAGCCGGACGATCTCCTCGAACGAGAGCAGCTCGCTGCGCGGCATGAAGCGGTAGCTCGCGCCGAACAGCTCCTTCGGCATGCAGTAGGTGCACCGGAAGTTGCACCGGTCCGTCACCGAGATCCTGAGGTCGTGGAGCGGACGGCCGAAACGATCGCGGCTCCCCTCCTCCACGTCGTGTGCCCGAAGCGGGATCATCCGATGCTTCCGAGATCGTCCGGGGCGCCGGAGCCGCTCACAGTTGCTCGGCCGGGACGTGGAGGACGAGTCCGTCGAGCGCGTCGGTGACGCGGATCTGGCAGGTCAGGCGGCTGGACTCGCGGGGCTCCCAGGCGAACTCGATCAGACCCGACTCCTCCTCCTCCGGCGGCGGCAGCGCGCCCGTCCATTCATCCGAGACGTAGCAGTGGCAGGTCGAGCAGGAGCAGCTTCCCCCGCACTGCGCGATCACTCCGGCAATGTCGTTCTCGATCGCCCCTTCCATCACCGTGAGTCCGTTCGGGACCTCCACCGTCGACGCGGAACCGTCGGGCTGAACGAAGGTGATTCTCGGCATCCGTCAGACCATCTCCTGCATCGGGACCGACTCGTCGGCCAGCTTCACCGGGTCGATGCGCGGGCGTCGGGGCACGAGCTTGCGGCAGGCCATGAACTCCCGCGGACGATTCACCGCGTCCACGGCGATCAGCACGCCATCCTGCAAGTAGAACATCGCGAAGTCGTCCGCGTCCATCGAGCCGCGCTGCACGATCGTGTCGTACCCTTGCGACATCCCGACCATCTGGAGCTTGAGGTCGAACTGATCGCTCCAGAACCACGGGACCTGCTCGTACTTCGCGGGAGTCCCCGCGATGTTCGCGGCCGCCGTCCGCGCCTGCTCCAGCGCGTTGTGCACCGATTCGAGCCGCAGCGTGCGGCCCAGGATGGGGTTCGGGTGGCGCGTGCAGTCCCCGACCGCGTAGACATGGCCAGCCGACGTCGCACAGCGCTCGTCCACCACGATTCCGTCGTCGCAACGGATTCCCGCCGAAGCCGCGAGCCCCGCCTCGGGGACGATGCCGATCCCGATCACGACGACATCCGCGGGGATGGTCCCGGAGCCGCAGTCCACGCCGCTGACCGTCCCGTCGCCCTCGATGGCGACGATTCCGGTCGCAAGCCGGATGTCGATGCCGCGGGCGCGGTGGGCGCGCGCGTAGTAGTCGGACATCTCGGGAGCCGTCACCCGGCCGAGAATCCGGTCCGCGGCTTCGATGACGCATACTTCCAGTCCGAGTCCTTTCGCCGTCGCGGCAATTTCCAGGCCGATGTACCCGCCTCCCACGACGACCAGACTGCGTCCCGCCGCCAGCGCGTTCCCGATCGCATCGGCGTCTTCCAGCGACCTCAGGTAGAAGACGTTTCCGAGAGCCGCGCCCGGGACGTCGAGCCGGCGCGGGCGACTGCCGGTCGCGATGACCAGATCCGTGTACGCGAGCGGCTCGCCGCCGTCGAGCACCACCGACCGGCGTTGCGGATCGATCTCGCGAACCGCGCTCCCCAGCCGGAGCTCGATGCCGTGCGTGGCGTAGAAGCTCTCCGGCCGCAGGAACACGCGCTCCAGTGCGAGCTCGCCGGACAGGTACTTCTTCGAGAGCGGCGGGCGCTGGTAGGGCGGCACCGGCTCGGCGCCGCACACGACGATCCGGCCCTCGTATCCGGCCTGGCGCAGGCTGATCGCGGTCTGGCCGCCGGCATGGCCGGCGCCGGCGATGATGGTGGTGGGCATCGTTCTCCGTCGAGGGTTTGCGGGCCGCGGACGAGGCCCGCGATTCTACCCGAAACCCCGTGGCCCGGACGCCGCCCGGAATGGCCCAGGACCACCCGGGACCATTCGAAAGTCGCGGCCGCCGGCCGCCTGGCGGGAATTGCTGCCCCGACGTATCGACCCTGACGTATCGACCCGTGCCTGATCCGCCCCGACATGCGACGATCCACGGGAGAAGCCGGCGGCCGTCCCCGGCCGGTACATGAGCGTCCCGGCCCCGGGATTCCGCGGCGGGTGGTCGCCGTGGCCGGAAGTCCGCGACGCAGGGCCGGAGTGGCGCGAGAGCGCACGGGCGACGCCGTGGTGACATGAACCGACCGGACACTTCGCGGTGGCGCCGATGCATCCACTGAAATCGCTTCTGGCCGGCCGGGACTGGGTGCTGGCGGATGGCGCGATGGGTACCAACCTGTTCGCCCTGGGACTGTCCGGCGGTGCATCCGGCGAGCGGTGGAACCTGGACGAGCCGGCCAGGGTCGCGTCCGTCCACCGGGACATGGTCGCGGCCGGCGCCGACATCATCCTCACCAATACCTTCGGTGCGAACCGCTATCGGCTCGCACTGCACGGCCTCGGCGACCGCGCCGTCGAGATCAGCGAATCGGGGGCGGCGATCGCCCGCGGTGTCGCGGACACGACGGAGCGCGCCGTCGTCGTCGCCGGCTCCATGGGGCCGACCGGCGACGTTCTGGAGCCGCTCGGCGGGCGTACCCGCGCCGAAGCGCTCGACGCCTTCGCCGAGCAGGCCGAGGGGCTGCGGCGGGGCGGCGCGGACGTGGTGTGGATCGAGACCATGTACGCGGAGAACGAGCTCGAAGCGGCGGTCCGGGCGGTGGAGGAAGTCGGGCTCGGGTTCATCACCACGATGACGTTCGACACCGCCGGCCGCACGATGATGGGGATCCGGCCCCAGGACATGCCGGCGCTCGAGCCGTGCAGGGCGCACGAACCCCTCGGAATCGGCGCGAACTGCGGCGTCGGACCCGCCCAGCTCCTCGATTCGATTCTCGGGCTCCGGGCCACCGCGCGTCCGGAGACGATCGTCGTCGCGAAGAGCAACTGCGGACTCCCCGTGCTCGGCGACGACATGCAGGTCCGGTACGACGGTACACCGGAGATCATGGCCGACTACGCGTGCCTGGCCCGCGATGCCGGAGCGCGGATCATCGGCGGCTGCTGCGGAACCACGGCGGCGCACCTCGCCGCGATGCGCGACGCGCTGGAACGGCGTCCGCGGGGCGAGGCCCCGAGTCACGCACTCGTCGAGGCGCGTCTCGGCCCGCTGAAGGTCACGCTCGAGACCGAGGAAGCCGTCGCCCGCGCGAAGGAGGATGGAGAGACGCGGGAACGCCGCCGGCCTCGACGCCGCCGCCCCTGACGGCACGCTCCCGGGACAGCCGGCGCGGGGACGCCGCCCCCGATCGATGCCGGACGCGGATGACGGGCTCGCTCCCGGAGCGGCACGCTGCAAGTACTTCCGGTCGCCGCGGCTTCATGCCGAATCTTGAGTCAGATATGAGAATTCTGATTCAAGCTTATGAAATATAGACAGTTTATAAATCCAGTAACTTTCGCAGAATCGAACGAAGCGCGGGGTCCCTCGCCGCAAGCGCGACGTTCGCGGCCAGGAACCCTTCCTTCGAGCCGCAGTCGAACCGGGTTCCTTCGAACGGAAACGCCCCGATCGTCTCGCGCCGCAACAGGGCCGCGATCGCGTCGGTGAGCTGGATCTCGCCGCCGGAGCCGGGTGGCGTGCGCTCGAGCGCGTCGAAGATCCCCGGCGGCATCACGTAGCGCCCCACCACCCCCAGGGTCGAGGGCGCGCGGTCCGGCGCCGGCTTCTCCACGATGGCCTCGATCGGCCCTCCCGGCGCATCCGGCGTCGCCAGGCGGACGATGCCGTACCGTGCGGTCTCTGCGCGCGGCACCGGCTGCACCGCCACCAGGCCGCCCCCGTCGGCCTCGAAGCGCCGCACCATCTGCTCGGTACACCCGGGGCCGTCGCAGTGGATGAGATCGTCGGGAAGCAGGATGGCGAACGGCTCGTCGCCGATCGCCGGCCGCGCGCACAGCACCGCGTGACCGAGGCCGAGGGGCGCCGCCTGCCGGATGTACATGCACGTCACGCGTTCGGGGAGCACCGCGCGCACGCGCGCGAGCAGCCCGGTCCTGCCGCTCGCCTCGAGCGTCGCCTCCAGCTCCGCCGAACGGTCGAAGTGATCCTCGATCGCCTTCTTCGTGGCCCCGGTGACGAACACGAGGTGGTCGATGCCGGCCGCCACCGCCTCCTCCACCGCGTACTGGACGAGGGGCTTGTCGAGGACGGGGAGCATCTCCTTCGCGAGCGCCTTGGTCGCCGGCAGGAACCGGGTGCCCAGCCCCGCCACCGGGAAGACCGCCTTGCGGACTCGATTCGTCACCTTCCCTCCCCGCCGGTCGAAAATCAGGCGCTCCACGAGGGGCGGCATTCGACGCCCGCGGGCCGCGCGGCCGCGACGGGCCGCGTTCGAAGCACCGCGAGCCGCGCCCGCCGCATCACCACCCGCCGCGGTCGGCCGCGACCCGCGAGCGCTCCCCCGCGGGCTCCGCCCGTCGCGTCGCCGCCTCACCGCCTTCCCACGCAGGTGTACTCGAACCCCAGCGAACGCATCGGACCCGGCTCGTAGACGTTGCGCAGGTCGATGAACACGTTGCCCCGCATCCGCCCCCTCACCCGCTCCATGTCGAGGCCCCGGTACGCATTCCACTCCGTGAGGAGCACCAGGGCATCGGCGCCTTCGAGCGTCTCGTAGATATCTTCGACGTACTCGACCGAGCCGGGCAAGTGCGCGCGCGCCTCGTCGATGCCGTGCGGGTCCGTCGCCCGGACCCGCGCGCCGTTCTCGATGAGGGGCGGAAGGATCGCGAGCGCGGGGGATTCGCGCACGTCGTCGGTTTCCGGCTTGTACGTCAGTCCCAGCACCGCGATCACCCTGCCCGCCTCGCTTCCGCCGAGCGCGCCGCGAATCTTGGCGATCATGCGGCGGCGCTGCGCCGCGTTGACCTCGACGACGGCCTCGATGATCCGGCTCGGGGTTCCGTGCTCCTGCGCGGTCCGCACCAGGGCGAGCGTGTCCTTGGGGAAGCAGGACCCCCCGTATCCGGGCCCCGGGTGCAGGAACTTGCGGCCGATCCGCCCGTCGAGCCCGATGCCGCGGGCGACGGCGTGCGCGTCGGCCCCGACCGCCTCGCACAGGGCCGCCATCTCGTTGATGAAGCTGATCTTCGTCGCGAGGAAGGCGTTGGCGGCGTACTTGACGAGCTCCGCGGTCTCCAGGCTCGTGACCACGACCGGGACCTCCACGAGGTTCAGCGGCCGATACAGCGCCCGCAGCATCTCCTCGGCCCGGACGCTCTCGACGCCGATGACGACGCGGTCGGGACGCATGAAGTCGCCGATCGCCGCGCCCTCGCGGAGGAATTCCGGATTCGACGCGACGTCGAAGTCCGCGCCGGGGTTGGCCTCCGCGATGATCCGCCTGACCCGCCGCGCGGTGCCGACGGGGACCGTGGACTTGTCCACGACGACGCTGTAGCCGCGCAGCAGCGGAGCGATCCGTCGCACCGCGTCGTACACGAAGGTCAGGTCGGCGTGCCCGTCGCCGCGGCGCGACGGTGTTCCCACCGCGATGAAGATCAGCCCGGCGTCGCCGACCGCGTCGCTGAACTCGGTGGTGAACCGCAGCCGTCCCTCGGCGACGTTGCGCCCGACCAGCGCCTCCAGGCCCGGCTCGTAGATCGGCATCCGGCCGCGGTCGAGCCGGTCGATCTTCGCCGCGTCGACGTCGACGCAGGTCACGGAGGCGCCGAACTCGGAGAAGCACGCCGCCGACACGAGGCCGACGTACCCGGCTCCAATCATCGCCACGTTCATCGTGTCTTCCCCGCTCAGAGCCGCAGCAGCTCGATCCCGCCGGGGAGGGATCCGCGGTCGAGCACGCCCTTCACGTCGACGACGACCCCGCGCGAATCGCGCAGCAGGGAGACGATGCCGGGCCAGCCCCGCTCCGTGAACGCGGCATGCGGCACCGCGAGGATGACCGCGTCGGCCGGACGCAGCGCGTCGCCGGCGACGATGCCCACGCGGTGCTCCCTCGACGCCGCTTCCCGGTCCGCGCGCGGATCGTGTACCTGGACCTCGATGCCGTAGTCCTCGAGCTCGCGGACGATGTCGACGACGCGCGTGTTGCGCACGTCGGGCACATTCTCCTTGAACGTGAACCCCAGTATCGTCGCCACCGTGCGGTCCGGGCCGATGCCGCGCCGGACCAGGGCCTTCACGGCCTGCCCGGCAACGTATGCGCCCATCGCGTCGTTGACGCGCCGGCCCGCGAGGATGACTTCCGGCTGGTAGCCGAGCAGCGCCGCCTTGTGCGCCAGATGGTAGGGGTCGACGCCGATGCAGTGTCCGCCGACGAGGCCGGGCATGAAGGGCAGGAAGTTCCACTTGGTGCCGGCCGCGGCGAGCACGTCCCGAGTGTCGATGCCCATGCGGGCGAAGATGAGGGCGAGCTCGTTCATCAGCGCGATGTTGAGGTCGCGCTGGGTGTTCTCGATCACCTTGGCCGCCTCCGCCACCCGGATCGTCGCGACCCGGTGGACGCCCGCCGTGACCACCGACCCGTAGACGCGCGCGACGACGTCGAGCGTCGCCTCGTCCTGCGCGGCCACGATCTTCGCGACCCGGGTGAACGTGTGCTCCCGATCTCCGGGGTTGATCCGCTCCGGCGAGTAGCCGACGGTGAAGTCCGCGCCGCACGCAAGCCCCGACGCCTCCTCCAGCGCCGGGACGCACTCCTCCTCCGTCACCCCGGGGTAGACCGTCGACTCGAACACGACGATGCCGCCCGGCTTCAGGGACCGGCCGACCGTGCGCGCCGCGTCGAGGAGCGCCCGCAGGTCCGGCTTCCTGGCGCGATCGAGGGGCGTGGGGACCGCCACGATGTGGAAGTCCGCCTCCCGCAGCTCTTCGGCGTCACTGGTGAAGCGTACGTCGGCCGCGGCGAGCTCGCCCGGCTCGACCTCGCGGGTACGGTCCACGCGGCGCCGGAGCTCCTCGACGCGGGCCGCGTCGATGTCGAAGCCGATGACGCGCGACCGCTTCCCGAACGCGACCGCGACCGGGAGCCCCACGTAGCCGAGTCCGACGACCGAGAGGCGCCTGTGGTGCCGCATCCTCAGGCTCCGTAGTACGCCCTGTACCAGTCGACGAACCGCCGGACCCCGACCTCGACCGGGGTGCTCGGCCGGTAGCCGAGCTCCTTCTCCAGATCGTCGACATCCGCCTGCGTGTCGGGCACGTCGCCGGGCTGAAGGGGCAGGAAGTTCCTCTTCGCCTCGCGTCCCAGGCACGCCTCGAGCACCTCGATGCAGCGTTCGAGCCGTACCCGCCGACCGTTGCCGATGTTGTAGACCCGGTGCGGCGCGGCGCTGGTGGCCGGATCGGGCGACTCGGCGCGCCAGTGCTCGTTCGCGGACGCGGGCCGGTCGAGGACGCGGACCACGCCTTCGACGATGTCGTCGACATAGGTGAAGTCCCGGCGGTGGCGTCCGTGGTCGAACACGTCGATCGGCCGGCCCTCCAGGATGTTGCGGGTGAACGCGAACAGCGCCATGTCGGGACGGCCCCAGGGTCCGTAGACGGTGAAGAACCGGAGCCCGGTGGCGGGAAGCCCGTAGAGGTGGCTGTAGCTGTGCGCCATCAGCTCGTTCGCCCTCTTGGTGGCGGCGTAGAGCGACAGCGGATGGTCGGCGCCGTGCCGCGCCGAGAACGGCAGGGTCCGGTTGGCGCCGTAGACCGAGCTGGAAGACGCATAGACCAGATGACCGGTGCGGTGGTGGCGGCATCCCTCCAGGACGTTGAGGAAGCCCACGAGATTGGCGTTGACGTAGGCGTGGGGGTTTTCCAGCGAGTATCGGACTCCGGCCTGCGCGGCCAGGTTCACCACCGCATCGGGGCGCTCCCGCCCGAAGACCTCCTCGACCGCCGCCCGGTCCGAAATGTCGGCGCGCACGTCGCGAAACCCCGCGAACGCCTTCACCCGATCGAGCCGGGCCCGCTTGAGGGCAACGTCGTAGTACGGGTCGAGATTGTCGACGCCAGCGACCTCGTCGCCCCGTTCGAGCAGCCTGAGCGCGAGCGCGGCGCCGATGAATCCGGCGGCGCCGGTGACGAGGACCTTCATGGGGCGGGCCGCGTCCGGACCGGGGTCCCGCGTGCGGTGTGGTCGGCGGTGCGCATGGCTCCCCATCCGGTGTCCCGGACCCGTCTCCGGGTCTGCCGCTCGTCGCGGGCGGATGTCTACACGACTTCCGGCGGCCGCCGCAACCGCAGCACCGGGGCGCGGCATGCGTCCTCGACGAGACGCGCACCGAGCCGTGCCGCGGCGGCGAGATCCCCGGCCCGTACCTTGTCGCGGGTATCGGCCGGGGTCAGCACGTAGCGCAGGTTGGAGCCGGGCTCGTCGAAGCCGGCCACCAGCCGCGCGGCCGGCACGCCGGCGCGGGCGAAGCTGTAGTGGTCGGAGTTCGCCACGAGCGGCCGATGCACGCCGAGCGCGGCGCCGTGCGCTGCCGCGCGCTCCAGCAGCCAGGCTTCGAGCATGGGAAATTCGCTGGTCAGGGCCGTCAGGTTCGGGCTGCCGGCGACGGAGTCGAGGTTGAGGTTGAGCCGGATCGCCGCGCGCTCTTCGCCGGCGAGCCCGTCCACGTAGTCCGCGGACCCGGTGAGCCCCCATTCCTCGACGGTGAACAGGCCGACCCGAAGTCCGCACTCGAAGCCCGCGATTCGCGGGGCGAGCTCGGCGAGGATCGCCAGCACGACGGCGAGCCCGGTCGCGTTGTCCATGGCGCTCTCGGCCAGGTGGTGGCCGTCGATGTGGGCCGACAGCACGACCCGCTCACGTCCCTTCCCGGGGAGGTCCAGAATGAGGTTGTCGGCGCGGCGCGGCGTCCGATCGACGGCGATGCGCAGCCGCACGCGCGGCGGGCGGCCTCCGGTCAGCGTGGCCGCGGTCGCGGCGCTGATGCCCGCAGCGGGGATGCCGCGCTCCCGCGCCGCTCCCGAAGAGCCGGTGACCGGATGGCCGGGGCCCGGGAGGTGGCCGGCGATCAGGAACCCCGCGGCGCCGCGATCGACCGCCCAGCCGTACTTGCGCCGGCGGTGCACGGTGTCGGCGGCGAACATGTACTCGTGGCGCACGAGCACGATGTTGCCGGCGATGGCGCCGCCGGCGGCGTCGAAGTCGGCTTCGGTGCCGCGTCCGATGTCGACGAGGTCCGCC
Source organism: Gammaproteobacteria bacterium (assembly GCA_965202735.1). Lineage (GTDB taxonomy): Bacteria > Pseudomonadota > Gammaproteobacteria > HK1 > HK1 > HK1. The sequence continues at coordinate 483,297 of OZ241844.1, forward strand.
TCCAGCCCTTCGGCCGGCGTGGGAGGGGACTGCACCAGCGAGATGCATTCGTGCACGCCCCCCGGACCGTCGACCCGCTCGAGAGCCGACTCGCGGCGCGACCATCCGGCAAAGTCCACCGGCGACCGCAGCGGTGTTGCGCCCGAGAGCCGTTCGAGCCTCTCCTCCAGCCAGGCGCAGGCGGCCGCCTCGCTGTCGCTGCCGGCGAACCGGCCGCCGAAGTCGCAGATCGCGTTGAAGTCGCGCATCAGGGAGCGCACGTCATCCCCCGGATCGATGTCGTGAACGAGCCGGCGAGGATCCGCCAGCGGTACGACCGGCCGCTGCTTCGGCCGGCGCGATATCCCCCCGCACCATCCCCGGGCTCCCCGGCTCCGGCAGCGCGAACGCCGCCTCCCTCGAGGCTGCCGCATCGGCCCCGTGCGGCACGCGCCGAGCCGGACCCTCGTGCTCCGCGACCACCTGCGCGGTGGTCAGGGGATTGCGGCAGCAATTCCCGCCAGGCGGGAACAGACCCCTGAAATCCCCTCGATTCGATACCCGGAAGGTCGAAATCACACCAGAATCCACCACGATCCGGCCTCTTCCGGGCGCTGGCGGGAACTGCTGGGATTGCGGCTCTTCGGGTGAGTCCGCTTCCATTATATGCAACGATAGGCGGTACAGGTCTGGCGCGAACGCGCGCGGGCCTCGACGACACCGCAGGAGAGAGCCCGGCCGACGGGGCGGCGGTCGCCGCCCGCACCGGAGCCCGGGCGTCCATGAACAGGGGGGCAGACCATGTCCGGAAAGTGTTCGCTGTTGACCGCCGCCGCATTCGCGCTCTCGCTCTGTACCGGCCCGGCCGTGGCCCAGGTGCAGGGCGGGGTGCTCAAGTTCGCGACCCCGAGCGTCAAGCCGGGGCTCGATCCGGCCCGTACCTCCACCGGCGACGGCTACATGCTGACCGCCATGATCTTCAGCAATCTGACCCGCGTCAGCCACGAGCTCAAGGCCGAGCCGCAGCTCGCCCATCGCTGGGAGGCCAACGAGGACAGCTCCGAGTGGACCTTCCACCTCGTCGAGAACGCCAGGTTCACCAACGGCCGTGCGGTCACCGCGCACGACGTGAAGTTCTCGTTCGAGCGCATCCTCGACCCCGAGACCGCATCCCGCGGGCGCAAGGCCATGGGGCCGATCGAGACCATCACCGCCGCGGACGACCACACCGTGGTCATCAGGCTCACCGGACCCTACGCGGACCTGCCGCTCCAGCTCGGGAACACCTTCGCCCGGGTCATCGCCCGGGAGAACCTGGAGGAGATCAGCCACAACCCGATCGGCTCGGGGCCGTTCATCCTCGAGGAGTACATTCCCGGCAACAAGGCGATCCTGGTCCGGAACCCGGACTACTTCGAGGAAGGGCTCCCCTACCTCGACGAGGTCCATCAGATCTACATCAAGGAGTACGCGGCGCAGGTCTCGGCCCTGACCACCGGCGAGATCGACATCATGTACTTCGCTCCGTCCGAGATCATTCCGCAGCTCGATGCCGACCCGAACATCGAGGTCCGGGTCACCCCGGCGCCTTCGTTCCAGCCGCTGGTCATGTTCGTGGAGCAGACCCCCTTCAAGGACGCGCGCATCCGCCAGGCGGTGCGCTTCGCGCTCGACCGCGAGGCCATGCTCGAAGCCGCCACCGGAGGGCTCGGCTCGCTCGGCAACGACACCCCCGTGGGTCCGGCCAACCCCTACTACAACAAGGCCCTGCCGCAGCGCACCCGCGACGTGGAGAAGGCGAAGGCGCTGCTGGCCGAGGCCGGCCACCCGAACGGCCTGGAGGTCACGCTGTTCACCTCCACCGGCCGGCCGGGACTGGAGCCCGCCGCCGTCGTCGCCCAGCAGAACCTGATGGAGGCGGGCTTCAGCGTGAACATCGAGAGCGTCGAGATCGCCAGGCTGTACAAGGACATCCTGCGCAACCCCGAAGACGGCCGGATGTCGCACAACAACTGGTTCGGCCGGCCGACCATCGACGAGACCCTCACGCCGTTCTTCTACACCGGAGCCAACTGGAACTACACCAAGTACTCCAATCCGGAGGTCGACGAGCTGCTGACCAGGGCCCGGTCGCTGGTCGGCTTCGAGGAGCGCAAGCCGCTCTACGACCGCGTCCAGGAGATCCTCTACCACGAGGGTCCGACCGCGGTGCCGTACTTCAAGAACTATGTCTCCGCGGTGCGCAGGGAGGTGAAGGGCTACAGGCTGATCCCCGTCCAGTACGTGGACCTGCGCGATACCTGGGTCGAGAGGTAGACGGGACGGGACCGGAGCCGGAGCGGGACATCCGTTTCCGCTTCGGCCCCGGCCCGCGGGACCGGCCGTCCGCCTGAAAGGCCGCCGTCCGGATCATCCGCGGCGGGCTTCCCCGCAGCGCCGTGGCTTGCGCGAACGAGCCGGGCCGCGGGCGGGACCGCCGCACTCCCGGGAATCCATGTCCCATCGTTCCAGGGCGAATCCTCTCCGACCCATGTTCCGATACCTGATCCTGCGGCTCTGGCTGCTGGCCGTCACCCTGGTCGGCGTCTCGCTGCTCATCTTCGTCATCCTCCAGATCCTGCCCGGGGACGCGGTCGACGTCCTGCTGCTGAACTGGACGTCGGACACCGGCGAGGAGTTCGAGACCCTGCGCAGGCAGCTCGGTCTCGACCGGCCCTGGTACGAGCAGTACTTCGGCTGGCTGTGGGACGCGGTGCGCGGCGACCTCGGCCGCAGCTTCTCCATGGACGCGCCGGTGGCTCCCATCGTGGTGGAACGGTTGCTGTTCTCGCTCCGCCTCGCGGTCCCGGCGCTGATCGTCGCGGTCGTGCTGAGCCTGGCGCTGGGCGTCATCGCCGCGGTCCGGCCGAATGGCTGGGTGGACTCCGCGATCACCCTGTGCACCCTCACCGGCGTGTCGGTGCCGGCCTTCGTCTCCGGCTCCCTGTTCATCCTGGTCTTCGCGGCGTGGCTCGGCTGGTTCCCTTCCACCGCTTCGCTCAGCGAAGGCGAGGGGTTCTTCCACTGGGCGTACGTGCTGGCCCTGCCGGTGTCGGTGCTCGCGATCGAGGCCCTGGCCCACATCACCCGCATCACCCGGTCGTCGATGATCGAGGTGCTGAAGACCCCCTACGTGCGCACCGCGAAGCTCAAGGGCCTGCCGCGCCATCTCGTGCTGTTCAGGCATGCGCTGCGCAACGCCATGCTGCCCACCGTCACCGTGATCGCCTTCAACATCGGCTGGATGCTGGGCGGGGTGGTGCTGGTCGAGCAGGTGTTCAGCTACCCCGGTCTCGGCAGCCTGGTGCTGTTCGCCATCGAGCAGCGCGACCTGCCGCTCCTGCAGGCGAGCATGTTCATCGTCGCCGCCGCCTACTGCATCGCCAACATGCTGGCGGACCTCGCCTACGCGCTGCTGGACCCGCGCATCCGGTACTCCTGAGGCTCGGGGATGGGCAGCGGCTCCACCGTCACCGCACACGACCTCCGGTCCGCGAGGACCGAGGTCAGGAAGCCGCGCCGCGTGCCCCCGAGCCTCGTCATCGGCGGCGGCATCGTCGCCTTCTTCGTGGTGCTCGCAATCATCGGCCCGTACATCACGCCCTACCCCTTCGACCAGTTCCACTTCAAGCACCGCATGGTGGGGCCGTCGGAGGAGTTCTGGCTCGGCACCGACCGCTATGGCCGCGACATCTTCTCGCGCGTCGTGGCCGGCGCCCGGCTGACGGTGTTCATGGCCGGCGCGGGCACGCTGTTCGGCGTCCTGGTCGGGGTGCCGATCGGGATGTTCTCGGGCTACACCGGCGGCTGGGTCGACGAGGTCCTGATGCGATGCACCGACATCGCCATGTCCTTTCCCGGCCTGCTGCTGGCCATGCTGGTGGTCGCGGCCCTTGGCGCGAACGAGGTCAACGCGGTGATCTCCATCGGCATCGTGTTCGTGCCCAAGGTGGCGCGGGTGGTGCGAAGCGCGACCCTCGGACTTCGTCACGTGCAGTTCGTCGAGGCCGCGCAGGTGCGCGGCGAGAGCCGCCGGTTCATCATCTTCAGGGAGATCCTGCCCAACATCTGGCCGCCGATCATCGTCGAGACCTGCATCCGCCTGAGCTACGCGGTGCTGCTCGTGGTCTCGCTCAGCTACCTCGGCCTGGGCGCCCAGCCGCCCGCCCCGGACTGGGGCCTGATGATCGCCAAGGAGCGCGCCTTCATGGTCACCGCGCCGTGGGTGGTGTTCGCCCCCGCCGCCGCCATCGTCGCCCTGATCATCTCCGTCAACCTGCTGGGCGACGGCATGCGCGAGTGGCTGGCGGCGCGGAAGACCTCGGATGAGTGAACGGACGGACGGCACGGCGGCGACCGGGGCCGGCGCGGACGCCCGCGACGTCCTGACCGTCCGCAGCCTTTCCGTCTCGTACTTCGTGCGCGGCCAGGAGGTCCGCGCGGTGCGCGGTGTCGACCTGACGGTGCGGGCGGGCGAAACCCTCGCCGTAGTGGGCGAGAGCGGCTCGGGCAAGAGCACGCTCGCGTTCGCGGTGATGCGCGGACTCGACGCGGCGGGGCGCGTGGCCACGGGCTCGATCCGGTTCAACGGCATCGACCTGCTGGGCATCGGCCCGCGCGCGCTGCGCGCCATCCAGGGGTCGCGCATCGCCATGGTCTACCAGGACCCGCAGACCTCGCTGAACCCGGCGCTCCGCGTCGGCGACCAGATCGGGGAGGTGGTGCGCGAACACACCGAGCTCCGGGGCGAGCGCGCCGGGGAGCGGGTGCGCGAGCTCCTGGCCGGTGTCAACCTGCCCGACCCGGCGGGCGCGGCGCGGCGCTACCCGCACGAGCTCTCCGGTGGCCAGCAGCAGCGGGTGCTGATCGCCATGGCCTTCGCCTGCAACCCGGAGCTGCTCATCATGGACGAGCCCACCACCGGGCTCGACGTGACCACCGAGGCCCACATCCTGGATCTGGTCGCCGATCTCAGGCAGCGGTTCGGTTCCGCCATCCTCTACATCACCCACAACCTCGGAGTGGTGGCCCGGTTCTGCCACCGCGTGGCGGTGATGTACGCGGGCGAGATGGTCGAGGAGGGGCCGGTGTCGCGGGTGTTCGCCTCCCCCGCCCACCCGTATACCAGGAGTCTGCTCACCTGCATCCCGCGGCTCGACCTCTCCAGGCACGATCGCCCCCTGAACGCCATCGAGGGGCAGTTGCCGAGCCTCGTCGACCCGCCCGCGGGCTGCGCGTTCGCAGAGCGCTGCGGGCACGCGACCGACGACTGCCGCGGCACGGCGCCGGCGCGCGAACGGGTCGGCGACGACCCCGAGGACTCGGTCCGCTGCCTGCACTGGCGATCGCTGCCGGCGTTCGCCTTCGAGCGGAATGTGCGCGACGGCACCCGGGCTCGCGCCGGGGAGCCGGCGGCGGAGCTGCTGCACATCGACCGTCTCCGGTGCCACTACCCGGTGCGGCGCCGTGTCCTGGAATTCCTGACCGGCCGACCGCAGGTGTTCGTGCACGCGGTGGACGGCATCGACATCGCGCTCGGGCGCGGCCGCACCCTCGCCATCGTGGGCGAGAGCGGCTGCGGCAAGACCACGCTGGGCCGCGCCGTGGTGGGGCTGCAGCCCGCTTCGGGCGGCGACCTGATGTTCGAGGGCAGCCGGCTCACGGGCCTTGCGCGCGACCGCGGCCCGGACCTGCGGCGCCGCGTGCAGATCATCTTCCAGAACCCGGACGCCACCCTGAATCCGCAGAAGCCGGTGGGCGAGGCCATCCGCCGGCCCCTCGAGCTGTTCGGGCTGGTGCCGGAGCCCGGGCAGGAGGCGCGGGTCGCGGAGCTTCTGGAGAGCGTCAACCTTCCGGCCGGCTACGCCGGGCGCTATCCGCACGAGCTGTCCGGAGGGCAGAAGCAGCGCGTGGCCATCGCGCGCGCGTTCGCGGCCGAGCCCGAGCTGATCGTCTGCGACGAGCCGCTGTCGGCGCTGGACGTGTCGGTACAGGCGGCGATCCTCAACCTGCTGGTCGACCTGCAGAAACGCTCCGGCACCGCCTACATGTTCATTTCCCACGATCTCTCCGTGGTGCGCTACCTGTCCGACCTGGTGGCGGTGATGTACATGGGCAGGCTGGCCGAGATCGGCACCCCCGAGGAGATGTTCGCGCCGCCCTACCACCCCTACACCGAGGCCCTGCTGTCGGCCATCTCGATCCCCGATCCGATGATCGAGCAGGCGAGCATCCGCCTGGAGGGGCCGGTGCCGAGCCCGGTCGACCCCGGGCCCGGCTGCCGCTTCGCGTCGCGCTGTCCGAGGAAGCTCGGCGCGGTCTGCGAGACCGACGACCCGCCCCTGCACGAGCTTGGCCCGAGCCACCGGCTCTACTGCCACATCCCGCGCGCGGAGCTCGACGAGATGGCGCCGGTGATCCGCTACGCCGGTACCTCACCCCACGCGCTGAAGTGACGAGAAATCGGAGAACGCCGCCGCCATGACATCGCCCACCATTCCCACCCGGCCGTTCGACCATCCGGCCGCCTGGACCGCCGCCGACCTCGGCGGCAAGGACGCCATCGCCTGCGACCTCGCCGACCGCCACGTCGCCGCGTTCGAGGCGGCGGTGGCCGAGCTGCGCGAGCGCGGACTCACCGCCTTCGAGGCAATCGGCCGTCACGACTTCCCGCTCGAATCCATCGCCGACGACGTCCGGGCGTGGCGGCACGAAGTCGCCCACGGCCGCGGCCTCATGCTCCTGCGGGGGTTCCCGGTGGACCGATGGAGCCGGGAAGACACGGAGCTCGCGTGGTTCGGCCTCGGCACCCACTTCGGCCGCGCGGTGTCGCAGAGCGCGCTCGGCGACCTGATGGGTCACGTGGTCAACGTCGGCGGCGACGACATGCGCCACCGCGCGTACCGCAACGCGCGCGAGCTGCGCATGCACACCGACCGCTGCGACACCGTCGGCATGTTCTGCCTGCGCCGCGCGAAGTCCGGCGGCGAGTCCGGCTACTCCAGCGCGCTGGCGGTGCACGATCGCATCCGCGCGCTGAAGCCCGAGCTGCTGGATTCGATCTGGAACGGCTTCCACCTGCACCGCTTCGGCGAGCAGCCGCCCGGCGAGCCGCCCTGCACCCCGATACGAATTCCGGTGTTCTCCGAACGAGACGGCGTGATCACGGTGATCCTGATCGGCGGCTACGCGTGGATGGCGGCCGACGAGTTCGACGTCCCGTTCAGCGACCGCGACCGCGAGGCGCTCGCCACCTTCGAGCGCCTGGCCGCCGACCCCGAGTTCAGGGTGAGCTTCCAGCTCGAACGCGGCGAGGCGGCGCTCTTCAACAACTGCGCGGTGCTGCACAACCGCACCGCCTTCGAGGACCACGACGAGCCGCACCGGAAGCGCCACCTGATGCGGCTGTGGCTGATGGACTGGGGCGGGCGTCCGGTGGTCGAGGGGGTGCGGTACCACAAGGGCGAGGGGGGGATAACGCCGCGGGAGGACAGGCAGCCGTACTATGCGAGCCGGAATCCGGCGATTGACGCGAGGAATGCAGAGTAATGCGGCGGTGCCGGCGGTGCCGGCGGTGCCGCAAGAAGTGTGTCTTGTCAGAATGCCGGGTGGCGCTGGAGTTTCGGAGACGGGCTTTCGATCATTGGCTGGCCGCTTGCCCGGCGGCACGCAACGCCCGAGAATACGCGGCCCCCGGCTCCTGCCCTCATGTCCGCGCCCTCCCCTTCCACCTCGCCCGACCGCACGCCCGCCCTCGTACCCGACTCGGTGCGCACCCGCCGCACCGCCGTCGCGTTCGACGCGTGGGTGTTGCTGCGCATCACGCGCATGGCCTTCGCCCATCCGTGGCGCATGGCGATCGGACTCGGCTGCACCCTGCTCGCGGCCCTTGCGCAGCTCGTCATCCCGCAGCTCATCGGCGATGCCGTCGACTTCGCGCAGGGACTCCTCGCGTCGGCGGGCGACGACGGCGACGCCCGCGACGCCCTGGCCCGCGCCGCGGCGCTGATCCTCGCCACCTCCGTCGCCCGGGGGCTGTGCACGATGATGCAGAACTACCAGGGCGAGGCGGTGGGCCAGCTCATCGCCTACCGGCTGCGTCTCGCCCTCTACGCCAGGATCCAGAAGCTGTCCTTCAGCTACCACGACCGGGTGCACACCGGTGACCTCATGACCCGCGGCATCCTCGACGTCGAGGGCACGAAGCTGTGGGTGAGCACCGGGGTCCAGCGCTCGCTCCTGCTCGCAATCCTGGTCGGAGGCGGGGCGTGGGTGATGATGTCGATCGACGTGGCGCTCGGCTGCCTCGCGCTGAGCTTCGTGCCGTTCGTGGCGCTCGGCGCCTCGCTTGCCCGGCTCCGGCTCCGCACCCTGTGGTATGCGCTCCAGGAGGAGCTCGCGGTGCTTACCCGGGTCATGGAGGAGAACCTCGGCGGCATCCGCGTGGTCCGCGCCTTCGTGTCCCAGGCGTTCGAGATGGCCCGCTTCGACGCGATCTCCCGGCGCGCCCTCGCCATCACGCACCGCCGCATCGACGTCTTCGTGAAGAGCACCACGACGATGACCTTCGCCTTCTTCGTCTCCATGGGCCTGGTGCTGTGGGTCGGCGGCGGGAAGGTGGCGGCGGGGACGCTCACCATCGGGGAGCTCGCGTCCTTTCTCGCCTTCATGGCCATCCTGCAGATGCCGGTACGCCAGATCGCGTGGACGGTGAACTCGGTGGCGCGCACCTCGACCTGCGGCGGGCGCCTCTTCGAGGTCCTCGACCTGGAGCCGGAGATCCGGGATCGGCCGGGCGCGCGCGATCTCGAGATTCGCGAAGGGGTGGTCCGCTTCGAGAACGTCTCCTTCCGCTACCGCAGGGAGGGCCGGGGTCCGCCGGTGCTGCGCGACGTGAGCTTCGAGGTCCGCCCCGGGCGGGTCACGGGCATCGTCGGCCCGCCCGGCAGCGGCAAGTCGACCATCGCCCACCTCATTCCCCGCTACTACGACGTCGATGCCGGGCGCGTCACCATCGACGGCCGGGACGTGCGGGACGTGACGCTCGCGTCGCTCCGCCGCGGCGTCAGCGTGGTGCAGCAGGACCCCTTCCTGTTCACCGCCGCCATCGACAACAACGTGAGCTACGGCGACCCGTGGGCGGAGCGGAGCGCGGTGCGCAGGGCCACCGAGGCGGCGCAGCTCCACAAGTACGTGGAGCAGCTTCCGGCGGGATACGAGACCCTGGTCGGGGAGCGGGGCGTGTCGCTCTCCGGCGGACAGCGCCAGCGCCTTGCGATCGCCCGCAGCGTGCTGCCCACGTCGAGCGTCATCGTCTTCGACGACTCCACCGCGGCGGTCGACGCCGCCACCGAGCGCCGGATCCACGAGGCGCTGGCCGACGTCACCCGCGACCGCGCGATGATCGTCATCGCCCACCGCCTCTCCTCGGTGATGTACGCCGACGAGATCCTGTTCCTGGAGGAAGGCCGCATCGTCGAGCGCGGCGCCCACGATGTCCTGGTCGCGCTCGGCGGGCGCTACGCCTCGCTGTATGCGCTGCAGACCCGGATGAGCGACGACGACGGGGATGCGGGCGGGACACGGGACACGTACTCGGGCCCAGATCCGGGCGAAGCCGGACCCGGAGACGGAGCCGCGAGCACGGAGCACGGAGCACGGAGCCGGGTCCGGAGACGGAGCCGCGAGCACGGAGCCGGGTCCGGAGACGGAGCCGCGAGCACGGAGCCGGGTCCGGAGACGGGGCCGTGAGCACGGAGCGGAGTCCGGAGCACGGAGCCGTGAGCATGGAGCGGGGCCGGTGAAGGCGGCCGCGCCGGCGAGCGCCGCGGCCGGGCCGCCCCGGGCGGTGATCGGCTCGCAGGTCTCCATCGAGGAGGAGATGTTCGGCGCCGCCTTCGACGGGCGGGTGGTGCGGCGCTTCTGGTCCTTCGTGGCCCCCCACCGCCGACGGCTGTGGATCGGCGTGGCCGCGGTGCTCGTCTTCACCCTCACCCAGGTCGCGGTCCCGCTGGTGCTGCGCTTCGCGATCGACGATGCGCTCGTTGCGGGCGGGGCGGGCATCGAGGTGCTGTACCGGACCGTCGCCGCCTTCTTCGCCGTGGTGGGGCTCAACTACGCGTCGAACTTCACCCAGGAGCTCGTCGTCGGCCGCATCTCCGGCAGCCTGCTCTTCGATCTGCGCCGCGCGATGTACCGGCACCTGCAGCACGTCTCCCTGTCCTTCATGGACAGGACCGAGGTGGGCCGGCTCATGTCCCGGCTCCAGGGCGACGTCAACGCGTTGCAGGAGTTCCTCGAGACCTCGATCTTCGCGATCGGCGACCTCATCCTCCTCGTCGGCATCGTCACCGTCCTGCTGCTCCTCGATCCCCGCCTCGGCCTGCTCACCCTCTCGGTGGTCCCGGTGCTGATCGGGGTGCGCATCGTCTGGCTGCCGCCCGCCCGGCGGGCGTTCCTGCGGGCGCGGGAGACGAGCTCGGTCGTCAACGGGGCGCTCGCGGAGAACGTGCACGGCGTGCGCACCATCCAGGAGATGGGCCGGGAAGCCGTCAACTTCGAGCTCTTCGACGACCGGGCGAAGGACAACCTGCGCGCGCATCTCCGCGCGTCGAAGCTCTCCAGCGTGATGATCCCGATCGTCGACACCCTCACCGGCATCGCGATGGCGATCGTCATCGTGGTCGGCGGCGGCATGGTGCTCGGGCAGGAGCTGGAGCTCGGAGTGATGGTCGCCTTCGTGTTCTACGTGCAGCGCTTCTTCGACCCCATCCGCTCGCTCACCATCCAGTACAGCATCATGCAGCGGGCGATGGCGGCCGGGCAGCGCATCTTCGAGGTGCTCGACGTGCCCATCGACGTGCGCGACGCCCCCGATGCCGTCCCGCTGCCGCGCGAGGCCCGCGCCATCGAGCTCGACGACGTGACCTTCGGCTACGTGCCCGGCCGCCCGGTGCTGCGCAACGTCAGCCTGCGGGTGGAGCCGGGGGAGACGGTGGCCCTGGTGGGCCCGACCGGCTCCGGCAAGACCAGCGTCACCGCGCTCGTCCACCGCTTCTACGACGTATGGAGCGGCGCGGTCCGGATCGGCGGACACGACGTGCGCGACGTGCGCCAGAGCGACCTCGGCGCGCACGTGGCGATGGTGCTGCAGGAGCCCTTCCTCTTCACCGGCACGGTCCGGGACAACATCCGCTACAACAAGGCGGACGCGACCCGGGGGCAGGTGGAGGCGGCGGCGCGCGCGGTCGGTGCCCACGACTTCATCGAGCGCCTGCCGGAAGGGTACGACACCGTGCTCGACCAGCGCGGCTCGAACCTGTCGCTGGGCCAGCGCCAGCTCCTCAGCTTCGCGCGGGCCCTGGTCGCCGATACGCCGATACTGGTGCTGGACGAGGCCACCGCGAACGTCGACAGCTACACCGAGCGCCGGATACAGAAGGCGCTGGCGCGCCTGCTGGAAGGACGCACCGCCATCGTCATCGCCCACCGCCTCGCCACCATCCGCGGGGCGGACCGGATCATGGTGCTGCGCGAGGGACGGCTGGTGGAGCAGGGCACCCACGATGCGCTGATCGCGCTCGGCGGGCTCTACGCCCGTCTCTACCGGCTCAACTACGCGTCCTTCGACGACTTCGCGGCCGGGGATGTCCCGGCCGCGGGGTCCTGACGTCGAGACGGGAGACGGCGGCGGCAGTCCCGGGTCCGTCGAGCCGCGGATGGATGGAAGGGAGGCGTGACCGACGGTCGGCCGCCGGTCCACGGCGGCTCCGCATCAGGTCTCGGGATGGGGAATGGAGTCGGGATCGACCGCGCGCCTGACGTAGAGATCGACCTGCGGCCGGTACACCTCCCACAGAAAGCGCAGCTCCGCCAGCGGGCTGCGGTCGAGCTCCACTCTCAGGTCGACGAGCGGGAACGAGTGCTCTTGCACCACCAGCAGCGCCGCGGACTTGACCTGCCTGAGCTCCCCACCCGCCGCCTCTCCGGCCTCCAGCCCGCGCACCAGGCGTTCCGCCAGGTGCTCGTCGGGCGCCGCCTCGAAGGCGTCGACCATCGCCCGCGGCACCCCGTCGTTGCGAATGATATTGCCGATGGCGCAGCTCGATGCGCCCTGTGCCGCGCCGTGGATCGAGACGATGCGCTCGCCGTGGAAGAACGCGGTGCGGCCCTCCCGATCGATCGCCGCGAGCTGGCGCCAGCCGATGGTCGGGTTGCCGCCGGCGAGCGCGTCCACCGTCTCCTGCGCCGACCGGCCGGCCTCCAGCAGGTCGAGGCCCTTCGGCCCCAGCGCCGGATCGGTGCGGTGCTGCGTCAGCACCGCACCGACGCCGGCCCGCGCGTAGGGGCAGCGCGACCCCACGCCGATGCTGGAGGTGGTCACCGCGGCACCGAACATGCCGGTGCGCCTGCACATGCCTGCCAGTGAGAACGTCATGCGGGGTCCTCGTCTGCCGGTGTGCCGAGTGCCCGTCGTCGAAAGCGGACAATGGCTTCCTTATAGGAGATTCGCGCAGAATTCCACTACGCCTCGCAGCCGGGGCCCGGATTCGCTCCCTGTTCCTGCGATGGATCCCCGTTCCTGCGATGGAGAGTAGAGGATAGTGCCCGCGGCCGGAACGCGGGAGGCGCGATCCGGCCCGGGGGCGCGCGGAGGCCTTCGCCTGGCCGCCAGAGGTACCGCCGGCATGGCGGCCCTCGACCGGCGGCCCGTCGCGGCAGCGGCTGTGCAACGCGTGCGGATCGGCCAGGATGAAACCGGGCGGAGACACTGAAATGAGCACCGGCAGCTTCACCGGCGTCCTCGTCACCGGCGCCACCGTCGTTACGCTGGACGACCGGCTCGGCACCCTCGAAGACGGCGCCGTCGCCGTCAGGGACGGCCGCATCGCCGCCGTCGGCCCGAGCGCGGACCTCGCCCCCGACCATGCCGATCTGGAGGTGGTCGACGGCCGCGGCAAGGCGGTCCTGCCGGGCTTCGTCAACTCCCACACCCACACCGTGCTGCTGGTGCTGCGGGGCACCGTCGAGGACATGGCGGGCGACGCCATCTTCGGCTACATGACGCCGATCAGCTTCGCGATGACCCCCGACGAGCGCACCGCACTGGCCCGGCTCGGCTGTCTCGAAGGCATCCTCTCCGGCACCACCACCATGGTCGAGCCGTTCCGCCATGTCGCGGGCTATGCCCGGGGCATGGTGGACACGGGCCTGCGGCTCTATCTGAGCGAGAATGCCGCCGACGCCCTCACGCTGAAGATCCGCCACGGCATCTACGAGTACAGCCGTGAATCCGGACAGGAGTTCCTCGACCGCGCCGTCGAGCTGATCGAGCGCTTCCACGGCGCCGGGGACGGCCGCGTGCACTGCCAGATCTCGGCCCACGCGCCCGACGTCTGCTCACCGTGGATGCTCGACCAGCTCAACCGGCTCACGTCCCGGTACGGACTGACCCGCACCGTCCACCTCTCGCAGAGCCCCGGGGAGGTGAAGCAGGTCCGCGACGCACACGGCCGAACGCCGGCCGAGTACCTGGACGACAACGGCTGGCTCGGTCCCGACGTGGTGGGCGCGCACTGGACGTACTGCACCGCGTCCGACATCGACCTGCTGGCCGAGCGTGGGGCGCACATGGCGCACTGCCCGGCCAACAGCTCCCGGCGCGGGCCGCATCCGGTGCTGGCCGGCCGCATCCTCGACGCCGGCGTGAACGTCGCCTTCGGTACCGACAACATGACCGAGGACATGTTCCAGGCGATGAAGATCGGCTCGATCATTCACCGCGGCGGCGCCGGCGGGAAGAACGAGGGCGGTGGCGTCGACCCCGGTCCCGAGCATGCGCTGCGGGCCGCGACGGTCCACGGCGCGCGGGCCCTCGGCCGCGAGGACGACCTCGGCACGCTCACGCCGGGCAAGCTCGCCGACCTCGTGATCCTCGATCTGGACCAGGCGCACCTGCGCCCGATCGTCAACCTCGTGTCGAGCCTGGTGCACTATGGCCATCCCGGGTGCGTGGACTCGGTGATGGTGGAGGGACGCTTCCTGATGCGCGACGGCAGGGTGACGTGCATGGATGTCCGGGACACCCTCGACGCCGCCCAGGAGGCGACCGTCGCCGCCTGGCGCCGTCTGCACGAGACATCGGGGGACATCGACCTGCCTGACTCTCTGCGTCGCCGGGACGAGAGCGGGCGCCGCCGCCGGCTGGCCGGGGAGAGAACGATCACCTCCGGCTCCCCATCGACGCCCCGGGCCTCATGACGGTTCAGCGATTCCCGCCAGCGCCCGGAGAGGCCGTACCGTGGTGGGATTCCGGCGCGATCTCGACCCTCGGGACGCCGGGTCGAGGGGAGCTCGGGAGCATGTTTCCGCCTGGCGGGAATCGCTGATGATGACGGTTCACCCGGAGGTCATCATCCGGACAAGGTGGAAACACGAGCGGGAAATTGCCCGAAATACCGGTTGCAGCACCCGGATACCGAGGATTGCTTGGCGTCCCCAACGGGATTCGAACCCGTGTCGCCACCTTGAAAGGGTGATGTCCTAGGCCAGGCTAGACGATGGGGACGGGGCATGAGGACGCCGGCTCGGCCGGCGTGCGGGGATGATGGTGGAGCCAGGCGGGATCGAACCGCCGACCTCTACAATGCCATTGTAGCGCTCTCCCGGCTGAGCTATGGCCCCTTGCGATCAGCCTGTGATCAGGCGGCGGGAGGGTAGACAAGGACCCTCCCGCCGTCAAGATCGGTCCTCGGCGGATCGGCCCTCGGCGGACTGGCGCGCACGCTCGTGCACGTGGGCGATGGCGCGATCGATGCGCGACAGCGCCGCATCCCGCCCGACCATCTGCAGGGTGAGCTCGATGGCCGGCGACGCGGCGGTGCCGGTCAGGGCGACGCGAAGCGGCTGGGCCACCCGGCCCAGGTTCAGCGACAGGGCGGCGGCGCACTCGATCACCGCGGCGTGCAGGGGTCCGGGCTCCCATGCCGCGGTGGCGAGCAGCTTCTCCCGCACCGCCTCCAGAGGCTCGAGCGCCACTGGCCGCAGATGCTTCTTCGCCGCGCGCTCGTCGAACTCGTCGTACTCCTCGAACGCGAAACGGGACTTCTCGGCCATCTCGGCGATGGTCCGGGCCCGGTCGCGCTGGATGTCGGCGAGAAGAGGCGGAGCTGCGCCATCCGATGCATCGATACCCATCCGCCCGAGCTGCTCGACGAGCAGCGCTCCCAGGCGTTCGGAGTCCGACTGCCGGATGTAGTGCTGGTTCAGCCAGCCGAGCTTGTCGTAGTCGAACGCGGCGGGAGCGCGGTGCACGTCGGCGATGTCGAAGTGCGCAACCATCTCCTCCCGGGAGAAGATCTCCTGGTCGCCGTGCGACCAGCCCAGCCGCACGAGCTGGTTGAGCAGCGCCTCCGGCAGGTATCCGTCGTCGCGGAGCTGCGTCACGCCGACCGCGCCGTGGCGCTTCGACAGCCGCTGGCCGTCCGCGCCGAGGATCATCGGCACGTGGGCGTAGCGCGGCGGCGCCGCGTCCAGCGCCGCGATGATGTTGAGCTGCCGGGGGGTGTTCATCACGTGGTCGTCGCCGCGGATGACGTGGGTGATGCCCATGTCCAGATCGTCGACCACCACGCCGAAGTTGTAGGTCGGCATGCTGTTCGCCCGCGCGATCACGAGATCGTCGAGCTCGCGGTTGTCGAACGAGACGGCTCCCCGGACCAGATCGTCGAAGACGACGGCGCCCTCGTGCGGATTCCTGAAACGGATCACGGGCTCGATGCCCGCCGGCGGCGGCCCGGTGCGGCGGCGGCAGCGTCCGTCGTAGCGGGGCTTCTCGCCGCGCGCGCGCTGGGCGTCGCGCATGGCGTCGAGCTCTTCCCGGCTGCACCAGCAGCGGTACGCCCTGCCCCGGTACAGCAGCCGCTCGAGGTGCTCCCGGTAGACCGCCAGCCGGTCGGTCTGGAACCAGGGGCCTTCGTCGGCGTCGAGCCCGAGCCACCGAAGGCCGTCCAGTATCGCGTCGATGGACGCCTGCGTGGACCGCTCGCGGTCGGTGTCCTCGATCCGGAGCACGAAGGTACCGCCGTGGCGGCGGGCGAACAGCCAGCAGAACAGGGCGGTACGAGCGCCGCCGACGTGCAGGAAGCCGGTGGGGCTCGGCGCGAATCGGGTCCTGACGTTCATGCGGCAGATCATATCAGGCGCCCGATTTCGCACATCCGGTGTCCCGGCGGCCTGCGATGCATGACGAGACGCTACCCGGACAGCGGCAATTCCCGCCAGACGGGAGCAGACCCCTGACATCCCCTCGACCCGGCGCCCCGAGGGTCGAAATCGCACCACAATCCCACCACGGTGCGGCCTCTTCCGGACGCTGGCGGGAACATGCCCTCGAAATCCCCTCGGTGGGCCGCCCTGGTGGCCGGAATCATGCCGGAATCCCACCGCGGCACGGCCTCTCCGGGCGCTGGCGGGAATCGCTGCCCGGACAGCGCCGAACAGCGCCGGGGTCGCGCCATCCCGGACAGTGCATTAGACTCCTCGGCTCCGGGCGCGTAGCTCAGTGGGAGAGCACCGTCTTCACACGGCGGGGGTCGCTGGTTCAATCCCAGCCGCGCCCACCATCACCCGGACGGGCCGCAGGCCCATCAACACTCGGACCGGATGCCGTCTCCCCTCTCCGGGCTCCCTGTCCTCGTTGCGCACCGCGCCGCCAGCGGACACTCCGTGCACCGGGGCGTCGCCCGGCAGTGCAGCTTGCCGTGCTCGACGAGCAGGGCATGGAACTCGCCGAGCCGCGCCGCGTCCCGGCCGAGCGCGCGCGCAACCGCGTCCGAGATCCGCTCGTACGGCTCGTCCCCCTTCGCCCAGCCGTAGCGCGACAGGATGCGCCGCGCGTAGGCATCGACGACGAACACGGGCCGTGCGAAGGCATAGACGAGAATGGCGTCGGCGGTCTCCGCACCGATGCCCGGGAGCCCGAGAAGCTCCAGGCGCAGCTCTGCGGTCGGACGCGCCGCCAGTGCTTCCCGGGCGCCGTTGTCGACATACCATCGCGCCAGGGCCTTGAGCCGCGCCGCCTTCGTTCGGAAGGTTCCGGCCATGCGGACGAGCGGTTCGATCCCGGAGACGGGGAGAGTCGCCAGAGCCTCGGGTGAAAGCACGCCGGCGCTGCGCAGCGACGCGATGGCCCGCTCGGCGTTGCGCCAGGTGGTGCGCTGGGTGAGCAGCGCGCCCGCCATCATCTCGAACGGACCGCGCGCGGGCCACCACTCCTGCGGTCCGTACGCGCGGGCAAGCCGATCCAGGATGGTGCGGAGCCGGGGGTCCGGGCCCCGCGGCCGCCGGCCGGCGGTCAACGGCGGCGTGTCCGTGGCGACGGGCGGCGGCGGGGCGCGCCCGTCCGCCGCGGCCGGACGAGACCCGTCGCGCGCACCAGGGACTGCGCCTCCTCCCGGTCCACGTCCTCGTACCGGCCGGGGCGCAGGCGGCGCGGCAGCGTCACCGGCCCGAAACGCACGCGCATGAGCCGGCTCACGGTGCATCCCACCGCCTCGAACAGACGCCGCACCTCGCGATTGCGGCCTTCGCGCAGGACGACGTGGAACCATCGGTTCGCGCCCTCCCCGCCGGCGGGCCGCAACGATTCGAACCGCGCCTCTCCGTCGCTCAGCGCCACCCCCCGGGTCAGCGATTCGAGTGCCCCCGGCTCCGGCGCACCACGGATGCGGACCGCATACTCGCGTTCGATACCCGAGCTCGGGTGCATGAGCCGGTGGGCCAGCTCGCCGTCGTCGGTGAACAGGAGCAGACCGGTGGTGTTGAAGTCCAGGCGCCCGACCGCGACCCACCGGGCCCGGCCGAGCGCGGGGAGCCGGTCGAACACGGTGGGCCTCCCGAGCGGGTCGCGGCGCGCGGTCACCTCGCCGGCCGGCTTGTGGTAGCGGATGAGCCGGCACCGCAGACCGGTCCGGCGCACCGGCCTGCCGTCGACCCGCAGCACGTCCCCGGCCGCCACCCGCTCTCCCAGGGTCGCCCGGTGTCCGTTGACGCTGACCCTCCCGGCGGCGATCCAGCGCTCGATCTCGCGCCTCGACGCCAGGCCCGAGGCGGCCAGGACCTTCTGCAGCTTCTCGGTCGATCCGCCGTCCTCCGGCGCCGGTGGCCGCCGCTTGCGGAGCGGGCGGCTCAGCCCGCCCTCCCGCCGTCGCCGGCCTCGTGGTCCCCGCGAGGCGGCGGGTCGGAGGCCGCGGCGGCGCCGCGCATCTCCTCGACCTCGCCGGGGTCCGTCTCCCCCTCGCCGGAGTCCGGGCGCGCCGGCGAAACGGAGGCGGTCGCGGCGGCCGCCTCCACCCCGCCGAGGTCCGGTTGCGACGCCGGGTCGTGCACCGCCGCCGTGCGGTCCGCCTCCACCCCGCCGGGGTCCGGTTGCGACGTCGAATCTTGCGCCGCCGCCGTGCGGTCCGGCGCCGCACCGCCGGCGGCGTCCGCACCGGGCGTCTCCTCCCCCTCGCCGGCCGCGGGCTCGCCCGGAATCCCGCCGAACAGGTCCGGGAGCGGCTCGTCGAGGTCCCTCAGCTTCGCGAGGGGCGGCAGCGACTCCAGGCTCTTCAGGTTGAAGGCGTCGAGAAAGTGTCTCGTCGTCCCGTAGAGCGCGGGCCGTCCCGGGGCCTCGCGGTGGCCGACGACGCGCACCCATTCGCGTTCGATCAGCGTCCTCATGATGGAGCTCGACACGCTCACGCCGCGGACCTCCTCGATCTCCCCGCGGCTGACGGGCTGGCGGTAGGCGATGAGCGCGAGCGTCTCCAGCAGCGCCCGGGAGTAGCGCGCCGGGCGCTGCTGCCACAGCGCCGGGAGCGCCTGGGAGTACTCCTTCCGGACCTGGGCCCGAAACCCGCTGGCGACCTCGGCCACCTCCAGCGAGCGGCCGCGCCAGTGCTCCGCGACCTCGGCCACCGCCTCCCGGACCGCGCCGCGGTCCGGCGCATCGTCCCTGCCCTCGAACATCGCCAGCAGCTCGTCGACCGCCACCGGACGCCCGACCGAGAGCAGAGCCGCCTCGACGTGCAGGACGAGCTCGTCCCGGCTCACTGCCTCACCGCCTCGCCCTTGGCCGTGTCGCCCTTGGCCGTGTCGCTCCGGGCCGCCTCGCTCCGGGCCGCCTCGCCCCGGGCCGCCTCGCCCCGGGCCGTCTCGTTCCGGGCCGTCTCGCCCTTGACCGTGTCACCCCGGGCCCTGTCGCCCTGGGTGGTGTCACCCGTCGCGTCGCCGCGGGCGGCCCTGACGTGGACCGGTCCGAAAGGTCTCGCCTGCACGATGTCCACGAGGGATTCCCGCAGGAGCTCGAGCAGCGCGAGAAGGGTGACCACCACGCCCTGGCGGCCCTCGTGCGGGGTGAACAGGGCGGTGAACTCCGCGAATCGCGTCCGTTGCACCCGCTCCAGCACGATGGTCATCCGCTCGCGGACCGACAGCCACTCCATTCGCACCTGATGGTGGCGGTACGACTCCGCGCGGGCGAGCGCGCCGGCGAGGGACGAGACGAGATCCTCGAGCTCGACCCCGGGCTGCGGGCGCTCCATGCGCACGTAGGGCGTCGCGGCCCGGACCTCGACCACGTCGCGCCCGATACGGGGCAGCGCGTCGAGCCGCTCCGCCGCCTGCTTGTACCGTTCGTACTCCTGCAGCCGCCGCACGAGGTCCGCGCGCGGGTCCTCCTCGTCGTCGATGCTCGCGGGCCGCGGCAGGAGCAGGCGGGACTTGATCTCCGCGAGCATCGCCGCCATCGCGAGGTATTCGGCGGCGAGCTCGAGCCGGAGCTCCTTCATCAGATCGATGTACTCCATGTACTGCCGGGTGATCCTGGCGATCGGGATGTCGAGGATGTCGAGGTTCTGGCGCTTGACCAGGTACAGCAGCAGGTCGAGCGGCCCCTCGAACGCCTCCAGAAAGACCTCCAGGGCGTCGGGTGGAATGTAGAGATCCTTCGGAAGCTCGACGACCGGCTCGCCGTCCACCACCGCGAACGGCATTTCCTCCTGCCGGGGCCGCCGTCGCGGGACCGAGGGGAGGGGAGGCGCGGGAGCGGTCTCGATGTCGTCCATGGGCCCTCCTCCGCTCGCGCGCGCCGCCGGCTCACCGGTACGCCAGACCCATCGCCTCGCGTACCGCTTCCATCGTCTCGCGCGCGACGTCCCTCGCCTGGTCGCAGCCCTCGGAGATGATGGACCGCACCAGGTCCGGCTGCGACTCGTACTCGACGGCCCGCTCGCGGATCGGGGCCTGCTCGGCGAGCACCGCGTCGATCACCCGCTGCTTGCAGTCGAGGCATCCGATCGCGGCGGTCCGGCAGCCCTCCTCCGCCCAGTCGCGGGTCTCCTCGTCCGAGTACACCAGGTGAAGCTGCCAGACCGGGCACCTGCCGGGGTCCCCGGGGTCGTGACGCCTCACCCGCGCCGGGTCCGTGGGCATCGTGCGGAGCTTCTCCCGCACCTGGTCCGGCGCCTCGCGCAGCTCGATCACGTTGCCGTACGACTTCGACATCTTCTGGCCGTCGAGCCCGGGCATCTTCGCCGCTTCGGTGAGCAGGGCCCGCGGCTCGGGGAGGATCGCCCTGCCCCCGCCTTCCAGGTACCCGAACAGCCGCTCGCGGTCTCCCAGGGTGATGTTCTGCTGGTCCTCGAGGAGCGCGCGAGCCGTTTCCAGCGCCTCGGGGTCTCCCCGCTCCTGGAACCGGCGCCGGAGCTTGCGGTAGAGCTTCGCGTACTTCCTGCCCATCTTCACGATGGCGGCCTCCGCCTTCTCCTCGAAGCCCGGCTCCCGCCCGTAGATGTGGTTGAACCGCCGCGCGATCTCGCGCGTCAGCTCGACGTGCGCGACCTGGTCCTCGCCCACCGGAACCAGTCCGGCCCGGTAGATCAGGATGTCGGCGCTCTGCAGCAGGGGATAGCCGAGGAAGCCGAACGTGGCGAGGTCGCGCTCGCGCAGCTTCTCCTGCTGGTCCTTGTAGCTCGGCACCCGTTCGAGCCACCCGAGCGGCGTCACCATCGACAGCAGCAGGTTCAGCTCCGCATGCTCGTACACCCGGGACTGGATGAACAGCGTCGCGTCGCCGGGGTCGATGCCGGTCGCGAGCCAGTCGATGACCATGTCCCAGACGTTCTCGCTGATGACGCCGGATTCCTCGTAATGGGTGGTCAGCGCATGCCAGTCCGCCACGAAGAAGAAGCATTCGTACTCGTGCTGGAGCTGGATCCAGTTGCGCAGCACGCCATGGTAGTGTCCGAGGTGCAGCCTTCCGGTGGGACGCATCCCCGACAGGACGCGCTGGTGCTGGCGCGGGACGGTGCTTGCGTTCACGTGGGTCTCCGGCGGCGGGTCGGGAAGCCGGCCCGGGCGCGCATTGTAGAGAGCCGCCCGCGGTGGCGCGACACCGCCGGGCCGCGGCACGCATCCCGCCCCCGCGCACCCCCGGTTATAATCGCGCGTCCCGAACCCCGCGCCCGATGCCGGCGCTCCGCGAGCGCGCCCATGAAGCTCCTCTTCGACCTCTTCCCCGTAGTGCTGTTCTTCGTCGTGTACAAGATGCACGACGACCCGCACCAGGGCTTCATGTACGCCACCGCGGCGATCATCGCCGCGACCGCGGTCCAGGTGCTGGCGCTGTGGGTGCGCGAGCGCCGGGTGGAGAAGATGCATGTCGCGGTGCTCGCCATCGTCGTGATCTTCGGCGGGATCACGCTGGCCGTGGACGACCCCATCTTCCTGAAATGGAAGCCGACCATCGTCAACTGGCTGTTCGCGCTCGTCTTTCTCGGAAGCCAGTTCATCGGCGCGAAGAACATCGTGCGCCGTCTCATGGAATCCAGGGTGAAGCTGCCCGATCCGGCATGGACCCGCCTGAACGCGAGCTGGGTGGTCTTCTTCGCGTTCTGCGGCGGACTCAACCTCTTCGTGGTCTACAACTTCGACACCGACACCTGGGTCGATTTCAAGCTGTTCGGGCTGATGGGGCTCACGCTGGCGTTCGTGGTCGGCCAGGGGTTCTACATGATGCGCCACATGACCCCGGAAGAGGATGCGGGCGGCGCCGGGTGACGCCTGCGGCGCCCGACGGCCCTGCCCGACGGCTCAGCCCCATGGCTCAGCCCGACGGCCCAGTCCGATGGCTCAGCCTGACGGCCCAGTCCGATGGCTCAGCCTGACGGCCCGGCTCGATGGCTGTGGACGGTGGTGACATGAGCACGTCTCCCACGCTCGCGCTCGCCTGCGATCTCATCCGCCGGGCCTCGGTGACCCCCGACGACGCCGGCTGCCAGGCGATCCTCGCCGAGCGGCTCGCCCCGCTCGGGTTCCGGAGCGAGGCGATGCGGTTCGCCGACGTGGACAACCTCTGGGCCCGGCGCGGCGCCGGGGGCCCGCTGCTCGTGCTGCTGGGACACACCGACGTGGTGCCGGCCGGTCCGCTGGAGGCGTGGACCAGCCCGCCGTTCGAGCCGACGCTCCGCGACGGATACCTCCACGGCCGCGGCGCCGCCGACATGAAGGGGAGCCTCGCCGCGATGGTCACCGCCCTCGAACGCTTCCTCGACCGGCACCCGGGTCACGGCGGGTCCGTCGCGCTGCTCGCCACCAGCGACGAGGAAGGCCCGGCGGTGAACGGGGTCCGCAGGGTGGTGGAGGCCCTCCGGCAGCGCGGCGAGCGCATCGACTGGTGCCTGGTGGGCGAGCCGTCGAGCACCGACCGGCTCGGCGACACCGTCCGGATCGGCCGGCGCGGCTCCCTGAGCGGGTCCATCACGGTACGGGGCGTCCAGGGACATGTCGCCTACCCCCACCTCGCCCGCAATCCGGTGCACGATCTGGCGCGCCTGCTCGCGAAGCTCGCCGACACGGTGTGGGACGAAGGCAGCGAGCACTTTCCGCCCACTGGCTTCCAGGTGTCGAACATCGCCGCCGGGACCGGGGCGGACAACGTCATTCCGGGGCACGCGCAGGCGGCGTTCAACTTCCGCTACTCGACCCGCCACGACCGCGACTCGCTGGAAGCGGCGGTGGAGGCCGCCGGCCGCGGGCTCGGGGTCGACTGCGACATCGAGTGGCGGCACTCCGGCGAGCCGTTCCTCACCGGGCCCGGCCGGCTCATCGACGCGGTGGGCGGCGCCGTCGAGTCCGTCGCCGGCTACCGTCCCGAGCTCTCGACCGCCGGAGGCACGTCGGACGGGCGCTTCATCGCTCCCACGGGCGCCGAGGTGGTGGAGCTCGGCCCCGTCAACGCGACCATTCACAGCATCGACGAACGCGTCCTCGCCGCCGATCTGGACCGGCTGAGCGAGATGTACGAGCGGGTCATCACGCGGCTGCTCGCCGCCTGAGCGCGGCCCGCCCAGGCCCGGACCGCCGGCGGACCGGACCGGCGAGACCCGCGCTCAGCCGGCCCCCGTCGCGCCATCCGCCTCCGCCGCCTCCCGCATCGCGGCCTCGAAGCGGTCCATCCCGTCGTCGAGCTCGGCGTCGGTGATGTTGAGCGGCGGCAGGAACCGCACGACGTCGGGACCCGCCTGAAGCACGAGCACGCGGTGCCGGCGGCACGCCTCGCCGAGCTCCGCGGCGCGTCCCGCCCATGCGCCGCGCAGCACCGCGCCGAGCATCAGCCCCTTGCCGCGCACCTCCGAGATGAACCCGATCTCGTTGTGGAGCGCGACGAGACGCCTGCGCAGCCTCTCGCCCTGGCGCTCGACGTTCGCGAGCAGCTCCGCGGAGCGGAGCCTGCGCAGCACCACCCGCGCCACCGCGGCCGCGACCGGATTTCCGCCGAAGGTCGAGCCGTGGCTTCCCGGCTGGAGGGTCTCCGCCGCCTTCTCGCCGACCAGCATCGCGCCGATCGGCAGGCCGCCGCCGAGCGCCTTGGCGATGGTCACGACATCCGGAACGACCCCCTCCTCCCACTGGTGGGCGAACAGCCGGCCGGTCCGCGACAGCCCGCTCTGGATCTCGTCGAACATCAGCAGCGCGTCGTGCGCCCGGCAGCGCTCGGCGATCGCGGCAAGGAAGCCCTCCTCGGCGGGAACGACGCCCCCCTCGCCCTGGATCGGCTCCACCAGCACCGCGCAGGTGCGTTCGCCGATCGCCGCGTCGAGCGCCGCGACGTCGTTGTAGCCGCAGTACCGGAAGCCGCCCGGCAGCGGCCCGAAGCCCTCCTGGTACTTCGGCTGCGCGGTCGCGGTCACCGTGGCGATGGTGCGGCCGTGGAACCCGCCGTGGAATGTCACGATCTCGTGCTTCTCCGCGCCGTGGCGCAGGCTCGCATGCTTGCGGGCAAGCTTGATCGCGGCTTCGTTCGCCTCCGCCCCGGAGTTGCAGAAGAAGACCCGGTCGGCGAACGACGCCTCGCACAGCTCGTCGGCGAGACGCACCACCGGCTCCGCGAAGTAGAGATTGCTGACGTGCCACAGCCGCCCCGCCTGCGCGGCCAGCGCCCCGGCGAGCTCGGGGTCGCCGTGACCGAGCGACGTCACGCTGATCCCGGCGCCCAGGTCGACGTACTCGTTCCCGTCGAGATCCCACATGCGGGCTCCGGCGCCACGGTCGAGAATCATCTCCCCGGGCGCGTAGCTGGGCACGTACCGGCGCTGCCCGATGGCCACCAGCCCCCTGGTCTCCGCCGACTGCGCCGGCCCGCCGTTCTCCGCTGTCCGCGTCGGATCTCCGATCTCCGATGTCTGCCGCTCCGGCATGGCCGCTCCCCGCAGGCTCGCTGAAAGCGCCGGATGATACTGGATGACCCGCCCGAATGGCGCGACGCCGGGGCTACCTCCAGGACCATTCAAAAGTCGCGGTCATTGGCCGCCCAACCGGAAGATCGCACGGTGACGGGCAGTCTTTCGGCATCGAAGGCCCGGACCGAGGGCCTGATGAGCCGTTCGTCACGACTTCTGGAGAGCCCTGGGGCTACCTCGATGCGGTTGCATCGATCGGTGTGCGATACGAGGATCGGCCTGTCAATCATTGAAGCCGTCAATGTTCCTGCCGGTCCGGAACCGACGGCGATGCCCCCGAGGCGGGATCAGCGATTCCCGCCAGCGCCCGGAGAGGCCGTACCGTGATGGAATCGTGGTGCGATCCCGACCTTCGGGGCGGCGAGTCGAGGGGATTTCAGGGGCCTGCTCCCGCCTGGCGGGAATGGCTGAGGCGGGATCGAGTGACGACACGGCGCTTCTACTACAAGCAGAACCGGCTCAAGCAGCTCCGGGCGTTCTGTCACGCGGTGCGCACGCGGAGCATCTCCAAGGCGGCCGAGCGCGTGCACCTGAGCCAGCCGTCGGTATCGCTCCAGATCAAGGCCCTGGAGCAGGAAATGGGCACGGTGCTGTTCGAGCGGCGGGGGCCGCGGATCGCGCTGACGCCCGAGGGACGGGCGCTGTACGAGCTGGCGTCGCCGCTGGTCGAAGGCATCGACAACCTGCCCGACGCGTTCGCCGAGCGCTGCGGGGACCTCGACACCGGCGAGATCCACATCGCGGCGGGCGAGTCGACGATCCTCTACCTGCTGCCGGGCTTCGTGGAACGGTTTGCGGCGGCCTGTCCGGGGGTCGAGATCCGGCTGCACAACGTCACCGGCCGCGAAGGACTCGAGCGGCTGCGCGCCGACAGCGTCGACTTTGCGGTGGGGGCGATGTTCGATACCCCCGCCGACATCGTCTACCAGCCGCTCTTCACCTACCCCACGGTGCTCATCGCGCCGCACGATCACCCCCTCGCGGCCCGGCGGGAGATCACCCTCGAGGACATCGCGCCCCACGGGCTCATCCTGCCGCCCCGGCACCTGAGCACCTGGCGCATCGTCGACATCGTCTTCCAGCAGCACCGGGTCGAGTACAAGGTGAGGATCGAAGCGGGCGGCTGGGAGGTCATCAAGCGCTACGTCGCACGCGGTCTCGGCGTGTCGATCGTGTCCAGCATCTGCATGACCGAGGAAGACCGCCTCGCCGCGATTCCGCTCGACGCGTACTTCCCGAGCCGGACCTACGGCGTGGTGCAGCGTCGCGGGAAGTTCCTCTCTCCGGCGGCGCGCCGCTTCCTCCACATGTTCGACTCCGGTCCCGTCACCGCCCCTTCCGGCCCTGCCGCGGGGACGGCGGCCGCGGCCCGCGTGATATAGTCCCCGCCCGTTCGATGCAGGTGGCTGCGGCCGGCACAGGGCGCTCGCGGCTCCCGTCCCCGGAGCCTGTGCGGCGATACGGAATTCGACCATGGCCGAGCGGCCGGACCCTCTCCACGACGACGAGCTGGCCGTTCGGGAAGCCAGGCCGAAGCTCAAGCGGCCCCCGCTCTACAACGTCGTTCTCCTCAACGACGACTACACCCCGATGGAGTTCGTCGTCCACGTGCTGGAGATGTTCTTCGGCCTGCCGCGCGAGCAGTCGGTCAGGATCATGCTGCACGTGCACACGCGCGGAAAGGGCGTGTGCGGGTGCTACTCGCGCGAGATCGCGGAGACGAAGGTGGCGCAGGTGAACGACTACTCCCGCGAGAACAATCATCCACTTCTGTGTACGATGGAACGCGCGTGACGCCGGGCCCGGAATGGCTCCCGGCACCCCCGCCGCGTTCGACGCGGCCGATACCGTCGTATCCGCGCCCGCAGCCGGAAGCCGGGATCATTCCGGGCCCGGGGGAGGACTGACACCATGCTGAGCAAGGAGCTGGAGCTCACCCTCAACAGCGCCTTCCGCGACGCCCGCGAGAAGCGGCACGAGTTCATGACCGTCGAGCACCTGCTGCTCGCCCTGCTCGGCAACCCCGCCGCGGGCAAGGTGCTGCGCGCCTGCGGCGTCGACATCGAGAAGCTGCGCCGCGCGCTCGTGCGCTACCTCGAGGAGAACACGCCGGTGCTCTCCTCCGGTGACGAGCGCGAGACCCAGCCCACGCTCGGGTTCCAGCGCGTCCTCCAGCGCGCCGTGTTCCACGTGCAGTCCTCGGGAAAGAAGGAGGTGACCGGGGCCAACGTGCTCGTCGCGATCTTCGGCGAGCGCGAGTCCCGGGCGGTGTACTTCCTCAACCGGCAGGACGTCACCCGGCTCGATGTCGTGAACTACATCTCGCATGGGATCTCCAAGGTCCACGACAACGAGCAGGGCGAGACATTCGGCACCCCCGACGAGGACGAGAAGCCGTCCGGGCCGAGTCGAAAGAACCCGCTGGAAGCCTACGCCACCCACCTCAACCAGCAGGCGCGCCTCGGCCGGATCGACCCCCTCGTCGGGCGCCGCGACGAGGTCGAGCGCACGGTCCAGATCCTGTGCCGGCGGCGCAAGAACAACCCTCTGTTCGTCGGCGAGGCGGGGGTCGGCAAGACCGCCATCGCGGAAGGGCTCGCGAAGATGATCGTCGACGGCGACGTGCCGGAGGTGCTGGCGAAGTCCGATATCTACGCGCTGGACCTGGGCGCCCTGCTCGCCGGGACCAAGTACCGGGGAGACTTCGAGAAGCGGCTGAAGGCGGTCCTGGCCCAGCTCGACAGGGAAGAGGGGGCGATTCTCTTCATCGACGAGATCCACACCATCATCGGAGCCGGGGCCGCGTCGGGCGGAGTGATGGACGCGTCCAACCTCATCAAGCCGGTGCTCGCATCCGGCGACCTGCGCTGCATCGGCTCCACGACCTACCACGAGTATCGCGGGATCTTCGAGAAGGACCGGGCGCTGTCGAGACGGTTCCAGAAGATCGACGTGCGCGAGCCGACGGTCGGGGAGACGGTGAAGATCCTCGCCGGACTCAAGTCCCGGTTCGAGGAGCACCACCAGGTCCGATACTCCAGGTCCGCGATGCGCATCGCGGCCGAGCTCTCCCACCGGTACATCAACGAGCGGTTCCTGCCCGACAAGGCCATCGACGTCATCGACGAGGCGGGCGCGTCGCAGAAGCTGCTTCCGCCCTCGCGCCGGCGCAAGACCATCGGCGCGGCCGAGATCGAGCATGTGGTGTCGAAGATGGCGCGGATCCCGTCGAAGACCGTCTCCACCTCCGACAAGGACGTCCTGCGTACCCTGGAACGCGACATCGGGCTCGTGGTCTTCGGTCAGGACCGGGCCATCGAGACTCTCGCCTCGGCCATCAAGATGGCGCGTTCGGGGCTGCGCGAGGGAGAGAAGCCCATCGGGTCGTTTCTCTTCGCCGGCCCGACCGGGGTCGGCAAGACCGAGGTCACGCGCCAGCTCGCGCGGGTCATGGGGATCGAGCTGGTGCGCTTCGACATGTCGGAGTACATGGAGCGGCACACGGTCTCGCGCCTCATCGGCGCCCCGCCGGGCTACGTGGGGTTCGATCAGGGCGGCCTGCTGACGGAGGCCATCAACAAGCATCCCCACGCGGTGCTGCTGCTCGACGAGATCGAGAAGGCCCACCCGGACGTGTTCAACCTGCTCCTGCAGGTCATGGACCACGGCGCCCTCACCGACAACAACGGACGCAAGGCGGACTTCCGCAACGTGATCCTGGTCATGACCACGAACGCGGGCGCGGACCGGATGAGCCGGCCGTCCATCGGGTTCACGGTGCAGGATCATTCCGGCGACGCACTGGAGGCGATCCAGCGGATGTTCAGCCCCGAGTTCCGCAACCGGCTCGACTCCATCGTGCAGTTCGCCGCCCTCGGCGCGGACACCGTCACGCACGTGGTCGACAAGTTCATCATCGAGCTCGAGGGACAGCTCGAGGAGAAGCGCGTGATCCTGGAGGTGGACGAGGAGGCGCGCGCGTGGCTCGCCGAACACGGCTTCGACGCGCTCATGGGCGCCCGCCCGATGGCGCGGGTCATTCAGGAGCACATCAAGCGCCCGCTCGCCGACGAGCTGCTGTTCGGGCGGCTCGAGGGCGGTGGACACGTCAGGGTCACGGCGCGCGACGGCGCCCTCGCCTTCGAGTACGAGCGGCAGGAAGAGCGTGTCGGGGAGCCAGGCTGAGGCCCGGAGCCGGCGCCGGTCACCCGGCGTGCACGACATCGACATCTGGAGACTTGACTGCGCCCGGCGCCGCGATGCCGGAGCGTCATTCGAGTCGGCGCTCGACCCCCGGGAGCGAGCTCGTCTGCACGGGATGCGAAGCCCCGTCGCCCGGCTTCACTTCGCGGCCGGGCGCTGGCTCGCGCGCCGCGTCCTCGCCCGCCGGCTCGGCTGTACCGAGGCGGAGATCGAGCTGGCGGTGGACGCGCACGGGCGGCCGTCGCTCGCGGCCGGCGGGATCGACTTCAATCTCTCTCATGCCGGCTCATGCGTGGCGATCGCCCTGAGCGCGGCGCGGGTGGGGATCGACGTCGAGTCGCTTCAGCGGGCCAGGGACGGGCAATCCATCGCCCGCCGCTTCTTCTCCCCCGTCGAAGCCGCGGCCCTGGAGGCCTGTGCGGCGGGAGAGCGCGACCGGACGTTCTTCCGGACCTGGGTCCGCAAGGAGGCGTTCGTCAAGGCGCTCGGCACCGGGGTCGCGGCCGGATTCGACCGCTTCGACGTCAGCACCGGCGCCGAAGCGGCCCTCGTCGCGGCGCGCATCGAGGGCGTCAGGGCGGCGGAGTGGACCATCGCGGACTTCGAGCCGGGGGCCGGCCACCTCGGAGCGGTCGCGGTACGCGCCACCCGTCCACGGATACGGGTGCACGATATCCGGCCCTGATCGCGATGCGGACCGGACGCGCGCGGCGCGCTACGCGGGTCGCCCGGCGGATCGCTCCGCGGCGTCGTGCAGCCCGCGCGGCAGCTTGAAGGTGACGTGCTCCTCGATGCCGTCGAGATCGCTCACGGTGAGGTCGAACCACTCTCGGAGACGGTCCACGAGACCCCGGACGAGCACTTCCGGAGCCGACGCTCCGGCGGTGATTCCCACCGTCCGGGCCCCGGCCAGCCAGGCCGGGTCCAGACTGCCGGCATCGGAGATGAGATGGCTGGCGGTCCCGGTCTCCTCGCCGATTTCCCGCAGCCGGTTGGAGTTCGAGCTGTAGTCGGCGCCGAGCACCAGGATCACGTCGGAGCGCTCCGCCAGCCGCCGCACCGCGGACTGCCGGTTCTGCGTGGCATAGCAGATGTCGTCGACGTCGGGACCGCCGACCAGCGGAAAGCGCTCCTTGAGCGCCGCGATGATCTCCCGGGTATCGTCGACGCTGAGCGTGGTCTGGGTCACGTAGCGCAGCTTCGCCGGATTGCCCGGCCGCAACGCCGCCACGTCGGCCAGGTCCGATACCAGGTGCACCTCGCCGTCCACCTGCCCGATCGTCCCCTCGACCTCGGGGTGGCCGGGGTGCCCGATGAGGACGATGTCGCACCCCTGCCCCGCGTAGCGTCTGGCTTCGTTGTGCACCCGGCTCACCAGAGGGCAGGTCGCATCGATCACCCGCAAGCCACGCGCTCCGGCGTCGTCCTCGACCCTGCGGGCCACGCCGTGGGCGCTGAACACCGTGACCGCGCCCTCCGGAATCTCCTCGACCTCGTCGACGAAGCGGGCGCCCTTCTCGCGCAGGGATTCGACGACGTGCCGGTTGTGGACGATCTCGTGCCGCACGTAGACCGGCGGGCCGAAGATCCGCAGCGCGCGCTCGACGATGTCGACCGCCCGGACGACCCCGGCGCAAAAACCCCTCGGCCGGGCCAGGAGGACCTGCAGGGCTCGTCTGGTCACTCGAATCCTCCGACCGTCGCGGGTGTACGTCCGGCTTGCGGGACTCCCCGTTCCGGCCCCGCGCGGGCTACGGGAGCACCTTTCCCGGATTCATCAGGTTCTCCGGGTCGAGGGCCCGCTTGACCTGACGCATCACGGACACCGCCTCGCTCCCGTGCTCGCGGTCGAGGAACCCGATCTTGCCATGGCCGATGCCGTGCTCGCCGGTGCAGGTGCCGCCCATGTCGAGGGCCCGGGCGACCATCCGCTCGTTCACCGCCTCGGCCCGCGCAAGCTCTCCGGCGTCGTCGGG
The DNA here is from genome assembly GCA_965202735.1 of Gammaproteobacteria bacterium. GTDB lineage: Bacteria > Pseudomonadota > Gammaproteobacteria > HK1 > HK1 > HK1. Next base: position 514,273 of record OZ241844.1, read on the forward strand.
GTCGAGGATGAACGACAGGTGGAAGTTTCCGTCCCCGACGTGGCCGACGATGGGCGCGAGCAGTCCCGAGGCGTCGATGTCGGCGCGGGTCTCGAGGATGCACTCGGCGAGGTTCGAGATCGGGACGCAGACATCGGTCGGCCACCCCTGCGCCCCCGGCCGCAGCGCAATCGCCGCGTAGTACGCATCGTGGCGCGCCTGCCACAGGCGCGACCGATCCTCCGGGCGGGTCGCCCACCGGAGCTCCCCGCCGGTGTTCTCGCCCGCGAGCGCCCCCACCGTCTCGACCTGCTCGCGCACCCCCTGCCCGCTCCCGTGGAACTCGAAGAACAGGGTCGGCGAGACCGGGTAGTCCAGTCCCGAGTAGCGGTTGACGGCGTCCATCTGGACCTCGTCCAGCAGCTCGATCCGCGCCACCGGCACCCCGCACTGGATGGTCTGGATGACCGTGTCGACCGCGCCGGCGAGCGACTCGAACGAGCACACCGCGGCCGAGATCGCCTCGGGGATGCCGTACAGCCGGAGCCGGATCTCGGTGATCACCCCGAGCGTGCCCTCGGAGCCCACGAACAGCCGGGTGAGATCGTAGCCGGCGGCGGACTTCCGCGCGCGTCCGCCGGTCTTCACGATGCGCCCGTCGGCCAGCACCACGGTCAGCCCCAGCACGTTCTCGCGCATCGTCCCGTAGCGCACCGCGTTCGTTCCCGATGCGCGGGTCGCGGCCATGCCTCCGAGCGAGGCGTCGGCGCCGGGGTCGACGGGGAAGAACAGCCCGGTGTCGCGCAGGTGCTCGTTGAGCTGCTTGCGCCGCACTCCGGGCTGAATCCGGCAGTCGAGGTCCTCGGCGTTCACTTCGAGGACCTCGTCCATCCCCGTCACGTCGATGGACACGCCGCCGTGCAGCGCCTGGACGTGCCCTTCGAGCGAGGTCCCGGTCCCGAAGGGGATCATGGGGCAGCGGTGCTTCGCGCACACGCGCACGACCTGCGCCACCTCTTCGGTGCTCTCGGGGAAGACCACGACGTCGGGGGGCGCGGTGCGGTGGCAGGACTCGTCGTGGCCGTGCTGGTCGCGCACCGCGGCGGCGGTGGAGACCCGGCCGGGAAGGAACGCGCGCAGCTCGTCGACCAGGGCCGCGACCGCTTCGGCGGGAACGCTCATCGGTGGCTCCGGGGAGGCGGGAGTGACATCGGCCTGCATGGTACGCACGCCGGCCGGGGATGTCCCGCGCGGCGTGCGGCGGGCAGCGATTCCCGCCAGCGCCTGAAATAGGCCGTACCGTGGTGGAATTGTGGTGCGATTTCGACCTTCAGGGTGTCGGATCGAGGGAATTTCAGGGGTCTGTTCCCGCCTCGCGGGAATTGCCGTACGGCGGGCTCACACCTTGAGATCGTCCCCGGCGGGAGGCTCCCGACCCCTCACCGGAGAGGGATGCCTCGCGGAGTCGACCGGCGAGACAGCCGTCGGCGCCGGGGCTCCGCCGAGGGTCTCCGACATTCAGCGCGCCCTCGCCCGCCGCCGGCGCCGGCGTTCGCCGCCTCCGGCTTCGCCGCCCGCGCCCGCGGACTTCCGGGCCGGCAGCTCGACCGCCTTCGAAAGCTCGGGGTACGCCGCCGTCCTGTGCGGGATCGCCATCGCCTCGACGAAGTGCGCCTGGAAGCGCGGCTCGACCGCGGTCTCGATCTTCTCGATGCGGCGCACCGTGCGCTCGATCTCCGGCCGGGCGCTCCGATCCAGCAGCGCGATCCGGGCGCCGGTGCCGGCCGCGTTGCCGGCCGAGGTCACGTGCTCCAGAGCGCAGTCCGGCACGAGCCCCAGCACCATCGCGTACCTGACGTCGATGTGGCTCCCGAACGCCCCCGCCAGGCGGATGCGGTCGATCCGTTTGGCCCCGAGCCGGTCCATCAGGAGCCGCACCCCGGCGTACAGGGCGGCCTTGGCGAGCTGGATGGCCCGCACGTCGTTCTGCGTCACCCGCACCTCGATGTCGCCCCGGTGCAGCACATAGGCGAAGGTGCGTCCGTCCGCCACGACGCGGTCGCTGCGCCCGGCCCCTTCGCCGCGAATCACGCCGTCCTCGTCGAGGATCCCGGCGAGGTACATCCCGGCCACCACCTCGATGATGCCCGAGCCGCAGATGCCGGTGACCGCGGCCGGGTCGAACCCGGGCTCGTCCGACCAGGCATCGTTCCCGATGACCCGGAGCCGCGGCTCCAGGGTCGCCGGATCGATCCGCACCCGCTCGATCGCGCCCGGCGCGGCCCGCTGACCGCCGCTGATCTGGGCGCCTTCGAACGCGGGGCCGGTCGGGCTCGACGCCGCCAGCATCCGCTCCCGGCTGCCGAGGACGATCTCGGCGTTGGTGCCCACATCCACCACCAGGCTCACCTCGTCGCGCAGGTACGGCGCCTCGGAGAGGATGACCCCGGCGGTGTCGGCGCCGACATGCCCGGCCACGCACGGAAGCACGTAGGCGCGCGCCCCCGGATGGAGGCCGAGGTCGAGCGCGCCGGCGCGGATGTCGACCGCGCGGTCGACGGTGAGGGCGAACGGCGCCTGGCCGAGCTCCACCGGATTCAGGCCGAGCAGGAGGTGGTGCATGACCGGGTTGCCGACCAGGGTGACTTCGAGGATCTCCTCCGGCGCCGTTCCGCCCTGCTCCGCCGCCTCGCGCAGCAGGTCGCGCACCGCGGCGCGCACCGCGGCGGTCATCTCCCGCTCCCCGCCGGGGTTCATCATCACGTAGGAGACGCGGCTCATCAGATCCTCGCCGAACCGGATCTGCGGGTTCATGGCCCCGGCCGACGCGACGACCTCGCCCGAGGTGAGGTCGCAGACATGCGCCGCGATGGTCGTCGAGCCGACATCGACCGCCGCCCCGTACACCCGGTCCTTCAGGCCCGGCCACACCGCGACGATGTCGCGGTCGCCGTGCACCGCGACGGTGACGCGCCAGTCGCCGGCCCGCAGCGCCGCCTGGAGCGTCTCCAGCACTTCGAGATCGCAGCGCAGGCCGTCCAGACCCCACTCCGTGCGGAGCGCCGCCTCCACCCGGCGCAGGTCCCCCGAGGGGTCTTGCATGTCGGGGCGGGCGACCTCGACGTAGCGCAGCCGCACCACCGGATCGACCTCGATGGGGTGCACCTCGGCCCGCTTGCGCACCACCTGGCGGTGGACCTGGCTGTCGGGCGGGACATCGATGACGACGTCGCCCCGGAGCCTCGTCGAGCAGCCCAGGCGGCGCCCGGGAGCGAGCGGCGCCCGCTTCTCGTGGTAGCGCCGCTCGATCGGTCCGAGCTCGCTCAGATGCCCGACCCGGGAGCTCACCCCGTGCTTGGCGAACTCCCCGACGCTCTGCACCACCTGGCAGCGGCCGCAGATGCCCCGCCCTCCGCACACCGAGTCGAGATCGACTCCGAGAGCCCGGGCCGCGTCGAGAATCGACGTTCCGTGAGGAAACCGCCCGCGGCGCCCCGAGGGGGTGAAGACGATGCGCGCATCGGCGGGCGCGCCGCCGGCCGGGACGTCGTCAGCCACGACGGCGGCGACGGCCGCCGCCGCGACGGCCGCGCTCCCCTTCGCCACCGGGCGGCGGAGGCTCGCGGTACTTCGCGATCCAGCGCCGGCAGTCGGGATCGTTTCCCATCATGACGTCCGCGGCGAGACAGGTCTGGACGATGTCGCCGTGCATCGGGTTGGTGATCGCCGAGGTCATGCCCGCGGTGATCGCCATCGACAGGAACGTGCCGTTGATCCCGTTCCGGTTCGGCAGGCCGAAGCTGATGTTCGAGGCGCCGCATGTGGAATTGACTTTAAGTTCCTCACGCAACCGTCTGAGAATATGCATGACTTGCCGGCCGGCCCGGTTGATCGCACCGATCGGCATCACCAGCGGGTCCACGACGATGTCGGAACGCGGGATCCCGTGGTCCTCGGCCCGCTCCACGATCCGCTTCGCGACTTCGAACCGGACGTCGGGGTCCTCCGAGATCCCGGTCTCGTCGTTGGAGATCGCCACCACCGCCGCGCCGTGCCTCTTCACGAGCGGAAGGACCGACTCGAGGCGCTCCTCCTCGCCGGTGACCGAGTTCACCAGCGCCTTGCCCTCGTAGACCGCGAGCCCCGCCTCCAGCGCGGCGACGATGGACGAGTCGATGGACAGGGGGACGTCGGTGACCGACTGCACAAGCCTCACCGCCCGCGCCAGCAGGGCGGGCTCGTCGGCGAGGGGAATGCCGGCGTTGACATCGAGCATGTGGGCGCCGGCCTGCACCTGCGCCACCGCATCCGCCTCGACCCGGGAGAAGTCGTCCGCCGCCATCTCGGCGGCAAGGACCCTGCGCCCGGTGGGATTGATGCGCTCGCCGATGACGACGAACGGCCGCTCGAAGCCGATGGCGACCTCGCGTCGCGCCGAGCTGACCACGGTCTCCGTCAATGCGTCCTCCTTTCGGGGAAGCCCGGCGCGATCGGGCCCGGACTCCCGGGCGCCGCGCCGGCCGCCCGGATCACGCGGAGAGCGCGCCCCGCACGTTGTGACGGCGGGCGACGAAGTCCTTCGCGGTCTCGACCGCGACCGCCGCGTCGCGGCAGTACGCGTCGGCGCCCACCGCCTCGGCGAACTGCTCGTTGAGCGGAGCGCCCCCGACCAGCACCGTGTACTCGTCGCGCAGCCCCCGCTCCTTGAGGGTGTCGATCACCACCTTCATGTACGGCATGGTGGTGGTGAGCAGGGCCGACATGCCCAGGATGTCCGGCCGGTGCTCCTCGAGCGCGGCCAGGAACTCGTCGGCGTCGGTGTTGATGCCGAGATCGATCACCTCGAAGCCGGCGCCTTCGAGCATCATCCCCACGAGGTTCTTGCCGATGTCGTGGATGTCGCCCTTGACGGTGCCGATGACCACCTTGCCGATGGTCGCCGCCCCGGTCTCGGCGAGCAGCGGACGCAGGATCGCCATCCCGCCCTTCATCGCGTTGGCCGCGAGCAGCACCTCGGGGACGAACAGGATCCCGTCCCGGAAGTCGATGCCGACGATGCGCATGCCTTCGACCAGCGCGTCGTCGAGGACGCGCTTCGCCGTCCATCCGCGTTCCAGCAGGATGTTCGTGCCTTCCTCGATCTCTTCCTTCAGGCCGTCGTAGAGATCGTCGTGCATCTGCCGGACGAGCTCGTCGTCGGGCAGCGTCCGCAGATCGAGTTCTTCCTCTTCACCTGCACCGTCTTCGCGATCGAGCTCGTCACTTTGCACGGCGGCGGCTCCTCGGTAGCGTCGGGGTGAAACGATCCGGGCGCGCGGGCCCATGCTGCGGACGCCGCGGCGCGTGGCGCGCAGACTATCAGCCCGAGACCTCCAATCTGGCGCGGCGGCGACGCAGGATTGCCGAAATGCGACAGCCGGCGGGGGCGATGCGGGTCCGCCCCCTCCGCCGTCTCCGGGGCCGCGGCGCGCCTCGGTCACCCGTCTTCGTTGGAGCGCCGGGACGAACCTGCTAGCCTCGACCGCCGCGATCGGCACGACGCATCCGCATGGGGGACGGCACGTGAGCGACGGCGCCACGGACACGAGGATCATCGACGGCAAGGCGTTCGCGGCCGGGTTGCGCGCGCGCATCGCGGCGCGGGTCGACATCCTGAAGGGCCGCCACGGCATCGAGCCGGGCCTCGCGGTGGTACTCGTCGGCGAGAACCCGGCCAGCGAGGTCTACGTGCGCAACAAGGCGAGGCAGACCCGTGCGGCGGGGATGCGCTCGTTCGAGCACCGGCTGCCCGCGGCAACCTCGCAGGAGGAGCTCCTGGCGCTCGTGCGCCGGCTCAACGACGACCCGGACGTGAGCGGAATCCTGGTCCAGCTTCCGCTGCCGGAGCGGGTCGGCGCCGACGCCGTGATCGCCACCATCGATCCGGGGAAGGACGTCGACGGATTCCACACCACCAATGCGGGCCTGCTCGCGGTGGGCGGCGACGGCATGGTCCCGTGCACCCCGCTCGGCTGCCTGATGCTGCTCAAGGACCGTCTCGGCGACCTCTCCGGCGCGCGGGCGCTCGTGCTCGGGCGCTCCAACATCGTGGGCAAGCCGATGGCCCAGCTCCTGGTTCGCGAAAGCTGTACCGTGACCATCGCCCACTCGCGCACGCGCGACATCGCCGGGGAATGTCGGCGCGCGGACATTCTCATCGCTGCGGTCGGCCGGCCCCGCATGGTCCCCGGCGACTGGGTCCGGCCCGGCGCGACAGTCATCGACGTCGGCATCAACCGGGTCGAGGCGGGGAGCGGAAGGACGAGGCTCGTCGGCGACGTGGACTTCGAGAGCGCGCTCCCGGTCGCGGGCGCCATCACGCCGGTGCCCGGCGGAGTGGGGCCGATGACCATCGCCTGCCTCCTGCACAACACCGTGCTCGCCGCGTGCCGCCGCCACCGCGTCGCGGTGCCGGACGTCTGACGCGGGACACCCGGCCTCCACATGACCCGTCCCGCGCGCCCGGACCCCCGTGGCGCCGGTCGCCGTCGACACGGTCGCGGGACCGGCCAGCCCCGCGCGCCCGGACCCCGCGGACCAGTCAGCCCGGCGCCGGTCGGGTCCGCGGACCAGCCCCGCGCGCCCGGACCCCGCGCCGAGGCGGCGCGCCGTCGATGAGCGGGGGTCGACCGCCGCGCCGCGAACGGTTGAGGACGTATCGCGACGCGGTGGACTTCCTGGAGTCCCTCGTCCGCACTCCGCCCCGCACGCGGGAGGAACGCGAGAGGCTGGGACTGTCCCCGATCGAGTCGCTGCTCGATCGCCTCGGCAATCCGCACCGCGGGCTCGCGGCCATTCACATCACGGGGTCGAAGGGCAAGGGTTCGACGGCGCTCTACACCGAGGCGCTGCTCTCGGCGGCCGGGCTCCGCACCGGCACCTTCACCTCCCCGCACCTCGAAGACTGGAACGAGCGGATCAGGATCGCCGGATCGCCGGTCGGCCGCACGGAATTCACCGAGGCGCTGGAGCGGGTCCGGCCGGCCGTCGCGGAGCTGCACCGCGCCGATGGGGATGCCGCGCCCGCCTTCTTCGACGCGCTGGTCGCCGCCGGGCTCTCCGCCTTCGCCGACGCCCGGGTGGACATCGCGGTGATCGAGGCCGGCATCGGCGCGCGGCTCGACCCGACCCGGACCTGCCGGGCGGTGGCCACCTGCGTCACCGGCGTCGAGCTGGAGCACGCCGACCGGCTCGGACCCGCGCTCACCGACATCGCCCGCGAGAAGGCGGCGATCGTGCGCCCGGGCATCCCCCTCGTCACCGGGTCGATGCCCGAGGCGGCGCGGGCGGTGCTGGAGCGCGAGGCCGCGCGCGCCGGCGCCCCGGTCCGGCGCCTGGGCCGCGACATCACGATCCGCCCCGGCGGCGCCTCGCCGCCGCCGACCGGCCCCGCACCGATCGCTCCCCGGCGTCCCGGGAGGCGAGGACCCGCCGGCAGACCCGCGGACCCGCTCCGGGAGGCCGGCGGGGCCGAAATCGTCCTCCCCGACCGAACGGTCCCGGTCAGGCTCCGGCAGCCGGGAAGCCACATGCTCGACAACGCCGCCCTTGCGCTCGCGCTCGCGCACGAGGTCGGGGCGCTCGGCCGGCTGGACGACGCGGCGGCGGGGAGGGCGCTCGAAGCGACAGTCGTGCCCGGACGGACGGAAGTGCTGCGGGAGACGCCCCTGGTCATTGCCGACGGCGCCCATACCCGCGCATCGATCGAGGCCCTGGTCGGGATGCTCGGCTCCCGGCCTCGGACGCGGGTCGTGGCGGTGGTCTCGGTCACGCGCGGAAAGGACCCCGCCCACCTGCTCCGGCCCCTGGCGGGACATGCGGACATCGTGATCGCGACCGCGGCGGAGCCCTCGCGCTCACTCCCCGCCGGTGCGCTCGCGCGCGCGCTCCGGGACTCGGCGCCGGACGCCTCCATCGAGAGCGCCGACTCGCCGGCCGACGCGATCCGCTCGGCGGTCCGCCTCGCCGGACGCGCCGGGACGGTCTGCGTCACCGGATCGATGTACCTCGCCGGGGCCGCGCGCCGCGCTCTGCGGCCCGGATGACCCCGATGCGCCCGCGAGCGAGGCGGGCGGTCACGACGCGAGCGCCGCCTCCAGCATCTCCAGCCGGTCCTGGCCCCAGAACGGCTCGTCCCGGTAGATGTAGAAGGGCATTCCGAAGACGCCGCGAGCAATCGCCCGTCCGGTCTGGGCCTCGTACAGGCGGGCCGTTTCCGGCTCCTCCGCCGCGGCCAGGAGAGCCGGACCGTCGAGCCCGATCGCAGCCGCGATCGAAAGCAGCTCCGTGCACTCGAAGGGAAACCGCTCCTCCGCCCACAGCGCCCGGCCGATGGCGTGGGCCAGCGCGAGGGCGTCCTCGCCCGCCGCCCCGGCCGCGGTGACCATGAGAGCCGCCAACCGCTCGTCCGGCTCCTCGGTCTCGCCTCGGTAGCGCCGGGGCTCCGGCACCAGCGGCACGCCCCTCCATGCGCTCCAGCGCCGGAGCTCCACCAGGCGATAGGCCTTGCGCAGGGGCGGGCGCTGCGGGAGCGGAACCGTGCCCGTGGCGGCGAACATCCTGTCGTAGTCGACGATGACGGGATCGATGGCCGCGGCATGGGCGGCCGCGATCTCACGCAGCCGATCGTTTCCGAGATAGGCCCAGGGAGACGCCAGGGCGAAATAGTATTCGATGGTTCGAGGGCTCATGGCTCGCTCCGTCGCATTCCTTCCGGATGACTTCAACCTTCAATTTGCAGTCGGCAATTCCCGCCAGGCGGGAACAGACCCCTGGAATCCCCTCGACTCGACGCTCCGAGGGTCGAAACCGCACCACAGTTCCACCACGGTACGGCCTCTTCCGGGCGCTGGCGGGAATTGCTGATATGTAGCGAAAACAATCCAATAACCGATCTATTTGATTTGGATTCGAGGGTCCGTGACGACTTCCTCGCGATCTCCGGGAGAACGCGCGCCGCGCCGGTGCCCGCCGGCACGCCCTACCCCGACGCCACGATCCGGACTCCGAACTCCCGTCCCGCGTCCTCGAGCCACGTCCAGGCGTACTGCGCGAAGCTGCGCTGCACGTGGATCTCGAACTCCGGCGCGTCGGTCGTCTGGTGGATCAGCGCCTGGCACCTGGCGAGCCTCGACTGCGCGCAGCGCCCGGGACCGAACACGCGCGGGTGGAGGTCGAGGGAGCAGCCCTTCGCCAGGACCGCGCGCGCATCCGGGCCGGAAAGGACGAGGACGGCGCGGCCGTGCGAGACGTCGGTGAGCGCCGCGTGCTGTCCCGCGAGCGCGTCGCGCAACGTCCGCTCGAGGCGCGCGAGGCGGCGGTCGGGGGTGACGACGAGCCACTCGTCCGGCCCGAGCCGGAGGATCGACAGGTCGCGCCTGCGCGCGGCGGTCAGTGGCTCGGCCACGGGCTCGAGCCCGAGCACCGAGGCGACCGCACCGCGGAACGCCTCGCCGCCACCGTCGCCGCGCAGCACCAGAAGGCCGCGCATGGGGGCCTCGCGGAGCGTCACCCCTCCTTCCCGGGGCGCGGAGGACGCGGCCGCCTCGAGCCCCAGGTGCGCGAGCGCGCTGCGGCGCCGATACCGCTCAGCCATGCGCGCGCGCTCCCTCGGGGTCGAGGAACCGGGGCTCGGTGATGCGCGCGGACATCACCGTCCGCTCCAGGGGAATCAGGACCTGCTCGCCGTGGCGGCCGCGGCCGCCCCGCACCAGGGCGAGCGCGATGGACCGTCCGAGATTGGCGCTGAAGTAGCTCGACGTGACGTGGCCGATCATGCGCATCGGAAGCCCGGTCACCCTCTCCACGATCTGGCCGCCCTCGGGCAGCACCTCCGCGGGGTTCTCGGTCAGCACCCCCACGAGCTGCTTGCGGTCGGCGCGCGCGGTGTCGGCGCGGTCGAGCGACCGCTTGCCGATGAAGTCCTTGCGCCGGCTGACGATCCACTCCATGCCCAGATCGATCGGGGTCACGGTGCCGTCGGTATCCTGCCCGGCGATGATGAACCCCCTCTCGGCGCGCAGCACGTGCATCGCCTCGGTGCCGTAGGGGGTGATCCCGTAGCGCTGGCCCGCGTGCATCAGCGCCGTCCACAGCGAGAGTCCATACCCCGACGGCACGCTGATTTCGAACGACGACTCGCCGGTGAACGAGACCCGGGCGATCCGGGCCGGGAGCCCGGCCACGTGCCCGTCGCGCCAGCTCATGAAGGGGAACGCGTCGCGGTCGAGATCGATGTCGGCGGTCAGCTCGCAGAGCAGCCGGCGCGCGAGCGGTCCCGAGACCGACGCGGTCGCGAGCTGCTCGGTCACGGAGGCGCAGTACACCCGGAGCTCCGGCCACTCCGTCTGCAGCCACTCCTCCATCCACGCGAGCACCCGGGCCGCGTTGCCGCTGGTGGTGTGCACGAGGAAGTGGCGGTCGCCGAGCCTCAGGGTGACGCCATCGTCGAAGACCATCCCGTCCTCGGTGCACATCAGGCCGTACCGGCACCGCCCCACCCCGAGCCGCCGCCACGCGTTCGTGTACATCCGCTCGAGGAGCTCCGCCGCGTCCGGTCCCTGGACATCGATCTTCCCGAGCGTCGACGCATCGAGGATGCCGACCGCGCGGCGGGCGGCGAGGCACTCCCGATCGACCGCCTCGCGCATCGACTCGCCGTCGCGGGGGTAGTACCAGGGCCGCTTCCACTGGCCGACGTCCTCGAACGCCGCACCCTGCTCGACGTGCCACCGGTGCATGGGAGTGGTGCGGACCGGATCGGAGAGATCGCCCACGTCGCGGCCGGCCAGCGCGCCGAAGGTCGCGGGGGCGTACGGAGGGCGGAACGTGGTGGCGCCGGTGGCCGCGATGTCCGCGCCGAGGGTCCCGGACAGGATCGCGAGCGCATTGACGTTGCTCGTCTTGCCCTGGTCCGTGCCCATCCCGGTCGTCGTGTAGCGCTTCAGGTGCTCGACCGATCGATATCCCTCGCGCGCCGCGAGGGCGATGTCGGCCGCGGTGACGTCGTTCTGGAAGTCGACGAAGTGCCTGTCGAGCCGGCGGCCGGGGTGGCGCGACGGAACGGTCCAGAGCAACCCGACCGGCATCTCCTCGACGACGTCGACCTTCGGCAGCGGGGTGCCGCCGCGCATCCGGAACCCGCACGCGGCGGCGGCGGCCTTGCCGGCCTCGCGTCCCTCGGACAGCGCGAACGCGAGCGCTCCAGTCCCGTTGCAGCCACCGGCCGAGAACTGCGCCTGACGCGCCTCGCCCGGGATGAACGCCCCCCTGGCCTCGTCGAATGCGAGCCGGCCGCCCGACTGGGAGAAGAGGTGGACCGCCGGATTCCAGCCGCCGGACATGCACACGAGATCGCAGGAGATCCTCCGGTCTCCGCCCGCGTAAGCGGTTCCGGCGGCGGTCAGGGTCGCGACCGAGACGCCGGTCACCGCCTTCGTTCCCCGCACGTCGGTGACCGCCTGCCCCGCCAGCAGCTCGATGCCCCGGCGCCGAAGCTGCGAGCGGCGGACATCGGAGAGCGCGGTGCGCACGTCCACCACCGTCACCCGCAGACCGGCGTCGGCGAGGTCGATCGCCGGCTCGTAGGCGGTGTCGTTGTTGGTGAACACCACCGCGGTGGAGCCGGGGCGCACCGCGTACCGGTTGACGTAGCTCCGGGCCGCGGAGGCGAGCATCACCCCCGGCCGGTCGTTGTTGCGGAACACGAGCGGGCGCTCGTGCGCTCCGGTGGCGAGCACGACCTGCTTCGCGCGCACCTTCCACAGGCGCTGGCGGACGCGGCCCCGGCGCTCGGGATACGGGAGATGGTCGGTGCGCCGCTCCAGCACGGTGAGGGCGTTGTGGTCGTAGTACCCGAGAGCGGTCGCCCGCGGCAGGACCCGCACCTCGTCCATGTCCACCAGATCGGACACGATGGCGGAGACCCACTCGCCGGCGGGCGCGTCGTCGATGGCCTGACGGGTGCCGGGCAGGTGGCCGCCCGGCTCGGGGCGCTCGTCGACGACAAGCACCCGGGCGCCGGTCCGGCCCGCGGCGTGCGCCGCGGCCAGTCCGCTCGGGCCGGCGCCGACCACCAGGACGTCACAATGCGCCCAGCACTTGTCGTAGGTGTCCGGGTCCGGGCCGGTCGGGGCGCGCCCGAGCCCGGCCGCCCGCCGGATGAGGTACTCGTACTTCATCCACCACTTTCCGGGCCACATGAACGTCTTGTAGTAGAAGCCGGCCGGAAGCAGGGCGCTCAGCAATCCATTCACCGCGCCGGCGTCGAACCGGACGCTCGGCCAGCAGTTCTGGCTGGCGGCGGTCAGGCTGTCGTGGATCTCCACCTGGGTCGCCCGCGCATTGGGCTCGCCGCTCGCGCCAAGGCCGAGCTGGACGAGCGCGTTGGGCTCCTCCACGCCGTCGGTGACCACGCCGCGCGGCCGGTGGTACTTGAAGCTGCGTCCCATCAGGCGCACGCCGCTGGCCAGGAGCGCGGAGGCGAGGGTGTCCCCGGCGTAGCCGGTGTACCGCTCGCCGTCGAACGTGAAGCCCACGGGACGTTCACGGTCGATGCGCCCCCCGGACGGGAGCCGGAAGCCCGTCCGCGTCATCGCCTTCTCCCGCGGGCGGCGGGCTCGTCCGGGGGCGGCCCGCCCATGCGGTACACCGCGGTGATCTCGTGGGTGACGGTGTCGCGCTCGACGTTGAACCACCGCCGGCAGCCGTGCTCGTGCACCCACCGTTCCCGGTGCCGGCCCTTCGGATTGGTGCGCATGAACAGGTAGTCCGCCCACTCGGCGTCCGAGAGATCCCCGGGGTGCGGCGGACGGACGATGTGTGCCTCGCCCCCGCAGTGGAACTCGCTCTCCTCGCGCGGACCGCACCAGGGGCATTCGATCAGCAGCATCGCGACCGCCCTCCCCTCGTCCGCAGGAGCTGGAGAACCGCTTCGCCAGGGGGGCATTCGATCAGCAGCATCGCACCGCCCTCCTCCGCTCAGTGCGCCACCGCCGCGGCGCCGTGCTCGTCGATCAGGGCGCCGCTCGTGAACCGGTCCAGGGTGAACGCCGCGTTCAGCGCGTGGGGCGCATCGTGGGCGATGGTGTGCGCGAAGACCCAGCCGGAGCCGGGTGTGGCCTTGAACCCGCCGGTGCCCCATCCGCAGTTGAAGTAGAGGTGCTTCACCGGGGTCTTCGAGATGATCGGACTCGCATCCGGGCAGGTGTCGACGATCCCCGCCCAGTGCCGCAGCATCTTCAGGCGCGAGAAGATCGGGAACAGCTCGACGAGCGCGCCCATCTGGTCCTCGATGACCGGGAAGCTGCCGCGCTGGGCGTAGGAGCTGTAGCCGTCGATCCCGGCCCCGATCACCAGCTCGCCCTTGTCGGACTGGCTGACGTAGACGTGCACCGCGTTCGACATCACCACCGAGTGGTGGACGGGCTTGATCGGCTCGGACACCAGCGCCTGCAGGGGGTGGCTGTCGATGGGGAGCCTGAACCCGGCCATGGCCGCGAGGACGCTCGCGTGCCCCGCCACCACGACGCCCACCTTGCCCGCCCGGATGTAGCCGCGGGAAGTCTCCACCCCCTCGACGGCGCCGTTCCGTTGCCGGATGCCGGTGACCTCGCAGCTCTGGATGATGTCGACGCCGCGGGCGTCCGCAGCGCGGGCGAACCCCCAGGCGACCGCGTCGTGGCGCGCGACCCCGCCGCGGCGCTGGAGCGACGCCCCCAGGACCGGGTAGCGCACGTTCGGCGAGGTGTCGAGGATGGGCACCATCGCCTTGATCCGCGCCGGCGTGAGCACCTCGGAGTCGATGCCGTTCAGCCGGTTCGCGTTCACCCGCCGCGACAGCTCCCGCAGGTCGTGGAGGTTGTGCGCGAGGTTGAGCACCCCGCGCTGGCTCAGCATGATGTTGAAGTTGAGCTCCCGGCTCAGGCCCTCGTAGAGCTTCAGCGAGTGCTCGTAGAGATGGGCGCTCTCGTCCCAGAGGTAGTTCGAGCGGATGATGGTGGTGTTGCGGCCGGTGTTGCCGCCCCCGAGCCAGCCCTTCTCGAGCACCGCGACGTTCCTCGCCCCGTGCAGCGCCGCGAGGTAGTACGCGGTCGCGAGCCCGTGGCCGCCGCCGCCCACGATGACCACGTCGTAGGCCTGCTTCGGCTCGGGGCTGCGCCATGCGGCCGGCCAGTGCTCGTGGCGGCTGAACGCGTTGCGCGCGAGGGAGAAGATGGAGTATCGCATCGTCGAAGCTGCTCGCCCGGTGGTCGGCGGCCGCCGCAGGATCATTCAAAGTCGCGGTCACCGGCCGCCCAACCGGAATATCGCACGGTGAACGGTGATCCTGCGGCATCGAAGGCTATGGTGCGAGCGTCCGATGAACCGTTCGCCGCGGCCTCCGGAGAGCCTTGGCGTCCGCCGCCCGCGACGGGGCCGCGCAGTGTAAGGATACGTGCGCGGGAACGCCACGGGCCCACTCGCTTCACATGCGGGAATTCCCGCCAGGCGGGAATGGCTGCTTCACATGCGAGCCGGGGCCCGTGTGTGGCGCACCCTCCGGTGATGCCGTATCCTCGCCGGCCGTCGCTTCGCGCCACGGCTCCGGGCGCCGGTTCCCGGCCCGACGCCGCGAGCTTGCGGACTCCGCCGGCGCGACCGCCCGGGAGCCATGCCGTGAGTCAACTGAGAACCGCACTCGACGGCGACGGATTCGTCGTCACCAGCGAGCTGACGCCGCCCAAGGGCACGTCGCTGGATTCGCTGCTCGCGCGCGCGCTCGGCATGAGCGGCCATGTCGACGCGTTCAACGTCACCGACTCCCACGCCGCGCGCATGGCGATGGCGCCGCTGGCGGTCTCCCACCGGCTGCTCGACCACGGGCTCGAGCCGATCATGCAGATCACGGGCCGCGACCGGAACCGGATCGCGATCCAGGCGGACCTGCTCGGCGCCTGGGCGCTCGGGGTGCGGAACATCGCCTTCATGGGCGGCGACCCGCCGAAGAACGGCGACCACCCCGATGCGAAGGGGGTCTTCGACGTGGTCTCCGCCGACATCATCCGCGCCGCCGCGGGCATGAGCGGCGGCACGGACATGGCCGGCAACGACCTGGACGGCTCGCCGGAGTTCTGCATCGGCGCGGTGGTCAACCCCGGCGCGAAGGACCTCGACAGGGAGATCGAGCGCATGGTGGAGAAGCGCGACGCGGGCGCGGCCTTCTTCCAGACCCAGGCGGTCTACGACCCCGGGGCGTTCGAGCGGTTCGCGCGCCGCGTCGAAGGGCTCGGCGTGCGGCTCCTCGCGGGGATCATCCCGGTGAAGTCGCCCAGGATGGCCGCCTACATGAACGAGCACGTGCCGGGCATCGAGGTCCCGGAGGCGCTGATCCGCAGGCTCGCCGAGTCGAGCGACCGGGCCGCGACGAGCACCGGGATGGCGGCGGCGGTCATCGCCGAAATTCGTCCGATGTGCCGGGGGGTGCACGTGATGGCGATCGGGTGGGAGGACAAGGTGCCCGGCATCCTCGAAGCCGCCGGAGTGCGCTGAGGGGACCGAGCCGCTCGCCGCGGCTTCCGGACAGCCCGGTCCCGGCTCGGGGCGCGCCCCCGATTCCGCAAGCAGGCCCGAGGACTCGTTTTTGCCGTGAAAATACTCTGGGATTCGGCGCAACGCATCCTGTGCGCCGCCGGTCGGCGGCACCGGGCATTCACACCTTGCGGCGCTCCGGTTGCGGGCTGCGACCGGTAGGCGACCCCGATGTGGCCCGAAGTCCGCCCGCGCGACGAGCACCGATTTTCATTCTACGGGGTGGTCCAGCACGGCGTCGACCATGACCGTTTTGTCCGGCGAGGGGCGGTGCAGGCAGGTTCGGCGGTCCATTCGGGAGAGGATTCTGTTGTCGATGCACCGGTTTCGGCCTCGAGGAGGCACCCACCGCAAGGACGGCAACTTCACAGCGGTCTCCAGCCGCCGACCGCGACAAAAAATGGTCCTGATGCAGGCCCCCGGGGACGGGGCAGGTCGATCCATGATGTCTATAATGCGCGGCGCCGCACGCCCGGAGGGCCGGCGCCTCGTCCCGACGCCTACAGGAAGCGACGCATGGAAAGCCATCTGTTCACGAGCGAGTCGGTCTCGGAAGGCCATCCGGACAAGGTCTGCGACCGCATCTCCGACACGGTCGTCGACATGTACCTGGAGGCCGACCCCGGCGCGCGTGTCGCCTGCGAGACGCTGTGCACGACGAACCTCGTCGTCATCGCCGGCGAGGTGCGCGGTCCCGATTCGATCGGAACGGACGACATCGAGACGCGGGTACGCGGCGCGATCCGCGACATCGGCTACGAGCAGGCGGGATTCCACTGGAAGCACGCCAACATCCTGGTTCACCTGCACAAGCAGTCCACCGACATCGCGCAGGGCGTCGACGCGGCTGGCAACAAGGACGAGGGCGCGGGCGACCAGGGCCTGATGTTCGGCTACGCCTGCCGGGAGACGCCCGAGCTGATGCCCGCCCCCATCCACTTCTCCCATCGGATCCTCAAACGGATGGCGGACGCACGGCGCTCGGGCGCGACCCCCGGTCTCGGTCCGGACTCCAAGAGCCAGGTCACCCTGCGCTACGAGGACGGCAAGCCGGTCGCGGCGACCTCCGTCGTGGTCTCCACCCAGCATGACGCCTCGCTTGGACAGGTGGAGGTACGGGAGCTCGTGCGCCCCTTCGTCGAAGCGGTGCTGCCGGACGGATGGATGTGTCCGGAGGAGGAGTTCTACGTCAATCCGACGGGCCGGTTCGTCATCGGCGGGCCCGACGGCGACTGCGGGCTCACCGGCCGCAAGATCATCGTCGACACCTACGGCGGCGCGGCGCTCCACGGCGGCGGCGCGTTCTCCGGCAAGGACCCGTCCAAGGTCGACCGCTCCGCCGCCTACGCCGCGCGCCATGTCGCCAAGAACGTCGTCGCCGCCGGCCTGGCCGACCGCTGCACCATCCAGGTCGCCTACGCCATCGGGGTCTCGAAGCCGCTGTCCGTCTACGTGGACACCGGCGGCACCGGGCGGGTCGACGAGTCGAAGCTGTCCGCCGTGCTGCCGGAGATCGTCGACCTGTCGCCGCGCGGCATCCGCGAACGGCTCGGGCTCGGCCGCCCCATCTACAGCCGCACCGCCGCCTACGGGCACTTCGGCCGCGAGCCCGAGGCCGACGGGGGGTTCTCGTGGGAGCGCACCGACCTGGTATCCGACCTCAGGAGCGCATTCGGGGCCTGAGCCGCGCCCGGGACCATGCGGCCGCGGCGTCCGGACGGAGGCCCGGCTCCCTGCGTGCCCGGCCCGGAATTCGATGAATGACCCCGAGCTGACATGGCTGACGTGAACCGGGTAGTGGGTCAGTTTGAACTTCTTCCTCGACCGACATGGCGACCCTGGAGTCAAACTGACCCACTACCGTGAACTGACGTGAACTGAATGACGCCTTCGGACCGCGGGCGCGCTCCACGGACCCGAGATTCCGCACCGGGATTCCGCAGAGCCGCCGGAGGCCCGGGAGACATCCGCCGGCCTCCGCACCGAGTCCGGACCACCAGTGAAACGAGATCCATGACCATCGACCAGGACTTCAGGATCAGGGACCTGGCGGACGCCGACTGGGGCCGCCGGGAGATCGCCATCGCCGAGACGGAAATGCCGGGCCTGATGGCGCTGCGGGACGAGTACGGCGCGGAGCGTCCGCTCGCGGGCGCGCGCATCGCCGGATGCCTGCACATGACCATCCAGACCGCGGTGCTCATCGAGACCCTGACCGCGCTCGGGGCCGGGGTGCGATGGAGCTCGTGCAACATCTTCTCCACCCAGGACCACGCGGCGGCGGCGATGGCGGCGGCCGGCGTTCCGGTGTTCGCGTGGAAGAACGAGACGGAGGAGGAGTTCTGGTGGTGCATCGACCGCACCATCGAGGGCCCGGGCGGCTGGCGGCCGAACATGATCCTCGACGACGGCGGCGACCTGACCGCCGTCATGCACGAGAAGTACCCGGGCCTGATGGACGGTGTGCGCGGGCTGTCGGAGGAGACCACCACCGGCGTGCAGCGGCTCTACGAGATGGCGAAGGCCGGCACGCTCCGCGCCCCGGCCATCAACGTCAACGACTCGGTCACGAAGTCGAAGTTCGACAACCTCTACGGGTGCCGCGAGAGCTTGGTGGACGGCATCAAGCGGGCCACCGACGTCATGATCGCCGGGAAGGTCGCGGTGGTGAACGGGTTCGGCGACGTCGGCAAGGGCTCGGCGGAGAGCCTGCGCAGCCAGGGCGCGCGGGTCGTGGTCACCGAGATCGACCCGATCTGCGCCCTGCAGGCGGCCATGCAGGGCTACGAGGTCCGCACCATGGACGAGGTCGCGCCGGTCGGGGACATCTTCGTGACCGCCACCGGCAACGTCGACGTGATCACCATCGACCACCTGCGGCGGATGAAGGATCGAGCCATCGTGTGCAACATCGGGCACTTCGACTCCGAGATCCAGATCGAGGCGCTGCGCAACTACCGGTGGCACAACGTGAAGCCGCAGGTCGACGAGGTCGAGCTGCCCGACGGGCGCCGGCTCATCGTTCTCGCCGAAGGAAGGCTCGTCAACCTGGGCTGCGCGACCGGCCATCCGAGCTTCGTGATGAGCGCGTCGTTCACCAACCAGGTGCTCGCCCAGATCGAGCTGTGGCGCCACCCCGAACGCTACGAGAAGAAGGTCTACGTCCTGCCCAGGCACCTCGACGAGAAGGTCGCGGCGCTGCACCTCGACAAGCTCGGGGTCAGGCTCACGAAGCTCGACGAGAAGCAGGCGCGGTACATCGGCGTCGACCCGGACGGGCCGTTCAAGCCGGACTCCTATCGGTACTGAGCTACGGCAGGCGCCGGCACCCGAGCCGGCCGAGTGCCCATGGACGACACCTTGCGACACTGAGGCAGCGGCGAGACCAGTCGTGCGGCTCATTGCACGGCCGCAGGTGGGTGGAGGTCTGAAGGGAGCCGAGAAGTTTGCCCACATGCTTGTGGAGCAGCGTGTGTATCGTGAAATCTTCGGAGTCATCTGACGGCAAAACGCTCATGGTCGACGCCGTGCTGGACCACCCCGTAGAATGAAAATCGGTGCTCGTCGCGCGGGCGGACTTCGGGCCACATCGGGGTCGCCTACCAGTCGCAGCCCGCAACACGAGCGCCGCAAGGTGTGAATGCCCGGTGCCGCCCGCTGGCGGCGCACAGGATGCGTTGCGCCGAATCCCAGAGTATTTTCACGGCAAAATAATGAGGGGGGCCCACCCCCCGTCTCCTCCTATCGCCTGCGGTGACCATTGCGTCCGTTTCTCGCGGTCCGTCGATTCCGCCGGCTCCGCCGTTGCCTGAACCGGTCCAGCTCTTCCGCAAACCGGGGCTCGCCCGGCAGCAGACGCAATGCGTTCTCGAAAGCCGCCAGCACGTCACTTTCCGGGGCGCGCAACCAATTGAGCGTGCGCGCCAGATCGCGCCACGCCCATGCGTGCCGAGTGGGAGAGGCGTCCATCTGAATCACCCGTTCCAGAAGACCACGTGCTTCGACCAGGAGTCGGCGGTAGACCTCGCGCCACGCACGCCGCTGCTGCTGCTCCCTGGCTTCCTGAGCGAGCCGAATCTTGGTTTGCGCGAATTCATGCAATGCCCGGGGGTCCGTGTGGATTGCATCGCCCGCCTGCTGGAAGAACTGGTGTGCGATGCGGGGCTCCCGGAGGCGTCGAGCCAGAATCGCGGCATCGATGGCGTCCTGCGCCAACGCGCTTTCGGCGAGCTCGTCCAGCACGCGCCGCGCATCGCCCTCCCGGCCATGGTCGAGCAGCACCTCGATCCACGTATTTGCGACAGGGGAAATCGCAGCTCCGGGTCCGAGGTCGCGAAATCGACGAAATACGGCCTCGGACGCCTCGGGATCATCCCTCTCGGCGTGAAGCCGAATCATCTCGGCCGCCAGCACCGCCGAGGCAGGGTCGGCGTTCCAGGCGTCGCGGACACGCTTGAACGCAGCATCGCGTCCACCCACGGTACGGAGGTAGGCGGCATCCTGAATCGCCGACACGGCGGCATATTCCGGATGTGCGGGCAACGTCGCTCGAAACCAGGTCCGCCCGGCGTCGAAATCGAAGCGCGGCGGCGGAGAGCTGTTCTCCTCCATGACCCGGTAGATTCGCGGAAGCCCGGTCCATAGCGCCTCCGCCAACCCGAGCTGAGTCAGGAATTCGCCGACGCGGCGATTGCGTGCCGGGGGAGGCGGGATTGACGCGTCACGTGCGAGATGATGTGACTCGATGCCGGCGACCGGGCCCGGATAGCTGATGATCTCCATGCGGTCGGGATACAGGAGCACCTTGGTCGGTTCCATCACCTCGGGCCGATAGCCACGGTGATGGACGGCATTGACCAATGCCTCGCGGAGCGCCGGCGCCGGGTAGCTGACCCAGCCACGCACCCGGCTTCGCTCCCGTGTCTTCTCGATGTGGGCTTGCGAGAGCCCTTCGAGGTATCGAAGACAGTCTCGAAGCTGCGCGGTCAGCGAACCGCGGAACACGAGCTTGTCCTGCACCTCCCCGGCCCGGTCCGCGGCGAACTGGACCACTTCGATCCGAGCGCCGGGAAACCACTGCTCGGGGGTGTCGGAGAAGAAGAGCAGTCCGACGTTGCGAGGCGCTTCATGGTCGTTCACGGGCGCGGTGAGCCGCATCTTGCGGTAGATGGACGCCGCGTCGGGCTCGTCCCGAAGCGCGCTGCGGACGTCGTGCAGGTGCTCACGTACCCTGGCCTCCCGCAAATCCGCGATGCGCGCCTGGTGCGCAACCCGGTCGTCCCACGGCACGCGGGTCGTCTGCTCGATGAGCGCTTCCAGCCTGCCGGCGGCTTCCGCGTCCACCGTCTCCGACCCGACGCGTATCCAGTACTTCCATCTCCGGCCGTCGCCCGGTCCGTCCGGTGCGCGATGAGGGCGCTCGTCGCTCGGCGGCGCCCATATGACCAGAACTTCACGGCCATCCAGAGTCTCGGGCGAGAAGATGGGAGCGTAGCCGGGCCGCATGGCCTTGCAATGCCCACGAATCCACCGTTGGGCCGCGTCGATGTCGGTGTCGCTCAAGCCGACCGGCGGGCGTTCGCCGCGGCCCTGCGATTCCGAAACGCCGATGACCACGTAGCCACCGTTGAGATTCTGATGGTCGTTGGCAAATGCGCACACCGTCTTCAACACCTGAAAACCGGTCGTGTCGGGATTCCAGCTTGCCTTGAGCTCCACCCGAACCGACTCGATCGATCGGCCGGCGAGGAGACTGTCAACGCTGATGGGCAGGATGGCGCTCATTGGGAAATTGTCGCGGCTGGAAGAGGGTCGAGCAACGCATTCCGAGCGCCCGCGGCTTATCCTCGGAGCACCCACCGATACGAACCGACCGCTGACAGGCCGGCAATCCGGTTCATGAGTCCCTTCAGGGTCCCGGCGACGGTGTGGTCGAGGCCCAGCGTTGCGGCCCTGTCCGAACACGAATGCGGCGGGCGGCGCGACGATCGTGCGCGCGGCCTCCGCGCCGGCGCCCCTGATGCGCGGGCGGCGATTCCCGTACCATCGGCCCCCGGCTCCGGGGCGGGCGACGGAGAACGGTCCCCGGGCACCGGGACGATCCGTTCGGAACGATCATGGCCGGGTTGACCACCCCGCCGCATGAAACGGCCCGCTGGCCTTCATCCGCGGGTCGCAACGCGGCGGCTCCTGGAGCCTGGAGGCACGGGCACCCCACCCGTGCGCACTTCCACGGCGAACGAGGGAGACGCCACCATGCCGGTGACATCGGGTCAGGAAGGCGGCTGCCAATGCGGCGCGATCCGCTACCGGTTGCTGCGCGCGCCGACCGCGCTCTACGCCTGTCACTGCCGGGACTGCCAGAAGCAGTCCTCGAGCGCGTTCGGGCTGTCGATGTGGGTCGAGCGCGACGCGGTCGAGCTCCGCGGCACCGAGCCGCGCATCTACCGCACCCGCGGCGGCACCGGCGCGGAGAAGCTCTGCGCGTTCTGCGGCGAGTGCGGCACCCGGCTCTGGCACGCGGGCGGGGGAACGCGTGAGGAGGGGAGCACGACCCTCAGCATGAAGGCCGGCACCCTCGACGACACCTCGCGCATCACCCCCACCTGCCACCTGTGGACGAAGCGCGCCCAGCCGTGGCTGGCGCCGGTGCTGGAGCGCGACTTCTGCTTCGACGCCGAGCCCGACAGCGAGGAGACGCTGCGCGCGCAGTGGCGGGACGCGGACGGGTCCGCGCCGGCCATGGACTGAACGACACTTCACCGCAGGAGACGACCTCATGTCGAACACGCACCACCACTACGACGCCCTCGTCATCGGGGCCGGCATCATCGGCGCCGCCACCGCCTTCGAGCTCGCGAAGCTCGGCTACCGGACCCTGAACGTGGACCGGCTTCCGGCCGCCGGCTACGGGCCGACCTCCAGCTCCTGCGCGATCATCCGGGTGCACTACTCCACCTTCGACGGCATCGCGCTCGCGTGGGAGGGGTACCACTACTGGCACGACTGGGCGAGGTACCTGGAGGCGGACGACGAACGCGGGCTCGCGAGGTTCATCGAGTGCGGGTGCCTGGTGATGCAGACCGATCTCAACGGCCACCTGGAGAAGCACATCCGCCTGTCGCGCGAGCTCGGCATCCCGTTCGAGGAGTGGGACGCGGCGAAGATCCGCGAGAAGCTCCCGGTCTACGACACGCGCCGCTACGGGCCGCCGCGCCTGATGGGCGACGAGGGGTTCGGGGAGCCGAGCGGCGGCGAGCTCGCCGGCGGCGTGTTCTGGCCGACCGCCGGCTACATCTCCGACCCGCAGCTCTCCACCCACAACCTGCAACGCGCGGCGGAGGCGAAGGGCTCGGAGTTCCGGTTCGGATGCGAGGTGGTCGAGGTCCTCACCGGCGGCGGCCGCATCCGGGGCGTGAAGCTCGATGACGGGACGGAGGTCTCGGTACCGGTGGTGGTCAACGTCGCCGGTCCCCACTCGGCCGTCGTCAACGGCATGGCCGGCGCCCTCGACGACATGACCATCGAGACGAAGCCGCTCCGGCAGGAGGTCGTGCACGTCCCGGCCCCCGAAGGCTTCGACTTCGAGTCGCTCGGCACCGTGGTCTCCGACAGCGACATCGGCTGCTACATCCGCCCGGAGACCGGCAACCACATCCTCATCGGCAGCGAGGACCCGGAGTGCGACCCGCGCGAGTTCGTCGACCCCGACGACTACGTGCGCGACTTCACCGAGCAGGGCGCCACCCAGGCCCATCGCTACGGGCAGCGGGTGCCGAGCCTCGGCATCCCGTCGAGCCTGCGCGGCGTGGTCGACCTCTACGACGCCTCCGACGACTGGATCCCCATCTACGACAGGAGCTGCGTGCCCGGCTTCTACATGGCGGTGGGCACCTCGGGGAACCAGTTCAAGAACGCGCCGGTGGCGGGGAAGATGATGGCCGCGCTCATCGACTACTGCGAGCGGGGCAACGACCACGACGAGAATCCGCTCACGTTCCACCTGGAGCACATCGGCCGGGAGGTGAACGTCGGCTTCTACTCCCGCAAGCGCGAGATCAACCGGGAGAGCAGCTTCTCGGTGCTGGGATAGGGGCGGCGCCGGCCACCAGGCGTTGCTTGTCGGCCATCGGCGGCCGTCAGCGAAGTTTGTCGGCCATATCTCCAATAACATGTCCGTCAAATGGATTTGACGGACATGCGTGACCGCCAAACACGTCCGCTCCGGGTCCCGTGGCGATGATCATCGCCCGCGTGCTCAAGCCCGGGTCCAAGCTGGCTCCGCCCGCGGTCTGGCCGAGGCCACGGCGCGCGATTCGCTCGCGACCACCTTGGGCCAGCCGCGTGGAAAAGCTCATCCGTCGCTTTCCGCGAAGGCATCGGTTCCCTGGGGTGCAACGGTTCCGGACATGTACAACGACCCCGCCGCGTATTCTTCGAGAAGATCCCGAAACTCATGGATCTCGGACAGACGCTCAAACCTCGCGCGTCCCGCGACCATGCTCGCGACCAGGATGTCCTGCGGATCGAACTGACTGATGAGCACCGGAGAGTGGGTCGCCAGAAACACCTGCTTGCTCCACTGGCGGGCTGCCTCCGTGACCGCCCTCGCGAGCACGACAAGCGCCCACGGATGCAGCGAGACCTCGGGTTCGTCGAACAGCAGGATCGAGTCTCGCCGGCCTTCCGAGAACAGAGCAGTCAGCAGAAGCAGCAATTGCACGTGCCCGTCGGAGGCTCCGGACGCGTAGATCGGGTGGCGGCGCCCCTTCTCCAGAAAGCTGGCGTACACCGACGACGGGCCCGTTTGCTCCAGCACGATGTCGTCGAACGCCGGGAACGCCTCGGCCATGTACCCCATGATCGTGTCGTAGCGGTCGTCGACATTCCGCTTGTCCTGCAGGTTCCTGAGCACGGACCAGGCGTTGTTGCCGAAATCCCGTAGCCTGACCTGGTGGCTGCTCTCCGATCCCCTTCGCTTCAACGGCCACAGGTGAAACGACCGGGAGTTGTACAGCCGAACGTAGTGGAGCAACCGATCAAGGTCCGCGGCCTCTTCGTCACGGTCATTGAAGTTCAGGAAGAGGCTCAGACTGAGCTTGTCGGGTTCGCGCAAGGAGATCCGGGGAGCTTGCCCGGTTTGCCCGTGATACAGGTTCGCCTTGTCCGAGCCCGGATGCCTCGCGATGAGGGGCGCCGCCCGGGAAGACGACACCAGCCGCTCTCCCGGGAAGGGATCGAGCCTGCCCGCGGAGAGAGAAAACGACAGTGCGTAGCTGACGTCATCGTTTGCGAGCTCTACCGAGACGCGTTCATCTTCCGGGGCTTCGTCCCAGAGGATTCCGATCCCGTGGCCGCGTTCGGAGGATGCGACCTCGACGCCGCGGATCGCACAGTCTCGAAAAAAGTACAGCGAATCCAGCAATGTCGACTTGCCGGCCCCGTTCGGACCGAACACCACGTTGACCGGACGCAACGCGATCTGCACGTCCGCGAGCGCACGGTAGTTGCGGACGGACATCCTGGTCAGTCTGCTCAAGACACCACCTCCACCATCTGAATCCTCATACTCGTTTCGTGTTGAAACGAGGACAGGATCCCGGCCACAACCTCCTCGATCGAGGGTGCGCTGCCGTCTGGACACCCTACTCCACCGTGAACGGCGGCGCCTTGCCGATCAGACCCCGCGCCTTCAGCCGGTCCGCGACGAGGCCGAAGATGCCGGCGCGGAAGAACTTCATCACCACGATGACCAGGGTCGCGAAGAGCAGCATGTGGGCGTAGGGGCTCACGTCGCGCATGATCTCCCACATCACCACCAGCAGGACGGCGCCGATGACGGGGCCGGTCAGGGTGCCGAGGCCGCCGACGATGGTCATGGCGAGAATCAGGCCCATCTCGATGAGGAGCAGGTTCTGGGGGGCCAGCACCTGCACGAACAGGTGGGCGTAGACGGCGCCGGCGAGGCCGGCGAAGAGGCTCGAGATCACGAACGCGTTGACCTTCCACCTCACGAGATCCACCCCCATCACCGCCGCGACATCCTCGTCCTCGCGGATCGCCTTGAGGTAGAGGCCCTTCTCCGAGTTCACGAGCCGGTGGAGCACCACGATGGTGAGCACCGCCAGCGCCAGCATGACGAAGTACCCGAGGATGTGCTGCGGCAGGCCCTCGCCGAAGAGGTAGGGGATCCGGAGGCCGAGCGACCCGCGGGTGTAGTCGTGCTCGATCTGGAGGATCAGGCGCACCGTCTCCGAGAAGCCCAGCGTCATCAGGGCGAGATACGGCCCGCGGGTGCGCAGGCACATCCGCCCGAGACACCAGCCGACCCCCGCCGCCGCCGCGCCGCCGATGAAGATGCCGAAGCCCGGATGCACGCCGTAGTGGTATCCGAGCAGCCCGGAGGTGTAGGCGCCGATTCCGGCGAACGCCGCGTGGGCGAACGAGAGCTGGCCGGCATAGCCGAGCAGCAGGTTCCACGACGACGCGAGGATGACGTAGTACAGCGCCATCGCCGCGACGCGGATGGTGTAGCCGTCGAGCAGGAACGGGATGACCAGCCCGCCGCCGAGCGCCAGGCCGCACACCGTCTTCTCGAAACGCGTCAAGCGCGGCGCTCCTTCTGGCCGAACAGACCGTGGGGCCGGAGCAGCAGCACCCCGATGAGGACCAGGAACGCGAACACGTCCCGGTAGGCGACGGAGAGGTAGACCGATCCGAGGCTCTCCACCACGCCGAGGATCAGCGCCGCCACCACCGCCCCCGGGATCGAACCCATCCCGCCCAGCACGATGATCACGAACGCCTTGATCACCGGGATCTGGCCGACGTCGGGGTAGACCAGGAACACCGGCGCGAGCAGGGACCCGGCCGCGCCGGCGAGCAGACCGGCGAGGGCCATGGCGATGACGTTCATCCGGATCGGGTTCACCCCCACCACCGCCGCTCCCACCCGGCTCTGCGCCGTCGCCATCAGGGCGCGGCCGGTCCACGTCCCGTACACGAAGTACAGGGTTGCGGCGATGAGCAGGGCGGAAGTCCCCGCCGCGAACAGCCGGTCGCCCGCGAGGTAGAGATCGCCGACGACGTGCTTCGATCCCTCCCAGAACGAGCCGGGGGTCATCTCGTAGGGCCCCGCCGTGGTGAGCGCTCCGTACTGCAGGAACAGCGACAGGCCGAAGGTCAGGATGATCGCGTACTCCTCGGGCCGGTCCATGCGCGCCGTGTACACCGGCCGCAGCAGGCTCCGCTCCACCGCCACCCCGAACATCGCCACCACCGCCATCGCGAGCGGCAGGGCGGCGATGGCCGGGACGACGAGGGGGAGCGAGAGCAGGGCCGCGACCCCGGCGGTCAGTGCGTACAGGGTGTACCCGCCCAGCATGTAGAGCTCGCCGTGGGAGAAGTTCACCACCCGCATGATGCTGAACACCACGGTCAGGCCGAGCGCGATGAGGGCGTAGATCAGGCCGAAGATCACGCCGTTGACGATCTGGGAGAGGACGTAGTAGTCCATGTGGCGCTCAGGGTCGGATCGTGTCGCCCTGCGGGGTCGGGTTCAAGGCGGCATCCGGGAAATCCAGGGAGCGGAAACCCTCAGGGCCGGATCGCGCCGCCCGGGGCCGGGGGATCGGGCGCCCGGCGGCCCGCGAGGGCCCGGTGGCGAGACCGCGCCGGGGAGGGCCGCCTCCGGCCGTCCCCGGCGCGGCGCCGGATCAGGTCACGGCCGCATCAGCTCCGCGGTCGCGAACCGCTCGGGAAAGAGGATCGCCGCGTCGCCGGCCGACTGTCCGACCTCCGAGTACTGGAAGATGAACGTCGGCACCCCCTTCCACTGGTGGTGCCAGACCCCGTCCTCCTGCGAGAACTCGATCTCGCCGCGGGTGCCGGGGACCCTGAGCGCCTGCAGCGCGCCGATGATCGCCTTGCCGTCGGTCGAGCCGGCGTTCCCGATCGCGGTCAGCAGCGAGATCATCGCGTCGTACCCCTGCAGCGGCAGGTAGTTCGGCTGGCGGTCGAACTGGTCGATGTAGCGCTGCTTGATCCGCTCGCCGAGCTCGGTGAGCCTGACGCTCGGGCTGTACGGACACGACATCAGCACGTGCTTGCCCGCATCCTTCACCGCACCCCAGAACACCTCGTCGTTCTGGGCGGTGCAGGTGGCGTCGAGGTAGAGGGTCTCGGTGGTCGGCGCGAAGCGGATCTCGTGGGCCTGCTTGAGGACGAGGAACCCGCCGGGCTGGGTCACCGCGACGATCAGGATCTCCGGCTTCACCTGGGTCTTGTACTTGAGCAGGACGGGCACGAAGTCCTTGGAGGTCTTCTCCACCACTTCGTAGCTGAACTCGATGTCCGCGCCGAGCTTCTCGATGGCGGCCTCCAGGGTCGTCGCGATCCCCACGCCGTAGTCGGTGTCCTCGACCAGGCCCGCCGCCCTCCTGATGCCGTTGGCCATCATCACCGCGACCATGTTCTCGGTCAGCTTCGAGGAGTACACGCTGGTGCGGAATACCTCGTCGTAGCCTGCCGCGGTCAGCGTGTCGGCCCAGCACGAGCCGATGACGAAGGGGATGCCGTGCTGGTGGAAGACCTCGATCTCCGCCGTGCACACCGAGGAGTGGTACTCGCCGGCCACGCCCACGACCCTGTCCGAGGTGATGAGCTTCTCGGCCACGGTGGCGCCGGTCGGAGGCCGGCCCTGGGTGTCCTCCACGATCAGCTCGACCTGCTTGCCGAGCAGGCCGCCGGCGGCGTTGACGTCGTCCACCGCCCACTGGAGCCCGAGCACCAGCTCCGGACCCTGCTGGTAGCTGCCCGGAGAGGACAGGGGCGCCAGACCGCCGACCCTGATCGTGTCGGCCGCTCCCGCGGCGGCCCCGAGCGACAGCGCCGCGCCGAGCGCGACTCCCGACAGCAGCTTCCCGTCATGCAATCTGGTCATCGTCCTGCCTCCCTTTTGAGCTCATATCTGCAGCCAGTCCTTGATCATGCCGTGCAGGTTGGTCTCGAACTCCGACTTCGTCCCGCTGACCCTGTTCTGCCCGACCTCCAGCACGTAGACGTGATCCCCGACCCGGATCGCCTCGCGCACGTTCTGATCGACGAGGAGGATGGTCAGCCCGTCCGCCTTGAGGCGCTCGATGGTATCGTAGACTTCCTCCGCGATGATCGGCGCGAGCCCCACCGTGGGCTCGTCGCAGATCAGGACCTCGGGGCGGATCATCATGCCACGCGCGATCTCGAGGATCTTCTGCATCCCGCCCGACAGGTCGCCGGCCTTCGACCCGCGCCGCTCGCGCATGAGCGGGAACAGGGCGTAGACCCTTTCCAGCTCGCGGCCGACCCGCGCCCTGTCGCCGCGGAAGGTCCAGGCCCCGAGCCGGATGTTCTGCTCGACGGTGAGGTGCGGGAACACGGTGCGTTCCTGCGGCAGGTAGCAGATGCCGAGCCCGGCCATGTCGTGGCTCGGTCGGCCGGTGAGGTCGGTGCCGTCCCACGTCACCGTCCCCGACCTCGGATGCAGGAAGCCGCAGATCACCCGCACCAGGGTGGACTTCCCCGAGCCGTTCGGTCCGATGACCGAGGTGATCCGATCCTTCTCCGCATCGATGGAGACGCCCTGCAGGATGTCGATCCCGTCGACGTAGCCGGCGACGATGTTGTGCGCGGCGAGCACCGTCAGCCCCCGAGATAGGCTTCGATGACGCCGGGGTCTTCCCGGACCGCGTCCGGGGTGCCGTCGGCGATCAGCCGTCCGTTGGCCAGCACCACGATCCGGGTGGCGAGGCCCATGATCGCGGGCAGGTCGTGGCTGACCACGATGAAGTCGATGCCCTGGGCGCGCAGGTCGCGGATGCGGCCGAGGATGCGCTCGACTAGCAGGGGATGGATCCCGCCGAAGGGCTCGTCGAGGAGCATCAGGCGCGGCTTCAGCATCAGGGCCCGCGCGAACTGGAGCAGCATGCGCTGCCCGCCGGACAGGTCGGCCGCCTGCTCGTCGGCGAAGTCGGCGATGTCGACGAAGTCCAGGTACTCCTTCGCCCGCCGGATCAGGGTGATGCGGTCGTCCGCGCCGCCGCCGCGGGTCGTGAAGCCCGGGGTGAGCATGTTCTCCAGCGCCGTCATGCGCGGAAAGATCCGGGCGATCTGGAAGGTGCGGGCGATGCCGGCCCGGGCGATCTCGTGCGGCGGCGCCTTCTCGATGGACCGGCCCTCGAAGCGGATGGACCCGGCATCGAGGGGGTAGATGCCGCTCGTCGCGTTCAGCAACGTGGTCTTGCCCGAGCCGTTCGGGCCGATGAGCCCGACGAGCTGGCCCTTCTCCACCGCGAACGACACCGAGTCCAGCGCCCGGTTGCCGCCGAACGCGACGCTGCCGTCCGCCACTTCATATACCGGCCGGTGCTCGGTCAACGATTCGTCCGTTCCGTGGTTCGCCCCGCGCCGGAAGCACTCCCTCCCCGCCCCGCCGGACGCGGAGCGGCGCGGCGCGGAAGTCCGGTGGCGGTCCCCCTCGACCGATGATGATGGGGTTTGGCGGAGCGTTCAACCCGAAGGCCGGCCCCCACAGGACCATTCAAAAGTCGCGGTCAGTTGGCCTCCCGACCGGAAGATCGCACGGTGACGGGCGGTCTTCCGGCATCGAAGGCCCGGACCGAGGGCCTGATGAACCGTTCGTCACGACTTCTGGAGAACCCCGCCGGCGCCCGGCAATTCGACTCGATCTTCGTCATTTCCGGCATGGAACGCTGCTCCGGGAGGCGGCGCACCGATTGTCGCCGCCAATCGCCGCCTCCATCCACCGCCCCGCGTAGCGCGCGAGCGATGCGTCCACGTAGACGTCGAACGACGGCCGATCGTCGAGCCGATGGATCAGCGCGGATATCCGGGCGAAGCCGGCGCGCGCCGCGCGGCCGGTGGGAAACACCGACGGATGGACGTCCACCCCGGTCGACCGGGCCAGCACGTCGAGGGTGTCGGGGCCGGTGAGGGTGAACACGCTCCAGGCGTCGGAGACCAGGACCGCCGCGGCGAACGAGACCGCGGCCGCCGCCTCCAGCCTTGCCAGCCAGTCCGCCTCCTCGCGCGGCGGGACGCGGGCCAGCCATTCGTCCGGTCCGAGGCCGAGCACGGTGACGGAGTCGTTCCCCGCAACGGGCCCCGCCGGCCGCGGCAGGGCGACGCCGAGCGCCCGCTCGAACGCTGGCGAGCCCTCCGGGCCGGCCCGGAGGCTCACCAGCGCCGGCCGCTCGGGACCGCGGACCTCGGCCCGGTAGCCCACCGGCTCAGCCGCGCATCCGCCCGCCGGCCGGGTCGACGAAGCACGGCCGGGTCACCAGCGCGGGAGCGCGCCGGTCGATGGCGGCGATCTCGACCCGCTCGCCGATCAGGCGCCGGCCGTCGTCGAGCACCGCGAGCGCGATGGCGCGCCCGACGTTCGGGCTGTGGCAGCCCTGGGAGACGTAGCCGACGACCGGCGGCGCATGGGCCGGGGCGCCGGCCGGCACCAGCGGCGTGCCGTCGGGGGGGACGAACGACGGGTCGTCGGGCAGCAGTCCCACCACGTTCGGGCGCACGCCCCCGACGTTGTGGTCCCGCACCAGCGAGCGCCGGCCGATGAAGTCGCCCTTGTCCATGTCGACCGCCCGGCCGCAGCCGGCGTCGAACGGGTTGACGATGCCGTCTCCCTCGAATCCCGCGGAGACGAAGCCCTTCTCGCAGCGCATCACCATGCTCGCCTCCGAGCCCACCAGGGTGAGGCCGAAGGGTGCGCCGGCCTGCGCCAGCGCCTCCCACAAGCCCACCCCGTGCCGGGCCGGCACGTTGATCTCGAAGCTCAGCTCGCCGGTATAGCCGGCCCTGGCCACGCGGGCCGGGAATCCGGCCACGGACATCCCGCGCACCGCCATGAACGGGAATGCATCCGGCGCGAGGCTCGCGTCCGTCCCGGCCGCCTCCAGCACCGCCCTCGCCTTCGGCCCGCACACGCATACGCTGGTCCACTGGGAGGTAACGACGGTCAGATACACCTTCAGGTCCGGCCACTCGATCTGCAACAGCCGCTCGAGGTGCCTGTGCACGTGGTCGGCCGCCCCGGTGCCGGCGAACATCCACCACCGGCCCTCGCCGAGGCGGAAGGTGATGCCGTCGTCGAGAAGCCGGCCGTCCTCGCGCAGCATCCAGCCGAACCGGCCCCGGCCGACGGGCAGGTCGTCCCACCGGTTGGCGTAGACGCGATCGAGGAACATCGGCACGTCGGGGCCGTGGAGCTCGAACTTCCCGAGCGGCGATCCGTCGTACATGCCGGCCGCGGTCCGGCAGGCGAGCGTCTCGCGCGCAATCGCGGACGCCGGGTCCTCGCCGTCGCGAGGGAAGCAGCTCGGCCGCCGATAGCCGGCGCCGGCCTCGAACATCACCGCCCCGGCGTCCTCGATCCGGTCGGTCAGGGCGGTGCGCCGCGCCGGCAGCACGAGCTCCCCCGTGTCCCCGCCGGCAATGACCCCGAAGCTCACCGGCGCATACGGCGGCCGATACGTCGTGGTGCCGACCGCGCCCGGCCGCTCCGAAAGCGTCTCGGCCAGGATGCCGATCGCGTTGACGTTGCCGAGCTTGCCCTGGTCGGTGCCCATCCCCGACGTGGTGTAGCGCTTGACGTGCTCCACCGAACGGAAGCCCTCCTGCTCGGCGAGCCGGATGTCCGAGGCCGTCACGTCGTTCTGCAGGTCGACGAACGCCTTGGCGCGTGGCCGCGGCGAAGGGATCTCCCAGCACGGCTCGATGTCGAGGGGCCGGTCCCGCGGGCATTCCGGCACGTCCGTCGCCGACGCGAGAAAGCCGAGCGCGGCGCAGGCCTCCGACCCGGCCCGCCAGCCCTGCTCCAGAGCGGCCCGCAGGCCGAACGAGCCGTTGCACGCCCCGGCGCTGCGCTCCGCCTGGACGCTGTCGCCCGGCACGAAGCAGGCGTGTACGTCGTCGTACACCGGACGCGCCCCCGACTGCGAGTGCAGGTGGACGCGGGGGCTCCAGCCGCCGGAGCAGAGCACCAGGTCGCAGGAGACGCGCCGGCGCTCGCCGTACCGGCCCATCGGCGCGACGCATGCCGACCGGACGGCGCGGGTGCCGCCGACGCCGACCACCGCGGCGCCGTGGAGCACCTCGACGCCGCGGGCCGCGACCTCGGCGGCGAGCCGCTCCGGGGGGTGCGCACGGACATCGGCGAGCACCGGCACCTCGACCCCCGCCTCGACCAGCTCCGCGACGACCCGATACGTGGCGCTGTTGTTGGTCGCGACGACCGCCCGGTCCCCCGGACGCACCCCGTAGCGGCGGACGAAGGCGAGCGCCGCGGACGCGAGCATCACGCCGGGACGGTCATTGTCGGCGAACACCAGCGGCCGCTCCGCCGCGCCGGTGGCGAGTACCACGCGCCGCGCCCGCACCTTCCACAGCCTCTCGTCGATCCGTGGTCGTGCGCGGGGCAGCTCGACCACGGTCAGGAAGTTGTGGTCGTAGTAGCCCGCGACGGTTGCCCGTTCGAGACGCACGACGTCGGGGAGCGCATCGAGCTCCGCCGTCACGCCCGCCACCCACTCGGCTGCGGGACGCCCGCCGATCTCCGCCGCCTCGTCGAGCAGCGTCCCGCCCGGCGCCGGTCCGTCGTCGGCGAGCATCACCCGGGCGCCGCCGCGCGCCGCGGCCAGCGCCGCCTGGAGACCGGCCGGTCCCGCCCCCGCCACCAGCACGTCGCAGTGGTGGAAGCGCTTCTCGTACACGCGCCGATCGGTGGTTGCGGGCGCGGTCCCGAGGCCCGCCATGCGGCGCACGAGCCGCCCGTAGAAGTTCCACCCGCCGGGCGGCCCCATGAAGGTCTTGTAGTAGAAGCCGGCCGGGAGCAGCGGCGAGAGCCGGTCGGCGAGCGCGCCCACGTCGAACCCGACGCCCGGCCAGCAGTTGACGCTGCGCGCGACCAGACCCTCTCTGAGCTCGAGGGTCGTCGCCCTCGCGTTGGGCTCGTCGTCGGCGCCCTCGAGCTGGACGATGGCGTTCGGCTCCTCGGCGCCGGCGGCGACGATCCCGCGCGGGCGGTGGTACTTGAAGCTGCGCCCGACCAGACGCACGCCGCCGGCCATCAGGGCCGAGGCGAGGGTGTCGCCGGGGTGGCCTTCGCAGTCCCTGCCGTTGAAGCGGAACCGGAGCCGGCGGGTTCGATCGACGAGCGTTCCGCCGGTGGCGAGCCGGTAAGACCGGGAGCGGGTCATCGCGTCACGGCCGAGCCCGCTTCGCACATCGGCTCCACCGTGGCGGCGAGCCGAAAGGGCCGGGAGCGGGTCATCGCCGGGTCGACGCCATCCGGCGAAGCACGTCCACGAAGGCGCCGCGCCGCATCGCGGGGACGACTCGCCGGCGCCCTTCGTCCTTCACGGGTACCGGACGGAGGCCGGCGGGGGCGGGGGCACCGGCACCGGTGGCTACCCGCGCCGGCGTCGAAGGTTTCGAAGTCGCGTCCGGAAGTCGGACTCGTCCTCGCACTGAAGCACGGCGTCGATGACCTCTTCGTCGGTCACCCCCGCCAGGTCCCGATCATCGAGGCGGATTCCGGGCCGGGGCTTTCCCCGCGAGACCGGAATCCTGCGCATGAGCGTTTCCAGGAGCGCGACCCGCCCTTGCGCGCGACCCTCCTCGCGCTGGATGCGCAGCCAGGGCATGTCGTCCGGTCCGGTGCCGTCCCGCACCCCCAGCGCCCGGCCGACCCGGGTGAGGACCTCGCTGGTCGCCGCCGACAGCTCCGGCTCGTTCATGGCGGTGTGGATCTCCTCCGCCGTCCAGCCCGGAAACGCCCGGCTCTCCGCGCCCGGGCGGTAGCGACCCCCATCCAGCAGGTGGATCGCGAGCCCCGGCAGCCGGCCGGAGGGGCGGCTCGGCGCCTGACGCTCCGGGACCTCCACCCAGACCTCCGGAAACCCCCATTCCTCATACAGTCGCAGCTTGCCCCGGCGGACGTCCGTGGTGTGGTCCACCTCCACCACGACATCGGGAAAGTCGTGCTCCCCGACCACCATCCCGGCCGGGTCCGGCAGCCGGTCGCGCCCGGGACGAAGGTAGACGGACTGGTCCGCCTGCATGATCCGCCATCGTTCGCCGCGTTCGTTGCGCAGCAGCAGGTCCATGGTGCCGAAGCACTCGATGGGCGAGCCCCGTACCGCGGCGATCAACTGGCCGAGACCCGCGAGGCGCTGGGACGGCTGCTCGTGGGCGGCTCCGGTCGGCTCGCGCACCATCCATGCGACCCCGGTATCGGCGTCCCAGAACTCCAGTCGGCCTTCCCAGGCATCGATCTCGTCCCGTCCGATCGTGATCGCACGGCAGCCGGGAAACTCTCGCGCCCCGTCCTCCCGCCGCGGAGGCGCCCGCCCCGTGCGCTCCGCCGCCGCGATGTCATCGCCGACCCGCACGTTCCGCACTTCCGGTCTCCGCCTCGATGCCGCCGAGCCAGGCCCGGCGATCTTCGATGCGGCGACACGGTGGGGTCAAGGTTCAGTCTTCCGGGCAGGACCATTCAAAAGTCGCGGTCATTGGCCGCCCAACCGGAAGATCGCACGGTGACGGGCGGCCTTTCGGCATCGAAGGCCCGGACCGAGGGCCTGATGAACCGCTCGCCACGACTTCCGGAGAGCCCTGCCGGGTATGCGGACGCGGGGGACGGGGATAGACTTGCGCGCATCCAGCATCGAGCTCCGGCCATGGCGCGAGTACGCGACATCGAGATCGACGAGGTCCCCGCGGACCTGAAGCCTGTCTACCGGCGCTACGCCGAGTCCTACGGACCATTCCTCAACCAGGTGAAGGTCTTCGCCCACCGGGCGCCGGCGCTGCGGCACGTGATGGGCATGCTGCTGGAGCTCGCGGAAGAAGCCATCCTGCCGAAGCGCTATCTGGAGATCGCGCTGGTGGCGGTGTCCAGGGCGAACGAGTGCACCTACTGCGTGGCCCACCATGCGCCCCGGCTCGTCGGACAGGGGCTCGACCCGGCGAGCGTGGCGGCCATTCTCGAGCCCGAGGTGCCGGGGTTCGACGAGGTGGACACCCTGGTGCGCGACTACGCGGTCGCGGTCACCGAGGACGCGCGGCGGATGCCGGCGTCGATGGTGGAGCGGCTCAAGGCGCACTTCAGCGAGGAGCAGATCGTGGAGCTCACGCTGCGCGCCACCCTGTGCGGCTTCTTCAACCGCTTCAACGAGGCGCTCGGGATCGAGATGGAGGACGGGGTCGTGGAGGAGATGCTGGCGGCGGGGGTCCGGATCGAGGACCTCCCCCATCCCGAGACCCTGGCCGGGGCCGTCGGCTGAACGGGCCGGGCGCCGCGTGGACGGCGT
This sequence comes from Gammaproteobacteria bacterium, assembly GCA_965202735.1. GTDB lineage: Bacteria > Pseudomonadota > Gammaproteobacteria > HK1 > HK1 > HK1. The sequence goes on from OZ241844.1 coordinate 550,230, forward strand.
CTTACCGCCGGGCCGGCTCCGCCCCGGCGACCTCCCCCATCCCGAGACCCTGGCCGGGGCCGTCGGCTGAACGGACCGGGCGCCGCGTGGACGGCGTCTTACCGCCGGGCCGGCTCCGCCCCGGCGACCTCCCCCATCCCGAGACCCTGGCCGGGGCCGTCGGCTGAACGGACCGGGCGCCGCGTGGACGGCGTCTCACCGCCGGGCCGGCTCCGCCCCGGCGACCTCGTGCGTCAGGGTGTTGCGCTCGACGATGATCCAGCGCCGGCAGCCGTGCTCGTGCCACCACTGCTCCCGCACCCATCCCCTGGGGTTGGCGTGGTTGTAGAGGTAGTCGTTCCACTCGGCGTCGGAGAGCGCGTCCGGGGCCGCGGGCCGCAGCGCCACTTCGCTCCAGCACACGAACTCGTCCTCGTTGCGCGGGCCGCAGTGCGGGCAGGGGATGACGATCACCGGTCCGCTCCCATCGCCGGCCGGCTCGTGCGCACCGTCACGCCCTCCGTCACCGGTTGAACGAGACCCCGCCCTCGACCACGAGCCGCCCGCGCTCGAAGCGGTCGAGGCCGAGGTCCCGGATCAGCTCGTGCGGCTCGTCCTTCGCGATCAGCCACGCGTGCATCCGCGCCGCCATCGGGGTGGTCTTGAAGCCGCCGGCGCCGGCGATGTCCACGTAGAAGTTGCGCAGCGGAGTCTTCGAAATGATCGGTGAGCCGTCGTAGACGATGTCGAGCATGCCCGCCCAGTGCCGCAGGAGCTTCATGCGCGAGAAGACCGGGAACATCTCCAGCACCGCCGAGGTGACCTGCTCGATGGTGCGGAAGGCGCCGCGCTGCGCGTAGGACGGATACGGGTCGGTCGGACCGCCGATGACCAGCTCGCCCTTGTCGGACTGCATCATGTAGCAGCCGTAGCCGCTGAACACGAGTATCGGGTCCAGCACCGGCCTGACCGGCTCCGACACCCACGCCTGCAGCGGCTGCACCTCGATCGGCAGCCGGAACCCGGCCATCGCCGCCACCACGCTGCCGCTCCCGGCCACCGCCATGCCGACCTTGTCCGCCTCGATGAAGCCGCGCGTCGTCTCCACGCCGACGACGCCGACGCCGCTGCGCCGGATGCCGGTCACCTCGCAGCTCTGGATGATGTCGACCCCGTGCGCGTCGGCCATGCGCGCGAAGCCCCACGCGACCGCGTCGTGGCGCGCCATCATCGCCTCGGGCTGGCATACCCCCCCGAGCACCTCCAGGCGCGGGCGGGGCGGCGGGCGCCAGAGCGGTAGCCGGCGCTTGATCTCCTCGACGTCGATCAGCTCGTACCTCGCGCCGTGGACGTGCATGGTATTGGCCATCCGCGCCGCGGTGCGCGCCGCCCGGGAGCTCTGCAGGAACGAGATCATCCCGCGCCGGCCCACCATGAGGTTGTAGTCGAGCTCGCGCGAGAGCTCGCGGTAGAGCGCCATCGAGCCCTCGTGGAACGGCACGCTCGGGGGACGGATGTAGTTCGAGCGGATGGTCATGGTGTTGCGGGCGGTGTTGCCGCCGCCGAGCCATCCCTTCTCCAGCACCGCGACGTTGCGGATGCCGTGGTCCTTCGCGAGGTAGTACGCCGCCCCGAGCCCGTGTCCGCCCCCGCCGATGATCACCACGTCGTAGCGGCGCTTCGGCTCGGGGCTCCGCCACATCCGCGGCCAGTCCGCGCGGTACGCGAGCGCGTTGCGCAGCAGCGAGGCGATCGAGAACCGTCGGGGCTCCCGCCGCCGGGCGCGGTCCGCCTCACCGAGCCCGGCCGGGAGCCGCCGGCGGGCGCCACGCCGTCGGCCGCCGCTCACCGGCGGTACGAGAACGCCTTCCGGAACCGCCACAGCAGGTAGTCGCCGCAGGTGATGGGCTCGTCGAACGGGGTCTCGCCCGGGGCGCAGAACGCGCGCGGGTCCACAAGGGTCTCGAAGTTCGGGTCGTAGGCGAGCACGAGCGAGAGCCGCTCGCGGCCGCTCGAGTTGATCACCCGGTGCACGGTGGAGCGGTACCGGCGGTTCGACCAGCGTTCGAGCAGGTCGCCGATGTTGACCACCAGGGTGCCGGGGACCGGCGGCATCGCGGCCCACTCGCCGTTGCGCCGCCGGATCTGCAACCCCCCGACCTCGTCCTGGCACAGCACGGTGAGCACGCCGAAGTCGGTGTGCGGGGCCACCCCGAACTGGTCCTCCGCCGCGCCGTCCGGCGGCGGGGGATAGTACTGGAGCGACCCCCGGCTCACCGGCCGGTCGCGGAGCCGGATGAAGTGCTCGGGGTCGAGACCGGCGCCGAGCGCGAAGCCCCGCAGGAGGTCCTCCGCGCACGCGCTCGCCGCCTCGAAGTAGGGATGGACGCTCGCCTTGAGCTCCGGCATGGCGGCCGGCCACACGTTGGGCCCGAGGAGCGGATTCTCCGGCTCCGCCACGGCTTCGGTCCGGGCGCGGGCATCGTCGGGGCGTCCGCCGCCGCGCTCGCCGGCGGGCTCGCCGTCAAGCTCCATCCCCCAGTTGAAGCTCTCCTTGAGATCGACCCTGGCGTCGTCGTACATCTTCGTCGAGCCCGGCCCGAGGTATCCGTGATGGAACCGGTTGGTGCCGGCCTCGCGCTTGGCCTCCTCCGGCAGCCGGAAGAACTCGAGCCCGGCGCCCCGCGCCCGCCCGACCAGCGCGGCATCCACCCCGTGGTTCCGGACGTAGAGGAAGCCGACCCCGGTGGCGGCCCGGGCGAGGGCGGCCCCGACGCCGGCGGGGTCGGTGCCGTCGCGCAGGGGGGCGATGTCGATGATCGGCACTTCGCCAGCGTCGATGGGCCGGGCGCTCGCGGGTGGCGGCATGGATGCGTCTCCTGATGAGCTGTCAGGGTCACGGCGTCGTTTTGCAGTGTACTCCGAACCGGCTACCCGCACTCTGGAGCCGCCTGGACATCAGCCATTCCCGCCAGGCGGGAACATGCTCCTGAAATCCCCTCGATTCGACACCCTGAAGGCCGAAATCACACCAGAATTTCACCACGGTACAGGACCATTTCTTGTCGCGGTCGGCGGCTGGAGACCGCTGTGAAGTTGCCGTCCTTGCGGTGGGTGGCGCCTTCTCGAGGCCGAAACCGGTGCCTCGACAACAGAATCCTCTCCCGAATGGACCGCCGAACCTGCCCGCACCGCCCCTCGCCGGACAAAAACGAGCCCTGCACCACGGTACGGCCTCTCCGGGCGCTGGCGGGAATTGCTGCCTGACATGGTGAGTGTTGCAACGGGGCCGCCGCAGCGCGGATGATCGCCGCGCGCAGCCGGACGCCGCATCGGACCGACTCCATGACCCTCCAGCCATTCCCGCCAGGCGGGAACAGGCCCCTGAAATCCCCCCGACTCGACACCCTGAAGGTCGAAATCGCACCACGATTCCACCACGCTACGGCCTCTCCGGGCATTGGCGGGAATCTCTGATGACCCTCGACCGATTCCACCCCGCCATCGCCTCCTGGTTCGCCGCGCACCTGGGCGAACCCACCGCGTGCCAGGTGCGGGCGTGGGAGGCGGTGGCGGCGGGCCGGCACACGCTCATCGCGGCGCCCACCGGCTCCGGCAAGACCCTGGCCGGGTTCCTGACCGCCATCGACGCCCTGGTGCGCGACAGCCGCCGGGCGCCGCTTCCGGACGCCACCCGCGTGCTCTACGTCTCGCCGCTCAAGGCGCTCGGCAACGACGTGCACAGGAACCTGGAGGTGCCGCTCGAAGGCATCGACCGGGCGCTCGCCGAGGCCGGTGAGCCCGGCTCCGGGATCCGCGCCATGGTGCGCACCGGCGACACCCCGGGCGCGGCGCGCGAGTCCATGCGCCGGCAGCCCCCGCACATCCTGGTGACGACGCCGGAGTCGCTCTACATCCTGCTCACGAGCGAGGGCGGGCGCGCCATGCTCCGGAGCGCCGGCACCGCCATCGTCGACGAGGTCCACGCCGTGGCGGGCAACAAGCGCGGCGCCCACCTCGCGCTCTCCCTCGAACGCCTCGACGCGCTCGCGGGCCGCCCCGTCACCCGCATCGGACTGTCCGCGACCCAGCGCCCCGTCGAGACCGTCGCCCACTTCCTCACCGGCTGCGAGGACGGCCGGCCGCGCGAGTGCGCCATCGTCGACACCGGCCACGCCCGGGAGCGCGACCTCGCGCTGGAGCTGCCCGAGTCGCCGCTCGAGGCGGTGATGTCGGGCGAGGTCTGGGCCGAGGTCTACCGGCGGCTCCGGACCCTCATCGAGGCGCACCGCACCACGCTCGTGTTCGTCAACACGCGCCGCATGGCGGAGCGGGTCGCCCGCGCGCTGACCGAGTCGCTCGGCGAGGAGCACGTCACCTCGCACCACGGCAGCCTCTCGCGCGAGCGGCGGCTGGCGGCGGAGCGGCGGCTCAGGGCCGGAGAGCTCAGGGCGCTGGTGGCCACCGCCTCGCTGGAGCTCGGGATCGACATCGGGGACGTCGACCTGGTCTGCCAGCTCGGCTCCACGCGCTCCATCTCGACCTTCCTCCAGCGGGCCGGGCGCTCCGGCCACGCGGTGCGCGGCACCCCGAAGGGCCGGCTGTTCCCGCTCACCCGCGACGAGCTGGTGGAGTGCGCCGCGATCCTCGACGCGGTGCGGCGCGGCGAGCTCGACACGCTGCACGTTCCCGCCGCCCCCCTCGACGTGCTGGCGCAGCAGGCCGTGGCCATGGTGGCGGCGGAGGACTGGGGCGAGGACGCCCTGCTCGAGACGGTGCGCCGCGCGTGGCCGTACCGGGACCTCGGCCGCGATCGATGGCGCGAGCTCCTGGCGATGCTCGCCGGCGGGTTCGCGACCCGGCGGGGCCGCCGCTCCGCATACCTGCACCGGGACGTCGTGAACGGCGCGCTGCGCGCCCGGCGCGGCGCGCGCCTCACCGCCATGACCTCGGGCGGGGCGATCCCCGACAACGCCGACTTCGACGTGGTGCTGGAGCCGCACGGGACCCGCCTCGGCTCGCTCAACGAGGACTTCGCCATCGAGAGCCTGCCCGGCGACATCTTCCAGCTCGGCAACACCTCGTGGCGCATCCTGCGCATCGAGCGCGGATCGGTCCGGGTCGAGGACGCGCACGGCCAGCCGCCGAACATGCCGTTCTGGCTCGGCGAGGCGCCGGGACGCAGCGGGGAGCTCTCCGGGAGCGTGTGCGGCCTGCTCGGGTGGCTCGCGCGGCGGTTCGAGGCGGCCGGCGCCGCCGCGACGGACCCGGCGAGCCGCGCCCGGCTCGCGGCCGAGGTGGCGGAGCGCACCGCGGCCGGAGCCGCCGCCGCGGAGCAGATCGTCGACTACCTCTGCGCCGCGCACGCCGCGCTGGGCGCCCTCCCCGACCGCGACACCGTGGTGTTCGAGCGGTTCTTCGACGAGAGCGGGGGGATGCAGCTCGTCATCCACGCCCGGTTCGGGAGCCGCCTCAACCGGGCCTGGGGCCTCGCGCTGCGCAAGCGCTTCTGCCGCAAGTTCAACTTCGAGCTGCAGGCGGCGGCGACCGAGGACGCGATCGTGCTCTCCCTCGGCGAGGCCCACAGCTTCGCGCTCGACGAGGTCGCCCGCTACCTCTCGCCGGAGACGGTGCGCGACGTCCTCACCCAGGCGCTGCTCGACGCCCCGATGTTCGACGTGCGGTGGCGGTGGAACGCCAACGTCTCGCTCGCCATCCCGCGCTTCCGCGGCGGCGCCAGGGTCCCGCCCAACATCCAGCGCATGCAGGCCGAGGACCTGATCGCGGCGGTGTTCCCGGACCAGATCGCGTGCGCCGAGAACCTCGCGGGACCCCGCGAGATCCCCGACCACCCGCTGGTGGAGCAGACCATCGCCGACACCCTGACCGAGGCGATGGACGTCGAGGGGCTGGAAGCCCTGGTGACGCGGCTCCGGGACGGCGCCGTCCGGGTCGTCGCCCGCGACCTCACCGAGCCGTCGCCGCTCGCGGCGGAGGTCCTCGACGCGCGTCCCTACGCGTTCCTCGACGACGCGCCGCTCGAGGAGCGCCGGGCGCGGGCGGTGACCATGCGCCGCGGGCTCGACCCGGCCTCCGCCGCCGACATCGGACGGCTCGATGCGGCCGCCATCGAACGGGTGCGGGACGAGGCGTGGCCGGATGCCGCCAGCCCCGACGAGGTGCACGACGCGCTCGTGGTGCTCGGCTTCGCGACCACCGCCGAGGCGGCCGCGGGACCGTCCGCGGACCCCGCCGGCACGGCGCGCCGGCTCGCGGGCGGAAAGCGGCCGGGATGGGGCGTCCACCTCGATGCCCTCGTTGCAAGCGGCCGCGCCACCCGGTTCCGCACCCCGGGCGGCGGTCCCGTGCTGTGGTGCGCGGCGGAGCGCCTCGCCGGGATGGAGGCGGCCGTGAGCGGCGGGCGCGCCGACCCGCCGCTCGCGCTGCCCGAGGCGCTTCGTACCGCGCCCGGTCGCGACGCGGCCCTGGCCGAGCTGCTGCGCGCCCGGCTCGGGGGCCTCGGGCCGGTCACCGCGGCGCGGCTCGCCTCCGACCTCGGCCTCGCTCCCGTCGACGTCGAGGTCGCGCTCGTCGCCCTGGAGGCCGAGGGCTGCGTGCTGCGCGGGCGGTTCACGCCCGATGCCCCTTCGCTCGAATGGTGCGAGCGCCGCCTGCTCGCCCGCATCCACCGCTACACGCTCGGGCGCCTGCGGCGCGAGATCGAGCCGGCATCCCGCGCGGAGCTCGTCCGCTTCCTGTTCGAGTGGCAGCGCGTCAGGCCCGACGACCGGCGCGAGGGCGACGAGGCGCTCGCCGCCGTCGTCGCCGAGCTCGAAGGGTTCGCTGCGCCGGCCGCGGCCTGGGAGACGGAGATCCTGCCGGCCCGGATCGCCGGCTTCACCCCCGGCATGCTCGACCGGCTCTGCCTCGCCGGCCGGGTGTCGTGGGCCCGTCCCGCCCCGCCGGCGCGGGAGACGCCGCGGCGCTCGTTCGGACCGATCCGATCGACCCCGGTCGCGCTGTTCTCCCGGCAGGGACGCCGTCAGGCGCCCCTGTGGCTCGCGCCGGCTCCGACGGACGCCGAAGGCGCCACGATGCCCCGGGCCTCCTCGCGCGCCGTGCCGGCGGACGGCTCCGGGGCCGGACGCGGAAGGGCCGGCGAGGCGGCCAGCGCCGGCGGGGCGGGGAACGCCGGCAAGGCGGCCAGTGCCGGCGGGGCGGGGAACGCCGGCGAGGCGGGAAGTACGGCAGGACCCGATGCCGGTGCGATCGGGGCCACCGGTCCCGGAGGCGAGGCACTCGATCGCGGGATCGAGGTCGTCGGCCCGGAGGGCGAGCGGACCGTCCCCGGAGGCGGGGAGGACATCCCGGCCGCGCCGCTCTCACCCGGCGCCCGCGCCGTCCTCGCGTACCTCGAAGCCCGCGGCGCGTCGTTCTTCGACGACATCGTGGCCGAGACCGGCGCCCGTGCGCCGGATGCGGCCGCCGCCCTCGGCGAGCTGATCGCGCAGGGGGTGGTGAGCGCGGACGGGTTCGCGGGGCTTCGAGCGTTCACCGGCGCATCCGCCCGCCGGCTCCGCGCCGTCGCCGAGGCCGGTCGATGGTCGTGCGTGGAGCGGCGCGCCGCCGATGCGCGGAGCATCGGCGAAGACGGCGCGGAGGCGATGGCGCGCACCCTGCTCCGCCGTTACGGCGTGGTGTTCAGGGCGCTGCTTGCCCGCGAATCCATCTCGGTGCCCTGGCGCGACCTCCTGCGCGAGCTGCGCCGCCTGGAGGCGCGCGGCGAGATCCGCGGCGGACGGTTCGTCGCGGGCTTCACCGGCGAGCAGTACGCGCTGCCCGAGGCGGTGGAGACCCTGCGCAGGGTACGGCGCGCGCCAGCGGACGGCGCCATCGTGACCCTGGGCGCGGCGGACCCGCTGAACCTCACCGGCATCGTCTGCCTCGGAGACCGGGTTCCCGCCACCGCCTCCAGCCGCGTCGCGTTCCGCGACGGCGTGCCGATCGGGACCCTGACCGGCAACCGGAGGTTCGACTGGCTCGAGCCGCAGACGCCGGAGCAGGAGTGGAGTGCCCGCAACGCCCTGCTGCGCCGGCGCATCCCCGCCCTGCCGGCGCGGCCGGGATGAATCGGGCGGGGCCGATGGGTGTCCGGTAGGGCCACGGGCCCGCAAGGACGCATACCGCAGGAGGATCGAGGACGGACTCCTCCACCGGCTTCCCGAATCTTCGCGCGGCTCGTCATCGCCGTCTCACCGCGTCCCGTGCCCCGCGGGAGGGAGAAAGTCCGCGAGCGCGTCGAACCACCGCACCAGCGCCGGCAGCCCGCAGGCGGCGTTCGCGGAGCTCGGGTTGGGGGTGACGAAGATGCGGGCGCGGCCGACCGTCCGGGACTGCGGACCCCATTCGACCTTTCCGGCGATGCGCCACCCCGAGTGACGGGCGAAGGCGCGCCAGGCCTGCGCGCCCTGGAACCACACGACGCCGGGGCCGAGCCGGCCGACGAGCGCCTCGAGCCGCGCCGCGCCTTCCCGGAACTCGCGTGGACGAAGCTCGGCGCTGCCGGCGGTGGGGCGCTTCACGATGTCGGTGAAGCCGATCCCGTAGCGCCCGACGAGCACGCCGACGGCCTCCGGCCCCGGCTCCAGCGGCGCATCGACGAGCCGGGACGCGTTGAGGGCGGGCCAGAACCGGTTGCGTGGATTGGCGAAGCAGAATCCCGCCCTGACCGACGGCAGGGACGGGTTGATCCCGACCGCCAGCGCGCGCAGCCCCTCCCGGACCGCGTCGGGAAGCGTGTTCATGATCGCGGATTCCTGCACACCCGACGGTGGATTCCAGCCTCGCCCGGACGGGATTCCCGCGGCAGCCCCTCCCGGACCGCGTCGGGAAGCGTGTTCATGGTCGTGGATTCCTGCCCACCCGACGGTGGATTCCAGCCTCGCCCGGACGGGATTCCCGCGGCAGCCGGTCGTGTGCGATCGACTCCGGTCGCGCGCGATCAGCGCTGGTGCGCCGCGCGGCGCACATGCTCCGTTTCAGCGCGCGGCACCGTCGGGGCCGGGTCCCCGGCGCGCCGGGGGCGAACGTAACCCGTTGAAGCTCCGTACTTCCCGGACATGGCATGATACGTGCTCCGAGCAGCCAGCGACCATCCGAGGGAGAGGCGCCCATGCATCTCGTTACCGCCATCATCAAGCCGTTCAAGCTCGACGACGTGCGAACCGCGCTGTCCGAGATCGGCATTCAGGGGATGACCGTCACCGAGGTCAAGGGGTTCGGACGGCAGAAGGGGCACACCGAGCTCTACCGGGGCGCGGAGTACGTGGTGGACTTCCTGCCGAAGATCAAGCTCGAGGTCGCGGTCGACGACTCGAGGCTCGACGAGGTGATCGAGACCATCACCACCGCGGCCCGGACCGGCAAGATCGGCGACGGCAAGATCTTCGTCGCCGCGCTCGAGAACGTGGTGCGGATCCGCACCGGAGAGATCGCGGCCGAGGCGCTCTGAGCGCGTTTCCGTCGCGGCAGGGGTCGCCGCACGGCCACCGGAGTCGATTCTCCCGCCGCCGCGAGCGGAGCCCGGTCGAGTTTGCAGGGTCCGTACCGCCACGGCATGATCCGTCCGGTATCCGCGGAGACTGCGGCGAACGAGCGAGCAGGCACGACACCCCGCGGGTCGTGCCGGGAGCATGCGGATGGCGAAGCCACGGACCCTGTTCGAGAAGATCTGGGACAGCCACGTCGTCGCGACCGAGGGCGACGGCACCTGCCTGCTCTACATCGACCGCCACCTCACCCACGAGGTGACTACACCCCAGCCCTACGAGGGGCTGAGGCAGGCCGGACGCGGGGTGCGCCGCCCCGACGCGACCATCGCGGTCATCGACCACAACATCGCCACCGACCGCAGCGAAGGCGTCAGCGGGGACTCGCAGCTCCAGATCGACACCCTGATCCGCAACTGCGAGGAGTTCGGAGTCCCGCTGTTCCACTTCGACGATCCGCGCAACGGCATCGTCCACATCATCGGCCCGGAGCAGGGCTTCACCCTGCCGGGGACCACCATCGTGTGCGGGGACAGCCACACCGCCACCCACGGCGCGTTCGGCGCCCTCGCCTTCGGCATCGGGACCTCGGAGGTCGAGCACGTGCTCGCGACCCAGACGCTGATCCAGGCGCCGGCGAAGGCGATGCGCGTCACCGTCGGCGGCGGCCTCCCGTTCGGCTGCACCGCGAAGGACCTCGTCCTCGCGATCATCGGCCGGGTCGGGACCGCGGGCGGCACCGGCCACGTCGTCGAGTACGCCGGCCCCGCGATCGAGGCGCTCTCGATGGAAGGCCGCATGACGGTGAGCAACATGACCATCGAGGCCGGGGCGCGGGCCGGGCTCATCGCCCCCGACGAGACGACGTTCGCCTACCTGGAGGGCCGCCCGATGGCCCCGAAGGGCGAGCTGTGGCGCCGGGCGGTCGCGTACTGGCGCACCCTCCCCTCCGACCCCGGCGCCCGGTACGCGAAGGAGGTCACCCTGGACGTCTCCGGGATCGTCCCGCTGACCACATGGGGTACGAGCCCCGAGGACGTGGTGCCGATCACCGGCGCGGTCCCGGACCCGCGGAGCGCGCCGACCGAAGAGAAGCGCGCGAGCATGCGGCGCGCGCTGGACTACATGGGGCTCGCGCCGGGCACGCGCATGACCGACGTGACGGTCGACCGGGTGTTCGTCGGCTCGTGCACCAACGGGCGGATCGAGGATCTCCGCGCCGTCGCGGCGGTGGCGAAGGGCCGCCGGGTCGCCGACGGGGTGCGGGCGATGATCGTGCCGGGCTCGGGCCTCGTGAAGCGCCAGGCCGAGGACGAGGGCATCGCCGACATCCTGCTGGCGGCCGGCTTCGAGTGGCGCGAGCCCGGCTGCTCGATGTGCCTCGCGATGAACACCGACCGGCTGGAGCCGGGCGAGCGCTGCGCGTCGACCACCAACCGCAACTTCGTCGGCCGGCAGGGGCGCGGCGGGCGCACGCATCTGGTGAGCCCGGCGATGGCGGCGGCGGCCGCGGTCACCGGACGGCTGACCGACGTGCGGGAGCTGATGGGGTGACGGCGCGCCGCGGCGCGCCGCGCCGGGGCCCGACCCGCCGCCTCGTCCCGGACGAAGCGTCGGGACGACGAACGCTGGAACGATGGGCGGAACGATGAATGCGCCCGTGCACGATCGGAGCCCGGATACCGGATTCCTGTTCGTGCGGGAGCCGGGATTCCGCGGGCAGGCCCCGGCCGGCGTGCCGGGGGTCTCGCGAACGAAGCGCCAGGGAGCGATCCGATGCGGAAATTCACGAAGCTGACCGGCGTCGCGGCGCCGATGGACGCCATCAACGTCGACACCGACCAGATCATCCCCAAGCTGCACCTGCGCACCATCAAGCGCACCGGGCTCGGCAAGGTCCTGTTCGACGAGCTGCGGTTCAACCCCGACGGAACCGAGAAGCCCGGGTTCATCCTGAACCGGCCGCCCTACCGCAACGCCGAGATCCTCGTGGCCGGGGACAACTTCGGGTGCGGATCGTCGCGCGAGCACGCGCCCTGGGCCCTGCTCGACTTCGGCATCCGCTGCATCGTCTCCACCAGCTTCGCCGACATCTTCTACAACAACTGCTTCAAGAACGGCATCCTGCCGATCACCGTCTCCGCCGAAGAGCTCCAGGCGCTGATGGCGGACGCGTCCGACCGCGAGAACCCCGTGCTCACCGTCGACCTGCTTGCGCAGGAGATCACGCGCCCGAACGGCGCCACGGTGCGTTTCAGCATCGACGGGTTCCGGCGCGAGTGCCTGCTCGACGGCCTCGACGACATCGGCCTCACGATGCAGAAGGTGGAGATGATCGACATCTTCGAGAAGGCGCAGCGCGAGCGCCAGCCGTGGCTGTATCGCTGAGCGTGCTTTCATTCGACCGCGGCCCCGGTATCGAGGACCCGGAATCGCGGCCCCAGGTCGAGACCCCGAGCGCGAGGAATTCCGGGAGGGACAGCGACCGGCAGGCCGCCGGTTCGCTGGAGGGGGTGCTCGAGGCGCTCGACGGCGTCGCCTCGGAGCCTTGTCACGCGCACCGTCTCCGGCGGTGCGCAAGCGGTCGACGCCTGAATCTTTCCGGAGTTCCCATGCCCCTGCCCCAGACCCGGCACGACGCCCTGTTCCGCCTGCTCGTCTCCGACCCCGCACGCGCCGCGGCCCTGCTCGGCGACTATCTGCCCCCCGAGGCCGCCGAACGGCTCGACCCCGACCATGCGCCCGAGCACATCGAGGGCACCGCCATCGACGGCGAGGGCCGGACCACCCAGGCCGACGCCATCTTCCGGGTGCGGATGAAGGACGGCGCCCCGGCCCGGGTCTACATCCTCCTCGAGCACAAGGCCCAGGCGGATGCCCGCACACCGCTTCAACTGATGCGCTACATCCTGCGGCTGTGGATGGCCGACATCGAGACCTGCCGCCCGAGCGCATCGCCGCCGCGCTGCGGCGCATTGGTACTGACCCCGACGAGGTGGAGGCACTGATGGGAACCGCAGCCCAGGTCTGGTTCGAACAGGGGGAAGCCAGAGGCGAGGCACGGGGCAAGGCCGCGGGGATCACCGAGGGAAGGACCGAGGGCAAGTCCGAAACGCTTGCCCGACTCCTCGAGCGCCGGTTCGGCCCCCCGCCCGACGAGGTCCGGTCGCGCATTGCCGGCGCCGGCCTCGAGCAGCTCGACCGGTGGCTGGATGCCGTGCTCGATGCGCCGACCCTCGATGCGGTCTTCGGTTCGGACCCGGAGCACTGATCGCCGAGGCCCGGACCGCCTCGGGGAGCCGCCTTCGGACACTCCCCAGCCCGGCCTTCGACACGTTCGCCAAGGCTTCTTCAACCAGCGTCGCGGCCTGTTTCACGTCTTCGCCGGTTGTTCCAAGCCGTTGACAGGGAGTCGCGCTTCGCCGGCGCCTGATACCAGGCGTCGAGCTGATGTTCGCTGGGGCTGACGCGTGCGCTGCAACGGGCGCTTTCGCTCCCTGCCCGAGGCCAACCGGCACTCCGCCGCACGCGCCCAGGAGGCGCTCGACGCGATACGGGTCCCGCCCGGCGACGCATGACCCGCTCCTGACGGACCGCGCAGGCAACGCACGGAACGCGCCGTCACACGGCGCGGCGGCACCGCCGTGCCCGGACCCCCGGACAACCCCTTCCGGACAACCCCTTCCGGACAGCCGCGCACGGCCGTCCACGGCCGCCGGAGCCGGTGCGCGGACGGCTCGGGCGACCCCGGCCATGCCCGCCTGCCGTCTCGCCGGCACCCCGGACCCGAAAACAAAATGGTCCTGTGGGAGTACCCCGATTCTGTTGTCGGATTCGATGTATGATGCAGGTGTATACATTCCTGGAGCTCCGGCATGGTGCGCACGCAGATCTACCTCACCGAGCATCAGCGTGACGAGCTTGCTTCCATCGCAAGGCGCGGCAGCAGGAGACAGAGCGAGCTGATACGTGAAGCCATCGATGACTTCATCGAGCGCAGGAGCCGCCGTCGCCAAGAGACGATACTGCGCGAGGCGGCCGGAATCTGGAGAGGCCGACCCGATCTTCTCGACTACGAGGCGATTCGGACGGACTGGGACAGAGGCTGATTCATGCCACGGCCCGTCCTGGTCGACACGGACGTCCTGATCGACTTCCTGCGCGGGCACGAGCGAGCGGTGTCCTTCGTGGAGGTCCATTCGGATCGGATCATCCTGTCATCCATCGTCGTTGCGGAGCTGTATGCCGGGGTGAGAGGCGGCAGGGACGGTGCGGAGCAGGTTGCCCTGGAGCGCTTTCTGTCGCTGTTTCGCATCGTTCCCGTCAACGACGACATTGCAAGGCTCGGTGGCCTCTACAGGCGGGACTACTTCAGGTCGCACGGAGTCGGTCTTGCGGATGCGGTGGTTGCGGCCACGGCCACTGTCGAGGATGCGGAGCTGAAGACCCTCAACGTCAGGCACTACCCGATGTTCGAGGATATCGAGCCCGCCTACCGGAGATAGCGACACGGGGCACGGGGACGACCCCCGGGTCCGCCCGCCGCCATGGAACGGACCCGCCGGTGTCGAGGCGTGCTCGAACGACCCATTGGGGGACGCGTTTCGTTGCCCGTCCGCCAATTCGAGCCTCCGGGAACGCCCGGAGCCTCCGCCGCAGGCGGCTTCGCACCGGTTGCCGACACTCGAGCACGACAAGTGGTCCCGCCGTCCGGGAAGATGCGTCGGGGAAAGCACGTCGGGGAAGGCGCATCGGGGGGCGCGCCGGGGAAGGCGCGCTTGCAGGTGGTCATGCGCTCCCTTATGGTCGCGCGGTCCTTTCCGGAGCGACCGATGAGCGACGAGACCCTGAGCCCGCAACGGGCGCTGATCTACATCATGGTGGTGATGGCGGCGGCGGACCGGGAGATGACCGACCGCGAGCTGAAGCGCGTCGGCGACCAGGTGCGAAACCTCCCGGTGTTCGCCGGATTCGACCTGGAGGAGCTCGTTCCCAGCGCCGAAGAGTGCGCATCCCGACTGGGCCGGGAGGGCGGGCTCGATCGTTTTCTGAGCCTCGTCGTCGGCTCGCTGCCGTCGAGCCTCGCGGAGACCGCCTACGCGCTGGCCTGCGAGATCGCGGCCGCCGATCTGAAGGTCGAGCAGGAGGAGTCGCGGCTGCTGCGGCTGCTGCGCGACCGGCTGGGGGTGGATCGCCTGGCCGCGTCCGCCATCGAGCGCGCCGTCAGGGCCCGGCACGCCACGATCTGAGAGGACGCCGGTCAATCAAGCCCGGCCCGCCCCGAGCGCGACACGACAAGGCGAGGGCCGCTGCCGGGCCGCTCCATCCGCGAGAGCTCGACGAAGAGCCGTACCGGTCCGCCGGGCTCGACGCGGTGCAGCGTGCGGGGCGATATCGCCGGACCCGTTGCCCGGCCAGGAGTGCCCGAGTGTTCCGGGTTCGAGTGTCCCGAGCCGAGAGCCCGGTGCCGCGGGCCTTCCGGGCCGCGGGCATCGTACATCGGGTGAAGTGAAGTGATTGCGGACTGGCCGTGCCTCGCCTACCCTTTGCGGTCCGTGGAGAGGTGTCCGAGCGGTCGAAGGAGCACGCCTGGAAAGTGTGTGTACGTTGATAGCGTACCGAGGGTTCGAATCCCTCCCTCTCCGCCACTATCCTTTTAAAAAACAATAAGCTACAGAGGTCGTACCACAAATCGTACCGCAAAGGTGAAAAGCTTGAATGACGCCGCCTGGCGTTCTCCGAGACCCTCCTGACCACCGGAGGGCCTTCCTCCCCCCTTCCTGCGCCCGATCGAAGACGAAGCGTTCTCCTGATGCCCGCGGCGCGGCGGCGAAGCGGGATGGCGCAGCGAGACGTTGCCTCGCTGCTTCGGAAAGACGTCCTTGATGCGCTCGTCCCGGGCCTGCGTCAGCTCCGACTCCGGAATCCTCTTCGTCAAGAAGGACTCCAAAGTCCCTCATCAATTGCGCCGACAGGCCCGGAACGGCTCAGGTCCTGCCGGGAGGGGGCGTATCCGTGTTCTCCGGGCAGCGCAACGCTCCCTCCGGGGAGGGGCGAGCCCCGAGGAGCCCCTCCGCGGGCGTCCGGTGGCCGGACGCCCGCGCACCGGCGGTCCCGCGAAGGTCCGTCCCCTCCGGCAGGGACTCCTCCCACACCGGCCCCGGCACGCCCCCGGCCGTGCGGCGCAGCGGCGTTCCCGTGTCCGCCGCCGTTCTCTCCCGAAGCCCCGGGACCGTGCGCTACTGCGACTGCTTCGGCTTGTTCACACCGAACCCGCCGACCATCCTGCCGCGTCGAGCCCCTCGTCCTCGTAGCGGTCCACATAGCGCCGGAACGTGCTCTCACACACCCCCAGCAGCCGCGCCTCCTCCTCCTGCGTCAGGCGCCGTTCGCGCCATCCCCCGTACGCCTCCTCGAATCGCATCCACCGGACCTCCTGTCGCAACTGTGTCTCGGTCATGGGGCACCTCCTCGGTGCCCATCCAACCGGACAACTCACGTGCTACAACACCGGACAGATTATTTGCTCCTGACACCGCCGCGCTTGGCCGCTTGCGTTTCGAACGGTACTGCCGTACACATCCACGGCATGATCGTCCGTTCGTTTCGCCACCGGGGCCTGCGCCTGCTCTTCGAGACCGACTCGTCCCGACTGCTGAAACAGGACCTCGCGGAGCGCGTGCGCGGCATCCTGGCGGCGCTCGCCATGGCGGAGACCATGGAGGGCTTCATCCGCGAGGCGGCGCCCGGATGGCAGGTCCACCGCCTGTCCGGCGCGCGCCGCAACGAATGGAGCGTTTCGGTGTCGGGCAACTGGCGGATCACGTTCGAGGAGCGGGACGGCGGCATCGAACGCGTCAACCTGGAGGACTACCACTGATGAGCGACGGCGGCATCAAAATGGGGATGACTCCCCCGCATCCCGGAACCTTCGTCCGGATCGAGGCCCTTGAGGAGCTGGGGTTGAGCGTTGCGGCGGCGGCGCGGATTCTCGGCGTGCGCCGCGCCACGCTGTCGGACCTGGTGAACGGCAACGCCGCGCTGTCGCCCGAGATGGCGATGCGGATCGAGAAGGCCTTCGGCCTCAGCATGGACCTGCTGCTGCGGATGCAGGCATGGTACGACGCCGTGCAGATGCGCGCGCGGGCCGACGAGATCGACGTGAGGCGGTATCAGCCGGCATGATCGGCGTGCCGCGACAGATTTTGTAATCCTTCGGTTGTCGGGTTAAGGGGTTAACGATCGATTGAGAGTGCGCTTCCAGTCTCGCCTGAAGTCATTTTGGCCGCCCTGCGCAAGCCTCTGGTAACACCGACCGCCAACAAGCCGTGCTCGGCGCCCGACGAAGGTCCGACTGCCTGGGTGCGCCTCTGCCGGTCTCGAGCACACGCCGAGCGGTCTCGATGAGGTCACGCGGGATCAGGATGCCGGTCCCATTCCGACGCCATGATGTCGAGCCCATTCCGACTCCATGATCGGGTACGGGATCGGGAACTCCGCAACACTCTCGTCCCGCAACCTCTCTCCGAGGATTCGGCGAAGCTGCGAGGTCTCCTCGGAGCGCAACCGCTCCCGCTTTCCCTTGCAGATGGCCTTGACCTCCGCGAGCTCCCCATCGTTTTCGGCGAACCGGTCCTGTCGGGCTTGACCGGAATTCGGTCGAAAACGATACGTCACCGAAACCCCCTTCGGCCTGATATCGGCACGTTCACCGGCTCCTCGTGTCGATCCTCCCATGATGCTCCGCGTACCTGATATGTACCGAAGAGCTGTTCGAGCACCTCGTCATGCGCCTGCTTCCAGCGTTTCTTCGCTCCCGAATGCGTCTCGTCCCAGACGCGCACATAGAAGATGCACGAGTACGTCCTGATATCCGATGCCTTCCCCTGATCGTGCAGAGGCTGCATTGCGACGAGCACGTCTTCGTCGCTCAGGGGTTTCCCGTAAAGTTCATCGATTCTGTCGAGTGCGAGTTTCTCGTTCTCCTCGGCGTATGGTGTCCCACCGTCGTCCTCCGCGCTCCCCCTGGGGATCGCAAGCCTCTGCACCTCCATGTGATCATCGTGGATCGCGATATCGAACAGGTAGTAGGGTTTCTCGCGCCAATCGGCCTTCGTGATCGGATTCGTCTCTTCGACCCGCTGGTACCAGCAAGGAGGCGTCGGTCCCTTGCCGATGATCCGAATCCTTTCGCCGAGGGTGACGTTCTCGTCCTGAAGCGCGCTGTTGGCACTCCGGAGCTCGTCGTTCTCGATCGTCAGCGTCTCGATCTTGCGCTCGGCGTCTTCCAGGGTCTCCTCGCGCTCTGCAAGGGCGCGCATCGCCTCCCCATGCTTCCTGTCCGCTTCGGCGAGCTTCTCTTCGAGCCCTCTTTTCTCGCCCTCCAGAACTCGTACTCTTCTCTGGAGCGCCTCCTTCCTCTTTTCCAGCTCCTCGATCTGTCTCTTCAGCTTCTCAAGTTCCTCGATCTTGCGCTCGGCGTCTTCCAGGGTCTCCTCGCGCTCTGCAAGGGCGCGCATCGCCTCCCCATGCTTCCTGTCCGCTTCGGCGAGCTTCTCTTCGAGTCCCCTTTTCTCGCCCTCCAGAACTCGTACTCTTCTCTGGAGCGCCTCCTTCCTCTTTTCCAGCTCCTCGATTTCGCTGCGGAGCTGTTCCGGTAGCTTCAACTCTTCCTTGACCTTCTCTGGGGCGTACTTCGCCATGATCTCCTTCCACGGATCAAGCTTGTCGTTCCAGTAACGGTTCATGCCCATGAGGGCGAGCAGCATCAGAAACACGAGAAGGATGAATATCTCGGCGATCGTCAGCCCCAGGACCGTGCCTCGTCGGTATCCCTCCTCCATTTCCACGGATATGTCCCGTCCTCTACCGCCGGAAAACGCGCCCGATCCAGCTCCTGGCGCTCCCGCCTCGCTGCCCGGCCTCGTCGAACGCAATGATGGCCTGCTTCAGTACCTCGGAGAGCTTGAGCCCTTCATCCTGCATCGCGTTCCGTATGCCCTTCAGTCCCGTGTTGATCCGCCTGATTTCGCTTTCGGCGTCCTTCAGGCTCTCCCCATACCTGCCCGCCGTCGCGACGATATCCGCGATTTCCGCAATGGACCCCTTCAGGCTGCCATGGTCTTCCAGCTCTCGGTCCGCAGCTTCGGCGAGCGCCTCGAGCTTCTTGACGGTCAGGCCGAGCGCTTCCTCCTGCCGCTTGCTCGCGCCGACGACCCCTTCGAGCTGATCCGTCACCAGCTTCGCCTGAGTCTCGAGGTTCGAGAGCTCGCTGCTCGCGTTCGCGATCCCGGTCAAGCGCTCGATTGCCTCCCCGGCCTTGTGAAGTCCTTGAGGCAGGATGGCGAGCTCCCGTTCCGTGCGCCGGGCCTCCTCCCCCAGCCCCGCGAGCGCCTGATTGGCGCTCTCCATCTCCTTCAGGGCCCCATCCGCCCGGCGCTGGACTTCCGTCCACTCGTTCGCCTGCCGTTCAAGGGTCTCGGTCATTTCATTCGCGAACCGTGTCCGGCTCTCCTGATAGGTCCTCTCCGCGTCGGTTGCCGCCGCCAGGGCGTTCAGCCCTTCCGTGGCCGCCTTCCCGCTCTCCGCGAGCGCGCGAGAGCTCTCCTTCGCCTGGACACCGATGGCGCCCAGGTTGTCGGCCGTCTCGCCGCTCCCGGCCCGGATCCGCTCGATGCTTTCGTCCAGGCTCTTGACGTGCGCTTCGAGGTGCTCCATTGCGCTGCGGATCTCCGCCTGCTGCGCTTCCATCCGCTGTCCTGTCTTCTCGGCGTTCTCGGCCACGCCCCTGTAGATCGCATCCAGGCCCTCAAGCCCGGCCTTTGCTTTCTCCGTCAGCCCGTCATGGAACGCCTGCATCATCTCGTCCATGTGAGCGTGGGTCGTCCTTGCCTGCCGGATGGCCTGATCGGCGTACGACTTGAGCGCGTCGATGGACGCCTGGAGCTGCGCTTCCATCCGCTGCCTTGTTTTCTCGGCGTTCTCGGCCACACGCATGTAGATCGCATCAGTCGTTTCTGCCTGCTGGGTGGCCTGGCTGGCGTACGACTTGAACGCGTTGGTGGACGCCTGGAGCTGCCTTCGCAGCTCGTAGGCATAACGCGCCAGATCGACGGTGACACCTTCGATCTCCACCGTCCCCTCACGGGAATCGCGGGCCGAATGCGGGATCCGGATGACCGTCGCCCGCCCGTCCGTCGCACGGCGCTGGAGCGGTATGCGCATGACGATCCCGGCCATGGTCGTCAGCAAGGCGATCCCGAAGCTGCCGACCATCTCGTTGATGCGTTCCTCGAGGGTGCGTTCCCCGGGGGACCGCTCGCCTCCATCGAGGAGGGATAGATGATTTCCATCAAGGAGGAACAGGCTCACCAATGCCGCGCAAAGCGATGTGAGGGTATACAGCAGCCCCAGGTAGTAGATCTCGTCCCCCAGCCGGGCATGCTCGTCTTCGGGGCGCTCCCGCCTTTGTCGAGCCAAATGGATCACCATGATGGCGACCCCGATCCCGGAGGCGACGAGCCCTCCGAGGATCGGCTGTTCTCTCGCGACCAGCTTTGTCGCGAGGATCACTGCGAATCCGAGCGCAAAGGCCCACTCGAACGCATGCTCCGATTTCGGAGCGCGCGTACCGTCCGTCACAGGGTCTGCTGCCATGCCACCCGTCCCCCCATCGCCTCTACCCAGTCCGTCCACCAGTAGTAGTGCTTGGGTGTCTGGTACTTTGCGTACTTCCGCCGTTCGAGCCGAAACAGGCTCACCTCGACGCGGGCAAGGTCTGTCTTGAGCTCCGCCCCGATTGACTCGGGTGCCGGATAGGATCGGTAGTGCGACAGGCTCCCGGTGTGCTGCAACAGATCCGAGATGACGATCAGGTGCGCGGGCTTCGAGTCCTTCCCCACCCGGCGGCTGCTTGCGTGGCGGGGGACGATGACGGCGATGGTTTCGAGGATGGGCGATTGGGGTTGCGCCTCGCCTTCGGCGTCGGGGAACAGGCTCTCGATCGTCTTCACGAAGTGCTCCCAACGCCACTGGATGATCACCCCTCCCTCCGTGATCGCATCGAGCGCCTGTCGCTCATCGGGATTTCCGGGATTGCATATCTGAGCGATCGGCGCCTCGGGCGCGCCGGTGCTGTTCAACAGATAGAATGTCACTCGTTCCCCTTTCCTGACCGTGAGCGGGCCGGGGTCTCCACACTCCGACAAACCCGTCATCTCGCACAGGATGCGCCGGAGCTCCGACTTGTGCTTGTCGCTCAGTGGATCCGACGCATCGAGCAGCACCACGACCTCCCGGCCCGGCCCGCTCTCCTTCGGACACCCCTGCCCATCGAGACCTTCCTCCTGAACGCACCACAACACGCCCATCAGCGCGGCGACGACCAGGACCGTGCCGATGCCGAACACCATCGCCCGGCGCCGAGCCCTGGCCTTGCGCTCCTGGCGCGTCTCCCTGCTCATTGCCGGAGCCTCGCGCGCGCGCTCTCTCCTTCCATCAAGTCCTCCAGTGTCGGGTATCCCGCCTGAGCTTTCCGGTACGCTTCGCGTACTGCATTCTCGGCTTCATGAAAGCCGTCCCAGTCGTCGTCGTAGTCGGACTTGGGGACCCCCTCCCATACCGGCGGCTCCAGCATGTCCTGGTCGATGGTGAACTGCTCGGCGAAAAACCCGGGGGAATCGGTGGTACGGACCTTCTCGTTCTCCGATCGATACGCCGCGAGGATGAAATCCAGGTTGTGCTGGTACTGACGAAGCTGCATGGTGAATTGTCGTACGATTCCTTCCGCCGTCTTCGTGATCAGTACGTGGTTCCCCTTCCTGTTCTCCACTTGTGCGCGCTCGTCCCGGATCCTCTCGATGTATGTGGTGTAGACGGCTTCGAGATCATTTCTCCGTCGCTCGATCTCCTGCCCGTACTCCTCGTTGTGCCCGGTCGCCGCCCGATGCACCGCGCCGTACCCCGGGTAGACGTCATCGCGTTTCAGCCACTTCGATGCCGCGAAGACGCAGCATCCGGCGCCGATCGCCGCGAGCACCCACGACTGCATGCCTTCCAGCGCCAGGGGACCATTCATAAATCTCTCGATGGTGTCGTCGGTGAGCAGATCTTCCAGGGAGCTCGCTCCCATCGTCGCCCTCTCCACCACGGCGAGCATGCTGTCCCGGAAGTGTCCGACGAGCAGGTTCCAGGCAATCATTCCCGTGGCCCCGACCGCCACCAGCATCCAGCCGAGCAGCTTTCGCGACCATTCCACCGAGTTCGTCTGCCGCCATCCTTCGCCTGTCACCCATCCCAGAATGCCGGCGTTCACCACGCCGATCGCGAGCATGACGGCAAGTGCGCCCAGCAGCCCGTATTCGTGCACTCCCGAGAGCATCATGGCGTTGGCTACCGCCTCGATCGCGACGATGCCCACCAGCCACCAGTACCATGTGTCCCTCCCGTCGTACTCCGCTACCCGCTGAAGGTTCGCCTTCCTCCTGAACGCCGCCAATGCCTCCCATGCATCCCGGGCTTCGCGTTCCTTCTGCGTGAGGATGGTCCGATCCTCTTCGCCCTGGTCCTTCAGCTTGACGACACCCTCATCTCTCAGTCCTTCCACCTTGTGCCGGATCGGCGCCATCCCATCCTTCGTCTCGGCTTCCAGGGCGTACCGTTGCTGCACGAGATACCTGCTCACATCCGCATGGCACGCCTTGCCCCGCCTGTTCACCCAGTCCAGTATCTTCATGTACGTCTCGTTCGGCTGGCCGGCGTCGGAGCGCGGGAACTCCCGCCTTCCGTCCTCGCGCCCCGCCTCCCGGATCCCGTTCTCCCGAATCCACCGCTCGCAGTCGAGATCGACGTACTCCTGCTTCGCCCCATTCCAGCCGGGGACCGTCGTCCAGTCGTCCACGACCGGGCTCCTCACTCGGATCTTCACGCGCATCGTCCTCCTTCGTGCGGCTTCAATCATGGCCGCCGTCGCCACGGGCTACGGCACGAAGCTCTGCGTCGATCCGTCCGGCGCTGGTTCGAAGGCGCCGGGGCCCGCGTTCAGGGCAGGGGAGCCAGCTCCGCGATCTCCCGCCTGAACGGCACCGCGTCACCGGTGTCCGCCGGGGCGTCGAGCTCCTCGGCGTAGCGGCGGCCCGCGTACACCGCGTGGGCGATGGTCGCCGGCGCGAGTGCGTCGCCGATGGCGGCCACCGACTCGATGCCCGCATCCGCCCAGTCGGCGGCGCGGGCTTCGAGGCCGCGCGCGAGGCGGTCCTCGGACGCTCGCGACGTGACCAGCACCACCGCGTCCGCCTCGACCTCCTCGGTGCGGCCGGTGAACACGCACGATGCCGTCACCCCGCCCTCCGCGACCGCGTCCAGGTTGGCGAAGGGGTGGACCTTCACCCCCTTGTCGAGCAGCCGGGCCTGGATGGCATGCTGCTCCATGGTGGCGCGGGTCCAGGTCGAGACCTCGCAGGCCGGGGTCAGGTAGTGCGTCTCGCAGCCCATGTCGGCCAGCACCTCCGCCATCAGGCCGCCCATGTAGCAGTGGTCGTCGTCCCAGACCACCACCCGCCGCCCGGCCGGCAGCGCGGCCCCGTCCATCAGGTCGTCGGGGGACAGCACGCGCGCGCCCTCCGCTATCGGCATGGGCCGCGTCCAGTGGTGCCCGACCCCGTCGCGCCGCCAGCGCGCCCCGGTGGCGACCACCACGCGCGGGAAGCCGAACTCCAGGACCGACGCCGCATCGAGCTCCGAGCCGAAGTAGACCCGCACGTTCGCGAGCTGGTGAAGCTGCTGCGCGCGGTGGTCCCGCACCCGGCCCCACGCGGAGAGCCCGGGGAGGCGGCTCTCCCGCGTCACCCGTCCCCCGAGTCCGGCGCCCTTCTCCGCCAGCGTCACCTCGTAGCCGCGCTTGCCGAGCGCCTGCGCCGCCTCCAGCCCCGCCGGGCCGGCGCCCACGACCAGGACGGGCTTGTCCGACGCCTTCGCGCGGATGCGCTCCGGGTGCCAGCCCTTGCGCCACTCCTCGCCCATGGTCGGGTTCTGGGTGCAGCGGATCGGCGACATGGTGAAGTCGCCGGAGACGCAGATGTTGCAGCCGATGCACTCGCGGATGTCCTCCGGCCGCCCCTCCTCGATCTTCTTCGGCAGGAACGGGTCGGCGATCGACGGGCGCGCGCAGCCGACGAGATCCATCAGGCCCTTCCTGATGACCGACGCCATGCGGTCGGGCGACGTGTATCGCCCGACCGCGACCACCGGCTTCGTGGTCAGCTTCTTCACACCCCCGATGAACGACTCGTGCCCGCCCTCGGGCCCGAAGCGCGAGGTGACCGAGTCGTTCTCCCATCCCGCCAGCACCAGATCCCACAGGTCCGGAAGCTCGGCGAGCAGTCCGATCGCGTCTTCCGCCTCGGACTTCTCGAGCCCGTCCGGCCCGAGCAGCTCGTCCATGGAGATCCGGCACGGCACCGCGCAGGTGTCGCCCACCGCCTCGCGGGTGTCGATGAGGGTCTCCTTCAGGAGCCGGACGCGGTTCTCGAGCGAGCCGCCGTACTCGTCGGTGCGCTGGTTGTAGCGGCGCGAGAGGAAGTGGTGCAGGTACGTCAGGGCGTGCCCGGCGTAGACGTAGACGAGGTCGAATCCGGCCCGGCGGGCGCGCAGCGCGGCGGCCCGGTGCCAGCGCCGGAGGTCCCGGATGTCGCGCTTCGTCATCGCGCGCGCCTGCACCGGGTCGTAGCTGAACGTCATGACCGGCAGGGCCGACGGCCCCATCGGCACCTCGCGGCCGTAGAGGTTCGGGGCGTTCATGCCGTTGTAGGCGAGCTCGATGCCCGCGAGCGACCCGAACTCGTGGATCCGGTCCGCCATCCGCGCCAGCATCGGGATGTCGCGGTCGTCCCACAGACGCAGCTCGATGAACGGGGTGATGTCCGAGGTGTGATGGAGCTCGACCTGCTCGGTGCACACCACCGCCCAGCCGCCTTCGGCCTTCACGCCGCGCATCCACGCCAGCGCGGTGGGGTCGCGGTAGCCCATGCCGTTGCAGTGGGGGACCTGGTAGAAGCGGTTCCTTGCGGTCACCGGGCCGATGGCGACCGGCTCGAACAGGATGTCGTAACGGGGATCACGTCGCGCGTGGTTGGGCATGTCCGGCCTCCGGCGGTCGTCGGGCCAAGAACGGTGAGTGAAACAGGATTGCCAACTGCATCCGGAAGGGTGGCGTTCTTGCGCAATGGTGCGCTCGACACGTGGCAAGGGAATTCTCGCCAGTGTCCTAAGCGGACGATGGGTTCGGCAGCAACCTGAAGCCTTGGCGCGCGAAGTCGTCGTCGAGCGCGAACGCCTCGGTGAATCCGTGGCGGCGCATGAGCTCGAAGCTCGTGCAATCGACCAGCGACAGCTTCCTGCGGCTCGCCGCGAACAGCGCGGCCACCGCCGCCGCGTGCAGCTCCTCGTCGATCCAGAGGGGCCGGAGCATTGGTACGAGAACGTCGGCCAGGGCACGCAGCGCCTCCAGACCCAGACGGCGCTGCACGAGGGCGAACGACTCCACCAGGACGTAGTTCGAGGTGAAGAGACGGCGCTCCTCCACGATCGCCCGCTCCCAGGCGTCGATCACGTCGGTGTGCCGGGGCTGATCCGCGTCGAGGAACGCGAGGAGCGCCGAGGTATCGACGAAGAGGGTCACGCGTCGAACGCGTCGTCGAGGTAGCGGTCGTGCGCCTCCGCGAGGTCGGGGCGCCCCGAGCGGAAACGTCCCTCGAGCTCGCGCGCGCGGCGCGCCAGCTCCCGGACACTCGGGACGGGTCGCCGCGTCAGGTACTCCCCGACGCACTCCCGCACCAGCTCCGCCACCGAGCGCTCCTCCAGCCGCGCCCTGGTCTTGAGGGCCCGCGCCTGCTCCTCGGTCAACTGAATCTGGGTGCGAATCATGTCGTCATGTTAGCAGACAAGTGCTCATGACAGCATTCCATTCACCGCGGATTCGGACGGATAGTGGAACCCATCCCCACGCGGCGGACTCCCCCCCGAACGGAGAGCCCGCCGCGGGCCGCGGGGCTCACCAGCGCAGCTCGCCCCGCACCATCAGGTTCGCCTCGGCGGCGCGGGCCTCCTCCTCCCGACGCTCACCTTCCATCGACAGCCTCAGCGTCGGACCCACCGTGTAGCGCGCTCCCACCCGCAGGGTCCGTCCGCCCCCCTCCGTCAGGGCGAGCCCCCCATACGGACTCAGCACCCCCATCCTCCCCGGTCCCCTCACCCCGAACCCGTACCCGACCTCCGCCTCCACCTGCCCCTCCGCCTCCAGACCGCTCCCCCACCCCGGCCCGGACCCCGCCCTGCGCTCGAACAGCCCCTCCAGGTCCGTCGCCGTGCGCCCCCACGAGGGCGCCACCGTCAGCCAAAGCCCGTGTCCGTCCACGCCCGGGGCCATCTGCACCCGAGCGCTCACGCCCCACTCCTCGTGACCGCTCTCCTCGTGCGCCAGCAGCGTCCGCGCCCGCACCTCCATCGTCACACCCGCCGCCGGGTCGCGCCACGTCAGGCTCGCCCCCGCCTCCACCCCCGCTCCGTCCAGCGCGTCCCCTCCGTCATGGCGCAGCCCCACCTCCAGCGCCGGCGTCAGCGTCGCCTCGCCCCCGAGCCCGCGCTCGTGCGACCCCTCCAGCCCCACACGCACCCGGCGCGTGTCCGACGACAGGGCGCTGAGGCCGTCCCCCCCTTCCGCCTTCACCCTCGACACCGCCCCCTCGCCCCGCACCGACACCCGCGTCACGCCCCCCGCTATCCACCGCGTATCCTCGCTCACCACCCCACGACCCCCCAGCGCCGCGCTCGCATACGTCATGTCCACCCCACGCGTCGGACCGCTCTCCTCCTCGACCCGTACCTCGCCCTTGCCGTAGCCTGCGCTCGCCCACACGTGCGCGCCCCCCGAGTACAGCCACGCCAGGTACGGATGCACCGCCATCAGCTCGGTCTCGTAGACGCTCTTCACCCGGTCACCGCCCGCATCGTCCGCCTCGGTGTCGAATGTCCCCTCCGACCACGACACCGCCGCTCCGGCCAGCAGCCCCGGGCGCACCCGCATGTCCGCCCCCACATGCGCCGACCACACCCCGCCGTCCCACGACACGTCGTCCTCCGACCCCGACAGCGACACCCGGCCACCCCGGCCCCACACCGCCGCCGACGCACCCCCGCCGCCAGTCTCCGACGCCCCGAGCGGCAGGGCGAACCGCGCCCCGTCCAGCAGCTCGCGCAGGCGCGTGCCGGTCGGCTCCGCGTCTCGACGCTCGTCCCGCCAGCCCCCGGCGGACCCCGCACCGTCCCCCCACGCCTCGGCGCGGGCCGCCCCCGGCCAGGCCCCGAGCGCCAGCGACCGGCCCCCCTCACCCGAGGTCACCGCCTCGATGCGCCCCGCCACCGCATCGAGCGACTGCGACGCCATCGCCGCCGCCACCTGCGGCAGCACCGCCCGGTGCACCGCGTTGGCGTGCACGGCGCCCGTCGTGTCCTTCACCGTCACCGCCACCGTCTCGCCGCTCGTCACCGTCAGGACCGTATCGCCCATCCGGGCACTGTGGGTCACGGTCGCCGTGTCGTCGTCCGTGTCGTCGTCCGGCACACCCCTCACCGTCACGGTCTGGGTGGTGTTGTAGTTCTCGGGGGTGAAGGTCAGCGACTCCGGCGAGACCGTCGCGACCGTCTTGTCGCGGCTCTCCGGCGTCACCGTGGGCGTCACCGTGACCGTGGCCGCGCCCGCCGGCCACTCATCCAGCTTCACCGTGTAGGCGCCGGTACCTCCCTCTGCCACCTCCAGCGTCTCCGGGCTCACCGTCAGGCCGACCGTCACGTCGGTGGCGCCGGAGAAGCCGTGGTAGCCCGTGCCCGCAGGGCCGTCCTTCACCTCGCCCCGGACCGTCACGTCCTCGCCGATGGCGTAGCCGGCCGCATCGTTCAGCGTGATGGTGTACTTCTCGGTCCCTTCCGACGCATCGGCGTCGACAGCGGTGGGAATCTCGATGGTTCCGGTCTTGCCGCCGCCGAACTCCACGCCGAAGGCCTGCGTCAATGCCCCCTCGATGTCCGCCGCCGAGAAGCCGCTCGAATCCCGGTCGGACAGCGTCAGGCTCACCGGAAGAACGCCCGATATATGCTTGTCCGAATGGACGGTCAGGGTGATCGGCGTTCCCTCGCTCACCGCAGCCGGGGTAGTCTTGAGCGTCAGGGTCGGCGTCGTGTCGCGAACCCGGAAGCTTTGCGTGAACACACCATCTTTCGGGTAGCACCGGCCGCCGCCTTCTATCCGGTACACGATGGTCACCTGATGGTCCTCGGTATCTTCATCCTCTTCCAGTTTCACCCAATACGTTTGGGGCCTCGTCCAGTTCGATGGGGTGAACACGAGATGATCCGGAGCTTCCGTAAAAATGCGCGCCTTGTCGGTGGTCGTCCTTTCAAACTCGCCGTCCGTCGTATCGAAAGGGGATTATATCCCAAAGTCACAAAAAAGAGTGACACAATCGCCTGAATCGGTTATCCTACAGTCACAAATCGGGAGGATCGGCGATGGCTCAGAAGGCACCGGGGAAGGCACACCGCAAGGGGCTGACGCTGCTTCAGGTCGCCGACATGTTCGGTGACGAGACGGCGGCAACGCAATGGGTCGCCGAGCGCCGCTGGCCGAATGGCCCGCACTGCCCCAAGTGCGGCTCGTTCAACGTCCAGTCGGGCATCAAGCACCGCTCCATGACGCACCGCTGCCGGGACTGCTCGACGGGCAAGAGCCGAACGATGTTCACCCTGCGCGTGGGCACGGTCATGGAGGGGTCGAAGCTCCCCTATCGGGTGTGGGCCATTGCGATCTACCTGTTCACCACGAACCTCAAGGGGGTGTCGAGCATGAAGCTGCACCGCGAGCTCGGCATCACGCAGAAATCCGCCTGGCACTTGGCGCACCGACTCCGCAAGACGGTCGAGACGGGACAGGGGTTCTTCTCCGGCCCGGTCGAGGTCGATGAGACCTTCATCGGGGGCAAGCGGAAGAACATGAGCAACGCCAAGCGCAAGGCACTCGCCGAATCCGGCGCAGGGCGCGGCTCCGTCGGCAAGACGGCGGTCGTCGGCGCGAAGGACCGGACGACGAAGCAGGTGCGCGCCCAGGTCGTCGAGTACACCGACAAGCCGACCCTCCAGGGGTTCGTCGGCGAGCACGCCGCCCCCGAAGCCACCGTGTACACAGACGAGTCGGCCTCCTATGAGGGGTTGGCGCATCACGATTCGGTCAAGCACAGCGTCTCCGAGTACGTCCGCGGGCAGGTGCACACCAACGGCATGGAGTCGTTCTGGAGCATGCTGAAGCGGGGCTACATCGGCACCTACCACAAGATGAGTCCGAAGCATCTGGACCGCTACGTGACGGAGTTCCAGGGACGCCACAACGTCCGCGAGCGGGACACCATCGACCAAATGGGGGACGTGGTGGAGGGCATGGCCGGCAAGCGGCTGACCTACCGCGACCTCACCAAGCCCAACGGGCTGTCCAGCGGAGCACGCGGATCATGAGCGCGACCGCCGGCGAAGCCATATCCGTTGACCGGTCCAGGAAGCGAGTCGTCCAGAACGGAATGCCAACCAATGACTTGGTGTTCAGCGCCCATGTCGCGGGAAACGATATGGTTTTCCCGGAAGTTCTCTCGCTGTATGTCGCGCCGGAGTCTGTCGTAGCGGATGTTACCTACGGCGAAGGCGTGTTCTGGCGCAATGTGCCGACCGATCGATACACGGTGCTCGACACCGACATAAAGACCGGAACCGATTGTCGCGAACTGCCTTATGGCGATGGCGAAATTGACTGTGTGGTACTGGACCCTCCTTACATGCACACACCGGGGGGAAGCGCTCACACGGTTCACACTGCGTTTGAGCGGCATTACCGGAACAACGGCACCGGGAACAAGACGACGAAGAAGTACCACGAAGCGGTGCTCGCGCTGTACGAAGATGCCGGGAAAGAGGCATGGAGAGTATTACGTGACCGCGGCGTGCTGATCGTGAAGTGTCAGGACGAAGTGTGTTCGAACCGCCAGCGATTTACCCATGTCGAAATCATGCAGGCGTATGAAAAATTTGGGTTTATTGCTGAAGATCTGTTCGTCGTCATCCGCCAGAACCGGCCTGGAGTGAGCCGGACAGTCCGGCAAGTTCACGCGCGGAAGAACCATTCG
This sequence comes from Gammaproteobacteria bacterium, assembly GCA_965202735.1. GTDB lineage: Bacteria > Pseudomonadota > Gammaproteobacteria > HK1 > HK1 > HK1. The sequence continues at coordinate 579,976 of OZ241844.1, forward strand.
TACTTCATCGTCTTCTGGAAGCGGATAGCGGGACGCCGGCTGTGGGAAGGGCCGGAGTGAACGCCGTCGATCTTCTTGTCGCGATTATCCGCGAGCATGCACCGGAGGATATCTGGCGGGATTCTCCGCTCATTGGTTATCGGATGCTCGGGAACACGAACCGAGGTGAGATCGGAGAGGAGTTCGTCCGGCGTTACTTGGCGGCACATGGCATTGACGTGGGAAATGGTGGTCGGACGTCAAGGACAGACATCCGAATCGACAATCTGCGATTCGAAGTGAAAACCGCGTCGCTCGGTGCCGGCGGAACATTCCAGTTCAATCATGTCCGGCTGGATCGACAGTACGACTACCTTCTCTGTCTCGGGATCTGTCCTGATCGCGTGGCCTTCAACATGTGGCGGAAGGGCGCGGTTGCGGAGAACCGCGCCGGGACATTGGTTCGCATGGCAGAAGGTCAAGCGGTTACGTACAAGCTCACGAAGAGATTGGCCGAAATGGACGAGATAGAGAGATTACCTGGCAGGATTGTTGTCGCTCTTGCCAGCCAAGAGGAGTAAGCCGATGAAGCGCCCGAATCGTCCGCCTGCCTACGTCCCGGAGCCGCGCACGGTGGTGCTCCCGCCGAAGGACTACCAGCCGAGCAAGGCGGAGCTGGAGGAGGAGTTCGACATGCCGGGCATGTCGGATGAGGAGCTGCGCCGGACGTTCTTCCGGCCCGTCAAATTCGTCCGGGATGCCAAGTAGTTACGAGCTTGACCGGGCGATTTTGTGACTTTGGGATATAATCCCCTATCGAAAGCCAATGGAACCAATTGCGCCGGCGCCGATGGCGCTCTCCTTAGGCTGACCTTGTACTCCATTGCATCGCCCTCGGCGGGAGGTTCCGCTCTCCACTTCCTGTGGGCTTCGTAGGCTTCCCTATCGACGATGGTGTAGCCGCCGCGGCCATTGCTGGCGAACCCCGGCGTCAGTCTGAGCGGCCATTGCCGCTTGTAGCCATTATTTATTATACGCACGCCCCAATATCCTTGGGTTCCCCATTCGGAGACCACCTGGGCGCTCGCCGCCAGGGTGGCGCCGGTCTTCGTCGTCGCCCTGAGCTCGACCTCCTGCCATGGCAGGCATTCGTCGCTGGTCAGGACATGGCTGGTGGCGGACGGGTCATCGATCGTGACCCAGTCGTGCCAAGTCTCGTACGCGGCTATCGAGCTGTTGTACGTCCGGTATCGGGCCTGCCAGCCGGTACGCTCCGGATGTTCCGGTGCGGTCCAGCTCAGGTGCAGCTTGTCCTGCCGCCGCTCCACCGTCAGGTCGGACGGCCCCCCCATTTCAGCGGGCGTGGCTTTCCACACGGTGATCGTCACCGTGGCGCTGTCGCTGTTGCCGTGGCCATCCTCTGCCGTCAACGTCATCGTGTAGACGCCGACCCCCGGCGGCGTGAAGAACAGCCGGGCCGCGTTCAGATCGGTGCCCTCCGGCAGCGCCGGGGTGGTCTCGCCCGTCTTGCGCCTCCAGGTGAAGCTGATCGGGTCCCCGTCCGCGTCGGTCGCCGACGCCGTGATATCCACTTCCTGGCCGATCACGGACCTGTCCCCGATATCCGCCAGCACCGGCGAGGCATCGTCGTCCGTGATGACCACCGTGGCCGTGGCGGCGCTCAGCACGAAGCCCTCCGGCAGCGTGCTGCCCTGCGCCGGCGCGATGGTCACCGTGATGGTCTCCTCGGCCTCGTCCCTCCGGTCGTCGGTGAGCGGAATCGTGATGGTCCGCGTCGTGTCGGAGGGGCCGAAGCGCACCGAGGTCACCGCGTCGTTGTCGTAGTCCCCGTTCGCCGGGTCGGCGGCGCCCGTCGCCTGGCCGCCGTAGGTGACGTCGAAGGTCACCGACCGCCCGAAGGCCCGGGACGCCGTGACCGTCACCACCGCGTTCGCGTCCGTCCCCTCGGTCACTCTCACCACCGCCGGCACCGAGACCGTGGGCACGCTGCGCACCGTGATCACCAGCTCCCGGTAGTCGCTGTTGCCGTGGCCGTCATCCGCCGTCACCAGCATCGAGTAGGTGCCGACCCCCGGCGGGTCGAAGAACAGCCGGGCCGAGCTCAGGTCGGTGCCCTTCGGAATCGCCGGGGTGGTCTCGCCCTTCTTGCGCTTCCAGGTGTAGCGGACCGGGTCGCCGTCGGCGTCGGTGGCCGACGCCGTGACATCCACCATCACGTCCGGGCCGGCCACGTACGTGTCCTCGATGTCCGCCAGCACCGGCGCCGCGTCGTCGTCGGTGATGGTGCCGGTCACCCGGAGCTTCTCCCCGCCCCCGGCGAGCGCCACCCGCCCGTCGCCCGTCTCCAGGCGGTCGAGCCGCAGGACGAAGGTCTCGTCCCCCTCCGCCCGGTGGTCGCCCAGCACCTCCACCCGCACCGTCTTCATCAGCGCATCCTTGCGGGCGGAGGCATCGAACACCAGCGTCTCGTCGAGCGCGACGAAGTCCTCGGCCTCCGTCGCCGTGCTCCCGGGGCCCGCGAGCGCCGCCACCCGCACCTTCACATCGTCGGTCGGCTCCCCGCTCAGCGTCACCACGAACTCGACCTGCCTGCGCCCATCGTCCCCCTCGACGACGGCCGCCTCCTCCACCGCCACCGTCAGCGTGCCCATCGGCGTCGCCCCGCGCCCCCTCGAGCGCGGCCCCGCCCCGCCCGCGTTGACCGCACGCACCCGGAAGATGTACTTCCGCCCATTGGTCAGGCCCCCCACCGTGTGAGTGGTCGTGTCCGCACCGGAGCCCGCAATCTCCGCCCACGCCCCCCACGCCTGGCCGGGGCCGGCGAGGCGGTGGATGACCTCGTACCTGACAATCGCCGCATCGCCCTTGGCCCACGAGAGCGTCACCTCGCCGTCGCCCGGCCGGGCGCGGAACGCCTTCGGAGCCCTGGGCGGACGGGTCTCGGCCTCCGTCACCGTCACCGCCACCGTCCCCGCCGGAGCCGGGGTGCGCACCGCCGCGCCGTCGAGCGTGACGGCGTGGGAGACCACCGCCTCGCCCACCGCGCGCCCCGTCACCGTCACCGTCTGCGGCGTGTCCGTGTCTCCGGAGGCAAAGCGCAGGGTGGACGGGCGCACCGTCGCCTTCGCCGGGTCGCTGCTCTCAAGGGTCACCGTCGCGCTGTAGGCCCCGTTCATCGCCACCGTCCAGGTCGCGGTGCCCGCCTTCCTCCACCTCGACCGCGGTCTCGCTGAGGCGAAGCGCCGGCGTGTCCCGGTTGACCAGCGTCACCGACGCCGCCTCCGACCACGGGCTCGCCCCCGCGGCGTTGTACGACTGCACCTGGAACTCAAGCCCCGTCCCGTCGAGGTAGCCCGGAAAGGCCACCACCACCCCGCGGGTCGACGCATCGCCCCGCCACACCCCCGTCGCCGGCGTCCAGCCGGCGAACTGCCGCAGCCGGTACCGCCACCCCGTTATCGTCGGGTCCGTCTCAGCGCGCCACGCCAGCGTCACCCGGTCCTCCGTCGGCGTCGCGCTCAACCCCGTCGGCCTCCCCGGCACCGACAGCGCCGGCGGTATCACCCCGCGCGGCGCAAACACCGGACCGCGCAGCCCGTACCTCGCCGCATCCGCCGCCGTCTCGCACACCACCGCCGGCCAGGGCCACTTGTCGGGCGCCCCGAACAGGTGCAGCCGGTCCAGCTCGAAGTCCTCCGCCTCCCGGTCCCCGTCCACCTTCGCCGTCACCGCCACCTCCGCCACCCCATTGCGGAACGCCACCCGCGACGGCAGCTCGAAGTCCGCCAGCGTCGCCGCACGAAGGTCCCCCCGCCCCCCGTCGCGCACCCGCCACCGCGTCGCAATGGTCCGCGTGAACGAGCGGTCCCGCCGGAACGTGCAGGCGTCCGCCTTCCCGCTCGCCACCCCCGCCTCCAGGCGCATCTTGAACCGGCGCCCCGAGAGCGTGCGCCCCAGCGTCCCGAGGTCCTCGTACCGCACCCGGATCCCCGCCCCCCGCTCGCCTATCCGTACGTCGCGGCGCCCCGTCCCCTTGACCTCGTACTCCCCAGGCTTCGGCTTGAGACGAATCGACAGTATCTCGTTCCCCTCCAGCTTCCCGTCCACCGCAATGTCCACATGGTGACAGCGCCGCGCCACGAACCGCACGTCCGGATTCAGCTCGCTCTGCGTCGAGGGAAAGCGCAGCGCCACGTTGCGCAGCGTCCTGCGCGTCGGCCCCAGGTCCGACGCATCCGCCGCCGACCCCGTCACTATCTCGAAGTCCACCGACAGCGTCATCTCCTCCACCCGCCGCTTCGAGCGCTCCACCCGCAGCGTCAGCACATCCCCTTCCATCACCTTGTCGTCAATCCGCTCCAGCACCTCGATGCCCGACGGACAGTCACCGTTGCTCGGCGCCTGGCCATGGCCGTACACGCCGAACGCCCCGGTCAGGCTCAGCTCCGGGAGCGGCTGCGCCTGCGCCGATGCCCCGCCGAGGGCGGCGCTCAGGGCCACGGCCCAAGCGAGCCGCACCGCACGGCGCCGCAGATGTAGCGGCGCGCGCTCGGGCGTGGGGCTCTGCGCGTGGGGGTGTGCGTGGGAGGAAGAGGACGGAGAGGAGAGTGGGGAGAGTGCCGGGATGAGCGCCATGTCGAGAGCCTCCGCAAGGTCTGCTGCCACCGCCCGCCGGCCGCTGCCGGACGCGGACACCGCCGATACCTTCGCGCAACATCATCACGGAATTATCACGGAGCGGATCACGAATCATGCAATTTCAGCGCCCTGACCACCCGCTCCGGGGTGATCGGCAGCTCGAACACGCGCACTCCGATCGCGTCCGCGACGGCGTTGGCGATGGCCGGCGCGACGGGGGTCATGGCGGGCTCGCCGATCCCCTTGGCGCCGTAGGGACCGACGCCGCTGCGCGACTCGAGGATGATGCACTCGACCTTCGGCATGTCCATCGCGGTCGGCATCAGGTACTCGCTGAACGACGGAGTGATCAGCCGTCCCTCCTCGTAGAGCATCTCCTCGCTGAGCGCATACCCTTGGCCGTTCTGCGCCCCGCCCTGGATCTGGCCTTCCACCGCGGCGGGGTTGATGCACTGCCCCACGTCGTGCGCGGCCACGCTCTTCAGCACCTCGACCTCGCCGGTGTCCACGTCCACCGCCACCTCGACCGCATGCGCTCCGTAGGCATAGTCGGGATGGGCTTGGCCCTGGCCGGTCTCGGGATCGAGGAAGTCGGTGAACGGGGCGCGGAACATGGAGAGCTCGGAGCGGTGGAGGCCTTCGGCTCCACACATCCGGACCAGCTCGACGAGCGGCATCGACCGCTCCGGGCGGTCCACGACGAAGACTGCGTTGCCGCCCATGTCCACCGCGTCCGGCCCGACCCCGAACGCCTCCGCGGCCCGCTCGACGAGCCGCGCCCGGAGCCCCTCCGCCGCCTGCTTCACCGCGTTGCCGGTCATGTACAGGGCGCGGGTTGCGGTGGTGGTGCCGGCGAGCGGCGTCACCGCGGAATCGCTGTTGTAGATCACGACGTTGTCGAGGGTGACGCCGAGCACCTCCCCCGCGATCTGGCCCAGCGCCGACACCTGCCCCGCGCCGATGTCGGTGACCCCGGACCGCACCACCACGGTGCCGTCCATCTCCACCCCGACCCAGGCTTCCGAGGTGTCGTGCAGGAAGGTGAGCCGGCCGTAGCTCTGCTGGTAGCAGGCGATGCCGCGCCCCGTCCGGCGCGGCCCCTCGTCGGGCGCGGGCTCGCCGAGCGCGGCCCAGGCCCTCTCCGCGCACTGGTCGGTCCAGATCGCGCTCGGCGGCACGAAGCCCGTGGACATCGGCTCGCCGGTCTTCAGGAAGTTCCGCCGCCGGAGCTCCAGGCGGTCGAGGCCGACCGCCTTCGCCACCTCGTCCATCTGCTGCTCGTACGCGGCGCAGGCCTGGAGCGCGCCGAACCCCCGGAAGGCGCTGGTGAACATGTTGTTCGTGGCCACCGCCCGGGCATGGACGGCGAGGTTGTCGACGCGATAGGGGCCGGGGGCGGCCACCAGCGCGTAGAGCAGGACGTAGGGGCTCAGGAAGACGTAGGCCCCGGAGTCGGCCACCATCGTGACGTCGAGCGCGGTGATCTTCCCGTCCTTCGTGACCCCGGTGCGGTAGGTCAGGATGAAGGGATGGCGCTTGCCGTGGCCGACGAACGAGTCCTCGCGGGTGTACTCCAGCCGCACCGGCCGGCCGGTGCGCTTCGCGAGCAGGGCCAGGTAGACCTCGACGGTGAGGTCCTCCTTGCCGCCGAAGCCCCCGCCGACCAGGGCGCCGCGGACCCGGACCTTGTTGTGGGGCACCCCGATGGCGTCGGCGATGGGCCGGAAGTGCTCGATCACCTGGGTGGAGACACGGATGTTGACCACGTCGTTCTCGTCCACCCATGCGAGCCCCACCTCCGGCTCGAGGAAGGCGTGCTCCTGGAACGGCGTGCGATAGGTGTTCTCGACGATGAGGTCGGCCTCCGCGAACCCCGCCTCGACGTCTCCCTTCCTTGTCCTGCGCTCCGCCACGATGTTGTCCGGCTCGGTCACTACGGGGGCGCCGGGCTTCATCGCCTCCAGCGGATCGTAGACGCCCGGAACCGGCTCGAGCTCGGCCTCCACCAGCTCCATGGCGTGGTCCGCGATGTCACGGGTCTCGGCCGCGATCAGGGCAAGCGGCTCGCCGAAGTACCGCACGCGCTCCCTGACGAGTATCTGCTGGCCGGTGTCCAGGCGCTTCCGGCCGGTCTGGCCGGGGATGTCGGTCGACGCGGTGCGATCGGGGAGGTCCGCGGCGGTGAGGACGCAGGCGACCCCTTCGAGCGCCCGCGCCCTGGCGACGTCGAGCCGGACGAGCCGCGCGCTCGCGAGGTCCGCGCGCACCACCCGCAGGTGCAGCATGCCGGGCATCGCGTAGTCGCCGGCGTAGGGGGTGCGGCCGGTGACCTTGCCGGGGGCGTCGGTGCGGGTCAGCGGCCGCCCGACCTGCCGGAGCCGGACGTTGGGCCGGGACCGGGACTCGCTGGTGACGCGGTTCATCGTCCGTACCTCCATGCAGGCATCGCCGCGGCGTCATCGCCGGCCGCCCCGACTCCCCCGGCACGACCGCCGCGCCGGCACACCGGGATACGATGCGCGGCGTTCGCGGCCGGCCGGACCCCGAGCCTCCCGGCACGACCGCCGCGCCAGCACGGGTCGCCGGTCGACCGATGCGCCGTCCGGTCCGAACGGCGGCCCCCGCCGCTCCGAATCGCCCGCAGCGTCCGAATGCGGCCTGCGCGCCGGTACGGGCTCCTCCGCGCCCCGTTCATCGCCCGCCCCCGCCGGAGCGCATGGCGGCGGCCGCCTCGCGCACCGCCTCGAACACCTTGGTATAGCCGGTGCAGCGGCACAGGTTGCCGCTCAGGCCGAGGCGGATGTCGTCCTCGGTGGGGTCCGGGTGCTCGTCGATGATCGCCTTCGCGGCGATGATGATGCCCGGCGTGCAGTAGCCGCACTGGGCGGCGCCGCCGTCGGCGAACGCCTGCTGCACCGGGTGCAGCGCGTCCAGGTCGCCCAGGCCGGAGACGGTCGTGACCTCCGCGCCCTCGGCGGTCCAGGCGAGCGTCAGGCAACTGTCGACCGCCATCCCGTCGACGAGCACCGCGCAGGCTCCGCAGTCGCCCTTCTCGCAGCCGCACTTGACCTCCATGTGCCCGATCTGGCGCAACGCCTCCAGCAGCGTGCGATGGGCGGGAAAGCTTCCCTTCTCGACGCGCCCGTTGACGCGCAGCGTGATGGTGCGTTCGGTGGACATGGGGCGTGGCCTCCCGTCAGTCGAGCCGATGCCGGTCGAGCCGGTCCCGGGCCCTGGCCGCCAGCCGCCGGGTCGGCGCCTCGACGGTGGCCCGCAGCGTGATGGTGCGTTCGGTGGACATGGGGCGTGGCCTCCCGTCAGTCGAGCCGGTGCCGGCCGAGCCGGTCCCAGGCCTCGGCCACCAGCCGCCGGGTCAGCGCCTCGACGGTATGGAGACGGTAGCCGGCGGAGGCCCGCACATCGTCGATGGGACTGGACGCGGCGGCCGCCGCGCCCGCCGCCTCGTCGATCAGCGCCCGCGTGAGCGCCCGGCCTTCCAGCACGGATTCGGCTCCGCGGGCCCGGAACACGACGGGCCCCACCGCCCCGAGGGCGATGCGCGCCTTCGTGCAGGTTCCGCCCGAAGCGGCCAGCGTCAGCGCCACGCCGGTGACGGTGATGGCGTCGCCCTTGCGCCGCGCGAGCTTGTAGAAGGTGTTGACCGACGGCTCGGGCCGGCGCGGCCAGGAAACGCGGGTGATCAGCTCGTCGGCGCGGCGCACGTCGCGCCGGTAGCCGAGGAAGTAGTCGTCGAGTGGCAGGGTGCGCGTCCCGGCCACGCTGGCGAGCGTCACGTCGGCGCCGAGCGAAAGCAGCGGCGGCACCAGGTCCGCGGCCGGGGAGCCGCAGGCGATGTTGCCGGCGACGGTGGCGGTGTTGCGCACCATCAGGCCCGCGAACAGGCGCGCCGATTCGATGAGCGACGGCGCGGCGACGGCGATCTCCGGCGAGCGCAGCAGGTCGGTGACGGTGGTGCCGCCGCCGATCGAGATGCGGTCGGGGCCGAAGTCCATGCCCCGCAGCTCGCCGACCCGGCCGAGCCCCACCACCCGGTCCGGCCGCTCGCGCTTCGCGCGCATGTCCACGATCAGGTTGGTGCCGCCGGCGATGGGAACCGTCCTCCCATCCCCGCCGGCGGCGAGCGTCCGCAGGGCGCCGTCGAGGTCCCCCGGCATCTCCAGCTCGAACGGTACGTACATCGCTGTCCTCCGGCGCCGCCCCGATCACACGTCCCAGCCGCCGTCCACGGCGATGTGCTGGCCGGTGATCTGGCGGCTGTCCTCGCTCACCAGGAACAGCACCGCGTTGGCGATGTCCCGGGCGGTGGTCACGCGCTTCAGCGCCATGTCCTGAACGTACTCCTCGTAGACCTCCTCGGCGGTCCAGCCCCGCACCCGCGCCTTCTCCTCGCAGAGCTTGCGCATCCGCGGACCGTCGACGATGCCGGGGCACACCGCGTTGACGTTGATGTTGTGCTTCCCGAGCTCCAGCGCGACGGTGCGGGTGATGCCGCGCACCGCCCACTTCGACGCGCTGTAGGCGGTGCGCATGGGGTATCCGCGCAGCCCCGAGGTGCCTCCGATGTTGACGATCCTGCCTTCTTTCCGGGCGATCATGGCCGGGACCACGTACTTGATGGGAAGGAAGGTGCCGCGCTCGTTGGAGGTGACGACGTGGTCGAAGTCGTCGACGTCGATGTCCTGTACCGGGGTCTCGATGGGACCGGTGACGCCGGCGACGTTGACCAGGATGTCGATGCGTCCCTCGAACACCTCGACCGCCTTGGCGACCATCTCCCTGACCTCCTGATCGTCGGTCACGTCGCAGCCCATCACCCACGACTCGCGGCCCATGGCGCGGACCTCGGCCGCGACCTCCACCAGCGGCGCGATGTCGCGCGCGGTCAGCACGATGTCGGCGCCCTCCTGCGCGAGCGTCGTGGTGATCGCCGCTCCCATGCCCTTCGCGGCGCCGGTGACTATGGCCTTCCTGCCTTCGAGCTTCATCGCATCGTTCCCCCCTGTCCTCGTGAAACCGCCGGTTCAGGCGTCATGGCGCCGGCGTTCCGTACCCCCCGCCGCCGCAGCTCTCGACCACGACCACGTCGCCGCGGCCGAGGCGTACGTTGGCCTTGCCCGGCAGTTCGGAGCGGCGCCCGTCCGCGTGGGCGACGGCGACGCGGAACGGCGCCCCCGGCGCGCCTCCCCGCAGGCCGTAGGGCGGCACCACGCGACGCTCGAACATCGTGGTGACCGACATGTCGTCGCACAGCACCCGGTACTCCCGGCGCAGGCCGTCGCCGCCGCGCCGCCGCCCCGCCCCGCCCGAGCCGGCGCGCAGGCGCTGGCACTCGACCCGGATCGGGTACTCCGCCTCCACCACCTCGGCCGGGGTGTTCATCACGTTCGACATGTGGACCCGCACCACCGGGGCGCCGTCGCGGTCGTGCCGCGCGCCCTCGCCGCCGCCGTGGGTCTCGTAGAAGGTGGTCCAGGCCCCGTCCGCGCGCCGGGCGCCGAACAGCACCAGGCCGGAGGTGGTCGGCCCCCCGGCGGAGAGCCGTTCCGGTCCGGTGGGCTCGAGCGCCCGGAACACCGCGTCCGCGACCCGCTGCGAGGTCTCGTGGTTGCCGCCCACCACCGGCCGACCGGGGCCGGGGTCGAGCAGCGAGCCGGGACGGGTGACGATCCCGAGCGGCCGGTAGCACCCGCCGCTCGGCTGGATGTCGGGTCCGAAGAGGGTCCTGACCACGTAGAAGACCGACGCCGCGGCGATGAACGGGGTGGTGTTCACCGGCCCGCGGGCCGCGTCGGCGGTGTCGGAGAAGTCGAACGTCGCGCCGTCGCCCGCGATGGTCACCCGCACCCGCACCGCGACCGGCTCGTCGCCCGCGGCGTCGTCGTCGAGCCAGTCCTCGCCGGTGTAGGTGCCGTCGGGGACGGCGGTCAGCGCCTCGCGCATCTGCGCTTCGGCCCGGTCGTGGATGGCGGCGATGGCGCCGAGCACGGTGCCGGCGCCGTGCTCGGCGAAGATCCGGTGAAGCTGCGCCTCGGCCCCCCGGGTCGCCGCCATCTGGGCGAGGATGTCGCCTTCGCGCTCGTCCGCTCCGCGCACGTTGGCGAGCACCATGTCGAGGTTCTCGCGCACGGGGCCGCCGGCGTCGAACAGGCGGAACGGCGGGATGCGGAGCCCCTCCTGCCAGGCGTCGGTGGCGCCCGCGACGTAGCTGCCGGGCACCGCGCCGCCGATGTCGGCCCAGTGGGCGAGGCTGACCGCGAAGGCGACGATCGCGCCGTCGACGAACACCGGCCGGATCGCCTTGACGTCGGGCAGGTGGTTGCCGCCGATCTCGGGCAGGTTGAGGAACCACACGTCGCCGGGGGCGAGCCGCGACTTCGGCACGCGCGCGAGGAACTCCCGCACCGTGAAGCTCATGACCCCCATGTGCATGGGGATGTCCCGGCCCTGGGCGACGAGGTGCCCGTCGGCGTCGGTCAGCGCCGACGAGAGGTCGCCGGCCTCGCGCAGCAGCGGCGACCGGGCCGAGCGCATCACCACCAGCGACATCTCCTCCGCGGTGGCGCCGAGCGCGTTGCGGATGACCTCCAGGGTCACCGGATCGACGGCCGCGCCCATGTGTCCGGCCGGCCTCACGGCCGCGGGCTCGCTCTCGCGCGGTCCGGAGCGGAGAAGCGCAGATCGGCTCCGGCGCCGTGGCGGGACCACTCGAGGGTCGCGGTCATGGTCCGCATCCGGTGGCGATGCGGCGGCCGCGGGCTCGCTCTCGTGCGGTCCGGAGCGGAGGAGCGAAGACCGGCTCCGGCGCCGTGGCGGGACCACTCGAGGGCCGCGGTCATGGTCCGCATCCGGTGGCGATGTGCAGGTGCCCGGCCTCGTCGGCGACGAGGGTCGCCCCGGGCGGCACCACGACCGTCGACCACGCGTCCTCGACCACGGCGGGGCCGGCGAGCGCGCGCCCGGCGACCAGGCCGTCGCGGGCATGGCGGGGCGTCGGCACCGGCCCGTCCGAGCCGAAGGTGCAGGGCCGCGTCCGAACCGCGGCCGCCTCGCCGGACGCTCCGGTCGGATCGGGCGTTCCGGCCGGATCGATCGAGCCGGACGCTCCGGTCGAGCCGGACGCTCCGGTCGAGCCGGACGCCCCGGTCGAGCCGGGCGTTCCGATCGAACCGGGCGTTCCGGTCGGATCGATCGAGCCGGGCGCTCCGTTGGAGCCGGGCGTTCCGATCGAGCCGGGCGCTCCGGTCGGACCGGATGGGCCGGGGACCGCCGGCGGCTGCGCTCCATCGGTCCGCGGGGCCGAGACCCGGAGCCGGATCGAGACGAGCTCCCAGGGCTCCTCGGTCGCGAAGCCGTACAGCGCCCGATGCCGTTCGAGGAACGCGCGGGTCAGGCGCGGCGGATCGTCCAGGGGGGCGCCCGCGATCTCGATGGCGTAGCTCTGCCCCCGGTAGCGGACCGCCGCCACCTCCTCGACCTCCAGCTCCCCTTCGCGGTATCCGGCCGCGACCAGGGGCGCGGCGAGCCGCGACTCGAGCTCCCGTCGCGCCAGGTTCAGGCGCGGCGCGTCCCAGGTGTCCGCCGCCATGCGCAGCGTGCGTTGCTGCGAGTAGCTCATGCCCGCGCCGGCGCAGCCGAGGGCGGAGAACACGCTGGAGTGGGCGGGGACGACCACGGTGGCGATCGAGAATGCGCGGGCCAGCTCGACCGCGTGCATCGGCCCGGCGCCCCCGAAGGCGAGGAGCGCGCACCGGCGCCCGTCGATGCCGCGCTCCACCGTGACCCGGCGCAGCGCGCGCAGCATGGTCGCGTTGGCGACCCGCACGATGCCGAGCGCCGCGTCCTCCACCGTCATGTCCATGGCCGACGCGAGGGGCGCGACGGACGCCCGCGCCGCACCGGCGTCGAGCCGGATGCCGCCGCCGATGACCCGTTCCGGGGCCATGTACCCGAGCACCAGGTTGGCGTCGCTCACCGTCGGGCGGTCGCCCCCGCGGGCATAGCACGCGGGGCCGGGGTCGGCGCCCGCGCTCTCCGGCCCGACCGCCAGGGCGCCGTGATCGAGCCGGGCGACGGAGCCGCCGCCCGCCCCGATGGACTCCACCGCGACCATGGGCTGGCGCAGGGGACGGCCGCCGAGCGAGCGGTCGCCGGAGATCTGCGCCTCGCCGTCGAAGACGAGGCAGACGTCGGTGGTGGTGCCGCCCATGTCGAAGCTGATGGCGTGCTCGATGCCGAGGTCCGCGGCGACGCGGCCGGCGGCGGCCACTCCGGCCGCGGGTCCGGAGGCGGCGAGGCCGAGCGGCAGCTCGCGCAGCGCCGCCGGCGAGGCCATGCCGCCGGCGGAGTGGAAGAGGTGCAGCCTCGACCCCGCCGGCTTCGCCGCGTCGAGCCGGTCCAGGTAGCTCGCGGCCAGCGGCATGAGGCCCGCGCTCAGGGCCGTGGTGGCGGTGCGCTCGTACTCCCGGGCCTCCGGGCTGACGCGGCTGGAGAGCGCGACGAAGGGGCAGCGCTCGCGCAGCCGTTCGCCGAGCGCCTCCTCGTGGGCCGGGTTGGCGTAGGCGTGCAGCAGCGACACCGCGACCGCCCCGGCGCCGCTGTCCCCGACCTGCCGGAGCACCTCGTCGACCGAGTCCGGGTCCATCGGATCGAGCACCCGGCCTTCGTGGTCGAGCCGCTCGCGCACCTCGAACCGACGTCCGGCCGGCACCTGGGGCGCGGGCCTGGGCGCGAGGTCGAGCCGGTAGAGGTGGCGGCGGTTCTGGCGCCCGATGGCCAGGGTGTCGGAGAAGCCGCGGGTGGCGATCAGGGCGACCTCGGCCAGATCGTCCTCCACGATGGCGTTGGTGACGATGGTGGTGCCGTGCACCAGGTCGTCCACCTCCGACCAGTCGAGACCGACGGCCCGGAGCGCGGCGCGCAGGCCGGCCACCCGGTCGCCGGACCGCGAGGGCACCTTCGCGACCCGCGCGCCGTGGCGCGCGCCGTGCACGGCGACCACGTCCGTGAACGTCCCGCCGACGTCGACTCCGACCCGCCATCCTCCCGCCACGATGGTGCTGCCCCCGCAGGCCTCCGGGATGTTCCGGCGTTCGGAATGATGCACAAAAACCTCCCTGGAAGCCCGGATCCTTTCGGCCAGCCGGCGTCAAGCCGGGCCGCGGCCCCCTCGTGGACCAGGGTCCGGCGGCTCGATGCCCCGCCAGGCCCAGTCGTTGTAGCCGTCGGGCGCGCGCAGGCACGACGCCCACACCGGGTCGAGCTCGAGCGCGTCCCACGCCGGGGCGGGTCCGTGACCGTGGGCGTCCCGGACCAGGCGCCGCTCGCGCTGGCTCGCGCGGACCCGCCGCTCCAGCTCCGCCGCGTCCCAGGTCTCTTCGGCCAGGCGGCGGAGCGCCGCGCGGTCCGCCGCGCGGTCCGGGTCCGCGGCGAGGTCGGACCGCTCCTCGGGGTCCGCATCGACGTCGAACAGCACGTCCGGCGCTCCACCGCCGGTCATGAGCTTGAACGGCCCGTGCCGGACCATGAACATCGGCGACGGCACCCCTTCGGAGGTGATCTCCGCGAACACCGGCGTCTCCCTCGGCGCGGCCGGATCGTCGCACAGGGGGAGCAGGCTCGCGCCGTCGGGCGGCCGGGGCGCCCGGCCGGCGAGGTCGACCCCCGCCAGGTCGCACAGGGTGGGCAGCAGATCCACCAGGGAGACGTTCTCGCGCCGGCGAGCGGCCGCGAACCTCCATGGCGCATGCACGACGAGAGGCACCCGCGCGGCGTGATCGAAAAAGTGCTTCTTGAACCACAGGCCGCGCTCGCCGAGCATGTCGCCGTGGTCCGAGGTGGCCACGACCACCGTGCTCCCGGCCAGGCCGGCCGCCTCGAGCGTCTCCAGAAGGGCTCCGACCATCTCGTCGAGGTACGAGCAGTTGGCCAGATAGGCGTGGCGGGCGGTGCGGACGTGATCCTCGGTGATGTCCCCTTCGAGGAGGCCGTGGTGGGCGAGCATGCGCTCGCTGTGCGGGTCGCGCTCCGCGGCGGGCGGCAGCGGGGTCGCGGGCATCGGGACTTCCTCGTGGCGGTAGCGCTCCCAGTGCCTGCGCAGCGCGAAGTACGGCTCGTGCGGGTGGGTGAAGGACGCGAGCAGGAAGAACGGCCGCCGGTCCGGGTCGCGCGCGAAGTCGTGCAGCCTGGACACCGCCCGGAAGAGTACCGCCTCGTCGTGGTCCATCTGCATGCTGCGCACGCAGACGCCGGCCCGGGTGACCCCGCTCGAATCGTTGTTCGAGTCCATGCGCGCCTCGTCCCAGCTCGGCGTCCAGTGGAAGTCGGTGGGATAGAGCTCCGGGACGAGCCGCTCGTGGAACCCGTGCAGCATGTCCGGCCCGACGAAGTGCTGCTTGCCCGACAGCGTGGCGTGATACCCCGCCAGGCGCAGATAGTGCGCCATGGTGGGGGTGGCGGCGGAGAGCTCCGCCCCGTTGTCGAAGGCCCGCACGCGCGACGGCAGCATCCCCGCCAGCATCGAGAAGCGCGACGGCGCGCAGAGCGGGAAGTTGCAGTAGGCGTTCTCGAACACCACCCCTTCGCCGCACAGCCGATCGAGGTGCGGCGTCACCGCCCCGCCGCCGTATCCGGGCAGCACCTGGGGCTTGAGCTGGTCGGCCTGGATGAAAAGGATGTTCGGGTGCTCGCGCATGATGGAGTCCTCGGGAGGCCGGCGACATGAGTGCGGCGCGCCCGGTCCCGGCCACGCTCCGGCGGGACCGATACCACCCGGCGCCCCGCGCGGCAAGCTGCTTCAACCCCGGGTAGTGCCTCAGTTTGGCTTTCTTCCTCGACACGACATAACGGCCCCGGAGTCAAACTGAGGCACTACCGTCGGGGGCGTCGAAGTCGGGGGCGTGAAGCCGGGGGCGTCGAAGTCGGGTCGAAGCCGGTCGTGAACCCTCCGGCTGCCCGCGTCGGCGCCGGGAGGCCCGGAGGTGGAGGCGGGCGGCAACGTCGAAGCCGGGTCGTGAGCCCCGGGCTACCGCCCGCAGCCCTGCCGGGCAACCCCGCCGCCCGACGCGGCGGGACCCCGCGCCGCCGGCCCCCCGCCGGCCCCGTGGGCCGTCCGTACCCGCACGTCCACGTCGAGTCGGGCGTCCCCTCCACCGTGGACGATGCCGCGGGTCGGAGAGACATCCCGATAGTCCCGGCCGATCGCGATGCGTACGTGTCCGGCCCCGGCGAGGCTCCGGTTGGTGGGGTCGAAGCCCGTCCAGCCGATCTCCGGCAGCCGGCATTCGACCCACGCGTGGGTCGCGTTGTCCGGCACCTGATCCCCGGCCCGGGCGGTCACGTGCAGGTAGCCGGAGACGTAGCGCGCCGGGATTCCCCACGAGCGCGCGATGGCGATCATCACATGGGCGAAGTCCTGGCAGACCCCCCGGTCGGTGCGGAGGATGTGGTCCACGGGGGATTCCGCCGACGTGGCTCCCGGAACGTACCGCAGTCGGCGATGGAGCGTTTCCGACAGACGCAGGAGGCTTTCGAGCGGGTCGGTCCCGGGCTTGATGCGATGCCGGTCGGCGAATGCGGCGAGCGCGGAGGTGGACGGGATCAGGGGGCTCGGGTGGATGAAGTCCCAGTCGGCGAAGGATCTCCCGAGGGCGCGCACCTCCCGCCAGGCCGAGGCGCCGAGGCGCCTCGGCAGCTCCGGCGCTGGCGCCGGCTCGACCGTGGAGCGGGCGGTGATGTCCAGCGCCCGGTGCGCCTCGTGGACGTCGAGTACGTGCCGCGCGTTGCCGAAGCCGTCCGTTTCGCGGCTCAGGCCGCCGGGCGGACGCGTCTCGATGCCGAAACGGAGCAGCCGCTGTCCCCGGTCCCCGCGCGGCTCCAGGCAGAGCAGCATCGCGCACCCCCGCGCGCGGCTCGCGTAGCGGTAGCGGGAGACGTGCTCGATGTCGAAGCGAACGGCGCCGGCCATTGCGTTCAGCGGATCGGTGCGTCCTCGATGTCGTAGTCGACGTACGCCGCGTTCACGAGATCGTGGAGCCTGAAGCAGTGCTCCCGGACCTCGGCCAGGAGAGCCGGGCGATCCGGGTGGTCCGGCCATTCGTAGCGAATCAGCGCGCACAGCCGGCCGGCCAGCCGCGCGGCCGCGGCGCCGGCGCGCGCGTTCGGGCTCGGCCCGATGGCGGCCAGCTCCGACGCAAGCTTCTCCAGCGAGCGGTGCAGCGAGCCGGGCAGCAGGGAGTCGGCGACCAGCAGGTCCAGCACCCGGTCCGGCCGGACCTCGACGCTGTAGCCGCGCTTGTAGGCGTCGAACGCCAGGCACGCGCGCAACAGGCTCGTCCAGCCCGTTTCGGGGGCGGCGCCGGGCGCCCGGGCGGTGGCGAGCTGCGCCAGGAGCAGGGCGGTCAGAAGCTGGGCCCGCTCGATGAACCGGCCGACCTGCATGAAGCGCCAGCCTTCGTCGCGGTACATGGTCGCCTCCGCCACTCCGACGAAGGTGTCGATCTCGCGCATGGTCCGGACGTAGAAGCCCTCCGGCGAGACCTTCCAGATGTCTTCGATGTCGAGGTCGCGGATGCGCAGCCAGGCGAGGTTCAGGCAGGTCCACATCTCCGCGCTGATGCAGTGACGCATCTGGCGGGCATTCTCGCGGCCGAGGGCGAAGCAGCTCCGGAGCGATTCGGGATTGGAGCGCTCGAACGTGAGATCGCCGGCCAGCGTGTAGGAATCGGCGAGGGTGAGATCGTCGCTCTCGCCGGCCGCGGCATCGTCTCCGAACGGCGGCTGCCGGTCGAGGACCGCGTAGGTCCGGCGCCAGCCGAACCGGATCTCGGAGACCGGCCGATCCACCAGCGCCTCGACCTGCAGCTTCAGCAGCCGGCACAGGCCGCTCGCCCGCTCCAGGTAGCGGCCCATCCAGTACAGCCCCTGGGCGCTGCGCGAGAGCATTCAGTCCTCCAGCACCCAGAGGTCCTTGCCGCCCCCGCCCTGGCTGGAGTTCACCACCAGGCTGCCCGGGCGCAGCGCCACCCGGCAGAACGCGCCGGGCACGATGCGCGTCTCGCGGCCGTGCAGCGCGAACGGACGCAGGTCGACGTGGCGGGGTTCGGCGCGTCCCTCCACGAGGCAGGGCGCGCGCGAGAGCGCGAGCACCGGCTGGGAGATGAAGCCGGTCGGGTCGGCGCGGATCTGCCCGGCGTAGGCCGCGCGCTCCCCGGGGGTCGCGTGCGGGCCGACGAGCATGCCGTAGCCGCCGGACTCGCCGACCCGCTTCACCACCAGGCGTTCCAGGTTGTCGAGGGTGTACTCCAGATCCTCCGGCCGCCGGCACAGGCGGGTCTCGACGTTGGCCAGGATCGGCTCCTCGCCGAGGTAGTAGCGGATCATGTCGGGGACGAAGGCGTAGACGCCCTTGTCGTCGGCCACCCCCGTCCCCGGCGCGTTCGCGAGCGCGACGCGCCCCAGCCTGAAGGCGTGCAGCAGGCCGGGCACTCCGAGCAGGGAGTCCGGGCGGAACACCAGAGGGTCGAGGAAGTCGTCGTCGATGCGGCGGTAGATCACGTCGACGCGCCGCAGCCCCTCGGTCGTGCGCATGTGGACGAAGCCGTCCTTGACCAGCAGGTCGCGCCCCTCGACCAGGGACGCGCCGATCTCGTGCGCGAGGAACATGTGCTCGTAGAAGGCGGAGTTGTAGACCCCGGGGGTGAGCAGGACGATGCAGGGATCGGACCGCCCGCCGGGAGCGAGCTCGCACAGGGTCTCGCGCAGCACGCTCCCGTAGTGCTCGACCTCCCGCACCCGGCAGCTTCGGTACACGCGGCGCAGGTTCCTCTTCACCACCTTGCGGTTGGCGATCATGTAGGACACCCCCGAGGGCGACCGGAGGTTGTCCTCGAGCACCAGGAAGCCGTCATGCGTGCGCACCAGGTCGGTGCCGCAGACCGCGACCCACGTGCCGTGGGGCACCTGGACCCCGCGCATCTCGACGCGGTACTGGGGACAGCCGCGCACGAGGTCCGCGGGGATCACGCCGTCGGAGACGATGCGGGCCTGGTCGTAGACGTCCCCGAGAAAGCGGTTCAGCGCGGCGAGGCGCTGGACGAGGCCGGACTCGAGCCGCGCCCACTCGCCGGCGGAGAGGATGCGGGGCACGCAGTCGATGGGGATGATGCGCTCCTCCGCCTCGTCGTCGCCGTAGACGGTGAACGTGATGCCTTCGTGCGAGAACGAGCGCGTGACCCGCTCCTGCATGCCGGCGAGCTCTTCGCCGGAGAGCCGGCGCAGCGCATCGTGGAGCGCCCGGCAGTGCTCGCGGAGCGAGCCGTCGGGGAAGAACATCTCGTCGTGGAACGCCGCGTCGAGATCGTAGGCGTCGAAGTTCATGGACGTCGCCCGGAGAGCCGGCGCGGCGCCGTCCGCGGCCCGCGGCCCGCGGGGCCGGCGAGCGCTTCCGAAGCCGGCGGCGAGCGCGGCTCCCTCCGTGCGGGGAGCGGGGTGATGTGGCCCTGCGGCTGCACGCGTTGCCGAGCCCTCGCGTCGCGCTCAAGCGGTGCGGATCGAGCCGCGATGCTAGGGCCTGTTAACACTATATGGATTTGAGCGCATCGACGATGAGCGCAAAGGAGATGAAGAAGCTGAAGACCACATCGAGCTTGTCGAAGCGGGTGAACACCCGCCTGAATCGCTTCAGCCGCCGGAACAAACGCTCGACCTCGTTGCGCCTCTTGTACAGCTCCCGGTCATACTCCCATGGCGAAACCCGATTCGCCTTCGGCGGCACCACCGGCTCAAGCCCCAACTCCGCGACCAGCGCGCGGGTCTCGTCGCCCTCGTAGGCCTTGTCCATCACCAGAGAGCGCGCCGATTCCGGCAGCGCCGTGCGGGCCAGCAGCTCCCGTCCTTGCGGCGCATCCCCCGCCTCGCCCCCGGACAGCGAAAACCCTACTGCGCTTCGGTCATCCGCGGCAACCAGATGAAGCTTGGTGGTCCAGCCCCCGCGCGACTTCCCGATGGCCTGGGGACCGTTTTTTTCTCCGCCCCCGTCCCGTCCGGATGCACCTTGACCGCCGTGCTGTCGAGCGACAGCACCTCCACCTTCACCCGAATGATGCCCTGGCGCTGCAGCTCCCCAAACACCCGGTCCAGCACCCCGCTCTTCGCCCAGCGGTTCATCCGCGTGTAGATGGTGTGCCAGTTGCCGAAATGGGCCGGCAGCCCGCGCCACTTGCAGCCTTGCTCGGCCACATACAGGATGGCGTTGAGCACCGCCAGATGAGTGAGCGAGACATTGCCCCGTTGGCGCGGAAACACATGCGCGATGCGCTCGTAGTGCGCTTGCGTGAGCTCCATAGCTCTGGAATCCTCTTCATCGACCGTAGGTCCAGAGTCTATCAGAAATTGCGTTAACAGGCCCTAGGCGGACGGGGGACGGCCTTCAAGAGGAAGGCGGGTGACACGCCGAACCGCCCGGCGCGGTGGAGCCGTCCCGTTTCCGTGGATGGCTCATCGCCCGGCATTCAATCGGCGGGCCGGAACCCCTCATCGAAGTGGACCGGGTATGGGTCGCCGAGGCGGGAGTGGCGCCCTGTCGAAGCTGCCCGTGGCTGGGTAGTGCCTCAGCTTGACTCCGGGGCAGTGATGTCGCGCTGAGGAAGAAAGTCAAAATGAGACACTCCCCCCCCCCGACTTCGACGTTGCCCTCGACAGGCGCCGTGGCTATCCTTCGGGGGTCGGGCCCGACGCGCGGGGCGCAGGCCACATCACCAACCAGGACGCGAGCTCCATGGACATCAAGACCGAACGGAACAACGGGACCCTGATCGCGAAGGCGGAAGGGCGCATCGACGGCGTGAACGCCCGGGACTTCGAGGAGGCGATGAAGGCCGCGATCGGCGACGACGACAACACCGTCATCATCGACCTCGAGGGTCTGTCCTACATCAGCAGTGCGGGCCTGCGGGTCATCCTGCTGATCGCCAAGACCCTGCGCAAGCGAAACGCCGAGCTCGTTCTCTGCTCGCTCTCGGACTCGATTCGGGAAGTCTTCGAAATCAGCGGGTTCGACAAGATCATCCCCGTTCACGCCTCCCGGGAAGAGGCCCTCGCCACCCTGGGCGGCTAGGGGGCTCCATCGGGGACCACGGTTCGCGCCGTCTCCCGTCGGGAATGGCGCGGCGCTTCGTCCGCCGACGGGCGGCGCCCTTCGGCGCCGGAGCCTCCTCCCTTCGGCGCGGCGGCATCCGGGCCTGCCGATCGGTGTCGGAATCCGGGCCTGCCGATCGATCGGATCGGAGCCGGCGGTTCGGAGCGGTCGGACGATCAGAGCAGGGCCCCGACCGCGTCGCGCTCCTCCTCGAGCTCGGCCCGGGTCGCATCCATCTTCCCGCGGCTGAAGTCGTCGATGTCCAGCCCCTGCACGATGCGCCAGGCGCCGTTCTCGACGGTGACCGGAAAGGAGCAGATCAGGCCTTCGGGGATGCCGTAGCTTCCGTCGCTGGCGACCGCCATGCTGGTCCAGTCGCCCGGGGCGGTGCCCCGCACCCAGTCGCGCACGTGCGAGAGCCCCGCGTGGGCGGCGGAGGCGGCGCTGGAGAGGCCGCGCGCCTCGATGACCTCGGCGCCCCGCTTCTGGACCCGAGGGATGAAGTGGTTGCGGACCCACTCGGGATCGAGCCGGGCCATCGCCGGCTCGGCGCCGATGGTGGCATGGCTCAGGTCGGGATACTGGGTCGCGGAGTGGTTGCCCCATATCGTCACCCGCCGGATGTCGGCCACCGGGGCGCCGGTCTTCTCCGCCACCTGGCCGATCGCCCGATTGTGGTCGAGCCGCGTCATCGCGGTGAACTGCGCCGGCGCCAGGTCCGGCGCGTTGCGCATCGCGATGAGCGCATTGGTGTTGGCGGGGTTGCCGATCACGAGCACCTTCACGTCACGGCTGGCGTGGTCGTTGAGCGCCCGGCCCTGGGGACCGAAGATCCGGCCGTTCCCGGCGAGCAGATCCCCTCGCTCCATGCCCTTTCCGCGCGGCCGGGCGCCCACGAGCAGCGCGTAGTCGGCATCCCTGAACGCGACGGCGGGATCGTCGGTGACCACGATGTCCCGAAGCAGCGGATACGCGCAGTCGTCGAGCTCCATGACCACGCCCCGGAGCGCACCGAGCGCGGGCGTGATCTCCATCAGGTTCAGCGCCACCGGCCGGTCCGGTCCGAGCATCTCGCCGGAGGCGATCCGGAACAGCAGCGAGTATCCGATCTGGCCCGCCGCACCGGTGACGGCGACCCTCGCGGTAGAGGTCATGTGCGGATCTCCCGTTCGTCTCCCGCCTTCAGCCGCGCTCCTTCCTGGACACGTAGTCGCGCCGCGCCGCGCCCACGTAGCGTTGCTGCGGGCGCCCGATGCGCTGCTCGTCGCCGGAGAAGAACTCCAGCCAGTGCGCCACCCAGCCGACCGTGCGCGAGAGGGCGAAGATCACGGTGAACATGTTGAGCGGAATCCCCAGCGCGCTCAGGATGATGCCGGAGTAGAAGTCCACGTTGGGGTAGAGGTTGCGCTCGATGAAGTACTCGTCCCGAAGGGCGATCTCCTCCAGGCGCAACGCGACCTCGAACAGCGGCTGGTTGCTCGCGTCCAGGTCCTGGAGGAGGTCGTGGCACGCCTGGCGGATGATGGTCGCGCGGGGGTCGAAGTTCTTGTAGACGCGGTGCCCGAACCCCATCAGACGGAACGGGTCGTCGCGGTCCTTGGCGCGCTCCACGTACCTCGGGATCCCGGCCGGATCCCTGATGTCGCGGAGCATGTCGATCACCGCTTCGTTCGCGCCTCCGTGCGCCGGTCCCCACAGGGTGGCGATGCCGGCCGCGATGCACGCGTAGGGGTTCGCGCCGGAGCTGCCCGCGAGCCGCACCGTGGATGTGCTCGCGTTCTGCTCGTGGTCGGCGTGCAGGATCATCATCAGCTCCAGGGCGCGCACCGCGACGGGGGTCGGAATGTACGGCTCGGCGCGGACCGCGAACATCATCTGGAGGAAGTTCTCCACGTAGCCGAGCGAGTTGATCGGATACATGAAGGGCTGGCCGATGCTGTACTTGTAGCAGTCGGCGACGATGGAGGGGAGCTTCGCGATCATGCGGATCGCGGCCAGCTCGCGGTGCTCGGGATCGCTGATGTCGAGGGTGTCGTGATAGAAGGTCGAGAGTGCGCCGACGATGCCGACGAGCATCCCCATCGGGTGGGCGTCGTGCCGGTACCCGGCGATGAACCTCCGGATCCCCTCGTGGACCATCGTGTGCCGCCGGATCGCGGCGTTGAACTCGCTCCACTGCGCCTTGCCGGGAAGCTCGCCGTAGAGCAGGAGGTAGCAGATCTCGAGGAAGTTGCTGCGTTCGGCGAGCTGCTCGATGGGGTAGCCGCGATAGAGCAGCACGCCCTCCTCCCCGTCGATGCAGGTGATCGTGCTGGAGCAGCTCGCGGTCGACGCGAAGCCGGGGTCGTAGGTGAAGTAGCCGAGCTTCGACGGCAGGGCCCGGATGTCGATGACCGGGCGTCCGTGGACGCCTTCGAGCACCTCGCAGTCGACGCTGTCTCCCGAGGAACGGTCCGTGATCGTTACGACCCTTCGATTCGTCATGTTGCTCTCCCGTGACTCGGGCGCGGCGGACGCGATCGGAGCCCCGGGATCCGGCTTCCCGGGCGGGAATCCGGCGCTCCGGCCGTTCGGCGGGCTGCGCTCCGGGGATGTCCATTCCGGGTCCGTGCCGGGCGGCCCGGGAAGGCCGTGATGGTTGCGGCAGGGAGCGCAATGGCCTTGCACGACGGGAAACGATCTTACACGCAACGGACCGCCCGTACCCAATCGGACGATCCGATCGGCTAGACTTTCCCGCAACCGATTGATCTGCCGTGCGAGCCGAGAGCCGAACGATGGATTCATCCCTTCTCCGGATGGGGAACGCCGGGTTCCTCGACGACCTCTACCTCGCCTGGCGCGCGGACCCGGGCTCGGTCGACCCGCGGTGGCGCGCATTCTTCGCCGGTCTCGACGCCGAGCCCGCCTCCGCCCGCCCGCCGTCGCCGGGCGACGTCCCGGAGCTCTCCCGGCGGCAGATGGCGGAGCTCACCGAGCAGCAGATGAAGGTCGTGGCGCTCATCAACGCCAACCGGTACCGCGGCCACCGCGGCGCCGACATCGACCCCATCAGGGTCTACGAGCGGCCTCCCGTCCCCGACCTCTTCCCCGCGCACTTCGGCTTCGGCGAGGACGACCTCGATCGGACGTTCAACACCGGGACGCTCCACATCGGCAAGCCGGAAGCGACGCTGCGGGAGATCGACGCCCTGCTGCGCGACACCTACCGCGGATCGATCGGCACCGAGCTGACCCATCTCTCCTCCACCGAGCAGAAACGGTGGGTGCAGGAGCAGCTCGAGTCGTGCCGGGGGCGGCCGAGCTTCGATGCGGCCAGGAAGCGCGACATCCTGCGCCGGGTCACCGCCGCCCGGAAGCTCGAGGACTACCTGCACCGCAAGTACGTCGGCCAGAAGCGGTTCTCGCTCGAAGGCGGCGAGAACCTGATCCCCCTCCTCGACGAGGTGGTGCAGAACGCCGGGAGCCGCGGCGTGCGCGAGGCGGTCATCGGCATGGCCCATCGCGGGCGGCTCAACGTGCTGGTGAACATCCTCGGCAAGCATCCGGGGGTGCTGTTCGGGGAGTTCGAAGGCCAGGTCGACGTGGGCGTCGGCTCGGGCGACGTGAAGTACCACCTGGGCTTCTCCTCCACCGTGGAGACGCCCGGCGGGCCGATCCACCTCGTGCTCGCGTTCAACCCCTCCCACCTCGAGATCATCAACCCGGTGGTGGAAGGGTCGGTCCGGGCCCGGCAGGAGCGACGCGGAGACTCGACCCGCGACCAGGTGCTGCCGATTCTGATCCATGGCGACGCCGCCTTCTCCGGCCAGGGGGTGGTGACCGAGACCCTGAACCTCTCGGAGACGCGCGGCTACGGCACCGGCGGCACCGTGCACGTGGTGGTGAACAACCAGATCGGCTTCACCACCAGCGACCCCCTCGATTCCCGCTCGACCCTGTACTGCACCGACGTCGCCAAGCTCGTGCAGGCGCCGATCTTCCACGTCAACGGCAACGACGCCGAGGCGGTGGTCTTCGTCGCCGGGCTCGCCCTCGACTTCCGGATGCGGTTCAAGAAGGACGTGGTCGTCGACATGATCTGCTTCCGCCGCTACGGCCACAACGAGGCCGACGAGCCGCTCGCGACCCAGCCGATGATGTACCGGAAGATTCGTACCCAGCCGGGCCCGCGCAAGTTCTACGCGGACCGGCTCGTCGCCGAGGGCGTGGTCGAGCCCGGCGAGCCGGAGGCGATGTCCGATGCCTATCTCGCCGACCTCGAGGCGGACCGCGTGGTGTCGCGGCCTCTCGTCGACGACGGGGTAAGCCCGCACCTCGCGCACTGGACGCCGTACATCGGCACCGGCTGGCGCGCTCCCGGCGACACCGCGGTGAGCATCGAACGCATCGAGCGCCTCGGAAAGAAGCTCTGCGAGTACCCCGCCGACTTCGAGCTGCACCGCAGCGTCCGGCGGATCGTCGACGCCCGCGGGGAGATGGCCCGCGGCGAGCGGCCGATGGACTGGGGGTTCGCCGAGAACCTCGCCTACGCGACGCTGCTCGAGGACGGCTACCCGGTACGCCTCTCCGGCCAGGACAGCCAGCGCGGCACGTTCTTCCACCGCCACGCGGTGCTGCACAACCAGAAGCGGTTCGGCACCTGGACCCCGCTCCGGCACCTGTTCGACGGCCAGCCCGGATTCCGGGCCATCAACTCGATGCTCTCCGAGGTGGCGGTCCTGGGGTTCGAGTACGGCTACAGCACCGCCGAGCCGGAGGGACTGATCATCTGGGAGGCGCAGTTCGGGGACTTCGCGAATGTCGCCCAGGTCGTCATCGACCAGTTCCTCAGCTCCTCGGAGGCGAAGTGGGGAAGGTTCTGCGGGCTCGTGCTGATGCTCCCGCACGGATACGACGGCCAGGGACCCGAGCACTCCTCGGCCCGCCTGGAGCGGTTCCTCCAGCTCTGCGCCGAGGAGAACATGCAGGTCTGCGTGCCGACGACGCCCGCGCAGATGTTCCATGTGCTGCGGCGCCAGCTCCTGCGGCCCTACCGCAAGCCGCTCGTGATCATGAGCCCCAAGAGCCTGCTGCGTCACCGGCTCTCCACCTCCACCCGCGAGGAGCTCTGCACGGGTGGGTTCCAGGTCCTCATCGACGAGGTCGACAACATCGATCCCGGCCAGGTCACGCGGCTCGTGATGTGCTCCGGCAAGGTCTACTACAACATCCTGGAACGGCGGCGCGAGGCCGGTCTGCGGCATGTGGCCGTCGTGCGGGTGGAGCAGCTCTACCCGTTTCCCGAAGAGGAGATCCGGGCGGCGCTCGGGCGGTACCCGAAGGCGACCGAGATCTGCTGGGCGCAGGACGAGCCGCGCAACCAGGGGAGCTGGTTCTTCATGCTCTCGCGGCGCCACCTCGCGGGATGCATCCGGCGCAGGCACACCCTGGTCTATGCCGGCCGCGACTACTCGGCGTCCCCCGCCGCGGGCTACCTCAACGTGCACACCAGCCAGCAGAGGACCCTGGTGGAGACCGCGCTGGGTCTCGACCAGCCGGCGGCGCGCCGGAAGAGCGCGTGAGCATGGGTGGCGGAGCGGACGGAGGAGACAGCGCAATGACCATCGACGTGAAGGTGCCGGTGCTCGCCGAGTCCATCCCCGACGCCACGCTGCTGGAGTGGCGCCGGAAGCCGGGTGATGCGGTCGACAGGGACGAGATCCTCATCGAGCTCGAGACCGACAAGGTCGTGCTCGAGGTGCCGGCGCCGGAAGCCGGGGTGCTCGCCGAGATTCTGAAGCACCCCGGAGACACGGTGCTGAGCCAGGAGGTGCTGGCCCGGATCGAGCCCGGCGCCGGCGCGCCCGGCGGGCCGTCCGGGCTCGGACCCGCGCCCGCGGCGGAACCCGCGGCTCCCGCCGCGCAATCGGCCGCCGCGGCCGGCGCGGAACGCCTGAGCCCCGCCGTCCGCCGGCTCGTCGAGGAGCACGGCCTCGACGCCCCGGCGATCGCCGGCACGGGCAGGGACGGCCGGATCACCAAGGCGGACGTCCTCGCGCATCTGGAGGCTTCCGCATCGGCGGCGCCGGCGGACGTTCCCGCCGCACCCGCCCCGGCATCCGGGTCCGCCCCTGTCCGGGCCGGGCCGGCCGCATCGGCGCCCGCACCCGCCGCCCCCGCTCCGGTACCCGAGGCCGGCCGGGCCGCGGCCGGGGCGGCCACAACATCGGCGCCCGCACCCGTTGATTCGATGTCCGCGCCCGTCGGTATCGGATCCGTACCGGGGACACCCGCCCCCGGAAGCCGCGAGGAGCGGCGCGAGCCGATGTCGAGGCTGCGCCGGCGCATCGCCGAGCGCCTCGTCGAGGCCCAGCACACCGCCGCGATCCTCACCACCTTCAACGAGATCGACATGCAGCCGGTGATCGCGCTGCGCGCCCGGCACCGGGAGGGCTTCGAGCGCCGCCACGGGGTGCGCCTCGGCTTCATGTCGTTCTTCGCCAGGGCCGCGGTGCAGGCGCTCCGGCGCTTCCCCGCCGTCAACGCCCGCATCGAGGGCGGCGACATCGTGTACCACGACTACTGCGACATCGGGGTCGCGGTCGGCTCGCCGCGCGGTCTCGTGGTGCCGATCCTGCGCAACGTCGAGACGATGTCGTTCGCCGGGATCGAGTCGCGCATCGCCGAGTTCGGCGCGAAGGCGCGCGACGGGACGCTCTCCATCGACGACATGAGCGGCGGCACCTTCACCATCTCCAACGGCGGCGTGTTCGGGTCCCTGCTCTCCACCCCGATCCTGAATCCGCCGCAGAGCGGCATCCTCGGCATGCACAGGACCGAGGACCGTCCGGTGGTGGTGGACGGCGAGGTGGTGGTGCGTCCGATGATGTACGTCGCGCTGTCCTACGATCACCGCATCATCGACGGTCGCGAGGCGGTGGGGTTCCTCGTCTGCGTGAAGGAGGCGGTCGAGGACCCGGCGCGGCTGCTGCTCGACGTGTGATTCCGGCCGCGGGCGCCGGGCAATCGGAAATCGGGAGCCGGATGCACAATGGACAGCTTCGATGTGGTGGTCATCGGCGCCGGTCCCGGCGGATACGTCGCGGCCATCCGGGCCGCGCAGCTCGGGCTGCGCACCGCCTGCGTCGACGCCTGGCTCGATGCGCGCGGGAAGCCGGCCCTCGGCGGCACCTGCCTGAACGTCGGCTGCATCCCGTCGAAGGCGCTCCTCGACTCCTCCCACCACTACCACAACCTCCGCCACCTCCTGCCCGCGCACGGCATCGAAGCCGGCGACGTCAGGCTGGACCTCGGGCGGATGCTCGCGCGCAAGGACAAGGTGGTGCGGACCCTGACCCGCGGGGTCGCGGGGCTGCTGCGCAAGAACAGGGTCGAATCGATCAGCGGGCTCGCCACCCTGCGGGGCGGCGGCGCGGTCGGGGTCGCCCCGCACGGGGGCGGCAAGCCCCGGACGCTCGCCGCGCGGCACATCGTCCTCGCCACCGGCTCGGTCCCGGTCCGCATCCCGGTGGCGGAGGTCGACGGGGACCGCATCGTGGACAACGAAGGCGCCCTCGCGTTCTCCGGGGTGCCGGAACGGCTCGGCATCATCGGCGCCGGCGTCATCGGCCTGGAGCTCGGCAGCGTGTGGGCGCGGCTCGGCTCGGAGGTGACGGTCCTCGAAGCGCTCGACGGCTTCCTGCCCGCCGCGGACCGGCGGATCGCGGGCGAGGCGCTGAAGGCATTCAGGCGCCAGGGGCTCGACATCCGGCTCGGCGCGCGGGTCACCGGCGCCCGCCCCCGCGAGGCCGGGGTGACCGTCGGCTACGAAGACGCCGAAGGCCCGCACGAGCTCGAGCTCGACCGGCTCGTGGTCGCGGTCGGCCGCCGCGCCAACACCGAGGGTCTCGACCCCGCCGCGGCCGGCGTCGAGCTCGACGACCACGGCCGCATCGCCGTCGACGACCAGGGCCGCACCACCGCGGCCGGCATCTGGGCGGTCGGCGACGCGGTGGCGGGGCCGATGCTCGCGCACAAGGCGTCGGAGGAAGGGGTTGCGGTGGCCGAGCGCATCGCGGGACGCGCCGCGCACGTCGACCACGGCCTCGTCCCCTGGGTCATCTACACCCACCCGGAGATCGCGTGGGTCGGCCGGACCGGGGCCGAGCTCGAAGCGGCCGGCATCGAGCACCGGGAAGGGTCGTTTCCGTTCCTCGCGAGCGGCCGCGCCCAAGGCTCGGGAGAGACCGATGGGGTGGTCAGGGTGCTCGCGGATGCCGCGACCGATCGCATCCTGGGCGTCCACGTGTTCGCGGCCGGCGCCTCGGAGCTGATCGCCGAGGCGGTGGTGGCGATGGCCTTCGACGCGAGCGCGGAGGACATCGCCCGCACCATCCATGCCCACCCCACCCTCGCCGAGGCCGTGCACGAGGCGGCGCTGGCGGTCGACGGGCGGGCGATCCACATCTGAGCCGGCCGCTGGAACCGGCCGGGCGAACGGCCGGCCCCGCCCCTCCCCGGGGGGCATGCGTCCGATTCGCGAAGTCCCTCGTTTCCGGCCCTGGGAGATCCTGGGAGCGAAGGCATCCCGCCCTCGTCCGCGAAGGCGGACGCCATCGGTCCCGGGCGCCCGCCAGTCGGACGCACACCCCGCCCGGACCGCGCCTACCATCGCCGGGAGGGTTGGAAGATAATGCTGCGCGACAGCATCCGACCGCTTCGGCGTGAAGGAGTCCGGGCATGTCCGATACGTTCAACGCACGCTCGACCCTCGAGGTCTGTGGGGTGGAGTACGAGATCTTCCGGCTCGACCGGCTGGCCGGCCGTCACGACCCGAGCCGCCTGCCCTGGTCGCTGAAGATCCTCCTCGAGAACCTGCTCCGCCACGAGGATGGCGTCACCGTCACCGCCGCCGACATCGAGGCGCTGGCGGGCTGGGACGCCGGCGCGGAGCCTTCCACCGAGATCGCGTTCACGCCGTCCCGGGTGCTGCTCCAGGACTTCACGGGGGTGCCGGCGGTGGTCGACCTCGCCGCGATGCGCGACGCGATGCGCACGCTGGGCGGCGACCCGGCGAAGATCAACCCGCTCTCGCCGGTGGAGCTGGTGATCGACCACTCGGTGCAGGTCGATCGGTTCGGCACCCATGACGCGCTCGCGCACAACACCGGGATCGAGTTCGAACGCAACCGCGAGCGCTACGCGTTCCTGCGCTGGGGCCAGCAGGCGTTCCGGGACTTCAAGGTGGTGCCGCCGGGCACCGGCATCGTCCACCAGATCAACCTGGAGTACCTCGCCCGGGTCGTCTTCGCGCGCGAGCACGACGGCGTGACCCGCGCCTACCCCGACACCGTGGTCGGCACCGACTCGCACACCACCATGGTCAACGGGCTCGGGGTGCTCGGCTGGGGCGTCGGCGGGATCGAGGCGGAGGCCGCGATGCTCGGCCAGCCGATCTCGATGCTCATCCCCCAGGTCGTCGGGTTCGAGCTCACCGGGAAGCTCCCCGAGGGCGCGACCGCCACCGACCTCGTGCTCACCGTGGTGGAGATGCTGCGCGCGAAGGGCGTGGTCGGCAAGTTCGTGGAGTTCTTCGGCGGCGGGCTCGACCACCTGCCGCTCGCCGACCGCACCACCATCGCGAACATGGCGCCCGAGTACGGGGCGACCTGCGGCATCTTCCCCATCGATGCGGAGAGCATCGCGTACCTGCGCCTCTCGGGCCGGCCCGAGTCGCAGATCGCGCTGGTCGAGGCGTACGCGCGGGCTCAGGGCCTGTTCCGCGCGCCCGGCGACCGCGCGGCGGAGTACTCCGACACGCTCTCCCTCGACATGGGCGCGGTCGAGCCCTGCATCTCCGGGCCGAAGCGCCCGCAGGACCGGATACTCCTCCGCGAGGCGAAGTCCGTGGTGACGGGGCATCTGGAGGCGATGCAGGCGGAGCGCGCCGGCGGCGGCGTTGCGGTGGAGAAGAGCGTTGCGGTGGAGAAGGAAGGAGCGGGCTACGCGCTGCGCGACGGCGCGGTGGTGATCGCGGCGATCACCTCCTGCACCAACACGTCGAACCCGGCGGTGCTGGTGGGGGCCGGTCTGCTCGCGCGCAACGCCCGCGAGCGGGGGCTCGCGGTGAAGCCCTGGGTGAAGACGAGCTTCGCCCCGGGGTCGATGGTGGTGAAGGGCTACCTGGAGAAGGCCGGGCTGCTCGAGGACCTGGAGAGCCTCGGCTTCCACATCGTCGGGTTCGGGTGCACGACGTGCATCGGCAACTCGGGACCGCTGCCCGAGGAGGTCAGCGCCGCGATCCGGGACGGCGACCTCATCGCGAGCGCCGCGCTCTCCGGCAACCGGAACTTCGAGGGGCGGATCCACGCCGAGGTGAAGATGAACTTCCTCGCCTCGCCGCCGCTGGTGGTCGCCTACGCCATCGCCGGGCGCAGCGACGTCGACTTCCACCGGGAGCCGCTCGGCGAGGGTGCGGACGGCGCTCCCGTGTACCTGCGCGACATCTGGCCGTCGAGCCGCGAGATCCAGGAGACGATTGCGGCGTCGGTCTCCTCGGAGATGTTCCGCGCGAGCTACGACGGAGTATTCGAGGGCGACGCGCGATGGCGGGGCATGGAGATTCCCGCCGCGGACCGGTTCGAGTGGGACGCCACCTCCACCTACGTGCAGAGCCCGCCCTACTTCGACGGCATGTCGATGACCCCGCGCGGCATCCCCGCCATTCGCGGCGCGCGCATGCTCGCGCTGCTCGGCGACAGCATCACCACCGACCATATCTCGCCCGCGGGCGCGATCAAGGCCGACAGCCCCGCCGGCCGCTTCCTGCAGGGGCGCCAGGTCCCGCCCCGGCAGTTCAACTCCTACGGCTCGCGGCGCGGCAACCACGAGGTCATGATGCGCGGGACGTTCGCCAACATCCGCCTGCGCAACCGGGCCGCACCGGGCACCGAGGGCGGATGGACCGTCCACCAGCCTTCGGGCGAGCGGATGCCCATCTACGACGCCGCGATGCGCTACGGGGATGAAGGCGTGCCGCTCGTCGTGATCGGCGGCTCCGAGTACGGTACCGGCTCCTCGCGCGACTGGGCCGCGAAGGGCACCCGGCTGCTCGGCGTCGCGGCGGTCATCGCGAAGAGCTTCGAGCGGATCCACCGCTCCAATCTGGTCGGCATGGGCGTGCTGCCGCTGGTGTTCGAGGAGGGCGAGGACGCCGAGTCGCTCGGGCTCACCCCCGAGCACGTGTTCGATGTCGAGGGGCTCGCGAAGGGCGCGAAGGCGGTCACCGTGAGCGCGACGGCGCCGGACGGCAGCCGGACGAAGTTCGGCGCGCGAGTGCGCATCGACACCCCCAAGGAGTGGGAGTATTACGAGAACGGCGGCATCCTGCACTACGTGGTCCGCCAGCTCGCGGCCTGACCCGTCCGCCGCCGCAATCCCCGCCACCCGAACACCGGAGGACAAGCCGATGAACGAGCAGACCCGCACCGAAGTCGAAGCCGCCGCGTTCCGGCGCCTGATCGAGCACCTGCGCGCACACACCGAGGTACAGAACATCGACCTCATGAACCTCGCCGGGTTCTGCCGCAACTGCCTCTCCAAGTGGTACCGCGCCGCGGCCGAGGACCGGGGCGAGGAGATGACCTACGAGGAAGCGCGCGAGATCGTCTACGCGATGCCCTACTCCGAGTGGAAGTCGAGGCACCAGCGGGAAGCGACGCCCGGGCAGCAGGCCGCCTACGACGCGAGACGGGCCGCGGACGCACAGGACCGCCCACCGCTGCGGCATTCGCCCCGACCCGTCATGGCGCGACGCGCGAAGGCGCGGCCATGATGGCGCGTGCCGAGCCTCGGCGAGGCGAATGACAGGGAATGCCGCCGTTCAATCCCGCACCGGCGACCCGCTCTTTCTGCTCGTCGGCTGAGCCGCGTATCATCCGGGCCGAGTCGAGGCCCGAACACCCTGGCCCAAGGGCCCACGCACCCCCACGGGAGAAGCCGCCATGACCGACCGTCCGCGTCCACCCGGTTCGAAGCCCCACGCACCGCTGCTCGAACGATGGAACGAGGCCCACGATTTCGATCCCGCCGACCCCGCGTTCGGGCTGAGCCGGCACGACCTCGCCGGCCCGGTGCTCGGGCGCCGCACCGTTCTGAGGCTCCTCGCCGCATCGGGGTTGCTGACCGCCGCCCACCTGATGCCGGGCGTCGGGATGCGGCCGGCCCGGGCCGCGGCCGGCGGCACGCTGCGCGCGGGCTGGGCGAGCGTCGGCGAGTTCCGAACCATCGACCCGGCGCAGATCAACCAGGTGCTGCTGTTCCAGATCGCGTCCAACGTGCTGAGCGGGCTGACCCACATCAATCCGCGGTTGCAGGCCGAAGGGGACCTCGCCATCGACTGGTCGGTCGACGGCGCGGGAACGCGGTACACGTTCAACCTGCGCGAAGGGGTGACGTTCCACAACGGCGACCCGTTCACCGCCGACGACGTCATCTTCACCTGGGAGCGGTCCAGGGACCCGGACAAGTCGATCCACTCGCGCGTCGTCGCCAACATCGCGGGCATCGAGAAGCTGGGTCCCCACAAGATCGGGATCTCGCTCAAGGCGCCGCAGGCCTCGTTCCTGGTGAAGACGCTGGAGCGATCGTCGGGACGCGCCATGACCATCGTCTCGCGGGGCGCGCTCGCGAGCATGGGCGCCTCCGACTACGGGCTGCGCGCGGTCGGCACCGGACCGTTCAGGGTGACCGACCACCAGATGGGGCAGTCGATGACCCTGGAGCGGTTCGAGGGCTACTACGACCCCGAGCGCCCGAAGCTCGACCGGATCGTCATCACCCCGATCATCGACCCGGAGCCGCTGGCCGCGGCCATCGAGGCGGGCGACATCCACATCATCGGCGGCAATCCGGTGGCGCCGGAGCTGGTCGACCGGTTCGAGGCCAACCCCGACCTCGACGTCTCGACCGTCCCCGGTCCGGGGTTCCAGGGCATCTTCCTCAACCCCTGGCGCGACCCGATGAGGGTGCCGGACTTCTCCAGGCCGGTCGAGGCGCTGAAGAAGGAGCCGGGGTTCATGGTGCGCCTCGCCATCGCCAAGGCGATCGACCGGGACCTGTACATCCGGCAGGCCCAGTTCGGGCGCGGCACTCCGGCCTACGGCACCATCAATCCGGCCATGGGCTTCTACTTCGACGACACCCTCGGAGAGACCTCCGAGCAGGCGTTCGACCTGGAGGCGGCGCGCACCCTGCTGGCGGACGCCGGATTCCCGAACGGTGAAGGGTTCCCGACCCTGAAGATCCTCTGCACTCCCGCCGCCCGGCGGGACTGCCTGGTGATCAGGAACCTGCTCAGGAAGAGCATCGGCATCGACATCGAGCTCGACACCAAGGACTTCCCGGTCCTGCTCGACGAGTTCCAGACCATGAACTTCGACCTCTGCCGGCTCGGGTCGGGCGGCGACTTCGACCCGGACGACGGCGTCGTGGACTGGGTCCAGACCGAGTCGAAGTTCAACGGCCGCAAGCGGAACCGGGACGAGATGCCGTTCGGCCTGTTCTCGGACCCGGAGGTCGACGAGCTCGTGGCCCGGCAGTCCGTCACGGCGGACGTCGAGGCCCGCAAGGCCATCGTCCAGAGGGTGAACCGGATCACCTCGGACAAGGTGGCGCAGGCGTTCCTGTACCACCCCGCCGACATCCTGGTCACCCGCAAGGAAGTCGACTTCCCGGCCGAGAGCCGCATCCCCGGCCTCGTGGACATGGACCGGGTGACGCTGTCCGGCTGACCCCGCCGAGGGTGCGCGCCATCGGACCGCGCGGGGGGCCGGCCGGCTCCGGCCGGCCCCGCCCGCAGGCGTTCGCTGAAGCCGTGAAACCCCGTCCTGCCGAGCGGCCTTGCCGGGAGACGGGGAGAGACCGCAGTGCCGGCAACCCCGCGGGACCCGCGCGCCCGGCTCTCCCGCCGCTCCGTCACCACCACGGTCCGAGCGAACGCCCGCCCCCGCCCCGGCCATGACGAAGTACCTCCTCCGACGCTGCCTCGGCGCCGTCGTCGTCATGTGGGCGGTGGCGACGCTGGTCTTCTTCATGCTGCGGATCGTGCCCGGCGACCCGCTCTCGGCGATGCTCTTCGACGCCGCGGACCCGGCGGTGGCGGACGAGCTGCGCGTGAAATTCGGCCTCGACCGGCCGCTGCCGGTGCAGTACGCGAAGTGGTTCCGGCTCGTGCTGCAGGGCGACCTCGGCAGCTCCATCTACGGCTCGCGCATCCCGGTGAGCCAGATACTGATCGAGGCGGCGCCGCGCACGCTCTCGCTCGCGGTGCTGGCCTTCTGCGTGGCGGTCCTGATCGCGATCCCGGCGGGGCTCGTCTCGGCGCTGAGGCGCGGCCGGCCGATCGACCACGGCGTGACCTTCATCGCCTTCCTGGGCCTCTCGATGCCGGACTTCTGGCTCGGCATCCTGCTGATCATCCTGTTCGCGGCCCACCTCGGCTGGCTGCCCGCCATCGGCTACGAGCCGCTCTCGAACGGCTTCTGGCCGTGGCTCTCGCACCTCGTCCTCCCGGCCATCGCGGCCGGCACCACGTTCAGCGCCATCATCGCGCGGATGGTGCGATCGTCGATGCTGGAGGTGCTGAAGACCGACTACGTCCGGGTCGCGGAGGCGAGGGGCCTCACCCCGTGGCGCGTGGTGATGGGGCACGCCTTTCCCAACGCCCTGATTCCGGTGATCACGGTGATGGGCATCGCCTTCGGCCTGCTGATGGCGTCGGCGGTGGTGGTCGAGACGGTCTTCGCCATCAAGGGGCTCGGACGCATCCTCATCGAGGGGATCCTGAACCGCGACTACCCGGTGGTGCAGGGCGCGATCCTCGCCGTCTCGTTCATCTTCGTGTTCGTCAACCTGCTGGTCGACGTGCTCTACGCGGCCATCGACCCGCGCATCCGGATCGAATGACGGGCCGCGCCGCCACCCCGGCCGATCCGCCGCGGCGCCGGGCGAGCGCCCTCGGCGTGATCCTGCGCGACCACCGCGCCCGGGCCGGCGCCGTCTTTCTCGCCGTCCTGACCGCGGCGGCGGTGTTCGCCCCCCTGGTCGCCCCCTACGACCCGAACGCCATGGAGTACATGATGCTGGACCCGCCCCAGGCGGCGCATCCGCTCGGGGTCGACGACCTGGGCCGCGATCTGCTCTCGAGGGTCATCCACGGCGCGCGCGTGTCGCTGTTCGTGGGGCTCGTCACGGTCGCCGTGGCCCTGGTCGCGGGCGTCGCCCTGGGGGTTGCCGCAGGCTACTATCGCGGCTGGGCCGACACCCTGATCATGCGCTACATCGACCTCCAGTGGGCATTCCCGAACATCCTGATCGCGGTCTACCTCGTCGCCGTCTTCGGCACCGGGCTGGCCAACGTGATCGTCGCGATCTCGCTCGCCTACCTCGACGACTTCGCGCGGGTCGCCCGCGGCATGACCCTGTCGGTGAAGGAGGAGCAGTACGTCACCGCCGCCCGGGCGCTGGGCCTCTCGGACCTCAGGATCATGGCGCGCCACATCCTGCCCAACATCACCGCGCCGGTGATCGTGCTGGCCACGGTCAGCGTGTCGAACGCGATCCTCGCCGAGGCGGTGCTGTCGTTCCTCGGCCTCGGGGTAAGCTCGGACACGCCGACCTGGGGCCTGATCCTCTCGGAAGCGCGCAGCTTCGTGAGCCGCGCCTGGTGGCTCGGCATCTTCCCCGGCCTCGCGATCATGCTGACGGTGCTGTCGATCAACTTCCTCGGCGACGCGCTGCGCGACGCGCTCGACGTGCGCGAGAGCCGGGACATCGCGTAGACGTCGGGACCGTGAGCGAAACAGGGTGGCCGACCGCACCCGGAAGGGGTCCCGTTCCCGCGCAATGGCGCGCTCGATACGTGGCAGGATGATTCTCGTCGGCGTCCTTGCCCGGAACGGGAGACAGCCGTGACCTGGTCGATACTTGCGAGAGATCCCGAGAGCGGGCTGCTCGGGCTGGCGGTGGCGTCGAAGTTCTTCGCGGTGGGCGCGCTCTGCCCCTGGAGCGGCGGGCCGCACGGCGCGGCGATGAGCCAGGCGCTGCCGAACCCGGAGCTCGGCCATCGCGCCCTCGGCCTGCTGGCGGAGGGACACCGGGCCGGCGATGCCGTCGCCATGCTCGCGGGCATGGACGCGGGCATCGACCAGCGCCAGCTTCACGTGATCGACGCCGCGGGCGGCACCGCCGCGCACACCGGCGCGCGCTGCGTCGACTGGTGCGGACACCTGACGGAGCCGGGAGTCTCGGTGGCCGGCAACATGCTCGCGGGGCGCGCGGTCGTCGCCGAGACCCTCGGCGCGTGGAAGGCCGGCGCGGGCCTGCCCATCGTCGAGCGCCTGATCGCGGCCATGCAGGCCGGCGAGGACGCCGGCGGCGACAAGCGGGGCAGACAGTCGATCGCGCTGCGCATCCAGGGCCCGGAGGTCTTCCCGCGCCTGGACCTGCGGGTCGACGACCACCGGGAGCCGATCCCCGAGCTCCGGCGCCTGTACGAGGTCGCGAAGGAGCGCTTCATCCCCTTCTCCGCCGGGATGCCGCGCGCGGGACGGCCCTGCGGCATCCTGGACCGCGCGGTGACGGAGCGGATCATCGAGCGCGACGCGGGCAAGCCGCTGGCGGCGCGGGTCGAAATCCCCGAGGGGTGAGCGGTGGCGCAGGCGTTCACCACGCGGCCGGAGATCCGCGGCGCGTTCGGCGCGGTCGCCGGTACCTGCTGGAAGGCGTGAGCGGTGGCGCAGGCGTTCACCACACGGCCGGAGATCCGCGGCACGTTCGGCGCGGTCGCCAGCACCCACTGGATCGCGTCGGCGGCCGGGTTCGGGATCCTGGAAAAGGGCGGCAACGCGTTCGACGCGGCGGCCGCGACCGGATTCGTGCTCCAGATCGTCGAGCCGCACCTGAACGGACCGGGCGGCGAGGCGCCGATCATCGTGCATCCGGCCGGAGCCGACCGGCCCCGCGTGCTCTGCGGCCAGGGGACCGCCCCCGCCGCGGCCACCATCGCCCGGATGCGCGCGATGGGCGTGGCCGGGATGCCCGGCGTCGGGCTGCTGCCCGCCGTGGTGCCGGGGGCGTTCGGCGCGTGGATGCGGCTCCTGCTGGAGCACGGGTCCATGCGGCTGCGCGACGTTCTCGGTCCGGCCATCGGCTACGCCGGCAACGGCTACCCGCTCGTGCACCGGGCGGCCGAGTCGATCCACGCCATCGCCCCGTTCTTCCGCGCGCACTGGAAGCATTCCGCCGAGGTCTGGCTTCCCGGGGGCGGCCCGCCCCGCCCCGGCGCGCGGGTGGCGCAGCCGCAGATCGCCGGCGCCTACGCCCGCATCCTCGCCGAGGCCGAGTCCGCCGGCCCCCACCGCGAAGCCCAGATCGAGGCGGCGATACATGCCTTCTATCGAGGCTTCGTCGCCGATGCGGTGGATCGGTTCTACCGCACCGAGCAGGCGGACGACACGGGTACGCGCCACCCCGGTCTCCTGACCGGCGAGGACATGGCGCGATGGCATCCGGCCTGGGAGGACCCCGTCTCGATCGAGTTCGCGGGGACGACGGTCCACAAGACCGGTCCGTGGGGCCAGGGGCCGGCGCTGCTGCAGGCCCTGGGGATCCTCGAGGCGCGAGGCATCGCCGGCGTGGAGCCCGGCAGCGCGTCGTGGGTGCACCTGGTGGTGGAGGCGCTGAAGCTGTCGCTCGCCGACCGGGACGCCTGGTTCGGCGATCCCGACCACGCCGAGGTCCCGCTCGCCGGGCTGCTCTCGCCCGGGTACATCGAGAGGCGGGCGGCGACGATCGGGGACGCCGCGGGACAGGACCTGCGCCCGGGCGACCCCGCAGCCGGCGGCGCGGTCCGCCGCGAGGCCCTCATGGCGCTGGCGGCGACGCCGGACGCCGCCGCTCCGGGGGCCGGCGAGCCCACGTTCGTCGACCTGCCGGAGATCGAAGGCGATACCGTCCACCTGGATGTGGTCGACCGCTGGGGGAACCTGGTCAGCGCCACGCCGAGCGGCGGGTGGATGCAGGGCTCGCCCGCGGTGCCCGGCCTGGGGTTCGGCATCACCACCCGTGGCCAGATGTTCTGGCTGGACGAACGCCTGCCGTCGCACCTCGCCCCGGGCCGCCGGCCGCGCACGACCCTGACCCCCACGGTCCTGACCCGCGACGGAAGGGCGGTGGCCGGACTCGGCACGCCCGGCGGCGACCAGCAGGAGCAGTGGACGCTCGGACTGCTGCTGCGCCACCTGCACCAGGGGCTGAACCTGCAGGCCGCCATCGACGCGCCGCTGTTCCATACCACCCATTACGTGAGCTCCTTCGCGCCGCGGGCCTTCGCCCGCGGCGGGCTGCGCATCGAGGACCGGTTTCCCGCGGCGGTGCGCGACGAGCTGACGGACCGCGGCCATGTCCTGGAGGTCCAGCCCGCCTGGTCGCTGGGGCGAATGTGCGCCGCCGGATTCACCCCCGAGGGCCTGGTGCGCGCCGCGGCGACGCCCCGGTTCATGCAGGCCTACGCAGTGGGGCGCTGACCGGTGCCGACGATGGAGCTGTCCGCGCTGACCGCCGTCTCCCCCGTCGACGGGCGGTACGGCGCCCGGACCGCCGCGCTGCGTCCGATCGCGAGCGAGTTCGGCCTCGTTCGATACCGGGTCGCGGTGGAGGTGGCCTGGCTGAAGACGCTGGCCGCCCGGGCGGAATTCGATGCGCTGGCGCCGTTCGACCCCGCGGCGGAGAGCGCCCTCGACGCCATCGCGAGCGGCTTCTCGCTCGACGACGCCCGGCGGGTGAAGGCCATCGAGCGCGAGACGAACCACGACGTCAAGGCGGTCGAGTACTTCATCCGGGAGCGGGTCGCGGGCTCGCCCGGGCTGGCCGGCGCCCGGGAGATCGTCCACTTCGCGTGCACCTCGGAGGACATCAACAACCTCGCCTACGGGCTGATGCTGCGCGACGCCCGGGCCCGGGTGCTCGCGCCTTCGATGCGCGCCCTGCTCGACGCGGTGCGGGGTCCGGCCCGCGAGCACGCCGCGGTGGCGATGCTCGCACGCACGCACGGCCAGCCAGCCTCGCCCACCACCGTCGGCAAGGAGATGTCGGTGTTCGCCGCGCGTCTGGAACGTCAGCTCGTCACGTTCGAATCGGTGCCGATCACGGGCAAGCTCAACGGTGCGGTCGGAAACTACAACGCCCACCTCGCCGCCTGTCCCGGCGTCGACTGGCATCGCGTCTCGCGCGAGTTCGTGGAAGGGCTCGGCCTCGTCTGGAACTCGCATACCACCCAGATCGAGCCCCACGACGCGACGGCGGAGCTCCTCCACGCGCTGGCGCGGTTCAACCGGGTGGTGCTCGATCTGTGCCGCGACGTGTGGACCTACATCTCGCTCGGGTACTTCCGCCAGCGCCCCGTGGCCGGCGAGACCGGCTCGTCGACGATGCCGCACAAGGTCAACCCCATCGACTTCGAGAACGCCGAAGGCAACGTCGGGATCGCGAACGCGGTCCTGGAGCACCTGGCCGCGAAGCTGCCGGTGTCGCGCCTGCAGCGCGACCTGAGCGACTCGACGGCGCAGCGCAACCTGGGCGTCGGACTGGCGCATTCCCTGATCGCGTACGACGCGTGCCGGAAGGGGATCGGCAAGCTCGCCCTCGACGAAGCGGCGGTCGCGCGCGACCTCGACGATGCCTGGGAGCTGCTCGCCGAGCCGATCCAGACCGTCATGCGCCGGCATGGAATCGATAGCTCCTACGAACG
This sequence comes from Gammaproteobacteria bacterium, assembly GCA_965202735.1. Classification (GTDB taxonomy): domain Bacteria; phylum Pseudomonadota; class Gammaproteobacteria; order HK1; family HK1; genus HK1. The sequence goes on from OZ241844.1 coordinate 620,556, forward strand.
CCTCAAGGACCTCACACGCGGTCGCGCGGTCGATCGGGACACGCTCGCGCGCTTCATCGAGTCGCTCGCGATACCCCGCGAGGAGAAGGACGCCCTCCTCGCCCTCACCCCCGGCACATACGTGGGCGCGGCCGAGCGGCTCGCCCTCGAACCGCAGGGACGCTGACGGGAATTACCTTGCCACGTGTCGCGCGCGCCATTGCGCAAGAACGGGACCCCTTCCGGGGGCGGTCGGCAACCTTGTCCCGTTAGAAGTACGGGGCCTCGCACCGCACCCACCGCACCGGCGCGCCCCGCGGCACGGCATCGGTCCCCTGCCAGGCGGGCCTGTCCGGAGCCGGACACCAGAAGTACGGGGCCTCGCACCGCACCCACCGCACCGGCGCGCCCCGCGGCACGGCATCGGTCCCCTGCCAGGCGGGCCTGTCCGGAGCCGGACACCAGAAGTACGGGGCCTCGCACCGCACCCACCGCACCGGCGCGCCCCGCGGCACGGCATCGGTCCCCTACCAGGCGGGCCTGTCCGGAGCCGGACACCAGAAGTACGGGGCCTCGCACCGCACCCACCGCACCGGCGCACCGGCGCCGGCCGACGGCGGTGGTCCAACCCGACCCTCCACGGACCACATCCACTCGCCGGGGCCGCCGGCGGACCAGCTCTCCCCGGTGGGCAGGCTGCGGTATCCCGGACCGCGATAGGGACCCGGCGGTGGCGGATAGACCGCACCCGGCGCGATCGCCGGACCCGCGGCGTCGGCGCCGCGACCGGAGAAGACCGGCGGGCCCGCCATGGAGGTCCGCATGGCGAACCCGCCGTCGAACGTCTCCGCGGCTCCCGGCGGGGAGCCGGAGGGCGCATGCGCGCCCATGTCCGCAACGGCCGTCGTTTCCGGGCCCGGGGCGTCGGCGCCGGCCGCGACGGGGGGCTCCGGCTCCGCTCCTCCGCGGAAGACGAGCACCAGGAAGCCCACGATGATCAGCGGGCCCCACAGCGCCAGCAGGCCGCCCAGGCCTCCCGACTGCTCCTGCGTGGAGTCCATGACGGCGCCGGGGTGCATCGGTCCGGGCGGCCGCGGGGTGTCGATGGAGAGCCCGGGATCGCGAGACGGCGCCGCCGGCGCGGCGGACGTGGCGGCGGCCACGCTCCCGGAAGCGTCCGCAGGGCCGGCCGCGCCCGCGCCCGCCTCCGACAATCGTTTGATGCCCGCCCGGCCGACACCCCCGGAAGCGTCCGCGAGATCGGCCGAGACCGCCTTCGGAGCATGGGCCGCCGCTTCACCCGCGGCAGCCGCCGGGGGGGGCGTCGCGGCCGGAGTCCCGGATGCCGGGGTCCCGGATGCGAGCGCGGCGCTCCGAGCCGTCCGGGCCGCCTTCTTCGGCGAGGCGGCGGCTCTCCCGGCCGTCTTGCCGGCGCCGGCCGATGCCTTGCTCGCGGCCTTCTTCCGCCCCGCCTTCTTCGCGACCTTTCTCACCGCCTTCTTCGCCGCGGCGCGTAGTCCGCCGCGCGCGGACCCCAGGGCTTCGCGCTCGGGACCCCGCGCCGAACCCTTCGCGATCCTGTCGTCGGTCATTGCTCGATCCCCCTGTCTTCCTCCCGATGCTACCACGGCGGATTCCCGCCCCCGGGCCGCCGGGACCGTGCGGCGAGGCCGTGCGCCAGGGCTGTCCGGAAGCCGCAACGAGCGGCTCGGCGTGCGCACGATCAGGGCTTTCGAGACCGGGAGACCGCTGGCCACCGAACAGACCCCGCGGGTCGAAACGAGAGCCGCGGCCCGGCAGGACCATTCAAAAGTCGCGGTCATTGGCCGCCCGACCGGAAGATCGCACGGTGACGGGCGGTCTTTCGGCATCAAAGGCCCGGCCCGAGGGCCTGATGAACCGTTCGTCACGACTTCCGGAGAGCCCTGCGCGGCCCGGCCGCGAGCCCGCCGGCGGGGTGTGATTCGAGTATCATTATGCGTTTACTGTCGCGTGCGCCACGATGGACGCTCCGGCCCCTCCCGTCACCGACTTCCTGCTGTTCCGGGGCAGGCCCGCCCTGGCCGCGTTCCGCCGTGAGCGCCTCCTGGAGCGCGTGCGAACGTGCAGGCCGGGGATCACCGGCATCGACGGGCGGTGGATCTACTTCGCCCGCGCGCCCGCCCCCTCGGAGCGGACGGTCCGGCGGCTCGAGCGGCTCCTCGACGCTTCGTTCGTCCCCGGCGAACGGATAGCGGAGACGCTCGACGACGCCATCGTGGTGACCCCCCGGCCGGGCACCATCTCGCCCTGGTCCAGCAAGGCCACCGACATCGCCCGTCGCTGCGGCCTGGCGTGCGTCGCACGCATCGAACGCGGCATCGCGTGGACGACCGCGCCGATCGGCGGCGACCCCGGAGAGGCGGTGCGGACGATCGGCGAATCGGGGATGCTCCACGACGGCATGACGCAGTGCGCCTGGGCCCCGCGGGCGTTTCTGCGGGGAACGTCCGCCGCGGGCGCGGGCGCCGGTGCGCTCTTCCTCGACGGATCGCCTCCTCCCCACTCGACGGTGGTGCTCGGCCCGGACCCCCGCCAGGCGCTGGACGGCGCGAACGCCTCCCTCCGCCTCGCGCTGGGTTCCGGGGAGATCGACTACCTCCGCGCGTGCTTCCTCGATCTCGGCCGGGACCCGACCGATGCCGAGCTGATGATGTTCGCGCAGGTGAACTCCGAGCACTGCCGCCACCGGATCTTCAACGCGTCCTGGACCGTCGACGGCGTCCGGTCCGGGCGGTCGCTGTTCGACATGGTCCGGCGCACGCAGGCGTGCAGCCCGGGCGAGGTGCTGAGCGCGTACCGTGACAACGCCGCCGTGGCCCGCGGCCACGAGGCGGGCTGGTTCGTGCCGGACCCCCGCACCGGGCGCTACGCCGCCGTGCCGGGGCGGGTGGAGATCGTGATGAAGGTGGAGACCCACAACCACCCCACCGCGATCTCGCCCTTTCCGGGCGCGGCGACGGGCTCCGGGGGCGAGATCCGCGACGAGGCGGCGACCGGGCGCGGCGCCCGCAGCAAGGCCGGCGTCGCCGGCTTCTCCGTCTCGAACCTGCGGATCCCGGGCTTCGTCCAGCCGTGGGAGCACGACCGGGGCCGGCCTTCGCACATCGCCTCCGCACTCGACATCATGCTCGAGGGCCCGGTCGGGGCGGCCGCGTTCAACAACGAGTTCGGACGCCCCGCCCTCGGCGGATACTTCCGTACCCTGGAGGTGGATCTCCGGACCATCGCAACGCCGGGGGACGGCCGCGACGCCGGGCGGAGCGACGTCGGCGGGACGGCCGGCCACGCGGCCCGAAGCGACGCCGACTCGGGCGGGACGGCCGGCCACGCGGCCCGAAGCGGCGCCGGCGGGACGGCGGAAGCGCGCGGGGGGCGCCTTCCCGGCGCCCCCGCCGCGGAGACCGGGGGCGCCGGGCGGGCGGGCGAGCCCGGGTCGGGGCCGGACGCCGGCGGAAGCGGCCGGGCGCGGGTCTACGGCTATCACAAGCCCGTCATGATCGCCGGCGGAGTCGGCAACATCCGCGCCGACCAGGTCCACAAGTCCGCCATCGCGCCCGGCGCGCGTCTCGTGGTGCTGGGCGGACCCGCCATGCGCATCGGCCTCGGCGGCGGCGCCGCGTCCTCGAGCGGATCGAGGAGCGGCGAGGAGTCGCGCGACTTCGCCTCCGTGCAGCGGGAGAACCCCGAGATGCAGCGCCGCTGCCAGGAGGTGATCGATCGCTGCTGGCAGCGCGGCGCGGACAACCCCATCCTCTCCATCCACGACGTCGGCTCCGGAGGGCTTTCGAACGCGCTGCCCGAGCTGGTCGACGGGGCCGGGCGGGGCGCGCGGATCGAGCTGCGCGCCATCCCGAGCGACGACCCCGGGATGTCGCCTCTCGAAATCTGGTGCAACGAATCCCAGGAACGCTACGTCCTCGTCCTCGATCCCGGCCACATCGACGACTTCGCCGCGCTGTGCGCGCGCGAGCGGTGCCCGTGGGCGGACATCGGCGAAGTGACCCGGGCCCGGCGCCTGGAGGTCCATGACGCCGCATTCGATTCGTCTCCGATCTCGATGCCGGTGCCGGCACTGCTCGGCGACCTCCCGCGCATGCACCGCGACGCCGTCCGCGTGCCCCACGCGCGGGGGGCGCTCGACACCGGCCGGCTCGCGGTCGGGCCCGCCCTGGAACGGGTGCTGCGAATGCCGGCGGTGGCGGACAAGTCCTTCCTGGTCACCATCGGCGACCGCACCGTGGGCGGGCTCGTGGCCCGGGATCCGATGGTGGGCCCGTGGCAGGTGCCGGTGGCCGACTGCGCGGTGACCCTGAGCGGCTTCCGCGGGTACCCGGGAGAGGCGGTGGCGATGGGCGAGCGCACGCCGCTCGCGCTGCTCGACGCGCGCGCGGCGGGCCGGATGGCGGTGGCGGAGGCGCTCACCAACATCGCGTCCGCGGACGTGGCGGAGATCGAGCGGGTGGTGCTGTCCGCGAACTGGATGGCCGCCTGCGGGGAGCCCGGAGAGGACGCCGACCTGTTCGACGCGGTCGAGGCGGTGGCGATGGAGCTCTGTCCCGCGCTCGGCATCTCGATCCCGGTCGGGAAGGACTCGCTGTCGATGTGCACGACGTGGCGCGACGACTCCGGCGAGCGCAAGGTGGTGTCGCCGGTCTCGCCGATCGTCACCGCGTTCGCGCCGGTCGGGGATGTCCGCCTGAGCCTGGTGCCGATGCTGCGCACGGACATCGGCGCGACGTCGCTGCTGCTCGTCGATCTCGGATACGGAGCGAACCGGCTCGGCGCCTCCGCGCTCGCGCTCTCCCACGAACGCCTCGGCGCCGCCCCCCCCGACCTCGACCGGCCCGAGGCGTTGCCCGCGCTGTTCCGGGCGCTGTCGCGACTGCGGCGCCGGGGCCTGGTCGCGGCGTACCACGACCGCTCCGACGGCGGCCTCGCCGCCTGCCTGCTGGAGATGGCGTTCGCGGGCCGCGCGGGGTTCGACGTCGATCTCCACCCCCTCGGCCCCGATCCGGTGCCGGCGCTGTTCTGCGAGGAACCCGGCGCGGTCCTCCAGGTCCGCGACGACGATCTGGCCGCGGTGCGGACGGTCCTCGACGCCGAGCCGTCGCTCGCCCCCTGCGTCCACCGGATCGGCGCGGTGGAGCCCGGCGACCGCGTGCGGTTCGCGGCCGGGGACCGCACCCTGTACGAGGCGTCCCGCACCGGGCTGCACCGAGTGTGGTCGGAGACGTCCTGGCGCATGCGGCGCCTGCGCGACGACCCGCGATGCGCAGACGAGGAGTACGCGCGCATCGCCGACCCGGACGAGCGCGGGCTGTGGTGCGCGGCGATCTTCGACATCGACCGGGACATCGGCCCCGGCGCCGACATCGATCTCGGCACCGCCATCGGCCCCGACACCGCCACCGGCCCCGCCACCGGCCCCGGTACCGCCATCGGCCCCGGCGCCGACATCGATCTCGGCACCACCATCGGCCCCGCCACCGGCCCCGGCGCCGACATCGACTTCGGCACCGCCATCGGCCCCGGCGTCGGCGACACCGCCGGCACCAACGGCACGGGGACCGGCATCGGCTCCCGTCGCGGCGGCGCGGACCCCGGCGCCGGACTCGGCGCACCGCTCGTCGCGCACGCGCGGCCGCGGGTGGCGGTCCTCCGCGAGCAGGGCGTGAACGGGCACGTCGAGATGGCGGCGGCGTTCCACGCGGCGGGGTTCGACGCCTTCGACGTGCACATGAGCGATCTCGCGAGCGGACGCGCGTCCCTCGCCGGATTCGCCGGGCTCGCCGCCGGCGGCGGCTTCTCGTTCGGCGACGTGCTCGGGGCCGGCGGCGGGTGGGCGCACTCGATCCGGTTCAACCCCCGTTGCCGCGACGAGCTCGAGGCATTCTTCCGCCGCACCGGCACGTTCACCCTCGGCGTGTGCAACGGATGCCAGATGCTCTCCCGCCTGCGCGACCTGATCCCGGGCGCGGAGGCCTGGCCCCGGTTCGAGCGCAACCGCTCCGAGCAGTTCGAGGCGCGGCTGGTGATGACCCGAATCGCCCCCTCCCCCTCGCTGTTCCTCGCCGGGATGGAAGGCTCCGAGCTGCCCACCGTGGTCGCGCACGGAGAGGGCCGCGCGGTCTTCGACCGCGGCGCGCTCGAGCGCGCCGCCCGCGACCGGCTGGCCTGCCTGCACTACCTCGCGTCCGACGGCGCGCCCGCCGAACGCCATCCCGCCAACCCGAACGGCTCCGACGCCGGCGTGGCCGGCGCGACCACTCCCGACGGGCGGGTGACGATCATGATGCCGCACCCGGAACGAACGTTCCGCGCGGTGCAGCACTCGTGGCATCCCCCGGACTGGGGCGAGCACGGACCGTGGCTGCGAATGTTCGTCAACGCCCGGCGATGGCTGGAATGAAGACGAAGGCGTCCGCCCGCCGCCTCCGCGGGACGGCGCCCCGGGCGCACCCGAACCGGTATGAAACGGGTCGGTTTCGCGACTCCCGCGTGAACCTTTCGTGAACTCCGCCGTCCACACTGTACCCACGATCGCACCGCCGGACGGCGCTGCGGGCGGCGCCGGAGACGGTCTTCCGGCGCGATGACGGCCGAACCGAGGAGCCTGCCATGCTGATCAAGCGTCCGGACGATGTCCGGCCTTCGGAGATCACGCCCCGAACGGTGTTCCACGAACGACGACGGTTCATGCGCGATACCGCGGGGGTCGCCGGCGCGGCGCTGCTCGGCGCCGGCCTCTCGCTGCTCGGCTCGCGCCGGGCCGGCGCCCTCGCCTCCGACCCGGACGCCACGGGACCGAAGATCGAGGGGGTGGTCGAGAGCGCGTGGCGCACCGACGAGGAGCCGACCCCGTACTCCGACATCACGAGCTACAACAACTTCTACGAGTTCGGGACGGACAAGCTCGACCCGGCCCGCCATGCCGGCGGCTTCACCCCCCGGCCGTGGAAGGTCGAGGTGCGCGGGGAGTGCGCGAAGCCCGGCGAGTACGACTACGACGACATCGTGAAGCCCCACCGGCTGGAGGAACGCATCTACCGGCTGCGCTGCGTGGAGGCGTGGTCGATGGTGGTTCCGTGGGTGGGCGTCCCGCTCGCCGGCGTGCTGGCGCGGTTCGAGCCGACCTCGAAGGCGAAGTACGTCGCGTTCCGGACCGTGTTCCGCCCCGAGGAGATGCCCGGCCAGACCCGGGCCATCCTCGACTGGCCCTACGTGGAGGGGCTGCGGATCGACGAGGCGATGCACCCGCTCGCGCTGCTCGCGGTCGGCCTCTACGGCGAGGTGCTGCCGAACCAGAACGGCGCCCCGATCCGCCTCGTCGTTCCATGGAAGTACGGCTTCAAGAGCATCAAGTCGATCGTCGCGATCGAGTTCACCGGGGAGCAGCCGCCCACGACCTGGAACCGGGCCGCGCCGCGCGAGTACGGGTTCTACTCCAACGTGAACCCGGAAGTCGACCACCCCCGGTGGAGCCAGAAGCGCGAACGGCGCATCGGCGAGCTGTTCAGGCGCGAGACGCTGATGTTCAACGGCTACGCGGACGAGGTGGCGGGCCTCTACGCGGGGATGGACCTCGCGGCGAGCTACTGAGCCGCGGCTGGCGGCGACGGGCACCGAGCGGGAGCGGCGCGTGAAGTCCGAGAGGCGGATTGCCGTCCTCAAGGCCGGCCTCTTCGCCGCGGCCCTGGCGCCGTTCGCGTCGCTGGTCCTCGGCGCGTTCACGGGCGGGCTCGGCGCGAACCCGGTCGAGACCATCACCCACACCACGGGCGAGTGGACGCTGTGCCTGCTGCTCGCGACGCTGGCGATCACCCCGCTCCGCCACCTCACGGGGCGGGTGTGGCTCACCCGGCTGCGCCGGATGGTCGGCCTGTTCGCATTCTTCTACCTGGCGCTGCACTTCGCGACCTACGCGGTGCTCGACGCCTCGCTCGACATCGCCTACGTCGTGGAGGACATCGCGGACCGCCTGTACATCACCGCGGGCTTCGCCGCCTTCCTGATGCTGGCGCCCCTCGCCGCAACCTCGACGAACGCGATGGTGCGGCGGCTCGGTCCGGCGCGGTGGCGCCGGCTGCACCGCCTCGTCTACGCGGCGGCGGTCTGCGGCGCGCTGCACTTCCTGTGGCTCGTGAAGGCCGACCTCCTCGAGCCGCTGATCCACGCGGGGGTCCTCGCCGTGCTGCTCGCGGCCCGGCTGCCGACTGCCGTGAAGTGGATGCAGACGCGCCGGTCGGGGAGCGCGGGAAGACACACGACGGCGCCGGCCTCCTGAACGCCTACGCCGCGAGGAGCGCGAACCCCTCGCGCGACACGGCCTGACTCAGCCGCGATCAGTATCCTTGGTCAGTATCAGACCGACCAACCACCAGGGTCATTTCACGCTACCGATCCTCGCGATGACACGAAAGGGGTGACCTGCGCGGCAGGGTGCGGCGGGGTCCTCCGGGCGCGGTTTCGCAGCGGTCGGGGTCGGTCGGCCGGCCCTCGGACGCGGAGGCTTGCTGCGAGAGGGGGTGGCCGGAAGCCGGCTCAGTCGGAGGACAGGACGGCGTCGAGCGCGTCGTCGCGGTGCATCATGAAGTGGAGATGGGCGTCGGGCAGGTAGCGGAAGCCGCGATGGAACACGACGGCGAGCGCGATGTTGTTGAGGGTGGCATGGTTGGCGGGCGCGTGGCGCGCACGCACGCGGCTCGCGTCTTCGCCCATGGTGGCGTCGCGGCGGTAGTGGTTGGCGTTCTCGACCTGCCAGTGGCCGCGGTTCCAGGCGAGCAGTTGGGCCGGTCCGGCGCGCCGGGCGGGGGCCGAGGTGATGCCGTAGGCGGTCTCGGTCGAGGTGGTGCCGGTCTTCGCGTTGGTGCGTGTGCGCACGACGCGGAACGCTTGGCGGGCGCCGGGGAAGGGCGCGAGGGTGCCGGCGAGCAGCTCACACGCGGCGATGCGGCGCGTCTCGATGCGTCCGTGCGCCTTCACCGGGTCATCGGCGTGGCGGCGCACGGCGGCGGTGTCCCAGTCGATCGCGGCGAGCTGCGCGAAGCTGTCGGGGCAGTTCGCCTTGATTGCCAACACGTAGTCGGCGCCGTGCGCCTCGACGATCGCGCGCGCGGTGTCGCGGGTCGCGTGCAGCGCGTCCAGGGTGAGCACGCAGCCGGTGAGGTCGACGTCTTCGAGCAGGGCCCGCAGCGCGGCGGTCTCGCCGCCCTCGTCGCGGCAGCAGCGGCTCGCGAGCGGCCGTCCGGCGTGGGTGACCAGCGTCACGATCTCGAAGTGGGCGTCGGGGCCCGCGTGCCGGTTGGCGCCCCGGATGCGCTTGCCGTCGGCGGCCAGCGCCGGCGTCGCGCCGCCCTCGGCGAGGCGCGGCGCGGCCCACTGCACCAGCACCGCCTGCAGGTCGTCCGGGTCAGTGTCCATCAGCACCCGGCACAGGGTCGAGTCCGACGGTGCGACCCGGCGCCCGGTCGCCGGGTCGGTCCACGCGCCGAGCGCCCGCAGCTCCGCCTCGCTGAGGTGGCGTGCGAATCGCTCCGTCGCCGCCGGCCCGTGCTGGCCGGCGAGCCGTGCCAACGCGCAGACCGACAGCACGGTCGGCAGCGAGTGCTTGCGGCCCTGTCCGCGCCGTGCATCCGGCACCTGCGCGAACAGGTCGCGCAGCGACCGCAGCTCGGCGCGCGTGTAGCGCACCGGGGTCGCCCGGCACTGCCACTCGGCACGGTCCAAGGGGGCCACCAGCCTGCGGCGCGCGTCGCGCCGCAGCGCCCGCACATACATCTCCTTCGGCTGCTCGTGCGGGTCGGTGTACGCCCCGTTGTGGCGCGCGAAGCCCTTCGTACGCCCCACCCGCACCCAGTTCGACGCCGCGTAGCATGTGCCCCGGAACCGCGCCGGGTCGACGAACGTCTCCGCCAGCTCCAGCGGATGGCCATACCGCGCCGCCCAGTCCGCGCTCAGCCGGCGCAGGCTCCGGCCCAGCACCCGCGACGCCAAGTGCGCGACCCCCGACCCCTCCGGCAGCACCAGGAACCGCGTGTTGTTCGCGATCAGGTGCAGCCGCCGGAACTGCACCGAACGGTGCCAGCCCAGCCAGCGGTCGCGCGGACCACACTTGAACGCCCCCGACTGCCAGCCCACCAGCGCCAGCCAGTGACCGCGCCACGTCGCGACGTGGCGCAACCCCCGGCCCGCAAACTGCCGGAACCCAAGGTAGTGGTGCGCCGCCATCAGCGCGTCCCAGCGCCGACGCTCGTCGCCGCGCACCGCACGCACCTCGACTTCGCCAACGACTACCTCGGCCGGGTCAAACCCATCTCGCATCCCGCCAGCATGCACCAAGCCGACACGAAAAGCCAGACCCTGGCACACCAACTGCCCAGTCAATCAGCTACTGCTAGCGTGAAATAGCCCTGGACCAACCACCACGCGGGAGAGGCGATGTCGAAGCGCAGCCGCATCACCGACGAGGACCGGGCGCTGTTCCGCCGGGCCGCCGGTGACGTGCGCCGCATCGAGGACGACCGCATCCATCCGCAGCGCACGCGAAGGGCGTACCGTCCCGGAGACCGGGCGCGGGGGGTACGGCCGCCCGGCTCCCGGGAGCTCGTCGAGTCGGAATGGACCCCGGACGTGGGTCCGGGAGACGTCCTGAGCTTCACCCGCGGGGGCGTGCAGCGGCGCGAGGCCGAGCGGCTGCGGCGCGGCCGGTACCCGACAGAGGCGGACCTCGATCTCCACGGGCGGACGGTGGCCGACGCCGCCGACGCCCTCGACCGGTTTCTCGAGGACTCCCGCCGCCGCGGGCGGCGCTGCGTGCGCATCGTCCACGGCAAGGGATTCGGATCCCCGAGCGGCCAGCCGATCATGAAGGCGCACGTCGACCGGTGGCTGCGGGCCCGCTCCGAGGTGCTCGCGTTCTGCTCCGCGACGCCGCCGGACGGCGGCACCGGCGCGCTATACGTGCTGCTTCGGCGCTAGCCCGAACATCTCGCCTGGCCGCGGCGGCGGGCGCGGACCCGATCCTTTGCCACGTCGAACGCGCCCGGGGCTCGACGTACCGGCAAGTACGCCTGCGTGCTCCGACTCGCGTTCGCATGGCGATGGCGGCGGAATTCGGAAGCCCGCAGTCGCGCCGCTCAGAAGCTGATGGTGACGTGGACGGACCCGGACAGCCGCGCGGGGCGCAGCGCGAACTCGTCCAGACCGCCGCCGTAGAGCCGGCGTCCCTCGACGCCCAGGAGAGCGTTGGGGCCCAGCGCGCGCTCCAGGCGCAGCCCCAGGCTCCCGGTGCGGTCCGCCAGGTTGTGGAAGACGGTCAGCGCGCCCGCGAGATCGCGCCCGAAGAGTCCGGGATGATGCGCGCGGAAGAAGCCGTAGTGCCGCCTCAGGGTGAATCGGCGCAGATGTCCGCCGAGCCGCAGGAGATTGCCGGTGGCGCTCTCGCGCAGCCGCTCGTCGTCGCGGTGCCGGTCGTTGTCCGCGATCAGGCCGGCAATCTCGTCCCACTCCCCGTCGGAGTAGCCATTGGCGTCGAAGTAGTACTCCAGGTTGAAGGTCGCGCCGGAAACGAGGGTATAGCCGGCCCCGACGCTCGACTGCGCGAAGAGGCGAGAGGCGTCGCCGGCCTCGACGAGGAACGCCCCCGGGGCGGCGTCCGGCCCCCGCTCGGACCGGATGATCATCCGGTCCCGGCCCCGGCGGACCGCGACGTCCGCATAGGCGAGCAGCGCGTCGCCGAGGGTGTGCGACAGCGACAGCCCCGCACCGGGACGCTCGTCGTCGAACGCGAGCACGGCAAGGTCGGCATTCCACTCCGGCATGGTGATCGCGCCGGCCAGCAGTGTGCGCTCGCCCGGCGTCCGGTACCCGGTCAGCGTGAGCCGGTCCCCGAGCAGCGATTCGACGCCGAGCATGTCCTGGCCTTCGGTCTCCGCCCGCCGCCGCTCCGTATCCAGGGCCTGGTCGAGATCGAGGGGATCGATGCCGACGTCGAGAGGGTTCACCCCCAGCGACCGTCCGTGAACGACGTGCCGCCGCCCGGCGTGGAGGAAGTGCCCGGGACCCGCCGCGTACTCGGCGTAGAGCTCGTCGACGTGAAGCCTTGCCGCTCGCGCGCCGTCGTGCGGACCGGTGCGGGCGCGCAGGCGGCCGGCGCCCGTCAAGGTCACCGGCCCGTTCCAGGCCCGCAGCCCGGCCGCCGCGGTGGCGGCGAGGAACCGGCGGTCGGGTCCGGTGATGCGTTCCGGCTCGGGCACGAGCCGCGTCGCTTCGGTCTCGCCGCCGCGGGCCCGAAGGTCGAACAGCCCCTGCGCCGACCACCCCCACGCGCTCTCGCCGGCCTCCGCGGCGGGGATGGCGGCGTGCAGCAGGACGGCCGTCGCCAGGCCGCGGAGCGCCCGGACCGCGGCGCGACGCCGGCGTCCCCCGGGCGCATCGACGAAGGCGGCGAGCCCGGGCGCCGGTGACGGCGGTCGCGAGCCACCGGCCTGCCGATGGACGGAAGCCGCATCGAAGCGGTGCATCGTTTCGGGCTCCGGGGTCGGCGGACGGGGCGGCCTCCCGGCGGACATGCGGCGCCCGCGGGCATCGCCACCGGGCCGAGCCGGCTTCACACCTTCGAGCGCCGGCGGGCGCATGGCGCACGCGGGCCGCACGTCACCTCAGCCGCTTGAGGTAGGCGGGCTGAAACCATGCGGCGGGGGTGTCCTCGAGCGTGAAGTCGGAGTACTCGATGAGCGTCTCCTCGTCCGCGTTCAAGTGGTCGATCACCCGCAGGACGGTCGGCCGCGAGCGTCCCAGCACCACCCGGTAGCCCTCGAAGTACGCGGTCTTGAGATGCCGGCGGCCGGATGCGGCGAAGAAGGACGCGCGGAGCGGGCGGAGGTCGTCGCCGGCGGCGAGGAGGTCGATCCGGCCGTAGGCCGCACCCCCGGACCGGCCCGACAGGACGAGGCGCCGGCGTCGCTCCCCGCTCTCCTCCGGCAGCTCGTGCACGGAGTCGAGGGCGTAGTCGAGCGAGTAGACGACGCGCGCAACGTCGGCGCTCGCCACCCCGCCCAGCAGCCGCTGCTGCGGCGAGATTCTCAGGACCCGCCGGGTTCCGGGCACGTACACCCACATGTTCCGCCCCACGAACAGCAGCGAACGTCCGGCGCTGCGGGGCGGCTCCAGATAGCGGACAAGGCTGTTGACCGATCCGGACACGCGCACGGACAGCCCGAGCGCATCGCCGTCCGGGGCGGTGACCGCGACCTTGAAGGTGAACGGACGGTCCGGCGCCCGCACCGCGTCCACCTGCCGCAGGAGCGCGGGCTCCCCCGCGCGGCCGGCGCCGGCGCCGAGCGCGAGGCAGAGGCCGGCCACGAGGAGGCGGCCCGCGCGGAGCGGCATGGTCTTCATTGCTGCAACGCCTCCACGATCCGGACCCGCGACGCCGCGCAGGCGGGGTAGACGGCGGAGACCAGCGCCGCGGCCACGGTGACCGCGAACGCGTCGCGCAGCACCTCTCCGGTGAGGTTGAAGTAGGCCTGGAATCCCTGCGACATCCCGGGAGGCGGCGGCATCGCGATGCCTCCCGCCATCTGCACCGCGCCGGCGATCAGCCACGACGCCACCACGCCGAGCCCGGCGCCGAGCAGCCCGACCGCGACGCCCTCGGTCAGGAACATGGCGATCAGCGTGGAGCGACGCGCCCCGATCGCCCGCAGCGCGCCGATCTCCCCGGTGCGCTCGAAGACCGCCATCGTCATGGTGTTGGCGACCGAGAACATCACCACGACGCCCACGATGCCCGCGAACACCGTGAAGATGCCCGTGTAGAGCGCGACGACCGCTTCGTAGAATCCGGCCAGCTCGTCCCAGCGGCGGGTTTCGAACTCCCGGTCGAACGTCGACAGCGCCTCCTCGATGCGGAGCTGGAGCGCGGGCAGATCGTCGGTGTCGTCGAGAAGCACGACGATCCGCTCCACCTCGCCGGTCTCCCGGGCGCGCTGGGCCAGCTCGATCGGCACCTTGACGAACACGCTGTCGTACTCCTTCGAGCCCGTCCGCACGACCCCCGCGACCCGGAAGTCGACCGCGTTGACGACGCCGTCGAACGAGGTGGTCAGCACCGTCACCCAGTCACCGACCTCGGCTCCCAGGCCGTTGCGCAGCTCCTCGCCGATGAGTCCTGCCTCGGGGTCGCCCGGCTCCAGGGGACGCCCCGCCACCAGCGTCTCGAAGTCCGAGAACTCTTCCTCGCCTTCCGGGTCCACCCCGACCACGGACACGTTCACCGTCGCCCTGCCGCTGCTGCCGAGCCCGGAGAAGGACAGGCGCGGGGTCACCGCGGCGACGCCCGGCAATGCGGCGATTCGCGCCATCGCCGCTTCGGGATCGGAGATCAGGACCGCCTCCGGATCCGACACCCGGTGCTGCGAATACCCGTGCGCGTAGATCTGGAGGTGGCCGAGCCGGGTGCGGATGGTGCTCTCGCGCAGGCCCTCGAACGAGTACTCGATGAACCCCCCGAAGCACGCCATGGCGGCGAAGCCCACCACGATCGAGAACACGGTGATGGCGGTCCGGCGCCGGTTGCGGAAGACGTTCCGCACGGACAGGGACACGAGATCAAGCATGGCGGAGACCCTCGTCGAGCGCCGTCCCGGGGGATGTGTCCCGGAGCGCTCCGTTGGCGAGCCGCAGGCACCGTCCGGCGTGGGAGACCACCATCGGGTCGTGCGTGGCGAGCACGAAGGTGACGCCGTCGTCCCGGTTCAGCGATGCGAACAGGTCCATGATCCCGGCCGCCGTCGCGCCGTCGAGATTCCCCGTCGGCTCGTCGGCGAGGATGATGCTCGGGCGGCAGGCGAGCGCCCGGGCGATCGCGACCCGCTGGCACTGCCCCCCGGAGAGCCGCTTCGGGGGCCGGTGCATGTGCTCGGCGAGCCCGACCCGTTCCAGCAGCGCCGCCGCCCTCTCCGCGCGCCGGCGGCGGTCCGTCCCGGCGATGACGAGCGGCCATGCCACGTTCTCCACCGCGGTCAGCACCGGGATGAGATGGAACGACTGGAACACGAAGCCGAGCTTCCGGTTCCTGAATGCGGCGAGCGTGCGGTCGTCATGGCGTTCGAGCGCCACGCCGTCGATCCGGACGGTCCCGGAGTCGGGGCGGTCGAGGCCTCCGATCAGGTTGAGCAGCGTGCTCTTGCCGCTGCCGGACGGACCGACCGCGGCCACGAGCTCGCCGGCATCGATCTCGAGATCGACCCCGCGCAGCACCCGCAGCCGGGCATCGGCCGACGGATACGACTTGGACACCGCCCGCAGGGAGATGACGCTCATGATCCCTGCCGCTCCCCCGCGAGCGCGCGGACCCGATCGAGGCGTTCCGCCCAGGGGCCGGCGTCCGGGGCGCGGCGGCGCAGCGCCTCGTAGACCCGGATCATCTCCCGGGCGAGTCCCGGAGACGGCGCGAGCCGGTAGATCCCGTCGAGGGCCAGCAGGTCGTCGAGCGCCGCACCGCCGCGTCCGAACATCTTCGGCAGGCTGGAGTGCACGTTGGCCCGAATCAGGCGCACGGTGAAATTCCCGGCTCCCGCATCCAGCGCCCGGTCCAGGTGGCGCAGGCCGCGATTGGCGTAGCGCGTCTTGTTGACGATGCTGGAGGCGTCACGCGCCATCATCGCGTAGGCGCTTCCGAGGTACGCCCGCGCCTCGGCGTCGCCGGCGAACCGCTTCAGGTAGCGCTCCAGGTGCGCCACCGCCCGCTCCGCGGAATCCTCGTCTCCGTCGACCGCACGGTGATGCAGGGCGATGGCCCGCTCGCGCAGCGCCGCGTACTCCGGCGGCGCCTCGATGCCCGGCTCGGCCGCCGCCGCGGGCGCCGACGAGTCCGCGGCGCCGGGAGCGGGCGCGCCGAGCAGCGAGAGGGCGACGGCGGCCGCGCACGCACGTTGCACTCGCTGAACTGGGGTCATGTCGGATCCTCCTCCGTGGTCACGATGGCCAGGCTCAGGTCTCCGGAGGCCACGACCCCGGCTCCGGTCCGCGCGCTCGCCCTGAACCGGATCATGTCCCCCGCCATCCGGACGAAGCGCAGCTCCATGCGCAGCCGATCGCCGGGCACCACGGGCCTGCGGAACTTCAGGTTCAGGCCGACGGCGAAGAGCTGCCGGTCGGCCGCGGCTGCGTCGATGCCCGGTGTGGCGGCGTCCGTGCCGGCCGCCCCGGCGGGCCGGCCGACGAAGGCCGAGGTCTGCATCAGCGCCTCGGCGACGAGCGCGCCGGGCAGGACCGAGCGTTGCGGGAAGTGCCCCTGGAAACAGGGCTCGTTCGCGGTGACGTTCTTGATCCCGATGGCGTATCCCGGCCCGCTCTCCTCGATACGGTCCACCATCAGGAACGGGTAGCGATGCGGCAGGCGCCGCTTGATGGCCTCGATGTCGTACCGGCCCGCGCCGGCCATGGCGGAACGTCTGTCGATCATGAAGAACTCTCCTGTGCGCGGTGGGACGGGGACGGGGGACCGCGGCGGGCGGCGTCGGGCGGCGCGCGGTTCGGCGGATACTCGATCGCGGTGATCGCCACCCGCAATCGGCAATTCGTGAACTGCGGGGATCTTTCGCGAGCGGCGACACGGTGCGATTCGCGATTCGCGAACGATCGGTCGCCGTGCGCTTCCACCGGCACGTTTCCGGCCTCCGGACCGGGGCTCGTGCCCGACCGGGAGCGGAGCGGGCTCACTCGCGCACCCCGGGGCCGCCGGCGAGCTCGAGGACGACGCTGCAGTTCGAGCCCCCGAAGCCGAGCGTGTTCGACAGGACGTGCCTCGGGGACCCGGGACGGGCCACGGCCGAGCAGGCCACGGGGTCGCGCGGGTCCGGCTCCTCGAAGTGAATCGTGGGCGGAATGTAGCCGCCTCGTCCGGACGCGAGCGCCGCGGCGGCGTTCATCGCGCCAGCGGCCCCGAGGGTGTGGCCGAGCATGGACTTGATGGACGCGCAGGGGATCTCCGCGCTGCGGGGGCCGAATACCTGACGCAGCGACCGGGCCTCGGCCCGGTCGTTGAGCGGCGTGCCGGTGCCGTGGGCGCAGATCCAGCCCACGCCTTCCGGGGTCAGGCCGGCCATCCCGATGGCGTGGCGCATCGCGGTCGACGGCCCCGCCGCGGTGGGATCGGGTGCGGTCATGCTGCGGGCGTCGGAGGCGAGCCCGTAGCCGCGGACTGCGGCCAGGGCCCGGGCGCCGCGCCGGGCCGCGAAGTCGTCGGCCTCCACGATCAGCACCGCGCTCCCCTCTCCGAGCACGAGGCCGTCCCGGTTCCGATCGAACGGACGGCAGATGTCCGGGGTGACGTTCCGCATCACGCTGAAGCCGGCGCAGGAGATCGGGGCCAGGGGATCGAAGCCTCCGGCGATGACGACGTCCGCCCTGTCCGCGCGCACCAGGTCCAGGGCGGCCGCGAGGGCGAGGTTGGACGACGTGCAGGCGGTCGAGAACACGAGGTTGGAGCCGAGAAAGCCCGACTCGATGCACAAGCGGTATCCCGGCGCGTGCATCGAGTGGTCCCGCAGCATGGACGGGCGGCGGCGCCCCTCCCGGGAGTCGAGGTAGTACCGGTACCCGGTCACCGCTCCGCCGAGCGTGGTGCCCATGGCCACCGCGCCCCGCGCGGGCGCCACGTCGCGCAGATCGATCCGGGCCGTGGCCGTCGCCTGATCGAAGGCGGCGAGCACGAGCTCGGAGCTGCGGTCCATCTTCCGCCGGTCCCGGCGTTCGTAGACCGGAGCCGGATCGAACCCCGCCGCCTCGCAGGCTCGCGGGTTGCGCAGGCCGGCGGGGTCGAAGCCGGCGATCGCGCGCTGCCCGCACCGGCCTTCGCGCATGGCCTCGACGAACGACTCGAAATCGCCGGCGATCGCGTTGACCACTCCCACTCCGGTCACCAGCGCTTCGCGGGACTTCATCCTGGGAATCATGGGAAGCCCTCCCCCGTACAGGCCGCCATGGCCACCGGACCGGGGGCCTCGCATCCGGTGACATCCTTCATCGGCAGCGTGCTCCGCCGGGCCGCGCCCGGGCGGCGCGGCCCGGGGGTCCGGTCCGAAGACGCCGGCGCCGGGCTCACCATGCCGGCTCCCTGATAAGAACGGCGCCGAACATGCCGTTCAGGCCGACGCCGGTACACAGGATCGACCCGATTCCACCGGCGAGCGCTCCGGCGCAGCCCATCGCGGCGGGAGCCCGGCGCCGGTGGACCATCTCCATCGCCAGGGTGACGTCGAACATTCCCGCCGCTCCCATGGCGTGTCCGATGTCGTCGGTCATCGATGCCACGGGCGGCGCCGCGTCTCCGAAGACCGACCGGACCGCGGCCGCCTGCAGCGCGTCGTCGATGTCGTTGTGGGAGAACGCCGACAGGATGAGGTCGACGTCGCCCGGGGTCGCTTCGGCGTCCGCGAAGCACCCGTGCATCGCGGCGATCAGACCCCGGGCGTCGGCGGCCGGCCGGGCCAGCTTCCAGGCGTCGTTGGTGGTGACGGCGCCCGCCATCTCGGCCAGGGCCGGCGCACCCCGGGCCAGGGCGTCGTCCGCCCGCTCGAGGAGCAGCGCGGCGGCGCCCTCCGAGGAAACCGCCCCCCGACGGGTCCGGTCCGGCGATGGCGCGTCCGTCCCCGCCGCCGGCCGGTGCCACCGCAGGACGCGCAACGCGGACTGGACGGCCTCGCACAGCTCGTCCGCGCACAGGGCGATCACCGCATCGACGCCGGGGTCCGCAAGCAGCATCTGCGCCTGTTGAAGCACGACCGGCGCACAGATGCTCGCGGCCAGCACCTGGATCGGTCCCCTCAGTCCGAACTGGATGCTCGCCAGGCTCGCGGGGGCGTTGAAGACGGACTCCTGAAAGGCCCGCGGCTTCACGGATGCGGGGCCGTGGTCGATCAGATCGTCGTAGATCTCCTGCGTCGTCGCGGCAGGGCCGTGCGAGGTGCCGTAGACGACACCGATCACCGGCCCCGCCGTCCCCTTTGCGGCAGGGACGCGGGCCCGGGTCAGCGCCAGATGCACCGCCGCGATGGCGAACTGGGAGACCAGCGACATCCTCGACGTCTGGCCGGTGTGCAGCATCCGCCTCAGGTCCGGCTTCACCGCCTCGGCGCACGGCAGCGTGCTCCGGTAGCGCGTGCACGGGGCGAACGTCCTCCCGCCGGCGCCGGGGGCGTCCCACAGCGCCCCGGTGCCGATCCCGAACGATCCGACGGCGCCGGCGCCGGTTATCGCGACGCGCCGAGCGAGATCCGGTGCCATTTCGCCAGCTCCTCGAGGGTGGGGTTGCCGGTCTCGCCGGAGAGCCGCTCCCAGGATCGGGCCGCGTCGGCGCTCCGGCCGGCCTCGCCCATCGCCGACACGCCCGCGGCCAGCCAGGTTCCGAGGAACGTGCGGCGGATGATGCGGCTCTCACGCCCTCGCATCGTCGATTCCCTCCGGCGCCCGGGCCGGACCGGCGAAGCCGCGCACCACGTCATGGATGACGAGGTGCTTGAAGTACCGTTCCATCACGTAGGGGGTCAGGTGGCCGACCAGGTCGGCGGCGATGGCCCCGGGGGTCCCCCCGCGCACCATGGCGGCGAGGTCCATCATCATCGGCAGCACCCTGAGTCCGTAGCCGGTCGAGTGCTCGGTACGCGACTCGTACGGCTCGTCGCGAAAGGCCCTGAAGCCGATCTTTTCGTACATCCTCGCCTGGAACTCGAAGGAGTCGTTGAAGATGAAGTGGATGCGTTTCTCGGCAGCCACGTCGATGACGCACTTGAAGAGCCCCTTCAGCAGCGCCGGGCTGATGCGGTGGCGCCGCAGCACCCCGAGGCGTCCGACCTCGGCGACCCGTCCCATGCGCCGCCAGGGGCCGAGGTCGATCTCCGCTTCGCCTTCGATGGGCAGGCCGTACGGTCTGCGGTCGAGGAAGATGCCGATGCCGCCGACGGGACGATCGCCGGCGTATGCCAGGAACGGCACGAAGCCGTCCCGCCACCTGCCGTCGCAGGCCCGGTGCTCGCGCGCGATGTCGGCCGCCTCGATCTTCCGCCGCGGGCCGAGCGCGCCCTGCAGGTCCGCCCGGTACGCCTCGGCGATGACGTCGTGGAAGGTCTCCCGCTCGCTGCGGGACCTGGCCTCGCGGAACGAGTAACCTTCGAGCTCGAAGCCCGCGGGACGCTCCCACGCGGGTCCCATCGAGACGAAGTTCAGCCAGAGCGTGGCGAGCGCGCCCGCCACCATCAGGCTCAGCGGCACGTAGAGAAAGGCCGGGCTCGGGACCAGGACCAGCGCCGCGAGGCCGGCCGCCAGGTGCAGCCCTCCCCACATCGACGACAGCAGCCGGTGCAGGGGCTGGAACCCGACATCTCCCGTATTCATCGCGGTGAACGGCCGGCCCCTCGCCAGCAGCCAGAGGATCAGGGCCGCCAGGGTCCAGTAGACCGTCGGGGCGATCCAGGTCATCCAGGACGGGTCGGCGGCGCCCAGGGCGAGGAACGCGCAGACCAGGTGGAACACGGTCATGACCCGGGTGATCGGGGACGCCGCGCCGAGCCGCCGCTCGTACATCCAGAGACCGGCGTAGAGGGAGGCCGCGACGAACGGCGCCACGCCGAGCGGCGCGAAGTAGAGGGTGAAAATCGCGCACAGCATCACGCCGAGGCTGATCAGCATCAGCGTGACCATCGCGTGCAGCCGCCTGCCCGAACCTGCCGTCCCGTGGTCCACGAGACTTCCTCAGCCCAGGGTGTCGAGAATGGAGCGGCCCAGGAAGGCCGGGGCGGAGACGGTCTCGCCGGTGTGCCGGTCGGCGCCGACGGCGCAGGTCAGGCCCGGTATCGCGAGGTCCCCGGTGAGGTAGGCGAGGGCGACGGATCGCCCGAGCGTCTCCGAATCGAACGCGGACTGGATGCGGCCGATGTCGTGGTCCTCGATGAAGACCGGCTGGCGCCGGAGGCCGGAGGCCTCTCCGTCGACGACCATCAGCACGCACTTGCGGTCCACCGAGCGCTTCTTCCGCTCGAGCGCCGCGGCCGCTCGCAGGTTCTCCTTGCGGAAGTCGATCATCCACTGGAGCCCGGCCTCGAAGACCGAGACGTCGGGCGGGACGTCCCGCGCGCGGCTCAGGGTGCCCATCTCGGCCATCATGGCCGGAAACGCACCCTCGCCGACGACGAGGGCATCGCCGTCGGCGGCCTTCACGAGCGCGTCGATCACCGACCGCCTGCGTTCGGCCGCGCCGAACAGATGCAGCTCGTACTCCCCGAAATACCCGATGCGCGCCGCCAGGACCGCGGGGTCTCCGATGGGCATGACGTTGAGGAAGGCGACGGAGTGGACCTCGTCGCCGAATGCCCTCCAGGCGACCTTCTCGGCCTCCGGTCCGATCAGGGCGAGCGCGAACGTCTCGTCGCGAATGTCCCGGAGCGCCGCGTCGCGGCCGGCGGCGCTCTGCTCGAGGGCGCAGCCGACGGCCTCCCCGTCGCCGGGCTCGCTCACGATCCGGAAGCCGCTCTCGAGGGCGATCACCCAGACGATGGCCTCGACTCCTCCCGACGAGGACGGGATCAGGGTGTTCGCGGCCCGGCCTTCGAAGAGGTCCCGGACGTTGCAGCCGACGACGGCATCCAGCGCCTCGCAGGCCTGCGGACCCATGAGATCGAAACGGGCCCAGGCCTGCAGATCGGCCAGCCCGGCCTGCGTGCGCAGGCGTCGATAGTCGGTCATCGCACATCCTCCTTCGGAGTCTGGCGGGACAGGATCAGGTCCACGATGGAATTCACGGACCGGATCTCCCGCATGTCTTCGTCCTCGACGCGGATCCCGAACTCGCCCTCGACGGCGACGACGATCTCGAGCGCATCGACGGAGTCGAGACCGAGTCCGACGCCGAAGAGCAGGCAGTCGTCCGGGATCTCGTCGGTGCGACGATCGAGGTCGAGGCGTTCGACCAGCGTTTCCTTGAGACGGTGCGTGAGGTCCCTGCGCCGCCCGGCGTAGGCGCGCGCTTCGGCAAGCGTGCTGATCATCAGACGTAACTCCCTCCACTGACGTTGATGGTGGTCCCGGTGACGTAGGTCGACAGGTCGGAGCCGAGGAACACGCACGGGCCGGCCACCTCTTCCGGACGCCCCACCCGCTGCAACGGGATGACCGCCCGCATCTCGTTCTTCGCGGCCGCCGGCGTGCGCCGGAGCATGTCGGTGTCGATGAGGCCGACGAGCAACGCATTGGCGAGCACGTTGTACCGGCCGGCCTCCCGCGCGAGAGACTTCGTGAAGCCGACGATGCCGGCCTTCGCCGCGGTGTAGTTGCACTGCCCGGGACGCCCGGCCAGTGCGGCGATGGAGCTGACGGAGATGATTCGGCCACGGCGCTGCCTCATCATCTGCCGGACCGCTTCGCGCGAGCACTGGTAGGCGCCGCGCAGGTTGACCGCGAGCACGTCGTCGAAATCCTTCTCGCCCATCATCACGAGCGGCCTGTCGCGGACGATGCCGGCGTTGTTGACCAGGATGTCCAGCGATCCGAACGCCTCCACCGCCGCGCTGACCAGGGCCCTGGCGGTGGGCGCTTCGGTGACCGACCCGATCACGGCTTCACACCGCGCCCCCGTCTCGCGGACCGCCGCCGCGGCCTCGTCCAGCGCGTCGGAGGCGCGTGACGCGTTGAGCACCAGCGATGCCCCGTGCCTCGCGTACTCCAGGGCGACGGACCGGCCGATCCCGCGCGAGGCGCCGGTGACGATGGCGGACTTTCCTTCGAGCAGCTTCATCGGGAGCTCTCCTGTTCGGATGTGGTGGGAATACCCGAGCGCATGCGCTCGAACACGCCCCGGAGGTCGTCGGGGTACAGGATGGGCCGCCGGCTGAAACGGTCCATGCACACGAGGTCGGCCCGTACCGTGCACACCAGGGTTCCCCCGCGGCGGACCCGGCTGACCCACCGGGAGCTCGCGGCCCCGAGCCTCTCGACCGAGGTCCGGACGGTGAGGTGGTCGTCGAACCGCGCCGGGGAGTGGAACTTCATTTCCGCCGAGCGCAGCGCCAGGCTCAGGCGCCGGTGCTCGAACAGGTCTCCGACGTCCAGCCCGACCGCGCGCATCAGCTCGTTGCGGCCGCGTTCCGCCATCTCCAGGTAGCGGGGGTGGTACACCACGCCGCCCGCGTCGGTATCCCCGAAGATCACCCGGCAGGTGGTGACCGCCGCGGTCCGCGCGGCGAAGCCGTCCGCGCTGGTCCGATCGTTCACGGAGCGTTCCTCTCGAGGATGAAAGCGAAGCCGTCTCCAATCAGGTCGAACCCGGTCGCCAGGACGTGGCGCAGCCGTGCGTCGGTGCTCCGGAGGACCACCAGCGCCGTCGCGACGGCCATGGCCGCGCCGCAGGAGGGAGCGAAGCCGAACACCCCGTCCGGCCGGACGATCGGCGGCGGCGCCGGTCCGAACACCTCGTTCAGCGCCTGGCGGCAGGCCCGGCGCGCCGGCGCGACGCCCCGATCGAGCAGGCTCACGAGACCGATGCCGGACGGCGTGACGCCGGACATGCCGAGCGCCGCGTCGATCGCACGCCGAAGACACGCGCCGTCGCGCGCCACCGAGAGGTCCACGGGGTCCTGGAAGTGCGCCCATCCCGCGAGGCGCGCGACGGGCCGCAGTCCCCGCTCGCGGGCGCTCGCCGCCCGTTCCAGGGTCAGCGCCGCCGCGAACTCGCCGAGCGCCCCGGCCCGGCCGCGGCGCCCGTCCGCCGCCCCCCGCACCACCCCGGCGCGGCGGCAGACCTCCAGGAGCCGCGGCGAGAGCTCGTCGGCCGACACCATCGCCACCCGGTCCTGGCGGCCGTCGCGGACCAGGTCCGACGCATAGGCGAGGCCCGCCGCGGCGCCGCACACGGTGGTGGTGTATCCCGTGATGCCGAACGCCAGCGAGCAGGCGCTCGGCGTCGCGTTCATGGTCGTCATCGGGAAGTAGTGCGCGCTCGCGAACGCGGGGTCGGCGAACACGCTCTCCATGTACTTCTCGGTCGGCTTCTGGGCGGCGAAGATCACTCCGCCGACCAGGCCGGAGCGCGGCTGGTGGTCGTACGCGGCCCGGTCGTCGCCGAGCGCCTCGCCCAGGGCGAGCACGGCGTGGCGCGTCGCGGCCGCGCCCCGCACGAGCCGCCGGTGGCGGAGGTCGGCGGCCTGCGGCCGGGGACAGTACGCGGCGGCGACACCGCTCTCGGGGTCCTTCCGCGCGAGGGCGATCCCGGCCTCCAGGGCGCGCCGGAACCGGTCGACACCCGCACCGGCGGCGCTCACGATCCCGGCCCCCGTCACCACCACCGCGTCGGGCCGGCGCAGGCGTGGACGCCGGGATGTCCCGCCGCCTCCCGCCCGCACGATCAGCGAGCTGTTGTTGCCGCCGAACCCGAAGTTGTTGACCATGATCACGTCGGGTCTGCCGTGCCGCGGCAAGCCCCGCACGTAGTCGAGGCCCGCGCACTCCTCCCTCACCGCGTCCATGCGCAGGCCGTGCGGAACCACGCCGTCGCCGGCGAGCAGGAGGGAGGCGATCAGCTCCAGGACTCCGCTGGCGCCGAGCGTGTGGCCGAGGAAGGACTTGATGGAGCTGACCGGCGTGGAGTCGCCGAAGATCCGGCGCAGGGACCGGGACTCGGCGGCGTCGTTGGCTTCCGTCCCGGTCCCGTGCGCATTGACGTAGTCGATGTCGGCGGCGGTCAGTCCGACGTCGTCGAGCGCCGCGGCCATCGCCCGCTCGCATCCGGTGCCGTCCGGGTCCGGCGCGGTGGCATGCCACGCGTCGCCGGAGAGCCCGTACCCCAGGACCCCGGCGAGCGGCGGCCCGCACCCGGGCACCTCCAGGTCGCCGCGCTTGAGCACGACGATCCCCGCGCCCTCGCCGAGGTTGAGTCCGGGCGGGTTGGAGAACGGGGCGGTCTTGCCGGAGGAGATGACCCGCAGCGCGTTGAATCCCGCCATCACCGAGAGGGACACGGTGTCGGAGCCGCCGGCGACGACCAGGTCCAGCTCGCCCCTGCGGATGAGGTCGGCGCCGACGCCCACGGCGGTATTGGAGCTGGCGCAGGCCGAGGAGATCGTCACCACCCGGCCCCGGGCGCCGCACATGCGCTTGATGACGGACGTGCAGTGCGAGACCAGCGTCGCCGCGACGGTCCGGCGGCGGATCCGCTCCCACTGGCCGCGCAGGACATGGCCGGCGATCTCCTCGGTGCGCACGAGGCCGCTGTGAGAGCTGCCGAGGCAGACGCCGACCCGCTCCGGATCGAGGTCCCGGGGGTTCACGCCGGCGTGGAGGATCGCCTCCCGGTAGGCCTCGATGGTCAGGAGCGTGGCGCGGTCCATCCACGACCGCGCGTCCGCGTCGGTCTCGACCGGGACGTCCTCGCCGAAGCTGCTCGCCAGCTCGCCGATGAAGCGGCAGGCGTCGAAGTGGGTCACCTTCGCGATGGAGTCGCGGCCGTCGAGCAGGGCCCGTCTCATCTCGGCGCAGTTGCGCCCGAGCGGAGAGAAGGCGCCCATGCCGACGACGACCGCCTCGTGGCCCGGACGCGGAGCCGGCGCCCCGCGGCGCCGGAAATTCGCATTCATCGCAGGAACCCTCCGTCGACACGCTGGACCGTGCCGTTGCAGTAGGAAGACGCGCCGGAGGCGAGGAACCAGACCGCCTCGGCGACCTCGGCGGGATCCCCCATCCGGGGCGACGCACTCGCGCCGAGGACGTGCTCGTACATGTGCGGGTCGAGGGCATCGACCATCGCGGTGCGGATGAACCCCGGCGCGAGCGCGTTGGTCCGCACGCCGAAGCCGCCGAAGTGCCGGGCGAGCAGCCGCGTGGCGCCGATCAGGCCGCCCTTGGTGGTGGCGTAGGGGACCTGCCCCTCCTTGCCGGCCACCCCCGCCATCGACGCCATCATCACCACCGTCCCGCCGCGGCCCGCCCGGGCCGAGCCGACGAGGTGCGGCGCGGCATGGAGCGCGAGCGCGACCGGGGCGGAGAGGTTTCCCCGCACCAGGTCGGCGTAGCGGTCCGGCGACATCGCCGCGAAGGCGCCGTCCCGGGTGCCCCCGGCGTTGTTGATCAGGACGTCCAGACCGCCGTACCGCTCGACCGTCCGGTCGACGACCATGCGGCACGCCCGCGGATCGCCGAGGTCGGCGCGGATCATCTCCGCCTCGACGCGCATGTCGGCGAGCAGGCCGCACACCTCGCGGGCCGCCGCCTCGTCGGCGCGGTAGACGAGAGCGAGCCGGCAGCCCGCGCGCGCGAACCTCTGGGTGATTGCCCGTCCGATACCGCGCGTGGCGCCGGTGACGAGAACGATGCGGCCCGTATCCATGGTCACGCCGTCATTTCCATCACACCGTTGCCGAGGCACAGCACGCTGCCGTTGGCCGGTGGATCGCCGTTGATGGTGGAGAGGATGAACCGGGAGTAGCCGCCGACCCCGACGGGGCGGTAGCGCAGCGCGTAGACCTTCAACTGCTCCCGGCGGGTCCGCCACACCGCCTTCTCCACCATCTCGCGCGGCGGCTGGCAGACGAACGTGTTGAAGCCGAGGCCCATGCGTCCGTACTCCCGCGCCATGGACTTCAGGGCCGCGGCGCGGGCGTGGTTGGCGATGGGGGTCTGGGGAAGGGCGAGGACCTTCGCCGCGTAGTCGTCGATGCACAGCGCCAGCAGATGGCCCCGGCCGGCCGGCATCATCGCCCGGATTGCGGCCCGGCAGTCGGCAAGGAACTCCATCGTCTGGCGATGGATCGCGCCGGCCAGCGCCGCCGCCGCTTCGGGCGTCGCCAGCGCCTGCCCCGCGAAGCCGGATTCGTCCAGGAGGGGCTCGGTCAGCACCACGCCATGCGGGGCGGCCCCGGCCAGGACCGACGCGACGCCGCCACCGGCCGAGGCGTCCAGCACGCACCCTCCGCGCTCGCGCCACGCCGCGGCCAGGGAGTCCGCGAGCACCGTGCCCACTCGATCGAATACGAGGATTCGCCCGGACATCGGCCTTCCCTCCGCCGCGCCGCCGGTCTCAGGAGCCCGCGGCCGAGCCGGCCCGTACCGCCGTGTCGCCGGGCCCGGGCGCGGCGCTCCCGGCCGCCCCGCCCGGAGCCCGGGCCCGGGTCGCGGCGCCACGGGACCGGTCCTCCACCATCGATGCGAGCCGCCCGACGGTGGAGCAGTGCTCGTCGATGAACGCCTGGTCGACGTTCGGCAGCGAGAGGCCGAACTCGCGCTGCACTCCGGCGACGATCTCCAGCGCGTCGATGGAATCGAGATTCAGGCCGTCCTCGTCGAAGAGGCGCACATCGTCGGTGACGTCGGCGAGACCGATGCCGATCTCCTCGAGCTCGAGCCCCTCGTAGATGACTTTCCGGCGAATGTGGTCCGCGATTTCGGGACCGCTCCTGCTGGTATCCACTGTCTGCGTGCCTCCGTCGTGAAGGAATCGCCGCTGCCGGGTCCGCTCGCCCGCATGGGCTCCGCGTCCGCCCTCCGGTCCCCTCGCCGGAGTGACGCGCATCGTCCCCTCCGCCGCGGCGGACGGAAATGGCACTGGGTCGCTTGCGTTGTCGGCGCGGGGCGCGCGCGATGAAGGACCGGAGCCACCGCCCCCCCGCCCCGGGTCTCGACCGGCCGGCTCCGCGGTCGCTCGATCCGGACCTTCGATACCGGGGGACCCCCGGTCACCGTGCGATATCCCGGATCCGCGGCCCGTGACCGCGACTTCCGAGTGGTCCCGGGCGCGGCAATTCCCGCCAGGCGGGAACATGCGCCTGAACTCCCCTCGGCTGGACGCCCCGAGGGTCGAAATCGCGCCGGAAGCCCGCCACGGTACGAGCTCTCCGGACGTGAGCGGAAATCGCTGTCCCGGGCGCGCGGCGCATCCCCTCGCCCGCGGTTCCCCGGTACAATCGCGGCTCGCGGGCCGGGCTCGTCGCCGAATCGAGGATCCACCCATGAATCGCCGCACCGCGCCGCCGCGTGCGGACCTGTGGACCGCACTGGCGCTCGCCGCATCGATCGCCCTCGCCGGGTGCGTCACCAACCGGCCACCGGACCTGGACCCGCGCCTGGAGGCCGCCACCGCCGCCTTCGGCGGAAAGTTCGACTACGTGTACGTTCCAAGCGACGGCAGGCTCTCCGACGAGGCGTTCCTCGCGATGTCGCGGGTCGCCGGCCCGCAGAAGGTCGCCCGCGATCTCGCCACCCTCATGGCGCCGGCGGAGACGGAGCCGGTCCGGGTCATGGTGACCGGGCCCAACCGGCAGAAGACGCTGCAGGTGATCCTGGATGCGCTCTCGTACTTCGAGGGACGCCAAGTCCCCAAGCTGGAGCTGCTCTACCTCGGCATCCCGACCTACGAGGCCCTGATCGCGCGCGAGGTCGCCGCGGTCGGAGGGAGGTTCCGGTTCGCGCCCTACCGGGAGTGAGCCGATCGCGGGCGTCGCGGGGAGGTTCCCCCGGCGAGGGGGAGCGGCCGCTCCACGCCGGACGGAGCCGCGGAAGCGGGAAGGCGGTGATTCCCGGTCAGGGTGCCCGTCACTTCGTGCGGCACGCGATCCGGCCGCACCGGTGCGCGGCGGCGGCTCGCCGCCCGCCCTGCTCGCGTGACGGGTCCGGCTCGCCGGCGGACCGCCGGAACCGATCGAGCGAGAAGAGCTCCCGCAGCACCACGGTGGCGTAGGCCCCGGGCGGCAGCGTGAACGCGAGCGCCACGCGGCCCCGCGCCTCGATGCGGCAGTCGATTCCGGGCACGTTGACCCGCAGCGCCCGCCGGTCGTGCGAGAGGCGTTCGCGCTCGAGACCTTCGCAGAGCGGCGCCGCTTCCGCCACCGCCCGGTCTTCGATGCCGCGCGCTGCGCCCGCCACCAGCCGCGCGCCCCTCCCCCACAGCGGCCCGGTCGGGTGGACCTCGCCCCGTGCCGCTCGCCCCGAGGTCTCTTCGTCGACCCGGTCGAGCCTGAAGACGCTCCCGCGGCCGTCGAGCATCATGACGTCGCCGGGCACCGGCGCCGCCCACGCGCCCGCCGCGACGCGCGCCGCCACCACCCGGTTGAACACGTGCGCGCGGGCGGCCGAGAGCGCGAGGCCCCGCCGGTACCGGTCGCGGACCCGGCGCCGCTCGACGAGGAGCGAGTGCGCGAGCCGAAGGTTCGCTCCGTCGCGCCCGAACCGCTGCGGGCCGAAGTAGTTCGGGACCCCGCCGGCGCGGACCGCACGCAGCCGCTGCTCCAGGCCGGCGCCGGAGACCGTGGCGCCGCGCAGCACGATCTCGAAGCGGTTCCCGAGAAGCGTCCCGCGCCGGAGCTTGCGCGGGTGCCGCGCGACCTCCAGCACCTCGATCGCGCCCGATTCGAGCGCCTCCCATCGCGGCTCCGCGCGCCCGGCCAGGTCCACGCTGAACCACTGGACCGCGACCGCGAGCCGGTCCTTCATGCCCGCGAACCCCACTGCGGACCGGGGCGCGCCGGCGGTGCGCGCGAGCGCCTCCGCGACCTCCTCGGTATTCACCCCCCGCTTGCGGATGCGCAGCCACGCATGCGTCCCTTCGCCGGAAGGGCGGAGCTTCTCGATCTCGATGACCCGGAAGTCCCCGGGGTCCGCCGAGAGCGACGCCCGGGCCGGCGGCGGCCCGTATCCGCGCGGAGTCTCGATCCCGGCGCCCGCCGCCATGCCTCACGCGCCCCCGACTGTGGACCGGAGCCCGTTGCCGCCGGCCGCGCCGGGCCGCCGCCCGGCGGCGGAGACCGATGCGGGCTTCGGGTTTCCGCCGAGAGCCTCCGTCAGCCCTCGGGCTCGCCGGCGGCGACCGGGGTCGGCTCCGGCTTCTTTCGGCCGGCCTCGTGGCCGGTACCGAACCTGTTGCTCCACCACGTCGAGCTCTTCCGCGGGCACGGTCAGCGCGACTCGATCAGCGCCACCGCGTACACCGCGATGCCCTCGCCCCGGCCCGCGAAGCCCATCCCCTCGGTGGTGGTCGCCTTGACGTTCACCGCCCGCGGCACGATGCCGAGGTCGTCGGCGAGGCGCTCCCTCATGCGATGCAGGTGCGGCGCGAGCCGCGGCGCCTGCGCGACGATGGTGGCGTCGGCGTTCACCACCGCGAACCCCTCGCCGCGCACGAGGCCGACCACGCGGCGGAGCAGGATGCGGCTGTCGATGCCGGCGAACTTCGGGCTCGTGTCCGGGAAGTGCCGGCCGAGGTCGCCGAGCCCCGCCGCCCCCAGCAGGGCATCGCACAGGGCATGGACCAGGACGTCGCCGTCGGAGTGGGCGGCGAGCCCGCGGTCGAACTCGATGGCGACCCCGCCGAGCACCAGCTTCGCGCCGGGGGCGAAGCGGTGGGCGTCGTACCCGTGGCCGATGCGGATCACCGTCGCGGCGCACCCGGGCGGCAGGATGACCGGCGCGGAGACGAGTCGTACCCGTGACCGATGCGGATCATTGTCGCGGCTCCCGCGCTTCGAGCAGGGCGCGCGCCAAGGCGAGGTCCTCCGGGCGGGTGATCTTGATGTTGCCCGGAGCGCCCTCGACGAGCGCGGGCCGCGCGCCGGCGCGCTCCATCGCCTGCGCCTCGTCGGTCACCGCGCACCCGCTCTCGACCGCGTCGCGCAGCGCGGCCCGCAGCCGGCCGAGGGGGAAGACCTGCGGAGTGAGCGCGCGCCACAGCCGGGACCGGTCCACGGTGCCCGCGATCGATCCCTCCGGCCCCGCCCGCTTGAGGGTGTCGGACACCGGCGCGGCCAGGATGGCCCCGTCCCGCTCCCGCCTCGCCGCCGCGACCACCCGCTCGATGTCCTCCACCTCGACGCAGGGACGAACCGCGTCGTGCACCATCACCAGGTCGCCGTCCGCCGCGGTCGCGCTCAGGCGTCCGAGCGCGTTCAGGACCGAGTCCCGCCGTTCGGCGCCCCCGTCGACCGTGTCGACGGCGACGCCGAAGCCTTCGGCGGCGTCGCGCCACCACGGGTCGGCCGGCGCCACCGCGACCACGATTCCCGCCAGCCCGCGCACCGCCGCGAGCCTGGTCACGACGTGCGCGATGACCGGACGGGCGCCGAGGGTGGCGTACTGCTTGGGGCGGTCGCCCGCGAACCGTCGTCCGATGCCGGCCGCCGGAACGACCGCCCACACCCCGGAACCGTTCATCGGAAGCCGCTCAGCGTTCGACGATTCCCGCCAACGCCCGGAGAGGCCGTACCGTGGCGGGATTGGGGCGCGAGTCCGACGCGCCCCGTCCGCTCCCGCGTCTCCGCGTTCCTCCGCCGGGCCGTACCGTGGCCGGATTCCGGCGCGAGTCCGGTCCTCGGGGCGCCGGGTCGAGGGGAATTCGGGAGCATGTTTCCGCCTGGCGGGAATTGCCGCTCAGCGTTCGACGATCTGGTAGAAGGTCTCGTCGCGCCCGATCATCCCCAGATCGGTGCGCGCCCTCTCCTCGACCTCTTCGAGCCCTTCCTTCAGATCGCGGATCTCCGCCGCGAGACGGCGGTTGCGGGCCTCGAGCCGGGCGTTGTCCTCGCGCTGCATCGCGACCGCGGCCTCCAGGCGCCGCACGCCCGGCACGCCGCGATCGCCCAGCCGGAGCTGGAGCTGCAGAGCGACGAGCACGATCAGGAGGATGGCGATCACGGACTTCACGAGCCGTCTCCTTCTCCCGTGGCCCGAGGATGATTCCCGGTCGGCAATCGGCCCCCGTCAGGTCACCCGGGCGTCACGTCACCCGGCGTCCGCCCGGCCCGGGGCGTTCCGGTGGCAGACCCGCGAGCCGCCTCCGCCAAACGCCGCACCGTGCTCGTTCCCGATGTACAACCTCTGAGGTTCCGGCGGCGGACCCGCGAGCCGCCTCCGTCGAACGCCGCCAGCCCCGGATAGCTCGCGAGCTGCGAGGGCGCGAGACGCTCCTCGATGCGAATGAGCCGGTTGTACTTCGCGACCCGGTCGGACCGGGAGAGCGAGCCGGTCTTGATCTGCCCGGCGCCGGTGGCGACCGCGAGGTCGGCGATGGTGGTGTCCTCGGTCTCCCCCGAACGGTGGGAGATCACGGTGGTGTAGCCGCCCGAGCGCGCGGTCCCGATCGCCTCCAGGGTCTCGGTGAGGGTGCCGATCTGGTTGAGCTTGACGAGCACCGAGTTCGCGAGGCCATCGGCGATCCCGGCCGCGATGATGGCCGGATTCGTCACGAACAGGTCGTCGCCGACGAGCTGGACCGCACCGCCGAGCCGTTCGGTCAGCAGCCTCCAGCCGTCCCGGTCGTCCTCGGCCATGCCGTCCTCGATGGAGACGATCGGGTACCGCTCGACCCACCCGGCGAGCACGTCGGCGAACGCCGCGGAGTCGAGCGACACCCCCTCGGAGCCGAGGTGGTACCTCCCCTCGCGGTAGAACTCGGAGCTCGCCACGTCGAGGGCCAGGCGCACGTCGCCGCCGGCCGCGTAGCCGGCGTCCGCGATCGCTTCGAGGATGACCTCGATCGCCTCCTCATTGGAGGCGAGGTCGGGGGCGAAGCCGCCCTCGTCGCCGACCGCGGTGGAGAGCCCGCGCCCGCCCAGCACCGCCTTCAGCGCATGGAACACCTCCGCCCCGCAGCGCACCGCCTCGCGCAGGCTCGGCGCGCCGGTGGGCACGATCATGAACTCCTGCATGTCGACGCTGTTGTCGGCGTGCGCGCCCCCGTTGACGATGTTCATCATCGGCACCGGCATCCGGAACGGCCCGGGGCCGCCGAGATGCCGGTAGAGAGGCTGTCCGGCCGCGCGCGCCGCGGCCTTCGCGCAGGCGAGCGAGACCGCGAGGATCGCGTTCGCGCCGAGGACCGCCTTGTTCGCGGTGCCGTCCAGGTCACGCATGGTGGCGTCGATCAGGGCCTGGTCGGCCGCGTCCATCCCGGTGAGCGCGGGCCGGATCGTCTCCTCGACATTCGCGACGGCGCGCCGCACCCCCCGCCCGCGGTACCGCTCCGGGTCCGCATCGCGCAGCTCCAGCGCCTCGCGCCGGCCCGTCGACGCGCCGGACGGGACCGCGGCCCGGCCGACGTCCCCGCCCGCGAGGACGACGTCGACCTCCACCGTCGGATTCCCGCGCGAGTCGAGGATCTCGCGCGCGGCGAGGTCGCGGATGACCGGCACCTCAGGCGCTCCTTCCGTGGGGCCGGGCTTCGTGCGCTTGCGCCCCGCCGTACCGTACCGTCCCCGCCTCCCGCACCGGGACGGACCCCGGCGCCGGGACGGGTCCTCGCGCCGGCGCGCCTTCTCCGGCCTGCAGAGCGTCCTCCGGCCGCGGGCGCGGCCTCGGCGGCTCTCCGAACGCCAGCTCCGACCAGACAGCGTCCTCCGGACGCGGACGCGACTTCACCGCCTCGTCGATTTCGAGCAGGCACTCCAGCAGCGGCTCCATGCGTCCGAGGGGCCACGCGTTGGGACCGTCGCTCAGCGCCTCGTCCGGCGCCGGATGCGTCTCCATGAACACCCCGGCCACGCCGGCCGCGACCGCGGACCGCGCCAGCACGGGCACGAACTCCCGCTGGCCGCCGGAGCGTCCGCCCCGCCCGCCGGGCATCTGCACCGAGTGGGTGGCGTCGAACACCACCGGGCAGCCGGTCCCGCGCATCACCGCGAGCGAGCGCATGTCCGAGACCAGGTAGTTGTACCCGAACGATGCGCCGCGCTCGCAGAGCATGATGTCCGCATTGCCGGCCGCCTTCGCCTTGTCCGCCACGTGGACCATGTCCCAGGGGGCCAGGAACTGGCCCTTCTTGATGTTCACCGGCTTTCCGCAACGGGCGACGGCCTGGATGAAGCCGGTCTGGCGGCAGAGGAACGCCGGGGTCTGGAGCACGTCGACCACCGACGCCACCTCGTCGACCGGGGTGTCCTCGTGCACGTCGGTGATGACCGCGACGCCGATGTCGGCGCGCACGCGCTCGAGGATCCGCAGCCCCTCCTCCATGCCGGGGCCGCGGAAGCTCTGGTGCGAGGTGCGGTTGGCCTTGTCGAACGAGGACTTGTAGACGAGCCCGATGCCGCTGCGCTCGGCGATGCGCGCCAGCGCCTGCGCGGTCTCCATCGCGAGCGCCTCGGACTCGATGACGCAGGGTCCGGCGATGAGGAACAGCCGCTCGTCGTTGCCGACCTCGAAGGCGCCGACCCTCATCGGCGCAGCCGCCCCGGGGCATCCGGCGCACCCGGCGCGCAGTCTCCCGATGGATCGATGTGGCGCAGCCGCCCCGGAGCACCCGGCGCATCGGGCTCGCCGTCTCCCGATGGGTCGATGCGTCGCAGCCGCCCCGGCCCGCCGGGTCCCGATGGGCCGATGCGGTCCGGGGCCGGCCCGGCGCACGGCGTCATGCCGCGACTCCTCCGGCCACGCGCCCGTCCGCGCCGGCGCGCCCGCGCGGCCCTCCCCGCCCGCTGTCCGCACGATGGGCGTTGGCGGCCTCGATGAACCCCCTGAACAGGGGATGGCCGTCGCGCGGGGTGGACTTGAACTCCGGGTGGAACTGGCATCCGATGAACCAGGGATGGTCGGGCACCTCCACGACCTCGACGAGGGTGCCGTCCAGCGTCTTGCCCGCGATCCGCAGTCCCGCGTCCTGCAGGGGGTCCATGTAGGTGTTGTTGAACTCGTAGCGGTGCCGGTGGCGCTCGCTGATGACATCGGCGCCGTACACCGCCCGCATCCGCGACTCGCGCCGGAGCCTCACCTCCTGCGCACCGAGGCGCATCGTCCCCCCCAGGTCGGAGTTCTCTCCCCGCCGCTCCAGCGCGCCGTCCCTGCCCACCCATTCGGTGACCAGGGCGATGACGGGATGCGGCGTCGCCCGGTCGAACTCCGTGCTGTCGGCGCCGGCGAGCCCCGCGCAGTGGCGCGCGTACTCGATCACCGCGACCTGCATGCCGAGGCAGATGCCGAGGTACGGCACCCTGTTCTCCCGGGCGTGGCGCGCCGCCTCGATCTTCCCGTCGACCCCGCGCCGGCCGAAGCCGCCGGGGACCAGGATCGCGTCCAGCCCGTCGAGGCAGCCGGGACCCGTGCTTTCGATCTCCTCGGAGTCCACGTACTGGATGTCGACCCGGGTCCCGGTATGGATCCCGGCGTGGACGAGCGCCTCACTGAGCGACTTGTAGGACTCGGCGAGATCGACGTACTTCCCCACCATCGCGATGCGGACCCGCCGGGTCGCGCTCTCCAGGCCGTCGACGACCGCATCCCACTCCGAGAGGTCGCTCTCCGCCGCCTCCATCCCGAACCGATCGGCCACCAGGTCGTCGAGTCCCTGCTCGTGGAGCATGCGGGGGATCCGGTAGATGCTGTCGGCGTCGCTGCAGCTCACCACCGCCCGCTCGGGCACGTTGGTGAACAGCGCGATCTTGCGCCGCTCCGCTTCCGGGAGGGCGTGCTCGGACCGGCACAGCAGGATGTCGGGCTGGATGCCGATGGAGCGCAGCTCCTTCACCGAATGCTGCGTCGGCTTGGTCTTCAGCTCGCCAGCGGCGCCGATGTACGGGACCAGCGTGAGGTGCATGAAGATCGAGCGCCGCTCGCCGAGCTCGATCCGCATCTGCCGGATCGCCTCCAGGAACGGCAGGGACTCGATGTCGCCGACGGTGCCGCCGATCTCCACGAGACAGACTTCCGCGTCGCCCGCGCCCTGGCGGATGCACGACTTGATCTCGTCGGTGATGTGCGGAATGACCTGCACCGTGTCGCCCAGGTACTCGCCGCGGCGTTCCTTGCGCAGGACGTTCCAGTAGATCTGGCCGGTGGTGAAGTTGTTCCACCGCCCCATGGTGGTCCGGACGAAGCGCTCGTAGTGGCCGAGGTCGAGATCGGTCTCCGCTCCGTCGTCGGTGACGAAGACCTCCCCGTGCTGGAACGGGTTCATCGTCCCCGGGTCGACGTTGATGTAGGGGTCGAGCTTGACGAGGGTGACGCGCAGGCCCCGCGCCTCCAGGATCGCCGCCAGCGACGCCGAGGCGATGCCCTTGCCGAGAGACGAGACGACCCCGCCCGTGATGAAGATGAAGCGCGACATCGGGACCTGCTTCAAGGGGCCGCCGACCGGCCGCCGGACGGAAGGGCAAGGTAGCAGAAGCACCTTCCATCGGCAATGAAACCGTGGGGCCTTCCGTCCATGTCCCAGCCATTCCCGCCAGGCGGGAACATGCCCTCGAAGTCCCCTCGACTGGACGCCCTCGTAGTCGGAATCGCGCCGGAATCCCGCCACGACACGGCCTCTCCGGGCGCTGGCGGGAATCGCCGTGGGGCCGTCAGCCGGGGCCGGAGCCGCCCGGGGCGTCCAGCCGGTGGTCGCGGAGGAACCGGAACAGGCGGCGGCCGCTCGACCCCGCCGCCTCGTCCACGCCCTCGCGCCGGGCGGCGGCGACGAGGTGGCGCAGCTTCCGGAATTCGGGTTCCGGCAGCGCCCCGCGCAGCGCGTCCGGTGATTCCACGCCCCGCGCGAGCGCGTCGCGCAGCCGTTCGATCCGGCGGTGGCGCGCCGCCTCGCGGCGGCCGGGGCGGAGGACGGTGTCGAGCGTTCGCGCGATCGGGGCGGGGTCGCCTTCGCGGAGCAGGCGGGCGATGTAGCGGATCTGCCGTCGCCGGGCGGTGCGTTCGAGGCCGCGCGCGCCGGCGACCGCGGCCTCGAGGTCCGGCCACAGGGGAATGCGCGCGAGGTCGCTCTCGCCCAGCGCGGCCAGGGACTCGCCGAGCGCCTGCAGCGCGTGCGCTTCCCGCTTGCGCTGCGACTTCGACTTGCGGGCTCCGGCGGGCCCGCTCATCCGTGCGTCCCCGCTCCGCCCGCGTCCGCGGCCCTCGTCCATCAGCTATTTCCGCCAGGCGGGAGCATGCTCCCGAAATCCCCTCGACTGAATGCCCTGAAGGCCGGAATCGTGCCAGATTCCCACCACCGTACGGCCTCTCCGGGGGTGAGCGGCAGGGCTCTCCGGAAGTCGTGACGAGCGGCTCGTCAGACGCTCGAAACGGGCCTTCGATGCCGAAAGACTGCCGGCCACCGTGCGACATCCCGGTTGGGTGGCCGGGGGCTGCGACTTTCGAATGCTCCGGGGGTGAGCGGGAATCGCCGCTTGCCCATCGCCCGGCAAGCCTCCACGATGCCGGCCGGCGCCTCCCGGACCGCGCCTCTCGAGATCTCGACCGGAGAACGTGATGACCACCACCGAACCCGCCGTCACCCGGCTCGCGGACTACGCCCCGCCCCCGTTCCTCGTCGACGCGGTGGATCTGGAGTTCGAGCTCGACGAGGAGCGGACCCTGGTGCGGGCGAAGCTCAGGGTCCGGCGCAACCCCGGAGTCCCGCCGGAAGCGGACCTGGTCCTCGACGGAGAGGGCCTGGACACCCGCGCGGTGCGCATCGACGCGGCGCCGGTCCCGGCGGGCCGGGTCGAGATCGCGGCCGGGACGCTGACCGTCCGCGACGCCCCCGACGCGTTCGTGCTCGACACCGAGGTCGCCGTCGGGCCCGGCGCCAACCGGTCGCTCGAAGGACTCTACACGTCGTCGGGGAACCTCTGCACGCAGTGCGAGCCCGAAGGGTTCCGGAAGATCACCTGGTTCCCCGACCGCCCGGACGTGATGGCGCGGTACCGCGTGCGCATCGTCGGGGACCCCGGGCGGTATCCCGTGATGCTCTCGAACGGCAACGACGTCGAGCGCGGAGCCCTGGACGACGGCCGCCGGTACGTGGTGTGGGAGGACCCGTTCCCGAAGCCGAGCTACCTCTTCGCCCTCGTCGCGGGCCGGCTCGAATGCGTCGAGGACCGGTTCACGACCCGCTCGGGACGGGACGTGGCGCTGCGCATCTACGTCGAGCCCCACAACATCGACCGCTGCGGCCACGCGATGGGCTCGCTCAAGCGCGCGATGCGCTGGGACGAGGAGGTCTACGGCCTGGAGTACGACCTCGACACCTGCATGATCGTCGCGGTCGACGACTTCAACATGGGGGCGATGGAGAACAAGGGGCTCAACATCTTCAACTCGGCCTGTGTGCTCGCCCGCCCGGACACCGCCACCGACCGGGACTTCGCGGCGATCGAGACGGTCGTCGCGCACGAGTACTTCCACAACTGGACCGGCAACCGCGTCACCTGCCGCGACTGGTTCCAGCTCAGCCTCAAGGAAGGCCTGACGGTGTTCCGCGATCAGCAGTTCACCGCCGACATGTCGCTGCGCGCGGTCAAGCGCATCCGCGACGTGCGCCTGCTCCGCACCCACCAGTTCGCGGAGGACGCGGGGCCGATGGCGCATCCCGTGCGTCCCGACGCCTTCATCGAGATCGGCAACTTCTACACCGTCACCATCTACGGCAAGGGCGCCGAGGTCATCCGCATGCTGCACACCCTGCTCGGCGACGGGACGTTCAGGGCGGGGCTCCGGCTCTACATCGAGCGCCACGACGGCCAGGCGGTCACCACCGGCGACTTCGTCGCGGCGATGGAGGCCGCGTCGGGGATGGACCTCGGACAGTTCCGGCGCTGGTACACGCAGGCGGGCACGCCGGTGCTCCGCGCCCGCGGCGCGTACGACGCCGCCCGCTCGCAGTACGTGCTCGAGGTCGAGCAGCGCACCCCGCCGACGCCGGGACAGCCCGCGAAGCAGCCGCTGCACGTCCCGGTCCGGTTCGCGCTGCTCGGCGAGAACGGGGGGAACCTCCCGCTCCACTGTACGGAACCGGCGCTGGCCGGCGAGAGCGAAGCCGTGCTCGAGATGCGCGAAACGCGCCACACGTTCCGGTTCTCCAGCGTCGCCGCGCCCCCGGTGGCGTCGCTCGCGCGCGGCTTCTCCGCTCCCGTGAAGGTGGAGATCGAGCGCGGCGACGACGAGCTCGCATTCCTGGCCGCCCGCGAGACCGACCCGTTCAACCGCTGGGACGCGGCGCAGGAGCTCGCCGTCCGGGTGATGCTCCGGATGGTGGACGGCCGGCTCGCGGGCGCCGGCGTCGAGGTTCCCGACGGGTTCGTCTCCGCCATGCGCGCCCTGCTGCTCGACGGCTCCGCCGACCCCGCGTTCACGGCGGAGGCCCTCACGCTGCCTTCGGAATCGAATCTCGCCGACCGCATGGAGGTCATCGCGATCGAGGCCATCCACGAGGTGCGCGAACAGGTGAGGACGACGCTGGCCCGACGCCTTCGCGACGCCTTCGCGTCGGTCCACGACGCGCACCGGGCCGACGGACCCTACCGCTTCGACGCCGAGAGCGCCGGACGACGCAGCCTGAGGAACCTCTGCCTCGGCTACCTCATGGAGCTCGACGACCCCGCGGTACGCTCGGCGTGCCGGCGCCAGCTCGAGACCGCGGACAACATGACCGACGCGCTCGCCGCCCTCGCCTGCTTCGCCGACGCGCGCGGTCCGGAGCGCCGCGACCGGCTCGCATGGTTCGAGGAGCGGTGGAAGGACGACCCCCTGGTACTCGACAAGTGGTTCTCGCTCCAGGCCACCTCGCGCCTGCCCGACACCCTCGACAACGTCCGGAGCCTTGTCCGGCACCCCGGCTTCGACCTCCGGAACCCGAACCGGGTCCGGGCGCTCGTCGGCGCGTTCTGTCACGCCAACCAGCGCCGGTTCCACGATGCGTCCGGTCGGGGATACCGCCTTCTGTCCGAGCACGTGCTGGCCATCGACGCGTTCAATCCGCAGTCGGCGGCCCGGCTGCTGGGCGCGGCGAGCCGCTGGCGCCGCCTCGACCCGGCCCGGGGAGCGCTCCTGCGCGGCGAGATCGAACGGATGCTGGCCGCGCCCGGGCTGTCGAAGGACTGCCACGAGATCGCCGGGAAGTTCCTCGCCTGACCGGCGCCGGCGCCGGCGCCGGCGGCAGCCTCCGACACGTTGCGGCGCGCCGGCCGCCACCGCGCACCACGCCTCGCCACTCGCGAATCGCAAATGGCATCGAGCGCGCCATCCGCGAAAAAGTCGCGCCTTTCACGAATCCGGACCCGGCTGCCCACTTGCCGGAATCCGGCACCGCTGACGAGAATTTCCGGCACCGCCCGCCGGACATCGCCCGCTGCGGGTCGGCCCGCTCACCACGAAGGGGCTGCCATGATCTCCCGAACTCTCGCCGCCGCCGGCCTCGCCGGCCTCGTCGCCGTCCAGACTCCCGCCGCGGACCTCACCGTCGAGATCCGCGGCATCCGATCCGGCGCCGGCAGCGTCTTTCTCGCCGTCCACGGGCCGCGGTCGAAGGCCACGTTTCCCTCCGGCGACGCGGTGGCCTCGGCCCACCGCGAGCTCGCCGGCGCCGGCACGCTGCGATTCGTGATCCGCGACCTCGCTCCCGGACGCTACGCCCTGACCGCCTTCCACGACGAGAACGGCAACGGCGACCTCGACACCGGCCTGTTCGGCATTCCCACCGAGGGGTACGGCTTCGGCAACGACGCGAAGGCGACCTTCGGACCTCCGGATTTCGACGCCGCCGCCGTCAACGTCGGCGACACCTCCGAAGTCGCGGTGATGAACGTGGTCTATTAGGCGCCGACGCGCATTCCCCCTCCGCCCGTCGAGCGCACCATTCCGCGGGAGCGGGGCTCCTTCCGGGCGCGACCGGCAACCATGCCTCGTCCACGCGGGCCGCGGCCCGGTCCTTGCGGCCGGATCACACCCTTCCGGGCGCGGCCGGCAATCATGCCTCGCCCACCGTCCCCGGATCGCTTCCCGGCAAGCCGCGGGCGCCGGGGCGCCGGAGCCCGGCCTATCCGGAGCCGGCGCTCCGGACGAGCGCGTCGCGCAGTCCGGAGGATCTCCCGGTCGCCTGCGCGACCGCGGCCCCGACGCTCTCCTCCGAGCCGTACACCGCCACCCGCCGCCGCGCCCGCGTGACCGCGGTGTACAGAAGCTCGCGGGTGGCGACGCGCGATGCGGCCGGACCGAGCACCACGGCGACCTCGTCGTACTCCGAGCCCTGGGCGCGGTGCACGTTCACCGCGAAGAAGCTCTCGTGCGGCGGCAGGCGGGCCGGCGCCACCAGCCGGGGCTGGCCGGAGGCTTCCCCGATCTCCGGGAACCACACCCGGACCCGATCGTCGGCGTCGCGCACGACGACGCCGGCGTCTCCGTTCGAAAGCCCGATGCGGGGGTCGTTGCGGGTGACGAGGATCGGGCGGCCGGGATAGAAGGCGTCGTCCGCCGGCGCCAGGCCGAGCGTGCGCAGCCGCCGCTCCACGAGCCGATTGAAGCGCTCGGCGCCGAATGCCCCGACGCGATGCGCGCACAGCACCCGGAACGCCGACAGCGCTCCGGCGTCGCCGGCCGGCTCGCGGACCGCCGACCGCGACCGCATCGCCCGCAGCGCCGGGGCGAAGCGTTCGTCGGCGAACGCCGCCGCGAGGCGTTCGAAGCGCCCGGCGTCGGTCAGGGGCCGCAGCTCCGTCGCGGCGTCCGCGGGATCGAGCAGCGCGGCGACGGCGGCGCCGCCGTCGCCGCGCACCACGGCGGCGGCGAGGCGTCCGATACCGCCGGCCTCGTCGAATCGCCAGTTGCGCACCAGCTCCACCACGCAGGGGGAGAGCGGCGAGGATTCCGCTGGCGCCGCACCGCCGGCGCCGGCCCG
The DNA here is from genome assembly GCA_965202735.1 of Gammaproteobacteria bacterium. GTDB lineage: Bacteria > Pseudomonadota > Gammaproteobacteria > HK1 > HK1 > HK1. Next base: position 662,185 of record OZ241844.1, read on the forward strand.
GCAGACATCCGCGAACACCGCGCCCGGCTGCACGGAGGCAAGCTGCGACGCATCGCCGAGCAGCACGAGCCGGGCATCGCCGGGAAGCGCCGAGAGCACCCGCGCCATGAGGGTCAGGTCCACCATGGAGCTCTCGTCGAGGACGAGGGCGTCGATCGGCCTCGGTCTCCGGGCATGGGAGTGGAGCCACCGGTGCACGGTCGTCGCGCGCACCTCGTATCCCTCGAGCGCCGGCATCCCGGAAGCCAGGCGCCGGTGGCGGCCGCGGACCGCCTCCTGGAGCCGGGCCGCGGCCTTGCCGGTCGGAGCGGCGAGGGCAATCCGGTCCGGCGCGGCGAGCCCGAGCTCGATGAGAAGGGCGACGATGGCGGCCGCGATGGTGGTCTTGCCGGTACCGGGGCCACCCGAGACGACGCAGAGGCGGCGGCAGGCGGCGGTGCGGGCCGCCGTCCGGGCGGGGTCGCCGGGGGCGGCGCCGGGAAAGAGCCGATCGAGCACCGCGGCGAGTCCCTCCGCATCGCGCACGGTGCCGCCATGCCCCGGGATCGACCCTTGCGCGCCATCGTGTCCTCCACCCGGGCCGGCGCGAACGGACGTCGGGGCGTCCTCCCCCCGCGCCTCCGGCGGCCCGCCCGGCGACCCGGCGGCAGCTCCGGCCGCCATCGGCACCGGCGCCGCGTCGCCACCCGCAAGCCCGAGCGGACGAACGGACGTCGGGGCGTCCTCCCCCCGCGTCTCCGGCGATCCGCCCGGCGGCCCGGCGGCGGCTCCGGCCACCTCCGGCACCGGCGCCGCGTCGCCACCCGCAAGCCCGAGCGGACGAACGGACGTCGGGGCGTCCTCCCCCCGCGCCTCCGGCGGCCCGCCCGGCGACCCGGCGGCGGCTCCGGCCACCTCCGGCACCGGCGCCGCGTCTCCCGCGAGCCCGAGCAGGCCGGCCGCGACGGTGCGCTCCGCCGTCCACAGCCGTTCGAGGTAGAGCCGGCCCCGGCCGTCGAGGACGAGGGGACGGCGGTCCGCGTCTCCGGGCCGGGCGACCATCCGGCTCGCGCCGAGCGCCTCGGTCCACGTGTCGAGCTCGGGGAGAGGCGCCTCGCCCGGCCCGGGCCAGTCCCGGCCCGCGACCTCGGGCAGCGCGATGCAGGCGTGTCCGTCCCGGGTCCACATGCTCGCCAGCGCCGCCGCCAGCGCCAGCTCCGGTCCGCCGCCGTCGTCCAGCTCCGCCACGAGCGTCGCGAAGTGCCGGTCGATGTCGGCGAGGTGGCCCCGTTCGAACAGGGCGTCCACCATCCCGGCTCCGGTGGCGGTCCGCAAGGGGACGGTGGGCGCACGGCCGCCGTCCCGCTGTCCGCTGCCCGCCGGATCTGCCGGAATCGCTGGAGCCGTCGGAATCGCCGGAGCCGTCGGAATCGCCGGAGCCGTCGGCGCCGTCGGCGCCGCCGGAATCACAGGAGCCTTCGGAGCCGCCGGCTCCGTCACGTCCCGCCTCCCCGGAAGCAGTCGTCGAGCGCGAGCAGGCACTCGGCGCTCGGCCGGTCGAAGTACACCCCGCGGCGCATCCCCGCCGCGGGGTCGATGCCGCGCAGGAAGAGGTAGAACGCGCCGCCGACGTGGCGCTCGCAGTCGTAGTCCGGAAGCCGGGTGGCGAGGTAGCGGTGCAGCGCGACGAGGTAGATGAGGGCCTGGAGCGTGTAGCCGCCGGCACGCATCGCCCCGGAGAGCGCCTCGGGGGCGTAGTCGTCCGGCCCCGGACCGAGCCAGTTCGACTTGTAGTCGACGACGTACCAGCGCCGGTCGTGCTCGACCACCAGGTCGATGTAGCCCCGCAGGTATCCGTCGAGCGGCGGGGCGGCCGCCCCCGCCCCGTCCGGCACCGCGCGGGGGAACGGGTCCGGGTATCCGTGCTCGACGAGCCGGGAGGCGAGCCGGTGGCGGTCGAGCCCCGCCACCGGGAAGTGGAACTCCAGCTCGACGAGCCGGCGGTGCGGGTCGCCGAGGCGGAAGCTCCCGGCGCCGGCGGCACGGCCTTCCCGCGGGCCGCCCGGTCCCGGCGCAACGGGCACGGCCGCCCGAGGGCTCTCTCGCGGGCCGCCCGGTCCCGGCGGACCGAGCGCGACCGCCCGGGTGTTCTCCACCATGTCGCGCGCCACCGGCTGCCAGACGCGGTCGATGCCGAACTCGGCCAGCGCGTCGGCGCAGATGCCGTCGAGCCCGGGCCGGTCCGCGGGAGCCGCGGCCACGTCGTCCAGGCGCTCGAAGATCCGGTGCAGGCAGCTCCCCGCGACCGGGCCCCGCGGAAACGTGAACGCGGTCCGGGCGCCGGCCGTCGCCCCCTCCGCCCCCGGCGGATCGCCGGCGGCGTAGGCCGGCTCCTCGTGCTGGTCGTGATCCGGCCGATCGGTCCCGGCCTCGTCGCGACCGGCCGGCGGTGTGCGAGCGCCGGCGCCGCCGCCCTGCGACGCGGCCTCGGCCCACAACGCGGAGAAGCTGGTCAGGCTCCGGACCCGCCGCAGGGGCCGGCGGAGCTCGCGCGCGGCGAGGGCGGGCGGCGGGTCGTCGGACTGCACCGGAGCCCGGACCGGCGGCGGGTCCGGATTGAGCACGGACACCGCGACCGCACCCGGCACGCGCCGCGCGAAGGCGTCGACCTCGCCGCGCCACGTACTCGCATCCAGATCGGAGAACCTGTCGACCACGGCCCGGAGGGCGGCGATCGCGGTATCCGGACCATCCGCTCCGCAGCCGCCCTCGCCGGCGGGAAGAGAACCTCTCGACCCGCCCACCGCTCCCGGCTCCGCACCGGCCGCTCCCGCCCCCCGCGGCCGGTGGAGCAGCCACGCGAGCGGCGCGTGCTCGGCCCCGCGCACCTGTCCCCATGCGACCACGCACCGGTGCTTCGCCCGCGTGAGGGCGACGTAGAAGAGCCGCACCGACTCGGCGAACTCCTCCAGCCACTCGATGTCCCGTGCGCGCCCGTCCGGGTCGAGATCGATGACCTCCCGGTAGCCGTGCGCCGCCCCCCGGTGGTAGACCGCGTCCGCGGCGCCGGCCGGCCGGCGCGGGCTTCTCGCGTCCCACGCGAACGGGCAGAACACCACGGGAAATTCGAGGCCCTTGGATCCGTGCACGGTGAGGATCCTGACGAGCCGCTCGTCGCTCTCGATCCTCAGCTTCGCCTCCTCGTCCCGGCTGTCCGGATCGGCCCGGCGGCGGGCCAGCCATGCGACGAGCTCGGCCGGCGCGAGCCTCTCGCGCGCCTCCGCCGTCTGCAGGATCTCGGCGAGATGCCGGCAGTTGGTGAGCCGGCGAGCTCCGTCGGGATAGCGCAGGAGGTGCTTCGCGCCCCCCTCCCCTTCAAGCAGCCGCAGCAGCACCGGCCCGATCCCCCCGGACTCCCACTGCGAGCGCCAGTGCGCGCGCCGGGCCATCCAGGCGCTCCAGACCCGCTCGTCGGCGCCCAGCGCGTGCAGCGCCCGCGCGTCGAGGCCGAACACGTCGCCAGCGAGCGCCCCCGGGACCCGGGCCTCCCGCCCGGGCTCGGCCAGGACCCGCAGGAAACGCTCGATCTGCTCCGCCTCGCGGGTGTGGAACACGCTGCCGTCGTCGATCTCCACACTGCGCACCCCGCGCTCGCGCAGGGCGCCGGCCATCAGCCGGCCCTGCTCGCGGGTGCGCACCAGGACCGCGAGGTCGGCGCCGGCGAGCGCCCGGTCCCCGATCACCGCCTCGCCGCGCGCTCCGAGCTCCAGCAGGCGGGCGACCTCGTTCGCGGCCGCCTCCGCCGCGACCGGAAGCGCGTCCCGCTTCGCGAGGGCCCCGCCATCGTGCGCACGAGGCAGGAGCCGGAGCTCGAGCGGTGCGCCGGCGTCTTCGGATGCGACCCGCAGCGCATCGGCCGACTCCCCGCCCGCCGCCACCGCGCGGTACTCGATCCCGGAGATGACGAACGGGTCGGGCCCCGAGAACATCGCGTTCACCGCCTCCACCAGCGGCGGGACCGAGCGCCAGTTGCGGTCGAGGTGGAGACGCCGGGTCGCGGAGCCCCGGGCCACGAGGTAGGCGAACACGTCGGCGCCGCGGAACCGGTAGATGGACTGCTTCGGGTCGCCGACGACGACGAACGGCCCCGCGTGGGCCCGTGGGTCGGCTCGTGAGTCGGCTCGTGGGTCGATCCGTGGGTCGATCCGTGGGTCGGCTCGTGGGTCGGCTCGTGGGTCGATCCGTGGGTCGGCCCGTGGGTCGGTCCGTGAGAGGACCCGTGGGTGGGTCCGTTCGCCGCCGGCCGGTGCGCCCCCGAGCGCCGGCGCGAGCGCCGCGGCCGCGGGCGGAGCCCCTTGCCCGGACGCCGCGCGCGCTTCGTGGCGCCCGTCCGGCCCGGCCGCGGGCGGAGGCTCCGCGGAGCCTCCGTAGATCCGGGCGAAGATGCGGGCCTGGACCGGGTCGGTGTCCTGGTACTCGTCGATGAGGGCGCACGGGAGCTCGCGGCGGACCTGCGCCGCGAGGCGTGCTCCGCCCGCGCTTCCGAGCGCATCGTCGAGCTCGATCAGCAGGTCGTCCCAGGCGAGGATCCGATCGGTGCGGATGCGGCGGCGCACCGCACGACGGACCTCGGCCAGCGACTCCCGGCGCGCCCACCGCAGCCACCGGTCGTACGCGGCGCGGAGCGCTCCGGACGCCTCCTCCAGACGGTCGAAGGCCTCGAACAGCGGGTTGTCGGGCACCTCGAAGTCCCGCCTGCATGACCGCGAGAGCTGTCCGCGTCCGTAACGGCCGACCGTACCGGCGGCCGGGAGGCGCGGCGCGGTGGCGGCGAGCAGCGCTTCCAGCCCGTCGAGCTCCGACCTCGTCCTCTCCGTTCGATAGCGCCGGCGGTCCAGCCAGGGTCCTTCCAGCACCTCCGCGCGGAAGGCGTCCCGGTGCGCGGCCCACATCGAGCGCACCGCCGCGAAGACGCGCCGCCAGTCGGCTTCCGAGACCTCCGGCGGCTGCGCGGGCGGGTTGCCGCCGGTGACTTCGGCCCCGATCTTCGCGCGCCGGAGCGACATCCAGCCGGCCAGCGCGTCCGGCAGGAATCCGTTCTCGACCGCATGGCGCATCAGCAGGGTGGAGGACGGGTACATGCGGCGGCGCCAGAAGTCGCGCACCGCCGCGGCCACCACCTCCGCGCCTTCGCCGCCGACCTCGCACCCGAAGGAGAGACCGCTCTCGAACGCGAGATCGGCGAGCACCCGCTGGCAGAAGCCATGGATGGTGAACACGTTCGCCCGGTCGATGTCGTGCACCGCGCCTTCGAGGCGCCGGGCCGCCAGGGCGAAGTCGATGTCCCCCGCCCGCTCCTCCCATGCCGCCAGGATCTCGCGGGCGCGGGGGTCGATGGCCGGTCCGGAGGCGTCGCGGTCCGGAGCTCCGGCGGAGTCCGGGTACCCGTCCGGGCCTGCCGGCCGCGCCGCGGGGATGGCCGGCCCGGAGGCGTCGCGGTCCGGGGCTCCGGCGGAGTCCGGGCCGTTCGGGCCTGCCGGCCCCCCTGCGGGGGCGGCATCGGGCAGACGCGCCCGGACCGCGTCCAGCAGCAGGCCGAGAACGCGCCGGATCCGGTCCCGGAGCTCCGCGGTGGCGGCCCGGGTGAAGGTGACCACGAGGATCCGATCGATCGTCCAGCCCTCCTCGATGACCAGACGGGCGACGAGGGTGGTGAGGGCGTGGGTCTTGCCGGTGCCGGCGCTGGCCTCGATGAACGTCGTCCCCGCACCGTCGAGCGGGAAATCGAGAGGCGAATGTTCCGGTGCGGACAGTGCGTCCGGCGGGACCGGCGCGCCCGGCGGGACCGGCGCGCCCGGCGGGACCGGTACGTCCGGAGGGACCGGCGCGCCTGGCGGGACCGGTACGCCCGGTGGGACCGGTACGTCCGGCGGAACCGGTGCGCCTGGCGGGACCGGTACGCCCGGCGGGACCGGTACGCCCGGCGGAACCGGCGCGCCCGGCACGGACGGCGCGCTCATCGCCGTGGTCCCGCCGGGATCGCGGAGAGGGTCGCGGGGCTGGTTCGTTCTGTCGATCATGTCCAACCGATTCGATGAGTCACTTCCATCGGGACTTTCCGCCCGCGTACCGGTTCGGCGAAGCCGTGGAATCGTCCGGTGCGCGAGAGAGGCGGGCGTGCGTGGCCGCTCCGATTGCCGGCGAAGCGGCCGTTTCCCGACTCGAACCTCCACAGCCTGAACGAGCGCTCAGGGCGCCGGCGAGAATTGCCTTGCCGCGTATCGAGCGTGCCATCCCGCGGGAGCAGGGTCCTCCGGGTACAGTCGGCGACCTTGTTTCGGTCACTGTCCTTGCGAAACGAATCCGCCCCGGAGACAGCAATTCCCGCTAACGCCCTGAGAGGCCGTACCGTGGTGGGATTCTGGCGCGATTTCGGCCCTCGGGGTACCGAGTCGAGGGGAATTCAGCGATTCCCGCTAACGCCCTGAGAGGCCGCACCATGGTGGAATTCTGGTGTGATTTCGGCCCTCAGGGCGTCGAATCGAGGGGATTTCAGGGGCCTGTTCCCGCCTGGCGGGAATTGCTGAGGGGAATTCAGGCGCATGTTTCCGCCTGGCGGGAATTGCTGCCCCGGAGAGGCCCGGAAGCCCGGGAGCCGGCTCGCGCGGCTCACGGCTGAGCGCTCGCGAGCGGCACGAGGAGCTTCTCCGCGAGGTCCTCGAAGCCGCCGGTCAGCGGGTCCCCGGAGTCGTGGACCAGGGCGAGGGAGGGATCGAGCCGCTCGCCCCGCGTGAACCGATCGCCGAACCAGGCGGCGTGGGCCTTCTCGCGGGCCTCCCGCAGGGGGTCGCCGCCACCGTCCCCGCCGCGGACAATCGCCCTCGCGAACGCGAACGAGGTCTCGGGAAAGACCCGCAGCGGCGACGACTGCCCCCGCCACCACGCATCGAGCCACCACCGGAGGCGCTCGCGGGCCTCCACAGGGGGGGCGAACGTCCGCGAACGCCACCCCCTCCTGTCTTCCGAGCGCGAGACCACGACCGCCTCCAGCGGGCCGTATCCCGCCGCCATCCACGCAAGCTGCCGCAGCCAGACCTCGATCCGGTCCCGGGCCCGCAGCCTCCCCATCCGCCACCACACCATCGTGTGCGGCTCGGGCTCCGCGGGCTCGAGCCCGCACGACGCGTTCGCGTCCCGCCCCCCTCGGTGCGGCCCGACGTGCTCGATCGCTCCCGCGACGCGGAACGCGCCGAGCTCGAAATCGACGGGACGAGGCCGCGCCCGGAGCGCTTCCCGGTACGGGGCGAGCAGCGCGCCGAGGGGCTCGACCTCCTCGCGCGCCTTCTCCTGCACGATGCGTCCCAGCGCCGCCTGCGGCAGCCGCCCGCTCCCGCGCAGGAGCGCCGCTCCGCGCTCGGGGTCCACCCCCGCCTGCATCTGGCCCCAGATGTCCGCACTCAGGCGCCAGCGCTCCAGGCCGTCGAGCTCGAACGGCTCCTCGTCGGCCAGCGCCGGCTCCTCGAGCTCAAGGCGCACCCCGAGCCGGTCGCGGAGGAAGTGCCGGGTGGGGTTGGCGAAGAACGCCACCAGGTCGGCGAGGTCGACGCGGCGGCGGGATTCGTCGGGCTCGTCCAGCTCGACGTCGGCGAGGCGGGACCACGCCCCGCCGCCCGCCGTCCCGACCGCTCCGGCGGTGCCGGCGGTGCCGACAGCCCTGGCGGTCCCGGCCGGCCCAGTGGTCTCGGCGGTGCCGGCCGTTCCGGCTGGCCCGGCTGGCCCGGCGGTCCCGGCTGGCCCGGCTGGCCCGGCGGTCCCGGCTGGCCCGGTGGTCCCGGCTGGCCCGGTGGTGCCGGTGGTCCCGGTGGTGCCGGTGGTCCCGATCGGTCCGACAGCCCCGACCGTTCCGGCGGTCCGCACGAGGCGCGCCGCGTCGCACATGCCGTGCGAGTAGCTGAACAGCCCTTCTTCCCCGAAGCCCGCATCGCCGGTCGCCTCGAAGTACCGCGGGCTGAACGGCTGGAGCGGGTGGCGGACCTCCACCGGCCGGCCCGGAAACCGCCGGCCGAGGTAGTCCTTGAGCTCGTCCACCAGCACCGAAGGCGGGACCGGGGCGTCGTCGCGCAGACCGCGTCCGGCACAGGTGACGATGAAGCAGCGCCGGGCGGCCAGCAGCGCCTCCAGGAATGCGAACCGATCCTCGTGGCGGACGTCGCGGTCGCCCCGCCGCGCACGTCCGGCCGCGACCACGTCGAACGACGGCGCCGACGGCGAGCGCGGGAACACGCCGTCGTTCATGCCGACGACGCACACCACCCCGGCCGGAACGATCCGCCCCGCGCCGAGGCCCGCCACGGTCACTCCGTGGGCCATGCGCGCCGCCTCGCGAGCGGCCCCGTGCGCCCGCTCGCGGAACACGTCCGCGACCACTTCGACGGGCACCGGAGATTCGGCCGCCGACGCCTCGTGCCCGAGCTCGCGGACGAGCGCGCGCACCGCTCCCACCTCGTCGGCCAGCTCGCGCGCGAGCGGCCCGCGCTCCGGCGCGCCGCGCCGGCCGAGGGGACCGCGGCCGGCCGGCTCCGGGCCGTCCGCGAGGAAGTCGCGCACCAGCGCCTGCAGCTCGGCGCCCCAGTGCGCCGGCCGCCGCCGGCCGGCCAGCCGGCGGCGGAGCCCGAAGACACGCTCGCAGTACGAGACGAAGCGCCCGAGCAGCTCGCCGTCCGCCCCCCCGACGCCGGACGCGGCCTCTTCGACCCCGCACGGCACGAACCCGGCCACCGATACGCCGGCATCCGCCATCGCGTAGCCGAGCAGGAGCCGCCGCAGGCCATGCCTCCAGGTGTGATCGGCGGTCTCCGGCAGGTCTTCCGCGCCGCGGTGCGCCTCGTCCACCCCCCAGCGGATGCCGGCTTCCCGCACCCACTCCCGGACGGCGGCGAGATCGGCCTCGCCGATCCCGAACCGGGCCCGGACCGACGGCGCCGCCAGCGGCGCGAGCACCGTCTCCGCTCCATGGCGCGAGCCCGGCAGGGACAGGAGGTCGAGGAACGCGCGCATCGTGCGCGATTCGACCGCGCGCGCGCGGGCCACGTGGCACGTCATGCGTCCCGCCGCCGCGAAGACCGCCCCGACCGCGGGACCGTAGACGTCGAGGTCGGGGGTCAGGACCAGGACGTCGGCCGGCTCGAGGTCCGGATGGGCGTCGAAGACGGCGAGCAGGCGGTCGTGCAGGACCTCGGCCTCGCGCACCGGGGAGTGGCACACGTGCACCTGGATCGAGTCGTCCGCCCCCGGCCCCGGCGCCGCGTTCCGGCCCGCCGCGTTCCGACCCACCGCGTTCGGCCCCGGCGCCGCGTCCCGGCCCGCCGCGTTCCGGCTCGCCGCGTTCGGCCCCGCCGCGTTCGGCCCCGGCGCCGCGTCCCGGCCCGCCGCGTTCCGGCCCGTCGCGTTCCGACCCACCGCGTTCGGCCCCGGCGCCGCGTCCCGGCCCGCCGCGTTCCGGCCCGTCGCGTTCGACTCCGCCGCGTTCGACCCGCCAGCGCGCGGGGAAGCCGGCGCGGCATCGGGCGACCGGCCGGGCCCGCCGTCCGGGTCCCGGTCCGAGCGGGCCGCTTCCCTCGCGAGGCGCAGGTCGAGGATGTCGCGCTGCACCGCGGCGAGCCGCCGGGCGCCGGAGGGCTCCACGAAGTGCTCTTCCCACTCGCCGCCCTCGACCTCGACGAGCGCGTCGATGCTGTCGCGCGCCGCCCGTCCCCAGGCCGCGAGCAGCTCGTTGCCCTCGGTGAGGTAGCGGACACCGGGGTCGGCGCCCCCGGCCCGGTAGTCGATCTCCCGTCTCGAGTGGATGTCGCCCCAGTACTCCCGGCAGGGGTTGAGCAGGAAGAGGCGGATCTCGATCTCCCGCGCCGCCTCGCGGATCAGCTCCAGGTAGGAAGGAGACAGGGACGGCACCGCGAAGAAGCAGGCACGCCGCGGCCAGCCGGGCGGGCGCGCCGGCGATGGCTGGTCCGCCGGGGTGTCCTCCGGCCCCGGAGCCCGGCCGCGGCCGCCCAGGCCCGCGTGAAACCGGTCGAGGGCGTTGACCCAGTGATGAGCTCCCCCGGGACCGTCCGCCGCCACCAGGAGCTGCCACAGCCGCGCCTGCCAGTGGGGCGCCGGACCGTTCTCCCAGGCGCGGATCCAGTCGGGGCGGTACAGGAGGCACTGGTCGTACATCCGCGCGAGACGGTCGGCGAGCTCGAGCCGCTTGCGGGGGTCCCCGTCGCGGAGGTAGCCGGCGACCGCGCTTCCCGGCACGGGCGCTCCGCCGTCCGCATCGGAGGCGTCCCGCGGCGCGGGCGCGCGGTCGAACGCCCGACCGCCGCCCCGCGCGCCGTCGCGGGGCTCTCCGTCCGGTCCCGGCAGCAGGTCGTGGATGCGCCAGCGAAGCCGCGCCGGGAGGTACGGCTGCTCCCGGGAGAGCTCGGGAACCACGCCGCGCATGATCGACCAGGCGAACTCGGCGGGCTGCTCGAAACGGATGTTGGCCGCGATGCCGAGCTCGCGGGCCAGCTCCAGCGAGAGCCATCGTCCCATGGTGGGATGCGGCACCACGATCCGCTCGGGCGCGAACGGATCGCCGGGGTCGGCGCGCATGAGGCGCGCCAGCCCGGCCGCGAGCACCTCGAGGCGGTTCGAATGGTGAAGCCGTATTCCGGCCACTGCGCGGCGTCCGCGGCGGAAGATGGGTGGGAGTGTACGTCCGATTCGCAACCCCTCCGGGATCGGAGGTGGCGGCATCGATACGCCCGACGCCCGAACTTGCGTGATGAAGGCGGATCGAGGGCGGGACGCCATCAAGCCGGGAGACCTCCCGGGATCGGAACGGGGAGCCCGCGGAAGCCGCGCCGGCGGAGGGACCGTTCCGCTTCAGGCCCCGCCGCGCCGCCGCCCGCGGACGTCGTCCGCTACCCGCAGGATCGCGTCGATGCTCCGCTCGACGTCGGCGTCGGTGGTCGCCCACGACGAGACGCTGATGCGCATCGCGGACCGGCCGTTCCAGAACGTCCCCCCGCACCAGCAGGTGCCGTCGCGCTGCACGCCGCGGATCACTTCGGCGGTCGTGGCATCGTCGCCGAACGCGACGAGCACCTGGTTGAGCACCACGTCGTTGAGGACCTCGCAGCCGGACTCGCGCAGCCCCGCCGCGAACCGCCGCGCCTGGCGGCAGTTGCGCTCGACGAGCTCCTCCACGCCGTCGCGGCCGAGCGACGCGATGGCGGCCCAGATCTCGGCCCCGCGCAGGCGGCGGCTGGTCTCCGGGGTGAGCTCGCAGGGGTCGAGGCGGGTCCGGTCGGGGAGATAGTCCGCCCGCACCGACATCGCGCCGCCGAGCGCCTCGGGGTCGCGCACGATGGCGAGGCCGCTGTCGTAGGGCACGTTGAGCCACTTGTGGGCGTCGGTCGCCCACGAGTCGGCGCGCTCCACGCCGGCGGCGAGGGCGCCGCCGAGCCGGCTCGACACCCTCGCCCAGAGGCCGAAGGCTCCGTCCACGTGGACCCAGACGTCGCCCGCGCGCACCGCGTCGCACACCGCGCCCACCGGATCGAACGCGCCGGTGTTCACGTTCCCCGCCTGGGTGCACACGATCGCCGGCCCCCGGAGCCGGGGGAGCGCGTCCGCCCGCATGCGGCCCTGACCGTCGGCCGGCACCCGGACCACCCGGTCGCGCCCGAGTCCGAGCATGCCGAGCGCCTTGAACAGCGTGGCGTGGGCCTGCTCGCCCGCCAGCACCGTGATCTCGGGGGCGTCGCGGAGCCCGTGCCGGTCGACGTCGTGTCCGTGCGCGAGCAGGACCGCACGCCGGGCGGCGGCGAGCGCGGTGAAGTTGGCCATGGTCGCGCCGGTGACGAACGCGGCGCCCGCGCCCGCGGGCAGGCCCAGAGCCTCCAGCACCCACCCCATCGCGACCCGCTCGAGCGCGGCGCCGACCGGCGAGCTCACCTCGCTGAAGGCGTTCTGGTCCCACGCCGCCGCGAGCCAGCTCGCGGCCAGCGACGCGGGCAGCGCGCCGCCGGTGACGAAGCCGAAGTAGCGGGGGCCGGCGCTCGCGACCACGCCCTGACCGCCGATCTCGTCGAGCCGCGAGAGGAGCTCCGATGCCGGCAGCCCCTTGCGCGGCAGACCTCCGCCCAGGGCCGCCGCGAGCTCCCCCGCGTCGCGGGCGGGCCGGACGCGGCGCTCGGGGAGCGATTCGAGGAACCTCGCGGCGCGCGCCACCGTCCCGTGCAGAAGCTCCCGCGTGTCGCTCATGATTCGCCCGCTCCCGATGTCGGCGGATACCGGGGCGCCCGTCCCGGCTCTCGTGCGGCGGATTCCGGCACGCACGCGGTCTACCGCACCAGCGCGTCATGGCCCGCGAACACCGCGCCGGCGGCCAGGACCATGATCGCGCAGTAGAGCACATTCCAGCGCGCAAGCCGCCAGCTCGAGGCGCCGCAGCGCGCCGCGAGCACCAGGTTGACCCCGGAGTACGGACCGGCGGCCGACCCGATCCCCCAGCCCGTCACGCACACCACCGCGAGCAGCGTCGGGTCGGGGGACGCCGGCAGCGTCACCGCCACGAGCGCGGTGACCGAGACCAGCGGATGCACTCCGGCCATCGCGCCCAGGACGATTCCGGCGAGCGCCGCGGTCCCGGTGGCCGGACCGAGCGCGAAGACCGGCGCCACCGAGGGCCAGGCGGAGGCCAAGGCGGTCAGCCCTCCTCCCAGCACCCCGGCGGCCAGGAACAGCGCCAGCTCGCCGCTCATGCCCGGGAGGTCGGTCAGCGCGAACCGCGCCACCGTACGCAGCGCGCCGGTCCCCCCGGACCGTGCGGCGAGGACGGCCACGGCGAGAAGCGGCGCGAGCGCCGCGACCAGCAGCAGCACCGGCAGCGACGGCCACCTCCAGTGCGCGGCCGCCACCGAGCCGACGAGCACGAACGGCAGCCAGAGGCTCTCCAGGCGAAACGGATAGCCCTCGAACCCGGAGATCGCCTCGCCCTCCTCGAGCCGGCCGATGAGCGCGGCGACGACGAGTCCGACGCCCGCCAGCGCGACCCCGGTCAGCACCAGCTCGGGGAACCGCACCCCCGGCACCAGGCCGAGCGCCAGCGCGAACCCGCCGATGAACGGAGAGTAACAGGCGACCATGGAGTACGAACGCGCGAGCATCGCGGCCTCGCGGCGGCCGAGCGGCCGGGACCGGGCCAGCCGGTCCGCGAACACCACCAGGGCCGAGATGTTGATGACGGCGCCGAACAGGTGCACCCCCGCCATCGTGCGCAGGTAGGCCCCGAGACCGCGCGGAGCGGTGGAGCCCGCCCCGCGCACCGCGTCGGCGACGTACACGAGGCGCAGAAACGCGACCCCGGCGAGGAGCGTGAGGATCGGCAGCGAACGCCCCGCGACGTCGCCCCAGTCGATCCGCGCGCCGCGCGCGGCGGCCGCCGCGACGCACGCGAGCCCGACCCCGGCCATCAGCCCGACCTGGACCCGCGCGCGGCGCGGGAGCCGGGTCCATACCGCGACGCCCGCGACCCAGGCCGCCGCCACCCCGACCTCGCGCGGAAACGCGGGCACGATCCCGTGGACGATCGACGCCGCCAGCATCGTCGCGATCATCAGCCCGGGAAGCGCGTCGCGGCGGGCCGGCGCCGCCCCGGAACCTGATGCACCCTGCTTCGCCAACCGTCCGACCTCCTCGCTGTGCGCGGCCGCCGCCCCGGCCGCCGGCTTCCGGGGAGTATCCGTTTCCGTCTCCGCGAACCCCGGAGAGGCCGATCTCCAAGAATCTGACGCTCTGGTACAGGCTTCGACGGGAGGTCGGTATAGAGGACGTGCGCCTGCATGACTTGCGACATTCCTATGCAAGCCAGTGCGTGATGGCGGGCGTTCCCCTGCCGGTGGTGTCAAAACTGCTGGGGCCCAGCCAGTGCGCAATGACCCTCCGATACGCCCACGCGGCCGACAGGGATGTCGAGGCCGCAGCGGAGCGGGTTGGCGCGCGGATTGAAGAATTGTTGCAGTGTGGGTGAGGGCGTGGAGTTGCCCCGTTTCCGTGGACGGTTTATCGCTTGGCATTCAATCGGGGTGATAGTAGCTCCTCTCGATGTGGTGTGGGGGACAGGGGCAAAGGCATTGGAGGGGCGAATCGTGGCGCACTGGAACGCGCACGAGGAGCGGTATACGTGGCTGGTCACGAATCTCTCGCGGGCTCGGGTGACGAGTGAGCAGGTGGGTCAGGTGTACCGGCTGCGGTGGCAGGTGGAGCTGCTGTTCAAGGAGTGGAAGTCGTACGCGAACCTCCATGCGTTCGATACAGGCAACGCCAGCATTGCGGAAGGGCTCATTTCGAATTCGCCCGCTCAGCCGCCGAGGAAATCGAAATCGGCATCGGTCAGATCCGACGCGGCCACGCCTTCCAGCGTGATGCTGGCGTCGTCCCCGTAGCCGGTAATTACCGCATGGCCTTTCGCGTTGTTCGTGATGGTCAGGTCGGAGAACTTCAATCCGCCCTTGATGACGAGGGTGTCCTTCCCGTCCTCGAAGTCAAGGACCGTGTCGGCACCGTCCCCACTGCCGAACACGAACCGGTCGGCACCGCCTCCGCCATGAAGGGTGTCATTGCCCTTGCCGCCCTCGAGCGTGTCGTTGCCCGTCCCGTCGACCGGGGACCTGCCGTCGAAGTTGCCGCCATAGAGTTTGTCGTCGCCGTCGCCGCCGTAGAGCGTGTCGTTGCCGTCGTCGCCGCCCCCCCAGTTGCCGCCATGGATCGTGTCGTTGCCATCACCGCCGTGGAGCGTGTCGTCGCCGTCGTCGCCGCCGCCCCAGTTGCCGCCGATGAGGCTGTCGTCGCCGTCGTCGCCGTGGAGCGTGTCGTCGCCGTCGTCGCCGTCGCCCCGGTTGCCGCCGATGAGGCTGTCGTCGCCGTCGCCGCCGTGGAGCGTGTCGTCGCCGTCGTCGCCGTCGCCCCAGTTGCCGCCGTAGAGGCTGTCGTCGCCGTCGTCGCCGCCGCCCCGGTTGCCGCCGATGAGGCTGTCGTCGCCGTCGCCGCCGTGGAGCGTGTCGTCGCCGTCGTCGCCGTCGCCCCAGTTGCCGCCGTAGAGGCTGTCGTCGCCGGCACCCCCCCACAGCGTGTCATTGCCATCGTTGCCGATGGGGCCGCCGAAGTCTCTATGGCCGCCGCTGTTGCCGCCGTAGAGGCTGTCGTCGCCGTCGCCGCCGTGGAGCGTGTCGTCGCCGTCGTCGCCGCCGCCGTTGTTGCCGCCGTAGAGGCTGTCGTCGCCGCCGTTGCCATAAAGCGTGTCGCGGTCGTAATCGTGTCTGCCGCCGCTGTTGCCGCCGAAAAGGCTGTCGTCGCCGTCACCACCGCGCAGCGTTTTGCCTATGGGCGCCAGCGCGACGGCAGGGTTCCCGTCCGTACCCGTTGAGCTGGTTTGCGGCTCGCCGGGAGGCGCGTTCGGGGCCCTGTCAGGCTGGCCGGCACCATGCACGACCTTGTCGCCGCCGCCGGGGGCCTGCTGCTGCGTACCGGGCAGCGCGAAGTCGTCCATGTTAATCGTTGCCGCCGAAACACCCGTCAGCCGGATGGTGTCGCCGAGGTTGCCGTAGCGGATGACGGTATCGCCGCCGTCCTGCCGGATGTCCAGCCCGGCGAACCCGCCGCTCACCCCGTCGATGCTGATCGTGTCGCCGTCCCCGAAATCGTCAATGATGTCGTGCCCGTCTCCGGCCCTGAACACGAAGGTGTCGGCGCCCCGCCCGCCCCTGAGCGTGTCGTCGCCCCGCCCGCCGTTCAGGGTGTCGGCGCCCTTGCCGCCGCCCAGGACGTCGGCGCCCCCGCCGCCGTTCAGGATGTCGTCGCCCTTTCCGCCCTTCAGGGTGTCGTCGCCGTCCCCGCCGTCGAGGGTGTCGGCGCCCTTGCCGCCCTTCCGCGTCACTCCGGCGGCCTTCTGCCCGGCGGCGCCGGCCCTGTCGCCTTCCGTCCGGGTCACCTGCGCCAGGACGGGGCCTTCGCCTTCTCCGTCGCCCTCGTCCTCGCCGCCGCCCCCGCCGCCGTTCGGGGTGTCGTCGTCCTCGTCACCCCCCTGCGGGTCCCCCTCGGCGGGAAGAAACTCGAAGCGGTCCTTGCCCAGCTCCGCCGCCGACACGCCCGACACCCGGACGGTGTCGCCCTCGCCGTAGCGGATGACGACATCGGCCCCGTCCTGCTCGATGACCAGCCCCTCGAAGCCCCCGGACACGCCGGTCATCTCGATGGTGTCGCCGTCCTCGAAGTCGACAATCTTGTCGTGTCCGTCCCCGACCGCGAACGCGAAGGTGTCGGCGCCGAGGCCGCCCCACAGCGTGTCATTGCCCCGGCCGCCCTTCAGAGTGTCGTCGCCGCGTCCGCCCCACAGCGTGTCGACGCCCTCGCCGCCGTCGAGCGTGTCGTCGCCGTCGCCGCCGTAGAGCGTGTCGTTGCCCGCGTCGCCATGCACGGCGTCATCGCCAAGCCAGCCGTCGAGGGTGTCGCCGCCCGCGCCGCCATGGAGCTCGTCATTGCCGTCGCCGCCCGTCAGGGTGTCGGCCGTCTCACCGCCGCGAAGCGTGATGCCTTCAACTGTCATGGTCTATTCTCCTGTTGGTGAAGCCGCCTGTTGGTGAAGCCGCCGACACGCCGTCGGCACTGCGAAGCGGCGCCGGGCGCCATCGCGCCGCAGCGTGGACGAGTTTCGAAGTCGGGGCGGTCCCGGAAGGCGCAGCCGTGCCGATGCCGGGTGAAAGGGGCCGGGCGGCGTCCGGATACCTTGCGTCAGGCGGCGCCCGGCAGGACACCGCTCAAGGGACGGACGCGCGAAGGCTGCCCGATTACCTTGCGGGGGGGGGGGTACAGGGGATAAACGCCAATCGGTCTGTCATGTCGGCACTCCCCATGGTGCATGCGAACATCAACGCCTCGTGCAGGAAGCTGCCGTCGTGCCCGCACGATGCGTCTGGACACCCATCGTCTCTCGTTACCATGGCCGATACGGATGCCGATTGCAAACCACTTGCGCCCCCGACCAGGACCATTCAAAAGTCGCGGTCATTGGCCGCCCGACCGGAAGACCGCACGGTGACGGGCGGTCTTCCGGCATCGAAGGCCCGGACCGAGGGCCTGATGAACCGTTCGTCACGACTTCCGGAGAGCCCTGCGCCCCCGACCGGCCGCTGACTCTTCGCCGCCGCTGCCGCCATTCACCGCTGCGCTGTGGAACATGTGAAACGCGATCCTTGGAGACATGGACCATGTGGGACGAACGCCCTGCGCTGCGGGAACAGGTCCCGCCCGTGCCGGCGGCCCGGTGCGCACGGTGTGACGAACGGCGCCATGCCCTTCCGTCACGCGGCCCGGTCGTCTCGCTCAATCGCCGCGACGGCTCCAATCCCTTGTCAGTCAGCGGGCCATCAAGCGGGGCTCGTTTGACAGCGTTGCTCAACTCGTCAGCACGATTGAGCGCTTCATCGCACAGTACAATGACGGCGCATCCCCTTTCGTATGGGTTGCAACGGCGGAATCGATCTTCGGCAAGCTTGAACGCTTATCTTCTCGTATTTGCGGGACACCACACTATCAGGGAATCTGGGCGGATCAACTCCCCTGCGCGTCGCGGGCCGGAACCGGGTTAGACTCGCGCCGCCTCCGCTGCGCCGGCCGCGGCGCTCCGACCTCCCCCGGCTCCATGGACATCCGCAACGTCGCGATCATCGCCCACGTCGATCACGGCAAGACCACGCTCGTGGACCGGCTGCTGCAGCAGACCGCCTCCGATGCGCGCGCCGTGATCGCCGAGCGGGCGCTCGACAGCCACGACCTGGAGCGCGAGCGCGGGATCACCATCCTGTCGAAGACCACCGCGGTCGAGCACGCGGGATGCCGCATCAACATCGTGGACACCCCGGGCCACGCCGACTTCGGGGGCGAGGTGGAGCGGATCCTCTCGATGGTCGACGCGGTGTTGCTGGTGGTGGACGCGGTGGAGGGCCCGATGCCCCAGACCCGCTTCGTCACGAGCAAGGCGTTCGCGGCCGGGCTGGACCCGATCCTCGTCGTCAACAAGATCGACCGCGACGGCGCCCGCCCCCACCGGGTGGTCGACGAGGTCTTCGACCTCTTCGACCGCCTCGGCGCCACCGAGAAGCAGCTCGACTTTCCCGTGGTGTTCACCTCCGCCACGCTCGGCGTCGCCGGCCCGGACCCGGAGCGGCTCGCGCCCGGCATGGCTCCGCTGCTGGACCTCGTCGTCGAGCGGGTGCCGCCGCCCGCCGCGGACACCGGCGGGCCGTTCCAGATGCAGGTCAGCACCCTCGACTACTCCAGCTACGTCGGGGTCATCGGCATCGGCCGGGTCAGGCGGGGCTCGCTCCCGCCCCGCTCGCCGGTGGCGGTGGTGAACGCGGCGGGGGAGACGCGCCGGGGCCGCGTCCTGTCGGTGCTCGCCAGCCGCGGACTCGAGCGGGTGGAGCTCGGGCAGGCGCGCGCCGGGGACATCGTGTGCGTCACCGGAGTCGACGGCGTGGGGGTCTCCGACACGCTGTGCGACGTGGACGCGGTCGAGGCGCTGCCGCCGCTCCAGGTCGACGAGCCGACGCTCACCATGGCCTTCTGCGTCAACACCTCCCCGTTCGCCGGACTGGAGAGCCGGTTCCTGACCAGCCGCCAGCTCCGGGCGCGACTGTTCCGCGAGGCGTCCCACAACGTGGCGCTCCGGGTCGAGGAAACCCCCGACCCGGACCGGTTCCAGGTCTCGGGCCGGGGCGAGCTGCACCTGTCGGTGCTGATCGAGACCATGCGCCGGGAGGGCTACGAGCTCGCGGTGTCGCGGCCGTCGGTCATCCACCGCGAGGTGGACGGAGAGCGCCACGAGCCCTTCGAGCTGGTGGTCTTCGACGTCGACGCCGCGCACCAGGGCCGGCTGATGGAGGCGATCGGGGAGCGCAAGGGCGAGTTCCGAAGCGTCGAGCACGATGCGGCGGGACGGGTGCGCCTCATCTGCAGGGTGGCGACGCGGGCGCTCGTGGGCTTCCGTACCGAGCTCACGTCGCTCACCTCGGGCTCCGGCATCATGACCTTCTCGTCGGCCGGACACGGGCGCGAGGTGCGGGGACTGGCCTCGGGAAGGAAGTCCGGCGTCCTCGTCTCGAACGCGACCGGCCGGGCCGTCGCCTACGCGCTGTTCAACCTCCAGACCCGCGGCCGCCTCATGGTGCGGCCGGGCGCCGAGGTGTACGAGGGCATGGTGGTCGGCATCCACAGCCGGTCGAACGACCTGACCGTCAACCCGCTCAGGGAGAAGAAGCTCACCAACATCCGCGCCGCCGGCAGCGACGAGAACATCCTGCTCACGCCGCCGGTGGAGCTCACCCTGGAGCGGGCGCTGGCGTTCATCGACGACGACGAGCTCGTGGAGGTGACCCCGCGCTCGATCCGGATCCGGAAGCGATGGCTGCGCGAGAGCGAGCGGCGGCGGGCCGGGTAGCGCCTCCGCGCGGGTCCCCGGACCCCCGCGCCAGGTCGCGGAGCGGGCGCATGGCGCGAGGCCAGCGTGACCCGGAATCCGCGCCGCCGCCGCGCATGGCCCGAGGTCCGCGTGACCCGGAATCCGCAGCACTGCCGCGCATGGCGCGAGAACCGCGTGACGCGAAGTTCGTGCCGGCGCCGCGCATGGCGCGAGGCCAGCGTGACCCGGAATCCGCGCCGCCGCCGCGTTGCGCCGCGCGGGACGCATTCGCCGAAGCGACGGATGCGCCGCCTCGCGACGCCGGCGGCGAGGCCCGCCCGCGGGCGGCGCGCGGCGCGCGGCCGGACCGGCGCCGGCCGCCGCCCGACCGCCGGCTGAGCGTGGCGCCGATGATGGACTGCACGGACCGGCACTTCCGGTACCTGGTACGGCTCGTCACCCGGCATACGCTGCTCTACACCGAGATGGTGACGAGCGCGGCGCTCGTGCACGGGCGGCGCGACCGCCTGCTCGACTTCGCCGAGGAGGAGCACCCGATCGCCCTTCAGCTCGGCGGCAGCGACCCGCCCGAGCTGGGCCGGTGCGCCCGGCTCGCGGCCGAGCGCGGCTTCGACGAGATCAACCTGAACGTGGGCTGCCCGAGCGACCGCGTGCGCAGCGGGCGCTTCGGCGCGTGCCTGATGGCCGAGCCGGACGTGGTGGCGCGCTGCGTCGAGGCCATGCTCTCGGCCAGCCGCCTTCCGGTGACGGTGAAGACGCGCATCGGCATCGACGACCGCGACCGCTACGAGGATCTCTGCGGGTTCGTGGCGGCGGTCGCCGCCGCCGGCTGCCGCACCGTCGTCGTCCACGCCCGCAAGGCGTGGCTGTCCGGCCTGAGCCCGAAGGAGAACCGCGAGGTGCCGCCGCTGCGCCACGACGTCGTGTACCGGCTGAAGGAGGACTTCCCCGCGCTGGAGGTCGTCGTCAACGGCGGCATCGTCTCGCTCGACGAGGCCCTGGCGCACAACGAGCGGGTCGACGGCGCCATGATGGGCCGCGAGGCGTACCGCAACCCCTTCGTGCTCGCCGATGCGGACCGCCGCGTGTTCGGCGCCGATGCGGCTCCGCCCGGCCGGACCGAGGTCGCGCACTCCATGCTCGCCTACGCGCGCCGGGAGCTGGAACGCGGCGCCCGGCTCCACCACGTCACCCGCCACATGCTCGGCCTGTTCCACGCGACGCACGGTGCGCGCCGCTGGCGCCGGCACCTGAGCACCGGGGCGGCGCATCGAGACGACGCGGGGGTCATCGTCGAGGCGCTGCGGCACGTCGGCGGCTGAGAAGGGAGGGGTCGCCGTGGCGGAGGATACGCCTGGCGATGTCGGACGGGCCCCGCGACCGGCGCGGGGGCCGGATGCCGGATCGCGCCCGCGGCCGATGAGACCCGCGGTACGAGGCGCGGGCGGCTCTCCGCCCGGAGGGCCCGGCGCGACGCGCGGCATCGTTCTGATGACCGCCGGATGCGCTCTGCTCACCGTGAACGACTCGATCATGAAATCGCTCACGGACGGCTACCCGACCGGCGAGACGATCTTCGTGCGCGGGCTGTTCGTCGCGCTCCCCATCGCCCTGCTCGTGTATCGCGGCGGGGGCCTGCACACGCTTCGCGTGACGAACCTCAAGGGCCAGTTGCTGCGGGCGGCGCTGCTCGTCGGCTCGATGTTCCTGTTCGTCACCAGCCTGCGGTTCCTGCCTCTCGCCGACGCCATCGCCCTCACCTTCGCCGGGCCGCTCATCCTGACCGCGGTCGCTCCCTGGACGCTCGGCGAGCATGTCGGCTGGCGGCGGCGGTGCGCGGTCGCGGTCGGCTTCGCGGGCGTGCTGATCATGCTCGTGCCGGGACGGGACGGCTGGCGGTGGGCCGCGCTTCTGCCGCTCGGCACCGCCTTCTTCGAGGCCGCGCGGGACATCGTGACGCGGCGGCTCGTCGCCACGGAGTCCAGCCTCTCGCTGACCGCCTGCTCGCTCGGACTCGTTGCTCTGTGCGCTCTCGCGACGGCCGGCCACGGCTGGCGGCCGATGAGCGCCGGCGACATCGGCCTGCTGGCGCTGGCGGGATGCTGCGTGGGCGTCGCGTTCGTCCTCATGACCGAGGCGTTCCGGCACGCGGAAGCGACCCTCGTCGCGCCCTTTCGCTACTCGAGCGTCCTGTGGGCGATGATCGTCGGATTGATCGCCTTCGGCGACCGGCCGAGCCCGACGATGCTCGTCGGCGCCGGGCTGGTGGTGGGGAGCGGGCTCTACGTCCTGCACCGCGAGGCGCGGCGGTGAAGCGGCCGCTCGCGCACGGAAGGCCCGCGGACGGCCCGCGGGCGGCCGGCCCGGAGGAGGTCGACCGCACGACTCCCGTGCGCCGACGGTCTCGCATGGGGGCGCCGGCAGGCTCGGTGACCGCCGCGAAGTACTCGTTCAGGGTCCCGGCGGTCTCGCATGGGGCCGCCGGTACCGCAGCCGCGTCCCGTCCCGGACCCGGGCCGGCGGCCCGGTCACTTCCGCCGGCGCTCGTACGCCTCGGTGGGGCCGCCGGCCTCCTTCCAGGCCGTGTACCCCCCTTCGATGTGGCACACCCGCTCGAGACCGATGCGCTGCGCGACCTCGGTCGCGAGCGCCGAGCGCCAGTCCCGGTTGCAGTAGAAGGCGAAGCGCCGGTCGGGGCCGAAGACGTCGGACTTGAAGTAGGGGCTCGCCGGATCGACCCAGAACTCCACCATCCCGCGCGGCATGTGGAACGCGCCGGGGATGCGGCCCTCGCGCTCCAGCTCGCGCACGTCGCGCAGGTCCACGAACACCACGTCGGGGGCGCCGTGCATGGCGATCGCCTCGCCGACCGGCACCGTGTCGATCGCCCTGTTCGCTTCCTCGACCAGGTCGAAGACCGAAACCTTCGCGTGCACGGTCATGATCGGGAGTCCGGACGGGTGACTGGACACCAAGTCTATCCGCGACATGGGGGATTGTCACAGACGGGAATTGCTGCGGCAGTCCCTCGATAGCCCCTCGAAGCTGGCTCTCGAACTCCCGAACTCCGCGTGCGGCATGGGCCGTTTCATGCCGGCCGGCCTACCGGCATTTCTTGAACCGTCTTCCGGAACACTCGACGGCCGGGCCGGAGGCTTCCTCGTCACCGGCGGTCTTGTCACCATCGGCGGTCTCGTCACCGGCGGCCTCCCCTGCGTCCCGGCCGACCGGCTCCGCCGCCTTGCGGGCTGCGATGACGGGTCGTGCGGGCGCGCCGCCGCCGCCCTCGCGCTTCCCGTCGCCATGCGCGCCCGCGAATGCGGCGCCCCCGCCGGAAGCGATGCCGCTCCCCCGGACGTGCGTGCCGCCGTGCTCCCCCACGGCGTTCGTGCCGTATCCGCCGCTTGCCTCCCCGGAGGCGGCATGACCGCCCGCGTGCAACATGGCGAGGCAGGCGGCCAGCCGCAGCAGCAGGCCGGACCCGCGGCGTGCGCGTGTCGGCGCAAGGCTCGATACACGCCTCATGCCGCCGCCGCCCGATCCTCGGCCGGCAGCAGCACTGCGGCATCGTCCGGCCACGTCAGCCACACTTCCTGGCCCGCGCCGCTGATTCGCTCGAGCGATTTCGCGAGATTCGGCAGCGCCACGGAGACCGGCTCGTCCCGGCCCTCCAGGTAGACGTAGAAGTGGCTGCGGTCCCCGAGATAGGCGGAGGGTCCCATGCGGCCCCTGACCGCGTTCCCGCCCGCGCCGGCGTCCTCGAAGGCGAGCTGGAGCTTCTCCGGGCGAATGCCCAGGACGAAGCCTTCGCCAACCGCCGCCGGAGGCGACTCGCACGCCGCGCGCACCCGGCCGAGCTCCGCCGACTCGGCCGTCACCATCCCGTCCCGGCACTCGCTCAGGGTGCAGTCGAAGAAGTTCATGGTGCCGATGAAGTCCGCGACGAACCGCGACTTCGGCGCCTCGTAGAGCTCGCTCGGCGTCGATATCTCCAGCACGTCGCCCCGGGCCATGACCGCAATCCGGTCCGACAGGGTCAGCGCCTCCTCCTGGTCGTGGGTCACGAACACGAAGGTGATCCCCACCTGCTGCTGGAGCTGGCGGAGCTCGATCTGCATCTGCTCCCTCAGCTTCCTGTCGAGCGCCCCCAGCGGCTCGTCCAGCAGGAGCACCTCCGGCTGCTTGATGAGCGCCCTCGCCAGGGCGACCCGCTGGCGCTGGCCGCCGGAGAGCTCCATCGCGGTGCGCTCGCCGTAGCCGGGCAGCCGGATCAGCTCCAGCATCTCCTCGATGCGCTCCGCGAGCTCGCGCTTCGAGAGCCCGGACCTCCTCATGCCGAACGCGATGTTGGACGCTACGTTCAGGTGCGGGAAGATGGCGTAGCTCTGGAACACCATGTTCACCGGGCGGTGATTCGGCGGCGCCGTCGTGACGTCCCTCCCGCCGATGTGGATGCGTCCCCGCGTCGGCATCTCGAAGCCGGCGAGCATCCGGAGCAGCGTCGTCTTCCCGCAGCCCGACGGGCCCAGAAGCGAGAAGAACTCTCCCTGCTCGATCTCGAAGTGCGCGTCGCTGACGGCGCGAACCGATCCGAAGTCCTTGAATACGTGGTCGATGGTGATGATCGGGGCCGGCATCGTCTCAGACCCTGGAAGGCGAAAGCTGCACGCCGCCCCGCCGGATGAGCTCGGCGGCGAAGATCACGAACGTGGACGCCACCACGACGATCGATCCGAGCGACAGGACCGTCGGCAGGCGTTCCGGAAAGCGGAGCTGGCTCCAGATGTGCACCGGCAGGGTCGCATCGGTGCCGCAGAGGAAGAACGCCAGCACGAACTCGTCGAACGAGATGGTGAAGGTGAGCAGCAGGCTCGCCACGATTCCGGGGAAGATGATGGGAAAGGTCACCCGCCGGAAGGCGCCCCACGCGTTCTCGCCGAGGTCCCGGGCCGCCTCCTCCATGCTGGGGTCGAAGCCCTCCATCCGGGAGATCAGCACCAGCATCGAGAACGGCACGCACAGCAGCAGATGGCCGATGCCGACGGTGATCAGCGAGAGGCCCACGCCGCCCAGGCTGAACGTGATGAGGAGGGAGATGCCCAGGATGATCTCCGGGATCACGAGCGGCACCATGATGAACCCGATGAGCCCCCCGCGCCCCCTCATGCGGTAACGGGTCACCGCCCTGGCGGCGAAGATGCCGAGGATGGTGCTGAGGACCGACACGCTCACCGCGACCTTCACGCTGTTCCAGAACCCGTTCAGAAGCCCCTGGCTGTCCGCGAGCGCGTGGTACCACCTGAACGTGAAGCCCTTCAGCGGAAAGGTCACGTACTGCGAGTCGTTGAACGAGAACACGGGCAGCACCGCGACCGGCAGGTACAGGAACACGAGGTACGCCACCGCGTACACCCCGAGACCGTTCAGACCTGGGCGCCGGGCGGCCATCCGCTATCCCACCTTCTTGCGGTACCAGCGGGTGGCGCCGAGGAGCGCGCACACCGCCAGCGTGACGGTCAGCATGGAGATGATCGACAGCGCGGCCCCGAGCGGCCAGTTGAGCGCCTTGCCGAACATGGACTGGATGATGTTGCCGATCATGATCCCGCGGGTTCCCCCCACCAGCGCCGGGGTCACGTAGTCGCCGACGGTGGGGATGAACACCAGCAGGCTCGCGGCGATCACCCCGGGGAGCGACAGCGGCAGGGTGACCCGCACGAAGGTCATGAACGCGCTCTCGCCGAGGTCGCGCGCGGCCTCGACGAGGGAGCGGTCGATCTTCTCCAGCGACACGTAGATGGGCAGGATGGCCACCGCGGCCCAGGCGTGGGCCAGCGTGATCACCACCGCGGTCGGGTTGTAGAGCAGGAACTCGAGAGGTGCGGATATGACCCCCAGGGACATGAGGCCGGAGTTGACGACCCCGTTGTAGCCGAGGATCACCTTCCACGCGAAGACGCGGAGCAGGTAGCTGGTCCAGAAGGGGATCGTGACCAGGACGATCCACATCATCTTGTTCTTCCGGACGTGGAAGGCGATGTAGTACGCCAGTGGATAGGCCAGCACGATGGTGGCCAGCGTCACCAGCGCGGAGATTCGAATCGAACGGTAGAGGATGAGGGAGTAGATCTTCTTCTCGAAGAAGGCGGCGTAGTTCTCCGTGGTGAAGGTGCGGGTGATGTCGACGTACTCCTGCTTCCAGAAGCTCATGGTGCTCAGGATGAGCAAGGGAAACAGCAGTCCGAGCACCACCACCACCAGTGCCGGGGACAGCAGGGCGTATCCTCGCGCCGACTCGCTCCGCATGAGCCGCACCCGGACCCGCTGGCGCATGGAGGCGGGTGGCGCGGGTCTCGAGGCAGCCGCGATCGGGCCTCCGTTGGCGGGGGAGAGGGGGCCGGTCCGCGAAGTCGTCACGATCGGGGCTTCTTCGACCGTGTTGCCGGCGCGCGCACGCAGGTGCGGCTCCGGCTCGGAGGCGGAGCGCTCGGGCCGCGCCGGAGAGGACGCGAGCGGATCCTCGGAGGACCCGCCGTGCGCCGATTCCGGTGAGAGGGCTCCGGCGCGCCCTCGGCGGGCGCGGACACCGTCTTCCCCTCAGGGTGGAGGCGCCGGGGCGCCAGCGCGCGCCGGAGGCCCCGGACTGGTTGAAACACCCGACACCGGCAAGGGCTGGGCGCGAGCCCCTACAGCCCCGCCTTGACCTCTTCGAACATCTCCTGGAGCACCGGCTCGTTGCCGATCGGCTCCTGAAAGATGCCGGCGCTCAGTATCTCCTCGGGATTGCTGGACAGGCCGCGCTCCTCGAGCAGATGCTCGGGGACGAGCTCGTACGAGTGCATGTTGGCGTGGCCGTAGCCCTCGTCGAGAATGGACAGCACCCCGGAGTCGGGGCTGAGGAACGCGTCGATGACGTCGTAGCTCTTCTCGATCTTCGCCGGGTCGGCGGCGGCCATGAGGCAGAACCCGCACACCCACGTCATGGCGCCTTCCTTTGGCGTCATGTACTTCACGTCGACGCCTTCCGCCTTCAGAGCGGTGAACGCGTCGTTCCACGAGCTGGTCGCGACCAGCTCGCCCGCCGCCATCGAGTTCTCGAGATCGGTGGGGCTGGTCCAGTAGTAGCGCAGCAGGGGAAGCTGCCTGCGCAGCAGTTCGCGCGTGACCTCGACCTCGTCGGGCGTCATGTTGAAGGGGTCCTTCGCGCCGCCGTAGATCGCCGCCACCATCACGCCGTCGATGAGGCTGTCCGACATCGAGAGGCGCCCCCTGTAGCGCTCGTCCCACAGGATCCCCCAGGTCTCCTCCTCCTGGTACGCGGGATCGACGAGGTCGGGGCGGTACAGCACGGAGGTGAGCCCCCAGTCCGCCGGGACGAACCACACGCCGTCGCCGGTGGTCATGCCCGGAATCTCCTTGAGGCTCGGGATGATCTCGTCCCAGTGACTGAGCCGGCTGACATCGATCGGCTGCAGGATTCCGGCGTCGCGCCAGATCTCGACCTTGTAGGAGCAGGGGTGGGTCACGTCGAACTGGGCGCCGGCCCTGATCTTCGCGAAGGCTTCCTCCTCGTCCCCGAAAATGGAGAAGTTGGGGTATTCGCCGTACTTGTTGTGGTATTCGAGGTGGTGTCCCTGCGCATCCCATCCCTCCCAGGTGAACACGTTGGGATGGTCTTCGGCGGCGCCGCGCGCGCCGCGCGGCCACATCGGGAGCGTCACCGTCGCGACGCCGACGGACGCCAGCAGGGACTGGAACTTCCGCCGCGACATCCCACCGGTCGCCAGCATGTCGATCAGGTCGTCCTTCTTGTATTCCATCGTGGTCTCCTCCGGGGACAGTGAGCGGGAGCCTGCCCGTCCTTATGGCCCGTCGGCTCCGGGTTGTCAAGCGGCGTCTCCGAGCCGTTCCGGGGCTCCCGGAGACGGCGTTTTCGCGCCGCCCCGCGGACATCGCGCGATGGTCGACGGGGCCTCGGCCATCGCGCCGGACCCGGCCGCCGGGGAAAGGCGGCAACCCGGCAGCTCCGCGGGCCGGGCCGGCGCGGCGCGGTCCGGCTTCCGGCATCGCCCGTCGCGTGCGCTCGATGCCGGCTCACGCCTTCGGCCGGCCCCGACCGGCGGGGCTGCGCGGCTCCTCAGACGAGCGACTCGAGCAGCCCGGCGGCCTTCTCCGGACCGCTGCGGCTCCGCATGTGGGCGGAGGTGGCCTCGAGCTTCGCGCGCATGGCCCGGTCGCCCAGGCATGTCTCGATGGCTTCGAGCAGGTCCTCGTCGCTCCACCGGTAGCGGTCGAGGTGCAGGCCGTGGCCGGTCTCCCGGACGCGCACGGCATTGTCGTGACCGTCCCAGACGTAGGGCATGACGATCGCGGGCCGGCCGAAGTACAGGCACTCGGTGAACGAGTTGTTGCCGCCGTGGTGGATCACCACGTCGGTCCGCGGAATCACCGAGGGCTGGGGATACCAGCCGCCGATGCGGACGTTCGGCGGCAGGTCGGAGTAGGCGTCCGCATGGTCGCCCACGTTCACGAGGGCACGGAACCGCGACTTCCCGACGGCGGCGATGATGCGCTTCAGAAGCCCGGTATCGCCCGCGCCCAGGCTTCCGAACGAGATGTAGAGCAGCGGGCCGTCGTCGTTCGCGGCGAACCGGGGCACATCCCAGGGCGCCTCCCTGCGCACGCATCCCTCCAGGTACTGGAACCGGCGCGGGTCGAGCGGCTCCGCGCGGGTGAACCTCACCGGCTCCGGATACAGCAGCAGGTTCAGGTGGGGTGACGCTTCGAAGAACCGGCCGAGCGGGTACGGGTCCTCCCCGCACTCGGCGAGGAAGCGGTTGAAGTCGTCGTGGATCGGCTTGATGACCTCGTTGAAGCGCTCGCGGAACGCGCGGTGACAGGCCCGGTCGTGCTCGCCGCATCCGGACAGGTGGGGAGGGATCGCCTCGTCCTCGATCTCGTTCTCCGAGCACGAGATGATCCGCACCCAGGGCTTGCCGAACCGCTTGACGGCGGGAAACAGGATCACGTTGTCGATGCACACGACATCCGGGCGGATCCGGTCCAGCACCCCGGGCAGGTCCTTCTCGGCCCACTTCGCGCTGTCGACGATCGCCTCCCAGCACTCCCGGACGTAGTTGTCGATCTGGTCGATCGGCGCCTTGCGGAAGTTCGGGATGTGGCCGTTGATGAAGTCTTCCCAGAACTTCGCCATCTGCTCCGGCGGCATGGGCTCGGAGAGATTCACCGGATGGGCTTCGAATCCGTAGCCCTCGTAGACCTCGACGAAGCCGGGGTCGGACAGGAAGACCGCCCGGTGTCCCCTCGCCTCCAGGGCCTGGGCGATGCCGACGGAGTTCAGCGCGGGGCCGAAGGCGGCCTCGGGAAAGAATGCGAAAGTCATCTGTGGCATGTGCGTCGTCCCTCGTCCTCCGGGCGGGAGACAGGCGAGTGTACGCGCGGCGGGCACGCCCGGGGAGGCGACGGCGCGTGTGGTAGCGCCTCAGTCCGACTTCGGGGCAGTCATGTCGCGTTGAAAGAAAGGTTCAGTCGCTCGTCATGCGCCTGTCCGCCATCAGATTCCGCGAGCACACTCACCAGACGCGGCCAGCGGACAGGCCGTCCGCCACGCACGGCCGGGGCGTCGGGCGGAGTCCCGGTTTCAGCCCAGGAACTCGAAGTCCGATTCGGTCAGCTCCGACGCGGCCACGTCCTCCAGCGTGATGCTGACGTCCTCCCCGTAGCCGGTGACCACCGCGTCGCCGTTCGCGTTCTCCTTGATGGTCAGGTCCTCGAACACCTTGCCGCCCTTGATCACGATCACGTCGTGAGCCATCCCTATAACGTTTCCGCTGGGGTCCAAAATTTTCCTCGACCCGAAGTCCGTGATCGTGTCGTGGCCGTCGTTCCTGTCGAACACGAAGCGGTCCGCGCCCCAGGAGCCGGACAGAGTGTCGTCGCCGCGACCACCGATCAGCGTGTCGTCGTCGCGACCGCCGTACAGCTCGTCGTCGCCCTTGCCGCCGTGCAGCCTGTCGTTGCCATGAGAGCCCTTCAGCGTATCGTCGCCGCGGTTGCCGCGCAGCGTGTCGTCGCCGTCGCCGCCGTACAGCTTGTCGTCGCCGTAAGAGCCATCCAGCGTGTCGTCGCCGTCGCCGCCGTACAGCTTGTCGTTGCCGTGCCCGCCATCCAGCGTGTCTCTGCCCATGCCGCCGAACAGCTTGTCGTCGCCCATGCCGCCGTACAGCTTGTCGTCGCCGTTCCCGCCGTACAGCGTATCGTCGCCGTTCCGGCCGTACAGCTTGTCGTCGCCGTTCCCGCCGTACAGCTCTTTGCTGTCCGAGATGGCCGCCAGCCTCTTCTGAAATTCATAGATCTCGTGCATATCCAAATCCATGTCAGTCTCCTTCCTTTGATCCCGTTTCTCTCAAACGAAAGTAAAGTCCTCATCGGTCAGCTCCGACGCGGCCACGCCCTCCAGCGTGATACTGGAAGCTCCCTGCGAAAACCCGAAGCCCGTGATCACCGCGTCGCCGTCCGCGTTATCCTTGATCGTCAGCTTGGCAAAGGTGAGATCCCCGGCCCCGGTGATATGGATCTTGTCACTGTGATCGAAGCCTTCCCGCTCACCGGTTTCCGAATCGGCGACCTTGAGCTTCTTTTTGACGAGGAAGTCCGTGATCGTGTCGTGCCCGTTGTCCAAGTGATTGCCGAATACGAAAAGGTTCTCGTCGTCGTCGCCGCCGCCGACGCGCCCGCCGGTCAGCCTGTCGTTGCCGTCGCCGCCGAACAGATTGTCCGAGCCGGCACCGCCAAACAGCTTGTCGTCGCCGCCGTTGCCAAACAGCCAGTCGTCGCCGGCGTCGCCGTGCATCGTGTCGTCGCCGTGACCGCCCCGCATCGTGTCGACACCGCCGCCGCCGTACATCGTGTCGTCGCCGTGACCGCCGTACATCTTGTCATTGCCCAGACCGCCATACATCGTGTCGACGCCGGCGTCGCCCCACATATCGTCGACGCCGGCGTCGCCCCGCATCGTGTCGTTGCCCTCGCCGCCGTGCATCTCGTCGTCGTCGTCGCCGCCCCACATCCGGTCATTTCCGAAATGCCGTACAGCTCGTCGTCGCCGCCGCCGCCGTACAACTCGTCGTTGCCCCCCTGGCCGTCCATTATGTCGTCGCCGGCGTCGCCCCACATATCGTCATGTCCGTCGCCGCCATACATCTCATCGTCGCCGTCGCCGCCTTCCATCACGTCATTGCCGCGCCGGCCCTGCATCACGTCGTTGCCGCTCCGGCCCCACATATAGTCGCCTCCCGCGCCGCCGTTCATCACGTCGTTGCCGGGGCCGCCATACATGTCGTCGCCGCCGCCTTTCCCTTTCATCTCGTCGTCGCCGCCCAGGCCCCGCATTTCGTCCGGGCCGGGCGTACCTTTCAGGTCATCGTCCAACCAGTCTTTCCCATTGATTTCGGCCATGAGTGCTCTCCTTTTTTCCATGCCATGCCGAGAATGCTTCCCGTATGCCGGAACGAAACCCTGATTCAGTTGAATTGATGTGTCAAGCGCCCCTCGATTCCCCCGACAGGCGCGGATTACGCGAAGCATGCGGCTCAGGATGCGGGTTTTCGCGCCAGCGATGCCGAACCCGGCCCGGTGCTGCGTCTCCGGCGGCGCGTCATGTTGGCCGTATTTGCCGGTCTGCAGGCGGGTTTCGCGGTCTGCGGACGCGCTGGCGGCGCCGGGCCTGCCGGTTTCGACGAGGGATAGAGGAGCCGGCGCCTTGGCCGGTTATTCGAGCTGGATGGCGGCGTGGCAGAGCCAGTCGAGACCCGTCACGTTCGACGACGGCACGGGCGGTCGAGCCGTCAGCATCGTCGGCGCCGCGTCCGTCAGCATCGCCCGACCCGGTGCAAGCCGCCCTCCCGGCGTGCGCGGACAATGCGCCGACCGGACCGCCGGAGGCCGTGTCGGGTCCCCCGCATCGACGGCATGCGTGGGAAGCTGGGGATCGAGGTTCCTTGAGACGTCATGAATGAGGCACTGCCGCGCGTGTACGCGGGAGTTCTCGGCGCCGGACCGTCCGGGTTAGGATCGCCGCCGTTTCGCTCCGGGGACCAACGACGCTCCATGGGCAAGCCGGTCGTCGGCATCACCGCGTGCCGAAGCGACCTTGAAGGTCGCATCCACCACATCGTCCAGGAGAAGTACGTCACCGCGGCGAGCGCGGCGGCGCAAGCGCTGCCGTTGCTCGTCCCCGCCCTCGGGCGCGCCGTCGCGAACGACGATCTGCTCGACTCGATCGACGGCCTCCTGCTCACGGGGAGTCCCTCGAACGTGCTGCCCCGCCACTACGGCCAGCCGCCCAGCCGGCCCGGCACCCTGCACGATCCTCACCGCGACGAGACCACCCTGCCGCTCGTGCGCCGCTGCATCGAGCGCGCGATTCCGCTGCTCGCGGTATGCCGGGGCTTTCAGGAGGTGAACGTCGTGTTCGGCGGGACCCTGCACCAGCACGTCCACGAGCTGCCCGGGATGCTGGACCACCGCAGGCCCGAGGCGCCCGACATCGAAGGCCAGTACGCGCCGTCGCACCCGGTCGCCCTCGCCGCCGGGGGAACGCTGCACCGGCTCGTGCGCCGGCGGGAGCTGGAGGTCAACTCGCTCCACTCGCAGGGCGTCGACCGGCTCGGCGACGGGCTGGTGGTCGAGGCGCGGGCGCCGGACGGCCTCGTCGAGGCGATGAGCGTGGAGGGGTGCGCGTCCTTCGCGCTCGCGGTCCAGTGGCATCCGGAGTGGAACGCGCTCGGGGATCCGGTCTCGCGCGCGATCTTCACGGCGTTCGGCGCCGCGTGCCGGGAGTACGCCGGACGGCGGACCGGCGACGCCGGAGCGGTCCGCCGACGCTGCGCATGATCCCGCGTCCCATGATGCCCGCGCGACGCCTGGTCCGGGGCGGCGGAACGCCGCCGTGACCGTCCGTCCGCCGCTCCCGGGGGCGCCGCCGCGACGAAGCGGGATGGCGACCCGCGATGGAGTCCGCGGAGGCGGGCGCCGGCGAGCGCGCCCCCCGGCGACGCCATGAGCCATATCGAACGCTGGTGCCGCGAGCGCGCGATTACCGAGGTCGAGGCGCTGATGCCGGACATGTCCGGGGTCGCCCGCGGCAAGGTCGTGCCGGTCGGGGCGTATTGCCGCACCCTGGGCCTGAACCTCCCCGAGGCGCTGGTCCTGCAGACGGTCACCGGAGACTATCCCGAGGACCAGAGCGCGGTCGATCCGTCGGACCGCGACATCGTGCTGCGCGCCGACGAGCGCACCATCCGGCTGGTGCCGTGGGCGGCGGACCCGACCGCACAGGTCATCCACGACTGCTTCCACGCCGACGGCGCGCCGGTGACGACGACCCCCCGTTACGTGCTGCAGCGCGTGCTCGACCTCTACCACCGGCACGGCTGGCGGCCCGTGGTCGCGCCGGAGCTCGAGTTCTACCTCGTCAAGCGCAATGCCGACGCCGACTACCCGCTGGAGCCGCCGGAGGGACGATCGGGGCAGGCGGAGCGGGGCCGCCAGCCCTACGGCATCGACGCGCTGAACGAGTACGACCCGCTCGTCGACGACATCTGCGACTTCTGCGAGGCCCAGGAGATCGAGCTCGGCACCCTGAGCCACGAAGCGGGCGTCGCGCAGCTCGAGATCAACCTGTCGCACGGCGACCCCCTGGAGCTCGCGGACCAGGCGTTCCTGTTCAAGCGCACCGTGCGCGAGGCGGCGAACCGCCACGGCGTGTACGCCACGTTCATGGCGAAGCCGATGGAGCGCGAGCCGGGCAGCGCCATGCACATCCATCAGAGCGTGGTCGACGCCGGCACCGGCGAGAACGTGTTCGCGGACGGAGACGGCGCGATGACCCCGCTGTTCCGCGCCCACATCGCGGGATTGCAGCACTATCTGCCGGCCGCGATGTCGTTCCTCGCCCCCAACGTCAACTCCTACCGTCGCATCACGAAGTACCTCGCCGCGCCGATCAACGTGCAGTGGGGCATCGACAACCGGACCGCGGGCCTGCGGGTGCCGCTCGGCGACGCCGACGCGACCCGCGTCGAGAACCGGGTCGCGGGCGCCGACGCGAACCCCTACCTCGCCATCGCGGCGTCCCTCGCGTGCGGTCTCCTCGGCATGACGGAGGGTCTGAAGCCGACCCGCGCCATCGAGGGCAGCGCCTACAGGATGCCCTACGCGCTCCCGCTCAGCCTGGCGGAGTCCCTGCGCACGCTGCGCGACTCGGCGCCGCTGACCGGGGTGCTCGGCGAACGGTTCGTGGGAGCCTGGAACGCGGTGAAGGAGTGCGAGCTCCGCGCGTTCCTCCAGGTCATCAGCTCGTGGGAGCGCGAGTTCCTGCTGCGCAACGTGTGATCCCGGCGAGGCGGCGCCCCGGTCCGACGAGACATGTCCGAAGCCATCCGATGTGATTCGAAGCCCCTGCGGGTCGTGCCGGCGGCGGCCCCGCGCGTCTCCGCCGACAGGACTGCGCCGCACGCCCGGCTCGACCGTGAAGGCCCCGGCCGCGCGGGGAGTCCGGGGTGAGCGATCCGATCCCGACCGGCGAGGCCACGGAGTTCGTGGGGCGGTTCCGCCGCGCCGCCCCGTACATCAACGCGCATCGCGGACGCACCTTCGTCATCGAGATCGATGGCGAGTCGGTCGACGATCCGCGGCTCCACGGCATCGTCCACGATCTCGCGCTGATGCGCAGCCTGGGGGTCGACCTCGTTGTCGTGCACGGGGCGCGGCCATGGATCGAGCATCGGGTGCGGGCCCGGGGCCTCGCGCCGCGCTACGCCGCCGGCGTGCGCATCACGGACATCGCCACCCTGGAGGCGGCCAGGGAGGCGGTCGGCGCGGCGCACGTCCAGCTCGAGGCGCTGCTCTCGATGGGAGTCGCGAACTCCCCGATGGCGGGCGCCAGGGTGCGCGTGGCCTCCGGCAACTTCGTCACCGCGCGTCCCATCGGCATCCGCGACGGCGTCGACTACGAGCACACCGGCGAGGTGCGGCGCATCGACGCGGAGGCGATCCGGCAGCGCCTCGCCGACGGCGCCATCGTGCTCGTCTCACCGCTCGGCTACTCCCCCACCGGAGAGGTGTTCAGCCTGCGGGCCGAAGAGGTCGCAAGCGCGGTCGCGGCCGGCATCGGTGCGGCGAAGCTCGTGTTTCTCCTCGACGGTCCCGGGGTCGTCGACGGCGAAGGCACGCTGATTCGCGAGCTGACGCTCGAAGAGGCGAAGACGCTTGCGGCCGGCCTCCCGCACGACGCCGACGGCCGCGACGCGCTCGGGAGCCGGCTGCGGCAGTCGGTCCGCGCGTGCCGCGGCGGCGTCAGCAGGGTGCACATCATCGATCGCGGAATCGAAGGGGCGCTGCTGCTGGAGCTGTTCTCCCGCGACGGCGTCGGCACCATGGTCAACGCCGACACCTACGACTCGATCCGGCGCGCCACCATCGACGACATCGGGGGCATCCTCGCGCTCATCCGTCCGCTGGAGGAATCCGGGGCGCTCGTGCGCCGGTCGCGCGAGAAGCTCGAGACCGAGATCGCGCACTTCAACGTCGTCGACCGAGACGGCGCGGTCGTCGCCTGCGCCGCCATGTATCCCTACCCCGGGGAACGGCTCGCGGAGCTTGCATGTCTCGCCGTCGACGATGCGTACCGGCGCGGCCAGTACGGCGAACGCCTGCTCACTCTGGCCGGGCGCGAAGCGCGCGAGGCCGGGGCGGAACGGCTCTTCGTGCTGACCACCCATGCGGCGCACTGGTTCAGGGAGCGCGGCTTCGCCGAGGCCGACCGCTCGATTCTGCCCGCCCGGCGACAGGCCCTGTACAACCTCCAGCGCCGCTCCCGGGTGCTCGTGCGGGCGCTGTAGACGCCGCGCGGCCGCTCCCTCCGGCTCAGCCGGCCCGGGCCCCGATGCCGCGTTCGACCGCGGCGAGCGCGGCGAGCGGGTCCGGCGCACGGGTGACCGGCCGGCCGATGACGAGATAGTCGGCGCCCGCCCGGACCGCGACGCCGGGAGTCGTCACCCGGCGCTGATCGTCGGAATCGTGCGCGAGCCGGATCCCCGGGGTCACCCTCAGAAAGCGCCTGTCGATGCACCCGCGCAGATGCCCGAGATCCGCTGCCGAGCACACGATGCCGTCGAGTCCGCACCCCTGCGCAAGACGGGCGAGCGCGCGCACCTGATCGGGCAGCCCGGCGGTGACGCCGGTTTCGGCGAGGTCGCTCGGGTCCATGCTGGTCGGTACCGTCACGCCGATGAGCAGCGGCGGCGAATCGCAGCGGTCCGCGGCATCGCGGGCCGCTTCCATCATCCGCCGCCCGCCGCTCGCGTGAACGTTCATCATCCAGACTCCGTGCGCGACAGCGGCCCGGCATGCGCCCGCGACGACGGTCGGGATGTCGTACCACTTGAGATCGAGGAAGATGTCGAACCCGAGCCGGCGCAGGCTCTCGAGAACCGCCGGGCCCGCCGCGTTGAACAGCTCCATGCCGACCTTGATCCGGCAACGCGCGGAATCGAGCCTCCCGGCCATCGCGAGCGCTTCCTCCGCCGACGGGAAGTCGAGCGCAACGACGATCCGGGGGCCATGGGCTCGTGGGTCGGCTGCCTCCGGCGTCACTCTCCTTCGACCCCCTGGATGGGCCTGATCGAAGTCCAGTGCTTGCAGCTCGGGCACTGCCAGTGCAGGGACTTGGCGGGGAAGCCGCAGTGCCGGCACTTGTAGGCCGGCCGCTCGAACAGCAGCTCCGCGGTCAGCCCCTTCAGTATCCCGAAATGCTCGTCCATCGCGCCGGAATCGCGCTGGTCCTCGATCTCGAGGTCGAGCAGGCGGTCGAGACCGCGTACCGACGCGCGCTGGCGCAGCCGTTCGGTGATGAACCGGATCGCTTCGCGGCGGCCGCGCGACTCGCGCCTGATGTCCGCAAGCGTCAGGGTCACGCTGATCCAGCCGTAGCGCTGCATCAGCTTCGAGAGGTATTCGTCGAGCGCATCGATCCGATCGAGGGCCCGGAACGACCGGTCCAGCCGGTCCATCGTCTCGGGCAGAAAGTCCGGGTCCTGCTCCTCCACCCGCTGCAGCGAGCTGATCGCCCGTTCGTGCTCGCCCCTCCCGGCATGGATGTCGGCCTCGATCAGGCTTGCCCGCACGCACGCGGCGTGCACGTTGCGCGCCTGCTGGACGTGCTTGAGCGCGCGGATGTGGTCGCCTTCGACGCAGTGTCGGCTGGCCTGCTCGCAGCAGTAGTGAGCGATGATCCATCCGAGCTGGTTCCCGGTCGCCTTCTCGAGCTTCCGCGCGGCGGCGATCGCCTTCGGCCAGTCCTTCTCCTGCTCGTAGATGTCGATGAGCTGGCGCAGAGCCTGCACGCGATAGCCGGCGTCCTCGGCAAGCTCGCTGAACAGGTTCTCGGCGCGATCGAGCAGGCCTGCGCTCATGTAGTCCTGCCCGAGCTCGAGCAGCGCCTCCGTGCGCTGCGAGACGTTCAGCGACTCGCGGGCAATCAGGTTCTGGTGGATGCGGATCGCACGGTCGACGTCGCCGCGACGGCGATACAGGTTCCCGAGCGCGAGATGCGTCTCCACCGTCTCGCTGTCGACCTCGATGAGCTTGATGAAGACTTCGATCGCCTTGTCGGGCTGCTCGTTGAGGAGATAGTTGATGCCCTGGAAGTAGTCGGAACGCAGGCCGTCGGCCTTGCGCTTGCGGGAGCCCCGGCGCGGAGCGCCGCGCGCCGCCAGCCAGCCGGTGCCCGCCGCCACCGGCAGCAGCAGCCAGAGGGCCTCGAGTCCGAGCAGCGATTCGAACATCACGGGGCCCCGCCCGCATCCGCCGCCACGGCCGAACGCAGGGAAGCCACCGGTGCGTCAGACGTCGCCGGAGTTCCCATCCGGGGATGAACGTCCAGGCTCGCATGCGGACGACGGTCGAGGCCATGGACCGCCGGACGGGACATTCGGGGGCGAATACGCCTCGGGCGTCGTTCGAGCCTCCCCGTTCACCCGTTCGCGAAGCCTCTTGCCCGGCTTGAAGTGGGGAACGTACTTCGCCGGAAGCGATACCGACGTGCCCGTCTTGGGATTCCGTCCGACGCGCCCGTCGCGGAAATGGAGGGAGAAGCTCCCGAAGCCGCGGATCTCGATACGTCCTCCCCCCGCCAGACACTCCGCCATGTGTTCGAGGATCGCCTTCACCGCCAGCTCGACGTCCCGGTGGACGAGCTGGGACTGCTTCCGTGCAATCCGTTCGATGAGCTCCGACTTCGTCATCTCCCCACTCCCCATCGTCCGGCGCGGCACGGCGGCGGACTGACGATCGTCAGCGCACAAGGGACACACCCGAGCGCCGGGACGACGCCCGGTACGGCGGCGTGCAGCTATCCGCCCACCCGTCCCCCGATTCCGGATTACTCTCCCTGGACACCCTCCGTGCGGCCGCTGCTCATCTGCTCCTTGATGAGATCGCCCAGTGTGGTGGCACCGGCGGGGGCGCTCGACGTGTACTCCTGCAGCGCCTGCGCCTCTTCATCGCTCTCCTTGGCCTTGATGGAGAGCGACGGGATGCGCTTCTTTCTGTCGACCCCCACGAACTTGGCCTCGATCTCGTCACCCGCCTTCAGGACGGACCGGACGTCGTCGACCCGCTCGCGCGCGATCTCCGACGTGCGGAGATACCCTTCCACGCCCTCCGCAAGCTGTACGAGCGCACCCTTGGCATCGACCTCGACGACGCGGCCGCGAACGATCGATCCCTTGGGGTTCCGCGCCAGGAAGCTCGAGAACGGATCCTTGTCGAGCTGCTTCACCCCGAGCGAGATCCGCTCCCGCTCCGCGTCCACGCCGAGCACCACGGTCTCGAGCTCGTCGCCCTTCCGGTAGCGCCGGACCGTCTCCTCCCCGGGCTCGTTCCAGGAAAGATCGGACAGGTGCACGAGGCCGTCGATGCCGCCGTCGAGTCCCACGAAGACGCCGAAATCGGTGATCGACTTGATGGCGCCGGTCACGTGATCGCCCTTCTTGTAGCTCGCCGCGAAGTCTTCCCAGGGATTCGGCGTGCACTGCTTGATGCCGAGCGAGATCCGGCGGCGGTCCTCGTCGATGTCGAGCACCATGACCTCGACCTCGTCGTTGAGCTGCACGACCCGGTTCGGGTGGATGTTCCGGTTCGTCCAGTCCATCTCCGATACGTGGACGAGCCCTTCCACCCCTTCCTCGATCTCGACGAAGCAGCCGTAGTCGGCGATGTTCGTCACGCGTCCGAACAGCCGCGCGCCCTCGGGGTAGCGCCGCGAGATGTCCACCCAGGGATCGGCCCCGAGCTGCTTCAGCCCGAGCGACACGCGCGAGCGCTCGCGATCGAACCTCAGCACCTTGACCTCGATCTCGTCGCCGACATTGACGACCTCGGTCGGGTGCTTGACCCGTTTCCACGCCATGTCGGTGACGTGCAGCAGGCCGTCGATTCCACCGAGGTCCACGAACGCGCCGTAGTCGGTCAGGTTCTTCACCACGCCGGGCAGCACCGCTCCCTCCTGAAGGCTCTCGAGCAGCGCCGCGCGCTCGGCCGAGTTCTCCTGCTCGACCACCGCCCGCCGCGAGACGACCACGTTGTTGCGACGGCGATCGAGCTTGATCACCTTGAAGTCCAGCGGCTTGCCTTCCAGATAGGAGGTATCGCGCACCGGGCGCACATCGACGAGCGACCCCGGCAGGAATGCGCGAATGTCGTTGATGTCGACGGTGAATCCGCCCTTGACCTTGCCGTTGATGATCCCGGTCACGGTCTCCTCGCCTTCGAACGCGGCTTCGAGGTGGTTCCAGGCCCTGGCTCTCTTCGCCTTCTCCCGCGAGAGCCTGGTGGCGCCGAATCCATCCTCCACCGTATCGAGCGCAACCTCGACCCGGTCGCCGACCGAAACCTCGACCTCGCCACTCTCGTTTCTGAACTGGTCGACCGGGATGGTCGACTCGGACTTCAGACCCGCGTGGACCGTGACGTATTCCGACCCGACAGACAGCACCGTTCCGTCGATGATGACTCCAGGCCGCATCTTCTTCTCGACTTCGCTCAGCTCGAGCAGTTCCGCAAAGCTTTCCATACCCGTAGTGTGTTCTCCCGCCCGCTCGTTGGTCGTCGAATTCCACGTGGACCCGCGCGCCGGGGCCGAGGCGCACGGGACCCGCGCCCGATCTTCAGCTCTCGGGCTTCATTCCCGGAAAAAAGACGCCGCGGCGCATCCCCGACCGTGCGATCCCGAGCACCCGTGCAACCACGGTTTCGACACCGAGCCCGGTCGTGTCGACGACGACGGCGTCTCCAGCCGGTTTCAGGGGTGCGGCCGCCCGTTCACGATCGCGCCGGTCGCGTTCCGCCATGTCCCTGAACAGGTGGTCCAGACTAACATCAATCCCTTTAGCCATCAATTGTTTATGCCGCCTCTCGGCTCTTGCCCGCGCAGTCGCGGTCAGGAACACCTTCACGGACGCATCGGGAAACACGACGCTCCCCATGTCGCGCCCGTCCGCGACGAGCCCCGGCGGAAGGCGGAACCCGTGCTGCCGCGCGAGGAGCGCACCGCGCACTTCGGGAAGGACGGAGACGTGCGAAGCGTCGTTTCCGCACCGCTCGGCGCGGATGTCGCCGGTAACGTCCACGCCATCGAGGCGCGTGCGTACGGGGCTCGCGGGATCCCCGGGCGCAAACTCGATGCCGAGACGCTCCGCGAGGCAGGCGAGCGCCGGACCGTCGTCGAGAGGGGTCCCCCGCATGCGGGCGGCCAGGGCGAGGACACGATAGAGGGCGCCGCTGTCGAGGAGCCGGAAACCGAGCGCCGACGCAACGCGATGGGAGACGGTCCCCTTCCCGGAGCCGACCGGACCGTCGATCGCGATCACGGGCACGGTCTCAGGCGCCGGCATCGACGACCTCGATGTCGAGTCCGACGGACCCCGCGAGGGCCTCGAACCCGGGGAAGGAGGTCGCCACGTTGCGGCAGTCGCGGATGCGTACCGGAGCGGTGACGGCGCAGGAGGCGAACGCCATCGCGATGCGATGGTCGCCCTCGCTCTTCACCTCTCCCCCCGATATCGCGCCGCCCTCGATCTCCATGCCGTCGTCGGCCACCCGCGCCGAGACGCCGAGCGCGCGCAGGGCTTCGCCGCTCGCCGCGATCCGGTCGCTCTCCTTGAGCCGCAGCTCCGCGGCTCCGCGCACGCGGGTCACGCCGCGCGCGGACGCGGCGGCGGCGAAGATGGCCGGGAACTCGTCGATGGCGAGCGGTACCAGCGCCGGGTCGACGTCGATTCCATGCAGGAGCCCGCCACGCACCCGGAGGTCCGCGACCGGCTCGCACCCGGCGGTGCGCCGGTTCGACCACTCGATGTCCGCCCCCATCCGTTCGAGAATGGTCAGCACTCCGGTACGTGTCGGGTTGACGCCGACCCCCCGAATCAGCAGGTCCGAGCCGGGCCGGCCCGCGGCGGCGGCCAGAAGGAACGCGGCGGACGAGAGGTCCCCGGGCACCTCGATCTCCGTCGCGGCGAGACGAGCGCCCCCCTCGATGCATGTGCGCCGCCCGTCGCGCACCGCCGCGACCCCGAAGGCGCCGAGCATGCGCTCGGTGTGATCGCGGGTCGCGGCCGGCTCCGTCACGCACGTCCGCCCACTCGCATAGAGCCCGGCCAGAAGGATCCCCGACTTCACCTGGGCGCTGGCCACGGGGACCGTGTAGTCGATGGGCGCGAGTCCGCCGCGGGCGCGCATCCGGATCGGCGGGGTCCCGCCTCGCCCGGTCTCGATCCGCGCCCCCATCCGCGACAGCGGCTCGGTGATCCGCCGCATCGGACGACGGTGGAGCGAGTCGTCGCCGACGAGCGTGCAGTCGAAGCCCTGTCCGGCGAGGAGTCCGGCGAGCAGGCGCATGGCGGTGCCGGAGTTTCCGAGATCGATGTCCGCCCCGGGCGGGCGCAGCCCCTCGCGTCCGACGCCGTGGATCGAGGCCTCGCCGCCGTGCGGGCCCTCGACCCGCACCCCCATCGCCCGAAACGCCGCCACCGTGGCGAGCACGTCCTCGCCTTCGAGAAGCCCCGTCACCCGCGTGCCGCCGTCGGCGACGGCGGCGAGCATCACGCAGCGGTGCGAGATCGACTTGTCGCCGGGCACACGTATCCCGCCCCGCAGCGGACCCGACGGGCGCACGATGTAGTCGATCTCGGAGGTGTGGTCCAAATTCAAGTTCAAATTCTTTTGAAACAGCAAGTTACGGGTGAAACCGGAAGTCATGCCTCAAGATATTCGGTCGCGCATGGTCCGCGCACACCGGCGTCGATGCGCGCGTACCCGTCCCGCATCTCCTTGGCGCGGGCG
Organism: Gammaproteobacteria bacterium; assembly: GCA_965202735.1. Lineage (GTDB taxonomy): Bacteria > Pseudomonadota > Gammaproteobacteria > HK1 > HK1 > HK1. The sequence goes on from OZ241844.1 coordinate 704,093, forward strand.
AAGACCGTACGCACGTACTCGCCATCCCCGCGGCGGATCGCGGCGGCGAGCCGGTCGAGCCGGGTCCTGAAACGACCGATCGCGCCGGTCATCGCCTCGCGGTTTGCGAGGCAGATGTCATGCCACATCTGCGGGTCGCTGGCGGCGACGCGGGTGAAGTCGCGAAGGCCGCCGGCCGAGTAGTCGAAGATCTCGTCGCGATCCGCCATGTTGCCCAGCGTGTCGACGAGGGCATAGGCGAGCATGTGCGGCAGGTGGCTGGTGGCGGCCAGAACCTCGTCGTGATGCGCGACGTCCATCTCCATCACCTCGGCTCCGACCGTCCGCCACATCGCCGACACCCTGTCCAGCGCCGTGGCGTCGGTCTCCCCGATGGGAGTGAGGATGACGCGCCGGCGTTCGAACAGACGCTCGACCGACGAGTCGACACCGTGATGCTCGGTCCCGGCCACGGGATGGCCCGGTACGAAACGCGGCAGCCGCGGCCCGAGGGAGGCTCGCGCGGCGGCGACCACGCAGCCCTTCGCGCTGCCGACGTCGGTGATGACGGCGTGGTCATCGACGGCGTCGCGCAGACGTTCGAGCACCATCGCGGTCGCGCCCAGCGGCGCCGCGACCACGACCATGTCCGCGCCGGCCGCCGCGCGTCCGGGATCGGTGTCGAAGCGGTCGATGACGCCGAGCTCGACCGCGCGCTCGAGGTTCGCCGCGCGGCGGCTCGATCCGACCACCTCGCCGACCTCTCCCAGCCTTCTCAGATCGCGGGCGAGCGAGCCTCCGATCAGGCCCGTCCCGATGATGCACAGCCTGCGGATCACCGTATCGCGCTCCCTGCCGGCCACTCGTCCGACGCCGAAGTCACTGCGCGGCGCCAGCGCCTTCGGCGGCGGGATAGGCGCCGAGCACCCCGCCGGCGTATCGCTCCACGAGTCCCCCGAGCCGGGGGTCGCTCATGTGAGCCGCCACGTCGACGATGGCCGCCGGCGCCGCCCCCGCGACCGGGACCGAGCGCACGTCGAGATTCGAGCTCCGGCACCACGACTCGACGGCCGTCAGCTCCCCGGCCGGGAGAATGAACGAGGTCCAGTCGTGCCCGGTCGGCGACACCGGCTCGCGTCCAATCGCGACGAACCGCTCGCCGCGCCTCGCGTACCACTCCCCGCAGAGCGAGAGCCCTCGTTCGCGGAGCTCCGCCATGGCCGGCGAGGCAAAGCCGGCCCGGGAGAACTCGATCATCGCGTAGTCGCAATCGGCGCCGCCGACCGCCCGGAGCGCATGCGCAGCGTCGCGCCGGCGCCGGACATCGACGTCGCCACCGAAGTGACCGATGGCGGCGCACGCCTCCCCCACCGTCGCGCAACCGATGGTCAACCGCTGCTCCAGTGCGCGGCAGCTCGAGACGATCTCGCGAAACAGGCGCGTGATCGCGCGCTCGGAAAAGGGCCCCGGGTTCACGGCGGCGAGATGCCGGAGCAGCGCCGCCTCGCGTTCCGGCCGATAGTATCGAGGCTCGGCCTCCTCGTCCTTGACCGCCGCCACCTGCAGCACCGCGCGCGCGCGCCGCCCGAGAAGAGCGAGGAGCTCGGCGTCCACCGCGTCGATCTCGCGGCGAATCGCATCCAGCCGCGCTTCGGGATCAGTCACCGCGCGACTCCGGATTCGCCAGGATCGGCCGGCGGCGCGGGACTGCCCGCGCCGTTGGCCGGCTCCGCTTCATGAACGACTCATCGGGTCCGGGGAGACGGCCCGCGAACGCCCGGGACGCGCGTCCGCTCCGGCGAAGCGCGCCCGTGCGTCCCGTCCGCACGCCGCCCGCCGGCGCGCGGCCGCCCCCGCCCGCGCCTCCCCTCACCTTGCGCAGATTCGTGGATCGCATGGAGCCCTGCGGAATGTCGTCGGGTGGCCCGGGAGAGGCGCCGGCTCAGTCCGGTCCGGCCGACGCCGGTCCGGGCGACTCCTCGTCGATCTCGTTCCGATCGTCCACGATCCGCTCCAGGCCGGTCAGCCGCTCGCCTTCCGACAGGCTGATGAGCCTGACTCCCTGGGCGTCGCGGCCGAGCAGGCTCACCTCGCTCACCCTCGTGCGCACGAGCTTGCCCCCGTCGGTGATGAGCATGAGCTCGTCGGCCGGCTCGACCAGCTCCGCCCCCACCACCGGACCGTTCCGCCGGCTCGTTCGAATGGAGATGAGCCCCTGTCCGGCCCGGCCCTGCCTGCGGTAGTCCGCGGCGTGCGTGCACTTGCCGTAGCCGTTCTCGGTCGCGGTCAGCACCAGGCCCTGCGACGCGATCATGAGCGAGATGACCTTCGCCTCTCGCCGGAGCCGGATGCCGCGCACGCCCCGGGCGGTCCGGCCCATCGCGCGCACGTCGCTCTCGGGGAACCGGATCAGCATGCCGTCGCTCGTGGCGAGCATGACGTCGCGGCTGCCGTCGGTCACCGCGACCCCGACCAGACGGTCGTCGTCGAGCAGGTCGACCGCGATCAGCCCGGTCGAACGCGGCCGCGAGAAGTCGGCGCACGGCGTCTTCTTCACGGTGCCGGACGACGTCGCCATCAGCACGAAGCCGTCCTGGTCGACTTCGCTCATCGGCAGGACCGCGCTGATCCGCTCGTTCCCCTCGAGGGGGAGGATGTTCACCATGGGCCTGCCGCGGGCGGTGCGCGCCGCGCGTGGCAACTGGTAGACGCGCACCCAGTACACCTTGCCGCGACTCGAGAAGAACAGCACCGTGTCGTGGGTGTTGGCGACGAAGAGGCGTTCGACGAAATCCTCCTCCCTGGTCGTCGCCGCGGTCTTGCCGCGACCGCCCCGGCGCTGCGCCGCGTAGTCGTCGAGCGGCTGCCACTTCACGTAGCCGTGGTGAGACATCGTGACGACGACATCCTGCGGCTTGATGAGATGGAGGATGTCCATCCCCTCGCGGTGCAGCTCGATCTCGGTCCGCCGGGCATCGGCGAACTGCTCCTTCACCTGGAGCAGCTCCCCGCGCACCACCTCGCGCAGGCGATCCGGGTTGACGAGAATCTCGAGCAGGGCGCGAATCCGATCGAGGAGCTCGTCGAACTCCTCGATGATCCTGTCCTGCTCCAGCGCGGTGAGGCGGTGCAGGCGAAGGTCGAGGATCGCCTGGGCCTGGGTCTCGCTCATGCGGTATTCGTGCCCCGAGCCGCCCTCGATCAGGCCGAAGCCGTCGGGCAGGCCGTCGGGCTTCGACGTGTCGGCGCCGGCTCGGGCGAGCATCTCCTTCACCGAGCCCGGGGCCCAGGCGCGCTCGACGAGGCGCCGCCTGGCCTCGGAGGGGTTGGCGGACGTCCTGATGAGCTCGATGACCGGCTCGATGTTCGCGAGCGCGACGGCGAGGCCTTCCAGGATGTGCGCGCGCTCCCGCGCCTTGCGCAGATCGAAGAGGGTGCGCCGGGTCACCACCTCGCGCCGGTGACGCACGAATGCCTCGATCATCTCGCGCAGGCCGAGGAGCCGGGGCTGTCCGTCGACCAGCGCGACGAGATTGATGCCGAACACCGTCTCCATCGAGGTGAGACGGTACAGGTTGTTCAGCATCACCTCGGCGTTCTCGCCCCGGCGCAGCTCGATGACGAGGCGCATGCCCTCCTTGTCGGACTCGTCGCGCAGGGCGGAGATCCCCTCGATCCGCTTCTCCTTCACGAGCTCCGCGATCTTCTCCGTCAACCGCGCCTTGTTGACCTGGTACGGAAGCTCGCTCACCACGATGCGCTCGCGGGCCCCCCCCTCCATGGTCTCGAACGCCGCGCGGGCGCGGACGTAGATGCGGCCCCGGCCGGTGCGGTACGCCTCGTGGATGCCGGCCGTGCCGCTGATGATCCCCGCGGTCGGGAAGTCCGGACCCGGCAGGATCCGCACGAGGTCGTCGATGCCGATCCCGGGCTCGTCCAGAAGGGCCACGCAGGCGTCGACGACCTCGGCCGGATTGTGGGGCGGGATGTTCGTGGCCATGCCCACCGCGATGCCCGACGAGCCGTTGACGAGCAGATTGGGCAGCCGCGTCGGGAACACCGAAGGCTCGGACTCGGAGCCGTCGTAGTTGGGGGCGAAGTCGACCGTCTCCCTGTCGATGTCGGCCAGCAGCTCGTGCGCGACCCTGGCCATGCGGACCTCGGTATAGCGCATCGCGGCCGGGGGGTCGCCGTCGACGGAGCCGAAGTTTCCCTGGCCGTCGACGAGCATCACCCGCATCGAGAACTGCTGCGCCATGCGCACGAGCGCGTCGTAGACCGCGCTCTCGCCATGCGGGTGGTACTTGCCTATCGTGTCGCCCACCACCCTGGCGGACTTCTTGTAGGGCCGGTTCCAGTCGTTGCCCAGCTCGCGCATCGCGTGGAGCACGCGCCGGTGGACCGGCTTCAGGCCGTCTCGGACATCCGGGAGCGCCCTGCCCACGATCACGCTCATGGCGTAGTCGAGGTAGGACTGCTTCATCTCCTCTTCGATGTCGACGGGGACGACTTCCTTCGCGAAATCACTCATCCATGCGCACCCGATCCCACGCTGCCGCCCATGTTGCCGCCCGCGTTGCCGGAGAGTTCCCGGAACCTTCGGAACAGCCGGCCCGAAAGCCCGGATTTTATCATGAGAGGCCGTGTCGCCGGACGACACTGACACCACCTCAGACACCACCCCAGGGCGGGGCTCTCCGGAAGTCGTGACGAACGGTTCATCAAGCCCTCGGTCCGGGCCTTCGATGCCGAAAGACCGCCCGTCACCGTGCGATCTTCCGGTCGGGCGGCCAATGACCGCGACTTCTGAATGGTCCTGCGGAGCACACAAGGCAAATTCGTTCTCGTGCGCCCATGAACGCCCCGGAAAGCGTAACCTCTTGATGCAACGGCTCTTTTTCGGCTCGCGGGATTCCGGACGAAGGGAATCTCGACGGAAGTAACCCCTTGAATCAATTGGATATGATCGAGAGAACGAATCAGTCCTGGCGGCGCTCAAGTCCAGGGCTCAAGTCCAGGGCTCAAGTCCGGGCAGTGCTTGCAATCGGCGTCCGGATCGGCTTATAAATGGGAGAAGGCGGGTGTCCAGCCCGCCGCGCGGGCGTAACGGCAGCGTCCGGCACGGGGCGGGTTCGTATGCGCCCCCCGCACCTTGGGATGTGTCGACATGACCGGTTGGCATGCCTCCCCTCCCCCCGCAGGGCAACAGGGCAGCCTTCGCGCACCCGTCCCTCGAGCGGCGTCTTACCGCAAGGTGTCCGGACGCCGCCTTTCCCGCTTCTCACAGCATCGTCACGGCTGCGGCCTTCCGGAACGGGACCGGCTTCGGGCCTCGTCCGCGCAGCGGCGAGATGGCGCCCGGCATCGCTTCGCAGTGCCGACGGCGATGCATCGGCTTCACCAATGGCCAATGAGGGAATAGACCATGACAGTTGAAGGCATCACGCTTCGCGGCGGCACGGGCGCCGACACCCTGACGGGCGGCGACGGCAATGACGAGCTCCATGGCGGCGACGGCAATGACGAGCTCCATGGCGGCGACGGCGCCGATACCCTCGACGGCTGGCTTGGCGATGACACCGTGCATGGCGACGCGGGCAACGACACCCTCTACGGCGGCGACGGCGACGACACGCTCGACGGCGGCGAGGACGCCGACACGCTGTGGGGCGGACGCGGCGACGACACTCTGAAGGGCGGCCGGGGCAATGACACGCTGTGGGGCGGCCTCGGCGCCGACACCTTCGCGTTCGCGGTCGGAGACGGACACGACAAGATTGTCGACTTCGAGGACGGCGACCGCATCGAGATGACCGGGGTGCCCGGTGGGTTCGAGGGGCTGGTCATCGAGCAGGACGGAGCCGATGCCGTCATCCGCTACGGCGAGGGCGACACCGTCCGGGTGTCGGGCGTGTCGGTGGCGGAGCTCGGCAAGGACCGCTTCGAGTTTCTTCCCGCCGAGGGGGACCCGCAGGGGGGTGACGAGGACGACGACACCCCGAACGGTGACGAGGACGACGACGAGGACGAGGGCGCCGCAGCCGCGCAGAAGGCCGCCGGGGTGACGCGCAAGGGCGGCAAGGGCAACGACACCCTCGACGGCGGGGACGGCGACGATACCCTGAAGGGCGGCGGGGGCGACGACACCCTGAACGGCGGCAAGGGCAACGATACCCTGAGGGGCGGCAAGGGCGACGACATCCTGAACGGCGGGCGGGGCGACGACAGGCTGAAGGGCGGCCGGGGCGCCGACACCTTCGTGTTCCGGGCCGGGAACGGCCAGGACACCATTGGCGACTTCGGGGACGGCGACACGATTCGCCTCGACGGGGTGACCGGGGGGTTCGCGGGGCTGGTCATCGAGCAGGACGGGGCCGATGCCGTCGTCCGCTATGGCGACCGGGACGACAGCATCCGGCTCAAGGGCGTGTCGGCGGACTCGCTCGACGAGGACGACTTCACGCTGCCTTCCGACTCCGGAGGCGGCGACAAGGTCGTGAACGGCGCCGGCCAGCCCGCGAATCCGCCGCCCGGCGCGGCGCAGACCCAGACGACCGACGCGGCGCAGACCCAGACGACCGGCGCGGCGCAGACCCAGACGACCGGCGCGGGCGGGACCGGGAACGCACCGACCGGCGCGCCGCAGACCCAGAGATCCGACTCGGACGAAACCACGGAAACGCCGCCAGCCCGTGATGGCGTCACCCTGAGGGGGGACAAGTGGCACGACGATCTCCGCGGCGGCGACGGCGATGACACCCTCTATGGCGAGGGCTGGGACGACGACCTCTACGGCGGCAGCGGCAGTGACATCCTTCACGGCGGCGACGGCGCCGACAACCTCTGGGGCGGCAACCACGGCAGCGGTGACGACGAAGGCAGCGATACCCTCTATGGCGGGGACGGCGGCGACTACCTCTTCGGCGGCAACTTCGGCGGCGGTGACGACGGCGACGACACGCTCCACGGCGGCGCGGGCAATGACCATCTCTGGGGCGGCAACTACGGCTACTTCGCCGGCATCAGCAACGCCGGCGACGACGGCAACGACACGCTCTACGGTGACGGCGGCAACGACGAGCTCTACGGCGGCAGCCTCTACAGCGACGGCACCGACGGCAACGACACGCTCCGCGGCGGCGACGGCGACGACAAGCTCTGGGGCGGCAACGACCGCGGCGACGGTACCGACGGCAACGACACGCTCCACGGTGACGACGGCGACGACACGCTCTGGGGCGGCAATAACGAAGCCGCCGGCGACGACGGCAACGACACCCTGTACGGCGGCGACGGGGATGACCGACTCTACGGCGGCAACCACCGCGGAGGCCACCTCGGAGACGACGGCGACGACGGCGACGACACCCTGTACGGCGGCGACGGGGATGACCGACTCTACGGCGGCAACCACGGCAGCGGCGACGACGGCAACGACACCCTGTACGGCGGCGACGGGGATGACCGACTCTACGGCGGCAACCACAAAGGCAAGCACCTCGGCGGCCACCCCGGATACGACGGCGACGACGGCAACGACACGCTGTACGGCGGCAAGGGCAACGACACCCTTTACGGCGGTAACCAGGGCGGCGATGGCGATGACGGTGACGACACGCTCCACGGCGGCGAGGGTGACGACCACCTCTACGGCGGCAACCACAAAGGCGACGGCGGCGACGGCGACGACACCCTTCATGGTGACGAGGGCCAAGACCACCTCCATGGCGGTGAGGGCGACGACACGCTCGAGGGCGGCAAGGACGACGACGAGCTCTACGGCGGCGACGGCGACGACCGGTTCGTGTTCGACCGGGAGTCGGGCGACGACACCATCCACGACTTCGAGGACGGGCAGGACATCCTCGTCATCAAGGGCGGCCTGAAGCTCTCCGACCTCGACATCAAGCAAAGCGGCGACGACGCAGTGATCAGCGGCCCCTCCGATCTCTTCTCGATCGTGATCGAGGACTTCGATGCCTCGCTGCTGACCGCGGACGACTTCGACTTCATCGCCTGACCGGCCGGCGCGCCGGTCCGACCCGCCCCGGCGCTGACGACAGGGCGGGGCCCAGTGTGTCGGCCATCGGCCCGGAGGACCTGCCGGACGAGGATCTCCCGGACGGCATGATCGCCACCCGACGGTTACGCTCTTCGATGACGGCGGTTCCGGTGTGCCCGGCAGATGGTGCGGCTGATGACCTCGGTCTCGTCTTGGGGTGCGTTCACAACGCCCGCCAACGACCCTGCCGTGGCCCGGAAGCATCCAGCCCCGATACCCCCGGCAGGGCGGGACGATCCGATACCAGCCGCGCTACTCCGGCGTCCCCACGCGATACCCCCGGCAGGGCGACGGCGGTCCCGCTGCGGGCCCGGGCCGTCAGAAGGTCCGGACCACGCCGATCTCGGCGACGGTGCGGGTGTAGTCGTGGAGCGCGAGGTTGCTGTCGCGGCGCTCGCGGCGCAGGGTGAGTTCCGGCGTGAAGCCGAGCAGCTCGACATGGCGGCTGGACAGGGTGAGCCACGCGGCGAGCGTCCGGTCGCGCCGCGCATCGGGGCCGAGCCAGAGCTGCGGCGCGCCGTAGCGCCGCCAGCCGTGCGAGACGCCCCCGCCCGCCACGAAGCCCAGCGGCAGCTCGCGCTCAGCCGACAGCCCGACGAAGAACGCGGTCCAGGAGTGGGCGTCGCTCTCCAGCGTCTCGCGGCTCCAGCCGGCCTCGGCCCGCAGCAGCGTCGCCCGGCCCGGCGCATGGGCGAGGTCGACGCCGGCCGAATCGATGCGGCCCGCGCCCAGGAAGCCCGCGTAGTCGATGCGCTCGCGCCCCAGCGAGGCGCCCAGCCGCCAGGCCGGCCCGACCGCCCAGCCACCCGCCAGAGCGACGCCCCGCGCCCGGCTGTAGAGGTCGCCGCCGACCCAGCGCCGCCGCGCGGTCGCCTCCACGCGCAGGTCGAGCGCGTCGAACAGGAAGCGCGGCCCCGCGCGCAGGCTCACCGTGCGGTCGTTGAACGCGCTCTCCCGGTACGTCCGGGTCCGCACCCCGCCGCCGATGCGCAGCCGCAGGTCCGGCGCAAGCCGCGCCTCGTGGCTCGCGAACAGGTCGGCCCGCACTCCGACCCCGCTGGTCCGGCGCGCGTCCTCCGACAGCGTGGCCGGAATGCCGGCCAGAGGCACCGTGCGGGCGTCGGTGGCGGCGTTGATGTTGCTGTCGGGCGCCAGCGCCAGCGCGCCGGTGACCCACCAGCCCTTGCGCCGCCGGATCTGGTCGAGGAAGGCCAGCGCGCGGGCGCGCGCGGCCTCGGGCAGGTCCTTCGTTCCCAGCGCCAGCCGGAAGTGATGCGCCGCGCTGCCGTCCTCCTCGGCCCGGATACGCCGGGGCGTCACACCGTCACGCCGGCGAGGAGCTCCGCGATCCGGCCCCGATCCGGCGCCTCGACGACGCCGCGCTCGGTCACCAGCGCGTCGACCAGCGCCGCCGGCGTGACGTCGAACACCGGGTTCCACGCCCCCGCTCCGTGCGGCGCGACGCGCTGGCCGGCGTGCGAGAGCAGCTCGTCGGACCGCCGGCTCTCGATGGGCACGTCGTCGCCGGTCGCCGAGCGCGGATCGATCGTGGACGCGGGAGCGACGACCATGAAGCGCACGCCGTGGTGGCGGGCGCACACCGCGAGCGAGTACGTGCCGATCTTGTTCGCGACGTCGCCGTTGGCGGCGATGCGGTCAGCGCCCACGATGACCCAGCGCACGCGGCCCTGGCGCATCGCCCAGCTCGCGGCGGAGTCGGCGATCAGGGTCACGGGGATGCCGGCCTCGACCAGCTCGTACGCGGTCAGCCTCGCCCCCTGGAGCCAGGGCCGCGTCTCGCCGGCGTACACGTGCGCGATCCGGCCCGCCGCGTGGGCGGCGCGCACCACCCCCAGCGCGGTGCCGTAGCCGGCGGTCGCCAGCGCGCCCGCGTTGCAGTGGGTGAGGACCTCGCAGCGCGATTCGATGAGCGCGGCGCCCAGCGCGCCCATGCGGCGGTTCGCGGCGACGTCCTCGGCATGGATGGCGCGGGCGGCTTCGAGCAGGGCGGGCTCGGGGTCGGCGTCCGCCGCCACGGCGTCCATCGCCACCCGCATCCGGTCGATCGCCCATGCGAGGTTCACCGCGGTCGGCCGCGACGCGGCGAGCCGGCCGAGGTCCGCGTCGATGCGCTCGCGCCAGGCCGCCCGGGACTCCGCGAAGCGCTGCCGGGCCGCCAGCACCACCGCGTACGCGGCGGCCACGCCGATCGCCGGAGCGCCGCGCACCACCATCTCCCGGATCGCGTCCGCCACTTCCGCGCACTCGGTGCAGCGACGCGTCACCGACGCCCGCGGCAGCGCCCGCTGGTCGAGGAGCTCAAGCGCGCCGTCCCGCCAGGCGATGGCGCTCACGGACGATGCGGCGGCGTCGCTCAATGCGCGGCCCGGACGGATGCGGGGCTGTCCGGAAGCCGTGACGAGCCGCTCGTCACCCGCCCGGTCGGGGCTTTCGACGACGAGAAGCCGCCAGCAACTCCCGCCAACGCCCGGAGAGGCCGTGCCGCGGGGGGATTCCGGCGCGATTTAGACCACCAGAGCGCCCGGGCGAAGGGATTTCGAGGACCTGTTCCCGCGCCAGCGGGAATCGCCGAGAGGCCGCCGGTCACCGTGCGATCGTCCCCACGTACCGATATCATGGCGGGACGCCGGCGCGGCCGTCCGCACCCGCGCGCGTTCCCCGCCATCGAAGCCGTCACCGCATGCAATCCGTCGATACCCTGGTCGAAGGCCGCTGGGTGATCCCCGTCGAGCCGGAAGGCGTGGTGCTGGAGCACCACACCGTGGTCGTCGAGGGCGGCCGCATCCGGGCGATATTACCGCACGCCGAAGCGCGTTCGGGATACGCCGCGGACCACACCGTGGAGCTTCGCGACCACGTGCTGCTGCCGGGGCTCGTCAACGCCCACACCCACGCGGCGATGACGCTCATGCGGGGCATGGCCGACGATCTGCCCCTCATGCGCTGGATCCGGGAGCACATCTGGCCGGCCGAGGCCCGCTGGGTCGGCGACGAGTTCGTGCGCGACGGGACCGGGCTCGCGGTCGCCGAGATGCTGCGCGGAGGAACGACCTGCTTCAACGACATGTACTTCCACCCGGACGACGCGGGGCGCACGGCGGCGGCGGCCGGCATGCGATGCGTGGTGGGCATGATCGTGCTCGACTTCCCTACCGCGTGGGCCGGCGGAGCGGACGAGTACCTGGCGCGCGCGGCGGAGGTGCACGACGAGTTCCGCTCCCATCCTCTCGTCGATACCGCGTTCGCGCCGCACGCGCCCTACACCGTATCGGATGGTCCGCTCGAACGGGTCCGGGTCCTCGCCGACGAGCTGGACGTCCCCGTGCACATCCACCTGCACGAGACGGCCGCAGAGGTGGAGAGCGCGGTCGCCGCCGGGGGCGTGCGTCCGTTCGCGCGGCTGGACCGGCTCGGGCTCCTCTCGCCGAGGCTCATGGCGGTGCACATGACGGAGCTCGCGCAGGAGGAGATCGAGCGGCTCGCCGAGTGCGGCGCCCACGTGGTGCACTGCCCCGAGTCCAACATGAAGCTCGCGAGCGGCTTCTGTCCGGTCGCGGAGCTGCTCGCGGCGGGGGTGGGGGTCGCGCTCGGCACCGACGGCGCCGCGAGCAACAACGACCTCGACATGATCCAGGAGATGCGTACCGCGAGCCTCCTCGCCAAGGCGGTGGCGCGGGACGCGACCGCGGTACCCGCCCATCGGGCGATCGCCATGGCGACGATCGCGGGGGCGCGCGCGCTCGGCCGGGAAGACGCCATCGGCAGCCTCGTGCCCGGCAAGGCCGCGGACCTGATCGCGATCGACCTCGGCGCCATCGAGTCGCAGCCGGTCTACGACGCGGCGTCGCAGGTCGCGTTCTCGGCGTCGCGACGGCAGGTGAGCGACGTATGGGTCGCCGGACGCAGGCTGCTCCGCGACGGGGCGCTCCTCACCGTCGATCAGGACCGGGTGCTGGCGCGGGCGAGGCACTGGCGGACGCGGATCGGTGGAGAAGCACCGTGAGCCGGCCGGAGGCACTGGCGGACGCGGACCGGTGGAGAAGCACCGTGAGCCGGCCGGAGGCACTGGCGGACGCGGACCGGTGGAGAAGCACCGTGAACCGGCCGAGTGCCGCCGGCCGGGTGCGCCGCATCCTCGCCGGGAAACGGACGACGCGCCGGAGCCCGGCCGGGCGCGGTCCGTCGCGGCGCCGGCCGGAGCCCGGCGGCGGGGAGTGGCATTGAGCATCGGGCCACTGCCGGACGGCGCGCCGGCCGCGAACGTCGACGAGGCCGAAGTCGCCCGATTCTCGGCGCACGCGGCGCGCTGGTGGGATCCGGACGGGGAGCTCCGCCCCCTGCATCGGCTCAACCCGGTGCGTACCGGGTACGTCGCGGACCGCGTCCCGCTCGCGGGCGCAAGGGTCGTCGACGTCGGCTGCGGCGGCGGGCTGCTCAGCGAGTCGCTCGCGGCGCGCGGCGCGGACGTCCTCGGCATCGATGCCTCGGAGGAGGCCCTGACCGCCGCCCGCGCGCACCTGGAGGTGTCGGGGCTCGAGGTCGAGTACCGCGCGGCGACCGCCGAAGCCCTCGCCGGGCGCCTGCCGGGACGATTCGACCTGGTCACGTGCATGGAGCTGATCGAGCACGTTCCGGACGGCGCCGCCCTGGTCGGCGCGTGCGCGCGGCTCGTCCGTCCCGGCGGAGCCGTCGTCTTCTCCACCATCAGCCGGACTCCGAAGGCCTACGCGCTCGCGATCGTCGCCGCCGAATACGTCCTCGGCATGCTGCCGAGGGGCACGCACGACTATGCCCGCTTCGCACGGCCGTCGGAGCTCGCGCGGTGGGGTCGCGCCGCGCACCTGCGGCTGCGCGACGTGACCGGCGTCGCCTGGTCCGCCGCCGGCGGATTCCGGCTGCGGCGGGATCCTTCCGTCAACTATCTGGCGACGTTCGAAGCGCCTGCGGACCGGGAGACGCGGGCGCCGGGGACGGCGTCACGGTCCGGCGGCCGATGAACGCCGGCCCCGCGGCGCTCGGGTCGGCCATGCCCGCTGCGGCGCCACGGCCCGATATGGTCCGACAGCCGATGAACCCCGACCTCTCGGCGCTCGGGTCGGCCATGCCGGCCGCGGCGCCACGGTCCGATGAACCCTGAGCCGGCGCCGCGTCCGGGGGCGGTGCTGTTCGACCTCGACGGCACGCTGGCCGACACCCTCCCCGACCTCGCCGACGCGCTCGCCTCGGCCGCGGGCGCCGGCGCGGTAGACGAGGCCCGGCTGCGACCGCTGGTCTCGGGGGGGACCCGGGAGATGATCGCGAGCGTGCTCGCACCCGGCGCCGACCGAGGGCGGCTCGAACGAGCGCGACACCGGTTCCTCGCGGGGTATCGCGAACGCATCGCGGTCCGTACCCGCCTGTTTCCGGGAATCGAACCGGTGCTGCGGACCCTGGAGGCACTCGGCGTGCGCTGGGGCATCGTCACCAACAAGCATGCCTGGCTGACCGGACCGCTGCTCGAATCGCTCGGCCTGGACCGGCGCGCGGCCTGCGTCGTGAGCGGTGACACCGCAACGCACCCCAAGCCGCACCCCGCCCCCCTGCTCCTCGCCTGCGAGAGGCTCTCGATCCGGCCGAACGCCGCCGTGTACGTGGGGGACTCCCGCTCCGACATCGAATCCGGCCGGGCCGCGGGCCTCACCACCGTGAGCGCGGGATGGGGCTACCTGAGCCCGGAGGACCCGCCGGAACGCTGGGGGGCGGACGTCGACACCGGCACTCCGGACGATCTGCACGCCTGGCTGCGCGGCGCACTCCGGGTGCGGTGATCGGCGATCGCGCATGGACCCCGACCGCTACTGCGTCGACCAGGCGGCGCCGCCGGGATCGGCGCTCCACTACGCCACCCTCTACGCGGGCGCCCGCGAGCGTGGCGCCATCGTCGCGATCCAGGCCCTCCGGCACTCGCTGGTCGCGATCGTCGAGACCATCGCCGACCCGCACGTCCGGGCCGCGAAGCTGAGCTGGTGGAGCGGAGAGATCCTGCGCGCGCGCGACGGCCGCCCGCGCCACCCGGTCCCGGTGGCGATTGTCCGGCACTGCGGAGAGGGGCTCTGGCGCCGGGCGGAGGTGCTCGCGATGTTCTCGGCCGTCGCCCGCGCTTCGGCCGAGGGCGGATTCCCGTGCGGGGCGGCGCGGGACGAATTCTGCGAGCGCGTCGGGGGCGGCGCGGCGCGGCTGTGCGCGGCGGCGACGGCGGCGACGGCGGCGACGGCGGCGGGCGGCGACGCGCCGCAAGGCGTCGGCGCGATCGGCGCCGCGCTCGAGCGCGCACTCCTCGCCGGCGCTCCGAGCGTGCGTTCCGGGATGCGGCGCATTCCGGCGCCGGCGCGGAAGCCGGCCGGTGGCGGCGGACCCGGTGGTCCCGGGACCGGCCCGGGGGCGATTGCCGAGGAGCGCGCCCGAGCGCACCAGGCGCTGGCCGATGCGGTGCGCGGCGCGGCGCGGCGCGCGGGACCGGCTTCGCTCGTCTATCGCACGCTCGCGTACATCCAGCTTGCGGCGCTCGCGGCCGCGCTCCGGAGGCGGGCCGCGAGGGCGCCGTCCAGCGTGTCGATCTCGCCGATCCGGAAGCTGTGGATCGCGTGGCGGGCTTCGCGCGGGGCGGAACGGGCCGATCTCTAGCGCGCCATGGCCACGTCGATCCCGGGCGACTACCGCCCCGCTCCCGGCGCCTTCTCGGGGCGGGTCGTGCTCGTGACCGGCGCCGGAGGCGGGCTCGGGCGCAGCGTCGCGCTCGGCGCCGCCCGACACGGCGCCGAGGTCGTCCTCCTCGGACGCACGGTGCGCAAGCTCGAGGCCACCCACGACCGGATCGTCGAGTCCGGAAGCCCGCCTCCCGCCATCTATCCGATGGACCTGTCGGGGGCGGGGCCCGACGACTACGCGGACCTGGCGCGCCGCGTGGACGGGGCGTACGGACGGCTCCACGGCATCGTGCACGCCGCCGCCGCGTTCCCGGGGCTCGCGCCGCTCGCGCACCTGGAGCCCGAGGACTGGGTGCGCACCGTCCACGTGAACCTGACCGCGCCGTTCCTGGTCACCCGGGCCTGCCTGCCCCTGCTCCAGCGCGTGCCCGACGCCGCGGTCGTGTTCGTGGGCGATGCTCCCGGCCGGCGCCCCCGTGCCTACTGGGGCGCATACGCGGTGTCGAAGCTCGCGCTCGAGGGGCTGGCGGGGGTGCTGGCCGAGGAGGTCGAGTCCGCCCGCACGCCGCGGGTCGCCTGCGTCAGTCCCGGCCCGATGCGGACCGGGCTGCGCCGCAGGGCCTTTCCCGCGGAGCCCCCGGACGCCGCGGCCGACCCCGACGCGGCGGCCGGGGCCCTGCTCTTCGCCCTCGACCCCGCCGCATCGATCGCGCACGGCGCGAGCGTGGGCATCGGGTGAGCCGGAAGGATGCGCCGGCAGCCGGAACGTGCGCGCGGAGCCGGGTCCCGGCGCCGGGCACCGCGCGCTCCCTCTTCGGTCATTCCGTCCGGCGGCCCGCCCGGTGGCGGGGCTGTGCGTCCGCCCGTCCTCGAGCGGACGCGGCTCGGGGTATGCTTCCAGGCCGGGACGCGTCGTCCGCCTCCTTCCCGAACAGCCGCACCCTGGCGCCGGTCAGCATCGCCGCGAGCCGCTGGCGGATGGCCCACAGGCAGACGAGCGAGGGGATCACCATCAGCGTCGTGATCACGAAGAACGTGCCCCAGTCGCCGTCCAGCCAGTCGACCAGGGCCCCCGACGAGGCCGCGAACAGGGTCCTCCCGGCGGTGCCCATCGAGGCGAGCAGCGCATACTGGGTGGCGGTATAGGTCCGGTCCACCAGCATCGAGATGAAGGCGACGAAGGTCACCGTCGCGAACGAGCTCGTGAGGTCGTCCATCACCACCGCCACCGCGAACAGCGGCTCCGACTTCCCCGTCCAGGCGAGGACGGAGAACAGCAGGTTGGTCGCGGCCATCGCGACCCCCGCCGCGAACATGGCGCGCACCAGGCCGATCCGGATCGCGACGAGTCCGCCCAGCACGGTGAACGTCACCGTCGTGACCCAGCCCAGCCCCTTGGAGTACAGGGCGATGTCGGACTTCGAGAACCCGATCTCCCGGTAGAAGACGATGGACATGCGGCCCAGGAACGCCTCGCCGATCTTGAACAGGAAGATGAAGCCGAGCACCGCGGCGGCGATGGCGACGCCGTTGCGCCGGAAGAAGCTCATCAGCGGACCGAGCACCGTGCCGGCGAGCCAGACGCCGGCGCGGCCGAACGCGCCCGGAAGGCCGATGTGCGAGGCGACCGCGCCTTCGTCTTCGGCCTGGGCCGCAATCCGCGCCGCGGCCGGCGGCTCGCGCACGAACATCAGCCCGATGCCGCAGAGCACGACCACCACTCCGAGCACGAGGAAGGTCGCCTGCCAGTAGTCCCCGACCCCGGCGTTCTCGAACGCGGTCGCCGTCTCCAGCGCGACGATCCCGCCCAGCTTGTACCCCGTCCACCAGCCCACCACCGCGGTGGCCGCCGCCGCCGCCATCGCCTCGCCTTCCGACGTTCCGATCTGCTCGATCCGCAGCGCGTCGATGGTGATGTCCTGGGTCGCGGACGCGATGGCGATGACCAGACCGACGGCGACCACGCCCGCGAGGTTCGCCGCCGGGTCCAGCATGCTCCACGCGGCGAGGCACAGCAGTATCACGGCCTGCAGGGCGACGATCCACGCCCGGCGGTGGCCGAGCCGATCGGTCAGCCACGGCAGCCGGACCCGGTCGATGAGCGGCGCCCACAGGAAGTTGAACGCGTAGACCCCGAAGATCAGCCCGGCCCACCCGATGGCGGTGCGGCTCAGCCCGTCCTCCTTCAGCCACAGGCTCAGCGCGCTGCCGATGAGGACCCAGGGAAAGCCGCTGATGATCCCGAGCAGCAGGATGCGGGCCATCCGCCGCTCGAGGTAGACCGAAAGCGATTGTGCGATGCTCTGCATGTCGTCCCTTCCGTACGGGCGCATCGGGGGCTCGGGAGCGCGGGACCGGGCTCGGGGATGGCCGGTCCGCAGCGTATCGCCCGCCGCGGGCGGGGTCCCGTCAGCGCGCGGAGCCCGCCAGCACCGCCTTGCCGGCGGCAAGATCGCGAAGAAGCTCCTCGTCACCGACGGACACGCCCAGCTCTTCGGCCTTCGTTCGCTTCGAGCCCGGATTCTCGCCGGCCACGACCAGGGTGGTCTTCCGGCTGACGCTGGAGACCACCCGGCCGCCGTGCCGCTCGATCAGCGCGGTCGCCTCCTCGCGGCTCATGCCGGGAAGGGTTCCGGTCAGCACGATCCTCATTCCGGTGAGCGTGGACGACCCGGTGTCCTCCCATCGCGGCGCGACGCCCCGTCTCCCGAGCAGCTCGTCCAGGAACTCGCGGTTCGTTGCGTCGTCGAAGAACGACGCCACCGAGTCGGCGACCTCCTCCCCGATCTCGTGCACCTCGCAGAGCGATTCGCGCGTCGCGGCCCTGACCCGATCGACGGAGCCGTACCGCGCGGCGAGCACGCGGGCGACGTGCGTCCCGACGTTCGGGATGCCGAGGGCGAACAGGAAGCGGTCCAGCCTCGCGGTCCGGCTCGCCTCCACCTGCCTCAGAAGGTTGCCGGCGGACGTCTCTCCGAACGGCCTCCGCATCGAGACTCCGGGAGGCAGTCCGAGCAGCGCGTCGACGTCGAGGTCGAACACGTCCGAGGCCCGGGACACGAGCCCTTCGCGCACGAGGGCCCGGACCGCCTCCCCGCCGAGGCCCCTGATGCCGAACGCCCTCGCCAGGCGCAGGACGCCGCGCTCCGCACCGGCGTGGTCCGGCCCGGCC
Organism: Gammaproteobacteria bacterium; assembly: GCA_965202735.1. GTDB lineage: Bacteria > Pseudomonadota > Gammaproteobacteria > HK1 > HK1 > HK1. The sequence continues at coordinate 722,013 of OZ241844.1, forward strand.
ATCCGGCCGCCGTCCCGCACGTCGCCGGCGATGGCCGGAGCGTCGTCGCCACGCCACACCCCCTTCTCGACGAGGTCCCGCACCAGGGCCCGGCTCGCGGGCTCGCGCAGCGCCGCGAGGATTGCCCGGGCCCGGCGTGCGCCGACTCCCGGCGCCGTGGCGAGGCGCGCCTCGCCGTCCTCGATCTCCGCCAGCGAGGAGAACTCCGCGGCGATCGCCTCCGCCGTCGAAGCCCCGACGCCGGGGAGGTCCAGGGCCGGGAGCAGCCGTGCGAGGTCCACGTCGCGCACCGAGGCCAGCCGCTCGACGAGGTCGCGGGCGCTGCGCTCGTGGAATGCGGCGCGCTCCACCTGGACGGGCGGCAGGCCGAGCAGTTGCTCGCGGGTCAGCGCATAGAGATCGGCCGGCGTCTCCACGAGCCGGCTCCCGAGCAGCACCGCGACCAGCTTCTCCCCGAGGGTGTCGATGTCCATCGCGCCCCTGCCCGCGAAGTGGACGATGCGCGCATGGCGCTGGGCAGGGCATTTCCAGCCGCCGGTGCACAGGTGGTATGCCCCCTGGGAGCGCACCGGCGCGCGGCACGCCGGGCACTGCGAAGGCATCGTCCAGAGCTCGTCCTCCGAAGTCCGTTTCCGCTCGGGCACGTCGACCACCTGCGGGATCACGTCCCCCGCTCTCTGGACCCGGACCCGGTCCCCGCGCCGCACCCCCAGGTCCCGCACGAACCCCTCGTTGTGCAGGGTGGCGCGGCTCACCGTCACCCCCGAGACCAGCACCGGGCGCAGGAGGGCGACCGGAGTGAGCTTGCCGGTGCGGCCGACCTGCACGACGATGTCGTTCAGCTCGGTGACCTCCTGCCTCGGTGCGAACTTGAAGGCGACCGCCCACCGGGGGCTCCTGGAGCGCTCGCCGAGCTCGCGCTGGTCGGCGAGCCGGTCGACCTTCACCACGGCGCCGTCGAGCTCCACCGCGAGCCGGTCGCGCACCTGCACGAGCGCGTGGTGGTAGGCGATGATGTCGTCCGCCGAAGCGCCCCGCGAGGACCACGCGAGACGGTCGTCCCCGCTCCCTCCGATCGGCATTCGGGGCGCGACCCGAAACCCGAACCGGGACAACGCGGCGAGCACGCCGGCCTGGGTCTCCGGAGCGTCGTCCGTATCCGGCTCCCACAGCAGGACGTCGTATCCGTACAGCGAGAGCGGACGGGACCGGGCCACGCCGGAATCGAGCTGCCGCAGCGCGCCGGCGGCCGCGTTTCGCGGGTTCTTGAACGGCTCCCCGCCCTCGGCGACGAGTGCGCGGTTCATGCGCTCGAAGTCCGCGACGGGGAACACCGCCTCCCCGCGCACCGCGAGCCGTTCCGGCACGAACGGCCCGGCAAGCCGCAGCGGCAGCGACCCGATCGTGCGGAGGTTGGCGGTGATGTCCTCCCCGGTCCGGCCGTTGCCGCGCGTGGAGCCGCGGCTGAACACCCCCCGGTCGTATACCAGCTCCACCGAGAGCCCGTCGTACTTCGGCTCCAGGGAGTACTCGACGGACTCCCTCCCGAGCTCGCGCTCCATGCGCCGGCAGAAGTCCCGCAGCTCCGCCTCGTCCTGGATGCTGTCCAGGGACAGGAGCGGGGCGACATGCCCGACCTCGGCGAAGGCGTCGGAGACTCCGCCCCCGACCCGCCGGGTCGGCGAATCGGGGGCTGCGAGCGGCGGATACTCCTCTTCGAGGGTCAGCAGCTCACGGAACAGGCGGTCGTACTCGGAGTCCTCGATCTCGGGATCGTCGAGCACGTAGTAGCGATGATCGTGATGCCGCACCCGGTCGGCGAGCACCCCGTGACGCTCTCTGGCGCGAGCCGGGACCTCCGGCCGCGCCGGCATCAGGTCTCGCCGCGGCATGCGGCGGCCTCTCCCGGCCCGGTCACCCCATCAGTCCCGGATCCGGTCCTGCCGCAGGGCGTCCGCGATCTTCTCGCGCAGGTGATTCTCGGCCTGGGCGGTCAGCGTGCTCCGGGTCTCGTCGCACACCGCCGCGTCGATCCGCCGCGCGAGGCGGCGGCTGACCGCGACCATGGCGTTGAGGGTCCTGAACGCGGTCGCCCCGTCCCGCGGAACGCTCATGAACGTGACGAGCCCCGGCGTCTCCATGCCGGGCAGCTCCTCCGGGTCCAGCAGCCCGGGCTCGACCATGTTGGCCGCCCCGAACACCACGGACGGCTCCGCATCGTCGCGCCAGTAGTAGAGCCGCATCAGGCCCGGGCGAAAGCCCTGCTCCACGAGGGACTCGAGAACCATCCGGCCGGACACCCGCTCCTGCTTCGCGACCAGGGTGAGATAGACGAGCGGGCGCGTCATGTCCACCGAGAGAGGCCGCGCGGCGGCGGCGGCGATCGGCCGGACCGCGCCGGCATCCGCAATCGACTCCGCGCCGGCGCCGTCCTCCGGCCGCCCGGACATCGGCGGCCCGGACACCGCGCCATCCTTCCGGGCCCCGGGCGCCGCCGGCCCGTCCGGCGCGTCGCGGTACCCGGGCCCGGGCGCCGCCGGCTCGTCCACGGTGCCGTCGATGGTGCTCTCGTAGGTGGCCCGGAGACCGGCGAGGATGCCGAAGTCGACGGACAGCTCCGCGTCCGATGTCTCGCGGCCCGGCGTGAACATTCCGCCCAGCCCGCCGACATCGGCGTCGGTGTCCGCCGCGGCGCGCCCCGCACCGGGCTCGGGCGGTGCGCGAGCGACCGGAACGACCACCCAGTCGTCCTTCGATTCCAGCGAGGCGGGCTCCAGCTCCTCCGCCCGCCTCGCCGCGGCCTGGCGGCGCGCGCGGCGGGCGTACGCGCAGACCACGGCCACGACGACGATTCCCGCGATCACCAGTGCGATCCGAAGGTCGTCCATGCGTCAGCCTCCGTTGTCGACAGCCGTCACGCCCGGGCCCGCCGCCATCTCGAGCGCCCCCTCGACATCCACCGCGACCGGGCGGGAGACGCCGGGCTCGTTCATGGTGATGCCGACGAGCTGCCCGGCGATCTCCATCGTAATCTTGTTGTGCGTCACGAGCACGAGCTGGACCCGCTTCGCCATCTCCTCGACGAGCTCCCGGAAACGCCCGATGTTCGCGTCGTCCAGGGGTGCGTCGACCTCGTCGAGGAGACAGAACGGAGCGGGGTTCAGCTCGAAGATCGCGAAGACCAGCGCGATGGCGGTGAGCGCCTTCTCGCCGCCCGAGAGCGCCGCGATGCTCGTGTTCCGCTTGCCGGGCGGTCGCGCCATCACCGTCACGCCCGCCCCCGGCACATCCTCGCCGGCGAGCCGCAGCGACGCGGCGCCACCCGCGAACAGGCGCGGGAACATCCTTCCCAGTCCGTCGTTGACCCGCTCGAAGGTCTCGCGAAAGCGGGTCCGGGTCTCCCGGTCAATCTTCTGAATCGCGGTGTCGAGGGTCGCGAGCGCCTCTTCCAGATCGGCATGCTGCGCGTCGAGGTAGCGCTTGCGCTCCGCGTGCTGCTCGTGCTCCTCGATGGCGGCGAGATTGATCGGTCCGAGCCGTGCGATCCGCCGCTCCATCGCCTCGATCTTTCCGGCCCAGGCGCCGGCCTCGGCCTCGGCGCCCACCCGGGCGAGCAGGACGTCGAGTCCCCGGCCCGCGGCGTCGAGACGTTCTTCCATGGTCCTGCGCAGCACGAGGGTCTCCTGACTCTCCACCTTCACCCGTTCCAGCGCCTCGCGCTCCCTCTGCACTTCCGCCACCTGCCGCTGGCGGTCTTCGTCGGCGCCGCGCACCACGCCCTCGGCCCTTTCCGCCTCGGTCCGGGCCTCGCGCAGCACCGCTTCGAGCGACGCGCGGCGCGCGAGCTTCACGTCGAGGGCCCCGGTCGCCTCCGCCAGCGGCGCCTCGGTCTCCTCCAGCGCGGCGCGCAGGGTCCGCAGCCGCTCCTCGAGCTCCTCGAGCCGGTGCCGGTCCCGCCGACTCGCCTCCTCCGACGCGGCGAGGCGCGAACGTGCGCCTTCCATGCTCAGCTCCAGGGCATGCGCCTCCTCGCGGGCTCCCTGCCATCGTTCGCGGGCGAGCGAAAGCTGCCCGCGCCGCGCCCGGCGCCGTTCCTCGCACCGCGCCCGCTCCCCGGCAAGACGGGACGCCTCGTCCGACGAACGCTCCAGGCGCTCGCGCGCCGTCGCGAGCTTCCCGCGTTCGTCCCCCAGGCGCGCGGCGACATCCGCAAGCTCGCCGGCCAGCGCGCGGGAGCGGCGCGACGCCTGCTCCGCGGCGGCGGTCCGGGCCGCAAGGTCCGAACGCAGCGCGGCAGCGCGGCGATGGCCTTCGTTGAGGCCGTCCAGGGCGGAGGCGTAGCCGTCCTCGGCGCCGCGGAGCCGCTCCGACAGCGCGCTCGCCGAGCGCGCCCGCCCGCCCTCCTCCTCGCCCGCCCGCTCGATCTCCCGGGCCAGCGCCTCCAGCGCCCGCTCGCGCTCCAGCACCCCGTGCTCCTCGGGATCACCCCTCCGGACATGCATCCAGGTGGAGCCCAGCCACACCCCCTGCGCGGTGATGACACTGCCGCCCGGCGCGAGCCGCGCGCGGAGCCTGAATCCGTCCTCGAGGCTTTCGGCGCAGAGCACGCCATCGAGCATCCCCCCGATCGGCCAGTCGGTCTCGACCCTGGAACGCAGCGTCGCCCGACCGTCCTCGCCGGCCGCCTCCGCCGGCTCCGGGACGCGCGCATCCACGACGGTGAGCGACCCCTGCGCCAGCGTGGCGGCGGCGTCGGCCGCGACCGCCTCGAACTCGTCGGCCGGCACCGCCTGAAGACGCGCCCCGAGCACCGTCTCCACCGCGCGCTCCCAGCCCGGGGCGACCCGAATGGCCTGCGCGAGCCGAGGCGCGCCGGCGAGCCCCCTCGCCTCGATCCAGTCGGCGACCCCCCCGGCGCCGAGCGCCTCCCGCTGGAGCGCTTCGAGAGACGCGAGCCGGCCGCGGTGCTGGCCGAGCGCCTGGCGCGAGTCGTGAAGCGCCTGTTCCGCGCTCCGCACGGCCTCGCGCATCGCCCGCACCTCGTCGCGCGCGCGGGACTGCTCCGCCTCGGCCGCCTCCAGCTCGCGTTCCATCTCCGCGAGCCGGCGCCGGACCGGCTCCACCGCGCGGGCCAGCGCGTCCGGATCGATCCCGCCGTGCTCGCCTTCGAGCGCCCGGGCCCGGGCTTCGAGCTCGCCGATGGTCGATTCGAGATGCTGGATGCGGGTCTGCTCCGCGTGCGCGGTCCGGGCGGGCTCGCGCTCGCGTTCGCTCAAGGCTTCGAATTCCGCCTGCAGGGCATGCACGTCTTCCTCGATGCGGCCGAGCTCCCGCCGGGCGCCCGAGGAGCGCTCCCGGAGGTCCGCGAGCATGGGCTCCTCGCGCGCGAGCCGCGCCGCGATCTCTTCGCGCTGCTCTCGCTCGGCCTCGATCTGGCGTCGCGCGGCTTCCGCGCGCCCGGCCTCCTCGCGCAGGGCGCCGGTGATCTCCTCCCGGCGCCGGCGGACCGCCTGGATGGATTCCTCGGTGCGCGCGACCTCCGCTCCCGCGTCGATGACATCGCGGTAGCGGCGGTTGCAGGTATCCACCGCATCGGTGTGCGCGGACCGGGCCTTCTCGAGCTCCGCTTCGGTCCGGCGCTGGCCGGCCAGCGCCGCATCCAGCCGGCCCTGCCGGTCCGCGACGCGTCCCGCATCGCGACCGGCCCGCTCGTCGAGCGAACGCCACTGGAGCGCGAGGTGCTCCGCCTCCAGCTCGCGCTGCTCCGCCTTGAGATCGCGGTACTTCGCGGCCGTGGCGGCCTGGCGCTCGAGGTGCGCCAGCCGCCGGGCAAGCTCGTCGCGCACATCGTTCAGCCGCTCGAGGTTCTCGAGCGTGTGGCGCATCCGGTGCTCCGTCTCGCGCCGGCGCTCCTTGTACCTGGAGATCCCGGCCGCCTCCTCCAGAAAGTCGCGCAGGTCCTCGGGCCTCGCCTCGATGATGCGCGCGATCATCCCCTGCTCGATGATCGCGTAGCTGCGAGGACCCAGACCGGTCCCGTGGAACAGGTCCATGACGTCGCGGCGCCGGCACCGCGTCCCGTTCAGCCAGTAGGTCGATTGTCCGTCGCGCACGATCCGGCGGCGCACCGAGATCTCGTTGTACGCGGCGAAACGGCCTCCCGCGCGGCCCTCGAGGTTGTCGAAGACGAGCTCGACGCTCGCGTGGCTCACCGGCTTGCGCGATCGCGAGCCGGTGAACACGATGTCCGCCATGGTGTCCCCGCGCAGGCTGCGGGCCGAGACCTCTCCCATCACCCACCGGACCGCATCGATGACGTTCGACTTCCCGCAGCCGTTCGGGCCGACGACGCCGACGATGCTGCCGGGGAATTCGAGGGTGGTGGGATCGACGAAGGACTTGAAGCCTGCGAGCCGGATCTTGCGTAGCCGCATCGGTCGAGGTGCCTGGAATCGACGCTCGCGCGTCACGCCAATGGTACACTCGCCGGGCGATCGTTCGTACAGATCCCCCCGACCCGTCAGGACCATTCAAAAGTCGCGGTCATTGGCTTCCCAACCGGAAGATCGTACGGTGACGGATGGTCTTTCGGCATCGACGGCCCGGCTCGAGGGTCTGAGAACCCGCTCGTCACGACTTCTGGACAGCCCTGCCCGACCCGTGGCCGCAGAGAATGACGGAGAGCCGGAGCGCGACGACCCGGGGCGCGGACAGGCCGCCGTCGCCGTCGAAAGCGGCTCCGCCACCACCGCGGCGACGGCGGAAGCGGCGGGACAACCCGGTCAGCGGAGCGCTGTACTTCCTGCGGGGCTTCGCCATCGTGACCCGGCCGGGCATCCGGGCCTACGTCGTCGTGCCGCTGCTCATCAACGTGGCGCTGTTCGCCGCGCTCATCTGGCTCACCACGTCGTGGCTCGTCGACTTCGCCGGGGACATGCTCCCGGACTGGCTCGACTTTCTCGCCTGGATCCTGATCCCCTCCTATGTCGTCGCCGTGTTCATGGCCGGCTTCTACACGTTCAACATCTTCGCGAACCTCCTGGCCGCGCCATTCAACGGCCTGCTCGCTGAGGCGGTCGAACGCCACCTGACCGGCCGCCCGCCGCGACCCGGCGGCGGCTGGCGAAGCTTCGCGCGCGAGCTCGCGGGGACGCTCGGGGCGGAAGTGCGCAAGCTCGCGTACGTGGCGGTTCGCTCGCTGCCGCTCCTGGTGCTGTTCGTCATCCCCGGGATCAACGTGGTGGCGCCCGTGCTGTGGCTCGCGGCCGGGGCCTGGATGCTCGCCATCACCTACGTCGACTACCCCATGGCGAACCACGGAATCGGCTTCGACGAGCTGCTCGCACGCCTGCGCGAGCGGCGGCTGCTCGGTCTCGGCTTCGGGGGCGCGGCCATGGCCGCGCTCGCCGTCCCGGTGCTCAACTTCCTCGTCATCCCCTGCGCCGTGGCCGGCGCCACCGCCATGTGGGTCGAGCAGCTCGGCGGCGACGCGACGGCCTCGCCGGCCGACTCCGCCGGAGGCGAACGACGCCCTCCGGATCGAATTGCGCACCGCTGAGATTTTGGGTATACACCCGCCCCTGCTCGGGCGGCGGGCCGCCCGAGCAGGGGCGGACCCGACGGACGGCTGAGGTGCCCGGCGACGTTCGAAACCCGACAGCCATTCCCGCCAACGCCCGGAGAGGCCGTGCCGCGGGGGGATTCCGGCGCGATTTCGACCACCAAAGCGCCCGGGCGAAGGGATTTCGAGGACCTGTCCCCGCGCCAGCGGGAATCGCTGGAAACCTGACCGGGAGCTTGACTTTCAGGCGCGAATACCATGCCAGCCGATATGAATGTGTCGGGCATGCTCGACTTCAGGCCCTACAGACCGAAGCGGGGCGAGGAGTACATGAACGATGCGCAGGTCGCCCACTTCCGGTCGATCCTGCTCGACTGGAAGCACAAGCTGATGGAGGAGGTCGACCGTACGCTGCACCACATGCAGGACGAGGCGGCAAACTTTCCCGACCCCAACGACCGCGCGACGCAGGAGTCGGAATTTACCCTCGAGCTGAGGACCCGTGACCGCGAGCGCAAGCTGATCCGGAAGATCGACGAGGCCATCACGTCGCTGGACGGCGGCGAGTACGGATTCTGCGAGACGTGCGGGATCGAGATCGGCATCCGGCGCCTCGAGGCACGTCCGACCGCCACGCTGTGCTACGACTGCAAGGTCCTCGACGAGATCCGCGAAAAGCAGATGGGCTGAACCTGTCCACCCGCCTCTCCCACGTATCCGCAGCAGATGGGCTGAACCTGTCCACCCGCCGCTCTCACGCATCCGCAGCAGATGGGCTGAACCTGTCCACCCGCCGCTCCCACGCATCCGCAGCAGATGGGCTGAACCTGTCCACCCGCCGCTCCCACGCATCCGAACCGGCGGCCGCTCCTCCATGCGGCCGCTTCGCACCGTCCCCGACCGGACCGCTGCACTTCGGCTCGCTCGTGGCCGCGCTCGGCAGCCTGCTGAGCGCCCGCCGCCACGGTGGACGCTGGCTCGTACGCATCGAGGATCTCGACACGCCCCGCCATGCAGCCGGCGCCGTCGACTCGATCCTGCGCGACCTCGACCGGTTCGGGATGCACTGGGACGGAGAGGTCATGCACCAGAGCGGGCGCCCGGACGCGTATGCCGAGGCTCTCGGGAAGCTGGCGGATCGAGGCTGGACATTCGCGTGCGGCTGCTCGCGGCGGGATCTGGCGGGCGGCGTGTACCCCGGCACCTGTCGCGACGGGCTGTCCCCGGGACGCACCGCGCGCTCGGTCCGGCTTCGCGTGAGGGCCGCGGCGGTCGAGCTTCACGACGCCATTCAGGGACGCGTGGCCCAGAACCTGGAGAAGGAGGTCGGCGACTTCGTCGTGCTGCGGGCGGACGGAGTCGTCGCCTACCACCTCGCGGTCGTCGTCGACGACGCGGAGCAGCGGGTGAGCGAAGTGGTGCGGGGCGCGGACCTGATCGAGTCCACCCCGCGCCAGATTCTGATTCAGCGCGCACTCGGACTCCCGACCCCGAAGTACGCGCATCTGCCGGTGGCGGTGGATGCAGGCCGGCGAAAGCTCAGCAAGCAGAGCCTCGCACGGCCGGTCGCCTCCGAGCCGCCCGGCACGGTGCTCGTGGACGCGCTGGAGTTCCTCGGCCAGCGGCCGCCGCGCGACCTTGCCCGGGCCCCCGCGGCCGAGATCATCGCCTGGGGCGTCGAGTGCTGGGACCGCGCCCGGGTGCCGCGCCGACGCACCGCCCCGGCGCCCGGCCTCCATTTCTCGCGGGAGCCGCATCCCCCGCATGGTCAATGAGGCCGGCCGGGAGAAGCCCCTCTCCCGCCGGGAGAGGGGTTAATGGTTCTCCGGGATGCGCCATCACGGTCCCCGTGCGACGCCGGGGGACTCCGATGGCGCCGTGAGCTGTGAACTCTCGGCTCCGCTTCCGCGGTCGGGAGTCGGCGAGGCGCGAGGGCTCGCTACGAAGACGGCTCGCGGCGGCCGCGCTCGTGCTTCCAGAAGACCTCGCCGGAACCGGCGCGCGCGAGGACGCGCGCGGCCACGAACAGGTAGTCGGAGAGGCGGTTGACGTACCGCCGGCTCGCCTCGTTCACCGGCTCGTCGCGGGCGAGAGCGACGATCGCGCGCTCGGCCCGGCGGCATACCGCCCGGGCGACATGCGCCGCGGCGGCGCCGGCGCCGCCGCCCGGAAGAATGAATTCCCGCAGCGGCGGCAGGTCGGCGTTGAGCGCATCGAGCGCGGCTTCCAGCGCCTCGACCTTCCGCTCGTCGACGATGCCCGCGGGCGGCATCGCCATCTCGGCCCCGATGTCGAACAGCGCGTGCTGCGCGTCCGTCAGGGTCTCGCGCACGGCCTGCGGAAGCGGATGGGCGAGCACGACGCCGAGACAGGCGTTGAGCTCGTCGAGCTCGCCCATCGACGCGACCCGGGGCGAGTCCTTGGGCAGACGGCTGCCGTCCGCGAGCCCGGTGGTGCCGTCGTCGCCGGTGCGCGTATAGATTCGTGACAGTCGGTTTCCCACGGACCCGTGGCTCCTCGCTGAACGCCGGCGGCGCGGCACCGGGTGGCCGCCAGTCCGGCGAATCGAATCAAGCGCCGGCGCGGCACCGGGTGGCTGCCGGTCCGGCGAATCGAATCAAGCGCCGGCTCGGCACCGGGTGGCCGCCGGTCCGGCGAGCCGAATCAAGCGCCGGTCGCGGCGGCGGTCCCGCCGGCGCTCACGCATCGAGATCCGGGATCAGCCGGCTCTCGATCAACGCGATGAAGTCCTTGAGCTGCAGCTTGCGCTTCTTCAGACGGCGAAGCTGGAGCTGGTCGACGTACGGCCCCTGCTCCATGCGTGCGATGGCGTCATCGAGGTCACGATGCTCGACCCTGAGCGCCTCGAGCTTCTCGACGAGCGTGCGCTCTTCGTCGGACATGCAATTCCGCTCGCCTGACCCGCCCCGTCTGGCGAATAATACTCCAAATCCATCGGGAACGCCGGGGGACGCGGTGTCCGTCCCAGGACTATCCGGAAGTCGTGACGAGCGGTTCATCAGACCCTCGAGCCGAGGTAGTGGGTCAGTTTGAACTTCTTCCTCGACCGACGTGGCGATCCTGGAGTCAAACTGACCCACTACCTGAGCCGGGCCTTCGATGCCGAAAGACCGCCCGTCACCGTATGATCTTCCGGTTGGGAGGCCAATGACCGCGACTGTTGAACGGTCCTTGGTGTCCGTCCGGCGATTCCCGCCAATGCCCGGAGAGGCCGCGCCATGGTGGAATTGCTGGTGTGATTTCGATCTTCAGGGCGTCGAATCGAGGGGATTTCAGGGGCCTGTTCCCGCCTGGCGGGGATGGCTGGTGTCCGTCCGGCAATTCCCGCCAGACGCCCGGAGAGGCCGTGCCGCGGTGGAATCGCGGCACGATTCCGGCCACCCGGGCGGCCCACCGGGGGGGATTTCGAGGGTATGTTCCCACCTGGCGGGGATGGCTGGTGTCCGGTGTCTGTCCGGCAATTCCCGCCAGACGCCCGGAGAAGGGCGTGCTTCGGTGGGATCGCGGCACGATTCCGGCCGCCCGGGCGGCCCACCGTGGGGGGATTTCGAGGGTATGTTCCCACTTGGCGGGGATGGCTGGTGTCCGTTCCCCGCCGTCATCGTCGCCGGAGGCCAGGATGGAAGACCTGCTGTGCAACGAACGCGAAGTCGACTCGATCGCCGTCGTGCCCATCGGCGCCGACCGGCTGCAGGACTGGCGCGCGAACGCCATGCCGGAGGCCGCGGCGTGGGTGGGCAGCACCGGCTTCTCGGCGCGGCCGGGCTCGACGTGTCTGGTGCCGGGCCGGCGCGGCAAGCTTGCGAGCGTGCTGGCCGGCGTCGCCGCGACCGACGACCCGTGGGCGCTCGCGGGCGTCCCCGACGCGGTCCCGGCCGGAGCCTATCATCTCGACACGCGGTGGTCTTCGCGCGGACTGGAGCGGGCGGCGCTCGGCTGGGCGCTCGCCGGGTACCGCTTCGAGCGGTACCGGAAGTCGATGCCGCCCGCCGCCCGGCTGTTCCCCGGGTCCGCCGCCGCGGCCGACACCGCACGCCTGCTCGCACGGGCGGTGGCGCGCGTGCGCGACCTCGTCAACACGCCGGCGAGCGACATGATGCCGAAGGATCTCGCCGCCGCGGTGTCGGAGCTGGCGGCCGGGCACGAAGCGGACGTCAGGGTGGTCACGGGGCAGGCGCTGCTCGACGAAGGCTATCCCGCCATCCACGCGGTGGGGCGGGCGAGCGCCCACCGCCCGCGGCTCGTCGACCTGACCTGGGGCGACCCGCGCAACCCCCGGCTCACCCTCGTGGGGAAGGGGGTCTGCTTCGACTCCGGCGGACTCGACATCAAGCCCGCGAGCGGCATGAGGCTGATGAAGAAGGACATGGGCGGCGCGGCCCACGCCATCGGACTCGCCGGGCTGGTGATGTCCGCCGCGCTGCCGGTGCGGCTGCGCCTTCTCGTGCCGGCGGTGGAGAACGCGATCGCCGGCAATGCGTACCGGCCCGGGGACGTGCTCGCCACCCGCAAGGGCCTGACCGTCGAGGTCGACAACACCGACGCCGAGGGACGCATCGTGCTGAGCGACGCGTTGACCGAGGGCGCGGCGGACACGCCCGACCTGATGATCGACTTCGCCACCCTCACCGGCGCCGCGCGCGTCGCGCTCGGCACGGAGCTGCCCGCGATGTTCTCCAACGACGAGACGGTCGCCGCGGGGGTCGCCGAGGCCGGACGCGACGTGCACGACGAGGTATGGAGGATGCCGCTGCACGCGCCGTACCGCACTCTCATCGAGAGCAGGGTCGCGGACCTGATGAACGGATCGAGCCAGCCCTACGGGGGCGCGATCACCGCGGCGCTGTTCCTGCAGGCGTTCGTGCCGGACGAGATCCCCTGGGCGCACTTCGACATCATGGCGTGGACGACGAAGGCGAAGCCGGGGCGGCCGGTGGGCGGCGAGGCGATGGGCCTGCGCGCGGTGTTCGAGTTCATCGAGAGGCGCTATCGCGCGTGACGCGAGCGCCGGCCGAAGCTCGGGCCGGCGGGTCCCGGGCTCTCGACAGTCCCGGGCTCGCCGCGGCACCGAGCGCAGCAGACGCTTGGCCTCCCCGAGCGCGGCCGAAGCTCGGGCCGGCGGACCCCGGGGTCTCGACAGTCCCGGGGCTCGCCGCGGCGGCCGGCGAGCCCCGGAGTCGGGGCAGGTCCCGGGGACCGGTCAGAGATCGATCTCCACCCACACCGGCCGGTGGTCCGAGCCCGCCGCATCGGAATCGACCCGGGCGGCGCGGACCCGATCCTTCAGCGCCGCGCTGACGAAGCAGTAGTCGAGTCTGGCCGGACGACCCTTCACTTCGGCCGTCGGTCCGGCATCGATGGCATTGCCCGCCTCGACCCAGGCGTCGACGAAGCCCTCCGGGCTCGTGATCCGGCCGCCGTACGGGGACATCGGGCCCACGATCCGCTCGTACTCCCGCGAGTCGGGCTGCATGTTGAAATCTCCGAGGAGGATCGCATCCCTCGGCATGGGCGGCGGCATTCCGTCCCGCGTCCACTCCCGCGGCAGACCGGCTCCGCAGACCGGCGGCCCTTCGCGGACCGCACTCGAGTGGACTCCCAGAAGCGCCTCCACCTGCGGGAGCCTGGTTGCGGCCGAGAGGTGCGTCAGGTGAACCGAGTACACCCGCAGGTATCCGCCGCGCACCTCGATGACGGCTTCGAGCGCCGAGCGCTGCAGGCTCATCGGCGGGCCGAGGCTCCCGAGCTTGGGCAGCAGGTGGTGCCGCACGGTGAGCAGCGGCGTGCGGGAGAGCAGCATGTTCCCGAACTGCCGCCGGCGCCCGGCGCCATCCTCTCCGGGCTCCACTCCGGCGAGATGGAGGTCGACCCCCGGCCCGTACGCCCAGTAGTGCGCGGGGAAGTGACGGGCGACGAGACGGGGCTGATCGGCTCCGCCCGACCGGGTCCAGAAGCGCTCGACTTCCTGGAGAGCGATCAGGTCGGCGCCCGCGACCTCCCGCGCGATGCGATCGAGGTCGAAACGCCCGTCCCGCCCCCGGCCGTACTGGATGTTGTAGGTGACGAGCCTCATCACCCCCCGTCCAGCAGTCCGCCCACGGCCTCCGTGAACCCGTCGTCGTCGTTCGCGCCCACCACGGCGTACCGCTCGCGCATCGACGGCGGCGCGTTCGAGACGACCCGCGGGTGCGCCGCCCAGTCGAGCATGTCGAGATCGTTGTAGTCGTTGCCGACGGCGACGGTGCGGGCCGGCTCGATCGAGTGCCGCGCCCGCAGCCAGTCCGCGGCGTGCGCTTTCGACACGCCGGCCGGGAACAGCTCGATCCAGGTCGACGCATGGTCGAGCGGCGACGTGGTGCGCACCACGTGGACCTCCTCGAACTCCCGGGCCAGCAGATCGCGGTGCGAGTCGGTCCCCGGCGGCTCGATGACCACGAGCTGACTGGCCTCGATCTCCCCGGCCGCGCCGTCGTGCCAGGGCCGGGCGAATCGCCGGTAACGCTCGACACGCCGATTGAAGTCGGCGTTTCGCCGTGACGAGCGCACGAAGTGGAAGCGGTGCGAGTCGGGGGCCGCGTGCTGCACCATGAAGTCGAGGCCGAGGCCGCGCAGGCACGCGGCGAGTCGGCCCACCAGGGCCGGGTCCATCGCGAGCGAGCGGAGAAGCCGCCCGTCGGCCCACGAGACGATCCCCGCCCCGCTCGAGAACGCGAGATAGTCGACCGGAAAGTCCTCGCGCATCACGAGGCGCGCGGAGTACAGCGAGCGGCCCGTCGCCACCGCGCGCACCACTCCGTTGCGTCCGAGAATTTCCAGCGCCCGCCGGTTCGCCCCGCTGAGCCGCGACGCGGAGTCGAGCAGCGTGCCGTCCAGATCGGTGACCACGAGGCAGGGCGGACTCATCGGCGCCGCCGCCGCACGGGGAGCCGCCGGCGCATCCCGGAGCGGGCGAGCCGCCGCCGCGGCGCGATCCCACGTCCTCGCGGACCCGCGCGGAGACCCTCCGTCACGCACTCCGCCGCGCTCGCAGCCTTGCGGTTCGTGCGCCGCTCACCGTCCGGTCCGTTCATCGGCGTGAAGGATGCCAGCGCCGCGCCCCCCGGACAACGGCGAGCCCCAGCACGGCAGGACCATTTTTTTGTCGTATTCGAGTGTCGGCAACCGGTGCGAAGTCGCCTGCGGCGGGGGACGACGGGAGCTCCGGGAGGCTCAATCTGGCGCACGGACAACGAACGCATCCACAAATGGGCCGCTCGAGCACGCCTCGGCGCCCGCCGGGCCGACGAGAAACGAGCCCTGCCCAGCACGGCGAGCCCAGGGCTGTCCGGAAGTGGTGACGAGCGGCTCATCACACGCTCGAACGGGGTCTTCGATGCTGAAAGATCACCGATCGCCGTGCGACAGTCCGGCCTGGCGGCCGGCGACCGCGACTTCTGAATGGTCCTGACGGCGAGCCCCGAATTGTTGACCAATTTGGTCGGGTAATCGTAGGATACCCGAGTGTTTTGGTCAGGAATTCGGCGCCGTCGCGCGCCTTCCGAGGAGAAGCCCGCGGATGGAAACCCCGAACGCCGAAGTCGACGCCCTGGTCCGGCGCGAGTACCGGCACGGATTCGTCACCGACCTGGAGTCCGACACCGTGCCGCCCGGTCTCGACGAGGACGTGGTCCGGCTCATCTCGCGCAAGAAGGGCGAGCCCGGGTTTCTCCTCGAGTGGCGCCTGAAGGCGTACCGCCACTGGCTCGGCATGACCGAGCCCCGCTGGGCGAACGTCGTCCACCCCCCGATCGACTACGACGGCATCTCGTACTACTCCGCCCCGAAGTCGAAGGAGGACGGCCCGAAGAGCCTCGACGAGGTCGATCCGAAGCTCCTGGAGACCTACGAGAAGCTCGGGATCCCGCTCGAGGAGCGCGCCGCGCTCGCGGGCGTGGCGGTGGACGCGGTCTTCGACAGCGTCTCCGTCGCCACCACCTTCAAGGACCGGCTGGCCGAGCAGGGCATCGTCTTCTGCTCGTTCTCCGAGGCGGTGCGCGAGCACCCGGCCCTCGTGGAGCAGTACCTCGGCACCGTGGTGCCGTACACCGACAACTTCTTCGCCGCGCTCAACTCCGCCGTCTTCAGCGACGGCTCGTTCTGCTACATCCCGAAGGGCGTGCGCTGCCCGATGGAGCTCTCCACCTACTTCCGGATCAACGCGGCGAAGACCGGGCAGTTCGAGCGCACCCTGGTCGTCGCGGACGAAGGAAGCTACGTGAGCTACCTGGAGGGATGCACCGCGCCGGTGCGCGACGAGAACCAGCTCCATGCCGCGGTGGTCGAGCTCGTCGCCCTCGAAGGCGCCGAGATCAAGTACTCGACGGTGCAGAACTGGTACCCCGGCGACGAGCACGGCGTCGGCGGCATCTACAACTTCGTCACCAAGCGGGGCGACTGCCGGGGCGACCGCTCGAAGATCTCCTGGACCCAGGTCGAGACCGGCTCCGCCATCACCTGGAAGTACCCGAGCTGCATCCTGCGCGGGGACCACTCGGTGGGCGCGTTCTACTCCGTCGCGCTCAGCAACCTGCGCCAGCAGGCGGACACCGGCACCAAGATGATCCACCTCGGGCGCAATACCCGCAGCACCATCGTGTCGAAGGGCATCTCGGCCGGGCGGGGACAGAACTCCTACCGGGGCCTCGTGCGGGTCGGCGCCGGGGCGGAGAACGCCCGCAACTACACCCAGTGCGACTCGCTGCTCATGGGCGATCGGTGCGGCGCCCACACCTTCCCCTACATGGAGGTGAAGAACCCGAGCGCCAGGGTCGAGCACGAGGCCACCACCTCGAAGATCAGCGACGACCAGCTCTTCTACTGCCGCCAGCGCGGCATCGGCGAAGAGGACGCGGTCTCCATGATCGTCAACGGATTCTGCCGGGAAGTGTTTCGCGAGCTGCCGATGGAGTTCGCGGTGGAGGCGCAGAAGCTGCTGGAGGTCAGTCTGGAAGGCGCGGTCGGCTGATCCGTCCCCGACTCGTCCCGACGGACGGCCCACTCGTTCAGGAGCGCGAGCAATGCTCGAAATCAGGGATCTGCGCGTCGCGGTGGATGGAAAGGACATCCTCACCGGGCTCAATCTCGGCGTCGCGCCGGGTGAAGTCCACGCGATCATGGGCCCGAACGGCTCGGGCAAGAGCACGCTCGCGCACGTGCTGGCGGGCCGCGACGGCTACGAGGTGACCGGGGGGGAGATCCTCTTCGAGGGGCGGTCGCTCCTCGGCCTCGAGCCGGAGGAGCGGGCGTGCGAGGGCGTGTTCCTCGCCTTCCAGTACCCGGTCGAGATCCCCGGCGTGAACAACACCTACTTCCTCAAGGCGGCGGTCAACGCGCTGCGCAGGCATCGCGGGCAGAGCGAGCTGGACGCGATGGACTTCCTCGCCCTGGTGCGCGAGAAGCTCGGCGTGCTGCACATGGACGAATCGCTGCTGAAGCGGGGCGTGAACGTCGGCTTCTCCGGCGGCGAGAAGAAGCGCAACGAGATCTTCCAGCTCGCACTGATGGAGCCGAAGCTCGCGATCCTCGACGAGACCGACTCCGGGCTCGACATCGACGCGCTGAAGGACGTCGCGCGCGGGGTCAACGCGCTCAGGCACCCGGAGCGGTCCGTGATCCTCGTCACGCACTACCAGCGCATGCTCGACCACATCGTCCCGGACCACGTGCACGTGCTGAGCGGGGGCCGGATCGCGGCCTCCGGCGGGAGGGAGCTGGCCCTGGAGCTCGAATCGAGGGGATACGACTGGGTGCGCGAGGAGGCGGTGGCCGGCGCATGAGCGACTCCACCACGGCGGCCGCCGCCCGGTACGTCGACGCCTTCGCCGCGCGCGAGCCGACGCTTCCGGGCCACCGTCTCGCGTGGCTGCGCGGCGTGCGCCGCGCGGGCATCGAGGCGTTCTCGCGAGCGGGCTTCCCGACGCCGCGCGACGAGCACTGGAAGTACACGAACGTGTCGCCCATCGAGAAGCGTCCGTTCGACCTGACCGCGCCCTCCCCCGACGCCGCGACCGCCGGCGACCCCGGCGAGGGTCTGCCCGGCGGCGCCGATGCGCCCCGCCTCGTCTTCGTCGACGGCCGCCTCGACCGCGGACGCTCGGACGTCCGGGCGCTGCCGGCGGGCGTCGAGGTCGAGGACTTCACCCGCGTCGTCGAGCACGACCCCGGGTTCCTCGAAGACCGGCTCGGAAGGATCACGCCGGCGGAGAAGACCGCGTTCACGGCGCTCAACGCCGCGTTCATGGACGCCGGCGCGGTGGTCCGGGCAGCGCCGGGCGCGGACGCCGGCCCGCCGGTGCACCTCGTGTTCCTCTCCGGCTCGCCCGAATGCGAACGCGTCCACTCTCCCCGGATCGTCATTGCGGCGGGTACGGGCTCGCGCATTGCCGTGGTCGAGCACTTCGTCGGGCGTGACGGCACCGTGTACCTGGACAACGTCGTCACCGAGGTGGAGGTCGCGGAAGGCGCCGCGGTCGAGCACTACAGGGTGCAGCGGGCGAGCGCCGGCGCGTACCACGTGGCGGCGCTCCAGGCGAAGCTCGCGGCCGGCGCCTCGTTCCGCTCCTGGGCGGTGTCGCTCGGGGCCCGGCTGGCGCGTCACGACATCGACGTCACCCTCGGACACGAACACGCCCGGTGCGCCCTCGAGGGGCTCTACGTGGCGACCGGCCGCCAGCACGTCGACTTCCACACCAGCATCGAGCACGCCGCGCCGCGGTGCGCGAGCCACGAGTACTACAAGGGCATCGCGGGCGGACGCGGACGCGGAGTGTTCAACGGGCGCGTGCACGTGCACCCGGACGCGCAGAAGACCGAAGCCCATCAGACCAACCGCAACCTGCTGCTGTCGCGCAACGCCGAGATCGACACCAAGCCGCAGCTCGAGATCCACGCCGACGACGTGAAGTGCTCGCACGGCGCCACCATCGGGCAGCTCGACGCGCAGATGCTGTTCTACCTGCGCTCCCGGGGCATCGAGGAGAGCGTGGCGCGCGGCATGCTCACGTTCGGGTTCGCCCGCGACGTGGTGGATCGGATCTCCCGCCCCGATCTCCGCGAGGCCATCGGGGCGGTGGTGCTCGCGCACCTCCCGGGCGCGGACGGCCTGCGGGAGATGCTCGGGTGAGCCGCGCCCGGGACACCGCGCCGCGGCCGGCCGCGAACATGCTCGACGTCGAACGCGTCCGCGCCGAGTTTCCGATCCTCGCGCAGGAGGTCAACGGCAGGCCGCTCGTGTACCTCGACAGCGGCGCCACGAGCCAGAAGCCGCGCCGGGTCATCGACGCCATCCGCCGCTACTACGAGTCCGACAACGCGAACGTCCACCGGGGGCTGCACGCGCTGAGCGAACGGGCGACGAACGCCTACGAGGGGGCGCGGGACGCGGTGAGGGCGTTGCTCAACGCGTCCGACCGCCGCGAGATCGTCTTCGTGCGGGGCGCCACCGAAGGGCTGAACCTCGTCGCGCAGGCGTGGGCGCGGCCGCGGCTCGCGCCGGGCGACGAGATCGTCGTCACCACCATGGAGCACCATTCGAACATCGTCCCGTGGCAGCTCGTGTGCCGGCAGACCGGGGCGAGGCTCCGCGTGGCGCCCATCCACGACAGCGGCGCGCTGGACATGGAGGCGCTCGCGGACCTCGTGAACGAGCGCACGAAGGTCGTCGCCGCCGCCCACGTGTCGAACGCGCTCGGGACCGTGAACCCGGTGCGGGAGATCGTCGCCATGGCGCGCGACGCGGGCGCGGCGGCGGTGCTCGACGGCGCCCAGGCCGCCCCCCACGGCCCGGTCGACGTCCATGCGCTCGGCTGCGACTTCTACGTGCTCTCCGGCCACAAGTGCTACGGCCCGACCGGGACGGGCGTGCTCTACGGCCGCGCGGAGCGGCTGGAGGAGGCGGAGCCGTACCAGGGCGGCGGCGACATGATCCGCACCGTGTCGTTCGAGGAGTCCACCTGGAACGACCTCCCCTACCGGTTCGAGGCGGGCACCCCGAACATCGCCGGCGCCATCGGACTCGGCGCCGCGATCGAGTTCGTGACGGAGCTCGGGCTGGACGCCATTGCCGCGCACGAGCGCGAGATCCTCGAGTACGCGACCGGAGCGCTCGACGAGATGGACGGTATCCGCATCATCGGCACCGCGCCCGAGAAGGCCGGCATCGTGTCGTTCGTCGTCGAGGGCGTCCATCCCCACGACGTCGGCACCATCGTCGACCGCCAGGGCGTCGCGATCCGCGCCGGACACCACTGCGCGATGCCGCTGATGAGACGCTACGGAGTGCCCGCGACCTCGCGGGCCTCGCTTGCCGTCTACAACACCCGGGCGGACATCGACGCGCTCGTCGCGGGCCTGCGCAAGGTGAAGGAGATCTTCGATCGATGAACGACCTGCGCGATCTGTACGAGGAAGTCATCCTCGACCACAACCGCAACCCGCGGAACTACCCGCGCCGGCCGGAGAGCACGAACCACTCCGCCCACGGCTTCAACCCGATTTGCGGCGACGAGTTCTTCGTCCACCTGCACGTCGACGGCGGGGTCATCCGCGACATCGGCTTCGACGGCGCGGGCTGCGCGATCTCGACCGCATCGGCCTCGCTGATGACCGAGGCCCTGAAGGACCGGCCGGTGGCGGACGCCGAGCGCCTGTTCCACGAGGTCCACGATCTCCTCACGGAGGAACGCCAGGTCGGCGGCCCCGGCGAGCTTCTCGGCAAGCTCACCGTGCTCACCGGCGTCAAGGAGTACCCGATGCGCGTGAAGTGCGCGACACTTGCGTGGCATACGATGAAGGCCGCGCTCGACGACGACAGCGAAACGGTGTGCACCGAATGAACATGTCCGAGGACCATCAGGCGCGGGGAGCGGCGCCACCCCCGTCGGCGCCGGAGGGCGGAGCGCCGGACCCGGCCCGAGAGGAATCACTGGACGATCGGATCGTCGCCGCCCTGCGCGAGGTCTACGACCCCGAGATCCCGGTCAACATCTACGACCTCGGGCTCATCTACCGCATCGACTGCGACGACCTGGGGGTGGTCGAGATCGACATGACCCTGACCGCGCCGGGGTGCCCGGTCGCGCAGACCTTCCCCGGCACCGTCGAGGCCGCGGTGCAGAACGTCGAGGGCGTGGCGGCGGCCGAGGTCGAGCTCGTGTGGGAGCCGCCGTGGACCCCCGACCGCATGAGCGAGGCGGCGAAGCTGGAGCTCGGATTCTTCTGAGCGCCCGGACGCGGGCGCCGTCGTCGACGGCGGCCCGCCCACCGGCGCCCGCCGGCGGGTCGGAGCCGCCGGCCCGAACCCGGCCCGGATCTCCGGGCCCGCAACCGGACCCGCAGCGATGAGCGACTGGACGAACGTGGCCGCGGCCGCCGAGCTCGGTCCCGGCGAGTACCGGGTGGCCGACGTCGACGACGTCGAGATCGCGGTATTCAATCTCGACGGCGAGTACTTCGCGATCGAGAACGTGTGCACGCACGACTTCGGCACCCTCACCGGAGGATGCGTCGAGGGCGGCCGGGTCATGTGCCCCCGGCACGGCGCATGGTTCGACATCCGCACCGGAGAGGCGCTCACACCCCCGGCCTACGAACCCGTCGCCACGTTCCCGGTGCGGGTCCGCGACGGCGTCGTCCAGGTCCGGGCGGAGTGATGGCGGCCGGGCGCCGCGGGGAGCCGATGCGGCGCGGCCCGCCCTACCCGCCCTCCTCCTTCTCGTCCAGCACCAGCGAAGCCGAGTTCATGCAGTAGCGCAGTCCGGTCGGGGGCGGCCCGTCCGGGAACACGTGGCCGAGGTGCGCATCGCACACCGCGCACAGGACCTCGGTGCGGCGCATCCACAGCGAGCGGTCCTCCTCCTCCGCCACGTTGTCCGCGTCG
Organism: Gammaproteobacteria bacterium; assembly: GCA_965202735.1. Taxonomy (GTDB): domain Bacteria; phylum Pseudomonadota; class Gammaproteobacteria; order HK1; family HK1; genus HK1. The sequence goes on from OZ241844.1 coordinate 743,510, forward strand.
ACCGGCTCCCGGAAGCTCGGCCAGCCGGTGCCGGAGTCGAACTTGGCGGCGGAGCCGAACAGCGGCGTGCCGCAGCAGCGGCACCGGTAGACGCCCGCGCGCCGGCAGTCGTGGTACTCGCCGGTGAACGCCCGCTCGGTGCCCTTGCGGCGCGTCACGTGGTACTGCTCCGGCGTCAGCATCGCGCGCCATTCCTCGTCCCGTTTCACCACCTTGCGCATGTCCGCATACCTCGTCGTTGCCGTGAAGGCGCACTCGGGAAGGGCGCCCTCGCCTCCAGGAATCGCCGTGTCGCGACCCGGCGCCGTTTCATGCGGCGGGGTGGCCGGTCCCCGGTCATGATCGTTGTGCGGCGCGCTACGTCGCCACCTTCAGCGCGACGACCAGATCCATGACGTTGGTGCCGGTCGGGCCGGTGCGCACGAGGTCGCCGCTCGCCTCGAGGAACGTACCGGCGTCCGCGCCCCGCAGGCAACGGCCGGGGTCCGGGCCGGCCGCAATGCCGCGCGCCACCGTGCCCCCGTCGACGACGGCGCCCGCGTCCTCCCCGGGTCCATCGGTCCCGTCGGTGCCGGCGGCGAGCACGAAGGCGCCCGCGCGGCCGCGGATCTCGAGCGCCGCCGCCAGCGCGAGGCTCTGGCAGCGCCCGCCCCGGCCGGGATCCGGCGGCAGCACCACGGTGGTCTCGCTCGCCCACACGTGCGCGGCGGGCTTCCCGCCCGCAATCTCGCGTCCGACCCGGCGTCCGGCGTCGAGGGCGTCCCCCTCCAGGAGGTCGGGATGCTCGACGACGCCGACGCCGGCGGCCCGGAAGGCCGCCGCGGCGGCGGCCCGCGCGGCGGCCGGCCGGGCGACGATCTCCGTCCGGACACGGCCGGTCGCGTCCGCGCCGGACAGCGGCGGCGCCCGCCGGCCCATCTCCACGAGCCAGGGCGGAAGGCCGAGGCCGTCGATTGCGAGGTCCTCGCCCGAATGGGCGACCAGCAGCCCCGACCCGATCACCTTCGGATCGTCGCCGGGCACGTCCGAGATCGCGAGATTGAGGGTCCGGCGGGCGGCGAGCCGCCGGGCCAGCCGGCCGCCCTTGATGCGCGAGATGCGCTTGCGCACGCGGTTGACGGCGCCGATCGGGTGTCCCGCGGCCAGCAGGTACTCGTTCACCCGGGCGAGGTCCGGCGCGTCGAACCCTTCCGGCAGGACCTCCACGAGCGCCGACGCACCGCCCGACACCAGCGCCAGGACGTCCGCGCCGGCCGGCACCGCATCGACGAAGCCCACGAGCGCGCGCCCCGCCGCCAGGCAGGACCCGTCCGGCACCGGATGCGAGGACTCGACCACCTCGACCGGCCAGCCCGGATCGGGCGCCTCGCCCGCATGGCCGTGCTTGGTGATGACCAGCGCACGTTCGATGCCCGGTCCGAGAGCGTCGAACGCACCGGCCATCATCGCCGGCGCCGCCTTGCCCACCGCGAACGCGAAGCGCGGGGCGAAGTCCCGCTCGCCGGCCAGCCGGCGGCGCACGCTCTCGCGGCCCCCGGTCGCGTCGAGCGCGGCGCGGAGACCGTCGAGCAGGAGGCGGCGGGGGGCCGCCGCTGCGTTCGCCGGGGCCATCCGGACTGCGCGGCCGTCGCGCGTCAGCCGGCGCCGGCGCGGTGCGCCGGCCCGCCGCTCGCGAGCGCGTCGAGCCCGCGCGCGAGGTCGGCGCGGATGTCCTCGAACGCGTCGAGGCCGACCGCCACGCGGACCAGCGATTCCCCGATCCCCGCCGCCTCGCGCTGCTCCGGCGTGATCCGGCCGTGGGTGGTCGAGGCGGGGTGGACGATGGTGGTCTTCACGTCCCCGAGGTTGGCGGTGATGGAGAGCGCCCGCGTCGCATCGATGACCCCCCACGCCTCGGCCCGGCCTCCATGCACGTCGAAGGCCACGATGCCGCCGCCGGCGCTCTGCTGCCGCAGGGCGAGCTCGTGGCCGGGATGCGTCTCCAGCCCGGGGTAGTGGACGCGCCGCACCGCGGGGTGGCGCGAAAGCCAGCGCGCGAGGCGCTCCGCCCTCTCGCAGATGGCCCGCATGCGGATGCCGAGGGTCTCCAGCCCGTGCAGGAAGACCCAGGCATTGAACGGGCTCATGCTCGGTCCCGTGGTGCGCATCAGCGAGAACAGCATGTCGTGGTGCGCGGGGTCCTTCAGGACCACCGCGCCGCCCACGCAGCGGCCCTGACCGTCGAGGTACTTGGTGGCGGTATGCACCACGATGTCGGCGCCCAGCTCGAGCGGCCGGGACAGCGCCGGCGTGCACAGGCCGTTGTCGACGACGAGCTCCGCGCCGTGGGCGCGCGCGAGCGCTCCGAGGGCGGCGATGTCCGCCACCTCGCCGAGCGGATTGGTGGGGCTCTCCACGAAGAGCATCTTCGTCCCGGGCCGGACCGCGCCGGACCACGCCGACGGGTCGGTCACGTCGGCGAAGGTGGTCTCGATGCCGAAACGCGAGAGGACGTTCGTGAACAGCGACGTCGTCGTGCCGAACAGGCCGTTGGCGGCGACCACGTGGTCCCCGGCGCGCAGCAGGGCCATCGACGTGATGAGGATCGCGGCCATGCCCGACGAGGTGGCGATGCAGCGGGCGCCGCCCTCCAGCGCCGCCAGCCGATGCTCGAACGCGCGCACGGTCGGGTTCGTGAACCGGGAGTAGACGTTGCCGGGCTCGTCGCCGGCGAAGCGTGCGGCGGCCTCGCGGGCGTTCGCGAACACGAAGCTGGAGGTGAGGAAGATCGGGTCGTTGTGCTCCCGCTCGCCGGTCCGGACCTGGCCGGCGCGCACCGACAGCGTGTCGAACCCCAGCCCGCTGGCGTCGAACTCGTTCATGGCGGACATCCTCCGGGCCGGCTCGTACTCGAGCCGGCAAGAACATTCATGAACGGCGCCGGGCCGGGCCACCCCGCGGCATGAGGCAGTGACCGTTCAGGCGAGCATTCCGGCCGATCCGGTACGACGGGCCCCGTCGTGCCCGCCCTCGTGTCCGGCCCGAAAGCCGGTGCACGGCAAGAGCCCGAGAAATCCGGCGAAGGCGTGTCAGCTCCGCAGCTCCGACGCGTCGCGGGCGGCCGCGGCCCGGACGCTCCGGGCGGCGTCGGCGCGGTGCTCGGCGATCCGCTCGAGGTAGCTCGGGGACACGCCCCCGGTGACGTACTCGCCCGTGAAGCAGGAGGTGTCGAACTCCCGCAGGCGCGGGTTCCCGCGCCGTACCGCGTCGACCAGCCCGTCGATCGACTGGTAGAAGAGCCGGTCGGCGCCGATGGCCCGGGCGACGTCGTCCTCGCTGCGGTTGAACGCGACGAGCTCGGCCATCACCGGCATGTCGATGCCGTACACGTTCGGGTACCGCACCGGCGGCGCCGCCGACGCGAAGTAGACCCGCCGCGCCCCCGCGTCGCGCGCCTGCTGGACGATCTGCCTGGACGTCGTGCCGCGCACGATGGAGTCGTCGACCAGCAGGACGTTCTTGCCCTCGAACTCGAGCCCGATGGCGTTGAGCTTGCGGCGTACCGAGCGCATGCGCTGCGTCTGCCCGGGCATGATGAAGGTGCGCGCGACGTAGCGGTTCTTGATGAAGCCCTCCCGGTACTTCACGCCGAGATCGTAGGCGAGGGGAAGGCATGCGGTCCGGCTGGTCTCGGGGATGGGGATCACCACGTCGATGTCGTGGTCGGGCCATTCCCGGAGGATCTTCTCCGCGAGCGCCTCCCCCATGCGCAGCCGCGCCTTGTAGACCGACACGTCGTCGATGATGGAGTCGGGCCGTGCGAGGTAGACGTACTCGAAGATGCACGGCGCGTACCGCGGCTCCTCGAAGCAGGGGCGGGTGTGCACCTCTCCGTCCAGAGTGACGATCATGGCCTCGCCCGGCGCGAGGTCGCGCACGAGCTCGAATCCCAGCGCATCGAGCGCGACGCTCTCGGACCCCACCATGTACTCCGTCCCCTCCGCCGTCTCGCGCGCGCCGAAGCACAGCGGCCGGATCGCGCACGGGTCGCGGAACGCCACCAGCCCGTAGCCGAAGATCAGCGCCACCGCCGCATAGCCGCCGAGACACCGCCGGTGGACGCCGGCGACCGCCTCGAAGATCGTGTCCTCGTCCAGCACGAGCCGGCGCCGGTGCGCGAGCTCGCTCGCGAAGAGGTTGAGAAGGACCTCCGAGTCCGACTCCGTGTTCATGTGTCTCAGCTCGTCGCGAAACACCTCCTCGCCGAGCTCTCCGGCGTTGATCAGGTTGCCGTTGTGCGCGAGCGCGATGCCGTAGGGGGAGTTGACGTAGAAGGGCTGCGCCTCCGCCGGGGATTCGCTCCCCGCCGTCGGATAGCGGATGTGGCCGATGCCCGCCCGGCCCCGGAGCGCCTCCATGTGGTGCGGCTGGAAGACGTCGCGCACGAGCCCGTTGGCCTTGCGCTGGTGGATCTTCAGATCGCAGGTGAAGATGCCGGCGGCGTCCTGACCGCGATGCTGGAGCGCGGTGAGGGCGTCATACAGGTCCTGGCCGACCTCGGTCCGGCCGACGATACCGACGATACCGCACATCGAAGACGTACCCGCTGCACGAGATGGCGCCCGCCCGCGCTGCGTCCGGGCGGCGGTCCCGGAATGATACCGAGTGGCGTCGCGCGAGAGAAACGAATTCGCCCCGCCGCACAGGACCATTCAGAAGTCGCGGCCACCGGCCGCCAGACCGGAATCTCGCCCGGTGGCTGGCTGTCTTCCGGCATCGAAGACCCGATTCGAGCGTCTGATGAACCGCCCGTCACGGCCTCCGGAGAGCCCTGCCCCGCCGAATCAGGGACCCGGCCCGAAGCGCATCTGCTGCCGCACTTCCGACGGCAGGAAGGCGCCGATCTCGTTCGCGAGATCCACCAGGTGCGGCAGCAGGACGGACTCGCTCCACCAGGGAGCCCCGGGCAGCGCGGTCAGCCCGGCGAGCAGCACCAGCAGTCCCGCGATGACGACCCCGCGCAACGCGCCGAACACGATCCCCAGCGACCGGTCCGTCCCCGACATGCCCGTCTTCTCGACGAGCAGGCCGGCCATGCGGAGCACGACGCCGCAGGCCAGCAGCACCAGGATCAGGAGGACGACGAACGCGATGGCCACGCGCCAGGCAGGCTTGGTGACGTACCCCTCGAGTAGCGCCGCCCCTCGTCCCGAGAACGCGATGGCGACCCAGAACGCCGCGATCCACCCCGCCAGTGACAGGGCTTCCTTGACGAACCCGCGCCGCAGACTGATGGCGGTGGAGATTCCGACAATGGCGAGGATCACGTAGTCGATCCAGATCATCCGGGACGCATCCCTCCGGCCATGGGGTACGAAGCGCACCCGGGATCGGGCGCCGGCGACGCCCTCCGTTGCCGGGAGCCCGGGGTACGCGTGGCTCGGGCGTTCGCGGCACCCGGGGTCGGGTACCGGCAAAACACCCTCCGTCGACGGTCACCCGCCGGGGTACGGCACCACGATCCCCTCAAGCGCCATCTCGCGCCGCAGCTTCGCCGCGGAGGTCTTCGCCTGCTCGCGGTCCGGCATGGGACCGACGAAGACGCGCGAGACGGCGCCCCGCGCCGACGACCCGGATTCGATGAACGCGGGGTATCCTGCGGCCCGGAGGCGCTTGCGCAGCGCGAGCGCGTTCTCCGGCCTGATGAAGCTTCCGATCTGGACGGTCCACCCGCCCGCGGCGGCGGTCTCCGCGACCGGTCCGGCCGTCCGCCGCTTCTTCGCCGGAGCCGGGTCGGCGCGTGTCACGGACGGTCCGGAAGGGGTCCCCGAAGCCGGCTCCCCGGAGGCGCCGGCGCTCTGCGCGGCCCCGGACGCGCCCGGGGAGCTCGACGGGACGCCGGCAGCCGGAGCCTCGGCCGAGGCCTCGGCCGAGGCCTCGGAATGGGCGGTGCGCTGCCCGGCATCCGCCCGCGGCGCGTTCCGGCCGTGCTCGCGTTCCAGCTCCATGTCGAGCCGTGGCGTCTGCGGTGCTTCGAGCGTGCCGCCCGCCGCCGGTCCGAGCTCGACCTGCGGGCGCTCGGGGATTGCGGATATCAGGTCCGCGGCCGTCTCCCCGTCCGTCTCGCGAGGCATGTCGAACAGGATCGGGACGAACACCACCGCCAGCGAAACGAGGACGACCGCACCGACCAAGCGTTGCTTGAGAGGCTCTTCCATCGCTCAAGTTTCGGGACAGACCGCCGAACTTGCAAGGCGAAGCGCCCGTTGCACGGTCACGAACGAGCCGAAGACCACGATCTCCTCGCGCTCGCCGCGATCGGCGAGCGCGGCCGCGAAGGCCGCGTCCACCGAGTCGAACGCCAGGCTCGGCGCCGGGCCGGGGAGCGCCCGGGCGAGCTCGCGCGCGTCGCGCCCGCGAGAGCCCGGCAGCGAGGCGAGATACCACACGTCGATCTCGTGCGAGAGGGCGTCGAACATGGCGCCGGCATCCTTGTCGTCCAGGACGCCGCATACCGCGCGGCGCATCGGCCGCGGGCGGCCGGACGCCAGATGAGCCGCCAACGCCTGTGCGGCGAGAGGGTTGTGGGCCACGTCGACGAGGATGCGCGGCGGGGCTTCGAGCCATTGCAGCCTCCCCGCGATCCTCGCGCCCGCGATGCCCCTGCGCGACGCGTCGATGCCCACCTTCACCCGCGGCGACAACGCGTCGAGCACCGCGAGACACGCCGCCGCGTTGCCGAGCTGATGGAGGCCGGCGAGGCCCGGTGGCGGCAGCCCGTCGATCGCCGCACCGCCGGCGCCCCACCATCTCCAGCCATTCGGTCCGCGCTCGAATCCGTAGTCGCGCCCCGGGATCCGGCACGGGGTCCCGATCGCGCGGGCGTGGTCGACAACGCTTTGCGGCGGCGCGGGCTCGCCGAGGACGCAGGGCACGGCCGGGCGCATGATCCCGGCCTTCTCCCGGCCGGCCGACTCGCGATCGTCCCCGAGCCATGCCCGGTGGTCCACGTCGACGGCGGTGATCAGGGAGACGCTCGGGTCGAACGCATTGACCGCGTCCAGGCGACCGCCCAGACCGACCTCCATGATCGCCACGTCGACCCGCGCCCGTTCGATGAGGTCCGCCGCCGCGAGGGTTCCGAACTCGAAGAACGTCAGCAAAGTGTCCCCGCGCGCCGCCTCGACGCGCTCGAACGCCTCGACGAGCGCTGCGTCGGACACCGACCGCGCCCCGATCCTCACCCGTTCGTTGTAGCGGTGGAGGTGCGGGGACGTGTAGGTCCCGGTCCGAAGCCCGGCCGCGGTCAGGATCGATTCGAGGAACGCGACGCACGACCCCTTGCCGTTCGTGCCCGCGACCACGATGCGCGGCGCCCGGTCCGGATCGCGGCACGCATCGAGCCCCATCGCATCGCGCACCCGCCGGCATCGTTCCAGGCCGAGGTCCATCGCGCGCGGATGCAGGGTCGACTGCCACTCCAGCCATTCATGGAGCGAGCTCCGCCCCGTCGCCTTCACCGCGCGCCTGCGTCCCGCGCGCCGCGCCGCCCCCCGGCCGGGCATCGGGTGCGCGATCAGGGCGGCGGCTGGTGGGTCAGCATCGCGAGCAGACCCGCGATGGCATCGCGCTGCTCGCGCCGGTCGACAATCATGTCGACGGCGCCGTGCCCGAGCAGGAACTCGCTGCGCTGGAAGCCTTCCGGGAGCGTCTCTCCGATCGTCTGCTCGATGACCCGCGGCCCGGTGAAGCAGATGAGCGCATCGGGCTCGGCGATGTTGACGTCCCCGAGCATGCCCAGGCTCGCGGAAACCCCCCCGGTCGTGGGATCGGTCAGCACCGAGACATAGGGCAGGCGCCGCTCCTGGAGCCGCGCGAGCGCGGCGCTGGTCTTGGCCATCTGGAACAGTGCGAACAGACCCTCCTGCATCCGCGCTCCGCCGCTGCAGGTGAACGCGACGAGGGGAATGCCTTCCCCGACCGCGGCCTCGACCGCGCGGACGAAGCGCTCCCCCACCACCGACCCCATCGACCCCGCACGGAACCCGTACTCGAAGGCGACGGCGACGAGCGCGATGCCCCGCACCCGTCCCATCATCGCGACCAGAGCGTCCTTCTCGCCGGTGGCCTTCTGGTCCTTCGCGATCTGGTCCTGGTACTTCTTGCCGCTCCTGAACCTGAGCACGTCGACCGGCTCGACCCCGGCGCCGATCTCGACCCTCGGCTCCTCGTCGAGGAACAGGTTCAGCCGGCGGCGCGCGCTCTGGCGCATGTGGTGCCCGCACTTGGGACAGACGTCGGTGTTGCGCTCCAGCTCGGCCCGGTAGAGCACGGCGTTGCACCGGGAACACTTCGTCCACAGCCCTTCCGGAACGGACCGGCGGCTTGCGCCGTCGGTGCGGATCCGCGATGGCAGCAGGCGCCCGAACCAGCTCATGACGTGGCCGTGTCCAGCGCGCTCCGCAGCTCCCCGATGAAGCCGGCGAGGATCCCCGGGAGCGCTTCCGGGGCGCCGGCGTTCTCCTCGACGCGGGCGACGACCGCGGTGCCGACCACCACCGCGTCGCCGACCCGCGCGACCCGCGCCGCGGACGCGCGGTCGCGGATCCCGAATCCGACGCCGACGGGGAGATCCGTCACGCGCCGGATGCGGGCCAGGCGCTCGGCCACTTCGTCGACATCGAGCGTGGCCGCGCCGGTCACCCCCTTCAGCGAGACGTAGTAGACGAACCCGCTCGCCTCGGCGCAGATCCGCGCGATCCGATCGTCGCTGCTCGTCGGAGACACCAGGAATACCGGGTCCATCCCGTTCGCCCGCACCTCGCGTACCAGGCCGGCCGCCTCCTCGGGAGGGAGATCCACGGTGATGAGACCGTCGACCCCCGCCGCCGCCGCGCGCTCCGCCGCCCGGGCGTAGCCGGCCGATTCCAGCGGGTTCAGATAGCCCATCAGCACCACGGGCGTCGCGGCGTCGCCGGAGCGGAACTCGCGCACGATGTCGAGCACCTTCCCGAAGGTCATGCCGGCGGCGAGCGCCCGCTCGCTTGCCCGCTGGATGACCGGACCGTCCGCCATCGGGTCGGAGAACGGAACCCCGAGCTCGAGGATGTCCGCGCCCGCCGCCACCATCGCGCGCATGACCGGGACCGTGGCGGACGGGCACGGGTCGCCGGCGGTGACGAACGGGACGAGCGCGGTCCGGCTCCGGGCCCGCAGCGCGGCGAACCGGTCCGCGATCCGGCTCACAGGTGAATCCCCTCGAGGGCCGCGACGGTCTGGATGTCCTTGTCGCCGCGGCCCGACAGGCCGACCACGACGATGTCGTCGGGGCGCATCCCCGCCGCCAGCTTCACCGCATGCGACAGCGCGTGGCTCGACTCCAGGGCCGGAATGATCCCCTCGGTCCGCGTGCACGCGTGGAATGCCGCGAGCGCCTCGTCATCGTTCACCGCGACGTAGGTCGCGCGCCCCGTGTCCTTGAGCCACGCATGCTCCGGCCCCACGCCGGGGTAGTCGAGCCCCGCGGAGATGGAGTGCGCCGGGGTGATCTGCCCGTCGGAATCCTGCATGAGGTAGGTGCGGTTGCCGTGCAGCACCCCGGGGCGTCCGGCCGAGAGAGGCGCCGCGTGCCTGCCGGTCTCCACCCCGGAGCCGCCCGCCTCGACGCCGTGGAGCGCGACGTCCGCATCGTCGAGGAACGCGTGGAAGAGCCCCATGGCGTTCGAGCCGCCGCCGACGCAGGCGACGCAGGCGTCGGGCAGACGGCCTTCCCTGTCCAGCACCTGGGCGCGCGCCTCGCGCCCGATGACCGAGTTGAAGTCGCGGACCATCATCGGGTAGGGGTGCGGGCCCGCGACCGTGCCGATGATGTAGTAGGTATCGTCGACGTTGCTCACCCAGTCGCGCATCGCCTCGTTGAGGGCGTCCTTGAGCGTCCTGGACCCGGACTCCACGGACACCACCTCGGCCCCGAGGAGCTTCATGCGGAAGACGTTGGGCGCCTGGCGCTCGATGTCTTCCGCCCCCATGTAGACCACGCACTCGAGTCCGAGCCGGGCCGCGACCGTCGCGGCCGCCACACCGTGCTGGCCCGCCCCGGTCTCCGCGATGATCCGGGTCTTGCCCATCCGCTTCGCGAGCAGGGCCTGCCCGACGGTGTTGTTCACCTTGTGCGCGCCGGTGTGGTTCAGGTCCTCGCGCTTCAGGTACATGCGGGCGCCTCCGACCGCCTCCGACCAGCGGCGCGCGAGGTACAGCGGCGAGGGCCTGCCCACGTAGTGCCGGAGCTCCGCGTCCAGCTCGGCGAGGAACTCCGGGTCCTTCGCATGGCGTTCGTACGCGTCCCGCAGCTCCTCCACCGGACGGACCAGCGTCTCCGCGATGAACGTTCCCCCGTAGGGTCCGAAATGGCCGCGCTGGTCGGGATAGCGGCCGATGAGCCGGTCTTCAGCCTTGACGTTCGCCAGATTCGACACTGGCCACCTCCTGCATGAACCGTTCCAGGCTCCGGGGATCCTTCTCTCCCGGAGCGCTCTCCACCCCGCCGCTCACGTCGACCGCGAACGGCCGCACCCGGCGGATCGCGCCCGCGACGTTCTCCGGCGTCAGCCCTCCGGCAAGGACGATCGGGCGGCCGACATCGTCCGGGACCAGATCCCAGTCGAAACGCGAGCCGGTCCCGCCCCACAGCGTGTCATGGTGGGCGTCGAGCAGCAACGCCCGGGCATCGGCGTAGCGCGCCGCGGCCTCCACGATGTCGTCGCGGGTGCGCACGCGCACCGCCTTCACGTATGGCCTGCCGGTGCTCGCGCACAGCTCCGGAGACTCCTCCCCGTGGAGCTGGAGCAGGTCGACGGGCACGTCTTCGATCACCGCCTCGACGTCGCGCGGCTCGGGGTTCACGAACACGCCGACCACCGAGACCAGCGGCGGCAGCGCCGCGCAGACGGCCCGCGCCCGGGCCCGGGTGACGCAGCGCGGGCTCGGCGCGTGGAACACGAGGCCGATGGCGTCCGCTCCCGCCGCCGCCGCCGCACTCGCATGTTCCGGGCGGGTGATCCCGCATATCTTCACCCGGGTACGCATCATGGGATGGGTCTCGAAGCCATGCGGCGACCGGCGTCTCCGCGGTACGGGTACGGGCGGCGGCGGCTCGCCGACGTCCCGCGGACGGGCGCCGCCCGTCGTTCGACGAAGGTCCGACGGACCGGGGACGCTACCAGAGTGCATCCGGGATGGATACCGCCGGAATGCCGGCGGACTCGGGGTAGTCGACGCCCATCAGGTAGAGCCCGCCCGGCGGCGCGGCGACTCCCGCGGCCCGGCGGTCGCGGGCCGCGAGGACCGATGCCACCCACGCCGGGTCCCGCTCTCCCGACCCGACCGCCACCAGCGTGCCCGCGATGTTCCGCACCATGCGCTGCAGGAACGCGTTCGCCTCGACGTCGATCGCGATCCTCTCTCCGCTGCGGCTCACGTCGATCCGGTGCACGCGGCGCACCGGGCTTCGCGCCTGGCACCCGGCGGCGCGGAACGACGAGAAGTCGTGCTCGCCGACGAGATGCCGGGCGCCGAGACGCATGAGCCGGACGTCGAGGGGGCGAAGCTCCCACGCGGCCCTGCCGGCGAGGAGTGCCGGGCGGGTGCCGCGATTCACGATGACGTAGCGGTAGCGGCGCCGCCGCGCCTGGAACCGGGCGTGGAAGTCGTCGCCGACCACGCGGGCCCAGAGCACCGCCACGTCCGGGGGGAGGTACGTGTTGGCGCCCCGCACCCAGGCCCGGGCCGGACGGTGCGCGACGGTGTCGAAGTGCACGACCTGGCCCAGGGCGTGAACACCGGCATCGGTACGGCCCGCGCAGACCACTCTGACCGGCGCCGCCGCGATTCGGGCCAGCCCCTTCTCCACCTCGCCCTGCACCGTGCGCCGGGCGGGCTGGCGCTCGAAGCCGTGAAACCGGCTGCCGTCGTACTCCAGACCGAGCGCGATGCGCATTCCCGTGCGATCGATCCCGGCTCAGAGTCTGTCCGTCCGGCCCCCGGGCGGCCGCTCCCCGGGCGCCGCATCGCCTGCGCGCATGACGATTCAGGCGAGCCTGGAGAGCATCTCCCGGGCGGCGTCCCGCTGCCCGGCATCGCCATCGGCCAGCACCGCCTCGAGCAGTCCGCGAGCGCGCTCCGCGTCACCCATTTCCATGTACACCTGGGCGAGGTCGATCTTCGTCTGCACCCCGTCCCCGCCGGCATCTTCGAGCGGATGCGCGCCAGGGGCGCCGTCACCGGCGGACTCGCCGGACAGGGGCGGCGCCGGCTGACCCGGGCTGCCGGCGTCGTTCGACTCCCCCTCGGACCCGGCGCGCTCCCCGGCCACACCGCCGGAGCGCTCCCCGATGTCTTCGCCCGCGGCTTCGGACGCGCCCGGGGCGGCGTCCGCCGGCGAGGGCTCGTCGAGCGAGGCGGGCTTCGCATCCCGCCGTCCGTCCTCGGGAGCCCCGGGGCCGCGGCCGGCCGCTTCTCCGGCCGCGGTCGCCGGCGCCTCCTCCCCGGGCTCGCCGGCGCCGGCCGTCCCGGCGACGCGCCGGGGGGGGGCGCCCGGATCGTCGGCGGCTCGGGACGCGCCGGCCTCCGACCCGTCCGGCCCCCGCTCCATGGCGGCATCGGCCGGGTCGAGTCCGTCACCGGGACCACCCTCCTTCGCACCCCGGACGGAATCGTCGGCGGCCAGGGCGTCGATGTCGAAGGTGATCCCGCCCGGATCGTCCTCCGCATCGGCGTCGGCCGGGAACGCGCCCTCCGGGGTGCGGTCGTCCTCGTCCCGCCACAGCTCCGCAATGCGCTCCTCCACGCGGCGTCCGGGCCCCGCGACATCCCCGGTCCACGGCTCCGGCTCCGGGTCTCCGCCCGGCGCGGCAACGGGTGCGGAACGGGGGCCGCGATCCGGTCCCCGGTCCGGCGCACCGCCCCGATCCTCGGCAAGCTCCGCGGCGACCGCCTCGAGCTCGACGAGCAGCTCGTCCCCTTCGGACGGAGACGCCCCGGCAGCCTGAAGGACATCCTCCTCCGCTGCGGACGAGGCACGGCGGCGAAGCAGGGCCAGGACCCCGAGCAGCAGCAGAAGCAGGCCGGCGCCGCCGACCAGGAACACGGGGTTGACGGGCAGGGTCCCGAGACCGAAGGGCAGCGGCTCCGGCCCCCTCTCCGGGGTCGCGGCCGGCCCGACCCCGGCGACCGCCGGAGCCGGAGCCGGCTCTCCTTCGATCGGCGCCGGCGTCGTCGCGGAGGGTGCGTTCAGCTCCGCCCGCAACGCCGCGATCTCCCGGTTCTTGAGCTCGACGAGCCGGTTCAGCTCGCCGATCCGATCCGCGGGCCGATCCGCGGGCCGATCCGCGGGCCGATCCGCGGGCCGATCCGCGGCGCCGGATATCCGCTCCGTCCCGCCCGGCCCCGACTCCCGCGCCGGCCTCGACTCGGACCTTGCGCTCATCCCGGCCCGCAGCGCCGCAATCTCTTCGTCCTTGCGCTCGACGAGCCGGTTCAGCTCGCCGATCCGATCCTCGACGTCGGCGAGGCGAAGCCTGAGCTCGCGGTTCTCCCGGCGAACCGCCTCCGTCTCCTCCATCGCGAGGGCAAGCTCCCTGCGCAGCGCCGGGACCCCGCCGCCGTCCTCCGGTCCGGTGGTGGCGGCCGCCGCCTCCGGCGGCACGGCCTCGATCCGGCCGCCCGGCTCCGCCCCGGAGTCCGCTGCCGCCGGCGCGGCGCGGGCGGGCGCCGCCTTTCGGTGCTCCAGCCATGCGGAGTGCTGGCGTTGCACCTCGGCGATCGCCGCATCCAGCTCGTCCGGCCCGATCTCCTCCCGGTCCGGGATGCGCAGGGTCGTCCCCGCCTTCAACGCGTTGACGTTCATGATGGCGAACGCTTCCGGGTTCGCCTCCAGAAGCGCCAGCATCATGCGCTGGGTACTGACGGACGGGTCGGGCCGCAGGCGCGATGCGATCGACCAGAGCGTTTCCGACTTCCGGACCGGCCCGTACCCGGCGCCGCCCGAAGCCGGCGTCGAGGCGGACGGGGCCGGGAGGGGGGCGGCCTCGGGAAGCGCCGCCGGCTCCGCGCGACGTCCCGGACTCCCGGCGGCGGCGCCGGCCGCCGCCGCGAGGTGCACCTTGTACCCCCGCACCGCCCGCCCGCGCGGCCAGTCCACCTCGATGAGGAACGTGAGCGACGGCTCGGCGACCGGTTCGTCCGTCCGCACCTGGATGTAGCCTTCGCCTTCGCTCTGCGCGACGACGACGAACTCCAGAAGGCCGAGACGCTGCCCCCTCGCCACCCCGGCGAGCTCGAACTGAGCCGGCGAGCCGAGCGCGACGTTCAGCTCGTCGAGGTCACCGCTCCGCGCGTCCCGAACGGGGATTCGCGCATCCAGGGGCTCGTGCTGCGCGGAACGGGCTTCGATGGGGCCCAGCTCCAGCGCGGGCGCAAGCGCGGGCGCGAGCCCCGCGAGGCAGATCACGCACACGGAGATCCGGCCCGTGATGCTCATCCCCCGCGTCCCGGCACGTCCGTGCGCGCCGTCGGCGCGCGGGCGCCGGGCACGGGCGGGCGGCCGGCTCCGGACGTGCCGCGCACATCCCTCATGCGGGTCGCGCGTGCCCCGGGATCGTTCATGTGCGTGACGCGGGCGGCCGTGCCGGCTCAGAGACAGTCATTCGCCAGTACCTCGGCGATCTGGACGCTGTTGAGCGCCGCGCCCTTGCGCACGTTGTCGGAAACGACCCACATGTTCAGCCCCCGCAGGCAGGAGATGTCCTCGCGGATCCGGCCCACGAACACGGCGTCCGCTCCGGCCGCCTCGGTCGCCGCCGTCGGGTAGCCGCCGTCGACGCGCTCGTCCATCACCACCACCCCGGGCGCCGCGGCGAGGATCCCGCGCGCCTCGTCCGCGCCCAGCTTCTCGCGGGTCTCGATGTGGACCGCCTCGGAATGTCCGTAGAACACCGGGACCCTGACCGTCGTCGGGTTCACCCGGATGGAGTCGTCCTCCATGATCTTGCGGGTCTCCCACACCATCTTCATCTCTTCCTTCGTATAGCCGTTGTCCATGAAGACGTCGATGTGCGGCAGTGCATTGAACGCGATCCGCTTCGGATAGACCGCGGCCTCGGCCTCCCTTGCGTTGAGCAGCGCCGCGGTCTGCGCCGCGAGCTCCTCGATCGCCTCCTTTCCGGTACCCGACACCGACTGATAGGTCGCCACGTTGACGCGCTCGATCCCCGCCGCCGCATGGAGCGGGTGGAGGGCGACCACCATCTGGATGGTGGAGCAGTTCGGGTTGGCGATGATCCCGCGGCTGGCGTAGCCCTCGATCGCGTGCGGGTTCACCTCGGGGACGACGAGCGGAATATCGTCTTCGTACCGGAACCGCGAGCTGTTGTCGACGACGACGCAGCCGGCCTCCGCGGCCCGGGGGGCGTGGCGGGCCGAGACCGATGCGCCGGCGGAGAACAGCCCGATCCGGGCGCGGGAGAAGTCGAACTCCTCCAGATCGCCCACCGTGTACCGCGTACCCCTGAACTCGACGGACGAGCCCGCCGAGCGCCGGCTCGCGAGCGGGTACAGGTTTCCGACCGGGAAGTCGCGCTCCTCCAGAATCGAGAGCATCGTCTCGCCGACCGCCCCCGTGGCCCCGACCACGGCCACGTCGAACATGTTGCTCATCTTTCGCTCCGCTCCCCGCCCGGCTGTCACGGACCGCGCCGGGTCCGATTCAGGGCCCGGCGCCATGTACCGGGAAGCACGCCCGCACGAGTGGTGGGCCGCACGTCCGCTACAGGGCGGCCGCGACCGCGTCGCCCATCTCGCGGGTGCCGACCACCGTCGTGCCCGGCGACTCGATATCCGGCGTTCGCAGCCCCTCGTCGAGCACGCTCCCGACCGCTCTCTCGATCCGGTCCGCGAGGTCCGCCCCGTCGAGCGAGTGGCGCAGCATCATCGCCGCGGAGAGGATCGTCGCGAGGGGGTTCGCCACGCCCCGGCCCGCGATGTCCGGCGCGGCTCCGTGGATGGGCTCGTAGAGCCCCTTCCCCGAGGCGTCCAGCGACGCCGACGGGAGCATCCCGATCGAGCCCGTCAGCATGGATGCGAGGTCCGACAGGATGTCGCCGAACAGGTTGCCCGTCACGATGACGTCGAACTGCTTCGGGGCGCGCACGAGCTGCATCGCCGCGTTGTCCACGTACATGTGGCTCAGCTCGACGTCGTCGTAGCGCCGCGCGACCTTCGTCGCCACCTCGCGCCACAGCTCGCTCGTCTCGAGCACGTTGGCCTTGTCGACGGAGCATACCCGGCCCGTCCGCCGCCGCGCCGCGTCGAACGCCGCCCGGCACACCCGCTCGATCTCGTCCTCGGCGTACACCAGGGTATTGAAGCCCTCGCGCCGCCCGTCGTCGCGGGCCCGGATGCCCCGGGGCCGCCCGAAGTAGATGCCGCCGGTCAGCTCCCGGACGATCAGCAGGTCGAGCCCGCGGACCAGGTCGGGCTTCAGGGACGACGCATCCGCGAGCTGGGGGTACGCGATTGCCGGGCGGAGGTTCGCGAACACGCCGAGCCCGGCCCGCAGGGCAAGCAGTCCGCGCTCCGGCCGGACCTCGCGCTCGAGCCCGTCCCACCGGGGTCCTCCCACCGCGCCGAGGAGGATGGCGTCCGCCGCGCGGGCGCGCTCGAGGGTTTCCCCGGGCAGCGGCACGCCGTGGGCATCGATCGCCTCGCCCCCGATCGGGGCGCGCTCGATCTCGATGCGCGGACCGGCGCCGGCGTCGAGCGCTTCGAGAACCTTCACCGCTTCGGCGACGATTTCCGGCCCGATTCCATCACCGGGCAGCACGAGGACCTGTCTGCTCATGTCGCGTCCTTCGGAGGAGGTTCGGCGATGGGGCGCGGGGGGGCTTCCCGGGGTCGGGGAACGGACGACGCCCGCCCGCGTGAATGTGCTGCGGCGAACGGCGGCCTAGAATAGCCAAATTCGCCAGCGGACGCACAATTTTCATCCAGCCGCGAGGCCCCTTCCGTGCCGGTAGTGTCCCGGTTTGAATTTCTTCCTCAACGTGACATAACGGTCCCGGAGTCAAACTGAGACACTACCTCCGTGCCCGACCGAGACCGCCCCCGGGATGTCGACTACACCGCGCTCGCCGCTTCGGTCCGGCGCCGCGCGATCGAGCTCGGCTTCCAGCAGGTGGCGATCACCGACGGCGACCTGAGCTCCGACGAGGCGTCGCTGCTCGCCTGGCTCGACGCCGGGTACCACGGCGAGCTGGAGTACATGGCCCGCCACGGAACGCGCCGCGCCCGCCCCGCGGCCCTGGTGCCGGGAACCATCCGGGTGATCAGCGTGCGCATGGACTATCTCCGCGACGGAGCCGACCCCGGGAACGTTCTCGGCAGCCCGGAGCTCGGCTACGTCTCCCGGTACGCGCTCGGGCGCGACTACCACAGGATGATCCGCCGCCGCCTCCAGCGTCTCGCCGACCATATCGAATCCGAGGTCGGCGCGTTCGGCTACCGCGCCTTCGCCGACAGCGCCCCGGTCATGGAGAAGCCGCTCGCGCGCAATGCCGGGCTCGGCTGGATCGGCAAGCACACCAACCTCGTCAGCCGGACCGCCGGGTCCTGGTTCTTCCTCGGCGAGCTCTACACCGATCTGCCGCTCGACGTGGACTCCCCGGCGGCGGACCACTGCGGAACGTGCCGCGCCTGCATCGACGCATGTCCGACCGGCGCCATCGTGGCCCCGTACCGCCTCGACGCGCGCCGGTGCGTCTCCTACCTCACCATCGAGCTGCACGGACCGATCCCCGTCGCGCTGCGCCCGCTGGTCGGCAACCGGATCTTCGGGTGCGACGACTGTCAGCTCGCATGTCCCTGGAACCGCTTCGCCCGAACCAGCGGCGAGGCCGACTTCGAGCCGCGCCACGGTCTCGACGCCGCCTCCCTCGCCGATCTGTTCGCGTGGTCGCGCGAGGACTACGAGGCGAGGACGGAGGGAATGGCGCTGCGCCGGCTCGGATACGAGCGGTGGCTGCGCAACATCGCGGTGGCGCTCGGCAACGCACCGTCGTCGCCCGCGGTGGAGAACGCGCTCGCGAGCCGCCGCGACCATCCGTCGGCGCTCGTGCGCGAGCATGTCGCGTGGGCGCTCCGGCGCCACCGCGATGCGGCGCCCGGCCGGGCCTGGCGCGCCTGAGGACGCGCGCTGCGCGGCCGGGCCGGCCGCCCGTCAGGATGGTACGGGCTCTCCGGACGTGAGCGGGAATCGCTGGACCGGTCTCATGGCATTTCGAAGCGGGATCGAAATGCGGATAATCGGGCGCCGGGCCGCCGGACGCATCCGTGCGGCGCAACCCGTCGAGGAGGGGCGGTCATGGACGACATCAGGGCGGTGATCGAGTCCGCGTTCGAGCGGCGTGGCGACATTTCTCCCGGACGGGCGGAGCCCGCGGTGAAGGACGCGGTGACGGAGGCGATCGCCCTGCTCGACTCCGGGCGGGCGCGAGTCGCCGAGCCCGCGGACGGCGGCTGGATCGTCAACGAATGGCTGAAGAAGGCGGTGCTCCTCTCGTTCCGCATCGACGACAGCCACGTGATGGAGGGGGGATTCACCCGTTACTTCGACAAGGTTCCGGCCAAGTACGCGACGATGGACGACGCCGGCTTCCGCGCGCTCGGCGTGCGCGTCGTGCCGCCGGCCGTGGTCCGGCGCGGGGCCTACTGCGCGCCCGGGGTGGTGCTGATGCCGAGCTACGTGAACCTCGGCGCGTACGTCGACAGCGGGACGATGGTCGACACGTGGGCCACGGTCGGAAGCTGCGCCCAGATCGGAAAGGACGTCCACCTGTCGGGCGGCGTCGGAATCGGCGGCGTCCTGGAGCCCCTGCAGGCGAGCCCGACAATCATCGAGGACGGCTGCTTCATAGGAGCCCGCTCCGAGATCGTCGAAGGCGTGGTGGTCGAACGGGGCTCGGTGATCTCGATGGGAGTCTACATCGGCCGGAGCACGCGGATATACGACCGCGATTCCGGCGAGGTGTCATTCGGCAGGGTCCCGGCCGGATCGGTCGTGGTCTCGGGCAACCTGCCGTCCGACGACGGAAGGTACGGCCTGTACTGCGCGGTCATCGTGAAGCGCGTCGACGAGCGCACGCGGTCGAAGGTCGGCATCAACGAGCTGTTGCGGACCCTCTGATTCGGGCCGGCGCCCGGGCGTCCTCCCAGGATGCGAAGAACGGGGACGAGCCGATTCGTCTCGCCGGATCGAAGCCTGCGGCGGAGCCGCCGGACATGCCGCCCGGCATGTCCGGCCGCGCGGCTGTCAGGCCACCATGTCCTTCAGAGCCTTCAACGGCTGAATCTTCACCACGGTGTGCGCGGGCTTCGCGGCAAACGTCGTTTCCTGCCCGGTAAAGGGATTGATGCCCGCGCGAGCCTTCCGCGCCGGCTTGCGTACCGTCCTGATCTTCAGCAGGCCCGGAAGCGTGAACGTGCCCGCCCCCCCCCGCTTCTTGACGTGACGCTGTATCTGCACGCTCAACGAATCCATGACTTCCATCACCTGCTTTCTGGTAAGGCCGGTGTCTTCCGCGATCGCGGACAACAACTGGGCCTTCGTCATCGGCTGCTTCACCGCCGTCGCCTTCGCCATGTGTCTGCTCCCCCCCTCTCCCGAGTCCGAAAATACGGATGCGTGCTGCCGCACCATGTGTTCACGCCCGAGATCGAGCCTCCTCGTGCGTGCTTCCCTGCCGCCGGCTCCAACGAGCGTCATGGCTCCCGCCGTCACGCCTGTCTCGGCGGATGACGAATCAGCGGGATGAATCAGCGGGATCGTCGTACCGGCGGAACCGCGGCGAGCATATCCATTCCGCCATTCGAATACTACTCTCTCCCGACCGGCCACCCGGCGCGGTGCGGCCCCTCCGTCACGGCTCCTCCCCGCGCACGCGAGCCGCCGCACGCCGCGCCCCGGAAACGCGGGAGCGCCGGCGCCTCAGCGCGAAAGGCGCCGGTACTCGGCGACCAGACCCGAGGTCGACGCGTCGTGCGCCCGCGCAGCCTCCGGGTCCGTCAGCTCCCGCGCGATCGATGCCGCGAGCTCCTTTCCCAGCTCGACCCCCCACTGATCGAACGAGTTCACGCGCCACACCGCCCCCTGAACGAACACCTTGTGCTCGTAGAGCGCGACGAGTGCGCCCAGGGTGAACGGGTCGAGGCGCTCGACCATCAGGGTGCTGGTCGGACGATTGCCGTCGAACGCCTTGTGGGGGGCGAGCGACGCGGCGCGCCGACCCGGCATGCCGGCCAGCTCGAGGTCGGCCCGGACCTCGGCTTCGGACCGGCCCATCATCAGCGCCTCGGTCTGCGCGAGGCAGTTCGCGACGAGCAGCCGGTGCTGGTCCTCGAGGGGGTGGTCGCAACGCGCGGCCACGATGAAGTCCGCGGGCACGAGCCGGGTTCCCTGGTGCAGAAGCTGGAAGAACGCGTGCTGCCCGTCGGTGCCCGGCTCACCCCACACCACGGGTCCGGTCGCATGGTCGACGGTCGTCGAATCGAGGGTGGTGCGCTTTCCGTTGCTCTCCATGTCGAGCTGCTGCAGGTGGGCCGCGAACCGGTCGAGCCGCTGGTCGTACGCGAGCACCGCATGCGTCCCGGCCCCGAAGAAGTTGACGTACCACACCCCGAGCAGGCCGAGGGTCGCCGGCAGGTTCCGATCGAGCGGGGCATCGCGGAAGTGGCGGTCCATCGCGTGCGCGCCCGCGAGCAGCTCGCGAAACCGGGTCATCCCCACCGCGATCGCGATCGGCAGCCCGATCGCGGACCACAGCGAGTAGCGGCCGCCGACCCAGTCCTGAAGCTCGAACACGTTGCCGGGGCCGATCCCGAACTCCGCGACCGCGGCGCGGTTCGCCGACGCCGCCACGAAGTGCCTTGCCACGGCGGCTTCGTCGCCGAGGGCATCGACGAGCCAGCGCCGCGCGGCGCGGGCGTTCGTCATCGTCTCGACCGTGGTGAAGGTCTTCGAGGCCACCACGAACACCGTCCGGGCGGGGTCCAGCCCGCGCAGCGTCGAGGTCAGGTGCATGCCGTCGATATTCGAGACGAAATGTACCCGCGGCCCGTCGGCGTGAGGCGAGAGCGCCCGGCACGCCATCCGCGGACCGAGGTCCGACCCGCCGATGCCGATGTTGACCACGTCGGTGATCCGCTCTCCAGTGTGGCCGCGCCAGCGCCCCCGCCGCACCGCCTCGGAGAAGCGCTCCATCGCCTCGAGCCCGCGCTCGACCCCGGCGCGCAGCGCGTCGTCGACCTCGCACACGGGCGACTCGCGCGAGTCGCGCAGCAGCGCGTGCAGCGCCGCGCGGTCCTCGGTCTCGTTGATGCGGGCGCCCGAGAACATCGCGTGGGCCCGCTCCATCACCCCCGACTCGCGGGCCAGGGCGCGCAGGAGGCGCATCGTCTCCCCGGTCACCCGGTTCTTCGAGTAGTCGAGCAGGATCCCGCACGCCCGCAGGGAGAGGCGCTCGAACCGCTCCGGATCGCCCGCGAACAGATCGCGCAGGTGCGCCGCCGCGACGCGCGGGAAGTGGCCGCCGAGCGCGCGCCACGCGGCGGTGTCGGTGAGATTCGTCATCGGATGCTCCGAAGCCCGAGGGGCTGTCCCGGCTCCACCGGCACACCGATGATATCCCCCGCGCCCGTCGGCGGGCGGACCAGGGAGGCAAAGGAGATGTAGGACCTGCTTGACATCCCCCGCGCCCGTCGGCGGGCGGGGACCGCGGGAGGCGCGGCACGCCGCGTCCCGCATGACGCGGCCGGCTCGCCGTCCCGGACCGCAAGGCTCGCCGAGCCCCCGCCGCGGCCGCCGGCCGGTGAATCCTGCGGGCGGTGCGGGGCGGGGCGCAGCAATTTCCGCCAAGCGGGAGCAGGCCCCTGAAATCCCCTCGATTCGGCACCCCGAGGGTCGAAATCACACCACAATTCCACCACGGTACAGCCTCTTCCGGGCGCTGGCGGGAATCGCGGGGCGAGGCGGGCCCCCGTTCGTCCGCCGCCACGTCTGCACGTACCATCGCAAGCCCGGCCCATCGGGCCGCAGGAACGAGAAACGGAGGCCACGTCATGTCCGACACCCCCCTGCTCCTCGCCATCGACCAGGGCACCACCAGCTCGCGGACGATGGTGTTCGACGCCGACGGCTCGGTCCGGGCCGTCGCGCAGCGCGAGATCACGCAGCACTATCCGGGCGGCGGCTGGGTCGAGCACGACCCGGAGGAGATCTGGGCGGCGACCCTCGCGGTCACCCGCGAGGCCCTCGCCGCGGCCGGCGGCGCGGTCGCGGCGGCCGGCATCACGAATCAGCGCGAGACCACGGTGGTCTGGGACCGCGCGACCGGCGCTCCCATCCACCGCGCCATCGTGTGGCAGGACCGGCGCACCGCGGCGCGGTGCCGGGCGCTGCGCGACGCCGGGCACGAGCCCGCGGTCGCCGGGAAGACCGGCCTCCTGCTCGACCCGTACTTCTCCGCGACCAAGATCGCGTGGATCCTCGACCACGTCGACGGCGCGCGCGAGCGCGCGGCGGCGGGCGAGCTCGCGTTCGGCACCATCGACACCTTCCTGATCTGGCGCCTGACCGGCGGACGGGTGCATGCCACCGACGCCACCAACGCGTCCCGCACCCTGCTCTTCGACATCCACGCGCAGGCGTGGGACGACGCGTTGCTGCGGCTCTTCGACGTACCGCCGAGCGTGCTGCCGGAGGTGCGCGACAGCGCCGCCGACTTCGGCGCCGCGTCGCCGGAAGTGCTCGGACAGGCCATTCCGATCGCGGGCGTCGCCGGCGACCAGCAGGCGGCGACCGCGGGACAGGCCTGCTTCACGCCCGGCATGACGAAGAGCACCTTCGGCACCGGCTGCTTCGCGGTCATGAACACCGGCGCGGAGGCGGTCCGGTCGCGGCACCGGCTTCTGACCACCGTGGCCTGGCGCCTCGAGGGCGAGCCGACCTACGCCCTGGAGGGCTCGATCTTCGTGGCCGGCGCCGCCGTGCAGTGGCTTCGCGACGGGCTGCGCGCCATCGAGAACGCGCCGCAGACCGAAGCGCTGGCGGCCAGCCTCTCCGATTCCGGCGGCGTGTACCTCGTTCCCGCGTTCACCGGCCTCGGCGCGCCGCACTGGGACCCGGACGCGCGCGGCGCCATCTTCGGCCTCACCCGCGACGCCGGGCCCGCGCACCTCGCGCGCGCCGCGCTCGAGTCCGTCTGCTTCCAGACCCGGGATCTGATCGCCGCGATGGAGGCCGACCGCGGGTCCCCGATCGATCGCCTCCGGGTCGACGGCGGCATGGTCGGCAACGCCTGGCTGCTCCAGGCCCTCGCGGACATCGTCGGCGTCACCGTGGAACGGCCGCGCAACGCCGAGACCACCGCCCTCGGAGCGGCGTACCTGGCGGGGCTCCAGGCCGGCGTGTTCCGATCCGTCGCCGAGATCGGCGAGCGATGGGCGCGAGACGCCGAGCTGAGGCCCCGGATGCCGGACCGGGAACGCGAACGGCTGGTGCGGGGCTGGGAGAGCGCGGTGGCGCGGACCCTGGAGCACCGGGGCTGAGACCGTATCAGAGCCCGGCGCGCAGCCGCTCCAGGCCCGCCTCGATCGTCTCGATCGAACGGCAGAACGCGAACCGCAGATAGCGGTCCCCTTCGTTTCCGGTGGCGTAGAAGTTGTCGCCCGGCACCGTCGCGACCCCGACCTCCCGGACGAGGTGCATTGCGGCGTCGGTCGGCGACATGTCCGCGAGCGCCGGCACCCCCCGGTAGTCCGCGAAGAGGTAGTAGGCGCCCTCCGGAGGGCTCGCGGCGAAGCCGACCTCGCGCAGGCCGCCGAGCAGCAGGTCCCGCTTCGTCCGGTAGCTCCCGGCGATCCCCGCGAAGAATTCCCGGTCCTGGCGCAGCAGCGATACCGCCCCCTTCTGCAGCGGAGTGGGAGCCTGCACCACCAGGTTGTCGTGCACCGCCCGAAGCCGGCGGGTGCGCTCCGGCGGGGTGATCACCCAGCCGATCCGCCATCCGGTCGCACGCCCCGTCTTCGAGATCGAGCTCACCGCCAGGGTGCGTCCGGCCATCCCCTCGAATCGCGCGAGATGCGAATGGCGATGGCCGTCGAAGGTGATGTGCTCGTAGATCTCGTCGGTGATCGCGAAGAGGTCGTACGTGCGGCACATCCCGGCGATGAACGACAGCTCGTCGTCATCCAGCACCTTGCCGGTCGGGTTGTGCGGCGTGTTCACGACGAACGCCCTGACCGACGGCTCGGCGGCGACACGTCGAACCTCGTCGCGGTCGAACCGCCAGGTGCCCGCGTCCCGATCCTCGCGCAGGGTCACGAACCGCGGCACGAGCCCGAAGATGGCGGCCTGCGAGGGATAGAGCTCGTGGTAGGGCTGCATCACCACGACCGCGTCGCCCGGCTCGAGCAGCGAACGAAACGCCACCGCCATGCCTTCGCTCGCCCCGAGCACCACCGTGACCTGATCGTCGGGGTCCGGACGGTGGCCGTGGAACGCCTGCGTGTAGTCCGCGATCGCGCGCCTCAGCTCGGGGATCCCGAACGGGAACGAATACTGGTTCAGCTCGTCGCGCGGGCTTCGCACGCCTGCGAGGAGCTCCTTCAGGGAGAGGTCGAGCGAGTTGCCGCCCGCGCCGCCGCTCCCTTCCAGGATCTCGCGCAGGGTCAGCGAGTCGAGCCGGCGAGCCCCCTCGTCCGTCCCGCCGAGCATCGCGGAGATTCCGCCCCATACCATGTCGTAGACCGGCGCCTCGTCGGTGAACCCCTGCGAGAAGTTCACCGCGCCGTGCTCGATCGCGAGCCGGGTCATGAGGCGTATGACGGTTTCCTTCACTTCCACGGAAGGTCTCCCTCGCCGGTGCGCAAGGGCGTCCGCACCGGTGGCCGGCGGTCTCCCCGCCGACGCGGCTCCGGGCGATTCGGAGAGTCGGTCACCCCCGCCGATATCGCAGTCTCCCCGCCGGCGCGGCTCCGAGGCTCGAAACGCGCAACGACGGCCGGCAACGTTCCGGATGCCTGCGGGTGTCGAGCCGGGCGGAAGGAATTCCTGGCGGAGAGGGAGGGATTCGAACCCTCGATGGGCTTTCAACCCATACTCCCTTAGCAGGGGAGCGCCTTCAGCCGCTCGGCCACCTCTCCGGGAGACGCGGAGCATACAGAAACGGAGGATCGCCCGCCACACTCAGTCACTCGGGGCAGCAATTCCCGCCAGCGCCCGGAGAGGCCGTACCATGGTGGGATTCCGGCGCGATTTCGACCATCAGGGCGCAGGCACTCCGCAAAGGACGTTATTGACGTGCGGAGGGGAAGGGCTCCCGGAATGAGTCTCGGGGATTTCGGGGGCATGTTCCCGCCAGGCGGGAATTGCCGCGCTCAGGGGCGCCGACGAGAAGTACTTCGCCACGGATCGAGCGTGCCATCCGGCAGGAGCAGGGCCCCTCCGGGTACAGTCAGCAACCTTGTTTCGGTCACTGTCCTTGCGCTTGCGAGGCCCACCGCGGCGGCCCGCGCGGCACCGCCCCCGCCCGGCGACGGACGCCGGCCGCGATACGGCCGGCGCCGCGGTCAACAGGAGGTGGCGGACCCGTCGCCCCCCTGCTCGCCGGATGGCTCCGGCCACCGTTCATGGATCCGCTCGTAGATCTCGCGCCGGTGAACCGCCACCTCCCTGGGGGCGTCGATCCCGACCCGCACCTGGTTGCCCTTCACTCCGAGTATCGTCACCGCGACATTGTCGCCGATCATCAGCGATTCGCCGATTCTTCTGGTGAGGATGAGCATCGCGTCCTCCTCGGCCGCCGGGATGCGGGGTCCGCCCCCGGTGGCGGTGTCCTCGTGACCGTGCTGCTTCAGTCGAGCGTGGCGGGCGCCGTCCCGATCCGGGAGGCCCCGGCCGCGGACCGGCTCCCCCGTCCCGAGCCTCTCGATCCCGGGTGGCCCGCCGCCTGCCGGGACGGGCTCTCCGCGGCCCCGTTCTCTTCGAGACCGAACGCGGCATGCAGCGCCCTCACCCCGAGCTCGAGATACTTCTCGTCGACGACCACCGAGATCTTGATCTCCGAGGTCGAGATCATCTGGATGTTGATGCTCTCCGCGGCAAGCGCCCGGAACATCCGGCTGGCGATGCCCGCGTGGGATCGCATCCCGACGCCGACGAGAGAGATCTTGACGATTCGATCATCACCGGTCACCCGGCTCGACTCCCACTGCGACGTCCGCTCCCGCACGATCTGCAGCGTGCGGGCGTAGTCGTTGCGATGCACGGTGAAGGTGAAGTCGGTGGTCCCGTCCGCGCCGGCATTCTGGACGATCATGTCGACCTCGATGCTCTCTTCGGCCACCGGGCCGAGGATCGAGAACGCGACGCCCGGACGGTCCTGCACGCCCATGACGGTGATCTTCGCCTCGTCGCGGTTGAACGCGACGCCGGAAATGAGAGGCTGCTCCATGGCATGGTCCTCGAAGTCGGGTCCGATGAGGGTGCCGGGGCCGTCTTCGAACGTCGACAGCACGCGCAGGGGCACGCCGTACTTGCTCGCGAACTCGACGGCTCGAATCTGCAGCACCTTCGCTCCGAGGCTCGCGAGCTCCAGCATCTCCTCGAACGTCAGTGCCTCCAGGCGCCTCGCCTCCGGCGCCACCCGGGGATCGGTGGTGTAGACCCCGTCGACATCGGTGTAGATCCGGCACTCGCCGGCACCCAGGGCCGCGGCAATCGCGACCGCGGTGGTGTCGGAGCCGCCGCGGCCGAGGGTGGTGATGTCGCCGTCGTCGTCCACGCCCTGGAAGCCGGCCACGACCACCACCCGCCCCTGCCCGAGGTCGGCGCGGATGCGCGCGTCGTCGATGTGCACGATGCGCGCCCGGTTGTGGGTGCTGTCGGTGCGGATGCGCACCTGGTGGCCGGTGTACGAACGCGCGGGGAGGCCGTTCGCCTGCAACGCCATTGCGAGCAGGGCGATGGTCACCTGCTCCCCGGTCGAGAGCAGGACATCAAGCTCGCGGGGGTCGGGACGGCTCTGGACGGTGCGCGCGAGGCCGAGGAGGCGGTCGGTCTCCCCGCTCATCGCGGAGACCACGACCACCACGTCGTCGCCCCGCGCACGGGCGCTCCCGACCCTGGCGGCGACATGCGCGATCCGTTCGAGGCTTCCGACCGAGGTGCCCCCGAACTTCTGGACGATCAAGCTCACTTTCCGGGACTCACTTTTTGGGGCTCACCTTCCGGGGCTCACCGTCGGGGACTCACTGTCGGGGACTCACTGTCGGGGACTCACCGTCGCGACTCACCGTCGGGGACTCACCTTCCGGGACTCACCGTCGGGGACTCACTGTCGGGGACTCACTGTCGGGGACTCACCGTCGCGACTCACCGTCGGGGACTCACCTTCCGGGACTCACCGTCGGGGGCTCAGGACCGGGCGCCGCCGGACGCGAGCTGCTCGCGCACCCAGCCCTGGACGGAGCCGATGGCCTGGTCCACGCGGGACGGATCGTTGCCTCCGGCCTGCGCGAGCTCCGGCCGCC
The DNA here is from genome assembly GCA_965202735.1 of Gammaproteobacteria bacterium. Lineage (GTDB taxonomy): Bacteria > Pseudomonadota > Gammaproteobacteria > HK1 > HK1 > HK1. The sequence goes on from OZ241844.1 coordinate 771,125, forward strand.
CGCCCCCGCGCCCGCCGACCTGGCGCGCCACGTGATTCACGAGCGGGCCCGCCTCGATGCGGTCGATGCAGTCCTTCGTCACCCCGGCGACCAGCGCCACCTTTCCGGCGCTGACCGTGGCGAGCACCACCGCGGCGGAGCCGAGCCGGGCCTTGAGCCGGTCGACGGTCTCGCGGAGCGCCCTGGGGTCCGCGCCGTCGATCTTCGCGGCGAGCACCTTGAGCCCGTCCACGTCGACCGCCTGCGCGGCGAGATCGTCCCCGCGCGACGCCGCCACCCGGGCCTTCAGCCGTTCCAGGTCCCGCTCCAGCTCGCGGCTGCGCGCGAGCAGTGCGTCGACCCGGTCCGCCGCCGTCTCCGCATCGGCCTTCACGCTGCCCGCGATGCGCTCGATCCGATCCTCCATCGAGTGCACCCAGGCGAGCGCCCCCTCGCCGGTGAGGGCCACGATCCGGCGCACGCCCGCCGCGATACCACCCTCGGAGACGATCTTGAACAGGCCCACGTCGCCCGCCCGCGAGACGTGCGTGCCGCCGCAGAGCTCCACCGAGTGGTCGCCGAGCGACAGCACCCGCACCGGGTCGTCGTACTTCTCGCCGAAGAGTGCGATCGCGCCGCCGCGCCTGGCTTCTTCGAGCGGCATGACCTCGGTCCGGGCCTCGTCGTTGTCGAGGATCCACGCCGAGACCGTGGCCTCGATCCGGCGCAGCTCCTCCTTCGTCACCGGCTCGTAGTGGGAGAAGTCGAACCGCAGGCGGTCCGGCGCGACCAGGGAGCCCTTCTGCTCGACATGCTCGCCGAGCACCTCCCGCAGGGCCGCGTGCAGCAGGTGCGTCGCGGAGTGGTTGCGGGCGGTCGCGCGGCGGGCCCGGGCGTCGACCCGGGCCTCGACGGCGGCGCCGGCCGACAGCGCGCCGCCCGTGACCACCCCGATGTGCACGATGGCGTCGCCGTGGCGTTGCGTATCGCTGATCTCGAAGCCGGTCCCGTCCGCCACGAGCCGTCCCCGGTCTCCGACCTGCCCTCCCGCCTCGGCGTAGAACGGCGTCTCGTCGAGCACCACCCAGCCCTCCTCTTCGGGGTCGAGCCGGCCCACCACCTCGCCGTCGCGCAGCAGCGCGGTCACCGTCGCCCGGTCGTCGAGACGGTCGTAGCCGACGAACGTGGACGATGCCGCGACGTCGACCGCCGCCTCGCCGTCCGCCCTGAACCGGCTCGACGCGCGGGCGCGGGCGCGCTGCCCCTCCATCGCCCGTTCGAACGCGTCCAGGTCGACTTCGAGCGAGCGCTCGCGCGCGATGTCCGCGGTGAGGTCCACCGGGAAGCCGTAGGTGTCGTAGAGCCGGAACACCGTCTCTCCGGGGATCGTGCCGCCCTCGAGCCCGCCGATCGCTTCCTCGAGGATGCGCATCCCCTGGTCGAGGGTCCTGGCGAACTGCTCCTCTTCCTGGCGCAGGACCCGCTCGACCTGCGCGCGGCGGCGGCGCAGCTCCGGGTAGGCGTCGCCCATCTCGGCGTCGAGCGCCGCGACCATGCGCCAGAAGAACGGGTCGCGCGCGCCCAGCCGGTGTCCGTGACGAATGGCGCGGCGCATGATGCGCCGCAGCACGTAGCCGCGGCCCTCGTTCGACGGGACCACGCCGTCGGTGACGAGGAACGCGCACGAGCGCACGTGATCCGCGATCACCCGCAGCGACTTGTCGCCGGGGGCTTCGCGGCCGGCGGCCGGCGCTCCGGTGATGTCCGCCGCGGCGCCGATCAGGTTCGCGAACAGGTCGATTTCGTAGTTGCTGTGCACGCCCTGGAGCACCGCGGCGGTGCGCTCCAGCCCGAGCCCGGTGTCCACCGACGGCCTGGGCAGCGGCTCCATGTGGCCGGAAGCGTCGCGATTGAACTGCATGAAGACGAGGTTCCACAGCTCGATGTAGCGGTCGCCGTCCTCGTCGGGGCTTCCCGGCGGCCCGCCCGGCACCTCGGGCCCGTGGTCGTAGAACACCTCCGAGCACGGTCCGCAGGGTCCGGTATCGCCCATCGCCCAGAAGTTGTCCTTCTCGCCGCAGCGGGAGAACCGGGTCCGGTCTATCCCGATGTCGTCGAACCAGATCCGGGCCGCCTCGTCGTCGCCCTCGTACACCGTCACCCACAGCTTCGCGGGCGGGAGCCCGAGCACACCGGTCAGGAATTCCCAGCAGTAGCGGATGGCGTCGCGCTTGAAGTAGTCGCCGAAGCTGAAGTTGCCGAGCATCTCGAAGAACGTGTGGTGGCGCGCCGTGTAGCCGACGTTCTCGAGGTCGTTGTGCTTGCCGCCCGCGCGCACGCAGCGTTGCGCGGTGGCCGCCCGTGCGAAGGGACGCCGGTCGGTGCCGAGGAAGACGTCCTTGAACTGGACCATGCCCGCGTTGGTGAACAGCAGGGTCGGATCGTTGCCGGGAACGAGCGGGCTGCCCGGCACGACCTCGTGCCCGCGGTCGCGGAAGTACTCCAGAAAGGTCCGTCTGAGCTCGTTGCTGTTCATGAGAGGACTGCCCGTCGACCCCCGCCGTCGCCGCGGCGGGCCGGCCGTGGCCCTGCCGCCGCGCTTCGCACCGCCCGTCAATTCCCGGGATCGCCGCCGCGCGGCGGCGGCCCGAGCGCCGATCGTATCTGCTCCGTGGTGAAGCCGCGCCTCTCCAGGAAGCGGGCCTGACGAGCCCACTCCCGGTAGTCGGCGGGCGCCGGAGCGCCGAAGCGCCGCAGACGCGCCCGCGATGCGCGCTCCGCCCAGTACCCGTCGTCCTGCCCGACCGCATCCGCCGCCGCCGCGTCGTCGATGCCGTGCCGTCGGAGCGCCTCGCGGATACGCCTGGGACCCTGGCCGCGACCGCGGCGCGAGGCGGCGAGCTGCTCCGTGAACCGCTCCTCGCTCAGCAGGCCCTGCGCTTCGAGCGCGTCGAGCACGCGCTCGAGCGCATCCGCCCCGGCGCCGCCCGCGGCGAGCCTGTCCGCGAGCTCGCGGCGGGCATGCTCCCGGCGCCCGAGCAGTCGGAGCGCCCGCTTTCGCAGCTCCGCGTCAACCCCGGCGGTCAGGCTCCGATCCCCTCCCCGGCCCGGTCCGCGGCACGGCTGCGCGAGGGCAGGAGCAGGTCGCGCAACGCGGTCTCGATCGTGCTCGCAATCTCCTTGTGCTCCTTGAGAAAGTCGCGCACGTTGTCCTTTCCCTGGCCGATGCGCTCGCCCCCGTAGCTGTACCAGGCGCCCGACTTCTCGACGATGTCGTGCTTGACGCCGAGGTCGATGAGCTCGCCTTCGTGCGAGATTCCCTCGCCGTAGAGGATGTCGAACTCGACCAGCTTGAACGGCGGCGCGACCTTGTTCTTGACCACCTTGATGCGCGTCTGGTTCCCGATGACCTCGTCGCGCTTCTTGATCGCGCCGATGCGGCGAATGTCGAGCCGCACCGAGGCGTAGAACTTGAGCGCGTTGCCGCCGGTGGTGGTCTCCGGGCTGCCGAACATCACCCCGATCTTCATCCGGATCTGGTTGATGAAGATGACCAGGGTGTTCGAGCGCTTGATGTTGGCGGTGAGCTTGCGCAGCGCCTGGCTCATCAGGCGCGCCTGGAGCCCGACGTGGGAGTCGCCCATCTCCCCTTCGAGCTCGGCCTTCGGGGTCAGCGCGGCGACGGAGTCGATGACCACCACGTCCACCGCGCCGGAGCGCACGATCATGTCGGCGATCTCCAGCGCCTGCTCGCCGGTGTCGGGCTGGGAGACGAGCAGCTCGTCGACATCGACCCCGATCTTCTCGGCGTACTGGGGGTCGAGGGCGTGCTCGGCGTCGATGAACGCGGCGGTGCCGCCGTCACGCTGGATCTGGGAGACGATCTCGAGGGTGAGGGTGGTCTTGCCGGAGGATTCCGGCCCGTAGATCTCCACCACCCGCCCGCGCGGGAGCCCCCCCACCCCGAGGGCCAGATCGAGCCCGAGCGATCCGGTGGAGACGACGTCGAGGTCGCGGACCACGCTCGGGTCGCCCATCCGCATGATCGCGCCCTTGCCGAACTGGCGCTCGATCTGGGAGAGAGCGGCGCCGAGTGCCTTCTGCCTGCCGTCGTCCATGCCGGAGCTCCTGGTGTGCGGGGAATGCGGAGGATGCGGGGGATACGGGGGATGGGGACGGATTATCCCACAGCCGCGCGGCGCCGGGACATGGCACTGCGCCCCGGAGCGATGGCGAACCGGGACACCCCGGCTGTCGGCCCGGGGCCCGTCCGGGGCTCGCCCGTCCAGCGATCCCGTGCAGAGCAGGCACAGAGCGATTGCAACATGCTGTCGTTGCTGGCAGGTTGCCTTCATGCCTTCCACACGGTACTGGCGGGAATCGCTGTCCGGGAGCGGCCGCGTTGACTGATCGAAGCGCGTCGCGGGCCAACCTCGCGATCCTCGCCGTCGCCACCATGCTCAATCGGACGGCGGTGCCGATGATCGTCCTGGTGGGCGGGCTGTCGGGACTCGCGCTCGCGCCGGACCCGGCGCTGGCGACCCTGCCGGTCGCGCTGAACGTGGTGGGCCTCGGGCTCTGCACCTACCCTGCCGCCAGCATCATGCGCCGCATCGGGCGGCGCGCCGGCTTCGTGCTGGGGAGCGCAGTCGGGGGGGCCGCGGCGGTCGCCGCCGCGCTCTCGATCGCGGCGGGAAGCTTCGCGGGCCTCTGCGCCGCCTGCGCGGTGCTCGGCGCGAACCAGGCGTTCGTGCACCAGTACCGCTTCGCGGCGGCCGAGAACGTGCCGTCGTCGCGGGTGAGCCACGCCATCTCGCTGCTGCTCGTCGTCGGCCTGGTATCCGCCTTCGCCGGTCCGGAGCTCGGCCGGCACGGACGCGACTGGATGGAGGGCGCGCCGTTCGCCGGCGCCTTCCTCGGGCTCGCCGCCCTGCACTTCCTCTCCGCCGCGCTGCTCGCGGGCTACCGGGACGCCGGACCGGCGGAGCAGACGGCGCAAGACGCGCGGGAGCGCCCCCTGCGGCGCATCCTCGCCCAGCCTCCGTACGTGGTCGCGGTGGCGGCGGCGGCGATGTCCTACGCGGTGATGACGATGATGATGACCGCGGCGCCCATCAGCATGCACGCGATGCACGGGTTCGGGCTCGACGTCACCGCCTGGGCGATCGAGGGGCACGTGGTGGCGATGTTCCTGCCCTCGGTGATCACCGGCGCACTCGTCAGCCGCGCCGGCGTCCACGCGATCATGTTCGCCGGGGTGGCGATGCTCGCCGCCGCCGCGGGCGTCGCGTGGCTCGGCGAGAGCGCGATGCACTACGCGGGCGGGCTCGTCCTGCTCGGCGTGGGATGGAACTTCCTGTTCACCGCCGGGAGCACCCTGATCACCACCACCTACCGCCACTGCGAGCGCTTCAAGGCCCAGGGCCTCAACGACCTCATCGTGTTCGGAACCATGGCGGTCATGACCCTCGCGGCCGGGGTGCTGCTGGAGCTGGTCGGGTGGCGGGGCGTGCTGCTGTGCACCCTGCCGTTCCTCGCCGTGATGCTGGCGCTGCTCTGCTTCATGCCCCGGCCGGCGGAGCCCGCGGGCGAGGCCGGCTGAACATGCTCCGCCGGCCGTGCGTTTACGAACGGTTTTCATACGAAAACGGCATTCACGAAATTCCGCTTGCGCTCGCGGAGCGGGCGGCCTATTGAAGGAGCACGGACACCGCCGCTTCCGCGCGGCATCCCTATCTCGTTTCAAGATACAGGCGGGACGACGGCCATGCATACAGTCACCCGGCGGGAATTCCTCGGCGCCACGACGCTCACCGGCATCGGCGTGCTCACTGCGGACGGCGCCTGGGCGCTCAACAAGCTGGAGCCGATCTCCGACCCCCTCGGCCAGGACTATCCCTACCGCGCGTGGGAGGACCTCTACCGCGACGAGTTCACCTGGGACCACGTCGGATACGCCGCCCACTGCATCAACTGCGTCGGCAACTGCGCGTTCCGCATCTACGTGAAGGACGGCATCGTGCTGCGCGAGGAGCAGCTCGCCGAGTATCCGCAGATCAACCCGGACACCCCCGACGCCAACCCGCGCGGCTGCCAGAAGGGGGCCATCCACTCCGCCGCGATGTACGAGGGCGACCGGCTGCGCTACCCGATGAAGCGCGCCGGCGAGCGCGGCGAAGGCAGGTGGCAGCGCATCTCGTGGGACCGGGCGACGACCGAGATCGCCGACAAGGTCATCGACATCTTCGAGAAGTACGGCCCCGGCAAGCTGATGACCCACACCGGCAGCGGCAACCTGAGCCATGTCCGGCTCGCCGCTCCCTACCGTCTGGCGTCCCTGCTCGGCGGTGTCCAGCTCGACATCTTCACCGACGTGGGCGACCTCAACACCGGCGCCCACCTCGCCTACGGCGACCCCATCCAGAGCTTCACCTCGGACGCCTGGTTCGACGCCGACTACATCATGCTGACGCTGTTCAACCCCAACGCGACCCGCATCCCGGACGCGCACTACATCTGGGAGGCCCGCTACAACGGCGCCCGCATCGTCTCCGTCGCGCCCGACTACAACCCGAGCTCGATCCACGCCGACCTGTGGATCCCCATCAAGCCGGGCGCGGACCCGTTCTTCAACCTGTCGCTGGCCCAGGTGCTCCTGTCCGAGGGGCTGTACGACACCGCCTTCGTCAAGGAGCAGACCGACCTCCCGCTGCTTGTGCGCGACGACAACGGCAAGCTGCTGCGCCAGTCGGATCTCGCCGCCGGCGGCAAGGCCGACGTGTTCTACCTGTGGGACACGGCCACCGGCCGGGCGGTCGAGGCCCCGGGCTCGATGGGCAGCGAGCACCGGACCATCGCGCTCGGCGCGGTCGACCCGGCGCTGGAGGGCGGCTTCTCGGTCGAGGGCGTCGCGGTGCAGCCGGCCTTCGTGCACATGCGGGCCGAGGCGATGAAGTACCCGCCGGAGGCGACGCAGGAGATCACCGGGATCCATCCCGACGTGGTGCGCACCGAGGCGCGGCACATCGCGAGAGCGAAGAAGGCGGTGTTCATGACCGGCTTCAACATCGGCCGCTACTCGAACGGCATCCTCACCGGCTGGGGGCAGGTGCTGGTGCTGGCGCTCACCGGCCACGGCGGACCGCGCGGCGGCATGGACACCTCCTGGATCGAGTGGGCGCACCCGAAGCTGCTGTCCCTCGCGCTCGCCGAGTTCACCAAGCTCCCGCGCCTCGAACCCGGCGGACTGGGCGAGTTCATGCGCGGCGACATGGTCGTCGAAGCCCGCAAGCACTTCGATCCCAGGAAGCTCAAGGAGCGGGTCGGGTTCGACGTCGACGAGATGATGGAGATGATCCGGGAGAGCATCGACGAGCAGGGCATGCCCTACCACGGGCCCATGAAGGGGCTCATCTCCATCGCCGACAACAAGTTCCGCCGCAACAAGGGCGCCCACCGGTACCGGGAGCGCATCCTGAAGGAGGTCGAGGAGCTGTTCGTCGACATCAACGTGCGCATGGACTCGACCGCCATGTGGGCCGACTACCTGCTGCCGGCGGCGAGCCACTACGAGGCCTGGGACCTCCGCTCGGTCGGCTACCACCGGTTCGTCAACGTGTTCACCGCGCCGGTGGACCCCGTCGGCGAGGCGCTGCCCGACTGGGACATCATGGCGATGCTCGCGAAGAAGATTCAGGAGCGCGCGAAGGCCCGGGGGGTCGGCGCCTACGAAGACGGGGACGTCACGCGCAACCTCGACACCATCCACGACGACTTCACCATGGGCGGCGCCCTCAACACCGCCTACGAGGCGACGAAGTGGCTGGTCGACGAAAGCCCCGAGATCGACGGCACGCTGGAGGAAGGCGCCGAACGCGGCTTCTTCGTCATGAACGAGAAGGCGGGCGGGCACACCACGCTGCGCCCCGACGCGCCCTACAACCCGTTCGAGCACCAGGTGGTGGACAAGAAGCCCTACCCGACGCTCTCGGGCCGCATCACCTTCTACTGCGACCACGACCGCTACATGAAGCTCGGGGCGCGGGTGCCGACCGCGCGCCGGCACGCCGGGAAGGAAGCCTCCAGCTACCCGCTGCACTTCTACACCCCGCACACCCGCTGGGGCATCCATTCGAACTGGCGCTCGAACAAGTTCATGATGCGCCTGCAGCGCGGGGAGCCGAACGTCTACATCAACCCCGGGCTGGCCGCCGCGCGCGGCATCGCCGACGGCGACAAGGTGCGGGTGTTCAACGGCATCGGCGAGTTCTTCGCCCAGGCCAAGCTCTACCCCAGCCTCCCCGAGGACGCGCTGATGATGGAGCACGGCTGGGAGCCCTACCAGTTCGACCAGCAGAAGCCGCTGAACAACGTCACCGCGACGATCCTGCAGCCGCTGGAGCTCGTCGGCGACTGGGGGCATCTGAAGTTCACGCTGTGGAAGTGGAACGCCAACCAGCTCGCGCACGAGAGCAGCGTCGACATCGAGAAGGCGTAGCCCGGCGGGCCGGACCACGACGGCGCAATCGAGATACCGGACGAGCATTCGGAGGGCGAACGAGATGGCAACCGGAGTCAGGCGGCAGCTCAGCATGGTGATGGATCTCAACAAGTGCATCGGCTGCCACACGTGCACGTCGGCCTGCAAGATGCAGTGGACCAACCGCAACGGCCGGGAGTACATGTACTGGAACAACGTCGAGACCCAGCCGGGCCGCGGCTACCCGCGCGACTACGAGTCGATGGGCGGGGGGTTCGACGAGGCGGGCAATCTGAAGATCGGCCGCGAGCCGAGCGCCGAGGACTACGGCATCCCCTGGGAGTACAACTTCGAGGAGAGCCTGATGACGGGCACCGACCCGTGGATGCGGCCCAACGTCAAGCCGACCTGGGGCGCGAACTGGGACGAGGACGAGGGCGCCGGCGACTACCCGAACAGCTACTACTTCTACCTGCCGCGGATCTGCAACCACTGCGACGACCCCGCCTGCCTCGCCGCGTGCTCGCGCAACGCCATCTACAAGCGCCAGGAAGACGGCATCGTGCTGGTGGACCAGGAGCGCTGCCGGGGCTACCGCTACTGCGTCACCGCCTGCCCGTACAAGAAGGTCTACTTCAACGAGCGCATCTCGAAGTCCGAGAAGTGCATCTTCTGCTATCCGCGCATCGAGAAGGGTCTGGCCATGGCCTGCGCGCGCCAGTGCGTGGGACGCATCCGCTGGGTGGGGTACCGCGACGACGAGGCCGGCCCCATCCACCTGCTGGTCGACAGGTACAGGGTCGCCCTGCCGCTCCACCCCGAGTGGGGCACGAAGCCCAACGTGTTCTACGTGCCGCCGACGTCGCCGCCCCGGCTCGGGGCCGACGGCAGCGCCGAGGCCGAGTCGCGCATCCCCGTCGCCTGGCTCGAGGAGCTGTTCGGCGACGGCGTGCGCGGGGCCTTCGAGACCATCGCGGCGGAGCGCGCGAAGAAGGCGAACGGCGAGGCGTCGGAGCTGATGGATACCCTCATCGGCTTCAGGCACCACGAGATGTTCAAGCTGAGCTGAGCCGGTGGCGCTCGATGGCCGAAACGTCGTCATCCGCTCGAAGGCGGAGACGATGGTCCGCGCGGCGCGGGCCGGAACGCCTCCAGCCGTCCTTCCCGCGAAGGCGGGAATCCATCGTCCGGACCGCGGCCGGACCGGACCCGGAATCCCCCGGGTCGCGAGGCGCGAATTCCCTCGAATGGCCCGGACCGGGAGCGAGCCGTGCCCGACCCGGTGACCCGCTGCCGCGCGCGCTCCGCCGGCTACCAGTTGCTGTCGGTCGCGTTCGCGCATCCGATCCCCGAGATCACCGGGCAGCTCGCCGACGGGCGGTTCCAGTCGGCGTTCGCGGGCCACATGGAGGCGGCATTCGGCCGCATCCCTCCCCTGCCCCGGCTCGCCATCGACCCGTGCGAATTCGAGATCGCGTACATCGCGCTGTTCGAACGCGGCGGACGGGGGCGGCCGCCGGTGCCGCTGTGCGCCGGCGAGTACATGCAGCTCCTCGACGGACGGCCCCGGCCCGAGGTCCTGCTGGAGCACACGCGGTTCTACCGCCACTTCGGGCTCAGGGTGCGCGGGCACGGCGAGGACAACGAGCTGCCCGACCACCTGTGCTGCCAGCTCGAGGCGATGGCCTGGCTCGGCGAGCTCGAGGCGCGCGCCCGCCACGAGGGGAAGCCGCCCGAAGGGCTCGAACGCGCTCAGGCGGACTTCCTCGACCGTCTCCTGATCCCGTTTCTCGACCAGCTCGCGCCCACCCTGGAGCTCGAGCTTTCGCGCCGCGACGGCGACCCGCTGTTCGCCGCGCTCGGCGGGGCCGCCGCCTCGCTCGCCACCTGGCACGCGCACGAGGTCGGCGCCGCGCTTCCCGCGCCGCCGGCTCCGGCGCTCGCCGAACCACCGTTGACCGAAGAACAGAACCTGTGGGGATGAGACCGATGCGGAGAATCGTTCCGGGTTTGCTGCTGGCGGCCATGACCGGCCTCGGCGCCGCGAGCGCCGCCGACGTGCCACGCGGAGAGGCCAACGTGCTCGATCTCGCGGCCGGGGACACGGTGCCGGTGACCGTCATCCCGCGCGGGGTGCATCTGCGGGTCGACAACGACCCCGTCGACGACCTCTGGGAGCGCGTGCCGGAGTACCAGGTATGGCTGATGCCGGCCCCCGTCTGGCATCCGTCGATCGGGCTGCGCCAGGACCCCGGCGCGCAGGGGATGCCGCTCTACTTCAGCACGGCCAGCGACGGGGCGCGGCTCTACGTCAGGATGCGCTGGGCGGACGCGACGGCCGATCGGGTGACGAGCCTCGACCGCTTCCGCGACGGCGCCGCGGTGCAGTTCGCGCTCGGGGGCGCGGACGTCACGCCGTACCTGATGGGGGTCGCCGGGGCGCCGGTGAACATCTGGTACTGGAAGGCCGACGACGACTCGGCCGAGAACCTGGCGGCGGGCGGCCCGGGCTCGACCACCCGGCTCGAGGACCAGCCGCTCGGCGCGGCCAGCGCCCACGGCAAGGCGGCGTTCGCCCCCGAGGACCAGTGGGTGGTGGTGATGTCGCGCGCGCTCGGCGCCACCGGGACGCACATGGCCCGCCTCGACCCGGCCGGCGGCCCCCAGCCGCTCGCCTTCGCGGTGTGGCAGGGCGCCGGCGGCGAGCGCGACGGCCACAAGAACGCGAGCACCGGCTGGATCTTCCTCGATCTGTCCCCGCTCGCGGGGAGCTGAGCGCCGGTGGCGCCGGCGGATTCCCGCGGGAGCCGGTCCGCTCCCGCTCGCGGGGAGCCGAGCCCGGCCGCGGCAAGCGCCCGACCGGCCGCCATCGACTGCGGCCTCGGGCACGCCTGCACCTTCTGCAGGCTCGAGGACCACTGCGCGCTCGACAAGCCCGCCCACAACCGGCGCCTGATCGAGGACCGGCTGCAGGCGGTCGGCGGCGTGGTCCTGGTGCTCGCCAACAAGGGCGGGGTCGGCAAGAGCACCGTGGCCGCCAACCTCGCGGCGTCGCTCGCGGCGCGGGGCCATCGCGCCGCGCTCGCCGACGCCGACATCCACGGCCCCAACGCCGCCCAGTTCTTCGGCCAGCAGGGAGAGCGCACCCGGGTCACCGACCGCGGCATCCGCCCCAGGCGGTATCGCTTCGACGGCAGCGGCCGGGAGCTTCCCATCGGCTCGCTCGGCTTCTTCCTCGACGGGCCCGACGTGCCGGTGGTGTGGCGCGACGCCTACAAGTTCGACTACATCCATCACCTGATCGGCTCCTGGGACTGGGGCACGCTCGACTTCCTGGTGATCGACATGCCCCCCGGGACCGGCAACGAGCTGATCACCCTCTGCGACCTGCTCGAAGGCGTCGAGACCCGCGCCCTGCTGGTCACCACGCCGCAGGCGGTGGCCCTGCTCGACACGCTGAAGGCGGCCCGCTTCTGCCGCGAGCGCGGCCTGCCGGTGGCCGGGGTGGTCGAGAACATGGCCGGCATGACCTGCCCCCACTGCGACGGGCACATCGAGATGTTCCCGCGCGATCCGCTGGCCGAACGACTGGGTGAGAACGGCGTCGAGACGCTGGTGCGGCTGCCTTTCTCTCCGGCCCTGGCGTTCGCCTCCGACGCGGGCCGGCCGGCGGCCGACGACGGCGGACGGCAGGGCGACGAGGCGCGACGGTTCGCCCTGCTCGCCGAACGGATGGTGGCGGCGTTCGCCCGGGAGCAGTCGGCCGCGATGTCCGGCGAGCTGGCCGAGTCCCTCGGCGTCGACGCCCAGATGGAGGCCGTCGAGACGGCTCTGGCGGACCAGCCGGGCGTTGACCGGGCGGAGGTCCGAGCCGAGATCCAGGCGCTGATCGACGGCGAGGTGGCGCGTCTGGGGCGCGGATAGACGGCGCTCGTCCACGGACCGGCCCGACTCCGCCCTCCCCCCCTTCCTCCGAGCCGCAAGGACCCACGGGCCGCACCTTTCGATGGCGAGCGACAGCGCACCGTCGCGCCGGCGATTCCTCACCGGCCGCATCCACGGCGAGCAGCCGGTGTGGAGACCGGTCCCCACCGCCGGGGCCGGTCCGAGCGACGTGCTGTGGGGGGTGTGGTGCGACGGCTCCGGCCACGCGCTGATCGTGGGCGACGGCGGCGCGATCCACCGGCTGAAGGACGGCGCCTGGCGGCGGGAGGAGTCCGGGGTCAGGGAGCCGCTGCACGCCGTCGCCGGCTTCGGCCCCGATACCGCGGTCGCGGTGGGCTGGATGGGCGTCGTCGCGCATCGGGACGGCGCGGGCTGGCGCCGGCACGGCGGCGGCATCGTCGACCCGATCACCAGGCGTTACGCCCGGACCCGTGCGAACACCCCGCTGTTCGGGCTGTGGGCGTCGTCACCCGACGACGTCTGGGCGGTCGGGGACGAGGGCCGCGTGTGCCGCTTCGACGGTGCGGCGTGGCACGAGGTCGACTGTCCGACCGACGCCCACCTGCGCGCGGTGGTGCGGCATCCCGACGGCACCCTCATGGTCGCCGGCGCGCAGGGAACCGTCCTGACGCTCCGGGACGGCGGGTGGACACGGATGCGGACGGGCACCTCGACCCACCTGACCGGGCTGCACGCCGACGGCGACGGCACCGTGTACGCCACCGGCGGCCGGTTCAACGCGCGGCGAAACGGATTCGCCGGCGCCCTCCTGCGCCTGCGCGGGGGCGCCTGGACGGCGCTCGACTGCGACGAGCCGCTGCCGCGGCTGCGGGCGGTCGCGCGGGTCGGCGAAGAGACGCTCGCGATCGGCGACCACGGCACGGTGGCGCGGGTCGAAGGCGACCGGCTCGTCACCGAGCGGGCCGATACCCGCCGCGACCTCTACGCGCTCGCCGCCGCCGGCGGACGGCGCGCCCTGTGCGTGGGCGACGGCGGCGCGGTCGTCGAGAGGACCACGGTCCCGGCGGCCGCCCTGCCCGCCCTCGACGCCGGCGCCGCGCCGGTCGGCCGGGCCAGCCCCTGGGAGGCGGTCGGCGGATGCCCGACCGATCGGGTGCTGTGGTCGGTGTGGGGCGACGGCGATCAGGTCGTTGCGGTCGGTGACGAGGGGGCCATCGTCGCCTTCGAAGGCGGACGGTGGCTCACTCACCCGGCGCCCTCGCCACTGCACCTGCACGGCGTGTGGGGCCGGCGCGCCGACCAGGTATACGCGGTGGGCGACTTCGCCACCGTCATCGAGTTCGACGGCTCGCGCTGGCGCGAGATCCACCGCCTCGGCATGGACGTCTCGGCCGTCGCGGTCGCCGGGTTCGGGCCGCACGACCTGTTCGTGGTCGGCGACGAGGGCCTGATCCTGCGCTCGGACGGCGTCGGCTTCGAGCGGGTCGACGCCAGGACCCGCGACGCGCTCTATGCCCTGTGGGGCATGGACGCCGACCATGTGCTCGCGGTCGGCGACTTCGGCGCCGTCCTGCGCTGGAACGGACGCGAGTGGCGCAGCTTCGCCGCCGGCACCGAGGCGTTCCTGTACGGCGTCGGCGGCCGCGCGCTCGGCGATGTCGTGGTGGTCGGCCTGTCGGGCACCACCGCGCACTTCGACGGCCGGCGCTGGTCGCGGCGCGCCACCGGCACCACCGCCGACCTGCTGGGCGTGGCGCCGCTCGACGACACCCGATGGATCGCGGTCGGTACCCGCGGAACCGCGCTGGTCTGGGACGGCGGCGCCTGGACCGAGGAGGACACCGGCACCGAGGCGGGCCTGCGCGCGGTGTGGGTGGCCGCGGACGGCACCGCCTTCGCGGTCGGCGACTCGGGCACGGTGCGCCGGCGTTCGCCCACGACATGAAGCACCCGCTGCGCGACCTGCTGCTGAGCCACGAGGACTGGCTGATCTATCGCGTCATCGACTACGCCAGGGCGAACGACTACTCGCGGTACACGCCCACCCTGGTCAGCGCCTGGCGGGAATCGGTGGTGGGGCTGCGCGACGAGCTGGTCAGGGCGCTCGACGAGCACCCCGAGCCGCTGCCGATGCCCGCCGACCACGACTACTGCGCCGACCCCCATACGGCGTTCGCCGTCGGCTCGGCGCGGCGCCACCGCGCCCGCGGCGTCACCTTGGCCCTGTTCCTGGGGCTGACCAAGTTCTTCCGCCTCACCTTCCTCGACCTGGTCGACAAGGAGCGCTGGCCGGAGCCCGACACCCGCCGGGCCCGGGAGTTCATCGCGCGGTACTTCGACCGCATCGAGCTGGCCATCAGCGTCGATTGGGCATCGCTGAGCGAGAACGAGAAGATCGCGGAAGTCCGGGACAAGAACCGCGCCCTCGCCAACGAGAAGGACAAGTACCTCACCATCTTCGAGAGCCTCGAAGACCCGGTCTTCGTGCTCGACGAGACGAACGGGATCGAGAACATGAACGGCGCCGCCTGGCGTCTGTTCGGTGTCGAGAACGATCCGGGGGAGCTCTACTACCGGCGGCGGGGCGCGAGCGCCGCACTGGCCGCGGTCGCCGCGCGCCTCGAGCCGTCGGCGCTGGTCGACGGCGCCTCGCTGGCGCTGCGGACCTCGCAGGGCGAGTGCTTCTTCGACGTGCGCCGCCGCGACATCCTCGACATCTGCGACAAGTACGCGGGGTCGGTGGTGATCCTGAACGACGTCACCACCCACAAGCACGCGTTGCGCGCCGCCGAGGAGGCGAACCGCGCCAAGTCGGCGTTCCTGTCCACCATGACCCACGAGCTGCGCACCCCGCTGAACGGCGTGCTCGGCGCCATGCGCCTGATCCGCGACGAGGGCCTGACCAGCGCCCAGAACGAGTTCGCCGACACCATCGAACGCTCGGGCGAGCGGCTGCTCGGGGTCATCAACAACGTGCTCGACTACAGCCGCATCGAGGCCGGCCGCATCGAGATCGAGCGCGCGCCGTTCGCGGTCCCGGAAATGCTCGACGGCGTCCTCGCCATCGTGCGCCCGCGCGCCATCGAATCCGGCATTCGCCTGACCGTGGATGGTGCGGACGGGAGCGGGACGCACCGGCTCGGCGACGCCGGCAAGATCCAGCAGGTGCTGCTCAACCTGGTCGGGAACGCCATGAAGTTCTCTCCCCGGGGAACGGTCGCGGTCGGCGTCCGGCCGGTGGACGGCCGCGGGGCCCGGCTGCGCTTCGAGGTCGTCGACGACGGCATCGGCGTCGACGAGGCGGCGCTGCCCCGGCTGTTCGAGCCGTTCACGCAGATCCATCCCCACACCACCGACCGGGGCCAGGGCGCGGGGCTCGGCCTCGCCATATCGCGGGCGCTGATCACCGGGATGGGCGGGGAGATCGGCGCCGAGCGCCGCGAGGCAGGCGGCAGCCGCTTCTGGTTCGATCTCGACCTGCCGGCCGCCGCCCCGCCGCCGCGTGCCGCGCCGGCGACGCCGCCGGCGGAGGCCGGCGGGCAGCGGGCCCGCACCATCCTGATGGTCGAGGACGACGAGGTGAACCGCGTCGTCGGCAAGACGCTGCTCGAACGCCGGGGCCACCGGGTACTCACCGCCGCCACCGGCGCCGCCGCGGTACGAATGGCGCGCGAGCACCGGGTGGACGTCGTGCTGATGGACATCCGCCTTCCGGACATCGACGGCTTCGAAGCCGCGAGACGCATCCGGTCCCGGCTCGGGGAAGCTTCGCACCGCGACTGCCCGCCGCTCATCGCCCTGACCGCGCAGGTCGAGCCGTCCGACGCGGCCGCCTGCGAGGCCGCGGGCATCGACGACCTGGTCGTCAAGCCGTTCTCACCCGACGACCTGTGCCGCCGAATCGAGCGGCTGCTCGGAGGCGAGACCTCGCCGCCCGGCGCCGAGCCCGCGGCTGGCGACGGCGCCGGGGACTGGATCGACCCGCACATGCTCGCCGGACACTTCAACGCCCTCGGTCGCGGGCGTACCGCACGGATACTGAGAGCCTTCGAGGCCAGCACCGAGCACATGCTGGAGGCTCTCTCCGCGTCCGGCGCCGACAGTGGCCGGCTCGTGGACCCGGCGCATCGGCTCGCGGGATCGGCCGCGGCGCTGGGCTTGCGGAGGCTTCATGCGGTGGCCGTCGACCTCGAGCACGCGGCCCGCGCCGGGAGCGGGGATCTGGACGCCCTGTCGGCGCTGATGCGCGCCGCCATCGACGCGAGCCGCCGGCGCCTCGGCGCCTACTGGGCGTCGCTGTGCGACGGATCGTCCGTCTCGAGCATGTAGCCGACATTGCGGATCGAACGGACCCGCGCACCGTCGCATCGAGCCGCCAGCTTGCGCCGGATGCGGCTGACCAGGACATCGATGCTGCGATCGCCCGGCCCCCCCTGCCGGCGGCCCATCCGGGCCGCCAGGGCTTCGCGCGAGATCGGCCGCCCCGGGGCATCGCAGAGCGCGGCCATGATCACCGCCTCGGCCGCGGTGAGGGCGGCCCTCCGGCCGCCGGCTCCGACCAGGCAGCGGCTCGCGCGGTCGAAGGCCCAGCCGCCGCCGATGGCCACGAGCCCGGCCCCCCCGCGTTCCACGGCGCGCCGGAGCACGTTGCGCACCCGCGCCACCAGCTCGCGCGCGTTGAACGGCTTGGTGACGTAGTCGTCCGCACCGAGCTCCAGCCCCTCGACGCGCTCCCCGGCCCCGGCGCACGAGGTGACCATGATCACGGGAAGATCGGAGCGGGACCTGATTTCCCGCAGCAGCTCGAACCCGCTCACGCCCGGCAGCTTGACGTCGAGCATCACGAGCGCCGGGTCGAGCCGCGGCAGGGTGTCGAGGAGCATGCCGCCGTCCGCGGCTTCGGCCACCCGGTAGCCGGCATCCTCGAGATAGCCGCGGAGAATCGCCCGCAGCACCGGGTCGTCGTCGACCACCACGATCCGCTCTGCGGCTTCCCTTCCCGCGGTTCCGTCGCCGATCGGGCCTTCCGGCATGAGTGCACGCCCCGATGGTTGGGCCCGACCGGCGGCCGGCGCGGCCTGGCGCGATGTCGAGCGCGGCGGCGGTGCGATCTCGACCTTCAGGGCGCCGGGTCGAGGGGATTTCAGGGGCCTGCTCCCGCCTGGCGGGAGCTGCCGGGACGGCACGGACACTCCGTCACCACTCCCGGCGCCCGGGACCGCCGACGACCCCCTCGCCCCATGGATCCTCCAGCACGGGCGAATCGGGTCACCACTCCCGGCGTCCGGGACCATCGGCGACCCGGCGGTCCGGCCTCACTCCGAATCGGACCTCCCGAACACCTGGGTCAGCACCAGCGCCGCGGTGGTGACGAGGATCAGGATGGTCGAGATCGACGCGATGGTGGGATCGATCTGGTCGCGAAGCGCCAGGAACATGCTGCGGGTGATCGTGGACATGTCGCCGCCGCTGATGAACAGCGCCACGATCACCTCGTCGAAGGACACGACGAACGCCAGCAGGGCGCCGCTCACCACCGAGAACCGGATCTGCGGCAGGGTGATCATCAGGAACGCCTTCAGGCGGGAGGCGCCCAGGCTCCTCGCCACCCGCTCCTGGTTCATGTCGTAGCTCCTGAGGCCCGCGCTCACCACGATGAGGCACATCGGCAGGGCCAGCACGGTATGCGCCAGCACCAGCCCGAGCATCGTGTTGTTGAGCCTGAGCCTGGCGTAGGCGAAGAACACGCCGATGGCGATCAGGATCACCGGGACCATCATCGGCGTGATCAGGAGGACGAAGATGAACCGCGCCGCCCGCAGGCTGGAAACGTACAGCCCGTAGGCCGCCATGGTCGCCACGGGGGTGGTGACGAGCACGGTGAGGAACGCGGCCTTCACCGACACCCAGGTGGCGGTCATCCACTCGGTCGAGCCGAAGTAGTTGTCGTACCAGCGCACCGACCAGACCCGGGGCGGGAACTCCAGGTACTGGGAATCGGAGAAGGACATCGGGATCACGATCAGGGTCGGGATCACCAGGAACGCCATGATCAGGCCGGCGACGACGTAGAGCCACAGCCGGCCGCCGTGCGTGACCTGGATGTCCGATGCGGGCCTGGCGAGCCAGCTCATGCGCCGCGCCCTCCCCCGAGCACCCGGTCGAGCTGCAGCAGCCGGTGCGCGATGAACAGGACCGCCAGCGTCAGCACCATCAGCACCACCCCCAGCGCGCTCGCGGTTCCGAAGTTGAAGAAGAGGTCGATCAGGGTCTCGATCTTCATCGACACCATCACCACCTTGCCGCCGCCCAGCACCGCCGGGGTGACGAAGAACCCGAGGCAGAGGACGAACACCACGACCATGCCGGCGAACAGGCCCGGCAGCGACAGGGGGAAGAACACCGCCCAGAAGGCCCGCGTCGGGCTCGCGCCGAGGTTGGACGCGGCCTTCATGCAGTCGAGGTCGATCGCCCGCATGGAGCCGTAGAGCGGCAGCACCATGAACGGCAGCATGATGTGCACCATGCCCACCAGCGTTCCGTTCAGGTTGTGCACGAGCTTCAGCGGCTCCTCCCAGAGCCCGAGCTCGATGCCCCACTGGTTGACCAGCCCCTTGCGCTGCAGCACCACCAGCCACGCATAGGTGCGCACGAGCAGCGAGGTCCAGAACGGCAGCAGCACGGCGAAGAGGCCGATCGCCGCCCAGCGCTTCGGAAGCTGCGAGAGGAAGTAGGAGAACGGGTAGCCGATGAGCACGCAGAGGCCGGTGGTCAGGACGCTGACGTTGAACGTGGTCACGAAGATCCGGGTGTAGGACTTGCTGTCCAGCATCCGGGTGTAGTTGTCGAGGGAGAGCGCCCCTTCGTCGTTGAACAGCGACAGCCAGAACAGCCACCCCACCGGAATCACGATGACGGCGACCACCAGCACGATCGCCGGCAGGGACAGGCCGAACATCGCGAGCCTCTCCCGCGCCTCGTCGCGGCGCAGCGCGCGGGCGTTCGGGCCGGAGCTCAGCGCGCCGCCCACCGCGAGTCCCGCGCCGCGTTCACGCCCCGGCGTCCTCGTCGCCCGCATCGGGGATCAGCACCGTCTCCTCGCGGTGCAGCCCCAGGCGCACCTCCCGGCCCCGGGCGGGCAGCGACGCCAGGGATTCGCGCTGGCTGATGCCGCGCATCGACACCTGCGTCCCGTCGCGCAGCGCCACGTAGGCGACGAAGCTCTCCCCCTGGTAGACCACCTCCCGCACGGTGCCCGGGAAGACGTTGTACTCCGGGTGGTCGCCCTCGGGCAGGACGGTGAGCCGCTCCGGACGCAGCATCAGGCGGCAGCCGCCGCCGGGCGGAGCCCCGGACAGCCTGAGCGCCTGCCCGTTCAGCATCGCCCGGCCGCCGGCCACCTCCACCGGCACCAGCGTGGACTCGCCGATGAAGTTGGCCACGAACGGCGTGGCGGGATGGTCGTAGATGGTGCGCGGGACGTCGCACTGCACGAGCCGCCCGTGGTTGATGACCGCGATGCGGTCCGACATGGTCAGTGCCTCGCGCTGGTCGTGGGTGACGTAGACCGTGGTCATGCCGAGCTTCTCGTGCAGGTGCCGGAGCTCGATCTGCATGTGGTCGCGCAGCTTCTTGTCCAGCGCCGAGAGCGGCTCGTCCATCAGCAGGATCCGCGGCTCGAACACGATCGCCCGGGCAAGCGCCACCCGCTGCTTCTGGCCGCCGGAGAGCTGGTCGATGCGCCGCCCGGCGAAGCCGTCGAGCTGCACGGTCGAGAGCGCGCGCTCGACCCGCGCGCCCATGTCGCCCTTCGCCACGCCCCGCATCCTCAGGGGAAAGGCGATGTTCCCGGCCACCGTCATGTGCGGGAACAGCGCGTAGCTCTGGAACACCATGCCCACGTCGCGCCGGTGCGGGGGCATCCGGATGACTTCCCGCCCGCCGAAGCGCACGCTCCCGTGGTCGGGGCGGGTGAATCCCGCCAGCACCATCAGCAGGGTGGTCTTGCCGGAGCCGGAAGGCCCGAGCAGGGTGATGAACTCCCCGCTCCGCACCTCCAGGTCGACGTTGTCGAGCGCGCGGACGTCGCCGTAGGTCCTGGTGACCCGGCGGATGTGGATGGGCAGCGCCCTGTTCGCCCTGGAATGACCGGCCATTGGCTGAGTGTCGCTCGGCCCTGCGTGGACGACGACGCCGAAGCGCAACGTACCTCGACGCCCGCGCCGGACGTTGCGGTACGCGGATGGAAGGGGACGGCCCGGCCGGCGCCGGCCGGGCCGTCCCGAAGGACCTCTCCCTACTCCGTCATCATGTCGGCGTACATCTCGGAGCCGATCTTCTCCCACCTGGCGTACCACTCCTGGTTGATGGGCAGCAGCTTCGAGGCGTTGTCCGGGTGGGACGGCAGGTTCCTCGCCAGCGCGTCGTCGATCTTGCCGGTGCCGTAGGCCCCGGAGTTGGTGGGCCCGTAGGTGATGTACTGCGGGATGTTGGCCTGGTACTCCGCCTTGCTCATCTCCGCGATCACCTTCATGGCGAGGTCCGGGTTCGGGGCCCCCTTGGGGATGCCGAAGCAGTCGTAGTCCTGCAGGCCCTGGTTGTAGGTGTAGCTGGCCCTGGCCCCGTCCGCGATCGCCACGTCGAAGCGGCCGTTCCACCCGGTGGTCATGTCCACCTCGCCGTCCTTCATGAGCTGGGCGTGCTGGGCGCCGGAGCTCCACCACACCGCCACGTGGGGCTTGAGCTCGCGGATCTTGTCCAGCGCGCGCCGGATGCCCTCTTCGCTGTCGAGCACCCTGTACACCTCTTCCGGGGGAACGCCGTCGGCCATCAGCGCCGGCTCCAGCATGCCGTGCATCTTGTTGCGGATGGCGCGGGTCCCCGGGAACTTCTCCACGTCCCAGAAGTCCGCCCAGCTCTGCGGACCGTCGTCCCCGTAGGTCTCGGTGTTCCAGGCGATCACGGTGGCGAACACGATGGTCCCGACGCAGCACGAGAGCTGGGTGTCCGCAACGAAGTCCGACGTGTCGATCAGGCTGTAGTCGAGAGGAACGAGAATGCCCTCGACGCAGCCGCGGGCGCCGCCCCCGGACCCGGTATCGATGATGTCCCACGGCACCGACGCGGCCGCCACCTTGGTGCGCACCTGGCCGATGCCCTTGTAGGTTTCCTCCTTGATCGTGATGCCCAGCGCCTCCGCCACCGGGTTGAACAGGGCCTTGCTCTGGGCCTCCTGGTAGGCTCCTCCCCATGAGGCGATGGTCACCTCGTCCGCGGACGCCACCGCCCCCGAAAGGGCGAAGCCGACCGCCGCGCCAAGCAGCATTTTCCTGGGTTGCATTCTTCGACCTCCTCTTGGTGGTACTGATTGATGGTACCGGGAATGGACGCCTGCGCCGGACGCGCCGAACGACGGCGTGTCGGGCGGCATCCGCACTGTAGCACAGGGACCCGGCGGCCCCAGGCGCCGGGCCGGCCGTCCCGCCCGGCTCAGAAGATGAGGTTCACCATCGGGATGAGGATCGCCAGGAACAGGACGGTCATGAGCCCGCCCGCGCGCATGAAGTCCGCCACCCGGTAGCCGCCCGGCCCCATGGTGAGCGCGTTGACCTGGTGGGTCGGGATGAGGAACGAGTTCGAGGCCGCCAGCGCCACCGTCAGGGCGAACACGGCCGGGCTCCCGCCCGCGCCCAGCGCGATGTTGATGGCGAGCGGCACCAGCAGCACCGTCGCCCCGACGTTCGACATCAGCAGGGTGAAGCCGGTGGCGAGCACCGCGAGGGCGCCCTGGAGCACCCACAGCGGCACGTCGCCGAGCAGGCGCAGCGTCTCCTGCGCGACCCAGGCCGCCGTGCCCGTGGTCTCGACCGCGAGCCCGAGCGGCAGCAGGCCGGCGAGCAGGAACACGCTCTGCCAGCCGACCGACCGGTACGCCTCGTCGATGGTGATGACCCCGCTCAGGATCATGCCCAGCGCGCCGGTGAGCAGCGCCAGCGAGAGGCGGAGGTCGGTGAACAGCGTCAGTCCGATGGCGAGGAGGAAGAAGGCCAGCGCGTGGTACACGCGGTGCGGCCGGGTGACCTCGTAGGGGTAGTCGGTCACCGCCACGAACGAGCGCTCCCGGGTGAGGCGGTGCAGGTCGTCCCAGAAGCTGTGCAGCACCAGCGTGTCGCCCACCTGGAGCTCGGTGTCGGAGAGGTCGTGGCGGATGATCTCCTCCTGGCGGTAGATGGCGAGCACGTGGGCGCCGTAGCGCCGGCGCATCGCCACGTCGCGGATGGTGCGCCCGGCCACGTTCGACGCGGGCGGGACGACCACTTCCGACACCCCGGCCCGCATCGGGTTCAGGACCTCGACGAACACGTGCATGTCGCGGGCCACGGCGAGCCCGGTGGCGCGCGCGAAGCGCCGCACCTGCTCGGCGCTGCCCATGAGCGCGAAGGTGGCGCCGGCGGGGATCACCTCGTCGACCGCCGGCTCCAGCGCGATGTCGCGCCCCACCCGCATCCCGAGCACGAACGGCGCGTCCTCGATCGCCTCCGCCTCACCGATCGACCTGCCGACCAGCGAGCTGGTGGCGGGGACCGCCGCCTCGAAGATGTCGCCCTTCAGGCCGTAGAGGTCCTCGAAGTACTGCGCGGTGCCGGCGCTGTCGGCGGTGCCGTCGCTCACCTCCGGCAGCACGCGGGACCCCAGGAACACGAAGTAGGCGATGCCGGTGGCGAGCATCACGACGCCGATGGGGGTGACGGCGAACAGGTGGAAGGTCCGCATCGGGTCCGCGCCTTCGGGCAGCGCCCCGTTCGCGTTCAGGATGAGGTCGTTCAGCAGGATAAGCGGGCTCGACCCGACCATGGTCATGGTGCCGCCGAGGATCGCGCAGAAGCCCATCGGCATCAGCAGTCGCGAGAGGGAGATGCCGGTCCGCGTCGAGATCCGGCTCACCACCGGCAGGAACAGGGCCGCCGCCCCGATGTTCTGCATGAAGCTCGAAATCACCCCCACGGTGCCCGAGATGATGGGGATGATCCGCTTCTCGGTGCGCCCGCCGATGCGCAGGATGTAGCCGGCGAGCTGGCTCATGATGCCGGTGCGGTCCAGCCCCGCCCCCATGATCATCACCGCGATGATGGAGATCACCGCGTTGCTCGCGAAGCCGTCGAAGATGTGGGCGGCGGGCACCACGCCGGTGGCCCCGACCAGGACCATGACGAGGAGGGCGGCCACGTCGACCCGCACCACCTCGGACACGAACAGGTAGACGGTGAGCCCCAGGACGAGGAGCACCGCCATCATGTCCTGCGTGAACTCGATCGAACCACTCACGGGCGCGGGCCCGATTCAGGAATTTCCAACACGTCGAGACTGTCGAAACCGAATGGACGCACGCCGGGCGCCAATGTATGCCACTCACGCGCCGAAGTTTCAATCACTTTGCAAGAAAAATCTCCTACTTCACGGAGATTTCTGGAAATTCGCGGCCCCGTCAGCCCCGCATGCGTTCGCCCCGCGGATCGAGCACCGGCTCGCCGACGAGCTTCGCCGGGCGTCGTTCGCCGAGGATCTCGATCGCGAGCTCCGCGCCGTCCTCGATCGTCCCGACCGGCACGAAGCCGAGGGCGACGCTCTTCGCGCTGTAGTGCGCGTATCCGCCGGAGGTCGCGAACCCGACGACGTCGTCTCCGGCGAAGATCGGCTCGTCGGCCCACACGTCCGCGTCGCGGGCGTCGACCACGAAGGTGCAGAGCCGGCGCCCGGGCGGCGCATCACGCTCGCGCATGGCGGCGTCGCGGCCGATGAAGTCGTTCTTGCGCAGGTCCACGAACCGGTCGAGGCCGGTCTCGGCCGGGGTGTACTCCGGGCGGTACTCGCGCATCCACGCGCCGAACGACTTCTCGAGCCGGAGCGACATCATCGCCCTCATGCCGAACGGCTTCATGCCGTGCGCCTCGCCCGCCGCGGCCAGCGCCCGGTACAGCGCGATCTGGTGGCCGGAATCCACGTAGATCTCGTAGCCGAGGTCGCCGGTGTAGCTGATGCGGCACACCAGCGCGGGCACGAGCCCCACCTCCATCTCGCGCGCGTCGAGGAAGCGCAGCGCCCGGTTCGAGACGTCGGCCGAGGTCGCGGCGGCCAGCACGTCCCGCGCCCGCGGGCCCGCGATCTGGAACCCGATGCGCTCGAGCGAGACGTTGCGCACGGACACCCCGCCCGGCGGCAGGTGGGCCTCGAACCAGCGCATGTGAAACGCCTGCGCGGCCCAGGAGGCGGTGAGCTGGAACCGCCCGGCGCCCAGCCGCGCCACCGTGAAGTCGCCGACGAGCCTGCCCTTCGGGCTCAGCATCGGGGTGAGCGCGATGCGGCCCTCCTCCGGCATCCGGTTCGCCATCAGGCGCGAGAGCCACGCCTCCGCCTCCGGCCCCTCCACCAGATACTTGCCGAAGTTGTGGACCTCGTTGATGCCCACCGCCTCGCGCACCGCGCGGCACTCCTCCCCGACCGGCCCGAAGGCGTTCGAGCGCCGGAAGCTCGGCTGCTCGAACGCGGGCTCGCCTTCGGGCGCGAACCAGTTCACGTGCTCGAGCCCGTAGCCGGCCCCGAACACCGCGTTGCGCGCCGCCCACACCCCGTAGGCCGGCGTGGTCACCAGCCCGCGCCCGGCCGGCAGCTCCTCGTTCGGATAGGAGATGGCGAACCGGCGCTGGTAGCTCTCCCGCACCTTGGCCCGGACCCAGGGCCGGGTGCACCAGTCGCCGAAGCGGGCGACGTCCATCGCGAAGATGTCGCGCGAGGGCTCGCCCTCGACCATCCACTGCGCGAGCGCGAGCCCCACCCCGCCGCCCTGGCTGAACCCCGCCATCACCGCGCACGCCGCCCAGTAGTTGGCGAGGCCCGGCACCGGACCGACCAGCGGGTTGCCGTCCGGCGCGAAGGTGAACGGGCCGCTGATGACGCGCTTCACCCCGGCCGTGCGCAGGACGGGGTAGCGCTGGTACGCGATGTCGAGCCTGTCGGCGATGCGGTCGATCTTCTCGGGGAGCAGCTCGTGGCCGAAGTCCTCCGGCGTCCCGTCCACCGCCCACAGCTCGCACCGCTGCTCGTACATGCCGATGACGAGGCCGCGGCCTTCCTGGCGCAGGTAGCTCTCCCCGGCCGGGTCCATGCAGTGGGGCAGCTCGACGTCGCGCTCCCAGACCTCGGGGAGGTCGTCGGTGACGAGGTACTGGTGCTCCATCGGGTGGCACGGCAGTTGGACGCCGGCCATCTCGCCCACCTCCCGCGCCCACAGCCCGGCCGCGTTGACCACGTGCTCCGCGTTCACCGTGCCCTCGACGGTCACCACGTCCCAGCTTCCGTCGGGACGCGGGCGGAGCTCGCGCACCGGGTTGCGGAGCACGATCTCCGCGCCCTGCATGCGCGCGCCCTTCGCGTACGCCCGGGTCGTGCCCGAGGGGTCGAGGTGGCCGTCGAGCGGATCGTAGAGTGCGCCGAGCAGCCCCTCCGGGTTGGTGATCGGGGAGAGCCGGGCGATCTCGTCGGGTCCCACGATCTCGGTCTCGAGCCCCATGTAGCGGTGCCTGGCGCGCTCGGCCCGGAGGAAGTCGAGGCGGTCCGCGTCCGGGGCGAGGGTGAGTCCGCCCACGTGGTGCAGCCCGCAGGACTCGCCGGTGAGCGTCTCCAGCTCGCGGTAGAGCCGGATGGTGTAGCCCTGGAGCGCGGCCATGTTGGTGTCCGCGTTCAGGGTGTGGAAGCCGCCCGCCGCGTGCCAGGTCGACCCCGAGGTGAGCTCGGAGCGCTCGATGAGCATCACGTCGCTCCATCCGAGCCGGGTGAGGTGGTAGAGCACGCTGCATCCGACCACCCCGCCGCCGATGACCGCGACCCTGACGTGGGACTGCATGGCGGCCCGCGCCCTACGTGCCTTCGACGATCGCGAGGGCGCGGTCGTATGCCCTGTGCGCGAAGGGCAGCGACGCCTGGTACTCCTCGTCCTCGTAGCAGGCCACGGCCTGCTCGAACGACGGGAACTCCACGATCACGGAGCGCCCCCACTCGCCCTCGCGCGCATCGAGCCGCCCGCCGGCGTTGAGGATCCGGGCCCCGAACCGCTCCGCGACCGGCCCCCAACGCCTCGCGTACTCGTCGTACGCGGCCTGGTCCCCGACTGCCCCGCCCTTCACTATCCAGTAGCCCGCCATGATGCTTCTCCCGTGTCGATGGTCTCCGCCCCCGGCCACGGCCGGACCGCAAGCAGGCCGGGTCCGCGAAGCATAGTCCGAACGGCCGGCTCGAGGTGCCGGATCGGAGCCCGGCCGCGCCCGGCCGGGTGAACCGGACCGCCTTCTTCGGATGCTTCGGAAGCCGGCGGCGACTTGATCGGCAGATACTGCTCGCCGCGCTTCTCCCACGCCCGCTCCTGCATCGGCCGCATACCGAGCTCGTTCGACCGGGTCGAAGCTCCGCCGCCGGCACAGGACACCGTGACGGATGGAATGCTCTTGACGTTCGTCATCACTACTGTCCCAACAAGCTGATGGAAGGTCGTTGTAATACATTGTTTTGATTGATAAAAGAGAGGTTTTCCACAGGGCATCGACTTGAACGACATCCGACCTCTGCGACCATGGTCTCTCCGCCATCAGGAGTAAGGGCCATGTACTCGGGTCGATTCGTATTCTCTCAGGTGATGGACCATCTCCCGATGAAGACGTTCCGCCGATGCGTGCGACGCTACCATGGCGACCATCACATTCGCTCCTTCACCTGTCTTGACCAGTTTCTTTGCATGGCGTTTGCGCAGCTCACCTTCCGAGGGAGTCTGCGTGATATCGAGGCGTGTCTGCGGGCTCATCAAGACAAGCTCTATCACATGGGGATTCGCGGTGGGATGTCCCGCAACACATTGGCTCATGCCAACCAGCGTCGAGACTGGCGCATCTACGCGGAGCTCGCGCAGGCCATGATTCGCATCGCCCGTCCCCTGTATGCCGACGAGGATTTGGGGCTGGAGCTGGACAACACGGTCTACGCGCTTGATGCATCGACAATCGACCTGTGCCTTTCGGTCTTTCCGTGGGCGCTGTTCCGCTCGACCAAGTCTGCGGTCAAGCTTCACACGTTGTTGGACCTGCGAGGGAACATTCCGACGTTCATTCACGTCTCTGACGGGAAGATGCACGATGTGAACGTCCTCGACCTCCTGGTTCCGGAGCCCGGTGCGTTCTATATCATGGACCGGGGATACGTGGACTTCGAGCGCTTGTTCCTCCTCCATACCGTGGGTGCGTTCTTCATCATTCGCGCCAAGACCAATACCCGATACGAGCGGCGGTACTCTCATCCGGTGGACAAGGCGGCAGGGGTACGCTGCGACCAGACGGTGGTGCTGACTGGCGCGAAGGGTCACAAGCGCTATCCGCAGCCGGTACGAAGAATCAAGTACTACGACAAGAACACTCAGAAGACCTTCAATTTTCTGACCAACCACTTCGCTGTTCCGGCGCTTACCGTTGCGGAGCTATACCGCTACCGGTGGCAAGTCGAGCTATTCTTCAAGTGGGTCAAGCAGCATCTACGCATCAAGTCATTCTTTGGTACATCGGAGAACGCGGTCAAGAGTCAGATATGGATTGCGGTGGCCGTGTACGTGCTGGTGGCGGTGCTCAGGAGGCGGCTGAGCCTCTCGGCTGACCTCTACACAATTTTGCAGGTTTTGAGCCTGACGCTGTTCGAGAAAACACCTATTTTCAAGCTGTTTTCCGATGCAGACTACAATTTATCGAATCTGGAAAATCCTAACCAGTTGATTTTGTTCGAATAATTGTTGGGACACTAGTGATCTTGGGGAGTGGGTTTGTCGGTCGGCGTATGGGATACTTCCATTGGGGCAGCCCTCCACAGTGTTGGGATTTCGCGCACAGCATTGTTGCAGAGGATCACTGCCCCGTCTTCCCCTCTGAGCTTGCTTGCGGTGACAAAGTGTCACCGGAGACGGGTTCTTCTTCGTCTGGCGTTTTCCACAAATCTTTAGAATTCGATCATTTAGGAGTATTAGCTCGTGTCAGTTCTAGATCTACACCCATCTCGGGGGCGAGCGCAGCGGCGGCAAGCGCGGTCGGGGCGCACCGGGCAAGACGCCGTTCGTCGCCGCGGTCGAGACCAACGCACACGGCCACCCGATACGGGTGAAGCTCACCGTGGTCAAGGGATTCCGTCTCACCGAAATCGCCGCCTGGGCGCAGCAGCATCTGTGTCCGGGCACCGCGGTCCGCTCCGACGGGCTGGCGTGCTTTCATGGGGTGGCGGCGGCGGGCTGCGCGCACGAGTCCATCGTGGTCGGCCGGGGACGGGCTGCGGTCGAGCGTCCCGAGTTTCGATGGGTCAACACGATTCTCGGCAACATCAAGAGCGCATTGCGTGGGACCTACCATGCGGTTCGGCCCAAGTATGCGCAGCGCTATCTGGCCGAGTTCGAGTACCGGTTCAATCGTCGATTCGACCTGCCCGACATCATTCCGAGACTCGTCTACGTGGCGCTCAGGACGCCGCCGATGCCGGAAAGGCTGCTCAAGTTGCGCTTAGCTTGAGTGGGAATCAGGTTTTTTTAACGGCTTACCAGTCTCTCCGTTCTTCGTCCTCCGCTATCCAAACCGTGACCGCGTTGCAGGTTCAGGACACGATAGTGGCATGTTCTGCCCGTGACCACCACTGAGTCACTCTGCGTGTGTCGGTCCCCCTCTCAGCGCCCCTCTCGTGTCATCGAAGGTTCAAGACCCTGCCAAAGTGGCAACTCCATCGTCTTTCCCGCTTGGCCGGGTAGCGACACCCCCAACTCCATCGATAAAACTCCGAGGTTGAGAATGCCGAGCACGTCCGCAGTAATTGGCCGCTTCGAATCCCAAAAAATAACGGAATCAAAGAACCCCCTAGCCGCTTGCGAATTCAACAACATTAGTAGGTCTCGCGCCTCGTCCTTTGACTCACAAGGCAAGAAGTAGCAGGTATCATCGAAAACGACAGATCTACTGTCTGATGGGCCAATAGCTCGAAATCCGAGATTCTTGTAGAATCCCGAAATAGCCACTTTCCAGGGTGAAATTGCGTACGGCCCTACTCCAAACATCGAAAATCGCGGACGATTGCGATAAACAGAGCTAGATCTTTTGTCGATATATTCTGCGTATTTCTCCAAGTAATTCCACGTACGAGGTGCCTCGCGTTTTATTGCCGATGTATCCTCCCCAACATTCCGTTGAGTTACAAGCATGCACCGCAATGGTTCCGAGTCAGCCTTTGTCAATTCAGAACTCTTGAACATGGGATACAGATAAGTCTTCTCCAATTCCACAATGTCGCCGAATCCATTTTTAAAAGATTGTTCTCTGCAAACATGCAATTCCATAATTCGAGAACAGTCATGCTTGATTCCCGAACGCCACTTTAGAGGAGAGCGTCCATATAAGTATCCGTATCTTTCAAACGCATTCAAATTTGCAACCAATCGATCATTGCGAAAAGCAAATCTAGAATCTGGGATACTCTCATCCAAGTTTCGATAAACTCCGCATTCTTGAGAACTCGCACCCGGTTCAAGGGTGCAAACCAGCAAGCACGCCTCCACAGACGCCCCAAAATGCTCTAGTGCATTCACCGAGTAAGTCGAGCACGTCTTGACCTGCAACCGCCTGCTCCACGCATATTGTAGCACCTTGCGCGCGACCACCGTCTTACACAGCATTGCAAGCACAGCGGTACTTCCTGAAAGCCACTCAAGAAGATGGAGTAGCATCCATTCCGAAATATCAAAATTGCTTTTTCCAGTAATCGCGTCGAAACCATTGAGACGATGAAAGTTTGACTTCTTGGGCAAGTTCTTTCCGCTAATCATACCCACCGCTGCATTTGTCACCCAAGGCGGATTACCTAAGACAAGGATTGGTTCGTTCAGGCTATTTAGTGTCGAAGGCCAGTCTTTTTCAAAAAAATCTTCGCACTGTACTAGCGCACGCTCGATAGTCCGCGACGCCAATACGTAGTTCGGGTTAATGTCAAATCCAAGAATTTGTCTACAGTCAGGAAAGGCTTTTACGGACGCTCGAAGAAAGGAACCTTTCCCACAGGTGGGCTCGATCACAGAATTCGGTGCCACGTTCAAATCAGAAAGAAGACTGCATATTTTGTCACAAAGAATATCCGGGGTCTGAAAGTCACCGTACTCCACCTTCGTATTTCTTTTGGTAGACATCTTCAACTCACTCGCAATAAGCCGTCGACGGTTCCCGCTCGTTCAATAACTCGCTTGTACTGAAGCCTCCACTGGAGAGCATTAGAAATCGTTAAATATCCTAACTTGGGAGGCTCCTGAAGTAGTTCTTCAGCCAGGGTTGCCGCTTCTATATCATCTATAGGAAGGTTGCGATCTCCCATAAATGCAACCAAATCGTCGGTATTGCCATCTCGTTCGATTATTTCCCGAATTCCACGAGTGGTTTGATAGTCGGCGGTACGTGAAGCATCCACAAAGATAGTGTGTAGAATATCTAACCTCGCAGTGCGCGCTTGTTCATTGTCTGTCTTCTGATAGACAAAGACTAGAAGCGAGTAACCAAGTCCGTAAACCTTCTGACGCGCAGACTTGAAAGGCGAGGATGATTGTGGCTGCTTTATGCTGGTAACCTTCATGTCCACATTTAGCTCAGGAAAATCAATTCCCTTAGCGGAACTTCCCTCTTCGTAGGTGTATGATGCGCCAAGCACTTCCTGAAACTTATGCTCCAAGTAGGTGCCCACCGCCTTGCCATCGGTAACGCCGAAGTAACTACTCACCCGATCTTAGGAGGTGTCCGAAGGATTCGTAGAGCGCGAAGCGGCCGCTTCGCCCAAGGGACGCCAAGCGGCTTCGTAGGTCGGTCGTTGACAGCATAGGAACGCGGCACTATGGTACGGCTCCCATACAGGGGGATGGGAGCACGACGCGGGTGGGCTACTTCGGCTCGAAGGCGACCTCTGGGCTGTGTCAGCCGCTGATTGCGATGATGCCGCCGCACCACACCTACATCGAGACCCATCTCGGTGGGGGTGCCATCATGCGGCGCAAGCCCGCGGCGCTGCGCAACATCGGCATCGATCTGGATGCGCGCGCGCTCGATGCGTTCGAGTGCGAGTACCGCGTCGAGCTCGTGCACGGCTGTGCCCACCGCTATCTGGCCGAGTTCGCGTTCGAGGGCTCGGAACTCGTCTACTGCGACCCGCCGTATCTGAAGCGCACCCGCAGCTCCAAGCGCCGCTACCGGTTCGACTACGATGAGACGGACCATGTGGAGTTGCTCGGGCTGCTCGCGGCGCTCCCCTGTCAGGTGATGGTCTCGGGCTATCCCTCGACGCTTTATGACGAGCGGCTGGAAGGGTGGCGCAGCGTCGAGTGGCAGGTGATGAACCAGGGCGGGGTGCGCACCGAGAAGCTGTGGTTCAACTTCGCGCCTGAGCGGCTGCACTGGGCACGCTACGCGGGGCGCAACTTCACCGACCGCCAGCGCATCAAGCGCAAGGCCGAGAGCTGGGCCCGGCGCTACGCGGCGCTGCCTCATCCCGAGCGCCTCGCGGTGCTCGGCGCGATGATGGCGGTCGAGGCCGAGCGGTAGGGGTCACCGATGGCCACGGTCAACAAGGCGTCGCTGCGCGCGGAGTTCGATGCGCTCAAGGGGCAGTTCGAGTCGCTGTGTGCCGCGGGCAAGATGCACGAGGACAGCCGCGCCCTGTTCAAGGCTCTGCTGATGCTGTTCGAGCTGCTGATGGCGGTGTTCATGGAAAAGCACACGCCGAAGAGCAGCGCCAACTCAAGTCTCCCCGCCTCCCAGAGCCCCGATGACGCCACCACCCGCACCCGCCCCGGCGCCAAGGGCAAAGGACCCGCATCGAACGAGGCGCGCGCTGCAAACACTCGCACCCGGACCTACGTCACCGAGCTGCGCGTCGATGCGTGCGCGCGCTGCGGCGAAGACCTCACCGACACCGCCTGCACAGGCCACGAGCGCCGCTCCCTCGCCGACATCGTGTTCGAGAAGGTCGTGCGTCACGCCGACGCCGAAATCAAGCACTGCGCGCGCTGCCACACCGAGACCCGGGCGCGCTTCCCCCGCGAACTCCCCGGCCCGCTGCAGTACGGCCCCGGCGTCAAGGCCTACGTCGTGCACCTGCTCGTCGCCCAGATGCTCTCGCTCAAGCGCGTCGCCCAATCGATGCACGCCCTCATCGGCCAGCTCCTGTCCGAGGCGACGCTGCTCGGCTACGTTGCCCAGCTCCATCAGGCGCTCGCCGAGTGGGAGAATCAAGCCCTCGAGCGCCTCCTCCTCGCACCGGCGATGCACGTCGACGAGACCTCGTTGCGTGTGGACCGAA
Organism: Gammaproteobacteria bacterium; assembly: GCA_965202735.1. Lineage (GTDB taxonomy): Bacteria > Pseudomonadota > Gammaproteobacteria > HK1 > HK1 > HK1. The sequence goes on from OZ241844.1 coordinate 803,886, forward strand.
AGAATCACTGGATTCACGTCTACTCCGCCGGGACGCTCACCGTGAAACGCCTCCATCCCAAGCGCGGATGCGAGGCCATCGAGGCCATCGGCATCATCCCGCGCTACGGGGGCGTGGCGGTCCACGACTGCTGGGCCTCGTACTTGAGCTACGCGCACTGCGACCACGCACTATGCGGGGCACACCTCCTGCGCGAGCTCACCTTCATCGTCGATGCTCACGACTACGCTTGGGCCAAGCGCATGAAGCGCCTGCTCCTCGACGCCTGCCACCACGTCGCCAAACGCGACGAGAAAACGCTTACCGAAAGCGAGTACAAGGCCGTACAGAAACGCTACCGCACCATCCTCACCCAGGGGGAACGCGAGCTTCCACCGATTCCCCCTCGACAAAAGGGGCAGCGTGGCAAAGTGGCCAAGTCCGATGCACACAATCTGTGGGACCGATTGAAAAAGCACGAGAGCGCCGTGCTACGCTTCGCCAAGCACCCCGCCGTCGCGTTCACCAACAATCGCGCGGAACGTGACCTGCGGATGAGCAAGGTCAAGCAGAAGGTCTCCGGATGCTTCCGCACCCGAAAGTACGCCGAAGCGTACTGCCGAATCTCAAGCTATCTCCAGTCCATGGCGAACCAAGGATACAATCCCCTGGTCGCCATTCAGATCGCTCTCGCCGGGCGCGCTGTCGATAACTTGCCCGAGTAGTTACACGCCGAAAAGACTCGGTTCGTCATGATTGGATTCCCGTTCGGCAAAAGCGGCCGCTTCGATCTGTAGTGTCTCAATTGTCAAGTCAGGATGCATGCCGCTAGTCCACCTCGTCGTCTTGGCGTTATCACAACTGTTCCGACCTTCCCAGCTTTCGCCAGATCGTGAGCGCGACCCGCTCAGCGGCTTGGCTCAGCGTCGCGCCGTCCAGATGGACGTAGCGGTTGGTCGTACTGGCCCGACGGTGACCGAGCAGGCGTCCCGCGACATGCAGGCTTTCGCCGTTCATGACCGCGTGCGAGGCGTGCGCTTGGCGAAGGTCATGCAACCGCGCAGGCGCCACAATGCCCGCTGCATCGCGCGCCTTGGTCCAGAACGCCCAAAGGTCATTCGTACTCAACGGCCCGTCTCTCTTGCCGCCCGGAAACACCCACTCCCCGGTCGCGGTTTCGGCGATGCTTGCCAGCAACGCACGCGCCGCTTCACTCAACAGAACGTGCCTCGGTCCTCAGACATCCCCTCATTATTTTGCCGTCAGATGACCCCGAAGAGTTCCCGATACACACGCTGCTCCACAAGCATGTGGGCAAACTCCTCGACCAGTGGACGCAGCCGATGCGCAGGCCAGTTGGGCAGATGGTGATAGAGCATCAGCCCCTGGCGAAACAGCGAGTGCGTGCGGGTCTTGACCGTGTTCGCCTTCAACCACCGGTCGTAGCCCAACCGCTCCCCCGCCGCACCGAGCAACGTCAACAACGCCATCGACAACGCGCTGAGCAGCAACAGGCGGTCGCGCCGCGCCGTGTGACGCACCCGCATCGCCCCCATCCCCATCCCGAAACGCCAGTCCTTGAGGTCGCGAAAGCTCGTCTCGATACCCCAGCGCTTGGCGTAATAGCGAATCAGCGTGCGGGTGGCCACCTTCTCCTCGCTCGCCACCACGCACCACGGCTCGGCCATCGCCGGCGCGTGCACGCACACCGCCTTGCCCACCGTCAGGGCATGGGCATCGGTCACCGTCGCACCGCGCAGCGTGCACGAGCGCCCCTGCACGCCCACCCACTGCGACGCCCGGCGCCGCTCGCCCTTCGCGCTCGTCACCCAGAGGTTGCCCCGGATGCGAAGCACGTACTCGAAGCCGAGCTCCTGGCTCAGGCACTGCATCATCGGCGCGTTGCCGAATCCCCGGTCCGCCACCACCGTGACCTTCACCGCCTCGGGCATCGCACCGCGCAGCGCACGCAGCAGCGCATCCTCATGCCCCCTCTGATGGCCTTTCAGCGTCGACGCCTGCACCGTGCGCCACATCAGCGGGGTCGCCCGACCGTGCCCGGTCAGCATCGACAGCACAATCGTCTCGTGCCCGTCGCGCGCGAAGCTCGTCCAGTCGAGCGCCACCACCACCTCGCAGCGCGCGCCCACGATGTACTTCACCCAGGAGTCGAAGAACGTCTCCATCTCGATGCCGTTGTTGCTCAGCAGCCGGTCGACCTGCTTCACCCCGTGCTTGCCGAGCGTGCCCATCGCCTGCGCCAGTCCCTGGCCGATGGCATGCACCGCCAGCGAGGCGCTGGTCAACACCCCCAGCGTCGCATTGGCCAGCGACAGGACCCGCTTCGCGTGCAGGTCGCCTTCGTACATTGCGGTGATGAATTCGCGGATGTCGTCTCGTCGCAGCATGATGGGTCGGGACATCGGATGGCTCCACGGTGGCTCGCAGGCGCGAGCGTGACCCCGGAGCTTCGCGTTGGCAACACGAGCCGTGTGCTCAAGGAGGCATGAAATGGTCGGGTCTTGCAGCCTGTACATTAATTCAGTCAGTTACAGACGAATTCTCAGCTAAATTATGAGGGGATCTCTAAGGCCTCGGTCCCGTCTTCGTGTCAATCAGCGCGAGCCGGTCGGGCTTGACCTCGCACCACCGCAGGCAGCGTATCTCGCCCGGCCTGCACCCGGTCAGCAGGAGCAGTTGCACCGCCGCGACGCAGACCGGGTTTTCGCTTTCGCGCTGGCGCAGGACCGCGCCGAGCTTCGCCAGATCGTCCGCGCCGAGCAACCGCCCGCGCGGCGGACGGCGGTAGCGGACGATGTCCGTACACGGGTTACCCGCAGCTTCGGGCCGACGGCCCCACGCGATGGCTCAGTCGAACATGGTGCGCAGTATGTCATGACTTCGATTCGCGCCGCCCGGCTTCCTGCGTCCGTATTCGTGGAAGAAGCGGGCAATGTCGGCCCGCACCACCGAGCCGACGTGCAGATGGCCGAGAGCGGGCAGGATGGCGCTGTTGAGATAGCTCATGGTGGCCTTCACCGTGGACGGCTTCCACGACGGCGAGCGGCAGGAGGAACCCGAAATGATCGGGGAAGCCCCGGTAGTCGCAGACGACAACGTCGCCCGTGGTCAGATCCTCGGCGTGGAGCTCGATTCCATCGGTCGCGAGGACGAACCTTGCCCTGGCGCGGCCCGTTGCCGGACTGGCCTTCAGTGCCGCCAGGGTGGGGACGACCTCTCCTTCGGGACAGACCTTGATGTGGATGTTGGAGCGCTGGAGCACCCCGCCGAGATCGGAGCTGTTCGACATGCCTGCGCGCAGGCGCCTGATCGTCGTCGCCTTGTTGCCGAACGCCCGAAGCAGTGCAAACGGAAACTCTTCCGCCTCGAAGGATCGTTCGGCGAGCGCGGAAATCGCTTCCTCGATCTCGACGGCGTTCATCGGTCATTCCATCCAGTCCGTCGCCGGGAGCACGACCCGCTCGCGTCTCCGCAAGTGACGTCCACCCCGGCCATCTGCCGGAAGTCGTTCCTGTCGGTCCCGGCGATTCCCGCCAGTGCCCGGAAGAGGTCGTACCGTGGTGGAATTGTGGTGCGATTTCGACCTTCGGGGCGTCGAGTCGAGGAGATTCCAGGGGCCTGCTCCCGTCCGGCGGGAATGGCTGTGTCGATCCCGAGACCGGCGAGCATTTTGCCCAGCAGCCCCTTGCCGATCTCCTTCCTGCGGCCCTTGACTGTCGTCCTTCGGTCTCCGACATGGAGCGTTCCGTGCGTGCCGGGACCCCGAGACGCCACGAAGCGGACCTCCAGGTTCCGGGGCCTCGCCCATCGGCGCGCCCGGGCGATGGAGCTACCGACCGTTCATTCGACGATGGTGCAGGGCGGCACGGTTGACGGTCAAGTAGATTTGCGCGCATTTTTGAGCGCAGACAACGCACTCCTAGACGCAGGACTCTCCAGAAGTCGTGACGAACGGTTCATCAGCCCCTTGGTCCGGGCCTTCGACGCCGAAAGACCGCCCGTCACCGTGCGATCTTCCGGCCGGGCGGCCCGCGACCGTGACTTCTGAATGGTCCTGCTCCTCGACGGCGTCCGAGCGGGGTTGCGAAAGGGCCGACCTGGACCGGGCTCGCGCTCCTCGCCGTCGTCGTCGACGCGTTCATTGGACAAGGCTCCGCCTTGACCCTGTCTCTGGACGGCCGCGAAACTATGCGCCCCGCAGCCCGGCTCCCGAACATGGCGGTGCAACGAATCGCGATTCTCGGCGGCTCAGGATTCGTCGGCCGTCACCTCGTGGCCGCGCTTGCCCGCGAGCGGTGCGCGACCCGCGTCCTGACGCGGCGGCGGAGCCGTTCGCGGTCCCTGCTGGTGATACCGACCTGCGAGATCGTCGAGACGGACGTCCACCAGGCTTCGAACCTGCGCGCCCATCTCTCGGGCTGCGACGCGGTGGTCAACCTCACCGGCATCCTGAACGAGCACGCCGGGGCCGGAGAGAGCTTCCGGGACGTGCACGCGGAGCTTCCCGGCAAGCTCGTCGAGGCCTGCCGGCACAACCGCGTCGGCCGGATGCTGCACATGAGCGCCATCGGGGTCGGCGCCGATGCGCCCAGCCGTTACCTGCGCACCAGGTTCCTCGGCGAGCAGGCGGCGCGCGCGGCGCGGGACCACGGCATCGCGGTCACGAGCTTTCGCCCGAGCATCATCTTCGGGCCCGGCGACAGCTTCTTCAACCGGTTCGCGGACCTGCTCGCACTGTCGCCGTTCGTGTTCCCGCTCGCCTGTCCCGAAGCGCGGTTCGCGCCGGTGTACGTCGATGACGTGGTCCGGGCGTTCCTCGCCGCGCTGGGCGACGATTCGACCGCGGACCGATGCTACGAGCTGTGCGGACCGCGCATCTGCACGATGCGCGAGCTCGTCGCGTACACCGCCCGCATCACCGGCCGCCGGCGGCTCGTCATCGGACTGGGCGACCGGCTCTCGAGGCTGCAGGCGCGGGTTCTCGAACGGGTCCCCGGCACCCCGTTCAGCACCGACAACTACCTCTCGACGAAGATCGACAGCGTCTGCTCCCGCGACGGGCTGGGGCAGCTCGGGATCACTCCGCGCAGCGTGGAGAGCATCGTTCCCGGATATCTCGGGCGGCGCGAACGCAACTCCCTGCTCGGACGGCTGCGGGCGTCCGCGCACCGCGACTGATCGGGCCGATCGGACGGCCGGGGTCGGAATCCGGGGCTCCGCCGGCCCGTCCCGCGGGCCGGATCAGCCGGAGGCGCGGCCCGGCATCGCTCCCCCGGCGAGCGGCGCTCCCCCGGACCCGTCTCCGTCCCGCATCATGCGAAGACCCAGAGCAGCACCGTGCCGAGCACCAGCCGGTAGGCGACGAACGGCGCAAAGCCGATGCGGGCGACGAGGCGCAGGAATGCGTGGATGCAGGCATAGGCGCAGGCCGCGGCCACGAGCGCGCCGAGGACGAGCGAGGACCACTCCGCCGGCGACGGGCCGGCGGCGAGCTGAAACGTCTTGTACCCCCCCGCCATCAGGATCACCGGCGCCGACAGCAGGAAGGAGAACCGGGCCGAGGCGGCCGGCGACAGGCCGCAGAGCAGGCCGGCGGTCATCGTGATCCCGGCGCGGGACGTGCCGGGGACGAGGGCGATGGCCTGGGCGCAGCCGATCACGACCGCGTCGCGGATGCGGATGGACTCGACTTCGCGGTCCTTCGCCCCCGCCCTCTCCGCGAACAGCAGCGCGAGGCCGAACCCGATGGTGGCGACCGCGATCACGAGGGGATCGCGCAGCGGCTCGGCGAGGCTCGCGTCGACGGCGAGCCCCGCCGCCCCAACCGGAACGGTCGCGACCGCCACCAGCCATCCGAGGCGCGCCCGCCCCCCGGCATCCCGCGGGCGGCGCAGCCCATCGCGCAGCATCGACAGGAAGTCCCGACGAAAGTAGACGAGCACCGCGGCGAGAGAGCCGACATGGGCCGCGACGTCGAAGGCGAGGCCCTGGTCGGGCCAGCCGGTCAGCGCCGGCACCAGCACGAGGTGGGCGGAGCTGGAGACGGGCAGGAATTCGGTCAGGCCCTGGACCGCGGCGAGGACGAGGACCTGCAACCATTCCATCGGCGTCGAATCCCCGGGGTGACCCGTCCGGCGCCGGGACGCGCATCCGTGTCCGGCCGGCGCCCGCGGACTCCGGCCCGCGCGGCGGTCCATGCCGCGTGAGCGGCGTCAGCGGCGCCGCCCCGCGTCCTCGCGCCGTCGGCGGGCGGGCCCGGGCCGTTCACAGGCGCGCCCGGTGGTCCCGTCCGGAGAAGCCGATGAGCGGCCCCCGGATGCCGCGGGCGAGCGCCATGACCTTGACGGCCTCGCCCATCTCCCCGGGCAAGGTAATCCGCTTGATCCGGGCGGTCAATCCGACGAATTCGGGGGTCCCCGGCTCGACGCCGGCGACCAGGTCGAGCAGTCCGCAGCCGAGGAGGAACGCGCCCTGGGTGGTGAACCCCGCCACGTCGAGTCCGGACGCGCGGGCGAGGGCGGTGAAGTCGACGTGGGCGGTGATGTCCTGCAAGCCGCACAGCACGAGGGGGTCGTCGTGGCGGCGATGCCGGAAGTGGCATCGCAGCGTGCCGTCGCGGCGGTCCGGGTGGTAGAGCTCGCGGCGGGGGAACCCGTAGTCCATCACGAGCACGAGGCCGCACTCCATCCGCTCCGCGACGCTCGCGGCCCAGGCGCACCGCGCCGGCCCGACCTCCGAGACGTACCCGACCGGGAGCCGGTACCCGATCTCGTGCTGGATCGACTCCACCGCATCGGCGAGCCGGGGCTCCGCCGGCCGCGGGCGCCAGACCGGCCGGCCGCGGTCGAATCCGACGCAGTGCGCGAGGGCGCCGGCCGCGGTCACCTCGAACCGCTCGACCGGCAGGGCGTCGACGACCTCGTTGGCGAGCACGACGCCCCGGAACCCGGGCTCGGGAAGCGCGTCGAGCCAGCTCACGCTCGCGAGCGCATCGGGCGCCCGCGCGGAGATGGTCTCGCGCTGCCGGGCCGCGAGCGCGCCGCTCGGCTCCAGGATGCGGTACCGGACCCCTCCCCCCGCAGAGAGATCGAGGAGCATCTGCGCCGCCATCGCCCCCGAGCCGGCTCCGACCTCGATGACCTCCCTCGCCCCCACCGCCGACATGGCCTGCTCCACCTGGCGCGCCGCGGCGCTGGCGAACAGCGGGGAGATCTCGGGGGCGGTGACGAAGTCGCCGCCGGCGCCGAAGGTCTGCCGGCCGGCCCGGTAGTACCCGAGTCCCGGCGCATGGAGTGCGATGTCCATGAACCGGGAGAACGGGATCGCCCCGCCGCCGGCCTCGACCTCGGCCCGGACCAGGGCGTGCACCCGCTCGACGTGCGCCCGGTCGCAGGAGTCGAGGCCGGGGAGTCCGGGCAGCGGCCGCATCATCGCGCCGCGCGCGCGGCCGCTATCATGGCGCCGGTGGAGGAAGGAGGCTTCGCGTTCATGCAGGCTCCGATACGGGCGGCTCCGGCGCCGTCCCCGCACCGCGCGCCGAGCAGGATTCCGGTCGGCCCGGGGCCCGCCGCGGACCGGCGGGGGCGCGGATGAGCGCCGCCGCCGGGACCCGGCGCCGGGTGGCGCTCGTCACGGGAGCCGCGCGGCGCATCGGAGCGGCCGTCGCACGCGCGCTTCACCGGCGCGGCCTCGCGGTCGTGGCGCACTACCGGACGTCGCGCGACGATGCGCGGGCGCTCGCCCGCGTCCTCGACCGCGAGCGGCCGGGAACGGTGGCGACATTCGCCTGCGACCTCCTCGACCCCGGCGCCCCCGAACGGCTCGTCTCCCACGCCGTCTCGCGGTTCGGGGGTCTCGACGTGCTGGTCAACAACGCGTCGAGCTTCTACCCCACCCCGATCGGCACCACCACCGAGGCGGAGTTCGACGACCTGATCGGCACCAACCTCAAGGTACCGTTCTTCACGAGCAAGGCCGCCGCGCCGTTCCTCGCCGCCCGCCGCGGATCGATCGTGAACCTGGCCGACATTCACGGACGCGACCCGGTCGCGGGCTACCCCGCGTACTGCTCGGCGAAGGCCGGATTGATCATGCTCACCCGCGCGCTCGCGCTGGAGCTCGGGCCGGACGTCCGGGTGAACGCGGTGGCGCCCGGCATCGCGCTCTGGCCCGAGGGCGACCGCGACACGCAAGCCCACGAGAGGGCGGAGCGGCTGGTCCCGCTTCGCCGCTCCGGCTCCGCCGAAGAGGTGGCCGACGCGGTGGCCTGGCTCGCCCTGGAGATGCCGTACACGACGGGAGAGGTGATCGCGGTCGACGGCGGCCGGGGGATCGCCAGCGTCGAGCCCTCCTGAGCGGCCTTCCGCGCACCCCACCGGCAACCGCACGTCCACACCCTCGGGACCGCGCCCGCACTCACGGCGCGGCGCGGCGATGGATCACGCCGGTGTGGGTTCCGAACGCGCCGTTGCGGCGGTCCCTGAACCAGAGCTCCAGCGTGCGCGCGATCGCCGGGAACGCGATCCCGTCCCACGGCACTTCGGCTTCGTCGAACAGGCGCGTGTCCAGACTCTCCGCGCCCGGCGAGAACGACCCGCCGGCGAGGCGGCCGCGGAACATCACGTAGACCTGGTTGATCCGGGGAATGTCGAGACACGAGAACAGGGCGTCGATCTCCGCCCGGGCGTTCGCCTCCTCGAACGTCTCCCGCGCCGCGGCTTCCTGCATCGTCTCGCCGTTCTCCATGAACCCGGCGGGCAACGTCCACCGCCCCGACCGCGGCTCGATTGCGCGACGGCAGAGCAGGACCCTCCCTCCGTGCTCCAGGACGCACCCGGCGACGATCTTCGGGTTCTGGTAGTGGATGGCTCCGCAGGCGTCGCAGATGTGGCGCGGGCGGTCGTCTCCGGGGGGGACCCGCAGCGCCACCGGGGCGGCGCACCGGGAGCAGAAGTTCACGGCGCCCGCCTCTCCGTCACCCGCACCCACCGCCGGCGATGCAGCGCATCTCGCGGGCTTCCCCGAAAGATGCCGCTCCCGGCGCCGGCGTGCGCCCGACCGTTCATTCGGGCCCGCGCCCCCGCTCGATCACGATGCCGACCCCCGCCGCTCCGCGGAGCGCACCGACCTTGTTCAGCCTCACCCGCACCCACGGCACCGCGAACTCGTCGAGGACGAGCGCCGCGACGCGCTCGGCGAGCGTCTCCACCAGGAAGAAGCTCGACCCGGCCACGAACCGCTGCACCCGCTTCGATATCGACTTGTAGTCGAGCGCATCCGCGAAGTCGTCGCCCGCCGCGGCCCGCGCGGCGTCGGTCCCCATCTCCAGGTCGATGACCACCGGCTGCCGGACACCGCGCTCCCAGTCGTAGACGCCGATCACGGTCTCCACCCGCAGCGACTCGATGAAGATGATGTCCACCAGGGTATCCTCTCCCGATGCCTCGGCGGCGGCGCGCGCCATCGTCCGTCGCGGGCGCCGCCGTACCCGCGGCAACCGATCGCGGCGCACGTGAAACTCTACCTGCTCCGCGACCGCCGCGCATGGCGGCACGGCGCAGGCAGCGATTCCCGCCCGGCGGAAGCATGCTCCTGAAATCCCCTCGACCCGGCGCCCCGAGGGTCGGGACCGCGCCGGGGCCCGCCACGGTGCGGCCTCTCCGGACGCTGGCGGGAACCGCCGCGGCGCAGGCAGTGCGCTGGCAGCCATTCCCACCAGGCGGGAACAGGCCCTCGAAATCCCCTCGACTGGACGCCCTGGGGGTCGGAATCGCGTCGGAATCCCACTACGGTGCGGCCTCTCCGGGCGCTGGCGGGAACCGCCGCGGCGCAGGCAGTGCGCTTGACCGATGCGCGGGCGCACCGGTCCAATAGCGCCATGATCGATGCTGCCGTGGTGCTCGCCGCCTATCTCGCGGGCTCGATCGCGTCGGCGATCCTCGTGTGCCGCGCACTGGGGCTGCCCGACCCCCGCGGCGAGGGTTCCGGCAATCCCGGCGCGACCAACGTCCTGCGCATCGCCGGCAGGGGGCCCGCCGCCCTCACGCTCGCCGGCGACGTGCTGAAGGGCGCCGCGCCGGTGCTCCTCGCGAAGGGCCTGTCGCTCTCGCCGGCGGTCGAGGCGCTCGCAGCCCTCGCCGCCTTCCTCGGCCATCTTCATCCGCTGTACTTCCGCTTCCGCGGGGGCAAGGGCGTGGCCACCGCGCTCGGGGCGATCGCCGTGCTCGCCTGGCCGGTGGCCGCGCTCATGTGCGCGATCTGGCTCGTGGTCGCGACGGCGACCCGCTACTCCTCGCTGGCCTCGATGACCGCCGCCGTCGCGGCGCCGGTCGCCGCGCCGTGGCTCGCCCCCGCGCCCGCCACCATGCTCGTCCTCGCGATCATCGCGGCGCTGCTGCTGTGGCGCCATCGCGGGAACATCCGGCGGCTCGCCGACGGCACCGAGAGCCGAATCGGCCGGCGCGCCGCAGGCTGACCGGCTCGGCCGCCGGAGGGCGCCGGCGGCCGCGGCTTCTCTCGCCGTCGGCGAGCCCGACCGAGTCGCGGGCCGGCTCAGCCGCCGGAAGGCGCCGGCGGCCGCAGATCCTCCAGCGCCCAGCGCGCCCGCGCGCCGAACCTCCGGGGCTCGGCCGCTCCGCGAGCCAGCCGGCGGCACCCGGCATACGCGATCATCGCTCCGTTGTCGGTGCACAGGGCAGGGCGCGGGTAGCTCACCGCCGCCCCCTCCTCCCGCGCCATGCCGGCGAGCGCCGCGCGCAGCCGCCGGTTCGCCCCGACCCCGCCGGAGACGATCAGGGTGGGCAGCCCGGTCGCCCGCAGGGCGCGCCGGCACTTGATGACCAGGGTGTCGACGACCGCATCCTCGAACGCCCGGGCCACGTCGGCCAGGAACCGTTCATCGCGCTCGCCGTTCGCCAGCGTGGTGAGGGCGGACGTCTTCAGACCGCTGAAGCTGAAGTCGAGACCGGGGCGATCCGTCATGGGACGGGGAAACCGGAACCGGCCGGGGTCGCCGCGGCGGGCCAGCTCCGCGAGCGCCGGTCCGCCGGGGTACGGCAGCCCGAGCAGGGTCGCGACCTTGTCGAACGCCTCGCCGGCCGCGTCGTCGACCGACTCGCCGAGGACCTCGTACGCACCGACGCCCTCGACCCCGACGAGCTGCGTGTGCCCGCCGGAGACGAGCAGGGCGAGAAACGGGAACGCCGGCGGGTCCGGCTCGAGCATCGGCGCGAGCAGGTGCCCTTCCATGTGGTGCACTCCGAGCGCCGGGACCCCCCATGCCCGGGCGAGGCTCCGCCCGAACGCGGTGCCGACCAGCAATGCTCCGACCAGGCCCGGACCGGCGGTGTAGGCCACCGCGTCGATGTCGCCGGACCGGGAGCCCGACTCGCCGAGGACATGCCGCACCAGGCGCGGCAGCCGCCGGACGTGGTCGCGCGAGGCAAGCTCCGGCACCACGCCCCCGAATTCGGCGTGGACCGCGGTCTGCGTGTGCACGGCATGGGCGAGCAGGCCGCCCGCGTCGTCGTAGACGGCGACGCCGGTCTCGTCGCAGGAGGTCTCGATTCCAAGCACGCGCATCCGCCGCTGTATGCCTCATTGCGCCGCTCCCGGCAACCGGCAGAGTGGGGGATATCGCAAATCGGATGTACACTCGCATCGGCGTCCGGGATTGATTCGCGGCCGGCTCTCGCAGTAGTCTTGAGGCGGAGACGAACGATATTTCCGTAACTGCTTGACCAATCGGCATATCTGCTTCAGGAATCCGAGAGAAGCCGCTCCGGGAGCGGTGGTTTCCGGTCCGATGGTCCGACCTGCCGGATCTTCAGGACATCGCCGAACAGAGTGCGTCGGGAATGTCGAGAATGTTCGAACGGAAAACGATATCGTCTGCGGGCGGACGGCGGACGGCTGCCCCGCCGGAGGCGCCGCGATCGCGGTGCGGCGGCGGCCCCGGTGTGGCCGGACAGCCCCATGTGGCCGGACGGCCCGGTGTCCGGCGCCCGGGTCCGGCGCCGGATGCGCCGCTTCCAGGGGCCTGGGGCGCCCCGGCATGGCTGGCGCTGTCCCTGGCCGTCGCGTTCTGCCTCGACGCGGCGTTGCGGAACGTGTCGGCGGAGGAGGCGCTCCCGAACGCCGGTGCAATGCACGAGGCGGTGCTCGCCGAGAGCCGGTTCCCCTCCGCCCAGGTCTGTGCCCAGTGCCACCCCCGCCAGTACCGGGAATGGTCCGTCTCGCCCCATGCCTACGGCCAGCTCAGCCCGGTGGTCATGGCATTCCAGAACATCACCAACCGGCAGGCCAGCTCCACGAGCGGCGACTTCTGCCAGCGTTGCCACGCGCCGGTCAGCGCCGCCCTCGGCCGGCCCTTCGCGATGTCCGCCCTCGACCGTCCGCCGGTGGAGCGCGAGAGCATCACCTGCGTGGCCTGCCACCGGGTGAGCCGGGGGTTCGGCCGGATCACCGCACGCTATCCCATCGAGGAGGGCGACCTCCACGAGCCGGTGTACGGCATCGACGACGGCGGGCGGCTGAAGAAGGCCATCGCCGACCCCAAGTACCAGTTGCAGCCCGGGCGCGACGAAGCCGGGCGGGCCGTCCACGCGGAAGTCAGGCCGTTCCCGGAGCTGCGCGCCCCGGCCTTCTGCGGCGGCGTATGCCACGAGGTGACCGCGCAGAACGGCGCCCGCAGCCACGAGATGCTGACCGAGTACAAGCGTTCGCCCGCCGCCGCCAGGGGCATCACCTGCGTCGACTGCCACATGGGGAGCGAGCAGGGCCGGCCGTCTCCGTTCGAGCCCGGTCCGGTGGCGGTCGTCGGCGGCGTGCCCACCAGCGAGCGTCCGCTGTCGAACCACTTCATGGCCGGCCCCGACTACTCCATCGTCCATCCCGGGGTCTTCCCCCACAGCATCGAGGCATCGAGGCTGAAGACCCCGCGCGAATGGATCCAGTTCGACCACGAGGCGGGCTGGGGCACCGACGCATTCGAGGACTCGGTGGCGGACGACCACCCGTTCCCCGAAGCCTGGGCCTCGGCCGACGACCGGTTCGACGCCCGGGCGATCATCGACGAGCAGCTCGAGCTGCTGGCGTGGGCCGACGAACAGCGGCTCGAGGTGCTGCGCAACGGCTTCGGCCTGTCCGAGGTGCTGGACATCCGCCGGTCCGGCGACGGCCTGAAGTTCTCGCTGGAGGTCCGCAACCTCACCGAAGGGCACTACGTCCCGACCAGCTTCGACATCAAGCGCACCGTGTTCCTGCAGGTGACGGTCGCCGATTCGGCCGGCAACGTCGTCTACCGCTCCGGCGACCGGGACCCGAACGGAGACCTGCGCGATGCGCACTCGCGCTACGTGGCGGCGGGCGTGCTGCCGCACGACGACGACCTGTTCAACCTTCAGTCGAAGACCTACGTCGCCGTCCTTCGCGGTCCGCGCCGGTCGCAGGACCTCGCGCCGCCGATGTCCGTCACCGCCATGCCGATGGTCCGCCCGGACCCGCGCCCCACCCTGCTCTACGGGCGCACCCGCGGCAGCCGGAAGCACCGCACGGGCATCCCCGCCGGCCAGGCCCGCACCGCGACCTACCACGTGCCGGCCGATCGCATCGAGCCCGCGGAAACCTACACCATCGAGGCGAAGCTCATCTTCCAGCCGGTGCCGATCAGCCTGATCCATGCCAGCCGGTCGGTCGGCTTCGACTACGGCATGAGCGCCCGGGAGGTCGCGGAGCGGATCGTCGGGGGCGCGGCCGAGGTCTGGCGCCGGACCGCGACCGTGGACCGGACCCTCGACGCGACGGAGGATCGGTCATGATCAGCGCGCCGGCCCGGCTGCGACGACCCGCGCGGGTGATGGCGGCGGTGGGGCTGCTCGGGTGTCTCGGACCGATGATGTCCCCGGCCGCGGCCGACGACGCCCCGCCGCTCCGCCTGCCGGACGAGCCGCTCCCCTTTCTCGAGACCGGGGACCTGCCGCCCCGGACCGGGCCCTTCATCGAGCTGGGCCGGGGCATCAACGAGACCGGGCCGCTGTCTCCGGGCATCGAGACGCCCTGGGGGGCGGTCTGGCAGCCGGCGCTCTGGGTCTACGGGTCGCAGCGGGTCGCGGTGCTCTCCACCGACGGCGACCGCCGCACCCGTCCGGGGGGCGACCTCGCCGAGGTGGCGACCCGGATGGACCTCTTCGCCAACCTGCAGTTGACCGGCACCGAGCGGGTCCAGGCCCATCTGCGCCCCATGGACGCCGGGGGGGCGTTCACCGGCAAGACGCTCTCTCCCCGGAGCCGGGGGTTCGAGAGCCACTGGGACGCCGATTTCGAGACCCTGTTCTTCGAGGGCGACATCGGGGAGATGTTCCCGCGGCTCGACCCGCAGGACCGCCGGGCGGGGGACCTCGGCTTCGCCATCGGCAAGTTCCCGGTCGAGTTCCAGAACACCTACATGGTGCGCGACGAGATGCTCGCGGTGGGGCTGACGAAGACCCACATCCAGTTCCCGGGCTCCTCCGGGGTGCGCCTGACGGGGCTGTGGGCCTTCGACCACATCAACCGGTCCAACAACGCCCCCGACCGGAGCGACGTCGACCTGGTCGGCCTGTTCACGGAGGGCGACTTCCCCTGGGGCCTGCTGGAGGCCGACATCGCCAGGACCTTCGCCGACCGCAGCCGGGGCGAGCAGGTCAATGCGGGGCTGGGATGGACGGGACATTCCGCCGGGAACAACTACTCGATGCACGCCAACTTCTCCCGCTACTTCGATCCGGCGCAGAAGGCGTACGACGACGGGTCGCTGCTGGTGCTGGGGTACTCGACGGAGATCGGCCTGCGAAGCGACATCCTGTACGCGAACGCCTACTGGAGCGAAGGGGGCTTCCGGCGGCTGGCGAGCAGCGGCGGGCCGCCGCCGCTCGGGCCCGTCGGCCTGTCCTTCGCCGGCGTCGGGCTGGGAGGCTACCGGCCCGCCCTGTGGCCGAACCCGCTGGACTCCGCGGGATTCGCGGTGGGAATGCAGACGTTCTTCGCCGAGAAGAAGGCCAACTGGGCGGTGGAGCTCGGCCACCGGCAGGATCTCGACAAGGCGCACCCGAGACTGGGCAACACCGGCGGAACCGCCGTGACCACCCGCGCCCAGTACAGCTTCGCCGAACGTTTCATGCTCCAGCTCGACGCCTACTACGCCATCCTCGGCCACGATTCGAAGGGGCCTCAGGACGGCGAAAGCGATGACGACTCGTCGGCCCTGCGCGTGGAGCTGAGGGTCAATTTCTGACCGCTGCGGGCGGCAGTCGGCCATGGAGCCCTGGCTGGCCTCGGCCGTCATCGTCGCGACGGGCGTCTTCATCGCCGTCATGGCCGTCGATGCGTGGCTCCGCATGCGGTGGCGCCGCCGGCGTCTGGCCGCCGACGTGGAGCGCCACCTGGCGCTCGCCGACCTCCTCTCGAAGCGCGACGCGGCCATCGTGCGGAACCTCTCCGCAAGCAGGAGCTGGAGCGGGTTCCGGAGCTTCCGCGTGACCCGCAAGGTGCGGGAGGCGGACAACGTCGCTTCGTTCCATCTGCGTCCCCACGACGGCCGGCCGGTCGCCCCGTACCTGCCGGGGCAGTTCCTCACCTTCCGCTTCCACGACGGGGCGGAGCGGGAGCCGACGGTGCGCTGCTACTCCCTTTCGCGGGCCTGGGCCGGGGACCGGGACTACCGGGTGACCATCAAGCGCCTCGCCCCGCCGCCGGAGGCCGGGCCGGAGGCTCCCGGGGGGAAGGCGTCGTCGTGGTTCCACGATCGGCTCGAGGTGGACGGCGTCGTCGAGGTCGCTCCCCCCGCGGGGCGGTTCACCCTGGACCTCGCGGCCGGCCGGCCGGTGGTGTTCATCGCCGGCGGCATCGGCGTCACGCCGTTCCTGGCCATGATGGAGCACATCGAGGCGCACGAGCCCGGGCGCGAGGCATGGCTGTTCCACGGCGTGCGGAGCCCGGAGGAGCGGGTCATGCACGACGAGATGCGGCGCTGGGCGCGGCATCCCGGCCTGCATGTCGTCACGTGCCGCAGCGGCCGGAACGTGGAGCCGGCTCCGGGACGCACGGGGTCCGGGGAAGCGGGGCACGTCACCATCGATCTCCTGCGCCGCCGGCTCCCCTCCTCGAACTACGAGTTCTACGTGTGCGGTCCGCCGCCCATGATGACGCGGATCATGGACGGGCTCCGGGCTTGGGGCGTGCCGCCGGGCTCGATTCACTTCGAGGCGTTCTCCGCCGGCACCGTGCGCGAGGTCGGCATGACCGGCGCCGCGCAGGCGCAGGCCCGGCCCTGCGAAATCTCGTTTCGCGGCAGCGGGAGACGGCTGGAGTGGAGTCGGGATTCCGGAACCATCCTGGAGCTTGCCGAACGCAACGGGATCTTCCTCCCCTCGGGGTGCCGGGCGGGCAACTGCGGCACCTGCGCGGTGCCGGTGCTCGCAGGCTCCTTCACCTGCCTCTCCAGACCGGAGGCACGGGTCGATGACGGGAGCTGCCTCGTCTGCATCTCGGTCCCCCGCGGGGACATCGAGCTCGCATGACCGGCTCCGGCAAGGGCGCGGTCGGTCCGCTCCGAGGTCTCGGACGTCGAGTGCGCATGACCGGCTCCGGCCCCGGCGGCGCCCCGGACCGGACCGGAATGCGCCGGACGGTGGGAGCCGGCGACCAGCGGTCTTTCGCATCGGACGAGGGCATCGTGCGCTCGTTCGCAAGGGCGGGATGCCCCTGGTCCCGAAAGAAGCCCCTCTCCCCCCGGGAGAGGGGTTGGGGTGAGGGGACCGACTCATCGCCGCGCCCTCACCCCCGGCCCCTCTCCCGGGGGGAGAGGGGAGAATGCGGGGGGTCTTCTCCTGAGCCCGGCGACTCCGGCGACAGCCGGTCGAGCTCTCCCCCGGGATGAGGGGAGAATGCGGGGGTCTTCGGGCCGCACGCCGCCTCCACTTCATGCGGCGCGAGGGTCAACCCGGCCATGAGCCCGGCCATGAACATTCCGACACCGAGCCAGGGGGGAGTGCCTCGGTTCGACTTCGGGACAGTGATGTCGCGCTGAGGAAGAAAGTCAGGATGAGACGCTTCAATATCCCGGCAATTCCCGCCAGACGGGAGCAGGCCCCTGAAATCCCCTCGATTCGACGCCCCGAAGGTCGAAATCGCACCACGATTCCACCACGGCACGGCCTCTTCGGGCGCTGGCGGGAACAAACCCCTGAAACCCCCTCGACTCGACGCCCGAAGGTCGAAATCGCGCCACGATTCCACCACGGCACGGCCTCTTCGGGCGCTGGCGGGAATGGCTGTTAATATCCGGAGAATATTGCGGCGCGGGTGTCCGCCATCTACCGTATGCGGATGACGGGTCGACGTCGGCCGGACGGGTGGACTGGCGCCCATGATGCATCGAGACGGATCTGATCGAGCCCCGCGGCTCCGCCACGGACTCTCCGGTTGCGGGGCGGCCTCGGGCCGGGGTCCCGCAATGCCTCCCGGCGGCGACGGTTCCGGGCCGCGGCGACGGCTCCGCCACGGGCCCTCCGGCGGCGGGGCGGCCTCGGGCCGGGGTCCCGCAATGCCCCCCGGCGGCGCCGGTTCCGGGCCGCGGCGACGGCTCCGCCACGGGCCCTCCGGCGGCGGGGCGGCCTCGGGCCGGGGTCCCGCAATGCCCCCCGGCGGCGCCGGTTCCGGGCCGTGGCGACGGCGTTCTCCCGCACGGCGTTCTCGCTCCGCCTCGCCATGGTTGCGGGGCGGCCTCGGGCCGGGGTCCCGCAATGCCCTCCGGCGGCGCCGGTTCCGGGCCGCGGCGACGGCGCTCTCCCGCATGGCGTTCTCTCTCTGCCTCTGCCTCGCCGTTCCGGCCGCGGCCGAGGACGGTGCGATGCCGGGCCCCGGCCTCGACCCCGCCGCCGTCATGGGACCCGGCGAGTGCGCCGAGTGCCATGAGAAGACGGCCCGGATATGGGAGCGGACGCTCCACCACAGCCTGTTCAGGCAGACCCACCGATCGAAGGAAGGCACCTCCTTCGCCAGGAAGCTGAGGGTCCGGCGGATCAAGGACGGGAAGGGCCTCTGCGCCGGCTGTCACTACACGGTCCGGGCGGGCGGGAAGCGCCCGAAGGCGATCGCCGGGGTGTCGTGCGAGTCCTGCCACGGCGCGTCCCGGGACTGGATCAGGGTGCACAGCGAGTTCAGCGGCAAGGAGGAGGAGACCGAAACGCCGGAGGAGGCGAAGGAACGCTGGGCGAAGTCCGAAGCGGCGGGGATGATCCGGCCGCGCAACCTCTACGCGCTCGCCCGAAACTGCTACGCCTGCCACGCGACCGCGCACGAGGCGCTGATCAACGTGGGCGGACACCCTCGGGGCAGCGGGTTCGAGCTCCTGTCCTGGACGATGGGCGAGGTCCGGCACAACGTCTGGTATACCGAATCGAACGACGAAGCCACGCCGGAGCGCAGGCGCATGATGTACCTCGCCGGCCTGTCGCTCTCTCTGGAGGCGGCGCTCGAAGCGCTCGCCGCGGTCCGGGAGCCGGACGGCGAGTATGCGATGGAGATGCGGGCCCGGGCCGCGGGCGCCGTCGAGAAGCTCGCCCAGGCCTCGCGCCTGCTCCCCGAGGTGCCGGAGCTGAAGGCCATGGTCGACGCGGCCCGGCCGCAGGAGGCCGGCGCGGAGGCGCTTCGAACGTCCGCGGCCGCGGTCGGCGCGCAGGCGCGCAGCCTTCTCGAACGCGACGGGAGCGGCCTGGACGCGATCGACGGCATGCTGCCGGGCCCCGGCGACTACGTCGGCGAGGTCGCCGTTCCCTGAGCAGGCGCCGCGGGGGCATCGCCGACCGGCGGGCATGGAGCCGCGCCCGAGATGGTGCCGCCGGCGCCGACCCCGCCCGGCGCCGCGGGCATCGCCGACCGGCGGGCATGGAGCCGTGCCCGAGATGGTGCCGCCGGCGCCGACCCCGCCCGGCGCCGCGGGCATCGCCGACCGGCGGGCATGGAGCCGCGCCCGAGATGGTGCCGCCGGCGCCGACCCCGCCCGGCGCCGCGGGCATCGCCGACCGGCGGGCATGGAGCCGCGCCCGAGATGGTGCCGCCGGCGCCGACCCCGCCCGGCGCCGCGGGCATCGCCGACCGGCGGGCATGGAGCCCGGGGGCGCTCCACAGGCGCCGAAACACCGGTCTCCTCGAAACCGGCGTGCATCGGAGCGGTCCTGAACGAACACGAATGCCGCGTTCCGGGAGTCCCCCATGTTCAGGCAGCTCACACGCAGCGAACAGGAGTCGGCGGACGAGACGGCCGCACGGTCTCCCCTGCTCCGGCCGGCCGCCGCGGACGCGGCGATGGCGCCGCGGATGCACGAGATCATGGCCCGGTACGCCAGATTCGTGCGGGTGCGGGCCGGAGACGTCCTCTGCCGCACCGGCGACTACGGCAGCGAGCTGTACCTCGTCGTCGAAGGGTCGCTGCGGGAAGTGATCCGGGACCACGACGGCGTGGTCTCCGTCCCCGACCCGGAGGTCCGGCGCCCGGCCGGGTCCAGGCGGTGGTGGCGGAGCTTCCGCAGGCGCCCGGAAGACGACATCCTCATCGTCGACGCCAACGTCCGCCGGACCATCGACAACCTCGACGAGGTCCTGGAGCGCTGCGACACCGCCCGGCTCACGGCCGGACCCGCGGCGGACACCGGCCGGGAGGCCGGACCCTCGGGCGAAGGGTCCGGTGCGGACAACGTCATCGGCGCGTTCGCGGTCCTCACCCGCTCCTCGTTCCACCGCGTGGTGTTCGCCGAGACGCCGGCGAGGCTCCTGGCCGTGCACTGGCGCGGCATGAGGGACCTGATGGCCCTGTCCGAGCCCGTGCGCAAAGCGGTCGGCGCCCGCTGCCGGGCCGAGATCGTCGATCTGGTCCGCTCGGGCGCGTTCGAGATCCCGGTGTTCTCGAAGCTGCCCGAGGACGTGTTCCCGAACCTCGTGGAGAGGGCCGACTTCCGGTTCCTGCGCGGCGCCTCCCCGGGATTCACGGCCCTGCGGCAGGGAGAGCCGGTTCGGGAGGTGCTGGTGGTCGCCTCCGGGATCGGCCGGCTCCGTCACGAGTCCGCGGGCCGGAGCCGGAGCGTCGGGTTCGCCCGCCGCGGAGACGTCTGCGGCCTCGCGGCGCTCGCGGCCGGCGGGCGGGACCCCGCGGTCAGCGCGACCACCCTCGACTTCACCGGCGACACGAGCCTGCTCGCCCTCCCCGCCGCGGCGCTGCTGGAGGACTGCCTGCCGTTCCTGTCCGAGGACGACATCGCCCGCTCCGACCCGGCGGCCGGCGTGGAGATGGGTGATGCGGGTCCGATCGGGCTCGCCGAGCTGCACGGGCGCGCGCGGGAGGCGCCGCTGCTGGACTTCCTCGTCGACAGCGCCTTCGTGCGCGGACGGCACGCGATGGTGCTCGACCAGGCGCGCTGCGTCGGGTGCGATGCCTGCGTGCGGGCCTGCGCCGACACCCACGGCGGCGTGCCCCGATTCGTGCGGGCCGGCCCGGCCGCCGGCGGCTACGCCGTCGCCAACGCCTGCATGCACTGCGAGGAGGCGCCCTGCCTGGTCGATTGCCCGACCGACGCGATCTTCCGCAAGTTCAGCGGCGAGGTCGTCGTCTCCGAGGTTCTGTGCATCGGGTGCGGGACCTGCGCCGTCGCGTGTCCGTACGACAACATCCGCCTCGTCGAGATGGGAGACGACGCCGGGCAGAAGGAGCGATCGTCGCCGGTGGCGATCAAGTGCGACCTCTGCATCGACCGGAAGGCGGGGCCGGCCTGCGTGCGCGCCTGTCCGCATGACGCCATCGGGCGGCTCGATCTGGCCGGTCACGATCTCGTGCCGCAGCTCGCCGCCGGCGTACCGCTGCGCTCGGTGCGCTCGACGGGACGGCGGCGCACCGCACCGTGATGCCCGCCCGCCGCCGCCCGCCGTCGTTCGCACCGAAGCCGGCGCCGTGACGGCGCGCACCGCCGCCGGCTGGTGCGCGGCCCTGGCGCTCGCGCTCGCGGGCGCGGCGCTGTACCGCGTGGGCGATGCCGCGCTGCTCGCCATGCCCCACTGGACGGGATGGACCCTGGTCCTCCTCGTCATGCTGCTGGGCGTGCAGGGCATTGCGCGCCTCCGGCGGCGGTGGTCGGCTTCGGCCTTCCTGCTCGGGCATCTGCACCTCGGCTGGATCGCGGCCCTGGTGTTCTTCGTGCACGCCGGCGGACTCCCCGAGGCGGGGTTCCATCGCGCGCAGTGGATCGCCTTCGCGCTCGTCCTCGCCTCGGGCGCGGTGGGGCTCGGTCTCGAGAGGCTCGGCGCGCGCCGGCAGCGGGACTGGGATGCGCTTCCCCATCCGAGGATCGCGCAGGAGCGCGCGATGCTGGCGGCCGAGGCCGACGAAGCCTTCCACGCGATCGTCGGGCGCGGCTGCCCGCCCGCGGCCGCCCGGCTCTACGCCGAGCGCCTGCTGCCGTTCCTCGCCGGCCCGGCCCACCTGTGGCGGCACTGGACAGGGTCCGGACGCCCTCTGGACCAGCTCCTCCTGGAGCTGGACTACGCCGGAAGCACGCTCATGGAGGACGACGACTTCGTCCGCATCCGGGAGATCGTCGTGCGCAAGGACCATCTCGACCGGCGATGGGCGCTGTTCTGGCTCCAGCGGGGATGGCTCTTCGTCCACCTGCCGGCGGCGGCGGCCTCGGCGGTCCTCGCCCTCTTCCACATCCTGTTCGTGCACGCGTTCGGGAGCTGAGGTTGGCGGACCCCCATCTCCCGCCGGGCCGTACCTCCAGTCCCCGCGCCGGCGACGGGAGGGCGCGGCATCCCGGCGACGCCTACATCCGCGCCCAGGACGACTGGGAGTGCGGGCGGTCCGGCGTCCCCTGCCGGTTCGGGCCGAGCGTCTCCGGACGGTGTTCGAACCGGGCCGAGTGCAGCCCGGAGAAGACGGGGGACCGCTGGGTCTGCATGCGCCCGCTCGCGCGAGGCGGGCCCTGCGGGAAGGGCCCGCTGCCGGACGGAAGCTGCTGCCGGCCGCCGGCCCCGTGCGTGCCCCGCGCGACGACGAAACGCCGGCTCGGGACCGCCTGGCGGCTTGCCGCCCTGATCGCGCTCTGCGCGGGGCTCGTGGTGCTGTACACCCAGGCGGGGGTCTCTCCCGGGCCCGTCATGTCCGGGCACGCGGAGATCGAGGACGAGTGCGGGCACTGTCACGCCGATGTCGCGCGCCCGTCCCTCCTCTGGGCGGCCGACATCGCCCGCGCGGGGCTGTTCGGCGAGGAGCGGCCGCTCGCCAACGCGCGCACGTGCCTGGCCTGCCACGCCTTCGGCGAGGCGGCGCTCGCCGCCCACGGAACGGGCGCGCTGCCCGGGGCGTCCGCGACCGGGCGCCGCCAGGCGCTGCGGGCGTGGTCCGAGGCGCGCCGGCCGGGTCCGGAGATCCGTCTCGCCGCGGCATTCGTTCCCGCGGCGCTTCGCACCTCCGCGCACGGAGAGAGTCCGTCCGGCGCGCCGCGGGGCCGGATCGCCTGCATCGCCTGCCACCGCGAGCACGAGGGCCGCGACTTCGACGCCACCGCGATGACGGATGCGCAGTGCCAGGCCTGCCACGCGGAGCCGTTCGCGGGGTTCGCCGGACACCCGCCCTTCATCGGCTATCCGCATCTCGCGCGGAGCCGGGTGTCGTTCGACCACCGGAGGCATTTCGGCCGGCATTTCGGGAGATCGGCCCGGGACGGCATCCCGGCGCCGGAGAGCTGCGGGGCGTGCCACGACGCGGACGGCCGGGGAGGCATGGTCGTCCGCGGCTTCGCCGCCTGCGCCTCCTGCCACGAGGCCGGGATCTCCGACCCGCCGGGCGGGTCCGCGTACCTGGAGCTCCTCGCCCCGCCCGGGCTCGACCTCGAAGCGCTGGAAGACGCCGGCATCGGCGACTGGCCGCTCCTCGCGGACGCCGAGCCGAACGCGTTCCTCACGCTGATGCTGGACGCGGGCGGGTACCTCGGCGCCGGGGACCTGGGCCTCGTCGGGG
Organism: Gammaproteobacteria bacterium; assembly: GCA_965202735.1. GTDB lineage: Bacteria > Pseudomonadota > Gammaproteobacteria > HK1 > HK1 > HK1. The sequence goes on from OZ241844.1 coordinate 826,930, forward strand.
CGCTCGATCTCCTGGACCTGACCGACGCCGGCGAAGAGGAGATGCGGGCGGTCGTGCGTCTGGCCTGGGCGTTCAAGTCGCTGGCCCGGGACCTGGTGCGCGACGGGCCGTCCGTGTTCGTGGAAGCGGCGCGGAGCCTCCATTCGGGTCCGGCGCCGGGCGCCTGGGCGGATCTCGCCGCCTCCCTGCCCTTCGAGGTCGCAAGCCGTGCGGCACGGCGGTGGTTTCCCGACCTGGAAGGCGAGCTCGACCGCCACGCCGGGGAGGAAGAGGCGCCGACCCGGGCGGTCGAGCCGGACTTCGCCGACTCCGAGGACGCGCAGGACATCGACGAGTGGCTGCGCTACGGCGGCTGGAGGTTCGAGGAGCCGGCCCTCGTCTACCGGCCGACCGGACACGCCGATCGGTTCCTGCACGGATGGATCACCTTCGCCACGGCCCCGGCGCCGGGCGCCGCGGCGTTGTTCGACGCCCTCGCCGGCGACGGGTCGCCGGGGAGCTGCGCGCAGTGTCACGTCACGCGGGACCGTCCCGCCACCGCGGCGCGGGCGAACGGCGCGGGCGCGGAAGGCGACGGGCGGCTCAACTGGTTCGCCCGAGGGTCGCGCGCCGTCCTCGAATGGCCCCTCGAATCGCCCCTCGAATCGCCGATGAAGCGGCAGCCCGCATCGGCGCGCGAGGGGCGGGCGGCGGCGGACGGGCAGGCGGTCGGGGCCCGGCCCACGAGCCTCGAGGGCGCCCCACGGCCCGCCGGCCGCCGCCCGCTCGACGAGCCGCGGCACCTGAAGCCGTTCTCGCATCATTCACACCGCCAGGCGATCGCCGAGGACGGCTGCGTCTCCTGCCACCGGATGGCCGAGGGCGGGGACGCGGGACGGAGCCCCGCGGGATTCTCCCCCCTGTCGCCGGAAGCCTGCGCGACGTGTCACGGCGAACGCACGAGGCTCGGGAGCTGCGTGACCTGCCACGCCTACCACTTCGAGAATGCCGACGGCGACCTGATGCGCGCGGGGGGCAGCGTCGAAGCGTTCGACCCGTTCGGAGGGTGAGCCCGCGGGCGCGGGCGCCTCGCGAACGACGGGACCGGGAGAGCGCCCGCATCGCCGCCGGACGGGCGCCGGCCCGCTTCCGTCACCGCCGGCGGCGCGCCTGCGCCCGAGGCGCCGGCCCTCTCAGGCGCCGCCGGCGGCGGGGTCGCCGCGCACGATCGCGTTCAGCGCCGCCACGTCGATGACGGTCCGCACCGAGTGCCTGGCGCTCTTCGGCGGCCAGGGTTCGTCGGGGTCCTTCAGGATGAGCCCCTTCACGCGGTGCATCAGGTCCGCGATCCGCGGGCTCCGGCACAGGGCGTCGAAGACCTGCGCCTTCTCCGGAAGCCGCATGTGCCGATAGAACGTCTCGTACGTCACCGTGTCGCCACCGGCGACCTCCAGCACGTCCATCAGGGAGCGCGACGGGTCGGCGGACGGATCGGTCGGCAGGCCGGCCGCGCGGTGCAGCGACGCCAGGGTCCCGCGGCCGATGCGGCGCTCGTCGAGACCGGCCTCGATCCGGTGCAGGGCGCCGAGGACGGAGAAGTAGTCCGGCTGCGGCGGCTGCGTGAACGTCCACAGCGGGCGCATGGGATCGTTGAGGTAACGGGGCTCGCCGCCCTTGTGCGGCCGGCCGAGGATGGCGTTGCGGTGGGGGAAGCGGCCGTAGATCAGCAGGACCTCCGAGTGCTCGATGGTCGCCTTGATGAACGACCAGCTCACGAACTGGTTGATCTTGCGCCGCTCCGGTCCGACGTCGGCGAGGAGGTCCTGGTTCCACCGGATGAACCTGTCGACCGCCATCTCCTGCAGCTCCAGGTCCTCGGAGTGGGTGAGCGGCATGTAGGCCCACATGCGCTCGATGACGTTGTACTCGGCGGCGTCCCAGCCCCGGTCGCAGACCGCGCGCGCGACGGGCTCGGTGAGGGCGCCGTAGTCGTAGGCGGCCGGGGTCCCCCGCCAGACACTGCGGGGAAACTGATCGAGGACGATGAGCTTCGCCAGCACCCCCCTCGGCGTCTCCCAGACCGGGTCCGAGAAGAAGCCGTCCACCCCTTCCCGGTGGATCTGCTCGCACCACTCGCGCTGCGCCCCGAGAAAGCGCCGGTCCTCGGTGCTGCGGGCGAACGGGCCGATCCGCCACAGCACCATCCGCTCGCGCCAGTGGTCCCCCGTCGCCTGCGCGGGGCCGCGCATCCCGCCCAGCCAGAAGTCGAGAAGCGCCTGGGGGGTTCGTTCCGGAATCGTCATGGCATCGACAGCCTGTCGGTGGGCGGATCACCGGCGGCGCCGGCGCCCGCAAGGACGACCGCAGGGCCTCCGGCGTGGCCCTTGCGAGCTTGCGGGGCGCGGGCGGGCGGAGTTGCGGCATCGGCCGCCCGGCCTCATGCGGCGGCTCCGATGCTCCTATAATGCCGGAAAGCCGGGGGCGGCGAACGCATACCACAGGATCCGGCCACAGGATCGGACCATGGAGCCGGCCACGGAGCCGGTCACGAGGCGGTGCTGCGATGGCGGAACGAAGCTTTGCGAAGGAAGTGCGGTCTCTCGGGCTCGGCGAGGGCGATGTCTTTCACGGCGAGGGCATCCTCGCGGTGGCCAAGGCCCTGCTCCAGTCCGGGGTCTCCTACGTCGGCGGATACCAGGGCGCGCCGGTCTCCCACATGATGGACGTCTTCGACGACGCCCGCGGGATCCTCGATGCGCTCGGGGTGCACGTCGAGACCTGCGCGAACGAGGCGGCGGCCTGCGCCATGCTCTCCGCCTCGATCCACTACCCCGTGCGCGGCTGCGCGGTGTGGAAGTCGACGGTGGGGACGAACGTCGCCTCCGACGCGCTCTCGAACCTCGCCTCCGCCGGGGTCACCGGCGGCGCGCTCATCGTGGTCGGCGAGGACTACGGCGACGGCGCCAGCATCATCCAGGAGCGCAGCCACGCCTTCGCCATGAAGTCCCAGGTTTGGCTGCTCGACCCCCGCCCGAACCTGCCCGCGATCGTGCGGGCGGTGGAGAAGGGCTTCGAGCTCTCCGAGGCGAGCGGCACCCCGGTCATGCTGGAGCTGCGCATCCGCGCCTGTCACGTCCACGGGAGCTTCGCCACCCGGGCCAATCGGGCTCCCGAGTACTCCGCCCACCGGCTCCTCGACGGCCCCCGGTTCGACTACGGCCGCATCTGCCTCCCGCCCTCCACCTACGTCCAGGAACAGGACAAGGTGAAGAGGCGGTGGCCGGCCGCCGTCGAATTCATCCGCGCGCACCGGCTCAACGAGCACTTCCCCGCCTCCGGTCCGGATGCCGTCGACGGCATCGGGATCGTCACCCAGGGGGGGATGTACAACGCCGTGATGCGCGCCCTCGCCCTCCTCGGGTTCGCGGACGAGACGGGGCGGACGCGGGTCTCCGTCTTCGTCCTCAACGTCACCTACCCCCTCGTGCCGGAGGAGGTCTCCCGGTTCTGCGCCGGCAAGCGCGCGGTGCTGGTGGTGGAGGAAGGCCAGCCCGCCTGCCTGGAGGAGGCCATCGGGAGCCTGCTGCGCCGGGCCGACGCGCCCACGGCGCTCCACGGGAAGGGACCGCTCCCGATGGCCGGCGAGTACACCGGCGAGGTCATGCTGCGGGGCGTGGACGCCTTCCTGCGCGAGGTGCTCGGGCACAACGAGGCGCCGGACCCGGGGATCGTCGGGGCGATCGACGATGCCCGGAAGCGCGCCGCCGCGATCCTCGCCGCCCCGGTTCCGGGCCGTCCCCCCGGATTCTGCACCGGGTGCCCGGAGCGCCCGGTGTTCAGCGCACTCAGGATCGTGCAGCGCGAGGTCGGCGACATGCACGTGAGCGCCGATATCGGCTGCCACACCTTCGCCACCCTGCCCCCCTTCAACCTCGGCAACACGGTGCTGGGGTACGGGCTCGGGCTTGCGAGCTCGGCCGCGATCCGTCCCCACATGGGCCGGCGCACCGTGAGCATCATGGGCGACGGCGGGTTCTGGCACAACGGACTCACCACCGGGGTGGCGGGCGCGGTCCACAACAAGTCCGACGACGTGCTGATCGTCATGAACAACGGCTACACCTCCGCCACCGGCGGCCAGGCGATACCGTCCACCCGCGGCGGCGCGCGGACCGCACCGGGGGCGAGCGCCGATCGTCCGTTCGCCGAGTCGGGGCCGGGCGCGAGCCGGAGCATCGAGGCCGCGCTGCGGGGCGTGGGGGTGAAGTGGGTACGCCGGGTCCGCACCTGGTCCGTGGCCAGGATGGTGAGGACGCTGCGCGCGGCGCTGACCGGCGATGCGCGCGGGCTCAAGGTCATCGTGGCGGACGGCGAGTGCCAGCTCATGCGCCAGCGCCGGTACCGGCCCTGGCTCGCGCAGCGCGTCAGGGCCGGCCGCCGGGTGGTGCGCACCCGCTTCGGGGTCGACGCGGACGTGTGCACCGGCGATCACTCCTGCATCCGCCTCTCCGGCTGCCCGAGCCTGACCGTGAAGGAGAGCCCGGACCCGCTGCGCACCGACCCGGTCGCGCACGTCGACAACGACTGCGTGGGGTGCGGCCTGTGCGGCGAGGTCGCTCATGCGGCCGTGCTGTGCCCGTCGTTCTTCCGGGCGGAGGTGGTGAGCAACCCCTCGGCCTGGGATCGGCTCCTGCACGGCGTGCGGAGCCGGGTGATCGGCGCCCTCGCGCGGGCCTGACGCGACGCGTCCATGATCGCATCGCAGGGCATGGGCCCGTCGGCCGGACATCGGCGCAGCTCCCGGCGGCGACCGGACCGGCGGCCGGGGTGCGGGGGAAGGTGGGCGAAGTGACCGTCGTTCCCGGCTCGGCGGCCGGAGCCGCGCCGGAGCCCCGGGACCGCACGCGGGAGCGGGAGCGGCCCGGCCGGGTCCGGACGGTCCTGATCGCGGCCCTGGGAGGTGAAGGCGGCGGAGTCCTCTCGAGCTGGCTCGTCGACGCCGCCACCGAGGACGGCCGGCGCGTGCAGGCGACATCGGTGCCCGGCGTGGCCCAGCGCACCGGAGCCACCACCTACTACCTGGAGATCGGTCCCCGCGTCTCCCGGGACGATGGCGGGGCCGTCCGCCGGCCGGCCGGCGGGGCCGCGCCCGAGGCGCCGGGGCGCGGCGGCGCGGCGGGGAGCGGCGCCGGCCCGGAGAACGAAGCCCCCCCGGAGGGCCCGGGCTCCGGTCCGGAAGCCGCGGGGACCGCCATGGCCCTGCTCCCCACCCCCGGCAACGTCGACCTCCTGGTGGCGTCCGAGCTCCTCGAAGCGGGGCGCGCGGCGCAGACCGGAATGATCACCCCGGATCGGACCACCGTCATCGCATCCACCCATCGCACCTTCGCCATCGCCGAGAAGAGCGCGATGGGGGACGGCCGGTTCGAGGACGAGCGCATCCGGCGCGCGGTCCGCGAGCTCTCGCGCCGGCATGTCCTCACCGACCTCGGAAAGGTCGCGGAGCGGGCCGGCACGGTGCTCAGCTCGGTGCTGCTCGGCGCGGTCGCGGGAAGCGGGGCGCTTCCGATGCCGCGCGAACGGCTGCGGGCCGCGATCGAACGGGCGGGGATCGCGGTCGAGGCAAACCTGCGGGGCTTCGACGCCGGCTGCCGGCTCTTCGACGAGGCGCCCGCGGGGGACGCGGCGACCGGCGAGGACCGTCCCCCGGCCGTTGCGCCGGCCGCCGTGGCCTCCTCCCGTTCACCGGCTTCGATCGAGGCCCGCGTGGAGGCATTGCCGGAAGCCGTCCGCGCGGTCGCGCGCCTCGGCGTGGAGCGCACCATCGACTACCAGGACGCACGGTACGCAGCCCTGTACCTCGGCCGCATCGAGCGGGCGCTGGCGGGGCTCGGAGCCGCGCCGGCGGCGCCGGCGGACTCCCGTGATGCAGTCCTCGAGGCCGCCCGGGAGGTCGCCCGGCACCTCGCGCTCTGGATGTGCTTCGAGGACATCATCCGGGTCGCGGACCTGAAGACCCGCCGTGCGAGAATCGAGCGGGTGCGCTCCGAGGTGCGGGCGCAGCCGGGGCAGCCGGTGATCGTCACCGAGTTCCTCAAGCCCGGGGTGGACGAGTGGTGCTCCCTCCTCCCCACCCGGCTCGCGCGGCCCATCCTCCGCGCGGCGGAACGCGGCGGGTGGCGCCGCCGGCTCAATGTCGGGCTCCACGTGCGCACCAGCACCGTCGGCGGGTTCCTCCTGCTGTGGACGCTCGCCCGGCTCCGGCCGCTGCGGCGGGGCATGCACCGCTTCGTGGAGGAGCAGGCGCGGGCCGAGGCGTGGCTCGCGCATGTGGCCGAGGCGTCCGCCACGAGCTCCGCCTTCGCCCTGGAAGCGGCCCGCTGCGCGGGTCTCGTCAAGGGCTACGGCGACACCCGCGAGCGGGGCGTGCGGAGCTTCGAGCGCGTGATGGCCCGCCTCGCCGACTGCGCGCGCGTTCCCGAGGCCGCCGCCCGCCTTCGCATCCTGCGCGAAGCGGCCCTCGCCGACCCCGAAGGCGGCCGGCTCGACGCCGCGGTCGCGGCGCTTCACGCGGATGCCGCGCGCCCGGGGAGCGGCTGACGAAAGCGGGCGCCGACTCCCGCGCGGCCGCCCGTCCGTCGAGCCCGGCACGATCGACCGGAAGCGGTCGATCGCTTCCGAGCGATGATCCGACGAAGGGATGATCCGACGAAGGCGCGCGCTACTCCCGCGCAATCGTCCTGGTCAGGACCAGGTGGTTGCGGCCGTCCTCGCGGCGGTAGGAGAGCGCGTCGGTGTACTTGCGCATCAGGTGGAAGCCGAGTCCGCCCATCGCCTGATCCTGCAGGAACGCGTCCAGGTCCGGCTCGGCGTCCTCGCCGAACGGATCGAGCTCGTTGCCGTCGTCGACGACCCGGACGACGAGGGTCCGGCCATCGTCCCGGAGCCGCACGTCGACATGGATGTCGTGCTCCTCGGTGTCGTCGAATCCGTAGTTGACGATATTCATCACCGCTTCTTCGAGGCACAACTGAAGCTCGAACCGGGCCTTCTCGGGAAAGTGGTTCCGGTCCGCGAACTCGTCGATGGCTTCCGCGCACCGGATCAGCTCGTGGCTGTCGTTCCTGAGCACGAGACTGAGGGTCCTGGTCGCGCCTGTCATCGTTCCATCCCCGTCGGCATCCGGTCCCGCAGCGCGTGGCGCGCCGTCCCGCGGACCGTGCTCCCCGGTACGGAGTGTCCCGCCAAACACCCGGCGTGCGCAACACTGACTCACGGCCCGGTCCGCCAGGGAGGGTCCGCGATGACGGCGGCCACCGAGCCGTCGGGGACGCCGCTCGGCCAGCGATTCCCGCCAGCGCCCGGAAGAGGCCGTACCGTGGTGGGATCGTGGCGCGATTTCGACCTTCGGGGCGTCGAGCCGAGGGGGATTTCGGGGGCCTGTTCCCGCCTGGCGGGAATTGCTGCCGCTCGGCACCGCGTCGTGCACGTCACGTGATCATTGCGTGACAATTGTCCCTCACACTTGCCATCGGCGCCCGCCGGAAGGGCCGTGTGAAGAAGGGAGACGGCGACCGGCACGGGATAGGGCGCCAATGCAGGGAGGCTGTTGTCATGGCCACCTTCATGAGAGACAGTCACCCGCACGCAGCGCTTGCCCGCGCTGAATGGCAGATCAACCACCGTGGAGAAGACGATGACACCGAAAATTCTGGAAGGCGGCAAGGGCGACGACACGCTGATGGGGGGCATGGGCGACAATGTGATCCGAGGCGGCGATGGCAACGACACTCTGTATGGCGGGACCGGCAACGCCTCCGCCGACCGGGAGAAGTTCGACATGACTCCCGGTATCTCGGACAACGACACGCTGTACGGCGAGGGGGGCGACGATACCCTGGACGGCGGCAAGGGCGACGACACCCTGTACGGCGGTGACGGCGTCGACACCCTGTACGGCGATGACGGCGACGACACCCTGTACGGCGGCGACGGCATCGACACGCTGTACGGCGGCCAGGGCAACGACACCCTGTACGGCGGCAAGGGCGACGACTGTCTCTTCGGCGGCCAGGGCGACGACAGGCTCTACGGCGGCCAGGGCAATGACTGTCTCCAGGGCCACACGGGCAACGACGTCTTCGTCTTTGCGGTCGGGGACGGCTACGACCGGATCGACGATTTCGAGAGCGGCGACACCATCGAGTTCATCGGCCTGGCCGGCGGGTTCGAAGCGCTGGACATCAGTGACCGGTCCGACGGCCTCGGGGCCGAAATCCGCTACGGCGACGGCAACGACAGGATCGTGCTGTTGGGCGTGGCGGCGAAGGACGTCGACGAGAGCGCCTTCAGGTTTGTGAACGGCGACGACGACAGCGGAGACGACGACAGCGGAGACGACGACAGCGACGGCGACGATGGCAACGACGGCGACGGCGACGCCTACGGCTTGCAGGTCGTCGCCCCCGAGAAGGAGAAGGAGGAAGCGCCCGCCGAGCAGAAGGCCGGCGGGAAGAAAGAGAAGGGCACCAACGGCGACGACACGCTGACGGGCGGCGACGGCGACGAGGCGCTCCACGGCGGCAAGGGCGACGACACGCTGACGGGCGGAATGGGCGACGACGTGCTGCGCGGCGGCAAGGGCGACGACGTGCTGTATGGCGGGACCGGCAACGCCTCCGCCGACCGGGAGAAGTTCGACATGACCCCCGGCATCTCGGACAACGACACGCTGTACGGCGGCAAGGGCGACGACATCCTGGACGGCGGCAAGGGTGATGACACGCTGTACGGCGGCGAGGGCTACGACACGCTGTACGGCGATGACGGCGACGACACGCTGTACGGCGGCGAGGGCGTCGGCCATCTCGAAGGCGGCGCCGGCAACGACACGATCCATGGCGGCAGTGACGATGACTGTCTCTACGGCGGCCTCGGCGACGACACGCTGACAGGCGGCCAGGGCGATGACTGTCTCCTGGGCGGCGACGGCAACGACACCTTCGTGTTTGCGGCCGGGGACGGGAGCTTCGACCGGATCTCCGATTTCGGGAGCGGCGACACCATCGAGTTCCGCGGCGTGGACGGCGGGTTCGCGGGGCTGGACATCAGGCAGCGGGCCGACGGCAGCGGGACCGAGATCCGCTACGGCGACGGCGACATGATCGTGCTTGCGAACGTGGACGCCTCGACGCTGACGGAGGGGGATTTCGAGTTCGCCTGATGCGGTGCGGCGCAACGCCGTTTCGCACACTCTCCCACAGGGGCGCACCGCCATCGCGCACGAGCGCCCGCCGGAGACCACCGGAGACCGCCGCACTCGCGGCGGTCTCCGGCATCGGGACGTCGAAGACCCGACCACACCAGCAGGCGTACCTCGAATCTCGTCGCGCTGGCGAGGGCGGCCAGGGGCCGCTTCGTCAGTCCTTCGGACGCAGGTCGACGACGCGTTTCGCCTTGCCGATCGAGCGTTCGAGCGACTCCGGCTCCCGGACGTCGACACCGGCGGTGATGCCGATCCGCGACTTGATGCGTCCGGCGAGGTCGCGTCCGGCCGCCTCGCGCGTCCCTTCGTCCGCGGCGCCCGCCCGGGCCTCGGCGATGATCGTGAGCTCGTCGAGGCGGCCCGAGCGCCGCACCTCCAGACGGTAGTGCGGCGACAGCCGCCCGTCGCCGAGCAGGAGCTCCTCGACCTGGGTCGGGAACAGATTGACGCCGCGGATGATCAGCATGTCGTCGCTGCGGCCGGTCACCTTCATCATGCGCCGCATCGTGCGGGCGGTGCCCGGCAGCAGCCGGGTCAGGTCGCGGGTGCGATAGCGGATCACCGGGCACGCCTCCCTGGTGAGGGAGGTGAAGACCAGCTCCCCCGTCTCGCCGTCGGGCAGCACCTCGCCGGTCGCCGGATCGATGATTTCGGGGTAGAAGTGGTCCTCCCAGATGTGGAGCCCGTCCTTGCTCTCCGCGCACTCGACCGAGACGCCCGGGCCGACGATCTCGGAGAGCCCGTAGATGTCGAGGGCCTGGATGCCGAACCCGGCCTCGATCTCCTCGCGCATCGCGCCGGTCCACGGCTCGGCGCCGAACATGCCGATCTCCAGCGAGCACCGCTTCGGGTCCAGGCCCTGGCGGGCGAACTCGTCCGCGATCGCGAGCATGTACGAAGGCGTCACCGCGATCACCCGAGGCCTGAACTCGTCGATGAGCTGCACCTGGCGCCCGGTCAGCCCGCCCGACACGGGGACCACCGTGCACCCGAGGCGCTCGGCGCCGCCATGAAAGCCGAGACCGCCGGTGAACAGACCGTAGCCGTAGGTGATCTGCATCATGTCGCCGGAGCGGACCCCGGCCGCGCGCATCGACCGGGCCAGGACGCCGGCCCACATGTCGAGGTCGTTCCCGGTGTAGCCGACCACGGTGGGCTTCCCGGTGGTGCCGCTCGACGCATGGATGCGCATCACCCGTTCGCGCGGCACCGCGAACATGCCGAAGGGGTAGTTGCGGCGGAGATCGTCCTTGACGGTGAACGGGAACCCGGCGAGGTCGTCGAGCGAACGGAGATCGCCCGGAGTCACGCCGGCCTCGTCGAACCGTGACCGGTAGTGGGCGACGTTGTCGTACGCGTGCCGCACGCTCGCGCGCAGGCGCGCAAGCTGCAACGCCGCGATCTCGTCGCGACTGGCGGTCTCGATCGGCTCCAGCTCGTTCGGGTCCGCAGGACGAGCGGACCGGCTCACTTCGAGAGCTCCTCCCGCCCGAACCGCTCGACGGCCTCGAGGGTCTCGCGCACGTCGTCCCAGGTCGTGTTGTGGTTGATGATGCACAGGCGCTGGGAGAACCTGCCTCCGACCAGCGTCGAGGACATGAGCGCCCGGTCTTCCCAGAACACGCGCGCGAGCACCGTCCGGTTGACGCGGTCCAGGGTCGCCTCGTCCACTTCGGCGTCCGCCGGGTTGACCCGGAAGCACACGATCCCGAGCGACACCGGAGCCAGCAGCTCCAGGGTCGCGCTCTCCCGGGCGAACTCGCCGGCCTTCCCGGCCAAGGCCATCCCCCGCGCGATGGCGCGCCGGAACGCGGCCATGCCGAACGTCTGGATCGACATCCAGATCTTGAGCGCCCGGCACCCTCGGCTCAACTGCAGGCTCCGGTCCGAGAAGTTGGGATGGTTCGCTCCCCAGATGGTGTCCTGGAGGACATCGTGGTGCACGGAGAACGCACCCTCGAGGGTGCGTATGTCCTTCACCATCAGGCCGCCGGCCTCGTAGGGCTGGAAGAGCCACTTGTGTCCGTCCAGCCCGATGGAGTCCGACCGCTCGATGCCCCGCATGAGCTGCCGGCCCTCTTCGGTCAGCATCGCGAAGCCGCCGTAGGCGGCGTCGGCGTGCAGCCAGACGCCTTGGGCCTCGCAGAAATCGGCCATCTCCTCCAGGGGGTCGATCGCGCCGTTGCTGGTCGCCCCGGCGTTGGCGCAGACCGCCATGGGGTGGAGCCCCGCGTCGCGGTCGGCGGCGACGGTGCGGACGAGCGCGTCCATGTCGAGGCGGAAGCGCTCGTCCATGGGGATCATGCGGATGCAGTCGGGCCGGACACCGACGATCCTCGCGGCGCGGACCTGCGCGCTGTGGCTCTGGTCGCTCATGTACACGGTCGGACGCTCGGGGTTCCCCGCCGCCTCCCGCGCCGCGACGAACGCGTTGAGGGCCGCCGCCGAGCCGCCGCTCGTCAGCAGCCCGCCCGCGCCCTCCGGATAGCCGAGCCAGCGCCGGATCCACTCGATCACCACGAGCTCGATCTGGCTCGGGCCGCTGGCGACCAGCCAGGTGCAGGCATTGAAGTTGTATCCGGCCGCGATGAAGTCGGCCAGCACCCCCGGCCAGGTCGGCGCGGAGGGCACGAAGGCGAAGCAGCGGGGGTGATCCAGGCGCGCCGCGAACGGGAGCATCTCGCGGGCGGCTCTGTCGATGACCTCCGACGCCGGACGGCCTTCCTCGGGCGGGTCCTCCAGCAGCCGATCCTCGAGCTCCTTCTGGAAGTCGCCGTCCCATGCGCCCTCTTCCGGCAGCCCCTCGATCCGGCTCACCAGCAGCTCGGCCGCCTGGCGCGCGAGATCGAGCATCAGCTCGGGCGCCATCCCGAGGTCGCCGCGCCCGCCGCCCTCGGGGCCCGCGCGGGAAGCCGCGTCGCCGGGCTTCGGCGAACCTTTCACTCCCGGGTCCTGCTCGACTCGTCTCACGGTCTCTTCCCTCCTGGCAGGCCGCACGTCTCACGCGCAAGCGTATACTCTGGAACACCTGCTCTTGCAATTGCCGGATGGAACGATGGAATGCCGGAGTGGACATGGACACTCCGGCGACACGGCGCTCCGTGGCGAGTGGCCGCGGGGAGTGATCCTGCAACTGCCGGAATGGAGCACGCACTCAGGCAAACGACCACGGAGAGCTTCCGGATGATTGGGAAAATCCTCGCGGCTTCCGCCGCCGTACTGCTCGCCCTCCCCGCGACCGCGGACGAGATCTGGCATGTCAAGGGCTTTCACGAGGACGGCGCAATCCTCGACATCAAGGCGATCGACGCCGGCGGCGCGATACACGACGTGAAGGTGATACGGGTCGAGGGCGGTGGGCAGGTCATGGGCATCAAGGCCCTGGTCGACGGCCAGCGCCTTCCCGTCAAGCTGATCGACCAGGGCGGCCGGTACCTGTCCGTCAAGGCGATCGGCGCCGACGGCACGCTGCTCGACATCAAGGCCCTCGAAGGGGACGAAAGGCTCGACGTCAAGGGCGTCGCCCAGGACGGTCACGTGGTTCACATCAAGGCCGTCCATGCGGACGGCGAACGCTTCCACGGCGTGAAGGCGCTCGGGCCGAACGGAAGAACCTGGGACGTGAAGGGGCTGCGCCTGTCGGAGGGCGAGCATGAAGGCGAGGTGCATGGCGTGAAGTTCCACGGCCACGTCAAGGCCATCCCGGCCGGATACTGAGCGTCGCGCCTCTCCCGCTCCGCGGATGCCGGGAGCCGGAGCCCGGTCCCCGCCCGGGGGGCGGACGGTACGGCATGACCCTCATGCGACGGCGTGGCCGAGGGCGTCCAGGATCATCAGCGCCGCGCGCCTCGTGCACCGCGGCGCGAGCAGCCCGGGAAGCACGCGCCGGCACGCGTCGGGGTGGCGCCGGCAGGCGTCGATGAGGGTGTCGCTCCAGCCGCCGTGCACGACCTTGCGCAGGCCCTCCGCGAGCAGGGCCGGATCGCGGTGCGCCACCATCGCCTCCACGGCCGCCCGACGCACGGCCGGAGCAGGATCCTCGATGCCGTCCACGGCCCTTGCCGGGCAGGCTCCGGCCACTGCGCCGAACGCCGCGGCGCGCACGGCGGCATCGGAGTCGGTCACCAGCGGCGCAAGGATGCGATGCGCGTCGGCCCCCGTGCTCGCGACCGCGCGGGCGGCGGCGGCCCGCACCCGCGCATCGGGGTGGCGGAGAAACCGGCGCAGGGTCATGACCAGCCCGGGCGAGAGACGCATCGCTTCGGCGCGCCGGGCAATCGACTCGAGCACCTCCGCATGCGCGCCCGGCGGCACGGACCCGGCCGCCTCCGCCAGCGCTTCGTCGATTCCCTCCCCGGCGCACTCGGCGACGGTCCGAATCGCGGCGAGCCGGATGTCGCCGGCGATGTCGTCGCATCCACCCACCGCGATGCGGCGCGGTGGAACGGATGCACCACGCCGCGGGGAGCGCGCGGCGTGGCCCGCCGGCGGCGAGGCCGGCGTCTCGCGCACCGGCCGCGGAGACGACGCCCGAATCGCCTCCAGCGTCGAGCGCGGGTACGGCTCCCCGGCGCTGCCGGCGTCCGCCGCAGAGGCGCCCGATACCCGCGGCTGCGATGGACCGGCGCCGTCCCCTCCGTCCCCGGACGATGGCGCGGCCCGCTCCACGGAGAGCGACCCGGGCCCGGACTCCGTGGGCCCGGACTCCGGGGGTCCGGGCTCCGGGGGGCGGGACACACCGGAACCACCAAGGCTCTCCGGAAGTCGTGACGAACGGTTCATCAGGCCCTCGGTCCGGGCCTTTGATGCCGGAAGACCGCCCGTCACCGTGCGATCTTCCGGTCGGGCGGCCAATGACCGCGACTCTTGAAGGGTCCTGCCGGAACCACCGGCGCCCTTGACCGGCGCCGGAGCTTCCGCTCTCCGCAGACCGCTGCGCACGGCGTCGATCAGCAGGGTCCGGGCCCGCGCGCGGGCATCGCCGGGCGCGGTGCGGGCCATCTCGCCCACGACCGCCAGGGCCGCCACCCGCACCTGACGGACCGGGTCCGCGGCGGCGGCGCCGAGCGCGTCGAGCGCATCGCCGGAGCCGGTCTCCCCCATGGCCCGGAGCGCGGCGACCCGCACTTCCGGCGCCCTCTCCGGACCGGCGGCCACACCGCGCAGGGCATCCAGCGCATCCGCGCCGACCAGCTTCGGGAGCACCGACGCGCACGTGACCGCCAGGGAGGCGTCCGCGGTCCGGAGCCAGGCTCGCGCCTTCCCGGCAAGTCCGGAGGCTCCGTCCGGGAACGCCTTGTCCCGACTCTCAGGGGAGAGGCCGGGCGGGGCCGGGACCGCTTCGAGAGCGGCCGCCCGGACACCGTCGTCCGGGTCGTCGGCGGCGGACCGCACGATGTCCGGACGCGAGGGCGCGATGCGGGCGAGCGCCGCACGGCGAACGAGGGCGGAGGGATCGCGCAGGGCGCATCGGGCCAGGAGATCGTCCGCGGCCTCGACGCGCTCGACCGCGAGCGCGCGGACATCGGGGGCCGGGTCGCGCACCAGCCGGTCGCACACCGTCGCCGGCAGCGGGGACCCCGACCTCGACAGCGCGGCAAGGGCTCGCCGCCGTACCCGCGGGTCGCCGTCCCCGAGGAAGTCGAGCAGGGCGCCGGTCCCGCGGACCGGCATCTTCGCCAGGGCCCCGAACACCACGTGGTCGAGATCCTGCCCGGTCTCGTCGCCGCGCGCCCGCAACAGGTCGCCGACCGCGGCCTCGACGCGCATCTCGCCGAGCGCGGCGATCGCGGCCACCTGGACATCGAGCCAGTCGTCCCACCCTTCGTCCGGCGGCTCCCACGCGATGCGGGGCTCGCACCGATCGTTCGACAGCGCCCGCAACACCTCCACCGACGCTTCGTCCTCCAGCCGGCAGAGCGCCCGGACCGCCGCGGTCTTGACGTCGGCCACGGGATCGTCCGCCAGCGAGCGACGGATTGCGGCGGCGTCCCGCGGCCGGGCGCAGCGTTCCAGAGCGGCCATCGCGTCCGAACGCACGTCCGGGTCCGCGTCCGCCAGCGCGCCCACGAGGGCCGGCGCGGCGTTCTCGTCTCCGAGCGCGCCGAGGGCGCGGGCGGCGGCGCAGCGGATCGGCTCCTCCGGGGCCGCGAGGTGAGGCGCGATGATCCCGACGGGATCGGTTCCGGCGGCGGGCGGGCTTCGCGAGTCGTGCGTCATCCGTGATTCCCCGCCACCCGGCGCGCCGCGGGGGTGCGGACCGCCGGCGTGGGGGTGCGGGCCGCCGGCGTGGGGGTGCGGGCCGCGGGGGCGCCGTGCTCAGGCGATGTCCCGTCGCGCGAAGGACATGCTGCGGTACTGGTGCTTGTAGGGGCTCTCGCCCATCCGGCGGACCCGCCCGACGCCGATCTTGTAGTTGTAGTTGCCGCTCACCCAGTCGACGACCCGGCCCGAGAGCGCGTTGGCCGGCTGGCTGGTGTGCAGGAAGTCCATGAAGCCGACCCCGCGCCTGATCGCGGGAGTCACGATCGCGACGGCGGTGATCGCGGCGCTCGTCAGCTCGACATGACCGTTGCGGAGCAGGGCCGCGAAGTCGAGGTCGCCGGGCTCGACCGCCGTGAAGGCGTCCTTCCGCACCGGGATGCGCTCGGAGTGCACGACGACGTAGTCGCCCGATTCGATTCCCCGCGCCCGGGCGTCATCGGGGTGAAGCTCGATCCAGTTCTCGGGCCAGCGCTGCTCGATGTAGGGACGCCGCCGGTCGTCGTACCCCGACTGCCAGCGCTCGTTGATGCGTCCGGAGGTGATCCGGAGCTCGTCGTCGCGCGGCCTCATCCATTCCCAGTAGCTCGAGAACAGGCTCCACGGCGCCTTGCGGAGGCGGCTCTTTCCGGTCGGGGTACCGAAACGGGTCAGCTTCCCGTCCAGGGCGGCGGCGTCGGCGAGGTCGCCCGCGGGCAGCACCCGGCGCACGTCGTGGAGCCGCGTGGTGCCCCGCAGGGCGCCGTCGGCCAGCATGAGCACCGGACCCTGGATGCCGTTGTTGCCGAGCTCGCGGAGCTTGTCGTGAAGCGTCCGGCCCTCGCGCTGCGCGGCGACCTTCACCATGAAGAAGTCCTTGCGCGACCCCCGGGAGAATCGCGCCCCCTCCTCCAGCACTTCGTTCGAGCTCCGCCAGTCGAAGCCCTCGAAACCCATCTTCCCGGCGAGCCGCGCGATGATCCACCAGTCCGGCCTGGCGTCCCCGGGCGGGTCGCAGAGCTTCGGGTACAGGCGGATGCGCCGCTCGCCGTTGGCCCGGGTGAACGTGTCCTCGCCCCACCCGGCGGCGGGGAAGACGATGTCGGCGTAGCGCGCTCCGATCGGGTCGACCAGGTAGATGTCCTGGTTCCACACCGCCATGCCCCCCGAATCGACGCGCCGCCTGAGGGTGTCGACGATGCCGGCACGGTCGAAGGTGCGCACCTGGTGCGGGTTGAGGGTGGTCAGCTCGTCGAACTTCGCCTGCAGCGACTGGGCGCCGCACATGGCCTGCACCCAGGTCGTCCCGATGACATGCGCGAGGCGGGTATGCCCGGCCACCAGGTAACGGTCGGTATCCAGGGCGCGCCGGCGCTGCCCGGGCAGCTTCTCGGGACTCCGGTCCTTCGGGTAGCGGCCGCCGTGCAGCCCTCCCCGCTGGTGTCCGCCGGCCCTCCCGATGACCCGGCCGGGACGCCCCCCGCAGCCGCAGACGATGCCGAGCGACGCCACGGCATTGGTGTTGCCGGTGTTGTTCGACCAGTAGAGCCCCTTCTCGAACATGATCGACGTCCGGGGCCGGGAGCCGTCGGCGCGCGGCTTCGCCATCCACTCGGCGGCGGTGTGGATCTTCCGAACGTCGATGCCGGCGATGGCGGCCGCCTTCCCGGGGACCGCGTGGTCCTGCGACAGCAGCCACGCCTTCCAGTCCTCGAACCCGTCGGTCCGGAACATGTCCCGGGTGGTGCGCTGCCCCGGCGTGTCCCGCCCGGCGCCCGGCGCGGCCTCCCGTCCGGACTCGACCCAGTCGCGAATCCAGTCTCCGTCCTCCCATCCGTTCTCCACGATCACCCGGGCGATCGCGAGCAGGACCGGCAGGTCGGCGCCGGGCGCCACGTCGATGTGCAGGCCGCCGTGCTTCTCCGCGTACGCGACGCCGGCGGTACGCCTCGGCACCATGCAGATCGCTCTCTGGCCGCGCTCGATCGCGGGCATGATCCAGTCGGTGAAGAGGATGGTCTTGGTCTCGTAGGGGTCGGTACCGCACATCAGGAGCACTTCGGCTTCGCCCCAGTCCGCGTAGGACGGAGCGAAGGCGTCGAAGCCCGCATCGCGGAGCCCGGGCGTGGCGGACACCGCCGCCGGGGCATCGTGGTATGCGAAGTTGGCCGTCCGCACGTGACGCAGCGCGTACCGGGTGATGGCGTAGGTGTTCTCCATGTAGCCGTAGGAGAAGGCCTTCACGCAGTAGGCGTTGGCGCCGTGCCTCTCGAGCACGTGGTTGCCGACCTGCGCGGCGATGTCCAGGGCGAAGTCCCACGTCACCGGCATCAGCGTGCCGAACATGCGCACCATGGGCGAGCGGAGCCGGTCGCGGGTGGGCTTCTCCGGGTTGTAGAGCTTCTGGGCGAGCAGGCCGCCGCGGACCGAGGAGTCGCCGCTGTAGTTGACGACGTCGGTGTCCTTGTCGGGAATGATGACGACGTGATGGGGCTCGCCCCGGTGCAGCACGATGTTGTGCTGGCCGGGCGCGATCCACGGGCCGCGCGGCTCGACCGGGAAGTCCCACCCGAAGGCGTTCCGCTCGGCTTCCGGCCCGCCGGTCCCGCCGCCCCGCACGGGCCAGCGGTACACCTTGAAGCCGCAGGCGACGACGCAGTAGTCGCACGCGGTGGAAAGGACCTCCGCATCCGGCGGCGGCAGCGGCACGCGGTCTTCGGGTACGTACCAGGGGCTGGCCATCGGACGGCTCCGCTCAGCCCCGGAGGTTGTCGAAACGGCCGTAGATCAGGCCGAACATGCCCACCGCGTGGATCTCGTCGCCCTCGAGCTCCAGCAGCACCTGCGGCAGCGACTGGTAGGCCTGTCCGGAGATGAAGATGCCGTGGCGCACCAGATCGAAGGTGGTCAGGTGCATCGGACACGGACCCAGCGCCTTGTCCGCCGCCTGATAGGTGCCGTCGAGCGGTCCCCCCTGGTGGGTGCAGGTGTAGCTGAACGCCACCACGTCCCGGTCCGGGCCGATGCCTCCGCCCGCCCGGACCCCGAGCCTGACGAGCATCGATTCGGAGTACTCGCCTTCGTCCGGATACCGGAAATCGACCGGCTCGTCGACCACGAGGGACGACAGCCTGGCGATGTACTTCCGCGGGTAGGTGGCGACGATCGCGGGAGTCTCCGCCCCCGCCAGGCCCGGAACCCCGACCATGACGACCGCCGTGGTCAGCCCTCCGGTGAGCAGGAACCGCCGCCGGCTCACCAGGCCGGGCCCCGAACCGGCCGATGCGCCGGCGCACCCCGGGGCGCGGGCTCCGGAGGCGGTCCGTCCGTGCTTGTTCATGGCACCTCCCCGGGGTCCGTCCGCCGCCGCACCCCGCGCCGGACGGACCGATGACGCCAGAAAGGATTGTACCGCCATCACGGAGCCGCCGCAGAGGCGGGAGCGAACGAGGCGGGAGCAGCGATTCCCGCCAGGCGGGAACAGGCCCTCGAAGTCCCCTCGATTGGACGCCCTGGTGGTCGGAATTGCGCCGGAATCCCGCCACGACACCGCCTCTCCGGGCGCTGGCGGGAATCGTGGAGGCGGAAGCAAACAAGGCGGGAGCAAACAGGCGGGAGCAAACATTTTGCCGGAACGGACGATGGCGGGTATATTTCTCCCTTGGACGTGATGCAACCGCATACTCTATGGACAAGGAACCGGATCCGATGCCGCAAATCCGCGTGAAGGAGAACGAGCCGTTCGACGTGGCGCTTCGCCGCTTCAAGCGCGCGTGCGAGAAGGCGGGCGTGCTGACCGAAGTGCGCCGCCGCGAATACCATGAGAAGCCCACGACGATCCGCAAGCGCAAGGCCGCCGCCGCGGTGAAGCGCCATCTGAAGAAGCTTCAGCGCGAGCAGGTGAGGCGCACCCGGCTGTACTGAACCCTCCCCTGCATCGCCCCCCGTACCGTGTCCCTCAAGGCCCGCATCGTCGAAGACGTCAAGGACGCGATGCGCGCCAGGGACAAGGCCCGGCTCGGGACCCTGCGCATGGTGACCGCCGCCATCAAGCAGCAGGAGGTGGACCGGCGCACCTCGCCCCTCGACGACGACGCCGTCGTGGCGGTGCTGGAGAAGATGCTCAGGCAGCGCCGGGAGTCGGTCCGGCAGTACGAAGGCGCGGAGCGCGAGGATCTGGCGTCGCGCGAACGCGAGGAGATCGCGGTCATCGAGCAGTACATGCCGCGGGCGCTTGATGCGGCCGAGGTCGAAGCGATCATCGAGGCCGCCGTCCACGATGCCGGCGCCGCGACGATGAAGGACATGGGCCGCGTGATGGGCCTGCTCAAGCCCCGGGTGCAGGGCCGCGCGGACATGGGCGCGGTCAGCGCCGCGGTCAGGGTCAGGCTCTCCGGCTGACACCCCTCCGGGACCCCGTCCGGCGGACCCTCGAACGTCGCGGGCGACATGGCGGGGCGCATCCCCCAGTCCTTCATCGACGACCTCGTCGCGGCGACCGACATCGTCGAGGTCATCGAGCACTACGTCCCCCTGAAGCGCGCCGGCAAGGAGTACAAGGCGTGCTGCCCGTTCCACGACGAGAAGACACCGTCGTTCAC
This sequence comes from Gammaproteobacteria bacterium, assembly GCA_965202735.1. Taxonomy (GTDB): domain Bacteria; phylum Pseudomonadota; class Gammaproteobacteria; order HK1; family HK1; genus HK1. The sequence goes on from OZ241844.1 coordinate 847,015, forward strand.
CGTCGTCCCGGACAAGCAGTTCTACCACTGCTTCGGCTGCGGGGCGCACGGCACCGCGGTCGGGTTCCTGATGGAGTACGCGAACCTGGAGTTCGTCGAGGCGGTGGAAGAGCTCGCGCGCCGGGCCGGACGCGAGGTGCCCCGCGAGGCAGGCGCCGACCCCGGACCACGCGAAGACCTCGATCCGATCTTCGATGCGCTCGAACGGGCGAATGCGTACTTCCGGCGTCAGCTCCGGCACCACCCGCAGGCGTCGCGGGCGGTGGAGTACCTCAAGGGACGGGGCCTGTCGGGAAGGGTCGCGGCGGAGTTCCAGCTCGGATTCGCGCCGCCCGGGTGGGACGGGATCCTCCGCGCGCTCGGGACGGACGAGCCCGGACGCGCGGCGCTCGTCCGGGCCGGGCTGCTCGTCGCCGGGGACCGGGACCGCCCCTACGACCGGTTCCGCGATCGGATCACGTTCCCCATCCACGACTCCAGGGGCCGCGTCGCCGGCTTCGGCGCCCGCATCGTCGAGAGCGGCGAGCCGAAGTATCTCAACTCCCCCGAGACACCGGTGTTCCACAAGGGTCGCGAGCTCTACGGCCTGTGGCGGGCGCGGCGGGCGGGACGGTCGCCGACGCGGCTGCTCGTCGTGGAGGGGTACATGGACGTGGTCGCGCTGGCGCAGGCGGGCATCGACTACGCGGTGGCGACGCTGGGCACCGCCGCGACCGGAACGCATGTCCAGCGCCTGTTCCGCGCCGTCAACGACATCGTGTTCTGCTTCGACGGCGACGACGCCGGCCGGCGCGCGGCATGGCGGGCGGCGGAGAATGTCCTTGCGTCGATGATGCCCGCCCGCCGGGCGCTGTTCCTGTTCCCGCCCGAAGGTGAAGACCCCGACAGCCTCGTCCGGGCCGAGGGCCGGGATGCGTTCGAGCGTCGCCTCGACGCGGCCGTTCCGCTGAGCCGTTTTCTGTTCGAACACCTGAGCGCCGGCATCGACCCGCGATCGCCCGAGGGGGGGGCGCGATTCTTCGACCGGCTCCATCCCCTGATCGAGCGCACGCCCCCGGGCCCGTACCGGCGTCAGCTCGTGGCGCAGGTCGGCGAGCTGTATGCCGCACGAATGCCGGCCCGCCACCGGAGCCAGATCGACTCGTGGTTCGCCGAGCTTTCGAGCGACGGCTCGTCGAAGAAGCTCGACCGGCTCGGCGACAGGATGCACGCGCACGCCGAGCGCCTGCGGAGCTCGGAATCCCCCGCGACCCGCGCGGCGCGGATGCTGCTCCACGAGCCGTCCCTCGCGGCGGCGGCCTCCGATTTCGAGCCGCGGCAGGCCGCGGATGTCGCCGACTCGGACCTGCTCGTCCGGTTGATTGAAATTCTCCGCGCCCGCCCCGACCTGAAGCCCGGCGCGCTGCTCGAGAGCTGCCGGCCGCACGAGCGGTTCCGGAGGATCGAGGAGCTCGCGCACCGGCAGCCGGAAATTTCCGACCCGGAAGGGCTGCGCGCGGAATTCATCGGCTGCCTCCGGCTGGTCCTGGAGCACGCCGGGCGCCACCGGGCGCAGCGCCGTCTCGACGAGCTGACGGGACGGCGCCCGTCCGAGCTGAGCGACGACGAACGGCGCGAGCTCAACGAGCTCGCCGCGCGCCGCTCGCAAGGCCGCGTTGCCGTGTCTCGGCGTGACGACTGAAGGGCGTGACGACTGAAGGGCGTGACGACTGAAGGGCGCGCACGGCGGACCGGAGCCGGCGGGAGCCGCCCGCCGGGACGGCGGACACGCAGCAATTCCCGCTGGCGCCCGGAGGGGCGGAGGAGCGAGTGTCCGGAACATCACGTGATCTGATAGGATTCCGTGTTGGATCGCATCCGGCCAATCACATCACCGAGCGGGTGGAGCCATGGACCTCGATCAGCAGCAATCTCGATTGAAGTTACTGATTGCGAAGGGAAAGGAGCAGGGTTACCTGACGTACTCGGAGGTCAACGACCACCTGCCCGAAGGTATCGTCGACCCTGAGCAGATCGAAGACATCATCTCGATGATCAACGACATGGGCATCGCCGTGCACGAGGTGCCGCCCGATGCCGATGCGCTCCTGCTGATGGGGTCGACGGTCAACGCCGACGACGACGAGACCGAGGAGGCGGCCGCCGCGCTCGCGACGATCGACAGCGAGTTCGGCCGCACCACCGACCCGGTGCGCATGTACATGCGCGAGATGGGCACCGTGGATCTCCTCACCCGTGAAGGCGAGATCAGGATCGCCAAGCGCATCGAGGAAGGGTTGAACCAGGCGCTGGCCGCGCTGGCCGCCTACCCGCCGACCATTCGCATGCTGCTCGACGAGTACGGGCGGGTCGAAGCGGGCGAGGCGAAGCTCACCGACCTGCTCACCGGCTACATCGACCCGCATGCGAAGGAAGAGGAGATTCCCACTCCGAAGCAGCGCGCGCGGGCGAACGAGGACGACGACGAGGAGGAGGTCGATCTCGGACCGGACCCGGCGGAGGCCGCGGAGCGCTTCGCCAGGATGAGGCGCGCCCTTCAGCGTCTGGTAGCCAAGACGAACAGGCGCGGCTGGGACGCTCCGGAGGCGGGCAGGCTGCGCCATGCCCTCGTCGGCCAGTTCATGCAGATCAAGCTCACGCCGAAGTTCATCGAACGGCTCACGTCGAGCCTGCGCGAAGTCATCGGGCGTGTCAGGTCCAACGAGCGGGCGATCATGCGCATGTGCGTGCACGAGGCCCGGATGCCGCGCAAGCGTTTCACCGAGGCATTCCCGGGCAACGAGTCCCGGGTGCCCTGGCTGCACGTCCAGGTGCGCCGGAACTACCCGTGGGGTGATGCGCTCAAGCCGTTCGCGAAGGACATCAAGCGCCTGCAGCTCCGGCTGGGCGCCACCGAGCGCGAGGGCATGGTCTCCATCACCGAGCTCAAGGAGATCAACCGCCGCATGTCGATCGGCGAGGCGAAGGCGCGCCGCGCGAAGAAGGAGATGGTGGAGGCGAACCTGCGGCTCGTCATTTCGATCGCGAAGAAGTACACCAATCGAGGGCTCCAGTTCCTCGACCTGATCCAGGAAGGCAACATCGGACTGATGAAGGCGGTGGACAAGTTCGAGTACCGGCGCGGGTACAAGTTCTCGACCTACGCCACCTGGTGGATCCGGCAGGCGATCACGCGTTCCATCGCCGATCAGGCGCGCACCATCCGGATCCCGGTGCACATGATCGAGACCATCAACAAGCTCAACCGCATCTCGCGCCAGATTCTCCAGGAGAAGGGCCGCGAGCCGACCCCGGAGGAGCTGGCCGAGCGGATGGAGATGCCCGAGGAGAAGGTGCGCAAGGTGCTCAAGATCGCGAAGGAGCCGATCTCCATGGAAACCCCGATCGGCGACGACGAGGACTCGCATCTCGGCGACTTCATCGAGGACCTGAGCATCGTCTCCCCGATCGATTCGGCCACCTCGGAAGGGTTGCGGGAATCCACGCAGAACATCCTCGCCGGACTCACCCCGCGTGAGGCCAAGGTGCTGCGCATGCGCTTCGGGATCGAGATGAACACCGACCACACGCTGGAGGAGGTCGGCAAGCAGTTCGACGTCACCCGCGAGCGCATCCGCCAGATCGAGGCCAAGGCGCTGCGCAAGCTGCGCCACCCCAGCCGCTCCGAACAGCTCCGGAGCTTTCTCGACTGAGGCGGGGCCTCGCCCCGCCGGCCTTCGACCCCCGCGTCTCAGGCGCGTTCCTTCTCGTCCAGCCACCGGCGGATGATCTGCCGGTGGCGTTCACCGCCGTAGCTCCGGAAATGCCCCCCGTGCACGATCCGCACCGGCAGGTCGTGAAGCCGCACCATGCTGGCGTGGTAGTCGCGGGGGTCCGAGTGGTAGGCGTCTTCGATCAGCGGCCCGTCGTACACGATGTCCCCCGAGAACAGGATCGCCGTGTCCGCTTCCCACAGCGCGATCCCGCCGGGCGAGTGTCCCGGGGTGTGGATCACCTCGAAGTGCCGGTCGCCGAGATCGATGACGTCACCGTCGGCCACGATGCGCGTGGCGGGGGCGGCGGAAACCGCGTAGGTGGCGGACCGGTACGGCTCCGGCGGCAGCCGGGTGAAGATCCCGTCGCTCACCCAGGGCTCGACCAGGGTGCCGGCGCGCGTCGGATGCGCCAGCAGGTCCGCCTCCGCCCCGTGGACCAGGCGGTCGGGAAACTCGTGGTGGCATCCGATATGGTCGAAGTGGGTATGGCTGGCGACGGCGAGGCACCTCTTCCCGGTCACCAGCGGGACGTGGGCCCGCAGGCTGACCACGCCCATGCCGCTGTCCACCAGCAGGTCCCGGTCGCGCCCCCGCACGTGCCACATGTTGCAGCGGTAGAACTCCCGGATGAACGGCTCGCAGATGTGGGTCACGTCGTCCCCGACCCGCTCGACGCGATACCAGTCCTCGGGCGCCGCCCTCCGCATGCCTTCAGCCCTCCTCCTCCGCCGCCAGCACCACCGCCAGGGACGCGTCCAGCCGCACCCGGATGCGATCGCCCGGTGCGACGGCCCGGGTCTGCGGAAGGTGCGCGACGATGCGGACGTCGCCGGTCCGCGCCGGGGTCAGGCGCACCCGGTGGTGGGTGCCGAAGAACGCGGTGTCCGCGACCACCGCCGGTCCCAGATCGACGACGGTCTCGCACTCCTGCCCGGGGTCGACATGCTCGGGCCGGAAGCACAGGGTCACGCGATCGCCCGGCCGCACACCGCCGTCGGCCACTGTTTCCGCGGGAAGCGCCACCGTGCCGAGCGCGGTATCGATCTCGACGGCCCCCCCGCCCGACCCGCGCACCGTCCCCGCGACGAGGTTCGCCTCTCCCATGAACGCGGCGGAGAACTCGCTCCTCGGCCGCAGGTAGATCGCCTCCGGCGCCCCCGCGTCGCGGACGCGGCCCTCGTTCATGACGATGATGTCGTCGGCGATCGCCATCGCCTCGTCCTGGTCGTGGGTGACGTGGACGAAGGTGGTGCCCACCCGTCGCTGAATGGCCTTCAGCTCGTCCTGCATCTGGCGGCGGAGCTTGAGGTCGAGGGCGCCGAGCGGCTCGTCGAGCAGCAGCACGTCCGGCTCCACCGCCAGCGCCCGGGCCAGGGCCACGCGCTGGCGCTGCCCGCCGGAAAGCTCGTGCGGCTTCTTCCCGAACGCGCCGCTCAGGCCCACGAGGGCCAGCATCTCGCTCGCCCTGCGGTCGCGCTCGCCGCGCTTCACGCCGCGCATCCTGAGCCCGAACCCCACGTTGGCGCCGAGGGTCATGTGCGGAAACAGGGCGTAGTCCTGGAACACCGTGGTGGTCGGACGCCTGGCCGGCGGCGACCCGGTCACGTCGACTCCGCCGATGGACACCGAGCCCTCGGTCGGGGTGAGAAAGCCGCCGACGATCGACAGCAGCGTGGTCTTGCCGCAGCCCGACGGACCGAGCAGCACCGCGAGGCGGCCGGCGTCGATGTGCAGGTCGACGTCCCGGAGCGCGGTGAACGCGCCGAAGCGGTGGGTCACCGCGGCGAGATCGACGTCCGCGGTCATCCCGGCCTCGACCGGCGGAACACCGTCGCCTCCAGCACCGCCAGCACCAGGATCGAGGTCAGGAACACGATGGAGCCGACGGCGTTGGTCTTCGGGTCGAGCCCCGACCGGAGCAGGCTCCAGATCTCCACCGGCAGGGTGACGTCGAAGCGCGACAGCAGGAAGGCGATGATGAACTCGTCCCACGAGAAGGTGGCCGAGAGGAAGTAGCTCGCGATGACCGCGGGCGCGAGCATCGGGGCGGTGACCAGCCTCATCACCTGCCAGTGGCTCGCGCCCAGATCGCGCGCGGCGCGTTCGACGCCGACCTGGTGGGCCCCCATCTGGCTGTAGATGATCGCGAAGCAGAGCGGGGTGTTGATCACCGCGTGCCCGATGCCGACGGTCAGCAGGGATCGGGGCATCCCCATCATGTTGAACATGATCAGCAGCCCCATCCCGATGATGAGATAGCTCACCGCGAGCGGCGCCATGAGCAGGGCGCGCTGCACGCCCGAGGCCGGCAGCCGGTGGCGGGCGAGCCCGTACGCGGCGAGGAACCCGAGCAGGCAGGCGACGGCCGAGGAGAGCGCCGCGACCGCGAGCGAGTTCGCCAGCGCCTGCACCAGCCGGCCGTCGGCGAGGACCGCTTCGTACCACTTCAGGGAGGGGCCGTCGAACGGAGGGATCGGGAAGCGTCCGCCCTGGAAGGAGAACAGCACCAGCACCGCCACCGGCAGGAAGATGAACCCGTAGAGCGCCGCGGCCCAGGCCGCGCCGAGCCATCGCGCCCCGGTCGATGCGATCCTCACGCGCGCTCCAGGCGCAGCCAGCGCGCGCACGCGATGTAGACCGCGGTGACCACGAGCATGAGGATGATGGCCAGCGCCGAGGCCGCCGGAAAGTCCGCGCGGCGGCCGATCTGCTGCATGATGATCTGCGGCAGCACGAGCTCCCGGTTGCCGCCGAGGATCTGCGGCGTGACGTAGTCGCCGATGCACAGCACGAAGGTGACGAAGCCGCCCACCGCGATGCCGGGAATCGTGAGCGGCCCGATCACGTGGACGAAGGTCTGCACGCGGCTCGCCCCGAGGTCCGCCGCCGCCCGCGCGTAGTTGGGGGACAACTGCCTCAGGTTCGCGTAGATGGTCAGCGTCAGCAGCATCACGAAGAAGTGCACGAACCCGATGACGGTGGCGATGCGCGTCGAGGCGAGCTCGAGCGGCCGGTCGACGAGGCCCGCGCCGGCCAGCGCCTGGTTGACGATCCCGTTGTCCGCGAGCACGAGCGTCCACGCGTAGGAGCGCACCACGTAGGAGGTCCAGAACGGCAGGATTGCGAGCAGCAGGGCGGTGCGCTGCCAGCGCTCGGGCACGCGCTCGGCGATGAACCACGCCAGCGGGTACGCGAGCACGGCCGAGATCACCGTGACCACCACGGCGATCTCCAGCGAGTTGGCGAGCCCCTCGACGAAGTACGGCCTGGCGAAGAACGCGGTGTAGTTCTGCAGGTCCCAGGCGCGCACGATCCCGGCGCCGCTCCGCCGCCACAGGCTCATCGCCACCATGCAGGCGAACGGCGCCACGAAGAACACGAACGTCCACAGCAGCGCCGGCAGCACCATCCACCAGGCGGTGCGGCGCTCGTGCGCCGCCATGGACGCCGGGGGAGCCTGTCGATTCCGCCGCACGCTCCTCACCGGGTCGCCACCCCGGACGCGGACCCGCCCGTCCCGCCGCCGCCGGACGAGGGCGCTCGTGCGCCGCGGTGGACGCCGGGGGAGCCTGCCGCTTCCGTTGCACGTTCCTCACCGGTCACCGCCGCGGGACGCGGACCCGCCCGTCCCGCCGCCGCCGGGAGGGCTCGCGGAGCCGACGGGGCTTGCGCCATCTCCGCGACCCGGTGAGGAATGCGGAGCGGCCCGCGCCGTCAGTGCTGCATGAACTCGGTCCAGACGTCCTGCATCTTCGCGTCGAGCTCGGCGTCCGGGGCGGGGTAGAGCTGGGAGCGGGCCAGGTAGCCGGGCTGATCGTCCCAGCGCAGCGCCCGCCGCTGCGGCTCGGTGAGATGCTCCGACGCCTTGCGGTTGGCCGGCATCGCCCAGTAGCACGACGACGTGGCGAGGCGCGCCTGGCCCTCGGGACTCAGGACGTACTTGACGAACTCGAGCGCGAGGTCCGGCTTCGTCGACGACGCGAAGACCCCGATGGACTGCGACCAGCGCACCCCGCCCTGCTCCGGCAGCACCCAGTCGAGCTCCGGAATCTCCGTGGTCAGCCCCGCCGTCACCCACTCGCCGCCGCCCACCAGCACGTCCACCTCGCCGGTGGCGATGGCGGTCTGGCTCGACACCACCTCGCCGATCTGCCGGGCCGCCGCCTTCATCTCGAACAGCTTCTCCCGGATGGCGGGCAGATCGGCCTCGGTCAGGTCCGCGGTTTTCTTCCCGAGCCCGATGGCCACCATGCCGATGACGGGCAGGTAGTAGTCGTAGACCGCGATCCGGCCCGCGTACCTGTCGCTCCAGATGATCGACATGTCGTCCATGTCGGCCGGATCGACCCGCGTCCTGTTGAAGGAGATGGTGTTGTATCCGAACTTCTCCGAGATCGCGTAGGTCCTGCCGTCCCGGGTGTGGCTCTCCGCCATCACCAGCTCCGGGAAGAGGTCCGCGGTGGGCAGCTCTTCGGCCGGCAGCGGGGCCAGGATGCCGGCGTCCACCACACGCGGGACGTCGACCCCGTCCACCACGAACACGTCCCAGTCGCCGGGCCGCGACTGCTCGACGATCGAGAGCGCGGCGCCGGTTCCCTCGTACTCCTTGAGGTTGACCTTCACGTCGTGCGCCTGCTCGAACGGCTCGATCAGCGCCGGGTCGGTGTGATCGCACCACACGAGCGTGTTGAGGGTCTGCGCGGCGTGGGCCGGCGACGTCGCGCCGAGGAGGCACGCGCCGGCGACGACGCAACGTGCCGGCATGATTCGAAATGCTCCGATGATCATCGACTTTCCTCCGGGTCCATCGGGTGGACGGTGGCCGGCGGCGGACGGTCCGCCACCGGCGGCGGCCTGCTCACCGGCGCAAGCTTACCGCCCCGGTGGAGATCCGGTCACGTCCCGGACCATCCGGCCAGCAATTCCCGCCTGGCGGGAACAGGCCCCCGCAATCCCCTCGACTCGACGCTCCGAAGGTCGGAATCGCACCACAATCCCACCACGGCACGGCTCCGGGCGCTGCCGGGAATCGCTGCCATCCAGCCCCGGCCGCGGGCGGCGGAGGTCTTCCGCCTGCCCTTCGCGAGCCGTATCCTGATCCGGCCGCGTCCGTTCCCCGACCCTGGCCATTCACCCCGTCCGTTCACCCCGGCCACCGCCATGCCATACAGGAATCCGAGCCCATGACCCGAATCGCCGTTCAGGTGTATCCCCAGCACTGCGCATTCGCCGACATCCGACGCGCGTTCCTGACCGCCGAGGCGCTCGGCGCCGACCGCGTCTATACCTGGGACCACTTCTTCCCCCTGTTCGGGGACTCCGGGGGCGCGCACTTCGAGTGCTTCACGATGCTCGCGGCGCTCGCGGAGGCGACCTCGACGATTCGCTTCGGGCCGCTCGTCGCGTGCAACTCGTATCGCAATCCCGAGCTGCTCGCGGACATGGCCCGCACCATCGACCACGTCTCCGGGGGCCGCTTCATCCTCGGCATCGGCTCGGGGTGGTTCGAGCGCGACTACGACGAGTACGGCTACGAGTTCGGGACCGCGCCGAGCCGGCTGCGGGACCTCGCCGCCGCCATCCCGCGCATGAAGGCCCGGCTCGGCAAGCTCAACCCGCCGCCGATGGGTCCGCTGCCGATGATGATCGGAGGCGCGGGCGAGAAGGTCACCCTGCGCCTGACCGCCCGGCACGCCGACATCTGGCACGGATTCGCGAGCGACAGCTCCGGCAGGCGTTCGCCCGCGGAGCAGGTGCGGCACAAGAATGCGGTGCTCGACGCGTGGTGCGAGAAGGTCGGACGGGACCCGAAGGCCATCGACCGGTCCATCGGGGTGGATGCCGGCTCTCTCCACCTGGCCGACGCGATCGCCGACGCCGGCGCCGACGAGATCTCGGTCGGGGTCGCCGGACCGGAGTTCGACTTCGGCGCCGTGGAGCGGTGGCTCGCATGGCGCGATGCACGACGCGCGGGATGAGGCTCCCCGCGCGCCGTTGAGCTCGACGATCGCGAGGAGGCACGCTCCATGTCCGAGGCGACGCCCTTCCCCCACCTCTTCCGCCCCATCCAGGTCGGCGCGAAGACGCTGAAGCACCGCCTCAACTTCGGCGCCCACACCGCCAACATGAGCGCGGAGGGCCTGCCCGCCGAGCGCCACCTCGGCTACTACCTCGAGCGCGCCGTAGGCGGGGCGGCGATGATCGTGGTCGAGCCGGTGCCCGTCCACCGCACCGCGGTGCTCACCCGGGGCAACTTCCGCCACGGCGACGACGGCGTGATCCCGCACTTTCGCCGGATGACCGACGCCTGCCACGAGCACGGCACGGTGATGATCCAGCAGCTCTACCACGTCGGCGCCCACGGCGACTTCGATCTCTCGTACCAGCCGAACTGGTCGCCGTCGGGCCTGCCCTCGATGCACGACCAGGACGGCAGCCATGCGATGACGGAGCCGGAGATCGAGGAGCTGGTCGAAGGCTTCGCCGCCGCCGCGCGCCGGGCGCAGGAGGCGGGATTCGACGGCTGCGAGATCATGGCCGCCTACAACGCGCTGTTCGAGCAGTTCTGGTCGCCGTTCACCAACCGCCGCGACGACGCCTGGGGCGGGTCGTTCGAGAGCCGCATGCGGTTCTCGGCCCGCACCCTGGCGAGGATCCGCGACCGCTGCGGCCCCGACTTCGTCATCGGGGTCTGCGTGAGCGTCGACCCCACCCGGCCCGACGTGCTCTCGGTCGAGGACCAGCAGGAGGTCGCGGCCTGGCACGACGAGCGGGGCCTCTACGACTACGTGACGGTCGGCACCGGCAGCTACTTCGAGTTCACGCGCCTGATGCCGACGTTCGTCTACGAGGACAAGCTGGGCCCTCCCTGCGCGGAGCGCATCCGGCAGGCGGTGCGGCACGCGAAGGTGCAGTCGGAGAGCCACATCCGCACCCCGGAGAACGCGGACTACGTGATCGGCTCCGGTCAGGCGGACATGGTGAGCATCGTGCGCGGCCAGATCGCGGACCCGCACATGGCGAACAAGGCGCGCGAGGGCCGGGCCGAGGACGTGCGCCCGTGCCTGTCGTGCAACCAGATGTGCTGGGGCCGGCGCTCGCGCGACTACTGGGTGAGCTGCCTCGTCAACCCCTCGGCGGGCCGCGAGTTCGAGTGGGGCGGAGACCGGTTCACGCGGACCGGCGCCCCGCGCGGGGTCCTGGTGGTGGGCGGAGGCCCGGCCGGGCTCGAGGCGGCGCGGGTCGCGGCGGAGCGCGGGCATCGCGTCACCCTCGCCGAGGCGTCCGACAGGCTCGGAGGACAGTTCCGGCTCGCCGGGATGCAGCCGCGCCGCGCCCAGATCCTCGATCTCCTCGACTGGTACGAGCGCCAGCTCACGGAGCTCCAGGTCGTGGTGCGGCTCAACGCCCCGATGGACCCCGACGAGGTCGAGGGCTTCGACGCGGACGTGGTGGTGCTCGCGACCGGATCGCAGCCCGCCGGCAACGGCTGGCAGCGCGGGCTTCCCACCGTCGACCGGCTCCCCGGCGTGGACCGGCCCAACGTCTTTCCGGTCGAGGACGTCATGAGCCGCGCCGCACGGCCCGGCCACCGTGTGCTCATGCTCGACGACACCGGCACCTGGCGCGGCGGCGGCACCGCGTGGCATCTCGCCGAGCGCGGGCACGCGGTCACCATCGTCACCCCGGACCCCTTCGTGGGACGCGAGATCGTGCGCACCGCCGCCGACTGGCCGCTGCGCGAGCGGCTCAAGCGCCTCGGAGTGGAGTTCGTGGTGGAGTCCGCGGTGAGGGCATGGCACGGCGACGGCGCGACGGTCGTCGACCTGCTCGACGAATCCGAGCGGCGCATCGACGCGGACGCGCTGGTGCTCGCGACGGTGAACGCGCCCGAACGCCGGCTCCCGGACGCCCTGGCCGGATCGGACCGCGAAGTGCACGCCATCGGCGACTGCGTCGCCGCCCGCCAGGCCCCGGCCGCGATCTACGAAGGCCGCAAGCTGGGCCTCGCGCTGTAGCCCGGCGGGCCGGACGGGCGCGGCGCAATCCGACACGGAGCTGCGGCCGGCACCCTCCAGCCCCGCGACCGCCTCGCTCGCCCTGCGGACGGGCGCGGCGCAATCCAGCACGGAGCTGCGGCCGGCACCCGGGTCAGGGCCCGGGCCAGTGGCCGTGCAAGAGCCGGAGTGTTGTCGCAGAGCTATCCGGAAGTCGTGACGAACGGTTCATCGGACGCTCGAGCCGGGCCTTCAATGCAGAAAGGCCGCCGGTCACCGTGCGATATTCCGGCTTGGCGGCCAGTGACCGCGACTCTCGAACCGCCCTGGGTGTTGTCGGGCCGCACCTTCACCCGACCCACGGGGCCGACAGGCTGCGCTCAGAACACCTTGCACAGCCGCAGCGAGTCGTAGATCGCGGCGTGGATGTTGCGGCTCGCCACCGCATCCCCGACCCGGAACAGCATGAACGCGCCCTCCTCGTTCGACGAGACGGCCTGCGCGCGACCCGCGATCAGGGCGTCGATGTCCAGCTCGCCCCCGTTGCGGGCCATGGGAGCGAGCGCATGGAAGAGCTCCGCGGCCGGCAGCGTGCCGTGCTCGACCACCACCTGGTCGACGGCGCGCGCCTCCTCCGCGTCGTTGTACTCGTTGCGCAGGGTCGCGCGCAGCCGGTTGCCGTCGCGCTCCACGCGGCGCAGGCGGTGGTCCGGGGTCATCCGCACCCCCTTCGAGTAGAAGCTCTCCAGGTACACGGGGTAGTTGGTGGCGCCGACCTCGTGGGCGGTCATCCGGTCCGGGGTCGCGAGCTCCACCCTCGATCCGCGGGTGGCGAGGAAGTCCGCCACGCTCGGTCCCTGGTGGTCCCCGTGGTCGTCGTACACCAGGACCTCGGCCCCGGGCTCGACCTGACCGCCGAGCACGTCCCAGGCGCTCACCACGTGCTCCGCCCCGTCGACCCACTCGGTGTTCGGCACCCCGCCGGTGGCGACGACCACGATGTCCGGGCGTTCGTCCAGCACGTCCCGCGTCTCGGCGTAGCGGTTGAGGCGCACGGTCACGCCCAGGCGCTCGACCTCGGACGCGAGCCACTGCGCGATGCCGAGCAGGTCCTTGCGCCACGTCGCCCGCGCCGCGAGCACGATCTGCCCGCCCGGCTCGCTCGCGGCCTCGAACACCACCACCTCGTGCCCGCGCAGCGCCGAGACCCGGGCCGCCTCCAGCCCCGCCGGCCCCGCCCCCACCACCACCACCTTGCGCCGCGGGCCGGGGCCGGGCTCGACGACGTGCGGCATCGTCCGCTCGCGCCCCGTCGCCGGGTTGTGCAGGCACAGCGCGTCGCCGCCGACGTAGATGCGGTCGATGCAGTAGCCGGCGCCGACGCAGGGCCGGATGCGCTCCTCCTCGCCCCGCATCATCTTCGCCACGATATGCGGGTCCGCCATGTGGGCGCGGGTCATCGCCACCATGTCGACGAGCCCCTCGCGCACGCAGTGCTCCACGGTCGCGAGATCGGTGATCCGGGTGGCGTGGAACACCGCGAGCCCGGTCTCGCGCTTCATCTCGGCCGCGATGTGCACGAACGGCGCACGCGGCCCGGCCATGCTCGGAATGGCCTTCGAGAGCCCGCGCTCGTCCCCCACCTGCCCCGCGATCACGTTCATGAAGTCGCACATGCCGGTGTCGGCGTAGAGCTTCGCGAGGGCGAGACAGTCCTCCCGGTCGAGGCCGCCCTCCTTGAGCTCGTCGCCCATCATCCGGAAGCCGACCAGGAAGTCGTCTCCGACCCGCCGGCGGATCTCCTCCAGGACCTCCAGCCCGAACCGGGCCCGGTTCGCGAGGCTCCCGCCGTACTCGTCGGTGCGCCGGTTGACGAGCGGCGTCCAGAACTGGTGGATGAGGTGTCCCTGGGCGAGCAGCTCGGTGCCGTCGAGCCCGCCTTCCCGGCAGCGCCACGCGGCATCGCCGAACGCGCGCACCACCCGCCGGATGTCGTGACGGTCCATCTCCCTGGGGAACGAGCGGTGCGCGGGCTCGCGCACCACCGAGGGCGCGACCGGCGGCAGCCAGTCCTCCACGTTCCACAGCGTGCGGTGCCCCATGTGCGTGATCTGGCACATGATGGCGCAGCCGTGCCGGTGCATGCGCTCGGAGAACTCCCGGAGCACCGGGATGATGGAGTCGTCGCCGATGTAGATCTGGCCGAAGGCCGACGGCGAGTCCGGCGCGATGTTCGACGAGCCGCCGAACATGGTGAGCGCGAGCCCCCCCTTCGCCTTCTCCTCGTGGTAGAGCTGGTAGCGCAGCTTCGGGTGCCGGTCCTCCACGTAGCCGGGGGCATGGCTGGTGCTCATGACCCGGTTCCTGAACGTCACGTGGCGAAGCCGGAACGGCCGGAGGAGATTCGGGTACTGGCTCTTGCTCATGCTCATGCTTGCGGGCTCCCCGGCAATTCCCGCCAGGCGGGAACCGGCTCCTGAAATCCCCTCGACTCGACGCCCCGAGGGTCGGGACCGCGCCGGGGTCCCGCCGCGGTGCGGCCTCTCCGGGCGTTGGGGGGAATCGCTGCGGGCTCCTGAAGCGGCCGCCCCCGTCATGGCGGGCCGGGGCGGCCCTGGACGATGGCAGCCATTCCCGCCAGGCGGGAACCGGCCCCCGAGATCCCCTCGACTCGACGCCCCGAAGGTCGAGATCGCACCACGATTCCACCACGGTACGGCCTCTTCCGGGCGCTGGCGGGAATCGCGGGGACGATGGCGACGCGCTCCTCCGCCAATCGATGCTTAATCACGGTTCCGATCTCAAGTATCTTTGGAGCCGCGGTCTCTCGGGAGCCGCGGCACATCCTGCCGCCAGCGGCTCACTGCCATCGAGCGGGCCATCGATCGGAGCATCGAGCGGGGCATCGAGCGGGGCGCCGACCGGGCATCGATCGGAGACATCGGCCGATCGGACGCGGACGCCGCCGGGCGCACCCCGCAACCGCACGCATCCGGGCCGTGCACGAAATCGAATACCCACGGGAATACTCACGGGAGGTTGACATGGACAGGGGCAAGTGCCGACCGGGGCGCCGGGTCGAGCGGGAAATCTCCGGCCGCGTATCCGCGAAGGGAAAGGCGCTCGCGGGGGTGGCCCTGCTGGTGGCGGCGGGGAGCGCCGGAGCCGCGGTGCCGGCCGAGTCGCAGTTCGTGCTCAACACCTTCTCGTTCCTCATCTGGGGCGCGCTGGTGATGTGGATGTGCGCGGGCTTCACCATGCTGGAGTCGGGCTCGGTGCGCACCAAGAACGCCTCGGTGATCTGTCTCAAGAACATCGGACTCTACTCGATCGCGGGCCTCGCCTACTACTTCCTCGGCTACAACCTGATGTACGTCGACGTCTCGGGCTGGATCGGCACGTTCACGCTTCTCTACGGGCCGTCGGCGGAGGAGCTGGCCCTGCTGTCCCTCGGCGGCGATGCGGCGGAAGAGGCGAAGACGGCGGCGACCGCGGCGGTCATCGACAACGGCTACTCCGTGATGTCGGACTGGTTCTTCCAGATGGTGTTCGTGGCCACCGCCGCGTCCATCGTGTCCGGAACCCTGGCCGAGCGGGTGAAGCTGTGGTCGTTCTTCGCGTTCATCACGGTGCTGACCGCGATCGTCTACCCGATCGTCGGCGCGTGGACGTGGGGCGGGGGATGGCTCGCCGAGATGGGCTTCCAGGACTTCGCCGGCTCCACCATCGTGCACTCCACCGGCGGCTGGGCGGCGCTCGCGGGGGCCATCGTGGTGGGGGCGCGGCGGGGGAAGTTCCGGCCCGACGGCAGCGTCAAGTCCACTCCGCCCTCCAACGTCCCGGCGGTGACCCTGGGGGTATTCATCCTGTGGCTCGGCTGGTTCGGCTTCAACGGCGGGTCGCAGCTTGCCCTCGGCGGCGCGGTCGACGCGGTCGCCATGAGCAACGTGCTCGTCAATACCAACCTCGCGGCGGCGGCGGGGGTCATGGCCGCCATCAGCGTGTCGAGGCCCTTCCTCGGGCGCGTCGACCTGCTCGCGGGACTGAACGGAGCGATCGCGGGCCTGGTCGCGATCACCGCCGGGCCGGACATCGTCGACCACTACTGGGCGGTCGTCATCGGCGCGATCGGCGGCGTGATCTGCACCGCCGGCATGAAGGCGATGGAGACCCTGAAGCTGGACGACGTGGTCGGCGCGGTGCCCGCCCACCTGTTCGCCGGCGTCTGGGGCACGCTCGCGGTCTGCATCGCGGCCGGCGGCGACCTCGGCGCCCAGATCGTCGGAGTGCTCGCGGTGGGCGTGTTCGTGTTCATCGTCTCGCTGCTGCTGTGGATGGCGCTCGAGAAGACGGTCGGGGTCCGGGTCTCGGAGACGGTCGAGGAGCTCGGGCAGGACACCGCCGAGCTCGGGATCGAGGCCTATCCCGAGTTCATGCTCATGCCCGACCAGGACGACCTGAACGCGCTCCGGCGCGACTGATCGAGCCCTTCCCTCCGTGCGGGGACGCTCCGGCGGGCTTCGGCCCGAGCCGGAGCGCCCCGGCGGTATCGGCGAACGAGCGATGACGATACCCACGATCTTCGAGTCCTGCCGGCCACGCGCCGACGTGCTGGCGGGCGCGGTGACGGAGGCCGATTTCGCGGCGGACCTGGCGCAGGTAATCCTTGGCGAGGGGACGGACGACTACGTCGACCCGGCCCGTTTCTTCGCCAACACCTGGCCGACGAGGGGCCTGAGGAGCCTTCTCGCGAACGTCTGCCGCCGGCTGGGCGGCGCGGGCGGCGAAGCCGCGTCGATCTTCCGCCTCGATACCTCCTATGGCGGGGGCAAGTCGCACGGGCTGATCGCGCTGTGCCACGCCGCGCGCGGCGGCGCCGCCCTGCCGGGGATCTCCGAGTTCGTCGATCCCGCGCTTCTGCCGCGGGGCCGCGTGCGCATCGCGGCCTTCGACGGCGAGAACGCGGACCCGGCCAACGGCCGCCGGATGGCCGGCGGGCATCTCGCCTTTACCCCGTGGGGCGAGATCGCCTCGGCGCTGGCCGGCCGGGAAGGGTACGAGCGGGTGCGCGCGAGCGACAAGCACGGGGTCGCTCCGGGAGCGGAGACGCTGCGCGAGCTGTTCGGCGGCGAGCCGGCGCTCATCCTGCTCGACGAGCTGTCGGTGTACCTGCGCAAGGCCGGCGGGCTCGGGCAGGCCCGCGACCAGTTGACGGCCTTCCTCACCTCGCTGTTCAAGGCGGTGGAGGGTGCGCCGGACGCGGTGCTCGTCTACACGCTGGCGATCGGCAAGGACGGGCGGGCGACCGACGCCTACAGCGACGAGAGCCAGCTCATCGCCGACCGGATGGCGGAGGCGGAGAGCGTGTCGGCGCGCAAGGCGACGCTGCTCAACCCCACCGAGGAGGACGAGACGGTCCAGGTGCTTCGCCGCCGTCTGTTCGAATCCATCGACGAGGCGGCGGCCGAGGCCGCGGCGGACGCCTACCGGGCCGAGTGGAGCGCCCACGGGGACGCCCTGCCGGAGGCCGCCACCCGGCCGGAGGCCCGCACGGCGTTCCGTTCGAGCTGGCCCCTGCACCCCGAGGTGCTGGAGACCCTGACCGCGAAGACGGCGACGCTCGGCAACTTCCAGCGGGTGCGGGGCATGCTGCGGCTGCTGGCGCGCACGGTGGCCCACCTGTGGGCGGAGCGCCCCGCCGACGCGACGGCCATCCACCTGCACCACATCGACCCGGGCCACGAGCCCATCCGGCAGGAGATCGTGACGCGCCTCGCGCAGTCGGCGTTCGCGCCGGCCATCTCCAACGACGTGTCCGGGGGACCGGCCGGCAGGGCGGCGCTGGCCCGGGAGATCGACGCCGCGCATCACGGGGGGCTGCCGCCCTACGCGGCCTACGCCGCCCGCACCATCTTCATGCACACGCTGGCGTTCAACGAGCCCCTGAAGGGGGTGTCGCCGGAGCGGCTGCGCTACTCGGTGCTGGGTCCCGCGACCGACATCAGCTTCATCGAGGAGGCGCGCCGGAGGTTCATCGCCGAGTCCGCCTATCTCGACGACCGCCCCGGGGCGCCGATGCGCTTTCTGGCCGAGGCCAACCTGCGCCAGATCATCCGGCGCACGGAGGACCACGTCGACGCCGGGGAGGCGCGGGCGGAGCTGAACGACCGGATCCGCGGGATCTTCGACGGCCCGACGCTGGACGCGGTGCCGTTCCCGGGCGGCCCCTTCGACGTGGCCGACGACGTCGCGGACGGGCGCCCGAAGCTCGTCGTCCTCGGGTACGAGGCCCTGACGGTCGGCGCATCGGTGGAGTCCGTGCCGGAGCTGATCAGGCGCATCTACGAGAGGAAGGGGTCGGAAGGGTCCGCCCTGCGCGTACTGCGCAACCACCTCGTCTTCGTGGCCGCCGACGAGGCGCGGAGAGACGACATGCGCCGCCAGGCCTGCCGCCGGCTGGCGTTGCGGGAGATGAAGAAGCCGGAACGCCTGGCCGAGCTGGCGGAGCACCAGCAGGCCCAGGTGCGCGAGATGGAGGCGCGCTCGGAGCAGGAGCTCGCGCTTGCCGTCCAGCAGTGCTACCGGCACGTGTTCTACCCGTCGCGCAACCGCGTCGGCACGAGCGACGTCGACCTGGCGCATACGGCGATCGACACCCACTCCGCCTCCGACCGGCCGGGCGCGGGGCAGCAGTCGATCGTGCGGGCGCTGCGCGACTTGAACAAGCTGCGCCTGTCCGAAGACGAGCCGGACTCGCCCGCCTGGGTGCGCGACCGCACGCCGCTCAGGAAGGGACAGCTCTCGGCGCTGTCATTGCGCGACGAGTTCCGCCGCGACCCCGCCCTGCCGATCCTGACAGGCGACGATCTCTTCGTTCGGGGCGTGCGGCGGGGTATCGAGCAGGGCGAGTACGTGTACCGGCGTGGAGACCTGCTGTTCGGGCCGGGCGATCCGTCGGCCGCGATCGGGATCGACGAGCAGTCGATCATCCTCACGATGGCCTTCGCGAGGAATACCGGGCTCTGGCCACGGGAGCCGGAGCGGCGGTCGGAACGGGAGCTGGAACGGGGGTCGGAGCGGCAGTCGGCGGCGACCGCGAAGGAGATTGCGGAAGACCGGGAGGAGTACGCAGCGCGGGCGGGCGGGGAGACGGCGTCCCCCGGTCCCGTCGACCCTCGCTCCGTCGGGACGGGGACGGGAATGGAGCCGGAGCCGGGGGCGGATTCGTTCACGGCCGAGGGGATACTCCGGGAGGCGCTGGTGCGGCTCTGGGAGCAGGCCCGCGCGAAGAAGGTGGAGGCCATCGCGGCGCTGACCGTGCGCATGTTCGAGGCCGGCGACGCATTCCGGCTGCTCGGCGCGGTCGGCGCGGTCTCCGGAGCGCAACGGACCGTCACCCTGACCGGTGGCTACGAGACCCGCGACGGCGGCTCGTTCGAGCTGGAGTTCCGGGGCCCGGTCTCCGATGCGCAGCCGGTCCGGGAGTTCCTGGAGCCGCAGCTCCGGGACGCCGCAACGGCGGATCTCCAGGCAGGCTTCGAGCTGACCTTCGAAGACGGGCTGTCGATGCAGGGCGACGCGGCGGAGAAGCTGACCGAGCGGCTGAGCCGGTTCGCGAGCGGCGCCGCCTGGGTCTCGGCCACGGCGCGGGAGAAGAGGTGAAGGCGCGGGTGGCGCGGCGGGAGCGACTACCGCCGGGCGGGGTGTCCGCACCGGCTGCGGCAACCAGGGCGACAACGAGGGCGAAGAGACCGATGGCGCGGCCGGAACGAATGCGCATGATACGGCCGGAACGACTGCCGCAGGCCGAGCCCCCCGCGTCCTCGCCGCGCTACGAGCTGCGGGTGCGGCGCCACGGGCCGGCGGACTTCGCCTACGAAGTCTGGCAGTTGCCCGCCGCCGCCTCGCCGCATGTGACGTGCGCGCTGCGGGTCGCCGGGCTGCGGGGCCGCAATCTCGACCTGGTGGAGCACCGGGTGCTCAAGAGGCTGTCGCAGGCCGGCGTCAAGCCCGGACGGCACGCCGACCGGGCGAAGCGGAGTGGGAAGCGGGGCGGGAAGCCGACTGATGCGCAGGGTGATGCGCTGACCGAGGATCTGGCGCTCATGCTGGGGCTCCTGTTCCGCACCCTGGCGCCGATGCGAAGCCGCGACAACATGCGCGCGGTGGCGGAAGGCATCGAGGCGATGGGCCGCGAAGAGGCGGCCTACTGGCTCGGCATGGCCATGCACCGCAAGCATCCCCGCCGGGTGCTGACCGCGCTGCGGTGCCTGCTGACGGAGCCGAGGCGGTCGCGGGAAAGCCATGAATGAGAGCCGAGCCGACGCGGCAGCAATGAGGCCAGGCATGAGAGGCGGCAACCTGATGTTTGTCGCACACAACGCATCGGGATGGCATCGTGAAGACAGATCTACCTTCGCCGGTCCTGAGGCCGGGAAACTCCCATCATCAGGAGCGCTGCCGAGACACTGATCCGGCGGTGCCATGGATCCGATGACACAACCACTCTTCGCGTTGTACGTGATGTGGCACCCCTCCTATCCGGGAGGCCGCGAGATCGCGAACCGGCTACGCACACACTTTGGCCGCGATCGCCATTCCAGCATTGGCGAGTGGCGCGGTGTCAGCGTCCTCGAACGCAGCGTACCCGTTCCAGGTGCATGCACACCCTTGCCGATCGACTGGAACGGTGCGGAGTTCACAGCCATCGTCGTGTTGACGGAAGCGATGCTCGTTGATGACCGTGCCTGGGTCGAATATGTGCGTGAGACCGCACAGAGGGCACACAAGGAGGGGCTCCCTGCTGGCTTCTTCCCGGTGACGATGGAGAGGAGGGGGCTTGAGGCAGGATTGGAACAGCAAGCGCTGCGCTGGGACCGCTGGGATCTGCCCGATGCAGACCGAATTCAGCGTCTCACGTCGGACCTTACCCACGAGTTCTGCCGCATGCTGCGGCATCGCATCGACACGCTCCAGAGAGTCGGTGGCGGAGAAGCGGTGCTCGGACGTTATCTGGAGAAGATCCGGGTCTTCATCAGCCACTCGAAACGTGACAGGGACGGCGAATCGGTGGGCCGCAGGATTCGCGACTGGATCCATGCGCACAGTCCGCTCGACAGCTTCTTCGATGTCCACGACATCCCGCCCGGGTTGTCGTTCGGAGAGGTCCTGCTGCACCAGATCGGCGCCGGGGCCGTCATGGCGGTGCATACCGATTCGTACTCGTCACGCGAGTGGTGCCGGCGTGAGGTGATCGAGGCAAAGCGTCGCCTGGTGCCGATGGTCGTCGTCGATTGTGTGCGAGATATCGACCCGCGTGGAATGGCCTACCTCGGCAACGTGCCGGTCGTCCGCATGGAGCCCGACCGGACGGACAGGATTGCCACCGTTGCGGGCTGCCTCCTGGATGAGGTCTTCCGCACATGGCTGTGGCTCTGTCGAGTGGGGCACCATCTGACGGATTCGCCAGGGGTCGTGTTCACGGCACGCCCCCCCGAGCTGATCGCCTTGGCGGCGTTGCCTCCGAATGACAGAGGGTCGGTTCCGACAATCGTCTATCCTGAACCATTGCTGAGCGCCGACGAAGAAAGGCTGTTCGGGGAGATCGCGCCGGGAGTCCGCGTGCAGACGTTGACAGACTGGCTGGAGGAACGCCCATGACCACACACGACACCGAGAGATTGGCCGCTGTTGGCGTCTCGGTTTCGGAGAGCCCGGACTTGTGCTCCTTGGGGCTGAGCGACGGGCACCTGCATGACGCAATGGCCGAGATCGCCCTCCAAGTGCTCGCGTCGGGAAGGAGTCTGGCCTACGGAGGGGACCTGCGGAAACACGGATTCACGGAGCTTCTGGCCGAGCTGGTGGGACGGTATCGGAACCATCCCCGGCACGGCGGGACCATCGTCGTAACCGACTATCTGGCCTGGCCGGTGCATATCCGGATGACGTCGGACGAGATCGCCGCATTCTCCACCGAACACGAGCCCGGCACCCGTCTCGTCTTCCTTGCGCTGGACGGTACGCGCCTCGCACGAGAGCAACGGCTGATGCTGCGTGCGCATGAGCCGGACGAAGAGGAATGGACGGAAGGGCTGACGGCGATGCGAACCGCCATGCGCGGGGACATTCGGGCGCGGATCGTGCTTGGCGGCAGGGTCGAGGGCTACAAGGGGGCAATGCCCGGTATTGCCGAGGAGGCATGCCTCTCTCTGGAAGCAGGCCAGCCCGTGTTCCTCGCAGGCGGGTTCGGCGGGTGCACACGCGACATCGCGGAGACGGTCGGCCTCGCCGAGCGCTGGGCCGGTTCGCGTGATGGATGGGCCGGCCGGGAGCGCTTCCACAAGTACTCGCCGGACGACCTGCACAATGGTCTTTCCCGCAAGGAGAACGCCATCCTGGCCCGTACGCCGCATATCCAGGAAGCAATCACCCTTGTCTCGCGGGGGCTGCGCCGAATCCTCGGAAGTGGAGAATCTGATGCACAAGGTATTCATTAGCTATCATCACCGGAACGACCAGTGGTACAAGGAGCGGCTGGTCGAATTCGGCAAGAATTACTCGATTTTCATGGATCGATCCGTCGACACCGGCGACATCCCGGACAACTGGACCGATGAGCAGATCCGTCGTGCCATAAGAGACCGGTATCTCAGGGACTCGACGGTGACCATCGTGCTGGTCGGCAGTGAGACCAGACGTCGAAAACATATCGATTGGGAGATTTACTCGAGCATGTACGACGGCTCGGTGAACAAGAGATCAGGGATGGTTGTCGTCAACCTCCCGGGAACCTCCGACTACTTCAACGCCCCCCATGGTGATGAAGAGAAGAGGTTGCTATATCCGGAGATTAAGTTATGGGTACACGTCAAGGAACGGACGGAATACGAGCGCCGATATCCGTACATGCCTGATCGGATCATCGACAACTTAATGCACCCGGACGTCAGGATTTCAATCGCTCCATGGGACAGAATGAACGAAAGGACACTCAGATTTCTGATCGATGCCGCCTTTAGTAGCCGCGCCAACTGCAAATACGACTTGCACAGATCCATGAGGCGGGCAAATTCGTGAGCGGTCGTAGTCGTACCGAATCGACTAATGAAGCGCTGCAATCTCACTACGCATGAGCAGTCCCGCGATCTGGCCGGGCGGAACCTGTCAACGAGTCAACATCGAGACAGCGGCGGTCGGCTTTGTCTGGATAATCTGCAGTGTGGTGGCTGCGCCGGGCGGCTGGCGCAGGATCGGAGACAGAGATGAGCGAAACTTTCACCCGGTGGGACGCAGCGGAGCACCTGCGGACGCCGGAAGACGCGCGGCTCTATCTGCAGGCGTGCGCGTAGGAGGACCCGGGCGATGGCAGCCTGATCCGCGCTGTGCTGAACGACATCGCCCGGTCGGAGAACATGAGCCGGCTGGCGCGCGAGACAGGATGATCCGCGAGAGACTCTACAGGCTCTACAAGGCGTTGTCGGAGAACGGCAATCCCAGCTTTGCAACAGTGATGCGGATCACCCGGGTGTTGGGAATGCATGTGCGGATTACCGCGTAGCAACGTGGCGTCAACGGTGACGGAAGGGATCGAGACGATGGGCTACGAAGAGACGGCGTACTGGCTCGGCATGGCCATGCACCGCAAGCATCCTCCGTCGGATGCTGACGGCGTTGCGGTGCCTGCTGACGGAGCCGAAACGGTAGCGGAGTCCGGAGTCGCCGGCGCGATGATGGAGATCGCGGAATGAGCACGGAATCGACCGAGCAGTCCGCAAAGTTCGAGGAACCGGAAGGCGCGGGGAAGGAAAGCGCATCCTGGGGCGACTATCCCCTCGATGAAATGCTGATACGAAACGATCACCGAACCGTCTGCGACGTGCTGCGTCGCATCGATCAACGCCGCTACGTGATGAATCCCGACTTTCAGCGCGATTTCCTCTGGCACGAAGACAAACAGAGCAAGCTGATCGAGTCGGTCATCATGCGCATTCCGCTACCGGTCTTCTACATGGCGGAGAACGCCGAGGGCCGGATGGTGGTGGTGGATGGCCTGCAGCGCCTGTCCACGTTCAAGCGCTTCGTCGGTGGCGAGCTCAGACTCCGACTGCCGGATCGTCCCGAGCTTGATGGCAAGCGGTTTGCCGACTTGCCACCCAAGTTTCAGAACCGCGTAGAGGACTGCAACCTGATCTTCTACATCATTGACTCGAAAACACCCGAGCAAGCGCGGCTCGACATCTTCGAGCGCGTCAACGGCGGTCAACAGTTGACACGGCAGCAAATGCGCAACTGCCTCTACATGGGAAAGGCAACGCAATTCCTCAAGGACGAGGCGCAAACCGAAATATTCCGCAAGGCTACGGGGGACAGTCTGAATCCCTGGACTATGCGGGATCGCGAGCTCGTCAACCGCTTCTGCGCATTTCAGATATTGGGTGCTGGCGCATACCAGCGCGACGACATGGACGACTTCCTCGCCCGCTCCCTTGTTCGCATGAACGAGATGAGCGACACGGAGCTGTCGGATCTTTCCGGGATGCTCCGTCATGGCCTCGCCAACAATTACCTGCTCTTCAAACGTCACGCCTTTCGCAAGCATGAGTCCGACCAGGAAAAGAGAGGCGTGCTCAACGCGTCCCTTTGGGATGTGATGTCCACCGGGCTCTCGCACTACTCGACGCCGCAGATCGAAGCACAAGCGGAATCACTCCGCGAGGCCGTGTACTACCTGTTGTGGGACGAGGCGTTCGACACCGCCATCACCCATGGTCCGAACGATCCCCGCAAGGTGAAGACGCGATTCGACATGGTCCGGAAGATGCTACAGGAGACCCTCGGTGATCACGCGCATTGACCTGCGGCGCTTCAAATGCTTCGAGACGCTCAGACTGCCGTTGCATCGACTCACGTTTCTGTCGGGCCTCAACACCTCCGGCAAGCGGCAAGTCGTCGGTGGAGCTCCGGACGGCGAGCCTGATCTGACGATTCTCGATCCTGGCCACGGCGGGAGCATCGTGTGGTCTGGTGGCTCCCGATGGCTGGAAGGGCGTTGCATCGAAGGAGCCCGCGAAGGGCGCCGACCGCGCTGCGGATTCTGTTGACGGTGCACAAGACGACGGGGCGGCGATCATGAAGTGGAGGCTGGAGCGTGTGGAGATCGAGAACTATCGCGGGATCGAGAAGCTCGATCTGCCGCTGGATCCCGGCTTGACGGTACTTCACGGGGACAATGCGCATGGCAAGACCAGCGTCCTGAGCGCGATCGCAACGGGTCTCGGGAGCATTCCCATGCTCTTGCCCGATGTGTCGGGCACTGGTTTTCGCAAGACCGACGGTCACGACCCGTGGCGGGTAGTGCGGGTCGGACTGACGACCATCGGAGGGGTGGCGTGGGATCGGCGCATGCGCGGACCGCGGCGAACAATATCCGGACGACGGGACTTGTGGGACGCAGTGGATGCCATCGTAGGGGCGGACCGGGAAGGCGGGGAGCCTGTCGACCTGCCTGTCGTGGCTTTTTACGACACCGATCGGGCGGTGTTCGACCAGCCGCAACGCCGGAGAGGGTTCAAGGTCGAGTTTCCGCGCTACGCGGCATTGCAAGGCGCACTGGCCGCTCGCACCGAATTTCGGGACTTCTTCAAGTGGTTCCATGCCAAGGAATACGAGGAGCTGAGGGAGCAAAAGGAACGCCGGGACTTCAGCCACCGGCTCAGCGACTTGGAGGCTGCGCGCCGGGCCATCGAGATCATGGTCCCCGGAGCATCCAGTCCCCGGATCGAGCTCCGTCCGCTCCGCTTCGTCGTCTCCTTCAAGCCGGACGACGACAGAACGGAAGCGCTTTCGATCGATCAGTTGAGCGGCGGTTACCGGATCATGCTCGCGCTGGCGGCCGACCTCGCGCGCCGGATGGCTCAGGGGAATCCCCATCTCGACGATCCCCTCCAATCGGAAGCGGTGGTGCTGATCGACGAGATCGAGCTGCACCTGCACCCATCGTGGCAGCAACGGGTTCTCGCCGATCTCGGGAGGACCTTTCCCAATACCCAGTTCATCGTCTCCACCCACAGCCCGCAGGTTCTGACGACCGTCAAGCCGCAACATATCGTGGAGCTTCGGCGGGAGCGGGGCGGAATCGTGGCCGAGCAAGCCTCCGCCCCGACCTATGGCGCGGAGGCCGGCGATGTGCTCGCGACCGTGATGGGAGTGGATGAGCGGCCGGGCGGCAACGCGTTCGCAAAGAAGCTGGCGCGTTATACGGATCTTGTCGCGAACGGCAAGGGCGAGTCCCCAGCGGCCGTCCGCTTGCGGCGAGCCCTGGACGAGCTGTCACCGCGCGACCCCGCACTCGACCGGGCCGACATCGAGATCAGGCGGCACAAGCTGCTCAAGCGCATGGGCAAGTCCCGGTGAAGCGTATCCGGGCGCTGGACGGGCCGACCCCCGGTCTCGTCGACTATCTGGATTGCGACGGCGAGCACGCGAGCTGGGATGGATTCCGCAGCCACCAGGCGGGCGCGGCCTATCGTGAAACCATCGAGACTCTTTGTTCCATCCAGCACGGGCTGTGCGGATACTGCGAGATCGACATCGCCGAGCACGACAGGCAGGTCGAGCATGTCATTCCTCAGAGCGATCCCCATCGGGGCGCGGCGCAAGCTCTTGATCAAGGCAACATGATTGCCTGTTGCAAGGGAGGCACTCTGCTGACCGACGACGAGACGCGGCGGCTCGATCCGGTCGGACGCAATCGCAGTTGCGGAGAAGCCAAGGGCGAGCGGGTGGACGCGGATTTTGTTGACCCAAGGATATTGCCCGCGCTGCCGTCCCTGATTCGGGTACGTTTCGACGGCGAGATCGCGGCGGATGAGGCGGCATGTGCGAACGCTGCCATTGATGCCGGCAGGGTGGACAGGACCATCGCCATCCTGGGCTTGAACGTCGAACGCTTGCGGCTCGCTCGGGAGAAACGCTGGCGTGCTCTCAGCGATGGTTGGAGGGAATACCTCGGCGACCCTCGAGTGATGCAGGAAGCCGCTCGCATGGAGCTCTCGCCGGGGGAGGACAACCGCTTGCCGAGGTTCTTTACGACAAGCCGTTCGTACTTCGGCCCGGTGGCGGAGGAGACTCTGGCGGAAACGCCTCAGGCATGGATATGAGCCGATGCCCGATATCCGCCTGATCGAGCGCTGGCTGCCGATTGCGGCGCTGGGCATCGAGAGCACGCGCGAGCGGACGCCGATGACGCCGTTCCCCGCTCCAAACCGTCTGCACGTCTGGTGGGCGCGGCGGCCGCTGGTGGCGTCACGGGCCGCCGTTCTGGCCTCGCTGCTGCCGGCGGACGCGGACCGCGAGAAGTTCCTGCATGTGCTGGGGATTCATGGGGACCCCGTTGCCACGCGCAGAAGGATCAATGCTGCGCGGCAGCGAGGCGAGCGGTTTGAAGGCCAAGCGTACAGCTATGCGCGTGCGTTCAGCTACGTTCCCGATGAGAACGATGTTGAGTGGATGACAGCCGCTCTTGGGAAGCCGCTGGAGAACTTCGCGGTGCTCGACCCGACCGCTGGCGGAGGGAGCATTCCGTTCGAGGCGACGCGTCTTGGCGTCACTGCGGCCGCGAACGACTTGAATCCGGTCGCTGCCCTGATCATGCGGGCAACGGTGGAGTGGCCATCGCGATACGGCGATGACCTCAGGTCCGAATTCGCGGAGCTGTCGAGACGGTTGGTTCTCAAGAGGGAGGAACGACTCGCGCCGTATTTTCCGGATGAGCCTGAAGCGGATGCCATATCGACCAATTTCCTCTGGGCACGCACGATCACCTGCCCCTACTGCTCGGGTCTGGTTCCGCTGTCTCCCAACTGGCGTATGGCGACCGGCGGGACCGGGGTCCGGCTGAAGCCGGAACTCGCCGCCGGGCCGGGCTCCGAAGGGCGGGTCTGTGCGTTCGAGATCGTGGGGGACGCGCGGGAGCAGTCGGCGGGCACGGTGTCGCACGGCGATGGCGTCTGCCCGTATCCGGACTGCGGGCGCGTCGTCGACGGCGACGAGATCAAGCGTCAGGCCCGGGCCGGCCGGATGGGCGAGCAGCTTTATGCCGTCGTGTACAAGAAGCGTGTGCCGGGCAGGGTTCTGAAGTCCGGCAAGCGGGGAAAGGACCGGTGGGTTCGCGGCTATCGCGCGCCGGCGCCCGAGGACGACAACAGCACGGTCATCGCGGCGCGGCTCGCCGAGAAGCTTCCCGAGTGGGAGGCGCTCGACATGGTGCCGAACGAGCGATTCCCCGAGGTCAGCAACGACGACCGCCCCATACAGTACGGGATGCCGTTGTGGCGCGACCTGTTCTCGCCGCGCCAGCTTCTCTGCCACGGCACGGGCGTCGAGGTCTTCCGGGAGATGCTGGAGGCCGACCGGCGGGATGGCAGGCTGACCGATGTCCGCCGGGCGGCGTATGGGTATCTGGCGCTCTCGCTCGACAAGCTCCTGAACTACAACGCCCGGATGACCCGCTGGCACGCCAACCGGGAGGTGTTGCTCGGAGCATTCGACCGCCACGACTTCTCGTTCAAGTGGTCCTATGCCGAAATGGCGCCCCTCGTCGCCGGCGTCGGCTACGACTGGGCCATACGCCAGACCGCCAAGTGCATCGACGAGCTCGTGGCGCTGGTGCGTCCCGACGCGAATCGCGACGACAACGATCTCTTCGCCAGGGCCGGGGCCAACGCCGGGGCCGACGCCAGGGCCAGGGCGGACGCCGGCACCAGCGCCAAGGCAGCCGAATACACGCCGCCTCCAGTCACCATCTCCTGCAAGTCCGGCGACAGCCTCGACCACATCGAAGACGCGAGCATCGACGCGGTGGTCATGGACCCGCCCTACTACGACAACGTCATGTACGCCGAGCTCTCGGACTTCTTCTACGTCTGGCTCAAGCGCACCGCCGGCCATGTCTTCCCCGAGCTCTTCCGGCGGAACCTGACCGACAAGGAGAGCGAGGCGGTCGCGAACCCGGCGCGGTTCCGGGGCGAGAAGGGCGCAAGGGCGCTGGCGGGCCGCGACTACCAGGAGCGCATGGGCTCGATCTTCGCGGAGTGCCGCCGGGTCCTGAAGCCGGACGGCATCCTGACGCTCATGTTCACGCACAAGGCGACCGGCGCCTGGGATGCGCTCACCAAGGGCCTGATGGAGGCGGGATTCGCCATCACCGCGTCGTGGCCGGTCAACACCGAAGCCGAGGGCAGCCTCCACATCCGGGACAAGGCGGCGGCCAACAGCACGGTCTTCCTGGTCTGCCGCCCGCGCGCCCCCCGCATCGACGCGGAGCGGGGCCTCTACTGGGAAGATGTGGAGCCCGAGGTGGCGAAGGCCGTCCGCCGGCGGATCGGGGCGTTCCAGGAGGCGGGGATCGCCGGGGTCGACCTCTGGCTGGCCTGCTTCGGGCCGGCGCTGGAGGAGTTCTCCCGCCACTGGCCGCTGAAGCGCGGCACGCCGCGCGAGAGGCCGGACGAACGCCGCAGGCGGCGGCAGCAGGCGCTGTTCGAGGACCCCTGGGACCCCTACGCGGCGACCCCGGAGGACGCGCTCGACGCCGCGCGTCGCGAGGTCAAGCGCTGGCGCCTGGAGCAGTTGACGCACCGCAAGGCCGAGACCGACCTGGACCCGCCCACCGCCTTCTTCGTGCTGGTCTGGGACGCCTTCCGGGCGCCGGTCGCTCCCTACGACGAGGCGTTGCGGCTGGCCCGCGCGGTGGGCGCCGACCTCGACCGCGACATCGTGGGCCGGATGGCCGGCAAGAAGGGCAGCGACATCGTCCTGTGGGACAGCGCGCGCCGGGCGGCCAAGGGAGCGCTCGGGCCGGCCGACGGCTCGCGCGGGATGATCGACGCCATCCACCACGGCGCCAATCGGGCCCGCATGCGCTCGCTGGACGCCGCCCGGGAGCTGCTCGCGGACGCAGGGGTGGACCGGAATCCCCGCTTCTTCGCGGCCCTGGAGGCGGTGCTCGAGGTGCTGCCGGTTTCCAGGACGTTCACCGGCATCGACCTCGAAGGCGACGCCGCGGCGTCGGGCAGCGACTTCGAGGCGCTCTACAACCTGACCCGCCTCGCCTACGGCGAGCACGTCGACGAGCCGGAGCAGCTCGGGCTCTGGCGTGACGACGAGCTCCGGCCCGACCGCCCACGCTGACCATGCTGCGGGACCGCACATGGCGCTTCAAGTACACCGCCGAGGACGGCGACCTCGTCCGGCTGTTCCATGTCCCCGCGCTGGAGGACGCGGAGCGCTACGACCGGCTGACGGGCTATTTCAACGCCCAGGCGCTGGCGCTCGCGGCGCGCGGCATCGGGGGGCTGGTGCGCAACGAGGGCCGCATGAGGCTGGTGGTCGGCTGCACCCTGGAGCCGCCCGAGATCGAGGCGATCGAGCGGGGCGAGGCGCTCCGCGCCCTGGTCGAGCGGCGCCTGACGCGCGTGCCGCTCGCCCCGCCCGACCCGGCGTCGGCCGGCGCGCTGGAGCTGCTGGCGTGGATGGTCGCGCGCGGGTTCCTCGACGTGAAGGTCGCCGTGCCCTGCAATGCCGAGCGCGAGCCGGTCCCGGAGGGCGGCATCTTCCACGAGAAGAGCGGGATCGTCGAGGACCGGGTCGGCGACCGGCTCGCCTGGACCGGCAGCCTCAACGAGACCGGCGCCGGCTGGCGGACCAACTGGGAGAGCATCAGCGTCTACACGAGCTGGGGGCCCGAGCCCGGACGGGTCGATGCGGAGGAGTCGAGCTTCGCGCGCATCTGGGCCGGGAAGGCGCGGCGCGTGATCGTGCTGGACGTGCCGGAGGCGGCGCGCCGGGAGCTGATGCGCTTCGCCCCGGCAACGGGCCGCCGGCCAGCGCGCCTGGAACCGGAACGGAACCCGGCGGATGCGGGGCCGGAGCATCCCGCACGCAGCCCGGATACCCGGCCGGACCCCCGGCCGGAACCCCACCCGGACACCCGACCAGAAACCCGGCCGGACACCCGACCAGAAACCCGGCCGGACACCCGACCAGAAACCCGGCCGGACACCCGACCGGACACCCGGTCGGATGACGGCGCGGCGGCGACCGGCATCGCCCGCCCCACCGGATCGTCGACCGGCACGCCGCGCGCACAGGCCGGGGCGTTCATCCGGGAAGCCCCGTCACCGCCGGACGAAGGCGTGGAGCCGCCGGCATCCCCGGCCGACCCTCTGCGCGCGCGGGTCTGGGCGTTCATCCGGGAAGCGCCGTCACGGCCGGGCGGCGGCGAGCGGATCGGCGAGGCGACCGCGCCGGTCGAGCCCTGGCCACATCAGGCGCGGGCGTTCGCGCGCCTGTACGGGGGCTGGCCGCCCCGGCTCCTGATCGCGGACGAGGTGGGGCTCGGCAAGACCGTCCAGGCCGGGCTGCTGCTGCGCCAGGCATGGCTCGCCGGGCGGGCCAGGCGGATCCTGATCCTGGCCCCCCGGGCCGTGCTCGGCCAGTGGCAGATCGAGCTGCGGGAGAAGTTCAACCTCAACTGGCCGATCCATGACGGCGGCAAGCTGAAGTGGTACCCCTCGCCGGCGTTGCGGGGGCGGCATGAGCGCGAGGCCGGGCGCGAAGAGTGGCATCGCGAGCCGGCCGTGATCGCTTCCAGCCGGTTGATGCGCCGGAGCGACCGGGCGGCGGAGCTCCTGGAGCAGGCGGAGCCGTGGGACCTGGTGGTGCTCGACGAGGCGCACCACGCCCGGCGCCGCGCCGCGGGCAGCTCGCGGGAAGGCGGCCCCAACACCCTGCTCCGGCTCATGCGGGGCCTGAAGGACCGCACGCGGGGGCTGGTCCTGCTGACGGCGACGCCGATGCAGGTGCATCCCGTCGAGGTCTGGGACCTGCTCGACCTGCTCGGCCTGCCGCCGGAGTGGAATGCGGGGGCGTTCCTCGCGTTCTTCGACGACATCGAGCAACCGAGCCCTTCGGTGGAGGCCATGGAGCGGATGGCGGCGCTGTTCCGCTCGGCCGAGCGTGCCTGGGGCGCGGTCGGGACGGCGGCCGCCGAGCGCCTGACCGGTCTCTCCCGGCTGAAGGCCAACAAGGTGCTCCGCGCGCTGCGCGACGCCGCCGGCATTCCGCGCCGCCAGCTCGAGACCGACGAACGCCGGGGGGCGGTCGCGATCATGCGGGCCGGCAGCCCGGTGCGCCGGCTGATCTCGCGCAACACCCGCGCGCTGCTGCGGCGCTACTTCCGGGAAGGGATGATGACGACGCCGATCGCGGAGCGCCGGGTCGAGGACCGCTTCGTGGAGATGACCGGCGAGGAGCGGGCGATCTGCGACGCGGTCGAGGGCTACATCGAAGGCGCATACGCTCGGGCGAGCGAGAAGGAGCGCACCGCGGTCGGGTTCGTCATGACGATCTACCGCCGCCGGCTCGCCAGCAGCTTCGTGGCGCTCGGCGAGACGCTGCGCAAGCACCGCGCCGCCATCGCCCGCGATGCCGTCGCCGACGGCGGGCGCCCGGACCGCTTCGGCCTCGACGAGGACCTGCCGGACGACGACGCGGCCGACGAGACGACCGACGCCGACGAGGCGGCGCGCCTCGAACGCCGGGCCCTCGCCCTGGAGCAGGCCGCGGAGATCGACCGCCTGCTCGACGCCATCGGACGGCTGCCGCCGGACACCAAGCTCGGCCGCCTCAAGGGCGTTCTGCGCGAGCTCGGCCGGGCGGGACGGTCCCAGGCGATGGTCTTTACGCAATACACCGACACCATGGACTTCCTGCGCGGCGCGCTCCTCGGGGACGAGGACGCCGACTGGCGGCTGCTCTGCTTCTCCGGGCGGGGCGGCGAAGCGCCCGGGGCCGACGGCGCGTGGCGCGGGATCGGCCGGGACGATGCGAAACGGCGGTTCCGGGACCGGCAGGCCGACATTCTGCTGTGCACCGACGCGGCGGCCGAGGGCCTGAACTTCCAGTTCTGCGGCGCGGTGGTCAACTACGACATGCCGTGGAACCCGATGCGGGTGGAGCAGCGCATCGGGCGCATCGACCGTCTGGGCCAGCAGCACGGGACCATCCACATCGTCAACCTGCACTACGAGGGGACGGTCGAGACCGACATCTACCGCGCCCTGCGCGCCCGCATCGGCCTGTTCGAGACCGTGGTGGGGCGCTTGCAGCCGATTCTGGCCCGGCTGCCCGGCGCGATAGCGCAGAGCGTGCTCGCGGGAGGACAGGGCCGGGACGCGCGCGAGCGCGAGCGCGCCAACCTCGTCGCCACCATCGAACGCGAGGCGAGCGGCGCCCGGGGCCCGAGACTCGATGGCGCGGGGCTCGACGGCCCGAGGCTCGACGGCGCGGGGTTCGACGGCGCGGGGTTCGACGGCGCGGGGTTCGACGGCGCGGGGTTCGATATCGACGCGGTGACCGAGGACGATCTCGCCATGCCGGCGCGCCCGCCCTCGACTGTGACCATGGAGGACCTGGACCGGATCGTCGGGTCGGATGACCTGATGCCGCCCGGTGTCGAGGTCCGGCCGCTGGGGCGGCGCGAGTACGGGCTGCTGGCGCCGGGCATGAGCGCGCCGCTGCGGGTGACGACGGACCCGGAGTACTTCGAGGAGCACGCCGAGAGCGTGGAGCTCTGGTCGCCCGGCAATCCGCTCTTCATCGCGCCGGAGCTCGCGGACCGCGTGGCGCCGGACCCCTCGCACGAGACGCTGAAGGACATCCTCGACGGCGGCTGATGGGGGGAGGGTCCACCCCGGAGGTGCTCGAGTTGCGCGCCAATCGGAGCCCAGGCGCACTCGCCGCATTCGAGCCGCTGGCGCCGAACATGCCCCTTCGCTCCGGGGCGCAGCCGCGCTGGTATCATCCGGGGCCGCCGATGGAGGCGTCCGGCTTCCCGTCCTCTCCGTTCCCGTCCACTCCACCGCCAGGAGCAACCCCTCCGATGATTCATCGCGAAGATCGTGACGGCATCGCGGTGCTGCGCGTCGAGCACGGCAAGGCGAACGCCCTCGACCTGGAGCTCTGCGACGCCATCGTGGAGGCGTTCGACGCCGCGGCCGATGCCCGCGCCATCGTGCTCACCGGCGCCGGAAGGATCTTCTCCGCCGGCGTCGACCTGTTCCGGGTGCTGGAAGGCGGCGCGGGCTACATCGACGCCTTCGTGCCCGCGATGTGCCGCGCGTTCGAGCAAGTGTTCGTGCACCCGGCGCCGGTGGTCGCGGCCGCGAACGGGCACGCGATCGCCGGCGGCTGCGTGCTGGTGGCGGCGGCCGACCAGCGGCTGATGGCGGCGGGCAGCGCCAGGATCGGGGTCCCGGAGCTTCAGGTCGGCGTGCCGTTCCCGCCCGTCGCGCTCGAGATCATGCGGTTCGCGACCCCGCCGCAGCACTTCCAGACCATCGTGTGCCGCGCGGACACGCACGAGCCCTCCGCCGCGCTCGCCCTCGGGCTGCTCGACGAGGCGGTGGAGCCCGACGCGCTGCTCGACCGCGCCCTCTCGGTGGCCGGGCGCCTGGCGTCGGTCCACCGCGAGACCTTCGCGATCACCAAGCGCGAGATCCGGCGCCCCGCCCTGGTGAGGGTCCGGGCCCTGGAGCAGACCGTGGCCCGGGAGGTGCACGCCCGGTGGCTCGATCCGGGGACTCCGGAGCGCATCCGCGGCTATCTCGATCGGACGATTCCGAAGAATCGCCGCGGTCGATGAGGAGATACGCCAAAATAAATTGACAATTTAGTGTCGGCGTATCATGCGTATACAGGTGATATTGGTCAGGTTGTTTTGGCGAGATTCCTGTCCGGACGCGGCGGCGCCGCGCGAGCTCTCGGCGTTTCGGAACCGGTCGCCGGCGCCCTCGCGGCGTCGAGGCCGGTGGTCGCGCTCGAGACCACCCTGATCGCGCACGGACTGCCGCATCCGCTCGGTCTCGACACCGCGCGCGAGATGATGGACGCCATCGAGCGCGAGGGAGCGGTGCCGGCCCTCGTCGCGGTGCTCGACGGACGCATCCGGATCGGGCTTGATGCCGACGAGCTCGAACGCGTCGCGCGCGACCGCGGGATCGTCAAGGCGAGCGCGCGCGACGTGCCGGTCCTCGCCGCCGCCGGGGCCAGCGGGGCGACCACGGTCGCGGGCACGATGCTCTGCGCGCGGCTCGCCGGCATCGAGGTATTCGCGACCGGCGGCATCGGCGGCGTGCACCGCGGCGCATCGTCGACGTTCGACGTCTCCGCCGACCTGCACGAGCTCGCCCGGACGCCGGTCGCCGTCGTGTGCAGCGGCGCGAAGTCGATCCTCGACGTCCCGGCCACCCTGGAAGTGCTCGAATCGCTCGGCGTCCCCGTCGTCGGTCTCGCGACGGACCGGTTCCCCGCGTTCCATGTGCGCGACGGCGGCCTGCCCGCCCCCCACCCGGTGCGGGACGCGTCGGAGGCGGCCCGGGTCGCCGCCGCGGTGCTCGCGCTCGGACGCACCGGGCTGGTGATCGCCAACCCCGTTCCCGCCGCCGAGGCCATGGACCCCGCCGAGGTCGAACGCCTCGTCGAGGCGGCCGGGCGCCGCGCACGCGCCTCCGGCATCACCGGCAAGGCGCTCACCCCGTTCCTCCTCCAGGCCCTCGCGGAGTCGAGCGGCGGCGCGACGCTGCGCACGAACCAGGCCCTGCTCGTCGACAACGCCCGAGCCGCGGCCGAGGTGGCCCGCCATCTCGCGGCGCTGCCGCGCGGCGACGCCGACGAGCCGGGGGCCGGCGATCGGGCGTCCGACCAGCGCGACCCCGGACCCGGCGCCGGCTGACATGCGATACCGGCTGATATGATGCCTCGCCCGCGCCCGGAGCTCCGTCTCCATGACCCAGCCGCGTGAAGCGCTCGTCGTCGAGGACCTCCACAAGAGCTTCGGCGACCTCGAGGTGCTCAAGGGCATCTCCATGACCGCCCACGAGCACGACGTGGTCTCGATCCTCGGCAGCAGCGGCTCGGGCAAGAGCACTTTCCTCCGATGCATCAACCTGCTGGAGGTCCCGAACGCCGGAAGCGTGTCTGTGCAGGGGGAGCTGATCCGCATGCGCCGCGTCGCGGGCCGCGAGCCGGCGCCCGAGGACCAGCGGCAGGTCGAGCGGGTCCGCGCGAAGCTCGGCATGGTGTTCCAGCAGTTCAACCTCTGGTCGCACATGACGGTGCTCCAGAACGTCGTCGAAGCCCCCCGCCACGTCCTCCGGCTGCCGAAGGCGGAGGCGACCGAGCGCGCCGAGGCGGTGCTCCAGCGCGTCGGGATGTACGACCGCAGGGACGACTACCCCGCTCACCTCTCCGGAGGACAGCAGCAGCGCGCCGCCATCGCCAGGGCCCTGGCGATGGAGCCGGCGCTGCTGCTCTTCGACGAGCCGACCTCGGCCCTCGATCCGGAGCTGGTCGGCGAGGTGCTCAAGGTCATGCGCGGCCTCGCCGAGGAAGGGCGGACCATGCTCGTGGTGACCCACGAGATGGGGTTCGCCCGCGAGGTCTCCACCCGGGTGACGTTCCTGCACCAGGGCCGGGTGGAGGAGGCCGGCGAGCCCCGGCAGGTATTCGAGCAGCCCGCGTCGGAACGCTTCCGGCGGTTCCTCGCCGGCACGCTGCAGTAGCGCGCCGAGGCGGGGGCGCCGCGCCGGCGCCCGGTTGCGGCGCCGCCTCCCCTCCCGCCTCCTGTCCCGGGTCCGAGCCGTTCTTTCCGTTTCGGGTGTATGCTCGTCCGGCCGGGGCGGAGCCGGTCCGGCGCCGTCGGGACCCGGATCCCGCCGGCCGCCACCCTCCACGAGGGCCGCGGGAGACTCCCGCCGAGGGCGGGACGGCGCCTCCGCCCGCCGGCACCGCCAACCACCTCCACGAGAGACCAGGGAGACTCGCATCCATGAACAGACTCACGACCGCATTGCTCGCCGTGCTCGCCCTCGCGTTCGGGGCCGGCCCCGCGTCCGCCGACAAGGTCAAGGTCGGCATCGAGGCCGCCTATCCACCGTTCAGCGCGGTGTCGGCGGACGGCACGTTCGTCGGCTTCGACATCGACATCGCGAACGCGCTGTGCGAGGAGATGGGTGCGGAGTGCACGCTGGTACAGCAGGACTGGGACGGGATCATCCCCGCGCTGCTCGCCCGCAAGTACGACGCGATCATCGCCTCGATGTCGATCACCGAGGAGCGGAAGAAGAAGGTCGCGTTCACCGCCAAGTACTACAACACGCCCGCGAAGTTCGCGCAGAAGAAGGGCGCCGGCATCACCATCGACGCCGCCGGCCTCGCCGGCAGGACGGTCGGTGTCCAGCGCGCGACCACCCACGACAACTTCATCACCGAAGTGTTCGGCGACGACGTGGAGATCAAGCGCTACGCGACGCAGGACGAAGCCTACCTGGACGCGGTGGCGGGTCGTCTGGACCTGCTGCTCGCCGACTCCGTCGCCATGGCCGACGGCTTCCTCGCCACCGACCAGGGCAGGGACTGGGAGTTCGTCGGGCCCGACTTCACCGATCCGAAGTACTTCGGCGAGGGCGCCGGCATCGCGGTGCGCAAGGACGACACGGAGCTGCTCGCGAAGCTCGACGCGGCGCTCGACGCGATCCTGCGCAACGGGGTCTACAAGGCCATCAACGACAAGTACTTCGACTTCAACGTCTACGGCGAGCCCCTGCCGCAGTAGCGTTCCCCCGGGGCTCCGCCGCTGTCCGGCGGCGGAGCCCGTCGGACGGCGGCGCCGTGCCCGAACCGATCGACGCCCTGCTCGAGGCCACCCTGGGCAGCCCCGCCCTGCTCGACGGCTACCTCTATCCGTACATCCTCGCCGGCTTCGCGCTCACACTGAAGCTCGCATTCGCCTCGCTCGC
The DNA here is from genome assembly GCA_965202735.1 of Gammaproteobacteria bacterium. GTDB lineage: Bacteria > Pseudomonadota > Gammaproteobacteria > HK1 > HK1 > HK1. Next base: position 884,620 of record OZ241844.1, read on the forward strand.
CCTGGCGGTCGTCCTCGGCATGGCCGGAGCGGTGGCCCGGCTCTCCCGCTCGCGGCTGGCGCGGGGCGTCGCCGGGGTATACACCACGGTGGTGCGGGGGGTGCCGGACATCGTGCTGATGTTCATCCTGTTCTTCGGGGGGCAGATCTTCGTGAACTGGTGCGGCGCCGAGCTCACCGGTCTGGGCGAGCGGCTGGGGCTGCCGCTCGGCTGGGACTACGTGGAAATCAGCGCGTTCGCGGCGGGGACGTTCTCCATCGGCTTCATCTTCGGCGCGTACATGACGGAGACGTTCCGGGGCGGAATCCTCGCGGTGCCGCAAGGGGAGATCGAAGCCGGCCGCGCGTTCGGCATGTCCCCGGCGCAGGTGTTCTTCCACATCACCCTGCCCGCGAGCGTGCGCCACGCCCTGCCGGGCTTCGGCAACAACTGGCTGGTGCTCGCCAAGGCCACCGCGCTGGTCTCCGTCATCGGGCTCCAGGACATGGTGTTCCGCGCCCAGCAGGCCGGCAACACGCTGCACGAGCCGTTCACCTTCTTCATGGTGGTGGCGGTGCTCTACCTGCTGCTCACCGGCGCCTCCGACGTCTGCCTGCGCTGGCTCAACCGGCGCTACAGCGTGGGCGTGCGGGAAGCCTGAGGATGGACGTCGAGGCCATCACCGGGAACCTGCCCCTGTATCTGGAGGGGCTATGGACGACGGTGCGGCTCGTGGCGCTGGCGCTCGCGGGCGGTCTGGCGCTGGCGATTCCGATCGCGCTGCTCGCGGCATCGCGGCGATGGTACGTCGCGCTGCCGGCCAGGGCGTACATCTACGTGTTCCGGGGCACGCCGCTGCTGATCCAGATGTACATCATCTACTACGGCCTGGCCCAGTTCGAGGTGGTGCGCGAAAGCATTCTCTGGCCGGTCCTGCGCGAAGCCTGGTGGTGCGCGCTGATCTCGTTCGCGCTCAACACCGCCGGGTACACGGGCGAGATACTGCGCGGGGCCATCGCCAACACGCCCCACGGGGAGATCGAGGCGGCCCGGTCGGTGGGGATGTCGCGCCGGAAGGTCTACTCGCGGATCGTGCTACCGAGCGCGTTCCGCCGCGCCCTGCCCGCCTACGGCAACGAAGTCATCTTCACGCTGCACGGCAGCGCCCTGGCCGGGGTGATCACGCTGGTGGACCTCTTCGGCGCGGCGCGGATCGTGAACTCGCGGCACTTCGTGCCGTTCGAATCGTTCATCACCGCCGGCGCGTTCTACCTGTGCCTCACCTTTCTCGTCGCGGGGCTGTTCAGGCTGTGGGAGCGACGCTGGTACGCCCATCTGCGCCCCCGCGGCGGCTCCGGTGCTTCGTCCGAGCCACAGGGCACGTTCCCGGCCCGGTGAGAGGCAGGGACGGTGAACGAAGCAGGGCCGCCGACCGTGCCCGGCGGGGATTCACGCGCGAGGGCGCCGGCGCCGCTCTCTCGAAGACGGGTCGGCGGCCGCACGCACGCACGCCGGGATTCACGCCGCCTCGAGCGCGCGTTCCAGGTCCGCGATGATGTCGTCGACGTCTTCGATGCCGACCGACAGCCGAACGAGGCCATCGGTCAGCCCGCGTGCGCGGCGCTCCTCCACCGGAACGTCGACGTGGGTCATCGTCGCCGGGTGCGTGATCATCGTCTCCACCGCCCCCAGGCTCTCGGCGAGGCCGGCGAGCTCCACCGCGTTCATCACCGCGCGACCGGCCTCGACGCCGCCTTCGAGCTCGAACGTCATCATCCCGCTGAAGCCCGACATCTGCGTGCTGGCGAGCGCGTGCTGCGGGTGCGAGGCGAGGCCCGGGTAGGTGACCCGCTCGACCTTGTCGTGGCCCTCCAGAAACTCCGCCACCGCCTGCGCGTTCTCGGAATGCCGCGGCATGCGCAGATGCAGGGTCTTCACCCCCAGCAGGGTCAGCCAGCAGTCGAACGGGCTCGGCACCGCGCCGATCGTCTTCTGGATGAACCTGAGCCGGTCGAAGATGTCCTCCCGATCGGTGACCAGCACCCCGCCGATGACCTGGTTGTGCCCGCTCAGGTACTTCGTGGTGCTGTGCATGACGATGTCCGCGCCGAGCTCGATCGGGCGCAGGTACACGGGGGTCGCGAACGTCGAGTCGACCGCAAGCCAGATCCCCGCCTCTCTCGCGATACTCGACATGGCTTCGATGTCGGTGATCTTCAGCAGCGGATTCGAGGGGGTCTCGATCCAGAGCATCTTCGTCTCCGGCCGGATCGCCTGGCGCACCGTCTCCGGCTGCGCGGTATCCACGTACGTGAACCCGAGGCCGTGGCTCGCCAGCACGTGGTTGAAGTGCCGCGAGACGCCGCCGTAGACGTCGTCGGAGCACACCACGTGATCCCCCGCCCCGAGCAGCTTGAGCGCACCGTCCACCGCCGCCATGCCGCTCCCGAACATCACCCCGTGGCGGGCGCTGTCGAGCGCGGCGAGATTCTCCTCCAGCACCTGACGGGTGGGATTCGAGGAGCGCGTGTAGTCGAAGCCCCGGTCACGCCCGACCTCCTCCAGCACGTAGGTCGCGGTCTGGTAGATCGGAGGGAGGATCGAGCCGGTGGTCGGGTCCGGGCGGATGCCCGCGTGTACTACCTTGGTGTCGAACTTCATGGAGGTCTCCGCCGTCAGGGCTGCCGGTGCAGGGGCGAACGCGGGCCGATCGCGGGCCGATCGCGGGCTGGTCAGGGATTGGTGAGAAGGCGCATCAGACTCGAGGTGTCCCAGCGGCCGCCGCCTCGCGCCTGCACCCGCGCGTAGAACTCGTTGACGAGCGCGGTCAGCGGCAGGAGCGCCCCGACCCGGTGCCCCTGCGCGAGACAGATGTCGAGGTCCTTGCGCATCCAGTCGACCGCGAACCCGAAGTCGAACTCGTCGTCCACCATGGTCGTTCCGCGGTTCTCCATCTGCCAGGACTGCGCGGCGCCCTTCGAGATGACCTCGAGCACGAGCCTGGCGTCGAGACCGGAGCGCTGCGCGAGGTTCAGCGCCTCGGACAGCCCCTGCACGACGCCGGCGATGCAGATCTGGTTGGCCATCTTCGTGAGCTGACCGGAGCCGACCGGACCGAGCAGGGTGACGGCGCGGGCATACGCGCCGATCACGTCCCGGCAGCGGTCGAACACGGCCTGGTCGCCCCCCGCCATGACCGTGAGCACTCCGTTCACGGCGCCGGCTTCGCCGCCCGACACCGGCGCATCCAGGAATCCGAGGCCACGCTCGGCCGCCGCCGCCGCAAGCTCCCGTGCGACATCCGCCGACGCGGTGGTGTGGTCGACGAACACGGCGCCGGGGCTCATCCCCTCGAACGCCCCGCCCTCGCCCACCGTCACCGAGCGTACGTCGTCGTCGTTGCCGACGCAGGCGAACACGACCCCGTTCCCCGCCGCCGCCCCGGCCGGGGTGGCCGCCGCCTTTCCTCCGAACTCCCCGGTCCACCGCGCGGCCTTCGATCCGGTCCGGTTGTAGACGGTGACGTCGTGTCCCGCCTTCGCGAGATGCCCGGCCATGTGGTAGCCCATGACCCCGAGGCCGATGAACGCAACCTTCATCGGCGCGGCGCCCGTTGAATCACTCATGTTCGACCCCCGATTCGATGCCCCGGCCTCCGCGCCCGGGCGGACGCGGATTATCAGGGCCGGCCCGGACCCGGTTCAAGGCGCGGTCCCGGCGGGTGGACCCCCCCCCGCCCTCACCACCGCAGATCGTCGGGCACCTCGTATCCTTCGTAGCCCTCCTCCACCTCGTCCGTCCCGTCCTCACCGTCGGCGATGAACACGAACACCTCCGGGCGCAGCGCATGCACCCGCTCGCCGGCCGGACGCGGCACGAGATGGTGGCGGCCGCGGAAGCCGACGATTGCGAGCTCACCGGCCGCGAGGCGGCGGCGCTGATCCTCGCTCACGTAGAGCCGCTTGAGCCGTACACCGCGGGGGAAGTGAAACGGGGTGTCGGTCTCGGCCTCGATCTTCTCCGCCTCGGCGTCGATGATGCGCCGGATCTCGAGGTTGAGCCGCCTGACCCGTTCCTCCGGGTCGGGGCCCGGGGGCTCGACCGGCCCCGGCGGGCTTCGTCCGGGCGGCTCCCGGGACCCACCGCGCAGGGCCTGCCTCTTCGTGCGGCGCCCGGCGGCGCCCGGCGGCTTCTCCGGCGCCCCGCCCCTTGCCGGCTTCGTTGACGGGCGGCGGGCACGCTCGGCGCGCGACGCCTGCTCGCTGGTGACGAGCCCCGCTCTCAGCAGCTCGTCGCGAAGCGATCTGGCCATCGATCGTTCTCCCCGGAGTTCCCCGCCGTCGAACCTCGAACGCGCCGGCGCGCCCGGACAGCAATTCCCGCCAACGCCCGGAGAGGCCGTGCCGTGGTGGGATTCCGGCGCAATTCCGACCACCAGGGCGTCCCATCGAGGGGATTTCGAGGGCATGTTCCCGCCTGGCGGGAATTGCCGGCGCCCGGATGCCTCGTGACGCGATCGATGCCTGCTACAGTACCCGTGCCGGCCCCCGGACGCTACGCGGCTTGAAGCATCTCCTCATCGTCTACCACTCCCAGTCCGGCAAGACCGCCGCGATGGCGAGCGCGGTCCTGCGCGGCGCGATGCGCCCCGAGATCGAGTCCGTCGACGTCCGCATGCGCATCGCCGCCGACGCCGGTCCCGGCGATCTGTTCTGGTGCGACGCGGCCGTCTTCGCCACCCCGGAGAACTTCGGCTACATGGCCGGGGCGATGAAGGACTTCTTCGATCGCGCCTTCTATCCGTGCCAGGGGCGTCTCCAGGGGATGCCCTACGCGGTGGTGGTCGGCGCCGGCAACGACGGCACCGGGGCGCTCGGCGCGCTGCGGCGCATCGCGCGCGGGTTCCCCCTGAAGGAGGCACAGGAGCCGATCGTCTGCAACGGACCGCTCGACGAGCATGTTCTCGCCCGCTGCGAAGCGCTCGGAGCCACGATGGCGGCCGGTCTGGAGATCGGGGCGTTCTGATCCCATGGGGGTGTTCCGATCCATGTCGGCCGCGGCCGCCTCCGGGTATCGTCGGCCTCCCCGTCACGGGAGCGGATGGCGATGAACCGCCTGCGGGAATTCATGGGCGCCTTCGGCGCGCTCCGCGTGCTGCTCGTGATCGGCGTCGTCGCGCTCATCATCGCGGCGCCGTTCTCCGACGGCCCCGCCCACTCCACCGGCTGGCCGCTCGTGCGCAGCGTCATCGCGCCGACCCTGTTCGTGATCATGGCGTTCGTCCTTCCCCTCGACATCACGATGACGCTGGTGTTCATGTCCGGCCGGCAGGGCGCGGAGCGGGGCCGGCTGCGGCGCATCGCGCAAGCCGAGGCGGTGCTCCTCGGCGCGATGCTGATCGCCTGGATACCGCTCGTCATGCGACTGCTGCGAACCCTCGACTGAGCTCTCGCGCGGGGGCTTGATCGGCGCGATCCCGAGGGCCAGAGTTGCACCGCCGAACCACACCACCGGGAGGGATTCACCCGCGATGAACGAGACGCTCAGCCAGGCGAGGGCCGATCTGGCCGCCGCATTCCGATGGGCGGCCCGGCTCGGCTACCACGAGTCGGTCGCCAACCACTTCACCCACGCCGTCAATGACGACGGCACCCGCTTTCTCGTCAATCCGTGGGGCAGGCACTTCTCCGAGATCCGGGCCGGCGATCTCCTCGTCTCCGACTCCCGGGGCGAGGTCCACGAGGGCGAGGGGGTGGTGGAACGGTCCGCGGCCTGCATCCACGGGCCGATCCACGAACGCGTGCCGCACGCCCGCTGCGTGCTCCACACCCACATGCCCTGGGCGACCGCGCTCACCTGCCTGGAGGACGGCAGGCTCGAGATGTGCCACCAGAGCTCGGCCCGGTTCTACGGCCGCATCGCCTACGACGACGCGTTCAACGGCATCGCGCTCGACGACGACGAGGGCGGCCGCATCTGCAGCGCGCTCGGCAACAAGCCGATCATGTTCATGGCCGGACACGGGGTGCTGGTCACCGGCAACACCGTCGCCGAAGCGTTCGACACCCTGTACTACCTGGAGCGCTCGTGCCGGCACCAGGTCATGGCGATGTCCACCGGCCGGCCGCTGCGGCTGATGTCCGACGAGGTGGCGCGCCGATCGGCCGAGCAGTGGCACGGCGAGGGATGGGACGCCGGCGAGCAGCACTTCGCGGCCCTGAAACGCATCCTCGATCGCGAGGAGCCCGACTACGCCCACTGAGCTCGCGGCGCCGGGAGACCGGCGTCGGAGCAATGCTCCTTCCCCCTCGCCGTGCGGGATATGTGGCGGCTTCGGCGCGGCGCCGGGAGGCCGGCGTCGGAGCGATGCTCCTTCCCCCTCGCCGTGCGGGATATGCGGCGGCTTCGGCGCGGCGCCGGGAAAGCGGCGTCGGAGCGATGTCCCGGCGCCCGGAGCCGGCCGATGGCGGGAACGACGCGCCGCAGGGCGCCGGCGGACGCCCTGCGGCGCGTCCTGCCGAGCGCATGGGCGTCGCCGCGTGCCGTGAGGACGGGGAGGACGGGGCCGCTCACGGCACGGCGTTTTCGTCGATCCTGGCCCGCAGCGTCCGCGCGAGCGCGAGCTCCTGGGCGCTGTCCCTGTCCTCGAACCACTGGAGCGACGCATCGATGGCGCTGCCGGCGTCGGCGCTCCTGCCGGCGCGCACCCACAGCGGCGCGAGGTCCAGCACCACGCGCAGCTCGTGCATGCGCGCGGTCTGGTTGCGGGCCACTTCGTAGGCGCGAACCAGCAGATCCTCCGCTTCCGGCTCCAGGTCGGCGGACTGGGCGAGAAGCAGCGCGGCCCGGATCCGGAACAGCTCCGACAGGTGCTCCTGCGCGTGTCCACGCTCGCCGCACAGGGCGAGCGCCTCGTCGACGGCCTCCAGCCCGCGCTGCACCTGCGCGCCGGCCAGACACAGGCGTCCGAGGGTCAGCAGCGCGTAGCCCCGGCCGGCGTCCGCACCGACGTTGCGCAGCCCGTTCAGACCGTCCTGGACCCGCACGATACCCTCGTCGAGGTCGCCGCCCGCGGCGGTCACGAGCCCGTCGAGGACCGCGCTCCACGGCAGCCACTCCGCGAGCGCATGTCCGCTCGCGACCCGCAACAGCCGCCCGACCGCCTCGCGCGCACCCGCCCAGTCCCGGCGCTCGGCGCGAATCCGCGCCGCCGCCGCATGGACGAAGGCGTCGCTCGGGGGATGCTCGATGCGCTCCGCTAGCAACAGCGCCTCGGACAGCCGTTGCTCGCTCAGGCGGAGCTGTCCCAGCGCCCAGAAATTCGAGGCGAGACAGGCGAGCGACACCACGCCCGCGTCGTAGGTGCCGCTGACCGCGCCGGCGCCGGACTCTCCCGGTCGGTACCGCTCGATGACCATGTCGAGATGGGTGCCGCCCGCCGCCCGGTCGCCGAGCATGCTGAGCGCCACCCCGGCGATGCGATGGGCCTCGACGAACAGCGGCACGGTCTCGCGCTCGCGGGCTTCGGCGAGCAGCTCGCGGGCGATCTCCAGGCCGCCGTCGCACTCCCCGCGCGCGAGCGCCGCCGTCGCCGCGAGCCCGAGTGCGAGCATCCGGGTCTCGTCGTCTCCCTCCCACCCCGCGAGCAGGAAGACGCGGGAGAGCGAGCGCTCGATCGCGGGATGCGCCGGGCCTTCGACGAGCAGCAGCGCGTGCGCCAGGCCGACATGGATCTGCACTTCCGCCGCGGCCAGGGTGTCGGAGACGGCCACCGCCTCCAGGGCGGTCTCGAACCGCTTCCGCGCCCTCAGGTAGTGCGCCTTGTCGAGCGCCTCCCGGCCATCCTGGAGACAGGCCCGGACGTCGAGCGGATCGATGGTCACCGACGCGACGCTCGCACCGCCGTCGATGACCGACGACTCGTCGATGAACACCGCGTGCTCCATGCCCGAACGCTCCGTCTCCGCGCCGGCCCCGGTGCGGAGAAACTCCCGGAGGTCCTCGGCGAGCTCCCGCGCGGCCTCGTAGCGCTCGCCCCGATCCTTCGCCATCGCCCGCAGGCAGACCCGCTCCAGCGCCTCGGGAACCTCGGCGTCGATCCTCGACGGCGGCTCGGGCTGGACCTCGACGATCTGGCGATAGAGCTTCTCCTTGTCGGTGGCGACGAACGGCAGCGTGCCGCAGAGCATGCGGTAGAGCACGACCCCGAGGCTGTAGATGTCGCTGCGCGCGCCGATCGCGTGCCCCTTGCCGGCGATCTGCTCCGGCGACATGTAGCTCGGGGTGCCCGCGGCCCGCCCGGGGGTCAGCGCCGCGGCGTCGTCCTGGTTGAACGCGAGGCCGAAGTCGATGAGGACCGGGCCCCGGTCGTCGGTGAGAATGATGTTGGAGGGCTTGACGTCGCGGTGCACCACCCCTTGCGCGTGCGCGTGCGCCAGAGCGTCCGCGATGTCCGCGACGCTCTGCGCGGTCTCCCGGAAGTCCGGCCGGCGCTGCTTCAGGCGCGAGAGCAGGCTCTCGCCGGAAAGCAGGGCGGAGACGATGTAGCGGTGCTCTCCTTCGACTCCGGCGTCGAATACGGTGACGATGCGGGGATGCTGAAGCCGGGCGAGCTGGCGGGCCTCCTTGACGAATGCGGCGCGCCCCTCGGGGGAGTCCGTCCTCCCGACATGCGCGACCTTGATCGCGACCGGCCGCTCGAGCTCGCCATCGAACCCCTCGTACACGGTGGCGAAGCCGCCGCGTCCGATGGTGCGGCGAACGACGTAGCGGCCGAACCGGCGTGGATTCGGGCCTGGCGGCGGCTCACCTTCCGGGGGGGCGGGACTCATGGGCGCGCGGAGAGCTCAGCCGGCCGGCGGGCGACGAGCTGCGGCACGCTCAGGGTCATGACCGTCTCCCCGCGCTGGTTCCGGGCAGTGTAGAGCATCCGCACCACGCCGCGGTCGGGCTTCGACCTCGACGGCTTCACCCCGAGGACCTCGGTCTCGGTGTACAGGGTATCGCCGGGGCGTACCGGCGCGGTCCAGCGCAGATCCTCGATGCCCGGCGCGCCGATTCCCGAGTCCCGCAGCACGCCGAGCTGGAAGAACATCCGGAACGCCAGGCCGAGGGTCTGGAACCCGCTCGCGACGAGCCCGCCGAAAGGGGTCCGCGCGGCCGCTTCCCGGTCGATATGAAAGCGCTGGGGGTCGTATCGGGTCGCGAACTCGATGATCGACGCTTCGGTGAGCGTCACCCCCTGCGACACGAAGCGCTGCCCGACCTCGAAGTCCTCGAACCAGTGGCTGTCCACGGCGCTCTCCCCTGCAAGCCCTGCGCGGCCCTCGAGGCCGGGCCCCGCGTCACGCTCCCCAGCGGTCCACGAGCTGCCGCACCCGCTCGGCGAACGCCTCCTGGCGGAAGGCGGCGAACGACGACCCGCTGCAGAACGTGCCGGGATCGGTGACCCGATGGGGAAACAGAATGCCGTCCAGGTGGTCGTTCTCGTGCTGGAACGTGCCGGCGGAGTATCCGCGGACCTCGAACGACCGGTGCGCGCCGTCTCGGTCGTACCCGGACACCGATACTTCCAGGTGGCGGCTCACCGCCCCGCGCAGGTCCGGCACCGAGAGGCAGCCCTCGTAGTTCTCGAACGTCTCACCGGACAGGAAGGCGATCTCCGGATTGACGAGGATGGTGAGGGGAATCGGCGGCTTGTAGGGATAGCGCGGATTGCCCGCCCCGACCTCCACCGTGAACAGCCGGTACGGGATACCGATCTGGTTGGCGGCGATTCCGGCGCCGTTGGCGGCGCGCATGGTGTCGATCAGGTCGTCGACCCAGCCCTGCACCTCCGGGGTGCCGTTCGCGGCCACCTCCACCTCGCTCGCCCGTGCCGCCAGCACCGGATGCCCGATCTCCAGGATCTCTCGTACCGCCATCGCTCTCCCCCTGTCGTTGCGGCGCCTGGACACAGGCGCGTGAAGATGCCGGACGCAGCGGGGACTGCCACCGCCGGCGGCCCCCCTCCCCTGTCGTTGCGACCCTCGATGTCGGAGAAGAGCCGGATGGCGGTACCGGGCGACCGCCATCGCCGCCCCCCCCTCACCTCTGTCGTTGCGACCGCTCGCGGGCCGGCTCGCCGCCGCGGAATCCCGTGTCCGCGCCCCCGGTGGACGGCCGCCGCGATTGTAGACCAGCCGGCGGTCCGCTTGAAAAAATCCGGCTCGCTCCAACCTGTTTCGACAAGCGGCGGAACGCCGCCCACCACTCGAAACGACGGAGGACGGACAGATGTTGCTGACCAGATACGAGCCCTGGAGCGCGATGCGCCAGATCCAGAACGAGATGAGCCGCGTGTTCGACCGCGCGGTGGCCGGAACCGAGGACGGCTCGAACGTGGCGACCAGCCGCTGGACGCCGGCGGTGGACATCAAGGAAGACGCCGAACGGTTCACGATCACCGCGGACATTCCCGGAGTCGAGCCCGGCGACATCGAGGTCACGATGGAGAACGGCGTGCTCACCATCAGGGGCGAGCGCAAGCTCGAGACCCGGAACGAGGGCGACGACGGCTACCGCCGGGTCGAGCGGGTGTACGGCGGCTTCTACCGCCGCTTCACCCTGCCCGACACCGCCGACGCCGAGGCCATCTCCGCCAGCGGCAGGAACGGCGTGCTGGAGGTGACCATCCCGAAGCGCGCGGCGCTGCAGCCCAAGCGCATCGAGGTCTCCCACTGAAGGAGCCGCACGCGAAGGTGGGGCGGCGCCGGCCGCCCCACCCCGCATGATTCATCTCACGACCCCGGATGCTTCACGCTGGTCTCCCGGCGGTCCACGCCGAGGCCGACCCACCCCGCACGATTCATCTCACGACCCCGGACGCTTTACGCTGGTCTCCCGGCGGTCCACGCCGAGGTCGATCCACCCTGCACGATTCTCCCCGGCCCGCCGTTTCGTGCCGCTTCCGGCCGACGGCGCCCGGACGTTGCGTTCGGCCGCTCCTCGGTGAATCGTCCGGGGACAGGCCGGCGGCGGGCGGCCGCCGGCGGGATGGAAGTGGGAGCTCGGGGTGGGAGCTCAGGCGGGAAGCGCGTCCCCCAGGACGTCCCCCAGCACGTCCCTGAGATCGCGCAGCGCATGGGCCTCGATCTGGCGCACGCGCTCGGCCGATATGCCGTACTCCGCGGCGAGCTCCCGCAGCTTCACCTTCGGCTCGGCGAGCCAGCGACGCGTCACGATGTCCCGGGCGCGGTCGTCGAGCCGCTCCAGCGCGACCCGCAGCCGGCTCGCGGCGGCCTCGCTCCACTGCTCCGCCTCGGCCGCTTCCGAGGGGTCCTGCGAGGCGTCGGCGATGAATGCCGACGGGGGCGCGCGGTCGTCGTCGACCAGGCCGTCGAAGGCCGCGTCGTGCGCCTCGAGCCGGCGCTCCATCTCCACCACATCCTCGGGGCGCACCGCGAGGTCGCTCGCAACCTCCTCGATCTCGTCGCGCGAGAGCGCGCCGAGACCCTGCTTCGCTCCGCGCAGGTTGAAGAAGAGCTTGCGCTGGGCCTTGGTGGTCGCGACCTTGACGATGCGCCAGTTGCGAAGCACGAACTCGTGGATCTCGGCCCGGATCCAGTGCATCGCGAAGGAGACCAGCCGGACCCCGACACCGGGGTCGAACCGCTTGACCGCCTTCATCAGCCCGATGTTGCCCTCCTGGATCAGATCCTCCTGGGGCAGGCCGTAGCCCCGGTAGCCGCGGGCGACCTTCGCGACGTAGCGCAGATGCGAGGTGACGAGACGCCAGGCCGCGTCCAGGTCGTCGTCGCGCCGGAAGCGCGTGGCCAGATCCCGCTCCTCGTCGGCGGTGAGGTACGGAAATGCGTGCACCGCCCGCAGGTAGCCCTGCAGGTCCGCGGCCGGCGCCGGCAGCCGGTGGGCAAGGTCGGTCATGATGCGTCTCCTGAAGCTCGGGTTCGCGGGGGAAGCGGCGCCGCGACCGCGCCGCGCACGTGCGTCCGATCACTCCCCCAGATGGAGCCGGCGGACGCGAATTCAACACGGCCGCGCACCGGCGGCCGGACGCACCACGACGCGCGCGCTTGCACTCGAGCGGCTGCACTCTCTGGAAGAGGCTGCATCGAATCGGACAGCCGTCGATCGTCTGGCGGAGACACGCCACATTCCCGCTTCCCATGTCCCTCTGGATTTCGCCGGAGACCCTGCGGCGGCGCTGCTGGTCGCGGAAGCCTGCCGCCTCGCGCACGGACACCAGTTCAACGCGGCGTTCGCGAGCGAGACCACACGGACAGATCCGCTTCCGCATCAGCGGATCGCGGTCTACGAACGGATGCTGCCGCAGGCCGTCGGCGCTCAGTCGGCGGCGCGGACGCCTCCGAAACCGCCGAGCAGCCGGACCTCGGGCCGGACATCCTTGACCACGCCCGCCATCTCCTGATGCGCCGGTCCGTAGAAGTTCCCCTGGACCCTGTTCCTCGCGCTGGCGAAGCCGTTTCCGGCGATATCGACATCGTATCGCAGGGCGGGCTGGCGGAAGGGCCGGGTACGGATCGGTTGGCCCCCGCCGCCGAGGTGCACGGTGAGGTTGCGCAGGCGGAGTTCGCCGTCCATCTCGCCAAGATCGACGCGCAGTTTCGCATCGCCGACCACCGGGGGCAGGCGCTCTATGCCGAGATCGACGCCAAGCAGCCTGCCGTTCCAAACGGCCTTGCCGCGAAGCGCGGCATTGTCGGAAAGGGCCGTCGCCGGCGCCGTGCCGAAGGCGTCGGCGTGGGCCTGCAGGAAGTCGTGGGGAGTCGGGGTCCAGTCGTTGTGCGCCTCGTGAAAATTGTCGCGCAGGTCGCGTTCGACGCTGACGCCCCACGCCGCCCAGGCGCCCCATGCCGCATGGCCGTAGCGTTCGGTCTCGGCCGCGATCTTCGCATCGAGGACATTGAATCCGAGGTCGGCCAGGATGGCGAAGTCCAGCTCCGACGGAGCGCCGCCGGCATAGGTGTCGGCGCAATAGGCCATCACCGACGAGCAGACGCCGAGATGCGACGCGTCGCGCCTCGCACCCTCGGCGTGAGGTTCCTCTACCTCCCACCACTTCCTTCCATCCACCCATTGCAGGGGAACCGGCTTGCCGCCGTTGGCGCGCATCGCATTCGGACCGGACCAGGTGTGGGCCTTCGGATCGTAGTATGTGTCCTTGTACAGATTGATGCCGTAGTGGGCAGGGTCATTTCACGCTACCGATCCTCGCGATGACACGAAAGGGGTGACCTGCGCGGCAGGGTGCGGCGGGGTCCTCCGGGCGCGGTTTCGCAGCGGTCGGGGTCGGTCGGCCGGCCCTCGGACGCGGAGGCTTGCTGCGAGAGGGGGTGGCCGGAAGCCGGCTCAGTCGGAGGACAGGACGGCGTCGAGCGCGTCGTCGCGGTGCATCATGAAGTGGAGATGGGCGTCGGGCAGGTAGCGGAAGCCGCGATGGAACACGACGGCGAGCGCGATGTTGTTGAGGGTGGCATGGTTGGCGGGCGCGTGGCGCGCACGCACGCGGCTCGCGTCTTCGCCCATGGTGGCGTCGCGGCGGTAGTGGTTGGCGTTCTCGACCTGCCAGTGGCCGCGGTTCCAGGCGAGCAGTTGGGCCGGTCCGGCGCGCCGGGCGGGGGCCGAGGTGATGCCGTAGGCGGTCTCGGTCGAGGTGGTGCCGGTCTTCGCGTTGGTGCGTGTGCGCACGACGCGGAACGCTTGGCGGGCGCCGGGGAAGGGCGCGAGGGTGCCGGCGAGCAGCTCACACGCGGCGATGCGGCGCGTCTCGATGCGTCCGTGCGCCTTCACCGGGTCATCGGCGTGGCGGCGCACGGCGGCGGTGTCCCAGTCGATCGCGGCGAGCTGCGCGAAGCTGTCGGGGCAGTTCGCCTTGATTGCCAACACGTAGTCGGCGCCGTGCGCCTCGACGATCGCGCGCGCGGTGTCGCGGGTCGCGTGCAGCGCGTCCAGGGTGAGCACGCAGCCGGTGAGGTCGACGTCTTCGAGCAGGGCCCGCAGCGCGGCGGTCTCGCCGCCCTCGTCGCGGCAGCAGCGGCTCGCGAGCGGCCGTCCGGCGTGGGTGACCAGCGTCACGATCTCGAAGTGGGCGTCGGGGCCCGCGTGCCGGTTGGCGCCCCGGATGCGCTTGCCGTCGGCGGCCAGCGCCGGCGTCGCGCCGCCCTCGGCGAGGCGCGGCGCGGCCCACTGCACCAGCACCGCCTGCAGGTCGTCCGGGTCAGTGTCCATCAGCACCCGGCACAGGGTCGAGTCCGACGGTGCGACCCGGCGCCCGGTCGCCGGGTCGGTCCACGCGCCGAGCGCCCGCAGCTCCGCCTCGCTGAGGTGGCGTGCGAATCGCTCCGTCGCCGCCGGCCCGTGCTGGCCGGCGAGCCGTGCCAACGCGCAGACCGACAGCACGGTCGGCAGCGAGTGCTTGCGGCCCTGTCCGCGCCGTGCATCCGGCACCTGCGCGAACAGGTCGCGCAGCGACCGCAGCTCGGCGCGCGTGTAGCGCACCGGGGTCGCCCGGCACTGCCACTCGGCACGGTCCAAGGGGGCCACCAGCCTGCGGCGCGCGTCGCGCCGCAGCGCCCGCACATACATCTCCTTCGGCTGCTCGTGCGGGTCGGTGTACGCCCCGTTGTGGCGCGCGAAGCCCTTCGTACGCCCCACCCGCACCCAGTTCGACGCCGCGTAGCATGTGCCCCGGAACCGCGCCGGGTCGACGAACGTCTCCGCCAGCTCCAGCGGATGGCCATACCGCGCCGCCCAGTCCGCGCTCAGCCGGCGCAGGCTCCGGCCCAGCACCCGCGACGCCAAGTGCGCGACCCCCGACCCCTCCGGCAGCACCAGGAACCGCGTGTTGTTCGCGATCAGGTGCAGCCGCCGGAACTGCACCGAACGGTGCCAGCCCAGCCAGCGGTCGCGCGGACCACACTTGAACGCCCCCGACTGCCAGCCCACCAGCGCCAGCCAGTGACCGCGCCACGTCGCGACGTGGCGCAACCCCCGGCCCGCAAACTGCCGGAACCCAAGGTAGTGGTGCGCCGCCATCAGCGCGTCCCAGCGCCGACGCTCGTCGCCGCGCACCGCACGCACCTCGACTTCGCCAACGACTACCTCGGCCGGGTCAAACCCATCTCGCATCCCGCCAGCATGCACCAAGCCGACACGAAAAGCCAGACCCTGGCACACCAACTGCCCAGTCAATCAGCTACTGCTAGCGTGAAATAGCCCTGCGTAGTGGGTGATCCCCAGAACATGGCCGAATTCGTGGGCGACCGAATGGGCCATGCCGTCATGGAGATTGTCATGCACATGACTGGAGATGCTGATGTTGCCGTAGTAGGGCATGAACTTGTCTCCGTCCGTGCCCGAATCGTAGGCTATCGGTCCCGCGGACACCCGGCCGAAGTTGTTGAGCCGGACCTGAACGACAATGCCCTCGACATCCTTGATCGTGTCGACAGCCCTGTACCTGTTGCCTTCAACGACCTTGATCGTGACGTCACGGCGTTTTCCATCGCTGAGCAGCCGTCTGGTCCAGATTCTCGTCGAGCGGCGCAGGACGGCCATGAACTCCCGGGACATTCCCCCCTTCCAGTCGACAAACCCAGTTCCGGATGACGTCTGGTGCGGACCGAAGTAGAACGTGACGGGCATCGTGCCGGCCGGACCGCCCTTCCAGGCGCCGTATGCGATGCCGTCGCGCTCGCCGAGCACGGTGATGGACCCGTCGGGAACCCTGGGCAGCGCCGCCGCCGATCCTGCGGCGTCGGCATGCGAGGCCTTCAGTTTCCCGAGTGCGCTCTTCAACGCCCCGGCCCGGGCGTTCGTCGGCGACGCAAGTCCCAGCGTTGCGGTCACGGGGCCGGTGTCATTCCAGCTCGTGCGCAGATCGGCGGCGCGGATGTTCTTCAGCCGTCGACTGTCCTGCTGCAGGTATCGACTGCCGCCCGAGGCCGACCCGGCCGCATCGCCAGCCCCCGCGCCTGCATGGATGACCGGCGCGTTGCCGACCCTTGCGGGCGGCTCGCCAACCGGCGCGGCCGCAGCCTCGACCGGCGCCGCGATCACGCCTGACACGGTCCAGATCGAGTCACCGGCTCCATACTCCATATGCCGGAGAGATCGGGTGGGCAACTTCACTTCGACAGGCCATGATGCTGCTGGATCGGGTCTGTCGCGCCACCCTGCCGACTCCCAGGCCTCACCGTATCGGTTCAGGTCATGTGCGTCCGGTATCGCAGACCGTTCGGGAAGGCGACCATGACCCGGCTTGCCGGACGCTGTTCCGGCTGCAACGTCCACGAAGCTGTTGCTTCCGGGGCCTTCAGCGCTCCGGGCAGGCGAAGCCGATATTCCGGATCCCTTCTCAAGCGGGCTCAGATGCGAATTCCCCCCGCCGCAGGCGGCAAGCAGCAGCGCCGACAGTGCAACGACGGCCCGGAAGCGCACCGCCGGCACACGGGGAACGATCCCGGCCCGGCCTTCCGCCCATTCTCCGCTGCGGCCTCGTGCCATGCCCCGGGCAACACCCCGTTCGATCCGTAATCCGGCGACCGTTCCCATCAGCGCCTCCCGGCTGTCCGGCTTCGTCCGGCGCAGCAACGCCCCCGGCATCACGGGCGTCAGGTGCCTGCGCTCGGCAATCCAGCGCAGATACATAACACTCGAACGTGCTCCCGGCAACCGGAACAAGGCGTGAATGTTGAGAGCAAATAGAACTGTCCGGTGTTGTAGCACGTGAGTTGTCCGGTTGTTCTTTGATGCCGGTCTGGAGGTGGTGCTGGCGGTCCCTTCCCGCGATGGCGTCGCCGCGACGCGCGACGTGATTCGTTCGCTCCTCGGGTGGGAAGACGTGCGGGCCCGGCTCGCCGGGTACAGCGTGGACCCGCTTCAGAGCGAGCGGCTGAGAAGGCGCCTGGAAGAAGCCCGGCGTCGCGTGCCCGACACCATTCGCGCTGCCTGGCGCATCGTGGTGACCCCGCACGAGGAAGGGCACGCGCAGGCGTCCAGGCTTCCCGCCGACGGCGGGTCGCTGTTCGCGCAAATCAAGGCCGACGAACGTTCCCGCATCCAGGAAGCACCCGTGGATGCCGAGGCGCTCCTGCCGGACGGCCCGTACGATCTGTGGCGGGCGAGTGACGATGGGAGGAGGATGGCCTACGCGGGTCCGCCGGGCATCTCGAACGGCTCCGGATCGAGGAAGCGGTCGAGCACGTTCGCGAGCAGCCGCGAGACGTCGTTGTCGAACCCGCCGGTCGGGAGGCTGCCGCAGAAGGTGATGGAGCCGGTGGAGAACACCGCCCCGCCCCGCGGGGTCTCGAAGAAGGTGAGGTCGGCGCGGATCAGCTTCTCGGCCGGCTCGCCGGGCCAGGTGACGAGGTGGGTGAGGTGCTCCTCGGGCACGAGCACCCACGGCGCGTCCGGCGGGTGGTTCTCCGAGCTCGCGACGACCACCGCGTGCGCCGGGGTCCCCAGCCGCTTGTCGGCGCGGTCGAGCTCGAACCCGGCCGCGCCGTGGCCCCCGAGGCCGTGGTCTCCGAACGTCTCGGCGTCGATGCCCTCGAACATCCACGCGACCCTCGGGTCCCCCGCCTCCGCACGCTTGCGGTAGTACGACCCCACGTAGTTGCCCTGGGCGGTGAAGCCGACCCCGGTGAGATGCTGGGGCGGCCGGCCGTTGCGGCGCCACAGTCCGCCGTACTCGCCGTCGAGCTGGTTGTAGTACTCCCCGGGCTCCGCCGCCCACGCCCGGATGCCGCCCTCGCCGCGGCGGATCTCGATCACCCCGCGCTTCTCGGGCGAGAGCGCCACCTTCCAGTAGAAGCCGTTCCCCCCGAGGTAGCACAGCCGTCCGCCGCCGTCGCGGTACGCCTGGAGCGCGTCCAGGGTCTCGCGGGTGTGGTACTCGGGGTGGCTGCCGGTGGTGACGACCCGATAGCCCTTCAGCGCCTCGACGCCCTCGTCGTGCAGCTCCTGGTCGGTGACGATGTCGTAGTCGTACCCCTTCGCCTCCAGCCACGCGGTGAGGTGGGTGTCGGCCGGGAAGTGGCGCAGGCCCGAGCCCCTGATCCCGGGGTACGGATAGGTGATGAAGCCGATCCGCACGTTCAGCATCGGCCGGTGCCAGGACGCGATGGAGATGCCGCTGCCGTCGGTGTGGTGGTTGTAGGTCGAGAGCCCGTACTCCGTGTGGTCGCCGGGGTTGTGCGGATAGCCGCCCCACCCGGCGGCCTGGGCCTTCCAGTCCGCCTTCCACCGCGGATCGCGCGACCACTCGGGGCGCGCATGGTTCGCGTAGACGGTGTAGGTGAAGGTCGAGACGACGACGGCGATGGACGCGGTGGCGGCCCCCTTCGGCGGCACCACGAAGAACGGAATGTTCTCCTCGGCGTCCCCGGCCGAGAGCAGCAGCGCGCAGGCCGACGAGCGCGTGCCCTCGGGCACCGTCCACTCGAATGCGGCGGGCCAGCCGCAGTCGGCGACGTCATCCTCGTGGAAGTGGATGGCCGCGTACTCCCGGGGGGCGTGGCGCCAGCACATCTCCCGCCCGGTCCACCGCGCGCCGGTCACCCCCCGCGCCGGCACGTTGACGAGCGTGCCGTGGAGCCCGTGCGAACCGGTGTCCTCGATGCGGCTCGTCCCGACGCCGCGGGAGAAGTCCCAGCGCGCGCTTGCGCCGCCCGGCGCGCCGCCGCGCGCGACGTGGCCGATCTCCTCGGCGCCGAGCGCCCGGTCGAACACCGCGGGCGCCTCGAGCTTGCCGTTGAAGTGGTGGGCGGGACGCGCGTGGTCCGCGGCCGCGAGCAGCAGAGCGGCGCCGGCGGCGGGAGCGGCGCCGGCGGGGAACGCCGCCCGTGCCGTGCGGGGCGATCCGGTCTCGCCGAGCCGGGGGGAGGGGAGCGCCCAGCCGGTGCGCACCTCACCGGAAGCGACGTCCACCACCAGCCACACCGCGTGCCACGCACGCTCGACGAGCGGCTCCGGCACCACCGCCACGTCACGCATCGACGTTCCGTCGCCGAGCGACGCGCAGAGCCGGCCCCGCTCGTCGACCGCGAGGGCGAACCCGCTCGCCGCCGCGCCGCCGGTGCGCGAGACGATCGCCTGCCTCGCGCCCGCGAGCCGCGTCGGATGGACGAGGCAGGTCACCGAGAAGCCGCCCGTCCCGAAGCAGCGCCCGGGGTCCTCGATGCGCGCGTACGATCCCTGCGGCGACCGCTGCTCCGCCGCCTCGCCGCACCTGGCCGGCGGGCTCGCGATCGGCTCGACGAGAATGCCCGGCCCGGCGGGGTTCGCGTCCGCGCACACGACCCGCACGAGCTTCGCCTCCACGTCGGCACCCGTGGCGTTGCTCAAGTGGAAGCGGATCGTCTCTCCGGGACGAACCGACAGGCGATCGGCATATCCGGTCAGCGTCAGCATGGCGCAGGGCTCCTCGGGTCCGCGGCCGGCATCGGAGCGGTATTCTCACAGAAACCGCCGCGCGGGGAGCGGCCGTCGCGAGATGCTCGCAGGATGCGCGAACCGGCCAGCAATTCCCACCAGCGCCCGGAGAGGCCGTGCCGCGGGGGGATTCCGGCGCGATTTCGGCCGCCAAAGCGCCCGGGCGAGGGATTTCGAGGACATGTTCCTGCGCCAGCGAGAATCGCTGCGAACCGGCCTCCGGCCGCGCGCGCCGTCCCCGCTTGATGGTACAACCGCGCCGCGGCCGGCGATGCGCCGCGCTTCCCCCGGCCCGTTCACGAGAGCCCGCGATGACCACCACCATCTACTGCGCGCGCAGGATCCTCACCATGAACCCCCGCCGCCCCGAGGCGACCCACGTCGCGGTGCGCGACGGGCGCATCCTCGGCGCCGGCTCGCTGGAGGATCTCTCCGGCTGGGGCGCCCACGAGCTCGACGAGCGCTTCGCCGACAGGGTGATCGTGCCGGGCTTCGTCGAGGGCCACTGCCACTCCTGGGAGGGCAGCGCGTGGGAGGACACCTACCTCGGCTTCTTCGACCGGACCGCACCGGACGGCGTCGTCCATCGGGGGCTCGGGAGCATCGGCGAGGTCGTGGAGCGGCTCCGGGCCGCCGCGTCGGGAATCTCCGACCCGGACAGGGCGGCGATGGGCTGGGGGCTCGACCCCATCTTCTTCGACGGCCGGCGCATGGTCGCGGCGGACCTCGACCGGGTGTCGGCGACCCGGCCGGTGATGGTGGTGCACCAGAGCGGGCACATCGTGAACGTGAACTCGGAGGTCCTGCGCCGCGCCGGCATCTCCCGCGACACGAACGTGCAGGGCGTGGCGAGGGACGCGCACGGGGAGCCGACCGGCGAGCTGCTCGGCCCGGCGCTGCTGTCCATCGCGTTCCGCGCGGCCGGAAGGAGCCGGTTCCTCGACATGGGCGGGAGGGACGCGCTGTGGCGGTTCGCGCACAGCGCCCGGCGCGCCGGGGTCACCACCGCGACCGACCTCGCCAACGAGCTGCCCGACGAGACGGTGGCCGAGCAGGTCGCGGCGACCGCGCCCGAGGACTACCCCCTTCGCATCGTCCCCGCCTTCTACGCCGCCGCCCGCCCCGCCGCGGAAGGGGTCGAGTGGGTGAAGTCGCTGATCCCGCGAAGCCACGAGCGTCTGCGCTACGGCCTCGTCAAGCTCGTCCTGGACGGCTCCATCCAGGGCTTCACCGCCCGGATGAAGTGGCCGGGGTACTACAACGGGCACGAGAACGGGCTGTGGTACATCGAGCCACGCGAGGAGCTGCCCCGGATCCTCGCGACGTACCACCGGGCCGGTCTCCAGGTGCACGTGCACACCAACGGCGACGAAGCGACGGAGGCGGCCATCGACGCCATCGAGGCGGTGCTGCGCGCGCACCCCGCCGCCGATGCGCGCTTCACCCTCCAGCACTGCCAGATGGCCCACGACGCGCACTTCCGCCGCATGGCCCGGCTCGGCATCTGCGCCAACCTGTTCGCGAACCACATCCACTACTGGGGCGACCAGCACGTCGCGCTCACCATGGGTCCGGAACGGGCGGAACGCATGGACGCGGCGGGCACCGCGCAGCGCCTCGGCGTGCCCTTCTCCATCCACTCCGACGCCCCGGTCACCCACCTCGCGCCGCTGTTCACCGCCTGGTGCGCGGTGAACCGGCTGACCGCGAGCGGACGCGTGCTCGGCCCGGCGGAGCGGCTCGCGGTCCCCGAAGCGCTCCGCGCGATCACCATCGGCGCCGCGTTCACCCTGAAGCTCGATACCGAGATCGGCTCGATCGAGACCGGCAAGCGGGCGGACTTCGCGATCCTCGACGACGACCCGCTGGCGGTGGAGCCGGCGGCGCTGAAGGATGTCGGGGTCTGGGGCACGGTGGTGGGCGGGCGGGTGTTCCCGGTGTCGGACATCGGTGCGGCGGAGCGGCCCCGGTGACGATCGGGGAGGCGACGAGCGGAGCCGGGCCGGGGGCCACGGCACCGGCCGGGCCGAGGGCCACGGCGCCGGTCGGGCCGAGGGCCACGGCGCCGGTCGGGCCGAAGGCCACGGCGCCGGTCGGGCCGGGGGCCACGGCACCGGCCGGGCCGAGGGCCACGGCGCCGGCCGGGCCGAGGGCCACGGCGCCGGTCGGGCCGGGGGCCACGGCGCCGGCCGGGCGCGGGGACAGCGCAGCGCGGCGTCGTCTTGCCGGCGCGGGCGCGACCCCCGGCTCCCGGATCGCTCCGCGGGAGGCGCCGTCGTGACCGGCCGGGTCCCGATGAGCGTCCTCGGCGGGTTTCTCGGCGCCGGCAAGACGACGCTGCTGAACCGGATCCTCTCCGCCCGCCACGGAGTGCGCTACGCGGTGCTGGTCAACGACTTCGGGGAGATCGCGGTGGACGGCAGCCTCGTCGCCGCCCACGACGGCCAGACGGTCACGTTCGCGAACGGCTGCGTCTGCTGCTCCATGGGAGACGACCTCGTGGGCGCCATCGATCGCCTGCTGGACGCAGACCGGGTACCGGAGCACATCCTGGTGGAGGCGAGCGGCGTGGCCGACCCCCGCCCCATCGCCGACATCGCGACCCTGCATCCCGGACTGCGCCGCGACCTCGTCGTGGTGCTGGCCGATGCCGAGACGGTGCGCTCGCGCCACGACGACGAGCGGCTGCGGGATACCGTATCCCGTCAGCTCGGCGCGGCCGACCTGGTGGTGGTGAACCGGTGCGACCGGGTGACGGACGGCGAACGCGGGGCGGTCGAGGCGTGGCTGCGCGACCGGGTGCCGGTCCCGGTGACCCGCTCGGTCGGCGCGGACGTTCCGCTGGAGCTGCTGTCGGCGGCGCCCGGCGGCGGCCCGCACGGCCTCGACCGCGCCGCGCGCGACCCCTCTCCCGAGCCCGGACACGGATTCGTCTCCCGGTTCGTGCCCTGCCCGGCCCCGCTCGACCGCGACCGGCTCCGCGCCTCGCTCCACGCCCTCATGCCCCGCGTGCTGCGCGCCAAGGGGCTCGTGCCCGCACCGGGTGATTCCCGGAGCGAATGGCTGGTCGTCCAGGCCTGCGGCCGGACCGTGGACGTCGAGCCCTGGCGGCCCGCCCCCGGCCGCGCGGCGCCGCAACCCGGCATCGTGTTCATCGGCCTCGACGACCTTCCACCCGCGCGGGAGCTGGCGGACGCGATGTCTCCGCGCTCCCGCTCGGGCGCGAACCGGACCCCGCAGTCGACGAGGCGCCGGGAGTCGTTCCGGTAACGGATGGCCGGCCGTCCGGGCGTCACGCGGCGCGCACGGCGCCGGGCATCCCGCCGAACGTCCGGCGCGGGCTCGCGATCCCGGTCCCCGGCGGCGCGGCGCGGACCCCGACGCCCGCCTCACGCCGCCTGCTCCGGGACGGATCAGTCGAGCCGCACGTACTCGAAGTCGACAGGCTGGTGGTTGATGCCCCGGGACGGCGGGGCGATCCAGTTGGCGAACCTGCCGGGCTCGGTGATCGCCTCGGGCATGAGCGAGCGGACGTAGGCGCGGTCGGACTCCGACGGCAGCCACTCTTCCTCCCGGCGCCGCCAGTCGCCGGCGTCGATCACCGCACCCTGCGGCGTCACGTCCAGGTCCGCGAACGCGCCGACCCGGCGGTTGAACGCGACGTGCGGAAGCGCGAGCTCGAAGTCCACCCCGGAGCCGCGGATGATGCGGTTGATCCGGCCGATGCCGGTCTCGACGTCCGCGACGAAGTCGTCGCGCAGGCGTTCGTTCAGGGCGTTGAGGGCGGGAACGTCGACCTTTCGGAACGCGCCGTCGCGCCATTGCAGGACGGGGTAGGTATGGTGGCTCAGCCGGTGGTCGTCGTCGATGCCGGGCTCGTGGAACCGCCCCTTGAGCCCACCGGTGTAGCCCCCCGCGGCGTTGGTCGAGACCTCCGCTCCGAAGAGATCGAGGGTCACGCTGAAGTGGAAGTTCAGGTACTTCTGGAACGTCGGCAGGTCGATGACCCCGAGCCTGCGCACGTCGTCGGTGCGGTGCTCGCGCATCACCCCGCAGGTGCGCTGGGCGACGCGGGCGAGCCCGGTGATGCCGACGAACATGTGGTGGGCCTCCTCGGTCAGCATGAACCGGCAGGTGCGCGCCAAGGGGTCGAAGGCGGACTCGGCCAGCGAGTGGAGCTGGAACTTGCCGTCGCGGTCGGTGAGGAAGGTGAACATGAACAGCGCGAGCCAGTCCGGGGTGCGCTCGTTGAACGCGGTGAGGATGCGGGGCCGGTCGGCGTCGCCGGAGCGGCGCTCCAGCAGCGCCTGCGCCTCCTCGCGCCCGTCGCGGCCGAAGTGGGCGTGCAGCAGGTAGACCATCGCCCACAGGTGGCGCCCTTCCTCGACGTTGATCTGGAACAGGTTGCGGAGGTCGTAGCCCGACGGGCAGGTCCGCCCGAGATGGCGCTGCTGCTCGACCGACGCCGGCTCGGTGTCGCCCTGGATCACGATGAGCCGCCGCAGCGCCGCCCGGTAGTCGCCCGGCACCCGCTGCCACACCGGCTCACCCCGGTGGTCGCCGAAGCCGATGCGCCGGTCGGGCTCGGGGTCGGCGAGGAAGACGCCCCAGCGGTAGTCCGGCATCCGGGTGAAGCCGAAGTTCGCCCAGCCGTCGCGGTCGACGGAGGTGGCGGTGCGCAGGTACACCTCCGGCGCGCTCCCCGCCACCGGCCCCATCTCCCGCCACCAGTCGAGAAAGGCGGGCTGCCACTGCTCCAGCGCCCGCCGCAGCCGGCGGTCGGAGGCGAGATCCACGTTGTTGGGGATGCGTTCGTTCAAGTCGACGGATGACATGTCCGGACCCTGTGCTCGTGACGGTGATGGCGGCGCTCCGCCGGGGCGCGTCGAGACCGCCTTCCTAAATCCGTCTCCGGTCGAAGCCGGCGCGGACCCCGGTACCGTACAGCGTCAGCGCGCCGCGCTCGCCGACCGCGTTCCCGCGCTGGAAGATCCAGTTCTGCCAGGCGGTGAGACGCCCGAAGATGCGCGACTCCATCGTCTCCGGACCGGGGCAGCGCAGGCTCGCCTCCATGCCGGTGAGCGCGTCGGGCGAGAACGCCGCGCGCTCCTCCAGGGCGATGCGCACCTCGTCCTCCCAGTCGATGTCGTCGGGGGTGAACGTGACCAGCCGGTGCGCTTCGGCGTCCGTAGCCGCAAGGTCGCGGCCCGCCTGCCGGCGGGCGCGGCGCACCGCCTCCTCGTCGTCCAGGCAGCGCGCCTCGAGCCGGGTGAGGCCGTTGACGCCGGGGAAGCAGCCGAAGTTGGACTCGGTGAGCCGCACCATCGCCTCCGCGCCGCCGTCCTCCGGCGGCCCGTCCAGCATGTAGCCGCGGTCGGCCGCGAGCACGAGCTCCAGCAGGAAGCCGGCGAAGCAGCTCCCCGGCTCGACCAGGGCGACGAGGCTGCGCGAGGTCAGGTCGATGCGCTTCAGCAGGCGCTTCCAGTAGAGCAGGACCTCGCGGGCGAGCCAGTGCTCGCGGTGCGCGAGCAGGAAGGCGTCGTGGGCGGCGACCGCATCGAGGTCGCCTTCGCAGCCCGGCACCAGGGTGCCGATCTCCGGCTCGTTGTGGCGCAGGTGCAGCACCAGGTCCTCGAGCTCGCGCGCGAGCGCGAGGGGCCAGAACGCGTCGCCCTCCGCGACGAGCCCGTCGATGTCCGCCGGCGGCGCCTGCGCCGGCCCCCCGATGCGGATGCGGCAGGCGCGCAGCTCGCGATCGATGTCAGCCTCCAGGTACCGGTAGCGGATGCGCTCGTCTTCGATACGGCGCTTCAGCTCCCGAAGCCGGATGCCGCGCGCGCCGGCCGGACGATCGGATGTCGCCGCCAGCGCCTGCGCACGCGCCTCGACCGCGGCCCCGAACCGCGACGAGGGAGCGGTCTCGTCGACGAGGCCCCACTCCAGCGCGCGCCGCCCGCGGACGCCCTCCTCGGTGGTGGAGAAGAAGTCGGCGCGGTCGCGGCGCACCCTGCGCTTGTCGAGCAGGCGCACCAGTCCGCCGGTGCCCGGCAGCACGCCGAGCAGCGCGACCTCCGGCAGCGACACCGCGCTCGACCCGTCGTCGACCAGAAGTATCCAGTCCGCGGCCATCGCGAGCTCGTAGCCCCCGCCCGCCGCGGCGCCGTCGATCGCGCAGAGATAGCGCTGGCCCGAGTGCGCGCTCGCGTCCTCGATCGCGCACCGGGTCTCGTTGGTGAACTTGCAGAAGGCGACCTTGCGGGCGTGGCTCGACGCCCCGAGCATGCGGATGTTCGCACCCGCGCAGAACACGCGCTCCCGGGCGGAGCGGATCACCACCGCCGCCACCCCGGGATGCTCGAAGCGCAGCCGCTGCACCGCGTCCGCGAGCTCGATGTCGACGCCGAGGTCGTAGGAGTTGAGCTTGAGCTCGTAGCCCGGGGCGAGGCCCCCGGACTCGTCGACGTCGAGCTCCAGGGTGGCGGTCCGGCCGTCGACGCGCAGGCGCCAGTGACGGTAGCGGTCCGGGGCGGTGCGAACGTCGATGGGACCGCCGCCCGCGTGCGGCGGCGTTGCGGTCGCTTCGGGCATGGCGTCAGGGTCCAGGCAGGCGCCGGCGGGAGCCCGCGACGCTACCACCGGCCGGCGGCTTCGTCGAGGATGAGGTCCCCGACAGCAGGACCATTCAAAAGTCGCGGTCATTGGCCGCCCGACCGGAAGATCGCACGGTGACGGGCGGTCTTCCGGTATCGAAGGCCCCGACGAGGGTCTGATGAACCGTTCGTCACGACTTCTGGAGAGCCCTGTCCCCGACAGGACGGCGATTCCCGCCAGGCGCGGGAACATGTCCTCGAAATCCCTTCGCCCGGGCGCTTCGGTGGTCGAAATCGCACCGGAATCCCCCCGCGGCACGGCCTCTCCAGGCGCTGGCGGGAATCGCTGGAAACCCCATGAAAGGCACGACGGATCATGCAATGATCCCGTCACGGGTCACGGATCGTGATCCGTGACCATGCGAGAGCGCTGGCCGATGCCACTTCAACGGCGGCCGGTCGCGAGCTGGTTCCCGCGCCCGCACGCGGCGCGATCGTTCATCCGTCAAATCAGGGGAAATCCATGGCCAGGACACTATTCGTGCGCGGAGCTGGCGCGCTCGCAGTCGCAACAGCCCTCGGGTGGGGTGGCGGCGCTTCTGCCGCCGAGACCATCAGGATCGGCATTCCAGTGGGCCTGAGCGGCGCCAACAGCGTGGTCGCGCCCTCGGTGGTGCAGTCGGCGGAGCTTGCCGCGGCGGAGATCAACAAGGCGGGCGGCGTCCTCGGCCGGCAGCTCGAGCTTGTGGTCGCCGACGACGGCAGCGGCGCACAGGGCGCGCAGAAGGCGTTCGATTCCCTCGTGTTCCAGAAGAAGGTCGATGTGCTGATCTCGATGGAGACGAGTGCGGCCCGCAACGCCGGCCTGCCGATCGTCAATCGCGGCCGTGTGCCGTTCATCTATACCTCGTTCTACGAGGGCCGCTCCTGCAGCCCCTGGCTCTACGTCAACGCCTGGGTGCCGGATCAGCAGGTCGCCCCGATCGTCGACTACTTCATGGGCGAGCTGGGCGCCGGGACCTTCTTCCTCATCGGCAGCGACTACGCGTTCGGCCGCGGCATGCTCGAGTTCACGGCGGACTACATCGGCCAGAAGGGCGGCAAGGTTCTGGGCGACGAGTACCTGCCCATGGATGGCACGGACTGGACGCCGATCATCAGCAAGCTCAAGGCCTCCGGGGCCGACGCCCTGATCACCTCGACCGCCGGTGGCGCGCCGAACGTGACGCTGACCAAGCAGTTGCGCGCGGCGGGTGTCGACATTCCCTACGGCAACCTCGCGGTCGACGAGGGTACGGCGCGGAACATGGGCGCGGACGCCGCGGGCATCTACATCTCGGCGTCCTACATCACCGATATCCCGAGCAGGGAGAACCAGGAGTTTCTCGAGAACATGAAGGCCCGCTTCGGCGACGATCTGAAGACGCCGAACGACCTTTCGGTACCGCAGTACGAGGGCGTCTACCTCTACAAGCTGGCGGTCGAGAAGGCCGGCACGACCGAGTCCCGGGCGGTCATCGACGCGCTTGACGACGTCTCGTTCATGGGGCCGCGCGGAAGGATCCAGATGAACAAGCAGCGCCACGCGCCGCTGACCATGTATCTGGCGCAGGTCCAGCCGGACGGCGGAATCAAGCTGATCAGCAGCTTCGCCGACGTCGACCCGGGCGAGCAGTGCCCCGGCCTGTAAGCCGAATCCGCCATCGGCCGGCCGCGCGGCCCTGCGGCGGCGCGGCCGGCCGAACCGTTGCGCGATACACCCCGGGAGGCTCGGGCTCTTGGGCGTACTGCTCCTCGATATCGTGACCACCGCGGCGATACTGTTCACCGTCGCAAGCGGCCTGATGATCATTCTGGGCGTCATGAAGCTGATCAACTTCGCTCATGGCGCCTTTCTCACCATCGGGGGCTACGCGGCCTTCGTCACCACCCAACTGGGCTGGAACCCCTGGATGGCGATTCCCTTCGCCGCAGCCGTCGGCTTCCTGCTCGGGCTGGTCGTCGAGCGTGTGATCATGCGGCCACTCTACGCCCGGCCGCTGGACGCAATCCTCGCCACCTGGGGCCTGGGTATCGTCATCGGGCAGGTCATCACGATTGCCTTCGGGCGCCAGGTGCAGTTCGTGCAGAGCCCGCTGTCGGGCGCCATCGAGTTTCTCGGCCAGTCCTACTCGACCTACCGGCTCGTACTGGTCGCGGTGGGGACGGTGCTCGCGCTTGCGCTTGCCGCCCTGTTCTATTTCACGCGCTTCGGGCTGAACGCGCGGGCGGTGATCATGAACGAAGGTCTGGCGAGGGGGCTCGGCATCGACAGCACACGGGTCCGCCTGACCACCTTCGGCCTCGGCGCGGCGCTCGCCAGCATGGCGGGTGCGCTGATCACGCCGCTCATCTCGGTCGATCCCAACCTGGGTCTGCCCTGGCTGATCAACTCTTTCATGCTGGTGCTGGTCTCCGGCGTCTCCATCCCCGGCCTGATGGTCGCCTCGCTGATCCTCGGCGGCGCCCAGGTCCTGGTCAGCAGCTACGTCAGCGCGATTCTCGGGGGCCTGACCATCGTCGTGCTGGCGGCGGTGATCCTGCGCATTCGCCCGCAGGGCCTGTTCAGTGGCTGAGTGGGCGCGATACGGCCCCGCCGGGGGTCCGGTCACGGCGGCGCGGCGGCGCTCGGACATCCGGACCGTGCTCAAGGCCAGCGTGGCCGCGCTCGTGGTCCTCGGCGTTGCGCCCTTCTTCCTGGACATCTACATCGTCAATATCCTGATCCGCGCACTGCTGCTGGCCGCGCTGGCTCTGACCGTCGACCTGCTCTGGGGCTATACCGGCATCCTGACCTTCGGCCAGTCCGCCTTCTTCGGGATCGGCGCCTATGCCTGTGCGCTGGTGTTCACCCACTGGGGCTTCGGCGCCGACTGGGCGATCCTCGCCCTCGTTCTCGGGATCGTGGCCGCCATGGCGGTGGCCGCGCTGGCGGGCTGGCTCGCGTTCTATCACGGGGCCTCCCCGCTGTATGGCTCCATCGTCACGCTCGCGCTGCCGATCATCGTTACCCAGGTGATATTCGCGGGCGGCCGCACGACCGGTTCGAGCAGCGGGCTTTCCGGCTTTCCGACCTACTACTGGGCGAGCGAGACCTGGTTCTGGATCGCCGGCGCGTTCCTGGTGGTGATCACCGCCCTCGCGTGGCTCTTCGTGCGCAGCGACATGGGCCGGGTTCTGGTCGCGATCCGGGAGAACGAGACACGGTGCGCCTACCTCGGAATTCCGGTATCGCGCATCAAGATCCTGCTCCTCGTCGTCGCCGGCGCGATCGGCGCGATCGCGGGCTTTGGCTACGCCGCCTTCACGAACGTCGTCGCACCCGAGCTGGCCGGCTTCCTGCTCGGCACCGAGCTGCTGATCTGGGTGGCGCTCGGTGGTCGCGGGACGCTCATCGGTCCCGTGATCGGCGCGATCCTCATCGATGTGACCAGCTCCTACCTCTCCGGCAGCCTGCCGTTCTACTGGAAGCTCCTCGTCGGCATCCTCTTCGTCGTGATCATCGTGGCGCTGCCTCAGGGCTTGATGCCGGAGGTGGCCAGGCTCTGGAGGCGGCTGGTGCGGGGCGCGGGACGCAAGGCGGAAGCGCCGACGCTCGAGTCGGTCGCGGCCCGGGAAGCCGAGCGCGGCACGGAGCAGCCGCTCGTGGTCCGCAACGTGCACCGGCGCTTCGGCAGCCTTCAGGTGCTCCAGGGCATCGACTTCGTCGCCAACGAAGGCGAGCTTCTGAGCCTGGTCGGGCCCAATGGCGCCGGCAAGACCACCCTGATCCGCTGTCTCGCGGACGGCTACGAACGTTCCGGCGGCAACATCACGGTGTTCGGAACGAACCTGGGCCACTGGCCGCCCGATCGCTGTGTGGCGCTCGGCATCGGCCGCAAGTTCCAGGCCGCCAACATATTCGCCACCCTGAGCGTCGCAGAGTGCCTGCGGGTTGCTCGCTACCGGCTGGAGCCGCCCTCGGTCCGGGCCAGCCGCACGACCCTCCGCCTGCCGGAAGCGGCGATGCGCATCGTCGAGGAAACCGGCCTCGCGCAGAACCTGGACACGGAGGCGCGCCACCTGGCCCACGGCCGGAAGCAGGCGCTGGAGCTGGCCATGGTGCTGGCGCTGGAGCCGCGTATCGTGCTTCTCGACGAGCCGACCGCGGGCCTGACCCGGGTCGAGCGCGAGCGCATCGGCGCGATCCTGACCTCGCTCACCGAACGCGAGCGGCTGAGCATCCTGCTGGTCGAGCACGACCTCGACTTCGTCCGCGACATCAGCTCGCGGGTCATCGTGCTGCATCAGGGGCGGATCGTGCTCGACGGTTCGGTGGAGGAAGTCGTCGGCTCCGAGCTGGTGCGCAACATCTATGCGGGCGCCTCGCTGAGCATCGAGCCCGGAAGGTCATGAACGGCGCCGCGCCCGCGCTGGCGATCAGCGCACTGACCAGCGGCTATGGCGAGGCGATCGTGATCCGTGGCATCAGCCTCGCCGTGGGGGCCGGCGAGATCGTCGCGCTGCTCGGCAAGAACGGCATGGGCAAGAGCACGCTCCTCAAGACGGTGATGGGTTTCCTGCCGGCCCGGGAGGGGCAGGTCACCCTGCACGGCCTCGATGTGACCCGCGATTCGCCGCACCGCATCGCTCGTCGGGCAATCGCCTACACGCCGCAGGAGCAGGCAATCTTCCAGGACCTGTCCGTGGGCGACAATCTGCGCCTGGGCCAGTCGGAAGCCGGGTGGTTCGAGGAGGAGCTCGAACGGGTCGGCGAAGTGTTTCCGTTCCTCCGGCAACGGCTCGACCAGCGCGCCGGAACGCTGTCGGGCGGCGAGCAGAAGATGCTGCTGGTCGCGCGGGCCCTGATGGCGCGCCCCAGGCTCATGCTGGTCGACGAGATCTCCGAAGGGCTGCAGCCCTCGATCATCGAGCGGCTGGCCGGGGTGCTGGTGGCGGAGCGCGAGCGAACCGGCGTGGCCATGCTGCTGGTCGAGCAGAACGTCCGATTCGCGCTGGAGGTCGCCGATCGCTGGGCGGTCCTCAAGCTCGGCGAGATCGACGACGAAGGCGGAAGCGACATGCCGGACGCCGCATCTCGCATCGCCGACCACCTGTCGGTCTGACGTGGAGCGCCGGCCCGTCGCCCTGCGCCTGCATGCCTTCTCCATCGCAGCGAATACCCCACCGGGCCGCCCGCCAGGTCACGCGAGAGGACTCTCGATGACGGACTCTTCCACACGACCACCTCCGGATCCCTACCGGGACATCCTGGGGGTCGAGCTCACTCCCGAGCGCCTCGACGACAATGTGCAGGCGTTCGAAGACATCCTGGACGCGATCCGCAAGCTGCGCGAGCTCGATCTGACCGGCGTGCATCCGGCGGTCGTATTCGACCCGGCCGCCGGCTACGGGACCGGGGACGGGGACGGGAAGGCGCCATGAGCACCGAGCCATGGACCCGGCCAATCGAAGACCTCGCGCCGGACCTGC
The DNA here is from genome assembly GCA_965202735.1 of Gammaproteobacteria bacterium. GTDB lineage: Bacteria > Pseudomonadota > Gammaproteobacteria > HK1 > HK1 > HK1. Next base: position 916,152 of record OZ241844.1, read on the forward strand.
GCGCGCGTCGCCTCTCGCCGGTCGATCTGACCGAGTCGGTCCTGGAATGCATCGAGCGGCACGACCGTACCCTGCTCAGCTACGTGCACCTGGCCGACGATGCGCTGGAGTCCGCCCGGCAGGCCGAGCGCGAGATTCGCGACGGCCGGTGGCGCGGGCCGCTGCATGGCATTCCCGTCGGGGTGAAGGACAACTACACGACCCGCGACATGCCCACGTTGGCCGGCACGGCCGCGCCGGGGTTCTCGTTCCCGACCGAGGACGCGAATGCGGTCGCGCGCCTGCGCGCGGCCGGCGCGGTCCTGACCGGCAAGACCAGGATGCACGAGTTCGCGTGGGGCACGGTCACGCCGCCGTCACGCAACCCTTGGGATGCCGGGCGCGTGGTGGGCGGCTCCAGCGGCGGCTCGGGCGCGGCGGTGAGCGCCGGGCTCGCGTCGGCCGCGCTGGGCTCCGATACCGGCGGCTCGATCCGCATTCCGGCCAGCCTCTGCGGCACCGTCGGCCTCAAGCCGACCTTCGGCCGGATCGGACGCAGCGGCATCGTGCCGCACACCTGGTCGCTGGACACCGCCGGACCGCTGACCCGGACGGTCGCCGATGCCGCGCTCATGCTGAACGTGCTCGCCGGCCCCGACCCCGGCGATCCGTCGTGCCGGGACCGTCCGGTGCCGGACTACACGGCCGCACTGGGACAGCCGGTGCACGGGATGCGCATCGGTGTCTGCCGGAACCACTTCTTCGGGCGCAATCAGGAGGATGTCGAGAACGCCGTCGAGCAGGCGATCGACGACCTCGCGTCCCGGGGGATGACCGTGCGCGGGCTCCGGGTGCCGGCGCTGGAGTACGGGCTCGGCGCCATCCTTGCCGTCGAGCTTCCGTCATCGACGGCGTATCACGACGTCTCTCTTCGCGCCGGCAAGACACGGTACTTCGAGCCGGATGTCAGAACCCTGGTCGAGGTCGGCCGCTTCGTGACCGGCGTGGACTACCTGAAGGGCGAGCAGCTTCGCCGCGTGCTGATGGAGGACTTCCGCAGGGTCTTCGAGAAGGTGGACATCGTCGTCGCGCCGACCACCGCGCTGACCGCCTGGCGGCACGATGCGACCACGCTGGAGATCGCGGGCGAGCCCGAGAGCGTTCTGGCCGCATCCTGGCGCCTCACCTATCCGTTCAACCTGACCGGACTGCCGGCGATATCGGTCCCCTGCGGCTTCGATCGCGACGGCCTGCCGATTGGCCTGCAGATCGCGGCAAGGCCGTTCGACGAAACGACCGCCCTGCGAGTCGCCCACGCCTACGAGCGGACGCACGACTGGGTGGAGAGACGCCCCCGGCCATGATCCGGAGCCCGACCGAGGTGACGCCATGACGACAAGCCAGCCGGAAAGCGGAGTCCGGATCGCCTGCCTCCAGATGGAGCCCCGGGTCGGCGAGAAGGACCGGAACCTGGCCCGGAGCCTGGAGATGATCGGCGAGGCCGCCGATGCCGGCGCCAGTCTGGTGGTCCTGCCGGAGCTGTGCGACAGCGGCTATGTTTTCGGCACCCGTGAAGAGGCGCGGGGCCTCGCCGAGGAGATCCCCGGGCCGTCGTGCCGAGCCTGGGCGGACGCCGCCGCGCGCCACGGGATGCATATCGTCGCCGGCATCGCCGAACGTGAGGGGCGCGCGCTCTACAACTCCGCCGTGGTCGTGGGTCCCCAGGGCGTCATCGGCACCTACCGGAAGAACCATCTCTGGGCGGCCGAGAACCTGTTCTTCGAGCCCGGCAACCTGGGCGTACCGGTGTTTCACACCGACATCGGACGCATCGCGGTCGCGATCTGCTACGACATCTGGTTCCCGGAAGTATTCCGGCTTGCAGCAATCCAGGGCGCCGACATCCTCTGCGTGCCGACCAACTGGGTCCCCATGCCGGACCAGCCCGCCGACTTGCCCAGGATGTCCAACATCCTGGCCATGGGCGGCGCCCATTCCAATTCCATGTTCCTGGCCGCGGCGGACCGGGTCGGCATCGAGCGCGGCCAGCCGTTCATCGGCAACAGCCTGATAGTCGGCTGCACGGGCTGGCCGATCGCCGGACCGGCCAGTGACGACCGGGAGGAGATGCTGATTGCCGACGCCAACCTGTCCGACGCCCGGCGCAAGCGCAACTGGAACGACTTCAACCAGGTACTGCGCGACCGGCGTACCGACCTCTACGCCGAGGATCTGGGGGCCACGATCGAGCGCGGGTGGTACTGAACGGATCGGAGGACGCGAGCGGCCACGACGGACAGTCGGGAGCAGACGACGGACAGGCCGTGGGGGGCACGACCACGTCCCTGTCGGTTCCCGGCGGCGGCGTCGCGCAGGGCCTGCGGCGCAAGCGGCAGGCGCCGCGCCCGGACCCCGGTGGCGTCGAAGATCGCGTTCGCGGAGGCGCGCATCGCGACGGCATGTGTGCCGCGAGGCGCGACATCGCACCGCCCGCACGCGAGCCGCGCGGCGGCCGCCGTTCCACGGCAACGGGCGGTGTGCGGACCGCCTTCCCTCAGTCGGAAGCCGCGCCTTCCCGCTCTGTCGTCGCGAACCATCTCCGGTCCGCCAGAACCACCGAGGCTTCAATCTGGCGATCGGGGATCGTCCAGTACCGGCGCAGCACCGTCGCGGCGTCCGCGACGAGCCGGAATCCGTGCCGCTCGTAGAAGTCGATGGCCCAGCTCGCCGCGCTCCAGGTCCCGACCAGCAGCGGCCGCTCCGCCGCTTCCATCAAGGCCCGGAGCAGGGCCGATCCGATGCCGCCGCGCTGGCTCGCGCGCAGCACGTAGGCGTGACGCACGAGGGTGACGTCCCGCACGTCCTGCGCGCCCATGACCCCGAGCAGGGTATCGGCCGGCGAGTACCAGCCGAGGAAGCGCACCTCGGCCCCGATCTCGGCCGCGAGCTCCTCCTCGGACATGTACGGCTCGTGCCACCGATCGTCCGGAACAACGCCTCGATAGGCGACCGCCGCGTCGTTGACGATGAGGTGGATGCGCGGGAAATCGTCGTCCCGGCAGGCCCGGATCATCCCGTCTTCGGTACTTGCGCTTCGATTCGACATACCGGTGTTCCTCGCACCCTGAACCAATGCCCGGACCGGTGCGGTCCCGCGGGCCGTTCAACGCCCGGTTCCGCACGAGGCTCCCGGATCCCACGGCGCCGATCATTGCCCATCGGTCGATGGCGGGCCCATACTCGGAGCCGGAATCCGCTTGCCGATCACGGGGACGAGACGTTGCACATCCGCCCCTGCACCCCGCGCGACCGCGTCGGCGTCACCGCGCTGTGGGAGACGGTGTTCCCCGACGAGCCGCCGCACAACGCGCCGGCGAAGGTGTTCGATGCGAAGCTCGCGATGCGCGACGGCCTGCTGTTCGTCGCGACGGATTCGGACACGGTGATCGGCACCGCGATGGCGGGATACGACGGCCACCGCGGCTGGCTCTACACCGTGGCGGTCGCGCCCGGGCATCGCCGTCGCGGGGCCGGCACGGCCCTCGTGCGCCATGCCGTCGACGCGCTGCGCACGGCGGGCTGCGTCAAGGTCAACCTCCAGGTCCGGGCGGCCAACCTCGCCGTGCGCGGGTTCTACGAGTCCCTCGGCTTCGAGGCCGAGGAGCGCCTGAGCATGGGGATGCGCATCCGTCCGGATTCGGGCCTCGACGGCACCCTGGCCCGCGAGGCCGCCGGCCCTTCCTGACCGGGGCGCTCGCCGGAGCCGGGCTTCGTACCGCCCCACCGCCGCTTCGGCTTCGCCGCCTCCGGCAGCGCACCGAAACGCAGCTCCAACTGGCGCCGGGCTTCGTACCGCCCCGCCGCCGCTTCGGCTTCGCGCAGCCCGGTTGCCGGACCCCATCGTCGTGTCCCGAGAGAGCACATGGCCCGCCCGTTGCGGTCAGCCGGATCGTCCGCCGTGCATCGAGCGCAGGACACCGCGCTGGATCTTCCCGCTCACCGTCCTGGGCAGCGCTGCGACGAACTCGATGCGCCTCGGGTACTTGTACGGGGCGGTGATGCGCCTGACGTGCTCCTGAAGCTCGGCCACGAGCGCATCCCCGGTCTCGAATCCCGGTGCCGGAATCACGAAGGCGGCGACCACCTGGCCGCGGTCGGGGTCCGGCAGCCCGACCACCGCCGACTCCTGCACCGCGGGGTGCTCGATGAGCGCGTTCTCCACCTCCTGCGGGCCGATTCGGTAGCCGGACGAGCCGATCACGTCGTCGTCGCGGCCGAAGTAGAAGAGGTAGCCGTCCGCGTCGGCGTCCACGGTGTCGCCGGTGACGAACCATCGTGCGCCCCCGATCTCGACGTACTGCGCCTCGGTGCGCTCGGGATCGTTCCAGTAGCCGAGCATGAGCTGCGGGTTCGGCGCCCGGATGAGCAGCCGGCCGCGAGCGCCGCGGGTGCGCAGCCGGCCGTGCTCGTCGAGCACCGCCGCCTCGACCCCCGGCAGCGGGCGCCCCATCGAGCCCGGCTTCACCGGCATGCCGGGGTAGTTCAGCACCGTCATCAGGGTCTCGGTCTGGCCGTAGCCGTCGAGCAGGTCGACACCGGTGCGGCGCTTCCACGCGTCGATGATCTCGGGGTTGACGGACTCGCCCGCGGACACCGCGAGGCGCAGCGCCGAGAGGTCCAGCCCCGACACGTCCTCGCGCACGAGCCGCCGGAGCTCGGTGGCGGCGGCGCAGAACACCGTGACGCGGTAGCGCTCCATGAGCTCGAAGCGGCGGCGGGCATCGAACGGACCGTCGTGGAAGAGCACCGCCGAGCCCTGGCTCCAGGGGCCGAAGAAGATGCTGGTGCCGGCCTTGGACCAGCCGGTGTCGGCGGTGCACCACATGGTGTCGCTCTCGGCGAGGCTCAGCCAGTACCGGGCCGACATCCGCCACGCGTGCAGCCCGCGCGCGGCGTGCAGCACCCCCTTCGGGGCGCCGGTCGAGCCCGAGGTGTAGTACATGATCGCGGGGTCCTCGGCCGCGATCGTCGCGGGCTCGAACGAGTCGCTCTCGGCGTCGGTGTCCTCCCACGTCGACCACCCCGCGCGCGGTGGCCCGACGGCGATGCGGGCCTTCAACGCCGGCGCGTCGGCGAACTTCCCGGTCTCCCCGCTCAGCGTGATCGCGGCGACCGCGCCCGAATGCCGGACGCGATAGCCGACGTCGCGCTCGGTGAGCATGGTGATGCACGGAATCGGGACCGCGCCGAGCCTGAGGCAGGCGGTGAGCGCGATCTGCCACTGCGGGATCCGGGACAGCATCACCACCACCCGCTCGCCCTTGGCGACGCCGCGCGCCGCCAGCCGGTTCGCGACCCGGCTGCTCGCACGGGCCACCTCGTCGAAGGTGAGCCGGCGCTCGTTGCCATCGGCGTCGCACCACACGAGCGCGAGCTTCGAGGGATCGCGCGCCCACGCGTCCACCACGTCGGCGGCGAAGTTGAACGTGGCGGGAGTCCCGGGCCGGTGCCCGGCGACCGCACGCTCGTAGTCGTCCATGCGGTAAGGGGCCGCCGCCCCATTTCCGGGTAGCGATGGCACGTGACGGGTCTCGTGGTCGTCCATGCGGCGGGGGGTCGGCATCGAGGCTCGGCCCATCGAACGTCCTCGCCCCGCGGGAGGCGCGTCGAGCGGGTGCCGGGATGGTCGCGCGACGGGGCGGCATCCGGCAAGGCCGGGCGGGAGGCCGGAAGATCGCCGTCCCCGTGCGATATGCCGGTTGGGCGGCCAGTGACCGCGACTTCCGAAAAACCCCGGCTTGGCGCCTTGGCGCCTCAGCCATTCCCGCCAGGCGGGAACAGGCCCTCGAAATCCCCCCCGACTCGACGCCCTGAAGGTCGAAACCGCACCACAATTCCACCGCGGTACGGCCTCTCCGGGCGCTGGCGGGAATCGCTGTCGGCGCCTCCTTCACGGTGCCCCGGCCGATGCCGGATAGTATGATGCGGGCGCGACCCGTCCGGCGGTCCCGCTGGCCAGGATACCCCATGGCATGGCGGGTCGGGACATGGAGAAGACAGGGGAGAGGATCATGTCCGATCCGGCCCGATTCTACGATGTCGATTTCTATCGCTGGACCCAGGAGCAAGCGGCCCTGCTCCGGCAGGTTCCCGGCGAGCGCATCAATCTGCCCATCGACTGGAACCACGCCGCCGAGGAGATCGAGGACATGGGGCGTAGCGATCTTCGCGCCGTCAACAGTCGCATCGGCGTGATACTGGAGCACTTGCTCAAGCTGGAGTGCTCGCCGGCCGAGGACCCTCGCGACGGATGGATCGACGCGGTCGCGCGATGCCGGGACGATGTATCGAGAATCCTCGACGACAGCCCCAGCCTGCGGCGCAAGCTTCCCGAGAGGTGGCTGAATGAGTATGCGCTCGCCCGCCGCGGAGCCGTCCGCGGCCTGGCGCGGGACGGTATCGACGCGGAGGAGGTCCCGGCCGTTCCGCCCTGTACCCTCGACCAGGCGCTCGATCCGGACTGGTGGCCGGCCAACCGCCACGGTCTTCCGCGTTAGCCCAGCCTGGCCGGGATCATCGGCACGAGGCCGCGGCCACCCGGCGCTTCCAGGGCCTACCCCGATCCGGTGGACGGTTGAGGGCTGTCGCCACCGGCTTCGCGCAGCACCGCGAGCAGGTTCGGCCGGTGGCGCGCGATCTCCTCCGTCGTCAGGCCTTCCAGCGAATGGGGGAACTTGATCCACTCCCCGGTCTCGTGCAGGTAGTAGTCGGGGGCGCGGCCGGTGAGGTTGCGCGACGGCTTGTAGAACGGCACCGCGACCCGGATCTCGCGCGGGGCGTTGCGCCGGGCCTTCTCCCGCAACGTATGGATCACGGCCTCGATGGTGCGGCCGGTATCGAACACGTCGTCGACGATCAGCAGGCGGTCCTCCCGCTCGATGTTCTTCAGCAGGTAGTTGAGCCCGTGCACGCGCACTTCGGACGCGCGCCCGTCGATGCCGCGGTACGACGAGGTGCGGATGGCGATGTGGTCGGACTCCACCCCGAAGTAGTCGAGCAGCTCCTGCACCGCGATGCCGATGGGCGCGCCGCCTCTCCAGATGGCGACGATGAAGCTCGGCCGGAACCCGCTCTCGAGCACTCTCGCCCCGAGCTCGAACGCGTCTTCGAGCAGCGCCTGCGCACCGATGTAGAGCATCCGCTCCGCTTCCCTGTCGTTCGGCCCGCCGGGTGATCCGGCCGGCGCCACTCCTCCCCGCTCCCTGGTGGTTCAACCGCCGGCCGCGGTGAAGTATGTTGGCGTCCCCCCGATCGAGGCAAGCGTGCCCGGCCCGTGCCCAGGACCATTCAAAAATCGCGGTCATTGGCCGCCCGACCGGAAGATCGCACGGTGACGGACGGTCTCCCGACATCGAAGGCCCGGACCGAGGGCCTGATGAACCGTTCGTCACGACTTCCGGAGAGCCCTGTGCCCGTGCCCGGCCCCGTGGAAGAGACCCGCTCCGTGGACAGGATATTCGTCACCGAAGAGGAGCTCCTGCTCGACGCCTACCGCCTTGGCGTCCGGGTCTTCGACAGCGGCTTCCGGCCGAGCTTCATCGTGGGGCTGTGGCGCGGGGGGAGCTCGGTCGGAATCGCGGTGCAGGAGTGCCTTCAGCACCTCGGGGTCGAGACCGACCACATCTCGCTGCGCACCTCCTACCGCGGCATGCAGCGCTACCAGCGCATGGTCGACGAGGCGTCCTCGGAGATCCGCGTCCACGGCACCCAGTACCTGCTCGAGACCATGAACGCGGACGACGGGCTGCTCATCGTCGACGACGTCTACAGCACCGGCCTCAACGTGAAGGCGGTGGTCGACCGGCTCGCGTCGCGCATGAGGCGCAATCTCCCGCACGACGTGCGCATCGCGGTCCCGTGGTACAAGCCGGCGCGCAACCGCACCGGCCGCGTACCGGACTTCTACCTGCACGAGACCGACAGGTGGCTCGTGCTTCCCTACGAGCTGAACGGCCTGACCCTCGAGGAGATCCGAGCCAACAAGCCGTTCCTGGCGCCCCTGATCGCTCGGCTCCGCGGGGCATGACCGAGGACCCGCACTGGTCACCGGTCGTCGGTCGTCGGTCGCGGAGCGTCGGAGGTTGACCATGGTCGGGGTCTACATCGTCTGCGCGTTCGTCCTGGGCCTCGCCGCCCGGGCGCTCGGCATGCCGCCGCTGGTCGGCTTCCTCGCGGCGGGATTCACCCTCGACGCGGCCGGGCTCGCCGCCCCCGGGGGTCTCGAGGCCATCGCGCACGCCGGCGTGCTGCTCATGCTGTTCACGGTGGGGATGAAGGTGCGCCTGCGCAACATCGTGCGCACCGAGGTCTGGGGCACCGCCCTCATCCATCTCGCGGTATCCACCGCCCTGCTCGGCATCGTCATCGTCTACGGACTCGGCACCGGCTGGATCGCCGCGCTGCTCGCCGCCTGCGCCCTCGGGTTCTCCAGCACCGTGGTGGTGGCGAAGTCTCTCGACGAGAAACGCGAGCTTCGCGCGTTCCACGGCCGCGTCGCAATCGGGATCCTCATCGTGCAGGACCTGGCCGCGATCGCGGTGCTCGGCCTCTCGCAGGGCACGGCGCCGTCGCCGTGGGCCGTCGCGCTGATCGCGCTGCTGCCGGCGCGGCGCCTCGTCCACCGGCTTCTCGATGTCGCGGGCCATGGGGAGATCCTGCTGCTGCTCGGCGTCGGCCTCGCGCTCGCGGGCGGCTACGGCTTCGAGGCGCTCGGACTGAGCGGGGAGCTCGGCGCGCTGGTGCTCGGCGCCCTCCTCGCGGACCATCCCAGGGCGCAGGAGCTGCTCGATGCGCTGTGGGGGCTGAAGGAAGCCTTCCTGGTGGGGTTCTTCCTGCTCATCGGCATGTCCGGCCTGCCCGACCGCGAGGCGTTCGTGCTGGCCCTCGTGGCGCTGGCCCTGCTGCCCCTGAAAGGTGTGCTGTTCTACGGCCTGCTCGTCGGTTTCAAGCTCCGGGCCCGCAGCGGGGTGCTGGGCGGGCTCGCGCTGGCGAACTACAGCGAGTTCGGACTGATCGTGATGCAGGCCGTGGCCGCCCGCGGCCTGGTGCCGGAGAGCTGGGTAGCCGCACTGGCGATCGCCGTGGCGCTGTCGTTCGCGGTCTCCGCCCCGCTCAATCGCGCCTCGCACGCGATCTACGCGCGGCTCTCGCCGCTCGCCTCGCGCCTGGAACGCCGGCAGCGGCATCCGGACGACGAGCCGATCTCGGTCGGCGCGGCGGACGTCATGATATTCGGCATGGGCCGGGTGGGCCTCGGCGCCTACGAGCGGCTCAAGGCGCGGGGGATGCGGGTGGTCGGCCTGGACTCCGACCCGGGAGAGGTCGAGCGGCATCTCGCCGCGGGAAGGCGCGTGGTGTACGGCGACGCCGAGGACCCGGACCTGTGGCATCGCCTGCGCCTGGACGGTCTCAGCGCAGTCCTGCTGGCGGTGCCCGACCTCGAGGCGAAGCGTTTCGCGATCACCGGGATCCGCCGCGCCGGATATCGGGGGCTCCTGAGCGCGACCAACGTCTACCCCGAGGAGGCCGGCGAGCTCCTCGACTGCGGGTGCACCACCACCTACAACTACTACGAGCAGGCCGGCGAGGGGTTCGCGGAGAGGGTCTGGACGGCGTTGCGGGAGGGGGACGGGAAGACGCAACGCCGGGAACGGGAGGTGTGAGCGCCGGCAGGCCCGTCGAGCGCCGCACTCAGGACAGTGGCCGAAACCAAGGTTGCCGACTGTACCCGGAGAGGCCCTGCTCCTGCCGGATGGCGCGCTCGATACGCGGCAAGGTAATTCTCGTCGGTAGTGGGTCAGTTTGACTCCAGGATCGCCATGTCGGTCGAGGAAGAAGTTCAAACTGACCCACTACCTTCTCGTCGGTGCCCTTGCGCAAGACGGACGGGTAGTGTCTCAGTTTGACTCCGGGGCCGTCGTGTCGCGTTGAGGAAGAAAGTCGGGCCGAGGCGCCACCCGTCGTCGGGAAGGGTGTACGTCCGGTTTGCCAGAGCCCTGGTTTCCGGTTCCGGGAGACCTTGGGGACAAGGGCATCGTGCGCTCGGTTCGCAAAGGCGGGATGCCGTTGATCCCGAAAGAAGCCCCTCTCCCCCCGGGAGAGGGGTTGGGGTGAGGGGACCGAATCATCGCCGCACCCTCACCCCCGGCCCCTCTCCCGGGGGGAGAGGGGAGAATGCGGGTGTCTTCTCCTGGACCCGTCGACGGGCGAGCGGCTCGGAGACCTCGTGCTCCGGCCCGAGGGGAGAATACGGGTGTCTTCTCCTGAGCCCGCCGACTCCGGCAAGAGCCGTTCGAGCTCTCCCCCCGGGATGAGGGGAGAATGCGGGGGTCTTCGGGCCGCCCGCCGCCTCCACTTCATGCGGTGCGATGGTCAACCCGGTCATGAGCCTGGCCATGAACATTCCGACACCGAGCCGGGGAGTGCCTCGGCTTGACTTCGGGGCAGTGATGTTGCGCGGAGGAAGAAAGTCAAAATGAGACACTACCCGCGCTGCGTGATGGAAGCGCTGCATGATGTGGGAGATCCTCGTCCAGCCCTTCGCCGATTTCGGCTTCATGCGGCGCGCGCTGACGGGCTGCATTGCGATCTCGGTCGGCGCGACGCCGGTCGGGGTGTTCCTGATGCTGCGCCGCATGAGCCTGACGGGCGACGCGATGGCCCATGCGATCCTGCCGGGTGCGGCCGTCGGCTATCTCGTCGCGGGTCTCTCGCTCGGAGCGATGACCGTCGGCGGGCTGATCGCGGGCATGGCCGTGGCGCTCCTCGCGGGCTTCGTGACCCGCGCCACGGCGCTGCGCGAGGACGCGAGCCTGGCGGCCTTCTACCTGATCTCACTGGCGGTGGGCGTGCTGATCGTGTCCACCCGAGGCAGCAATGTCGACCTGATGCGCGTGCTCTTCGGGACCGTGCTCGCGCTCGACGACGCCGCCCTGACCCTGCTCTGCTCCATCACGAGCGTTTCGGTCTTCGCGCTCGCGGCCCTGTTCCGGCCGCTCGTGCTCGAATGCGCGGACCCGCAGTTCCTGCGCTCGGTGAGCGGGCTCAGCGCCATGACGCACCTCACGTTTCTTGCCCTCGTGGTGCTGAACCTCGTGGCCGGCTTTCACGCGCTCGGCACACTGATGGCCGTCGGTATCATGATCCTTCCCGCCGCCGCCGCGCGATTCTGGGCCGTCGGCATCGGCGCACTGATCGCCGTCGCAGTCTCGGTCGCGATGCTCTCGAGCCTGAGCGGCCTTCTTCTCTCCTACTACTTCAGCCTGCCGTCCGGGCCGGCGATCATCCTTGTCGCGGGTCTCGCCTGCACGCTGTCGCTGGTCTTCGGACCGGTGGGCGGTCTCGCCGGGCGGGCCTTTCCGCGCCGCTATCTCGAAGCCTGAGGAGGTAACAGCCATTCCCGCCAGGCGGGAACATGCTCCTGAATTTCCTTCGACCCGGCGCCCCGAGGGTCGAAATCGCGCTGGAATCCCACCACGGTACGGCCTCTCCGGGCGCTGGCGGGAATTGCTGAGGAGGCAACGTTTCCATGCCCGTCCGCAGAGCGTTTCCGGACTCCGTCACCACCATCCTCGTTCTGTCGCTCGCCGCTCCGGCCTTCGCACGGTCCGACAGGCCGGTCCCGGTGGTCGCCACCTTCTCGATCCTCGGCGACATGGTGAAGCAGGTCGGCGGCGAGCACGTCGCGGTCACGACGCTCGTCGGCCCCGACGGGGATACGCACGTTTACCAGCCGACCCCTGCCGACGCACGGGCCGTCAGCGAAGCGCGGGTCCTCGTCGTCAACGGGCTGCAATTCGAAGGCTGGCTGGACCGTCTGATCGAGGCTTCGGACTTCCGCGGCGTCCGGGTGGTGGCGACCGAAGGTAAGCGACTCGTGAAGTACGTCGTTCCGTAAGGTCGTTGTCGGTGCCACAGTGCACGCTCCATCGTTGTGTGGAGGGTGAGGGGATGGCACAAACGAGCTCGCGGTCCCGCAGTGTGCGCCCGCGCGAGCGGTTCTGGCTCGACCATCTGCGCACGGCCCGCCAGCAAGGGCTGACGTTGAAGGCGTATGCCCAGGCCCACGGGCTGTCGGTCAGCGCACTGTACACGGCGCGCTCGACACTCAAGCGCCGCGGCGTTCTCAGCGAGCCGGCGCCGGCGCCCCCGACGTTCGTGCCGGTGCGCCTCTGCCCGCCGGCGGGCGCGGCGTTTCGCGTGCACCTGCCCAACGGCGTGGTCGTCGAGGTCTGCGCACAGGCCGAGGACGCACGCGTGGGCGCGGTGCTCGAATGCGCGAGCCGGCTGTCATGATCCGTCCGCCGCACGAGGGCATCGAGGTGTGGCTGTGCGTCGAGCCGGTGGACTTCAGAAAGCAGATTACGGGGCTTGCCACGCTGGTGCAGGACACCCTGGCGATGGACCCGTTCTCGGCGCAGCTCTTTGTGTTCACCAACCGTCGGCGCACCCAGTGCCGGGTCCTGTACTGGGAGCGGTGCGGGTTCGTGCTGTGGCAAAAGCGCCTGGAGCGTGCACGCTTCGCATGGCCGCGCCACGCCACCCGGGTGGTGAGCCTGAGCGGGGCACAGCTCAACTTTCTGCTCGATGGCTATGACCTGTGGCGCACCCGCCCCCATGCGTCGCTGCACTACGCATCGATGTACTGAAGGGGAAAAGTAAATTTGATCGGTGCATCAGAAAGTTTGATCCCCCTGCCCGGTCGAAGCGGTTTACCCTACGGGCCATGAGCCCGCCCGCCCCGCAATGTGCGAACGAGACTCTCGCCTCGCTGCACGCGCAGGTGCATCACTACCAGTGCGCTCTCGCCGAGCGCGACGCGCTGATTGAGCACTTGCAGGAGCAGGTGCGGCTGCTCCTCGCCCGGCGCTTTGCCCCCTCGTCGGAGAAGATGCCCGACGGTCAACTGGGGCTGTTCAACGAGGCCGAGGCGAGCGCTGGCGCACCCGAGCCCTGCGAGGGCGAGCCCGGCTCCGAGGTCGCGGCCCACCGGCGCGCGAGGCCGAGGCGCGCGCCGTTGCCGCAGGGTCTGCCGCGCGTCGTCATCGAGCATCGGCTGGAGGCATCGCAGCGCACCTGTGCGCAGCATGGGGTGGAGCTTGAGCGCTTCGGCGAGGTGGTGAGCGAGCAGCTCGACATCATTCCCGCCCAGGTGCGGGTGCTGCGTCATGTGCGCGGCAAGTACCGCTGCCCGCGCTGCGAGGGGCATCTTCGCACCGCGGCGCTGCCGGCGCAGCCGCTGGCGAAGAGCATGGCCAGCGCGGGGCTGCTCGCATTCATCGCCACGGCGAAGTACGCCGACGCGCTGCCGCTGTATCGTCAGTGCCAGCAGCTTCGGCGCATCGGGGTGGAGCTGTCGCGCACGACGCTGGCGCGGTGGATGGTGGGGGCGGGCGAGCTCGTGGCGCCGCTCATCCACGTGCTGCGCGACGAGCTGCTCGACCGGCCCTGCCTGCTGATGGACGAGACCCCGGTGCAGGTGCTCAAGGAGCCTGGGAAGGCGCCGGAGTCGAAGTCTCAGCTCTGGGCGCAGATGAGCGCGGGTCCCGAGCCGCCCATCGTGCTGTTCGACTACGACCCGACCCGTTCGGGGGCGGTCCCCAAGCGGCTGCTCGAAGGGTTCACCGGGACGCTGCACACCGACGGCTACAGCGGCTACGCGCCGGTGGTGCGCGAGCAGCGCCTGGTGCATCTGGCGTGCTGGGCGCACGCCCGGCGCGCACTGGTCGATGCGCTGAAGAGCCTCGGGCTGAATCCGAAGAAGCTCCCGGCGAGTCCGCCTGCGAAGGCGCGGCGCGCCCTCTACGCGCTGGAGAGGATCCGAACGCTCTACGCCATCGAGCGCCGCATCCGCCACCAGCCGCCAGAGGACCGTGCGCACGTGCGCCGCAGCGAGAGCGTGCCGGTGCTCGATGCGCTGCGGGCCTGGCTCGACGACACCCTCGGCACCCTCCCGCCCTCGAGCGTGCTCGGCAAGGCGATGGCGTATCTCGACCACCAGTGGGAGGCGCTGGTGCGCTACTGCGACGACGGGCGCTACGGCATCGATACCAACCCCGTCGAGAATGCCATTCGTCCGTTCTGCGTCGGGCGCCGCAACTGGCTGTTCTGCGATACCGTGGCCGGCGCCCATGCGAGCGCCCGGCTGTACTCGCTCATCGAGTGCGCCAAGGCCAACGGTCTCGAGCCCTACGCCTACCTGCGCCACGTGTTCACCGAGCTGCCGTAGGCGAAGTCCCTCGGCGAGATTGAAGCCCTGCTGCCGACCCGACTCGCCCCCGCTGCCCTAGCCCGAGACTCACTCCAGAAGCCCTTCCCCTCCGCACGTCAATAACGCCCTTTGCGGGGCGCTTACGACCGAAGGCATCGAGCCGATCGCTTACGGGCACGGCGCCGACACACACGCTCGCGACGGCGAAGCCGGCCACGACACGCACGCCGAAGGCGACGATCACGGAGATCATGCCCATGCCCACGGTGCCTTCGACCCCCATGCATGGCAGAGCCTCCGCGATGCAGCGGTGTACGTGGACCACATCACCGCGGCGCTCGCCAGGGCCGACCCGGGGAATGCCGGCGTGTTCTACCGGAATCGCGAGGCCTATGTGGCCAGAATCGAAGCTCTCGATTCGGAAATCCGCGAGCTCGTCGCCGGGCTTCCCGCGGGCAGCCGGACCGTCGTCACCTCCCACGACGCGTTCGGGTATTTCGGCCGCGATTATGGGCTGGCCTTCATCGCGCCGCAGGGACTCAGCACCGAGTCGGAGGCGTCCGCACAGGATGTCGCCCGCCTCATCCAGCAGATCCGTGATCGGGGCATTCGGGCCGTCTTCATCGAGAACGTGGGCGACCCACGCCTCCTCAAGCGCATCGCCGACGAGACGGGAGCCGTCATTGGCGGCACGCTCCATCCCGGCGCGCTGTCCGGCCCGGACGGCCCGGCGCCGACCTACCTCGACATGATGCGGCACAACGCGATGACGCTCGCGCGGGCGCTGACTCCGCAAGGCTTCGGCGCAACTTCCGAAAACCAGGACCGATAACCGCCGGAACGGTAGTGCTCGGAGAAGCCGTGCGGAAATGACACGAAGAGAACTCGTCGGGCGGCTCCACTCGCTGCCTCGCCCCGCTGCGGATTATGGACGCTCTCGCCATGACCGATACTCGGCGGGGCGCAGACCGTAGCGCGCCAGCACTCCTTCATGCAGCCGCCTCAGCTCCTCGACCACGAGGGCCTCGAGAGCCTCCCGGTCGGCCTCCGCCACCGTGTCCGCCCATCCCTCGACGGCCAGCCGGACCGCATCGAGCGGGTCCCGGTCCGGACGCATGACGACATCCCGGACGCTCTGCCTGATGACGTCCCGGTACGCCAGCCGCAGCGGGTCCGGCTCGGCCAGAGTCTGCCTGGGTGTGCCCCCGGAACTGATCAGTATCAATGAAGGTATGTCCGTCGAAGGGGTACGACATTGTCAGGACAAGCCACGTCGGCTCGATACGTTTCCGCGAGCACAGGCCATGCATGGTCGAATCGTTGGCTCTGCACGAGCGAGCGCAGGGTGAGAATGGCTTGCCCGCCGGGCAGGCCCCAGCGCATCCCGGAGCGCTTGAGCCGTTCGGTGACCAAGGTCTTGCAGGCCGCCTCGACGACCCCGGAGCCGATGGGCAGGCCCCGCGCCTTGGCCTCGGCGTAGCCCATGCGGTGGCGATTGCCGCGGAAGTAGCCGAGCACCTGTGCGATGCGCTCCTCGTCGGGATATCTCGTGCGCAGATGCACCAGCGCGCGGATGACCCGCTCGACCCCGGCGGGCTCATGACGCAGCCGGTGGCGATAGGTGTTGAGCTGCGTCGCCGCCTTGGGCGAGGCGGTGCCGTAGGCGGCGTCGAAGGCGTCGCTGAGCTGCTCGACGGCGTGGTAGAAGTCGATGAGTTCGACGCCCTCGGGCAGCGCACCGGAGAGGAACGTCCAGTTGTCCTTCGCCCCGTCGGCGAGCTTGACCACGGTGAGGTCCGGGCGCGGGGCGCGCACCGCCGCGACCTCGGCGGCAACCATCGCCTTGAGGCTCGCCTTGCGCGGCTGCGGCATCCGGCCCATGCGCACGCTGTACAGCCGCTCGCCCTGGGCATCGACCAGCGAGACCGTGGCACAGCCCGCCTCGCGGTATCCGCCGCGCATCGGCGCCATCACCCCGTCGAGCGAGACCACCACCGCACGGGCCGCCTCCGGCACCGCGACGCTGGCCTCGCGCACCGTGGTCTCGAACGTCTCGCGCTGCGCCTCCCAGCGCGCCGACAGCGCCTTGGGCAGCCGGTCGAGGCTGCTCTTCGACGGCTGCATCGGCCCGAGGGTGGCCAGCACCTGCTCGGCGTCTCGCGGGGTCAGATGCGAGACCAGCAGCGCACCGTGGCGCGCCGCGAGCGGCGTCCAGTACCCCTCGACGATGCCCACCCGGCGCTCCAGCGCCGCCACTGCCCGCGCCCCGCGCCGCGCCCGGTACAGCGTGCGGGTCACCGACACCGGGCCGGCGGTGGTGAGGTAGGTCTGGGCACTGCGACACGCCCGGCGATGGACCTCGCCGTCGATGAGCACGAACGGCAGGTCCACGTCGTGTCGGGCGAGCGCCTGTTCGGTGACCGCGCACTCGGTGCGGGCGAACAGGGCGTGGAGCTCGCGCTCGAAGTTCTCGAACGAATGCGTGTCGGACGATTCGTACTTCTTCAGCAGCGCACTCACGCGCCGGGGGAGTGCTTCGAGCACGCTCCAGACATCTTGGGGAGTGGGTTTGTCGGTCGGCGTATGGGATACTTCCATTGGGGCAGCCCTCCACAGTGTTGGGATTTCGCGCACAGCATTGTTGCAGAGGATCACTGCCCCGTCTTCCCCTCTGAGCTTGCCTGCGGTGACAAAGTGTCACCGGAGACGGGTTCTTCTTCGTCTGGCGTTTTCCACAAATCTTTAGAATTCGATCACTTAGGAGTATTAGCTCGTGTCAGTTCTAGATCTACACCCGTCTGCCTGATGGCCAGGTACTCGTGGGTCGATCGTTCGTATGCCCAGAGATACAGATCGCGCAGCAGCTCGATGCGCGTCAGCTCGTACACGCCGAGGATGGCGCAGGTGTACGCCCGCTCCGGTACGTCGAGAAAGGTCAACGGACACAGGTTGGCACGAATCAGGGGCAGGTTGGCGGCAAGTCGCGAGGTGCGCTTGTTGACGTCCGCGAAGGGTTGCAGATACGGCAGGTGCACCATCACGAAGAAGGACTGCTCGAACGGGTCGTCGATTCGGCTTGCCTTGTCCAGTACTTCGTCGAGCATCTCGTCGATTCGTGCGGGCACGGAGAGCGGTCGGTAGACGCTCTTGCCGATCTCGACGACATGCTGCCGGAGCCGCCCCTCGTCGGCGGGGTTGGGCAGCAGGTTCTCGGAAAGCACACTGTGAAGGTTGAGAAGCGTATAGCGATTGAAGCCGACCGCTTCGGCATTCTCCACCAGCAATTCGATCGCGGCCTTGTGGTTCAGAATCATCTGCGTTTCGAGCAGCGCCTTGCCCCGGGCCGCCTTGCCGTGCTCGATCAGCTCGCGCGTGTCGAGTCGGGTGTAGGTATTGCCTTCCAGATGGCTGGAGGCCCAGGAGAGATCGATCAGGAGGCGGCCAAGAATGGCTCGGCCATGAGTCCCCTCGGGCGCTCCCAAACGACCGGTGTCGCCCATGCGCCGCAACTGACGGCGCATGGGCCCAGGGAGGTACCACGTCTCGTTGGGCTGGTAGCTGTCGAGAAAGTCGCGCTGGTATCCCACCGGTCCGCGCGCCCCGAGCGGCCGGTCCACGTAGGCGAGAACGTCCCGGCTGTCCGCGGCAAGCGGAATGTGGCTCGGGAAGGCGTCCTCATCGGCCGTGGAGGACGGGACCGACGGCGGCTCGACCGCGAGATAACGACGAGCGCGTCCCCTGCCCGCCGCGACGATGCGCTTCTCGTCGATCAATCGAGCAATGCGACGCTGGACGGTCCTGCGCGCGAGCGCCGGATGCCTGGCCAGCAGCTCGGCCAGCGTCAACCCGCCGGGAGCGTGCCGGATGCCATGGAGCAACGCTTCGGTTGTGTTGGGAGGGGGCATGATCTCGTCTGGCGCAGTTGGCGGAATTGATGGCGCCATTGTGGCGCAGCTCTCGAAACCGCGCCATTTTCGTGGCGCAATCGGGACCACTGAGCGTCGTCATCGGCCTGCCCCCGGATCACTTGAGCGCTGTGTCGCCGTCCACGGAAACGGGGTAACTCCACGACGTACTTCACGAGTCACTTACATTCGCCCCGCCGGCAAGCTGATTCTCTCGATGAACAGCAACGCGAGCCTCGAAGGAGAGATCAGTCATGCCCTCGCAGCTCTCAACGCTGGAGCCTGAGTCACAACAATATCTCGCGATTTTTGCAACAATCAGGTAAATGCGTTTTGCGACTACATGATGACCATCGCTGCGACAACAATAATAATGAGCACGGCAAACGCTCCTGCCAGCAACATGACGTCCCGTTTCTTCAGCACCGGATTGGCCTCAGATACATCTGCGCGCCGCGGCACTTTCTCGATAGAGCGGGCCAGATCCCCGATCATCTTCGCCCGCTCCTCTTCCAAGCGTATCAGCTTCCGCAATTTGCGGCGTGTTCCTGGCGCCGCGCCTACCGCCTCGCGCAGTGCCTGCTGCAGCCGGACGCGCAAGTCGCTACCAACTGGAGCGGCGGGGCGACGCGGTTTTGGTTCCGACATTTCCGACGTCGCGGCAAACTTTTCGAGTTCGCCCTGTTCCACCTGCTCGGAGGTCAAGATCAACACGCCGTAGCGCCCTTTCTGGCGCGCCGCCCGGCTCAGGAAATCCGCCCAGCGGGAACGACTCTCCTCCGGCAGATCCGGCGGTTCATATGTATGCAGCCGAAATTCGGGTGCGAACGCATCGGTAACGGGGTCCCGGCGCGCAGCAAGGTCTTTGTGGATGGCTGCAATCCGGCGCAGCGCCTCCGCAGCTTCGACGTCGGATAGCGGAGATTCTATCCAGCATCCCGCAGCGATATATGCGCCACGATTATGCTCGGTGTCATTGGGCTTAATCCAGCGGTACTCGGAAAAAATCGCAGCTTCGGAGTACTCCGTCGCAACCCGGCGGAGAAAATAAGTCGGTTTGCCCCGTTTCGGAAATTGTCTTTCCAATGGCACATCCAGATATCTCCGCAGCTCCGGCAGCTGCCTCCCATCCAGAACCGTGTAATCAAAGCCATAACGGTCCGTCGGCGTGCCGCACACGAAAAAAATAGGTGCTTCTCGAGTCAAGTAGCCGCCCACGTCTTCACTCGCTCCCAAAGCGTGCGACGAACGCGCGGATACCCCCGCAGCGCACGACCAGTGGCATAGGTGTATATCCACTGGATTACCCGCTCAACCGGCACTGAATCTCGTTTTTCTATCCGCGCTTGTGACACGCCGCCTGCTTTGGCCGGTTCCATAGCGACACTGCCAACAGTAAACCGGACATATTGGACTTGCGCCTTTCGAAATCGCCGAAGCGCCGCGCGAGTTTGCGGGAAATGCCGACGGAAAAATACTTTAGGATCGAGATTTACATTCGGTGCCTCATCCCATTTTGCCGCCACAAATAGAAGATTAATTCGGCTCAATCCCAACTCCCGGAGACGGCCGAGAAGATTACTGAACAGCATATCTTCATACAAATCCTGATCTCGATCATCCGTCGATTCGGCATCGTTTGCATCCGGATGGTGCCTTTTGGTATCAGCGACGAAAAGAAAGAGCTTTTTGACTGAGCGTGTTGTTAAGATAGTCTCTAAATCTCTATTCAGTTGTGAAATATAGTTCGAATCCTCGATTCGTGGAAGGATTGCTTGAAAGCTCTCGCCCGAAATTTCAGCAAAGCTCAGCTTGATAGATTTCCTCCTTTAACCAAATTCAATAAAAAAAGTTCGAAGGTCACTCAAGGAAGTTCTCTTTGGAAATTCACCGCGGTCGAACCGGAAAACCCATTCCTGAAGCTCAGGATCATGATACTCGTCTCCATCACCGTTTCTTACTGTGAAATCTACGCTTTCATCCGTATGGAGCCGATGAATTATGGCATTCTGTAGCGTCGATTTCCCGGCTCCAACCGCGCCAACAGTGAACAGGCAATAGCCACCCTGTGGCAGCAACGGTCCCCTTTCGTGTTGCCCGACTTCTCCAGATCCGAGCCGGACAGCCTCCAGCCTTTCCTCATCTTTCATGACTGCACTTCGCCTCTAGTCGTATTGAGGCCGATAAAACGCAATCGAAAGCGCAGGAGCAATGATATCCAGCAGAGCCCCCAGCACCACCGAGAGAAAAATGGCGACCGGGCTTACCATTTGCATGAAATTCCGCCAAGTGTATTTGAATTTTCCGATCTCATCCGCCTTGTCATTGACCTCTTCCAGCTCAAGTGGCGGTTTCGGGGACAGCCAGCGATTGACCTCACCCTCGATCCATTTGAGATCCCTGCGCA
Source organism: Gammaproteobacteria bacterium (assembly GCA_965202735.1). Classification (GTDB taxonomy): domain Bacteria; phylum Pseudomonadota; class Gammaproteobacteria; order HK1; family HK1; genus HK1. The sequence continues at coordinate 936,712 of OZ241844.1, forward strand.
TTGCATCGGTGTGCTCTCGACGATAGTCCCTTTCTTCCACATGTCGTCGGTGAATAGCCCTTTTCTCTGTGACCGAGTCATGCAAGGCGGTGTATGCGTTCACCACACCGCGATCTCGACGCTCTTCAATAAGTTCACGGATATGTTTTTCGAGACTTAGAGCATACTGTTCATGTTTACGCATGGACGCCTCCGGTGGCGGAGGTACTAAATCCGTCGGCGTCGTCTCAAGCAACGTCTCGATGCGTTTCAAATGATCTTGAGCGCGTTCGCCAAGACCAGGATTACGGGGATCTGTAATCTGGCGCTTGAGTTTGGTAATCTCATTTTCAACTTCTGAAATCATCTTCAATTCCGCCTGATACCTAGGATCTCTATCAATAATCCCCAGAGATTTTTTGCTCTCCTGATCAAACAGTATCCATGCCTCCTCTTGCGTTTCTCTCACAATATCTTCTTTTATCAAACGTGAATAAAACGCGTTGGTATTACTGACAAAACTGAAGACAAATACGATAAAAAATACCAAAAACGGCCCGGCAAGGCTATCGTGATTGATTCGTGCAGTTCTGATTTTGAAGTTGATTGCAAGCAAACTCAAACCAATAATGGCGGCGATCGGAATACTCATATAGATTGGCAAATCTTCGGAAAATTCAAGATAGGTTGTGAATGCGCTGAAACCGGACGCGATTATCACGATGATTGCGAAAATCACATCGAAAAAGGTACCTCTTGGCGAGTCTCGATCGATATATTCCATGGGTGTGTCCCCAGAACTGATCAGTATCAATGAATGTATGTCCGTCGAAGAGCCGCCACGTTGTCAGGACAATTCACCTCGGCACAGCCCTCCCGCAGTATCCGCCGCGCGTCGGCGCCATCACCTCGTCGAGCGAGACCACCACCGCACGGACCGCCTCCGGCACCGCGACGCTGGCCTCTCGCACCGTGGCCTCGAACGTCTCGCGCTGCGCCTCCCAACGCGCCGACAGCGCCTTGGGCAGCCGATCGAGGCCGCTCTTCGACGGCTGCATCGCCCCGAGGGTGGCAGCACCTGCTCGGCGTCTCGCGGGGTGAGATGCGAGACCAGTGACGCGCCGCGAGCGGTACCCTACGCATGATACAGCGGTCAACCACGCTGTCAAAACGCGCTGCAATCACAGTCAGCAATTCCCGCTAACGCCCGGAGAGACCGTGCCGCGACGGGATTCCGGCGCAATGCCGACCACCAGGGCGTCCAATCGAGGGGATTTCAGGGGCCTGTTCTCGCCTGGCGGGAATTGCTGAATCACAGTCACGTTTCCGGGCCGCTGGGCTGCCACCATCGGACCGAACACCGCCGCCCTGATCGAAACCCGCGTCGCTTCGCTCCGGCCGGTGACCACTTACCGTGAAATCGGTGATCACGTTGACAGCGGAACGGGTGATCACTTTCCCTGGATTGCACATGGAGGCTCCCGATGACACCGCTTCCCGAGCTATCCGACCTCAGCCGCAGACGCCACAACATCCAGGACCAGCTTGCTCGCCCGCGCGCTGTTCGAGGTCAGCGCCCAGATGTGGGACATCCAACTCAAGGCCGTCACGGCAAAAGTCTCGTCGCGACGGTCGAGCCGGAGCTCGGCCGCGAGCTCGCCGACGAAGCCGAGCGGCTGATCGGCGCGGGCGTGCTCGATGACTTCCAGGCGCTCGAGACCGAAGCGCGGCGGGTGGCGTTGCAGCTCATGGACCAAGCCGTCGCCCGCGGGCTCAATGCCGACCATTCCGACGACCAGGGTCCGCACCTGTCGTGCACGTGCGGCGGCGAGGCGCGCTTCACCGGGTGTAGGCCCAAGACCTTTACCACCACTCGGCCGTGTGACGCTGGAGCGCGCGTGGTATCACTGTGACGGTTGCCACAACGGCTTCAGCCCGTGCGACCGCTCTCTGGGCATGGAGCACACCTTCCTCTCGCCGGCGGCGCTACGCATGATCAGCATCGCCGCCGCCAGGACCAGCTTCGAGGGCTCCAGCGCGCTGTTGCGCGAACGTGGCCGGCCTCGGCGTCGCGCCGAAGACGGTGGAGCGCCACGCCGAGGCGCTCGGACGTGAGATCGCAGGCGACGAATGCCGCGTCATCGAACCCGAACCGTCCGACGCCCCCACGGTCTATCTCGGTCTCGACGGCACCGGTGTCATCGGGAGCGTTCTGCCCGGGCGGCCGCGATTTCCCGGTCGACGTCGTCGATCGACATGCGATCGGTTCCGGCCTTGAGGGAGGCTTGCTGCATGGCGGACGCGGAGGCCTGTGCGCGGGCGCGCCTGACCGCACTCAACGATTCTTCCAGGGATTCCTCCGACGTCGCCGAAAGCAGGGCGACAGGTTTTCCATTGGAGATGACCACCAGCTCCTTCTCCTCGGCGAGCGCCTTCCAGAGTGATGCGGACTGCCCTCCCAGCTCGCGAACACTGACGAATCTCATGGTTGCGGACTCGCTCTGCTGTGTACGCGATAGTGTATGCGATGGCGGCTCACTATCAGGGGCCAATCCCCGGGATAGAATCCGGGACCGGGACGCCTTCCCGCCCCGGCGCCACCGGCAAGAGCCACCCTCATGAGCTTCACGATCGATCCGCGGACCCTGACCGGCGACTGGAACTACCCTACCCCGATCCGCTTCGGTCCCGGGCGGGTTCGCGAGCTTGCGCGGATGTGCGCCGAGCTCGGAATCCGGCGTCCGCTCCTGGTCACGGACCCGGGACTCGCCTCGATGCCGATGGTGGCGGACGCGGCGCACTCGTGCCGCGACGCAGGCCTGGCCTGCGAGGTCTTCGCCGACGTGCGGGGGAATCCGGTGGAGGCGAACGTGGCCGAAGGCGTACGGGCCTTCCGCGACGGCGGCCATGACGGGGTGATCGGATTCGGCGGCGGAAGCGCCCTCGACACTGCGAAGGCGGTGGCGCTGATGTCCGGTCAGAACCGTCCGCTCTGGGACTTCGAGGACCGGGAGGACTGGTGGACCCGCGCCGACGCCGGCGGGATCGCTCCGGTGGTCGCGGTGCCGACGACCTCCGGCACCGGGTCCGAGGTCGGGCGTGCGTCGGTGATCACCGACGTGCGGGACCACACCAAGAAGATCATCTTTCATCCCGGGATGCTGCCGGTGGCGGTGATCGCCGACCCCGAGCTCACCATGGGGCTGCCGGCTCCGATCACCGCCGCGGTGGGGATGGACGCCCTCTCCCACAATCTGGAGGCATGGTGCTCGCCGGTCTTCCACCCGATGGCGCAGGGGATCGCGCTCGAAGGCATGCGTCTCGTGAAGGAGTGGCTCCCGGCGGCCTGCGAGGACGGCGCCGACCTCGCCGCCCGGGCCTGCATGCAGGTGGCCTCCACCATGGGGGCGACCGCGTTCCAGAAGGGGCTGGGCGCGATGCACTCCATGAGCCATCCGTGCGGCGCCGTGTACGACACTCACCACGGGCTCACCAACGCGGTGGTAATGCCCTACGTGCTGGAGTTCAACCGCCCGGCCATCGAGGAGAAGATGATCGCCCTCGCGCGCTACCTGGGTCTCGGGGAGGCGAGCTTCGCCGGCGTGGTGCGCTGGATACTGGGTCTTCGCGAGCGCATCGGCATTCCCCGCACCCTCACCGGCATCGGCGTCCCCTCCGAAGCGGCGGCGCGGCTGGCTCCCATGGCGCTGGTCGACCCCTCCTCGGCGACCAATCCGGTGCACCTGACCATCACGGCCCTGGAGTCGCTCTTCGAGAACGCGCTGGAAGGCAGGCTCGAAACCGGCTGACTGCGTTCAGGCGAAGCATCCGCGCCCTCGCGCAGGGTGATGGCGGATTGCTCCCTCCCCGCCGTACCGGCCTGCCGTTCCGCCTGCATCTGCCGGGACACATGCGCGCCATGCCGGCGGGGCGGCCGCCCTCGCCTGCGGCCTCCGGGAACGGCGCCCATGGCTTCGTCAACTCCCCGGTTCCCATGTAGAATTTCATACGATGCCGTTCGGCGGCCACGAACGCAGCGGCCTCGGCCGCGAGCTCGGGCAGCGGGCGATCTCTGGAGTACATGCAGACCGGGAGCGTGCGGGTCTCGACCGCGGAGGAGATGGCGAGCCCCGTCGTCATCGGCTGAGCGGGGGGATCGGCCGGCGTCGCCCCGGACACGGACCATGACCACCCGCCGCGCCCTCATCGTAGAGGACAACCACGAGATCTCCGCGCTGGTCAGGCTGCACCTGCTCGACGTCCAGTGCGAGGCCGACGTCGCCGCGGACGGGAAGCGCGGCCTGGAGCTCGCCTCCGCCCGCCGCTATGACCTGGTGGTGCTCGATCTGATGCTCCCGGAGATGGACGGCCTCGATCTGTGCCGGGAGATCCGGGCCCTTCCGGGCTACGTCCCCATCCTGATGCTGACCGCGAAGTCGACCGAGCTCGACCGGGTGCTGGGTCTGGAGATGGGCGCCGACGACTACCTCGTCAAGCCGTTCAGCGTGCGCGAGCTCCAGGCGCGGGTGAAGGCGCTGTTCCGGCGCGTCGAAGCCCTCTCGTCTCCGGCGGACGCGGCCGGCGACGACGAGACGATCGAGCACGGCGCGCTCACGATCGAGACCGGCAAGCGGCGTGTCGCCGTCGGCGGGCGCGAGGTCATCCTCACCGCCCGGGAGTTCGATCTGCTGCTGCACTTCGCGCGCCACCCGGGACAGGTGTTCAACCGCGCGCGGCTGCTCGACCGGGTCTGGGGCTACAACCACGAGGGGTACGAGCACACCGTGAACTCGCACATCAACCGCCTGCGGGCGAAGATCGAGCGCGACCCTTCAGCCCCGGAGTACATCCTCACGGTATGGGGCGTGGGGTACAAGCTCTCCGACCGTTTCGACGCCGGCCCCGACGCCAACGCCGACGCCGGCGAGGCGGCCGGGCATCCCGGGGAACGCACCTGAGAGGGTTTCGGGCACCACGACCCCACTCGCGGGGGACGGCCGGTACGAGGTTTGCGCAGGCGACGACGAGCCGCACCACGACCCCGCTCGCGGGGGACGGCCACCCCGGGGGCGACGGACCTCCGCTGCGCCCCGAGAGGACATCGAGCGCCACGACCATGATTCGCACCCTCTACGGCAGGCTCTCGGTCGCGCTGGTGGCGACCGTGCTCGCGATCGCCACCCTCTATGCGGCCCTGACCCTGTTCGCGACGCGGCACCATCTGCAGGTGACCGAGCAACGCCTCAACCGCGATCTCGCCCGCGATCTGGTGGCGGACCGCAATCTCGTCGAGGAGGGGCGCATCAACGAGCCGGCGCTCAGGGAGATGTTTCACGACTACATGACAATCAACCCGAGCATTGAGATTTATCTAATTGATTTGAAAGGAAACATATTATCCTTCTCCGCCGATCCGGACATTGTCAAGCGCAAGCGGGTTTCGCTCGGTCCGGTGCGTGCGTTCCTGTCGGGCGATGACGCCTATCCCCTTCTCGGCGACGATCCGCGCAGCCACGACAGGCAGAAGGCGTTCTCCGTCACCCCGGTGCCGAGCGACGAGGATCCGGAGGGCTACCTCTACGTGGTGCTCCGGGGAGAGCGGGTCGACTCCATCGCGGCGCTGCTGCACACGAGCTTCATCACGCGCTACAGCGGCCTCGCCCTGATCGTGAGCGTCGTGGCGGGCTCGCTGGCCGGGCTCGTGGTGCTGCGGGCGATGACCCGCAGGCTGCGGCGTCTGACCGACCACATCCACCGGTTCCGCACGGGGGGGTTCCGCGCGTTCGAGCCGTTTGCGACCTCGGCCGCGGGCCGCGGCAACGGAGACGAAATCGCCCAGCTCGGGCGCGCGTACGACGAGATGGCGGCCCGCATCGGGGAGCAACTGGACGCCCTGGAGAGGACGGATGCCCTGCGCCGCGAGATGGTCGCCCACGTCTCGCACGACCTGCGCACCCCGCTCGCCACGCTGCACGGCTGCATCGAGACGCTGAAGCTCAAGGACGCGGAGCTGGAGCCGGCGGAGCGGGAACGCTATCTGGCGGTGGCGCTGGACCAGAGCGAGCGGCTGCGCCGCCTCGTCGGAGACCTGTTCGAGCTCGCGAAGCTCGATGCGTACGAACAGGCGCCGGTGCGCGAGCCGGTCTCGCTCGCCGAGCTCGTCAGCGACATCGCGCAGAAGTTCCAGCTCGAGGCGCAGCGCAACGGCTCGACCATCGAGATCGACGCCGGCGAGGGACTGCCGATGGTCAGCGCGGACATCGCCCTCGTCGAGCGGGTGTTCGAGAACCTGATCGACAACGCGCTCTCCCACTCGCCGGACGGTGGCGAAGTCCGCATACCGCTCGCCCGCGCCGGGAGCTCGGTGCGGGTGACCGTCGCCGACAGCGGACCGGGCATCGCCCCCGAGCACCTCCCCCGCGTATTCGATCGCTTCTACCAGGCCGCGAACCCTCACCGGGGCAGCGCGCACGCCGGGCTCGGCCTGGCGATCGCGAAACGCATCGTGGAGCTTCACGGCGCCCGGCTCTCGGTCGAGAGCACCCTGGGCCGGGGCGCCGCGTTCAGCTTCGAGCTTCCGGCCTGCGCTCCGGCCGGGCGGCTCGCATCCGGCGCCTGACGAGGAGGGCTGCGGGCCGATGCCTGCGACCGGCGCCGGCCCCGGCGCATACCCGCCCACGACGGGTGTTTCGCCAACCGGACTTGTAGCGCATGATCCGCGTCCCGGAATCATGACGTGCCGACGATCCGATGGAGGTTTCCGTGCAGACCGTCGACCTGAGAAGCGACACCGTCACCCGCCCCACTCCGGCCATGCGCGCCGCGATGGCGGACGCGGAGGTCGGCGACGATGTCTTCGGCGAGGACCCGACCGTCAACCGGCTGGAGGCGATGGCCGCGGAGCGGTTCGGCCACGAGTCGGCGCTCCTGGTCGCGAGCGGCACCCAGGGAAACCTCCTCGCGCTGCTGACCCACTGCGGGCGCGGCGACGAGTACCTCTGCGGCCAGGAGGCCCACAACTACCGCACCGAGGGCGGCGGCGCGGCGGCCCTCGGCGGAATCCAGCCGCAGCCGATCGAAGTGGAGGCGGACGGCACCCTCGACCTCGAGCGGGTCGCGGCCGCGATCAAGCCCGACGACTTCCACTACGCCCGCACCCGCCTCCTGAGCCTGGAGAACACGATCTCGGGCAAGGTGCTGCCGCTCGACTACATGCGCGCGGCCCGTACCCTGTGCGACCGTCACCGCCTCGCCCTGCACCTCGACGGAGCGCGGGTATGCAACGCCGCGGTGGCGCTCGGGGTCGAGCCCGCCGCGATCACGTCGCTCTTCGACAGCGTGTCGATCTGCCTGTCCAAGGGGCTCGGCGCCCCGGCCGGCACCCTCCTCGCCGGCTCGCGGGAGTTCGTCGCGGAAGCGAGGCGCTGGCGCAAGGTGGTCGGCGGCGGGATGCGCCAGGCCGGGTTCATCGCGGCGGCGGGGATCCACGCCCTCGACCACCACGTCGAGCGGCTCGAAACCGATCACGCCAACGCCCGGCGGCTGGCCGACGGCCTGGCGCCGGTCGACGGCATCGACGTCGGCCACAATGCGGTGCATACCAACATGGTGTTCGTGAAGACGGCGCCCGACCGGACCGAGGACTTCGCCGCGCACTGCGAACGGCACGGAGTGCTCATCCGGGTGCGGAGCCCGAACCGCCTGGTCACGCATCTCGACATCGACTCCGACGGGATCGAGCACGCCGTCGGCGTCATGCGGAAGTTCTTCGACGCCTGAGCCCGGGCGCCGCGCGAGCGGCGGCCGAAACGCGACGCCCGCCCCGTCCCCGCCGGGAAGGGTCCACCGCTCGGAGAGAGCCGCCATGTACAGGAAGCCCCGGCACTGGTCCGACCCCCGAAACAGGCTCTTCCCGCACCAGGTGGGCTTTACCGCGCCACCGCACGACTTCGATGCCGCGCCCACCGACTTCCTGCGCATGGCCCCGGAAGGGGTCGGCGTGCACGGGCGGATGCTGCACGTTCCGGGGTACGCCCACGAGCTCGCGCAGCGGGCCGACAGCTTCCACCTGCTCGAGGAGTTCGTCGAGTGCATGGCGAACAACGGCGCCGACGTGGCGGGGCAGGTCGGAACGAACTGGGTGCACTGCAACGGCACGACGCCGGAGGACATCCGCGCGTACTGCGCCCGGCTGAGCGAGACCTACGAGACGCCGTTCCACATGGCCGGATACTGCCTCGTGGAGGGGCTGCGGGAGCTCGGGGCGGAGAAGGTCGCGCTCAACTCCGTCTACTACCGGCCCGACTGGCGCGACGGCATCGCGCGCTTCCTCCGGCAGGCGGGCTTCGACCTGCTCTACTGCGGCAACTTCGTCGATCTCGGCCTCTGCGACGCGCAGGAGACGGTCGACGCCCAGCACTGGATCTTCCCCGGCGAGATGGCCGCGCAGTCGATGCTGCGCACTGCGGAGCGCGCTCCCGGGGCGGAGGCGATCGTCGTCAACGGCATGCCCAACTTCCGGCGCGCGGACGGGCTGCCGCAGCGGATCGCCTCTCTGGAGACCGGGCTCGAGGCCCTGGTCGGCATGCCCGTCGTCTCGTCCGACACCGCGCTCTACTGGCGCATCTTCAAGACCCTGGACCTTGCTCCGACGGGGGCGCACGGGAGGCTGCTCTCCACGCTCCCGGCGAGGTGACGGGCATGCGCCGCATACTCGCGCTGTGGGCCGTCCCGCGTTCCACCTCGACCGCGTTCGAGTGGATGATGCGCATGCGCGGCGACATGACCTGTTTCCACGAGCCGTTCGGCGAGGCCTGGTACCAGGGCGAGGAGCCGCTGTGGCCCCGGGTGCGGGCGGACAGCGTGCGCATCCCCGGACTGACGCTCGAGGGCGTGTGGGAGACGTTGCGCGCCGCGGCCGCGAAGGGGCCGGTGTTCTCGAAGGACTTCCCCCACTACGTCGCCCACATGTGGACCGAAGAACGCCTCGACATGTTCGACCACAGCTTTCTGGTCCGCGACCCCGCGAAGACCCTCTCGTCGATGTTCCGGCACTGGCCGGACTTTCATCCCGGGGAGGTGGGGGTCGTGGAGCAGCGGGAGCTCTTCGACCGCATCGCGGACCGCAACGGCGCGGCGCCTCCGGTGCTCGACAGCGACGATCTGCTGGCCGACCCGGCCCGGATGGTGGAGGCGTACTGCGAGGCGGTCGGGGTCCGGTTCATCCCCGAGGCGCTGCGCTGGGAGCCCGGCCCCCGCGACGAGGTGGGCTGGTGGGACGGCGGGTCGTTTCACGAGAACCTGAGGAGCTCCGACGGCCTGAAGCCGCAGAGCACCCGGCACGTCGACATCGCGGAGGCGCCCGGCCGGGTCAGGGCCGCGTACGAGGCGGTCATCGCGCACTACGAGCACATGCGCGCGCACCGGCTGCGGGCGCCCGCGGCGGCGAGCAGCGAGAGGGGCTCCGTGGCCGGTGATCCCGGATGACGAGAAGGAGCGGCCCGATGCATTCGACATGCCGCGCAGGCGCATGGACGACAGGATGCACCCTTTCTACGGCGGAGGGGATCGATCGCGGGGCTGGGAAGCCTGGGCGCCGGGCAGCGCTTGTTCCGGGCGCTGACACACGGACAGGCCGATGGCGCCGGAACGTTACCGAAGAGGCATCACCCGCTGAAGATACTCGTCGAACAACGGCACGGTGAAGGCAGTGTGGCCATGCGCGGGGCTGTACACCACTCCTTTGCGGATCAGCTTTGCGCGCACCGGCGCCACCGCGCGTACCGACTTGCCCAGCACCCGCGCGACCTCGCCGGAGCGATGAAAGCCGCCTCCGAGCTCGGCCATGGCTCGCAGATACTGCTTCTCCGACGGGGACAGCCGATCGAACCGGACCCGAAAGAAGCTTGCATCAAGCTCGGCCACGGCGTCGAGCGTGGCGGTTTCCACCTCGGCGGTAGTGATCGGCGATGCTTCGGCGCAGTCCCAGCAGCGCTTCCCCCATTCCTGAAGAAAATATGGATAGCACTGCGTGCGGCGTATGATCTCGTCGACGGCGGCGCGCTCGTAGGAAACGCCGAGACGCGCGGCAGGGACTTCAAGCGCCAGGGTCGCCGCCTCATTGTCGAGCGGGCCGATTTCGAGAAACGTGAACGGGCGTTCCGCGTAGGACTTGGCGCCGCCGGAGCGGGCGACGAGCTGTGGCAGACCGGCTCCGACCAGGGTGACGGGTAGCTGAAACTGCGCCGCACGATGCAATGCGGCAATCAACGCACCGAGCTCGCGCTCTTCCACGTACTGCAGCTCGTCGACGAACAACGCCAGAGCGGTCCGTTGAGCGCGGGCCGCCTCGCCGGCCGCGTGCAGCAAGGCGCTCAAGTCACTGTCGAGATCACCACTGTCCGCGATTCCGGGATCCCTTTCGAGATCCACGTTGAAAGTCACGTCGCCGAAGCTGAGCTTCATGGCGCCCACGAACCCGCCCAGTGCCCTCAACGCACGCTTCGCGGCATTGCCTGCCGCCGCGAGTCGGTTCATCTTCAGCAAGGCGGCGTGCAGCGGTGCGCACAGCAGAGCGGGCAGCGAGCGATCCTCCGGCGCCTCCAGGAGGACGGTGACGAGTCCACGACCTTCCGCGTCGCGGCAGATTCGGTTCAGCAGGACGGTCTTGCCGACCCCGCGCAGCCCTACCATGAGCACGCTCTTGGCCGCGAGGCCATTGCGGATACGATCAAGGGCGATCGAGGTCTCTTCGAGCAACCGGTCTCGACCCGCCAGCTCGGGTGGAGGCGTGCCGGCACCCGGCGCGTACGGATTCCATCGGGGGTTCATTTCAAACAAGGTTATCGAATGTTATTCATGGTTAACCAATGTTAACCCTGTTTATCATTGCCACCCAATGTGTGCTTCACACAATCGCGTACCGAGTCCGATCCCACCGTGGCTTTCACGCGTGCTGCTCCAGTTGATAGAAGGCTACACAAAACCAATGTCAAACAGGCCATGAACAGGGTCCAACTCAAACCGGTTCGGATTCTCTGTTCTCGCCACTCAACCAATTGCGCAATTCATTCACGTCTTCAGTCGTCAGATTCAAGCCGATCTCACGTGCGAAGTCGGCTGTGTAGCGGATAAGCGCCTCGCGGATCTCGTCTGGACCCGGTGTCGGCTGCGAATCCAGCATCGTTCCGCCTTTCCTCACACGGTGTACGATAGCACCGATCTTATCTCGGCCGACATTGCAGTCTCTTCGGGCAAGTTCATCACGTGCTCAAGTCGTGCACTCGGTAAGGTTGAACGTGTGGGCCTGAGCGTACTTCGTCAATATCCCAAACACCTGTTGCCAACTGCCGGAGCTCAGTCGGGGCAAATCGGTAATATGACAAATATGCGCGATGCGTGGCGGCAAAGTCACAGGCGGAGGAGGTGTCCCATCGTTTGGAGCCAAATGCCTGTCGGCATCCCATACGTATTTCCCATCGATACGGATATCGATGCCGGACATGGCGTTCATCTGATGGAGGAATGCGCTCAACGAGTTGGTGCCAAACCAATCGTCCCCAATCCGGTATCCATATTCATCCCGCAAGTTGGAACCGAGCATCGCCAACAATATCGGTTCATCGCTCTCTGCGATATGTGCCTCCGTCGCCTGCTGCACCTGTTCTCTCATTCGCGCCAAGTCATTGTCTATTGCCACCGTGGGATTCGCGTCAACTACCGCACCACTGCCGGTCTGGCTGTTTTCGAGAATTTCGATCAGACCCTGCGCATCCAGATGGACGCTTGCTATATTGCGATACGCGGACGCGATCGCACCGGCGGAGATGATCATCGTGCGGCGGTCGCTGGCCCGCAAGTGCAGCAGCAACGGGGTGAAATCCGCGTCACTGGAAGCAATGATGATCTCGTCATAGTGCGTATTCGCATGGAGACTCTGGAGCACGTCAACGGTGATTCGGATGTCCACAGCGTTCTTGTGTCGCCTGGTCAAGGGAGGGCAGTCCACTACCTCGAAGCCCGAGAGAGTGAAGTTCGGGCGATAAGCCGTCGCCAGGTAGTGCGAACCTTGTTCGTTACCCCGATCCGGGTCGCTGATGCGTCCCGTCGGGTTGAAATAGGCGCGCAGCACCAGCAGATCCCGCCTCTCCCCGACGGGTAGCCCGTAGGTCGAGAGCACTTCAAGAAATCTACCGGGATTGTCCGCCAAAGCGTAAGCCTTGTTCTTGTCAATAGCGAACATCCCACCGTAAATGTTGTCGAAATCGAGAAAGAGCGCAGATCGGATGCGTTCCACAGGGTGTCTCCCGCAGTGTCCATGTCATTCGGACTATCGACTGTTTATTCTACGATAGCTGAGGATCTCCTGAAACGATGATCCATCTTCAGCGGCGGACAGCTCGGAAGTCCCGGATGCGGCCGAGTGTCAGGTTCGTATCGATCGGCGAGTGGCGGGTCGGCGGCGGCGCAGCCGGCACTCCAACCGGCCCGTCCGCCATCGTCAGAACAGCCCTTCGATCCGGCCACCGTCGCCGATGTGGATCCCTTCGGCCGCGGGCTGCTTCGGAAGGCCGGGCATCGTCATCATGTCGCCGCAGATCGCGACCACGAACTCCGCGCCGGCCGAGAGGCGCAGCTCGCGTACCGGCACCTCGTGGCCCTCGGGGGCGCCCTTGCGCGACGGGTCGGTGGAGAAGCTGTACTGGGTCTTCGCCATGCACACCGGGAAGTGGCCGTACCCGCCTTCCTGCAGGGCCCGGAATCGGCTGCGAACGGCGGCGGAGGCGGTGATGCCGGAGGCGCCGTAGATCCGCTTCGCGACCGTCTCGACCTTGTCCCACAGCGGCATTTCATCGGGGTACAGGGGCCGGAACGCGCCCTCCCCCGCCTCGACCATCTCCACCACGTGGCGCGCCAGCGCCTCGGTCCCCGCTCCGCCGTCGGACCAGTGCGAGCAGACGATCGCCTGTGCGCCCTCCGCGCCGGCGGCGTCGACGACGGCCTGGAGCTCGGCCCCGGTGTCGGCGGAGAACCGGTTCACGGCGACCACCACCGGAGCTCCGAACTGCTTCAGGTTGGCCAGGTGGCGCGCGAGGTTGGCGCAGCCCGCCCGGACCGCGTCGACGTCCTCCCGCCCGAGGTCCGCCAGCGCCACCCCGCCGTGCATCTTCAGCGCGCGGAGCGTCGCGACCAGCACCACCGCGTCGGGCGCGATGCCCGCCTTCCGGCACTTGATGTCGAAGAACTTCTCGGCCCCGAGGTCCGCCCCGAATCCGGCCTCGGTGACGACGTAGTCCGCGAGCTTGAGCGATGCGCGCGTCGCAATGACCGAGTTGCATCCGTGGGCGATGTTCGCGAACGGACCCCCGTGGATGATGGCGGGGTTGTTCTCCAGGGTCTGCACCAGGTTGGGGGCGAGGGCGTCCCTGAGCAGCACCGTCATCGCGCCGTCGGCCTTCAGATCGCGTGCGGTGACGGGCTCGCGCGCGCGGGTGTGTCCGACCACGATGTTGCCGAGGCGGCGCTGCAGATCCTCCAGGCCGGAGGCGAGACAGAAGATCGCCATCACCTCGGAGGCGACGGTGATGTCGAATCCGTCGCTGCGCGGGAACCCGTTGCCGATCCCCCCGAGCGAGCACACGATCTCGCGCAGCGCCCGGTCGTTCATGTCGACGACGCGCCTCCAAGAAATTCGCCGGGCATCCAGGCCGAGGGCGTTCCCCTGGTGGATGTGGTTGTCGAGCAGCGCGGCGAGCAGGTTGTTCGCGGCGCCGATGGCGTGGAAGTCGCCCGTGAAGTGCAGGTTGATGTCCTCCATGGGAACGACCTGCGCATGGCCGCCGCCCGCCGCGCCGCCCTTCACTCCGAAGCAGGGCCCGAGACTCGGCTCGCGCAGGCAGACCAGCGTCTCCCTGCCGATGCGGTTGAGGCCGTCGGCGAGCCCGACCGACGTGGTCGTCTTGCCCTCGCCGGCCGGGGTCGGGGTGATCGCGGTGACCAGCACGAGCTTCCCGTCCTCGCGGCCGGCGAGCGAGTCGATGTAGCCGAGGTCGATCTTCGCCTTCGTGTGTCCGTAGGGCAGCAACGCCTCCGGGGGAATTCCCAGCCGGCCTCCAATGGCCGCGATCGGCTTCTGCGTCGCTTCCCGGGCTATCTCGATGTCGCTTCTGGCCAACGCCCTGTCCTCCGCATTCGCTCGTGGATGGATGAAAGGGCCGGGGCCCGCGCGTGAGCCCTGCTGCTCCGTGCGGACCGCGGCGGCGGGAGCATACCGAATCCATGGGATACTGCCGACCCGGAGAGCCGCGCCGGCGTCTTGATACATGATGACTTCCATCATCGAGAAGGCAGGCCGGCTGGTCGCGCGATGGTCCGGTCCGCGACGCGAGGCCAGCCGGCTCGACCGCGACGCGGCCACGATCATCGAGACCGCGAGAGCCGCCGCGTCGAGCGCCCGGCTCCGCGAGACGGCGCTTCGCGTCCGGGACGATCTGGACGCCGCGCACACCCGCGGCGGAGACGACCCGGCGCGCTACGCTCCGCTCGTCGCCCACTTCAGAACGCAGCACCGCGAAGCCCGGCGGCGGCGCGACGACGGCGCCCTGACCGCGCTGACCCTTGTCATCATCCACCTGCGCGCGGAGATGATCGGCCGGGATGCGGAGCCGGCGCGGAAGCGCATCGACGACTTCATTGCCGAGTGGACGCAGGTCTGACCGCCCGCCCCGGGGGTGGCCTGCCGGCAGCGATTCCCTTCAGGCGGGAACAGGCCCCCGCAATCCCCTCGACCCGACGCCCCGAAGGTCGAAATCGCACCACGGTCCCACCACGGTACGGCCTCTTCCGGGCGCTGGCGGGAGTCGCCGGCCTCCCGTGAGGACGCCGATGGGAATCATCCTGCCACGTGTCGAGCGCACCATCGCGCCGGGACGGAGCCCTTCCGAGTGCGGTCGGCAACCCTGTTTCGCCCACTGTCCCGAGCGCCGACGCGGCCGCTTCGTGCGGACAGCGGATCAGGGATCGATCTTCGTCAGCACCTGGGTGGGAACGTCCCCGCTGCGGTAGTAGCCGGGCGGGTGCCGCATCGACTCGAATGCCTCGTCGCGCGCCTCGCGCGAGTCGTACCACCGGAACGCCTCGAAGTCCGGTCCCAGCAGATGGGGCGCCGACATCGTGTCGCCGGGCGGAAGCGTGATCCGGATTCCGTACCTGTCCATGCCCGATTCGCCCGGCTCCCGACCCGCGCAGCCTTCCGATGCGGCGCGCGCGGGCCTCTCACACCCCCTCGACCACGATCATCCGGGTGGTGGCGGACGCCTCGCGCAGGGCCCGGGCCGGCGCGTAGAGGTCGGAGTCGTGCCACGCCTTCGCCCGCGCCGCGTCCTCGAACTCGATGACCACGATCCGGTTCGGCCGCCACCCGCCCTCCCGGCTCTCGATGGCTCCGCCCCGCACCGCGTAGCGGCCTCCGAACGCCTCGATCGTCGGTGGAACGAGCCTGCGGTACTCCTCGAACGTCTCGGGGTCGGTGACCTCGACCTCGGCGATGACGTAGGCGCTCATGCCGCGTCTCCTCCGTGCCGCACGCCGGCGTCGTGGACCCGGAAATGCGCTTCGGTCGGCTGCCCCGCCGTGCCGTTGATGGGCAGGATGTCCTGGGGGCAGGCGGAGAAGACCATGACCGCGTCGAGCTGCGCCTCGAACGTGATGGAGTCGCCGGGCCGGGTGACGGGCGGATCGAACGAGAGCTCCCCCGTGTCGCGCCAGGGAATGTTCATGAACAGGTTGAGGGGACTCGGCGTCTCCGGCGGCGTGAGCCCCAGCCCGTGCATCGCGGCCCACAGGTTGTCGGTGCAGTTGTCGTGATACCCGGTGCAGCCGAGCAGCCCGTACCGGTGGCTGTCGCACGCCGCCATGAGGGTGTCGTGGATGCCGGGGGACGTGTCCTCCACGATCCTGAGGATCGGCCGGCGCCGCGTCGTGTACAGGCAGTCGCCGACCGCCGGCATGATCCTGACGAGCGTCGCGCGGGTGTGCTCCATCGACATGAACTCCCGCAGGTCGTGCCGCACGAACGCCCAGGTGTCCACGACCTGCTCTCCATGGGTGTTGACGACCTGGACCATCTGCCCCTTCCGGACGAACGTGGCGGCCCCCCGGCGCGCCGGTATGGTTTGAATGTCTTCCATCGGCAACTCCTCCTCCGCGGCCGTCGGGCCGGGCCCCCGGACATGCCCGCGGAATTCTCCTACAGCCGGCGGCGCCGGTCGAGCCGCGCGAGCGCGGTCACGACGCACTGGACGGCGAGTTGCCTGCACGGGCGGGATGGTGGATAGTCGCGCCGTCGCACCATCGTCCGTCCGTACGCCGGCGAACCCAGCGCGATGCACAGCTCCGAACCGACCTCCTCCGGCATGGGCGCCCGGCCCCGGGAGATCGTCTTCGCCCTCGTTCCCGACTACTCCTTCATCGCGTTCAGCAGCGCGGTGGAGCCGTTGCGGATGGCGAACCGGATGCACGGCCGGGCTCTGTACCGGTGGCGGGTCGTCAGCGCCGGAGGCGCACCGGTCCGGAGCAGCAACGGTCTCGTGGTGCACGTGGACGGAGGCTTCGCCTCGGCCGAGAACGCCGACCTCGTCATCGTGTGTGCGGGCGAGCGGGTCCAGCACCAGGTCGACAAGGCCTGCCTCGCGTGGCTCCGCCGGCTCGCCCGGCGCCGCATCCCGCTGGGGGCGATCTGTACCGGCGCATACCTGCTCGCCCGGGCCGACCTTCTCGGGGGATACCGCTGCACGATCCACTGGGAGAATCTCGCCAGCCTGCGCGAGGAACATCCGGACATCACCGTCACCACCGAGCTGTTCGAAATCGACCGGGACCGGTACACGTGCTCCGGCGGCGTCGCGCCGCTCGACATGATGCTCAACCTCATCGAGGCCGAGCACGGCAGCTCGCTCGCGGTCGCGATTTCCGAGGAATTCATCTGCGAGCGGATCCGGGGCGGGAACGACCGGCAGCGCATTCCGCTGACGCACCGCCTCGGCACCAGCCAGCCGAAGCTCGTCGCCGCGGTCTCCCTGATGGAGGACAACCTCGAGGAGCCCATGAGCCTCGACGAGCTCTCGCGGCACGTCGGGCTGTCGCGGCGGCAGCTGGAGCGGCTGTTCCAGAAGCACGTCCACCGCGTTCCGACGCGGTACTACCTCGATCTCCGGCTCGCCCGCGCGCGCCAGCTTCTGCTGCAGACGAGCCGGCCCATCGTGGACATCGCCTTCGCCTGCGGATTCGTTTCCGCACCGCACTTCAGCAAGTGCTACCGTGACCGCTACGGGGTCCCGCCGCGCGGCGAGCGGCGGCGGGGGCGGCCTCCGGACCCGGCCGGCGGCGGGGACGCGGCGCGGGCCCCGGCCGGCGGCGGGGCCGGCTGAGCGGGCGGCGGCCCCGCCCCACAACGCACTCCACGGAAGGAGGAACCTCCATGCAGCCGGTCTCCCCGCTTGCCCCCGGAGTGCCGGGGACGAGGTCCCGGACCCGGTGGACGTCGCTGCACGGCAGCGCCCGCGGCCTGGCCATCGCACGTCTCGCGCAGCGGGCCGATGCCCCGGTGCTCGTCATCGCCGCGGACAGCCGGACCGCCCACCGCCTCGAGTCCGAGCTGGCGTTCTACCTGGACGGCGAGACCGCCAGCCTGCGCTTTCCCGGCTGGGAGACGCTGCCCTACGATCTCTTCTCTCCTCACCAGGACCTCGTCTCGGAACGGCTCGAGACCCTGGCTCGGCTCCCTTCGCTCGATTCCGGGGTGCTGGTCACCGCGGTCGGTACCGCGATGGGGCGGATTCCCCCGCGGGGGTTCGTCGACGGTCACCGGTTCCTGATCGAGCCCGGCGACCGGCTCGACATCGAGACCTTTCGCGGACGCCTCGACCGCGCCGGATACGCGTGCGTCAGCCAGGTGATGGAGCACGGCGAGTACGCGGTCCGGGGCTCGCTGGTCGATCTCTTCCCCATGGGCGCCGGCGCGCCGGTGCGAATCGACCTTCTCGACGACGAGATCGAGAGCCTGCGCCGTTTCGACCCCGACAGCCAGCGTTCCACGAGCCGGATCGAGCGCCTCGATCTGCTCCCGGCGCGCGAGTTCCCGGCGTCCCCGGACGCGGTGGCGGCATTCCGGCGCGCGTGGCGGCGGCGGTTCGAAGGCGATCCGTCCCGGTGCCCGATCTACCGGGAAGTCAGCCGGGGAGGCTGGCCGGCCGGCATCGAGTACTACCTGCCGCTGTTCTTCTCCGGGACCGCCGCCCTCACCGACTATCTCCCGCCCGGCACCGTCGTCGTCCTCGCCGGGGACGTCCACGAGGCGGCCACGACGTTCCGGGCGGACACCGGGGACCGGTTCGAGAACCGCCGTCACGACCGGGAGCGCCCGGTGCTGTCCCCGGACGAGATCTTCCTGCCGGTGGAGGACCTGTTCTCCCGGCTGGCGGCGTTCCCCTGCGTGCGCCTTCGCCATGGCGACGGGCGCGGGCGCGGCGCCACCGTCGAGTTCGCCACCCGGACGCCGCCCGCGCTGCCCGTCGACGGCCGGGCGGACCGGCCGATCGGCCACCTGCAGGACTTTCTCGCCGGCCACGAGGGGCGATGCCTCGTGGTCGCGGAGACGCCCGGGCGGCGCGAGATCCTGCTGGAGACCCTCCACGCCCACGGCCTGAGGCCGGCGCTCGTCGAGTCGTGGAGCGACTTCATCGAAGGCGACGCCGCCCTTGCCATGACCGTCGCCGAGCTCGAGGACGGGGCGTGCATCGATGTCCCGTCCGTTGCGGTGGTCACCGAGTCCCAGCTCTTCGGTGCGCGTGCCGCCCAGCGCCGCCGCCGGCGGGGGGCGGGACGGGACCCGGAGGGTCTGGTGCGCGATCTGGGCGAGCTCGGGATCGGAGCGCCGGTGGTGCACGAAGCGCATGGCGTCGGTCGCTACGCCGGTCTCGAGGTCCTGGCCATCGGCGGCACCGCCGGAGAATATCTCCGGGTCGACTACGCCGACGGCGACAAGCTCTACGTGCCGGTCGGCTCGCTGCATCTCGTCTCGCGCTGGTCCGGGGTCGATCCGGAGGCGGCCCCGCTGCACCGGCTGGGCAGCCGCCAGTGGGAACGCGCCCGGCGGCGCGCGGCGGAGAAGGTCGTCGACGTGGCGGCGGAGCTGCTGGAGGTGCAGGCGCGGAGGGCGAGTCGTCCGGGGGTGGCGCTCGACGCCGAGCCCGGGTTCCTCCACGGCTTCGAGGCGGGCTTCCCGTTCGAGGAGACGCCGGACCAGGCCGACGCGATCCGGCAGGTCATCGCCGACATGCGCCGGCCGGCGCCGATGGACCGCCTGGTATGCGGCGACGTCGGCTTCGGCAAGACCGAGGTGGCGATGCGCGCCGCGTTCGTCGCCGCGCAGTCCGGAAGGCAGGTCGCGGTGCTCGTCCCCACCACGCTGCTCGCGCAGCAGCACCACCAGACGTTCACCGACCGGTTCGCGGACTGGCCGGTGCGCATCGAGCAGCTCTCGCGCTTCCGCGCCCGCGACGCCCGGACCGAGGTGGTGCGAGGTCTCGCGGACGGCGTCGTGGACATCGTCATCGGCACCCACCAGCTCCTCGACCGCGCCATCCGGTTCAAGCGCCTGGGGCTCGTGGTCATCGACGAGGAGCACCGCTTCGGGGTGCGCCAGAAGGAGCGGCTCAAGGCGCTGCGGGCCGAGGTCGACGTCCTCACCCTGACCGCGACCCCGATCCCGCGCACCCTCGACATGGCGCTCTCGGGCCTGCGCGACCTCTCGCTCATCGCCACACCGCCCGCCCGGCGGCTGTCCATCCAGACCTTCGTCCGCCGGTGGGACGCGAGCATGCTCGGCGAGGCGCTCGAGCGCGAGCTGCGGCGCGGAGGCCAGATCTTCTTCGTGCACAACCGGGTCGAGGACATCGAGCGCATCGCGGGCGACGTGCGCGGGCTCGCCCCCGATGCCGACGTGCGGGTCGCGCACGGCCAGATGCGCGAGCGCGACCTGGAGCAGACGATGCTCGACTTCTACCACCGCCGGTTCCAGGTGCTCGTGTGCACCACCATCATCGAGACCGGGATCGACATTCCGAACGCCAACACCATCGTGATCAACCGTGCGGACCGGTTCGGGCTCGCCCAGCTTCACCAGTTGCGGGGGCGGGTGGGCCGGTCGCACCATCGGGCCTACGCCTACCTCCTCGTGCCGGACCGGCGGGCGATGACCGCGGACGCGGTGAGGCGGATCGAGGCCATCGAGGCGCTCGGGGACCTCGGGGTGGGCTTCAATCTCGCGACCCACGACCTCGAAATCCGCGGCGCCGGAGAGATCCTCGGCGACGAGCAGAGCGGGCAGATCCAGGAGGTCGGCTACTCCCTCTACACGCGGCTGCTCGAACGCGCGGTGACGGCGCTCCGGGCCGGCCGGGCGCCGGTGCTCGACCGCCCGCTCGACACCGGGGTCGAGATCGACGTGCGCGAGCCGGCCCTGATCCCCGAGGACTACCTTCCGGACGTGCACGCGCGTCTCATCATGTACAAGCGGATCGCGGGCGCACCGGACGAGGGGGCGCTCGAGGAGCTCCTGGTCGAGACGATCGACCGGTTCGGGCCCGCCCCCCCGGCCGCGCGGCTGCTCTTCGACCTCGCGCGGCTCAAGCTCCAGGCCACTCCGCTCGGGGTGAGCAGGATCGAGGCGGGGACGAGTGGCGGACGCGTGGTGTTTCACCCCGAGCCCGATGTCGACCCGGGCAGCATGATCCGGCTCGTGCAGAGCGAGCCGGGGCGGTTCCGCCTCGACGGCGCGGAGCGGCTGCGGTTCGCGGGCGAGCTTCCCGACGCGGCGAGCCGGGTGGAAGCGGTGCGGCGCCTGCTCGGCTCCCTCGATGTCCGGGCCGCCGCATGAGCGCTCCGTCCGTGTGTACTGCACTTCCCCGCGACCACGCACGCGGCGGGAAGAGACCGGTCCCGATGCCGGAGGAACGTCCGACCCCGATCGCGAAGGCTCCGTGCCGTGCGGCGCCGTTGCTCGCGCTCGCGGCGATTCTGGCGGCGGCGCTCGCGCTGCCGGCCGACGCGGCGGACCGGTGGTTCAGGGCCGAGATCATCGTGTTCGACGATCTGCGCAGCGAGGGACTGCACGCCGAACACTGGCCCGCGGACCCTGGAGCGCCCCCTCTCCAGAACGCGGTCGAGCTCACGCGCCGGCCTGACGGCGCGCCGGCCGCCGCGGTCCACGCGTACCGGCTCGTGAGCTCCTCCCGGCTCACGCTCGGGGGCGTCTGGAGCCGCCTCCGGCGCTCGGCGCACTACCGTCCGCTGCTGCACGCGGGATGGCACCTGCCGGGCCTGCCGCGCGGGTCGGCGCGACCGGTGCATCTCGGGCGCAGCCTCGGCGCGGGCGCGGATGAAGCCGGCGGCGAGGGTCCCTCGGTGCACGGAACGGTGAAGATCTCCCTGGCGCGCTTCCTGCGGGTCGAAGTCGATCTGCTCTACCACCGGCCCGTGAGCGGCGAAGCCGTCGTGCCGGGCTCGGCGCCGACCCGGTTCCGCCTCGTATCGGAGCGCCGGATGCGGTCCGGGGAGCTGCACTACATCGACCACCCCCTGTTCGGAGTTCTGATCCTGCTCGCACCGGCATAGACGACATGGGGCATGGACAGCGATTCCCGTCAACGCCCGGAGAGGCCCTGTCGTGGTGGGATCCCGGCGCGATTCCGACCACCAGGGCGTCCAGTCGAGGGGACCTCGAGGGCCTGTTCCCGCCTGGCGGGAATGGCTGGGACATGGACGGAAGGCTGGACGGAAGGCTTGACTAATCGCACCCATCCAGTAGCTTTCGGGGTACGACCGCAGTGCGGGACGGCAGGAACATCGCCCACCGGCTCCCGATGCTCCGTATCGGCAGGCCGAGATCGAAACGGACGCGACCTCGATGACGGTACGAACGCAAGCGGCGAGACCGGCGCGGTTCGGGGCGCGCGACATCACGGGTCTCATCCGGGTCTACGAGGCGAGCTACGTGCGGCTCGCGAAGCTCGTTCCCGACCTGCCGGCATGCGATCGGGTGATGGTCTCGCGGGTCGCGGGCGCCCTCGACCTCCATCTCGAAGTGATCGAACGCCAGCCGTACACGGCGTCGCTGGTGCTGACGTACCGGTTCCCGGACGGTGACGGATGCGTGCTCGAGCCGAACGCCCGGATCAACGTCTACCACGACGTGCGGGCGGCGGAAGTCGTCTCCCACCGCCGCCGGCGCGTGAACCGCTCCATCCACCCGTGGTCCCCCGGACGGATGCCGGAGCTCGACCGCAAGTGGCGGATGAACCGTTTCCTCCTGAAGTGGCTCCGGTTCTGCACGTACCAAGGCCACATCTTTCTTCCCGGGGTGACCCCGATCCTCGATCGGGACCGGCCTTCGCGAGCGTTCGCCCCGCATCGGCGAGCGCATCGCCGCCGCGCCGGGTGACCCTCGGCCGCGCGGATCAGGGGTCCGGGCGAGCCGGTATCGGCGGCATGCGCTCGGACAGCCGGGTCGGTGGCCGGCCGAGGCGGTGTTCGTAGATGGCGCCGTAGGCGAGGAACCGCCGGACGTAGCGGCGCGTCTCGGTGAACGGGATGTTGTCGATCCACGCCGCGACATCGACGCCGCCGGTCTCCGGGAGCCACCTCCCGACCCGATGGGGACCCGCGTTGTAGGAAGCCGCGGCGAGGACGGGATGCCCGTCCGTCTTCCCGAGCAGCGACCGGACGTACCGCGTTCCGAGATCCACGTTGAGGTCGGGAGCGAGAAGCTGCCGCCTTCCGCGCCACTTCCGGCCGGTGGCCCGCATGAGCATGCGGCCCGTGCGCGGCATGAGCTGCATCAGCCCGAGGGCCCCCGCCGGTGAGCGGACATCCGGCATGAACGCGCTCTCCTGGCGGATGATTGCGTACACCGTTGCCGGAGACAGGCTCCTGCGCCGCGCCGCCGACTCCACGAGGTTCCGGTAGGCCACGGGAAACCTCAGATCCAGGTCGTCCCGCTCCGACGTGCGCGCGATGGTGAGGATCGCGCGCCCGTGCCAGTCCCGGCACCGCGCGATCCAGGACGCGGCCTTGAGCTCCTCCTCGCCGAGTCCCTGGATGAGCGCGTGCCACTCCCGCCGGGCATCGGCCCGGCGTTCCAGCCCGAACAGCTCGAGCGCCCGCCGCATGGCGGGCATCGCCGCCACCCGCTCGACCGTCCCGGGCGCGACTGCGAGCGGACGATGGTTGAACCGGTACCCCGTCCCCAGCCGGTCCGCGGCCAGGAAGCCGTAGTAGTCGCGCTCCTTCGCGAGCGACTCGAACGCCTCCCGGGACCGGTCGGTCCTTCCCGTCGCCTCCAGTGCCCGTGCACCCCAGTAACGCCACCTCTCCCGTTCGCGTTCCGGGTCGGACATGGAGGAAATTCCGTCGAGGACCTCGTTCCACCGCGAGTGGAGCGCCGCCGCCGCAACGCGCCACCGCAGCGTGTGCCGGTCGGCGTGCGCGACATCGACGCTGCGCAGCCATTCGAGCGCCCGCGGATCATGTTCGCTCGCAAACGACAGCCCGATGCGGCGCCCGACCCCGGCCCGCGCCGCGGCGCCGAGGCCCGTGCGCTCCTCCACCGCCGCGAGCGCCTCCACCGCGGCGGCCGGGTCGATGCGCGCCAGACGCTCGAGCCCGTGCGCGAGGACCGCCTCCACCCTCAGTGGATCACCGGCGAGCCCGACCGTGGCGACCCGTCTCGGGTTCTCGTGGACCGCGCGCCACGCGGCGGCCAGCCGACGGTCGCCCGGGTCAAGGAAACGCTCGAGGTACCGCACCAGCCGGACATTGCCGCGCGCCATCGCGAGACCGATGCGCCTCCACGCCGCCGATGGAGAGAACCGGTCCGATTCCAGCCACACCGCGAACACCGGGTCGCAGGCCTTCGGCCGCGACTCGCCGGACATCCACAGCCCCTCCGCCTCCGACAGCGCGCCGGCCTCGTCTCCGGTCTCGAGCAACGCCCGGGCGTAGTGGCACCGCAGCTCGATGGAGGGGCTCTCGGAATACCACTCGATGAACCTGCGCCACTCGCGCCGGTCGGCGAGCCGGCGCAGCCACCTGCTTCGCAGCCGGAACGTCACCGGCTCTGCGTCGTGGCGCCTCAGGAACGCTTCGACCTCGGACCGCGCCACGCGCGGCCAGCCGGCGCGCAGCCGCGCAAGCTCGACGTACGGGAACAGGGGATAGGCGCCGAGGTCGCGTCGCAGCCGTTCCCACTGCTCGCGGCTCCGGGGAGGGGACCGCTCGGCCGCGACGAACGCGGTGCGGGCCGCCGCATGGCCGGCTTCGGGACACGTCGCGCCCGCCGCGTAGCCGGGCATGCATGCCATCCATGCGCTCACCAGCACGATCATCGCGCGCATCGACCGGCTCCCTCCGGGTCGGCTGGAACTCGAAACGGCGCTCACGAATCCGGAGCGCCCAGCAGATCCCTCAGGCGAGGCCAGTCGAAGGCCGGTCCGGGATCGGTCTTGCGGTCCGGCGCGATGTCGCTGTGTCCCACGATCCGGTCCGGGCCGATCGCGGGCCAGAGCTCCATGAGAGTCCGGCAGACATCACCCAGGCGTCCGTACTGCGCGTCCTCGTACGGCGCGCAGTCGGTGCCCTCGAGCTCGATGCCGACCGAGAAGTCGTTGCACCGGACGCGGTCTCCGAAGCGGGACTCCCCGGCGTGCCAGGCCCGGTCCATGAGGGCGACGAACTGCACGAGCTCGCCGCCGCGCCGGATCAGGAGATGCGCCGATACCTTCGGGAGGGCCATGGCGCCGAAGCGATCAAGGGCGTGCGGGTCGAGCTGGTTGCAGAAGAGCTGCTCGATGTACGGCCCGCCGAACTCACCGGCCGGCACGCTGATTCCGTGCACGACGATCATGTCGACGGCGCAGCCGGCAGGGCGGGCATCGAAGTTCGGTGACGGGACGCGGCGGGCATCGTCGAACCAGTTGCCCGTCGGATCGAGGCTCAGCACCGGGCCGCCCCGCGGTCGTCCCGCCTCGACGATGCCATCACGCAAGGGTCTCCCGACACTATCAATCCGGGGCCTGCAGGTTCTTCCATATGCCGCGGGCGAGGGCTCGGCCCTGCTCGAGCTGGGACGGCGTGAGGAGCTGGGCAACCGACTCCCGCAGCTCGGGACCCATCTCGAATCCGCCCGCCGCCGCCACTCCATACCAGGCATAGGCGCGCACGTAATCCCTGGCCACGCCGTACCCTGCCCTGTACAGGTGCCCGATGTTCGCCTGCGCCTCCGCGTTGCCCTGCTCCGCGGACTGGCGGAACAGCGCCATGGCGCGCGCATGGTCCTGCGGCACCCCCCTGCCCCGCGCGTGCATCATCCCCAGGCTGACCTGTGCGCCGGGGTCGCCCCTTGCCGCCGCCAGCCCGAGCCAGTGAGCGGCGAGCGCGTCGTCGCGGGGGACCCCGACCCCTTCCGCGTACAGCTCGCCGAGATTCCTCTCCGCGGCCCGCAATCCGCTCTTCGCCGCGGACCGGAACAGCGCCACCGCGCGCTCGACACTTCGCTCCAGACCGTGCCCGCGCAGATAGAGCACCCCGAGCCCATTCTCGCCGCGCGGGTCGCCGGCCGCGGCCAGCGCCTCGAACCTGCCGACCGCGGTCTCGAAATCCCTTGCCTCGGCGGCTCGTACCGCCGCTTCGAATTCGTCGGCGGCCGCGCACACCGGCCCCAGGGCGAGAAGACCGGCAGCGAGCATCCCCGCAACTGCCTGCGAAGCCATCCGTCGCGGGTGCAAAGCATCCGCCGCATTCATCGCCGGCCGCCGTCCGGGACGGCTCACCGCCCGTACCGGCCGGCCGCGCGCATCGGACCGACGCGGCGGGTCCGGTCTCGACCCATGGGACGACGAGTGGGGACGGTGCGTGGAGCCGGTCCGAGACGCCACCGATCGAGATCCGCTCATTGGCGCCGATTGCAGACTGGTCGGGGCGAGAGGATTCGAACCTCCGACCACCTGAACCCCATTCAGGTGCGCTACCAGGCTGCGCTACGCCCCGGTCACCGCGAATTGTAGCCCACTCAGCGCTTCAGGATGATGAGGACATCCTCCAGCTCCACCCGGAGCTGATGGATGATTTGCCGGCTCTGGCTGATGTCGTTCCTGGCTTCCTCGCCGGAGAGCCGCTGGCGGGCGCCTCCGATCGTGAACCCGTGATCGTGGAGAAGGCTTCGAATCTGCCGGATGAGCATCACGTCCTGCCGCTGATAGTAACGCCGGTTCCCCCGGCGCTTCAGCGGCGCGAGCTGCGGAAACTCCTGCTCCCAGTAGCGAAGGACATGCGGCTTCACGCCACAGAGATCGCTCACCTCGCCGATGGTGAAGTAGCGTTTTCCCGGGATGGCGGGGAGATCGTTACCTGTCGATGGCTCCAGCATACGCTTCCACGCGGGCTTTCAGCTTCTGGCCGGGACGAAACGTGACGACTCGGCGGGCGGTGATGGGGATGTCCTCCCCGGTCTTGGGATTGCGTCCCGGCCGTTCGCTCTTGTCTCTCAGATCGAAGTTGCCGAATCCCGACAGCTTGACCCGGGTGCCCGCCTCGAGGACAGCGCCCACCTCTTCGAAGAACATCTCGACAAGCTCCTTGGCCTCCCGCTTGTTGAGTCCCAGCTCCTCGTAGAGCTTCTCCGCCATGTCGGCCTTCGTAAGCGCCATTTCAATCCCTCAATGCGATTCCCAGCTCCTCGGCCAGGAGGTCCAGTATCGCGCGCAGGGCGGCGTTGATCTCGGTATCGTCAAGCGTGTGCGATCGGGATTGGAAGGTCAAGGCCAGGGAAAGGCTTTTCATCCCGGAATCAATGCCTTCCCCGACATACAGGTCAAACAGCTCCAGGTTTTCCAGCACCTCCACACCGGCCCGCCCGACGCACTCGCGAACCGCCGAGGCCGCAATTGCCTCGGGCGCCACCAGCGAGAGGTCGCGCCGCACGGACGGAAACCGGGACGGCGCCCTGAACCTGGGGACGGCGCCGGCGCCGATGGCGTCGAGGCGAAGCTCGAACAGCACCGCGCCGGGGAGCCCGAGATCGGCCGCAAGCGCCGGATGCAGCGCTCCGAGCGCCCCGATGGGCTCGCCGCCGCACACGATCGACGCCGACTGTCCAGGATGCAGCGCGGGGTGGGGATCGGCGACGAACTCGACCCGGCGTCCCGACAGGGCCAGCAGGTCCTCCACATCGCCCTTGACGTCGAAGAAGTCCACCGTCCGGGACGGATGGGCCCACTGTTCGGGCACCACGGGTCCGACGGCGACCGCGCCGATCATCTTCGGCTGGTGGATGCGGCCGCCCTCCGCGATGAAGACGAGCCCGGTCTCGAACAGGCGCACCCGGGACTGCTGCCGGTTGACGTTGTAGGTCGCGGCGCCGAGGAGGCCGGGCCACAGGGTCGTGCGCATGACGCCCATGTCCGAGGCGATCGGGTTGGCCAGGACAACCCCGTCGAGCGCGGGGGCGATGCGCTCCTGCAGCGCCGCGTCGACGAAGCTGTAGGTCACGGCCTCGTGATAGCCGCGGTCCACGAGCCGGGCGCGGAACCGTTCCGGACCGACACTGCGCTCCGACTGCGGGGAGATGCCCAGGTCGGCCGCCGGCAGCGTCCCCGGCAGGTTCGCGAAGCCGACGATGCGTGCGATCTCCTCGACGAGGTCGACCTCGGCCCCGATATCGGGGCGGTGCGGTGGGGGGATCACGGTCCAGCCGGTCCGCGTCTCGTCGACCCGCATTCCGAGCCGGGTCAGGATATCGGTCACGTCCCGCGCCGGAATCTCGGCGCCGAGCAGGCGCCGGACCCGCTGCGGGCGGAGCGCGACCGGCCCGACGCGCGGGCGGTGGGCCTCGTCCACCGCCTCCACGATCGGGCCCGGCTCGCCCCCGGCGATGTCGAGGAGCAGACTCGTGGCCCGCTCCATCGCCTCGCGCTGCAGGTTCGGGGCGACCGTGCGCTCGAAGCGGTGGGAAGCATCGGTATGCAGGCCCCGGCGCCGAGCCTCCCGCGCGATGGAGCGCGGCTCGAACCACGCACTTTCGAGAAACACGTCCGTGGTCGCGTCGTCGACTCCGCTCGCGAGCCCTCCCATCACCCCCGCGAGCGCCACCGGACGCGATTCGTCGGCGATCACGAGCGACTCGCCGTCGAGCTCGACGGCCGAGCCGTCCAGAAGCGTGAGACGTTCGCCTTCACGTCCGTTCCGCACCCGGACCCCGGAGTCGAGCCTCGCGCAATCGAATGCATGCATCGGCTGTCCGAGCTCCAGCATGACGTAGTTGGTGACGTCGACGACCGGAGACAGCGGGCGCACCCCGCATCGCCGCAGGCGCTCCGTCATCCACAGGGGGCTCCGCGCTCCCGAATCGATGCCCCGGACGATGCGGCCGACGTAGCGCGGACAACGCTGCGGTGCGTCGAGCGCGACGGGCAGGACATCGTCGATGCGAGGCTCGACGACCGTTCCGCTTGCGGGGGGGGACATCGCGACGCGGCTTGCGACCGCGACCTCGCGGGCGATTCCGCTGATGCTCAGGCAGTCGCCGCGATTCGGGGTGAGGCCCACCTCGATGACGACATCGTCGAGCCCGAGCCATTCGACCAGATCCATCCCGACGGGCGCGCCGGCGTCCAGCTCGAGGATGCCATCCGCATCGTCCCCGAGACCGAGCTCCCGCGCGGAGCACAGCATGCCCTGCGAGGCTTCGCCCCGGATCCTGCTCCGGCGGACCTTCGATCCGTCCGCCAGCCGCGCCCCGGCCCGCGCGAAGGCCGAGCGCAGGCCGGGGCGGACGTTGGGGGCGCCGCAGACCACGCGCCGCAATCCGGCCCCGCCGTCGTCCACGTCGCACAGCGACAGCCGGTCGGCGCCGGGATGAGGCTCCACCCGGACGATCTCGGCGACCGTCACGTGCCGCGTCGCCCCGGCGACGGGAGCGACCGACTCGACCTCGAGACCCGCCGCGGTGAGCCGCTCCGCCAGCTCGTCGGTGCCGACCGGCGGATCGGCCCACTCTCTTATCCAGCGCTCGCTGAACTTCATACCCGTGCGCCCCGGCGCTACGCGAACTGCCTCAGGAACCTGAGATCGTTGTCGAAGAACGAGCGCAGGTCGTCGACCCCGTAGCGGAGCATCGCGAGCCGCTCGACCCCCATGCCGAATGCGAATCCGGTATGGCGTTCGCTGTCGATTCCGCAGTTCTCGAGCACCCTGGGGTGCACCATCCCCGATCCGAGCACCTCCAGCCAGCCGCGTTCGCAGCGGATGTCGACCTCGGCCGACGGCTCGGTGAACGGAAAGTAGGACGGTCGAAACCGCACCTCCAGGTCGTCGGCCTCGAAGAAGCGCCGCAGGAACTCGTGCAGGATCCCCTTGAGGTGCGCGAAGCTCACGTCCTCCCCGACCATCAGCCCCTCCACCTGGTGGAACATCGGCGTATGGGTCTGGTCGGAGTCGCACCGGTAGACGCGGCCGGGGGCGATGATCCGGAGCGGAGGCGGGCGGGAGCGCATGGCCCGTATCTGCACCGGCGAGGTGTGGGTGCGAAGCAGCTTCCCGTCCGGAAAGTAGAACGTGTCCTGCATGGCGCGCGCGGGATGGTGCGCCGGAATGTTGAGCGCTTCGAAGTTGTGGTGGTCGTCCTCGATCTCCGGTCCTTCCACCACGTCGAATCCGATGGCGCGAAACATCGAGGAGACCCGCTCCAGGGTGCGGGTGACCGGGTGCAGGCCGCCGCTCGACTGGCCGCGCCCGGGCAGCGAGACGTCGAGCCGTTCGGAGGAGAGCCGCGACCGGAGCGCATCCGCCGCCAGCGCCGCCCTGCGGGCGTCCAGGGCATCCTGAATCGCCCGCCGGCCGTCGTTGAGGCGCTTGCCGGCCTCCGGACGCAGCTCGGGCGCCAGCGTCCCGATGGCCCTCGACGCCATGGTCATCCGGCCCTGCCGCCCGAGGAACCGCACGCGCACCGCGTCGAGCCGGTCCAGCGTCTCCGCCGAGGCGACCGCGGCCTGCGCATCACGGACGATGTCGTCGACCCGGAGATTCATTTCATCAGCCCTCGCACGAAAAAAGGGGGAAAGGTCGTGCGGCCTTTCCCACTTCGTCGCCTTCCCGGGACCGGGCGGATACCGCTCAGAGGCAGGCCCTTGCCTGATCGGCAAGCCGGGCGAACGCGACCTTGTCGGAGATCGCCAGCTCGGCCAGGACCTTGCGATCGATTGCGATGCCCGCCCGGTCCAGGCCGTTCACGAGCCGGCTGTACGAGAGTCCGTTCTCGCGGGCTTCGGCGTTGATGCGCACGATCCACAGTGCCCGGAACTGCCGCTTTCGCTGGCGCCGGTCGCGGTACGCCATCTGTCCCGCCCGGATGACAGCCTGCTTCGCGACCCGAAACACGTTCTTGCGGCGCCCTCGATACCCCTTGGCCTGTGCGATGATCTTCCTGTGGCGGGCGTGGGCGGTCACGCCCCGTTTGACGCGCGGCATCGAAGTCCTCCTCAGGCGTAGGGCAGCATGCGTTCGACGCCGGGCGAATCAACCGCGGCAACGGTCTCGTGCGGGCGCAGGTGGCGCTTTCGCTTGGTGCTCTTCTTGGTCAGGATGTGGCGGCGATGGGACTGGTTGCGCTTGAACCCGCCATCGGACATGCGCCTGAAGCGCTTCGCCGCGGCTCGACTCGTCTTGATCTTCGGCATGGTCCGGCCCGCTCCTCGCTATTGAGCCGCAGGTGCGCTGCGGTGCGTCATTTCCTCGGGGTCAGCACCATCGACAAGCGCCGGCCTTCCATTCTTGGATACTGCTCGACCTTCGCCAGCTCCTCCAGGTCCGTCTCGACCCGCCTGAGCAGCCTCGCTCCAAGCTCCTGGTGGCGCATCTCCCTGCCCCGGAACCAGAGCGTCACCTTCGTCTTGTCTCCGTGCGACAGGAACCGCTTCAGGTTGCGAAGCTTCGTCTGGTAATCGGCTTCTTCCGTCCCGGGACGGAACTTGATCTCCTTGACCTGTACGTGCGCCTGCTTCTTCCGGGCCGCCGCCCGGCGCTTGTTCTGCTGGAAGAGGAACTTTCCGAAATCCATCAGCCGGCACACCGGCGGCTCGGTGTTCGGCGAGATTTCGACCAGGTCGAGCTCCGCCTCGTTGGCGACGTTCATCGCCTCGGAACGGTCGACGATACCGAGCTGCTCTCCCTGCTCCGATATGAGACGCACCGTCTCGGCGACAATTTCGGCGTTGACCCGATTTCGTTTTTCCGCTGCGATCTCTGGCGTCTCCGGAAATGGCTCTGAAGTTCGGAGGGGCGGGGCATCGGATGCTCCGGCGCAGACCCTCCATCCGCTTCCCGCTCCACCCGCATCCGCCGATGGATCGGAGCGGGCGCGGCAAGGCCCCCGCATCCGGGGGCGCGCCGGTAAATTCTACTTGGGGCCGAGAACCTGCTCAAGGCTCCTGTTGCGCAGGGCGGCGCCTCATTCCGGCTTTCTTCCCCGACGCGGCATGACCCGCCCCGATGTCAAGCCGGGGCGCTGCCGTTCCGAGCGGTGCCGTCACGTGTGGTAGGCGCGAGTGGGATTGAACCACCGACCCCCACGATGTCAACGTGGTGCTCTACCACTGAGCTACGCGCCTGTGGAGGCGCGGACGATACCGAAGTCGCACCGGTGCCCGCAAGCGTCCGCGTCCGGTGGTGGTGGGTCAGTTTGACTCCGGGGCCGTTGTGTCGCGTTGAGGAAGAAAGTCGAACCGAGGCGCCACCCGTCGTCGGGAAGGGTGTACGTCCGGTTTGCCAGAGCCCTCGTTTCCGGTTCCGGGCGACCCTGGGGACAAGGGCATCGTGCGCACGGTTCGCAAAGACGGGATGCCCCTGGTCCCGAAAGAAGCCCCTCTCCCCCCGGGAGAGGGGTGAGGGGGACCGAATCATCGCCGCACCCTCACCCCCGGCCCCTCTCCCGGGGGGAGAGGGGAGAATGCGGGTGTCTTCGGGCCGCACGCCGCCTCCACGAAGGTCGAGCCGGACCCTGCCCGTCCGGTCACTCGCCGGCCGCGGCGGCGGCAAGTCCCCGGTCACGCAGGTCACGCATCCGGTCGCGCGCCCGGGCCGCCTCCTCGAACTCCAGGTTCGCGGCGTGCCTGTACATCTGCTGCTCCAGCTTGCGCAGCCGCGCCGCGAGCATGGCGGGCGTCATCGCCGCATATTCTCCGGGCGATTCGGCAACCCCCGCGAGGCGGCGCGGCGACCCGGGCGCGCCGGCGCGCGCGCCCTCCATGATGTCCGCAACCGCCTTGCGGATCCCCTTCGGGATGATCTCGTGCGTCCTGTTGAACGCGATCTGCTTCCTCCGGCGCCGGTTCGTCTCGTCGATGGCGCGCTGCATGGAGCCGGTCACGGTGTCCGCGTAGAGAATCGCGGCGCCGTTGATGTTCCGGGCCGCCCTTCCGATGGTCTGGACAAGCGAGCGCTCGGAGCGGAGGAACCCCTCCTTGTCGGCGTCCAGAACCGCGACGAGGGAGACTTCCGGCATGTCGAGGCCCTCGCGCAGCAGGTTGATTCCGACGAGGACGTCGAACTTGCCGAGACGGAGGTCGCGGATGATCTCGACCCGCTCCACGGTGTCGATGTCGGAGTGCAGGTATCGCACCCGCACCCCGTGCTCGCCCAGGTACTCGGTGAGGTCCTCGGCCATCCTCTTCGTCAGCGTCGTCACCAGCACCCGATCGCCGGCGGCGGCGCGGAGGTGAATCTCCGAGAGCAGATCGTCGACCTGGGTCGACGCGCCGCGTATCTCCACCCTCGGGTCGACCAGTCCGGTGGGGCGCACGACCTGCTCCACGACCTGGCCGGCGTGCGCCTCCTCGTACGGTCCGGGCGTTGCCGACACGAACACGGTCTGCGGCGCGGTCCGCTCGAACTCGTCGAACCGCAGGGGCCGGTTGTCCAGCGCCGACGGAAGCCGGAACCCGTACTCGACCAGGGTCTCCTTGCGCGAGCGGTCGCCGCGGTACATCCCGCCGAGCTGGGGCACGGTCACGTGGCTCTCGTCGATGAACAGCAGCGCGTCGGCCGGAAGGTAGTCGAACAGGGTCGGCGGCGGCTCTCCCGGACCGCGTCCCGACAGGAACCGCGAGTAGTTCTCGATCCCCTTGCAGTGGCCGATCTCGGTCATCATCTCGATGTCGAACCGGGTCCGCTGCTCGAGCCGCTGCGCTTCGACGAGACGGTTGTCCGCACGGAGCGCCGCGAGACGCTCGCGCAGCTCCTCACCGATCTCTTCGATGGCTTCGAGGACGCGCTCCCGAGGGGTCACGTAGTGGCTCTTGGGATACACGGTCAGGCGCGGCACGCGGCGGACCACCTCTCCGGTCAGCGGATCGAACCAGCTCAGGTTCTCGATCTCGTCGTCGAAGAGCTCGATGCGCACCGCGTCCCGCTCCGACTCCGCCGGATACACGTCGATGACCTCCCCGCGGACGCGGTACGTGCCCCGGTGCAGCTCGACCTCGTTCCTCGCGTACTGCAGCTCCGCGAGCCGCCGGAGGATGAACCGCTGGCCGATCGTGTCGCCGCGCACGAGGTGCAGCACCATCGCGTGATAGGCGACGGGGTCGCCGAGGCCGTAGATCGAGGACACCGTGGCCACGATGATGCAGTCGCGGTGCTCCAGCAGCGCCCTGGTCGCCGACAGCCGCATCTGCTCGATATGGTCGTTGATCGACGCGTCCTTCTCGATGTACATGTCCGTCGACGGCACGTAGGCCTCGGGCTGGTAGTAGTCGTAGTAGGAGACGAAGTACTCGACGGCGTTGTGCGGGAAGAATTCGCGCATCTCCCCGTAGAGCTGCGCGGCGAGGGTCTTGTTGGGAGCGAGCACCAGCGCGGGCCGCCCCACCCTCTCGATGACCTTCGCCATCGTGAACGTCTTGCCGGAGCCGGTGACGCCGAGCAGGGTCTGGTGGGCGAGCCCCGCCCCGATTCCTTCGACGAGCCGCTCGATCGCGGCGGGCTGATCGCCGGCGGCGGCGAAGTCGGAGACGACGGCGAGGGGCCGGGGGCTCATGGAGGCGCACCGCGGGCTGCCCGCCGCAGCGGGGGCGGCGGCGCACAGGCGGCGGTCGTTCCGCGGCGTTTCCCGACATCCGCCGGCGCCTGTCCGGGCCGCACCGGGGGCAGTGCACAGACGGCGGTCGTTCCAGCCCGCAGCCGCCCGCGGCGGGATTCGTGCCGGCCGGGGCTGTCCGGAAGTCGTGACGAGCGGTTCATCGGATCCTCGGGTCGGGCCTTCGGCGCCGCGGCACCGCCGGTCACCGTGCGATGCTGCGGCCGGGCGGCCGGTGACCACGGCCCTGAATGGTCCTTGTCGTGCCGGCGGGATTCATTGACCGCCATCGGCGCCGCGCGTAGCATACGCGCCCTTCCATTCCCCGGTAGCTCAGTCGGTAGAGCGGGTGACTGTTAATCACTAGGTCGGCGGTTCGAGCCCGTCCCGGGGAGCCAGGAAAATCGGCAGGTCGAGAGATCCTGCTACATCGCCTTCACGATCTCCTCCACCATCTTCTTCGCGTCCGCGAACAGCATCATGGTGTTGTCGCGGAAGAAGAGCTCGTTCTCGATGCCGGCGTAGCCCGAGCCCATGCCGCGCTTGGAGAACAGCACCGTCTTCGCCCGCTCGACGTCGAGCACCGGCATGCCGTAGATCGGGCTCTGCGGGTTGGTCCTGGCGGCGGGGTTGGTCACGTCGTTGGCGCCGATGACGAAGGCGACGTCGGCCTGCGGGAACTGGCTGTTGATGTCGTCGAGCTCGAAGACCTCGTCGTAGGGCACGTTCGCCTCGGCGAGCAGCACGTTCATGTGCCCGGGCATCCGCCCCGCCACGGGGTGGATGGCGTAGCTCACCTTCACGCCGTCGGCCTTGAGGGTGTCGGCCATCTCCCGCAGCGCGTGCTGGGCCTGGGCGACCGCCATGCCGTAGCCGGGGACGATGATGACCGAGCCCGCGTTCTTCATGATGAAGGCGGCGTCCTCGGCGCTGCCCTGCTTGACCGGGCGCTGCTCGGCCGCCCCGGCCGCCGCGAAGTCCGTCTCGCCGCCGAACCCGCCCAAGATCACGCTGAAGAACGAGCGGTTCATCCCCTTGCACATGATGTAGGAGAGGATCGCGCCCGACGAGCCCACCAGGGCCCCGGTGATGATGAGCGCGGTGTTCTCCAGGGTGAACCCGATCCCCGCGGCCGCCCACCCCGAGTAGGAGTTCAGCATCGACACCACCACCGGCATGTCCGCGCCCCCGATGGGGATGATGATCAGCACCCCGATCGCGAAGGCGAGGAGCGTGAGGAGCCAGAACGCGGCGTGCGACTCGGTGCGGCAGAACCACACCGCCAGCACGACGAGCAGGATCCCGAGGGCGGCGTTGAGAGGGTGCTGGCCGGGGAAGACCACGGGACGGCCGGAGACGAGCCCCTGCAGCTTGGTGAACGCCACCACCGAGCCGGTGAAGGTGATGGCGCCGATGGCCGACCCGATGGACATCTCGACGAGGCTCGCGATCCGGATGCCGCCCACCGTGCCGATGCCGTAGGCGTCCGGCGTGTTCAGCGCCGCGGCCGCCACCAGGACCGCGGCCATGCCCACCAGGCTGTGGAAGGCGGCGACGAGCTGCGGCATCGCGGTCATCGGGATGCGGCGCGCGATCATCGCGCCAGCGCCACCGCCGATGCCGACCCCGAGCGCGATCAGCCCCCAGGTGAGACCTTCGGCGATGTCCGCGAGCACCAGCGTGGTGGCGATCGCGATCGCCATCCCCGCCATGCCGAGGAGGTTGCCCCGCCGGGAGGTCTCGGGAGACGAGAGGCCCCGCAGGGCGAGGATGAAGAGCGCGCCCGAGACCAGGTAGGCGAGCGCGGCGAGGCTGGCGGACACGGCGGCGCTCCCCTCTTACCGCTTCTTCCTGTACATGGCGAGCATGCGCTGGGTGACGAGGAACCCGCCGAAGATGTTCACCGACGCGAGCACCAGCGCGACGAAGCCGAGCCCCCGGGAGAGGCCCGCGGCCTCTCCCGCCTCCACCGCCACCGCGAGCAGGGCGCCCACCACGATCACCGAGGAGATGGCGTTGGTGACCGACATCAGCGGCGTGTGCAGGGCCGGGGTCACGCTCCACACCACGTAGTAGCCCACGAAGATCGCGAGCACGAAGATGGAGATGCGGAAGACGAAGGGGTCGATCTGGGCGGCTTCGGCCATCGATGGGGTCCTCGGTCGGTCGTTTCCGGGCCGGTCGTCATGACCGGATCATGCGTTGCGGGCCCGGACCGATGGATTCCCGATTGCGCAGGAACGGGCCCCTTGCGGGTGCGGTCGGCAACCTTGCTTCGATCACTGTCCTTCCGGTCTCCGCTCGTCGGCCCCGTCCCGGTATCCCGTGCGGGGACCGCAACGCGACGGCCCGCCGCAATCCGTCCTTCAATCGCCCGGCAGGAACGACGGGTGCACCACCTTACCGTCCCGCGTGAGTCCGGTGCCGGCCACCAGCTCGTCGCTCCAGTCGAACGCGACGGCGCCGGTCTCTCGGTCGACGAACGGTGAGACGAAGTTGTAGAGGTTGCGCGCGTAGAGCGCCGACGCGTCCACCGGCAGGCGGCCCGGCACGTTGACATGGCCGATGATCCGCACCCCGTGATGCTCGACGATCCCGCCCGCGCGCGAGAGCGGGCAGTTGCCGCCCTGCTCCACCGCGAGGTCCACGACGATGCTGCCGGGCTTCATGCTCTCGACCATCTCCGCGGTGACGAGCACCGGCGCCGGCCGGCCCGGGATCAGCGCGGTGGTGATCACGATGTCCTGCTTCGCCAGGTGCCCGGCCACCAGCGCCGCCTGCCGGCGCCGGTAGTCCTCGCTCATCTCCCGCGCGTAGCCGCCCGCGGTCTCGGCCGCCTGCGCCTCCTCGCTCTCGACCATCACGAAGGACGCGCCGAGGCTCTCGACCTGCTCCTTCACCGCCGGACGCACGTCGGTGGCGCTGACGATGGCGCCGAGGCGGCGCGCCGTGGCGATCGCCTGCAATCCCGCGACTCCGGCCCCGAGCACGAACACCCGCGCCGGCGGCACCGTGCCGGCCGCGGTCATCATCATCGGCATCGCCCGCGCGAACTCCGCCGAGGCGTCGATCACCGCCTTGTAGCCCGCGAGGTTCGCCTGCGACGAGAGCACGTCCATCGACTGCGCGCGGCTGATCCTCGGCACGAGCTCCATCGCGAAGGCGTCGACCCGGGCCGCGGCACAGGCGTCCACCGCGTCCCGGGCGCCGTAGGGCGAGAGCATCCCGACGAGCGCCGTCCCCGGACGCATCGCCGCGAGCTCCCCGGCGGTGGGCGCGCGGACCTTCAGCACCAGGTCCGCGCCGGAGAGGAGCGCGGCGCCGCCGTCGACCGCCCGGGCGCCCGCCGCCTCGTACTCCGCGTCCGGGAACCCGGCACGGGTCCCCGCGCCGCGCTCGACATCGACGTCCAGCCCGAGGGCGCGGAACTTCTTCGCGGTCTCGGGCGAGAGCGCGACCCGGGTCTCCTGCCGATGGGACTCCCTCGGTACCGCCAGCTTCATGGACTCGACCCGCCTCGGACAGCCTCGACCGGCACCCCGCGCCGACCGGCGCGGGACTGAATCTTCTCACAAACATCCACGAGCCGGGCCGGGCGCTCCCGCCCGCGCGCGTCGGGCGCCAGCACCGCCACCGCGACGTGCAGCCCGGTCACGGCGCTCCCGCCCGAGCGCGTCGGGCGCAAGGGCGCCACCCGGTGGCGATCCGGGTGCGGGCTCCGGGACCGGGTGTACGTCCGATGCGTGGCGTCAGGGCCGCCGGAATCGACGCCCGATGCGGTCAGCAGGCGGGAGCCACCACCAGCGGCACCCGCATCTCCTCGCGGGCGACCCCTCCGTGCACGCCGACGTGGCGGAACGGCCTCTCGCCCGCGATGCGGTCGCGGATGGCGCAGCCCTCGCGCATCACGAGCGCGAAGTCCCCCACCCGTTCGCGCAGGCGCGGATGCGGATCGCCGAGCCCGAACCATCCCTGTTCGATCATCGACCCGCTGTCGACCACGCGGGCGGCCCCGCACAGCGCTTCCCCGGCGCGCCGGGCGAAGTCCGCGCGGCGGTCCTCGCGCACGTGGCAGTAGGCGAGTCGCGGCTCGCCGCACAGCGGCCGCGCGAGCATCGATGCGAGGCCGGGAACGGACCCCGCATCCAGGCACGCCCCGGGACGGATGTCGACGAAGCCGTGGTCCGCGGTGACCACGAGCAGGGTGCCGCTCCCGGCGAGCGCGGCGCGCAGGCGCTCGAAGTGCAGGTCGATCTCCGCCAGATGGCGCCGGGCCTCGGCGCTCGATGCGCCGAACTCGTGCGAGAGCGTGTCGAGCAGGGGCCAGTACGCGGAGACGTAGGCACGCCCCGGCGCGTCGCGGACGATGTCGAGAACCGAGTGCACGAGCCCTTCCAGCCCCTCGAACCCCCGGGAAGACGCCCCCCGCGTGTGCGCCCGCGAGTACGGGGAGTCGACCAGCGCCGCCGGCTGCACCGCATGGCCGTCGGCGCGCACCCGCTCGAAGACGGTGGGAACGGCGAAGACATCCGCCGGCGAGAGGCCGAGCGAGCCGAGGGGGATGCCGCCCGCGCGGGTGGTGAACGGAAGCGGGGCGACGACCGAGTCGAGCTCGCGGAGCCACATGAACCATCCGGTGACCGCGTGCTCGACCGGCGCGAGGCCGGTGAAGAAGGTCGTCACCGCGGTGGCGGTCGTCGACGGAAAGACCGAGGTCATCGTGTCCCGCAGCGCCGTGCGCAGCGCCGGCGCCGGACCGGCGTCGAGCTGTGCCTGCCCGAGACCGTCGATCACGAGGAGCACGACGTGCCTGGCGTCCGCGACCTCCTCGGACGCGAGTCCGGCGAGGGGGCCGTGCGCGCCGCCACCCGCGCCGGACGCGCCGAGCCCGGCCAGGATGGACTGCATCAGGTTGACGATGCTGCCGTCGCGGTAGCTCGGGAGATGCATCGGGGCTCCCCCCTGCGCCTGCCGCGATCGGGGGTCGGCCATGCAGGGCGCACCGGGTCCGAAGCCCGCGGCGCCGGCCTGCGCCTTCCGCCGCTCCCGGACCGGGACGCGACCCGGATGCCGTGGAGAGCCCGCCTCAATCCCCACGGCCCGGGTCCCGGCGCGCGTAGGTGGTTTCGACGTACTCGTCGACGATGCCGCGGAACTTCTCCGCGATGTCGTCGCCGCGCAGGATCGCCGCCTTGCGGCCGTCGATGAACACCGGGGCGGCCGGGGCCTCGCCGGTGCCCGGCAGGCTGATCCCGACGTTGGCGTGCCGGCTCTCGCCGGGGCCGTTGACCACGCACCCCATCACCGCCACCGACATCTCCTCCACCCCGACATGGCGCTCGCGCCAGCGCGGCATGTTCTCGCGCAGGTGGCTCTGGATGCCGTCGGCGAGCTCGCGGAAGAACGCGCTGGTGGTGCGCCCGCATCCGGGGCAGGCGGTGACCAGCGGCGTGAACGAGCGCAGCCCCATGGTCTGGAGGATCTCCTGGGCGACGATGACCTCCCGCGTCCGGTCGCCGCCCGGCTCCGGGGTCAGCGACACCCGGATGGTGTCTCCGATCCCCTGCTGGAGGAGGATGCCCATGCCCGCGGTGGACGCCACGATGCCCTTCGAGCCCATGCCCGCCTCGGTGAGCCCCAGGTGCAGGGCATGGTCGCTGCGCGAGGCGAGGTCGGAGTAGACCGCGATCAGGTCCTGCACCGCGCTCACCTTGCACGAGAGCACGATGCGGTCGCGCGCAAGCCCCATCCGCTCGGCCTCCAGCGCGCTGTCGAGAGCCGAGCGCACCAGCGCCTCGCGCATCACCGCGGCGGCGTCCCGGGGCGCCGCGCGCGCCGCGTTCTCGTCCATCAGCCGCGCGAGCAGGGCCTGGTCGAGGCTGCCCCAGTTCACGCCGATGCGCACGGGACGATCATGCTCCAGCGCCTTCTCGATCATGGTCGCGAACCGGGTGTCGCGCTTCGCGCCGAAGCCCACGTTGCCGGGGTTGATCCGGTACTTCGCGAGCGCCTCCGCGCACTCGCGGACCTCGGCGAGAAGCCGGTGCCCGTTGTAGTGGAAGTCGCCGACGAGCGGTACGCGGCATCCGCCGGCGTCGAGCCGCTCGCGGATCACGGGCACCGCGCGGGCCGCCTCGCCGGTGTTGACGGTGATCCGCACCAGCTCGGAGCCCGCGCGGGCGAGCGCCTCGACCTGGGCGACGGTGGCGGCGACGTCCGCGGTGTCGGTGTCGGTCATGGACTGGACGACGACGGGAGCGCCGCCGCCGACCTGCACGGGGCCGACCCGCACGCCGACGCTCGCCCGGCGCGATGCTGTCCGACTCACTGGAAGGTTCCCGAACCCGGCCCGAGGGTGCATCCAGTCTACTCCGCCCGCGGCGGCGATTCACCGCGGCTCGGCGGGCGGCAGCCATTCCCGCCAGGCGGGAGCAGGCCCTCGAAGCCCCTCGACTGGACGCCTGGTGGTCGGAATTGCTCTGGAATCCCACCGCGACACGGCCTCTCCGGGCGTTGGCGGGAATTGCCGGGCGGGCGGCTCGAAGGAAGGCCGTCGACGACGGCTCGAAGGGCCCCGGCGGCCGTTCCCGCAGCACCTCGGGTCCGTGCGGTCCGGCACGCGCCGGGGGCCTATACGGCGAGCGCCTTTCGCTCCAGCTCCCCGCAGCCGAACACGTTCCGGTAGCGCTCGATGAGCCAGGGCGGGCCGGACGCCTTCTCCAGGTTGTCGGACAGCTTGACCGTCGGCCGGCCATTGGCCCGGGTCACCTTGCACACCAGCGAGATGGGATCGAGTCCCGGATTCTCGACCGGGGCGCAGTCCCGCAGGTCGTTGGTCAGCAGGGTCCCCCAGCCGAAGCCGAGGCGCACCCGGCCGGAGAAGTGGCGCCAGGTCCTCTCGATGCCGTCGATGTCCAGCCCGTCGGAGAAGATCAGCAGCTTGTCCCGCGGGTCCTGGCCCATCGCCCGCCACCAGGAGACGATCTCCTCGCCGCCTTCGATCGGGTCCTTGGAATCGATGCGAAACCCGCTCCATCGCGCCACCCAGCCGGGCGCGTGACGCAGGAACGACGTGGTTCCGAACGTGTCCGGCAGCACGATGAGAAGGTTGCCCTCGTACGCTCGCTGCCAGCTCTCCAGCACGTCGTACGGGACCTCGAGGAGCTGCCGGTCGTCCTCGCACATCGTGGCCCGCACCATCGGCAGCTCGTGGCCGTTGGTCCCGATCGCCTCGATGTCGAGCTCCATCGCGTGGAGCACGTTGCTGGTGCCGGTGAACTTCCCGCCCAGGCCCTCCTTCATCGCCTCGACGCACCAGCGGTGCCACAGGAAGCTGTGCCTCCGGCGGGTGCCGAAGTCGGCGATGCGAAGGTCGGGCAGCGCGTTCAGCCGCACCACCTTCTCCCACAGCTTCGCCTTCGCGCGGGCGTAGAGGACATCGAGCTCGAACCGTCCGATCCCCTTCATGGCGGCGCGCGAGCGCAGCTCGCTGATGATCGAGAGGGCCGGGATCTCCCACAGGGTGACCGCGGCCCAGGGGCCGCTGAAGTCGATGCGGAGCTGCCCGTCCTCCTCCACGCGAAGGTCGTACTCCGGCAGCCGGTATTCGCCGAGCCACGCCAGGAACTCGGGAGAGAACAGGCGCTCGGCGCCGTAGAAGGTGTTCCCGGCGAGCCAGATGCGCTCGTTCTTGGTGAGCTGAACGGTGCGCGCGTGGTCGAGCTGCTCGCGAAGCTCCATCTCGTCGATGGCCCGGGCCAGGCGCACCCGGGACGAGCGGTTGATGACCGAGAACGTCACCGGGACGTGCGGAAACTCCTTCCAGATCGTCTGCAGCATGAGGAGCTTGTAGACGTCGGTGTCGAGCACGCTGCGGATGATCGGGTCCAGCTTGAACGCGTGGTTGTAGACCCGGGTCGCGATGTCGGTGGTGGTCATCGGCGGCTCGGCTCACCGGTTCCCGCCCGGCGGCGCCGGAGCCGTGAGCGGCGGCCGGGACGCCGCCGCCCGCGCGCACCGCGCGGCGGGCTCCGCTCCGGACATGAGCCGGTACATGGGAATGTCCGTCCCCTCGTGGGCCGAGCGGCGGGAATGTAGCACGCGGCAGGCTCCGCAGCCGCTCTCCGCCGGGCATCCCCGGGGCTCTCCCCCGCGGCGCCTTGGGATCACTCCGCCTTCATGCGACGATCACGTCATGCTGTGTCCATTTTGCGACGAGCAGGATACCCGGGTCGTCGACTCGCGGCTCGCGCTTGACGGCGGCCAGGTGCGCCGGCGACGCGAATGCACGCACTGCCGGGAACGGTTCACCACCTGGGAGGCGGCGGAGGTCGCGCTTCCGCGCATCGTCAAGAACGACGGGGCCCGAGTGCCCTTCGACGAGCGCAAGCTGCGCTCGGGGATGCTGCGCGCGAGCGAGAAGCGCCCCGTCGCCAGCGAGGCGATCGAGGCCGCGATCGGCCGTATCAAGCGGCGGCTGATGCGATCCGGAGAACGCGAGGTCGACTCGCGGGCCGTGGGGGAGGCGGTCATGGACGCGCTGCGGGACCTCGATCAGGTCGCCTATGTGCGGTTCGCGTCGGTCTACCGCAAGTTCGAGGACGTGAGCGAGTTCCGCGACGAGGTCGAGCGCCTGGAGAGCGAGCCGCCGCCGGAGGCGCGGCGCAGCCAGATCCCCCTGATTCCCGATGACTGACCGCCGCTGCGCCGGCGCCATGGACGCCGGCGACGTCGACCGCCGCCACATGATGCGCGCGCTCGCGCTCGCCCGGCGCGGCCTCTGCTCCACCGATCCCAACCCCCGGGTCGGCTGCGTGATCGCGCGGGGAGAACGGATCGTCGGCGAAGGGTGGCACCGGTTCGCGGGCGAGCCGCACGCCGAGGTCCACGCGCTCGCCGCCGCGGGCGGCGATGCGGCCGGAGCCACCGCCTACGTGACGCTGGAGCCCTGCCGCCACACCGGACGCACCGGACCGTGCACCCGGGCCCTCGTCGAGGCGCGGGTGGCGAGGGTGGTGGCGGCGATGCGCGACCCCGACCCGAGGGTCGCGGGCAAGGGCTTCGCCGAGCTCGCGGCGGCCGGGGTCGAGGTCGCGACCGGGCTGCTGGAGGCGCAGGCGCGGGAGCTCAATCGCGGCTTCGCCTCCCGGTTCGAGCGCGGCCGCCCCTGGGTGCGCTGCAAGCTCGCCGCGACCCTGGACGGGCGGACCGCCACCACGGCGGGCGAGAGCCGCTGGATCACCGGCGAGGCGGCCCGGTCCGACGTG
Organism: Gammaproteobacteria bacterium; assembly: GCA_965202735.1. Taxonomy (GTDB): domain Bacteria; phylum Pseudomonadota; class Gammaproteobacteria; order HK1; family HK1; genus HK1. Next base: position 980,137 of record OZ241844.1, read on the forward strand.
CACCGGCTGCGGGCGCGGGCGGGCGCGGTCCTCACCGGCATCGGGACGCTGCTCGCGGACGATCCCCGGCTGGACGCCCGCGTGGGCGACTCCGAATGCCTCGCCCCGCCGATGCGCGTCATCGTCGACTCGCGCCTGCGCACCCCGCCCGCGGCGCGGGTGTTCTCGGCGCCCGGCCGCGTCCTCGTCGCCACGTCCCGGGACGCGCCCCCGGCTCCGGCGCTTCTCGACGCGGGGGCGGAGGTCGTCTCGCTGCCGGACGCCGGTGGCCGGGTTGCGCTGGGCGACCTCATGACCACCCTCGCCGAACGGGGCGTCAACGAGGTCCACACCGAGTGCGGTCCGACCCTGGCCGGGGCGTTGCTCGAGTCGGGCCTGGTCGACGAGGTGGTGGCGTATCTGGCCCCGGCGCTGCTCGGCGACGCGGCAAGAGGGATGTTCACGCTGCCGGCGGTTGCCGCGATGCGCGATCGGATCGAGCTCGAAATCACCGGCGTGGCGCGGACGGGAGCGGACCTTCGCATCGACGCGCTCCCGCGCCCCGGGCCCCGCGCCGCGTGAGCGGGCGGCAATTCCCGCTCACGCCCGGAGAGGTCGTTCCGTGGCGGGATTCCGGCGTGATTTCGACCTTCAGGGCGTCGAATCGAGGGGATTTCGAGGGCATGCTCCCGCCTGGCGGGAATTGTGCCGTCCTCCGCGCGATGACCGTCTCTTCGAAGGCAGCGGGCAGATGTCGGGGAATGGGGCGCGTATCCTCCGTCACCGGTGCATGCGAATGCGAGTGAACGGGGACGGCGGTCCCCGGGGAGCCGGCCACGATGTTCACGGGAATCGTCCAGGCAGTGGGCCGGGTCGAGGAGCGGATCGAGCACCCTTCGGGGGACGTGTCCCTGGTCGTCGACGCCGCGGGGGTCCCGCCGGCCGGCATCGCGGTCGGGGACTCGGTCTGCGTGAGCGGCGTGTGCCTCACCGCGGCCGGGGTGACGCCGGCCGGATTCCGGGCCGACGTCTCGGCGGAGTCGCTGGCGCGGACCACGCTGGGCGGGCTCGGCGCCGGCAGCCGGGTCAATCTCGAGACCGCGCTGACGCCGCGGACGCGTCTCGGAGGCCACCTCGTCTCCGGCCACGTCGACGGCGTCGGAGAGCTGCTCGCGCGGTGGGACGACGCGCGTTCCGTCCGGTTCGAGCTCCGGGCGCCGGAGGCGCTCGCCCGGTACCTCGCGGAGAAGGGCTCGGTGTGCATCGACGGCGCCAGCCTCACCGTCAACGGAGTCGACGGCGCGTCGTTCGACGTGAACATCGTGCCCCACACCCTGCGCGCGACCACGCTCGGCGACCTCCGCCCGGGGGGCGCGGTGAACATCGAGGTCGACCAGATCGCCCGCTACGTCGAGCGGCTCCTCGCCTGGCGGGAGGCCTGAAGGCGCGCCGCCGCGACCCCCGAGGCCGCCCGGTGTCGCCGCCCGTCCATGCCGCGCCGAGAACGTCACCGCGAGGTTGAGCCCCCCGGACAGCCGAGGCCGCCCGATGCCGCCGCCCGTCCATGCTGCCGCGGCAATTCCCGCCAGGCGGGAACAGGCCCCTGAAATCCCCTCGACTCGACGCCCCGAAGGTCGAAATCGCACCACGATTCCGCCACCGTATGGCCTCTTCCGGGCGCCTGGCGGGAATCGCTGATGTCGCCGCCCGTCCATGTCGCCGCCCGTCCATTGCGCAGGATCGGCCGGGGCGGGCAGAATGCGGGGCACCGGCCACGACCCGCCGCACCGCCGGCAGCGCGCATCCAGGACCCCCGGCCGATGTCATTCGACTCCATCGACGAGCTCATCACCGAGTTCGGGAACGGGAACATGGTGGTGCTCGTCGACGACGAGGATCGCGAGAACGAGGGCGACCTCGTCATGCCGGCCGTGCACGCGACGCCGGAGGCGGTCAACTTCATGGCCCGCTACGGCCGCGGCCTGATCTGCCTGCCCATGACCCGCGAGCGATGCGACGCGATCGGGCTGAAGCTGATGGTCGGCGACAACCGCGAGGCGCAGCGCACGCAGTTCACGGTCTCCATCGACGCCGCGCGCGGAATCACCACGGGCATCTCGGCCGCGGACCGTGCCGCCACCATCCTCGCCGCGGTCCGGCCCGATGCGGCGCCGTCGGACTTCGTGCAGCCGGGCCACGTCTTCCCCCTCATCTCGGAGCCGGGCGGGGTGCTCACCCGGGCCGGCCATACCGAGGCCGGCTGCGACCTCGCGCGCCTCGCGGGGCTGGAGCCCGCCGCGGTCCTGGTCGAGATCCTCAACGAGGACGGGTCCATGGCCAGACGCCCCGACCTAGAGCGCTTCGCCGAGGTCCACGGGCTGAAGCTCGGGACCATCGCGGACCTCATCAAGTACCGGATGCTCAACGAGAAGACGGTGGAGCGCGCCGGGGAGTGCCGTCTTCCCACCGCGTTCGGGGAGTTCCGGCTCGTCGCCTTCCGCGCGAGGACGGACGACAGGATCCACTACGCGCTGGTCGCCGGAGAGATCGAGCCGGACTCGCCGGCCCTGGTCCGGGTCCACGTGCACGACTCGCTCTGCGATCTCACCGGCAGCCTGCGCCGCGACGCCGGATGGCCGATCGGCGACGCGCTGCGCCGCGTCGCCGCCGAGGGCAGCGCCGAGGGTAGCGGAGTAGTGGTGGTGCTGCGGCCTCCCGAGCCCGCGAACGAGATCACCGCCCGGATCGACTCCTACCGCCGGGAAGACGAGGGCGAGGCGCTCCCGCAGCACGATCCGGGCCCGGATCTCCGAACCTTCGGACTCGGCGCGCAGATCCTCGCCGACCTCGGGGTCCGCCGGATGCGGGTGCTGAGCGCGCCGAAACGCCTCCACGCCCTCTCCGGCTTCGGACTGGAGGTGGTCGAGTACGTGGACGAGCCCGACACCGCGCGGTCCGACGGAGCGGGAACGCGCACCCGGCGTCCACGGGACGAACGCGGCTCGGAGCGGGCGGCGTGAGCCGGGCCCGGACGCGTTCCGAAGGAGCTCCCGGTGGCGCGCCATGACCTCCCTCCCTCCGGGTACGAGACCGGCGGTGCGCGCATCGCCATCGTGGCGGCCCGGTTCAACGGCGCCGTCGTGTCGCGGCTGCTCGAAGGCGCCCTCGACACCCTCGCCCGCCACGGACTGGACCGCGACCGGGCTCTCGTCGTCCGCGTGCCCGGAGCGTTCGAGCTGCCTCTCGCCGCCCGCTGGATCGCCCGAAGCGCCGGAGCCGACGCCATCATCGCCCTCGGCGCGGTGATCCGGGGCGACACCCCCCACTTCGACTACGTGTGCGCGGAGGCCGCCCGCGGAATCCAGTCCGCCTCGGTCGAGACCGGCGTCCCGGTGATCTTCGGTGTGCTCACCTGCGACGACCGGGGGCAGGCCGACGCGCGCGCCGGCGGCGAGCACGGCAACAAGGGCCGCGAAGCGGCGCTGGCGGCGCTGGAGATGGTCTCGCTCCGGCGCCGGCTCGGTGCGTGATCCGGCCCGGCCATGAGTCGGCGAGGCATCCGGAGCCGCACCCGCCGCGCGGCGCTGCAGGCGCTGTACCAGTGGCAGATGACCGGGCACACGGCGGAGGAGCTGCGCGCGCAGTTCGGGGAGAACCCGCCTCCGGGAGGGTTCGATCCGGTGTTCTTCGACGCTCTGGTCGGCGGCGTGATCATCGACTTCGAGGCCCTCGACGCCGAGATCGCGGCATTCGCCGACCGCCCCGTCTCCGAGCTCGACCCCGTCGAGCGCGCGATCCTGCGCATGGGCACGCACGAGCTCCGCTCCATGGCGGATATCCCCTGGCGCGCCGTGATCGACGAGGCGGTGGAGCTCGCTCGCACGTTCGGAGCGGAGCAGAGCCACAAGTACGTCAACGGCGTGCTCGACCGGGTGGCGCACCGCCTCCGGCCGGACTGACCGGAGGACGAGGCGATGCGGGCGGGCGCGGAGGCCGGGCACGCGGAGGCCGCCCTCGACGCCGGGGTCGGGGAGGCGGCGCGGGACCGGAACTTCGGCGCGGGGGCCGGGCACACGGACCGCGCCGGCAATCGCTTCGCCTCCGGGACCTTCGGGGCGATGCGGGCGGGCGCGGAGGCCGGGCACGCGGAGGCCGCCCTCGACGCCGGGGCCGGGGAGGCGATGCGGGACCGGAACTTCGGCGCGGGGGCCGGGCACGTGGTGGTCGCTCTCGACACCCTCGTCGGCGGCGTGCACTTCCCGGGCGACACCCCCGCGTTCGATGTCGGCTACAAGGCGCTCGCGGTCAACCTGAGCGATCTCGCCGCCATGGGGGCGACCGCGACCGAGGCGGCCGTGGTGGTCTCGGTTCCGGAGAGCCTCGGCTCCGCATGGCTCGCCGGGTTCCGCGCCGGGCTCGAGTCGCTGGCCGGCTCGGCCGGGGTCGCGGTCACCGCGGTCGACACCGTGTCCGGCGCTCTGGCGGCAAGCGTCCAGGCGCACGGGCTCTGCCCCGCCGGCGAGGCGATGACCCGGGCCGGCGCGCGCGCCGGTGACCGGATCTTCGTGTCCGGGACGCTGGGCGATGCCGGGGGCGGGCTCGAGATCGCGCTCGGGCGCCGCCCCGCCCGGCCCGCCGGGTCCGCGGACACCCTCATGGCCCGGCTGCGCCGGCCGGCGCCGAGGCTCGCGCTCGGCGCCGCGCTGCGCGGCATCGCCAGCGCCGCCATCGACATCTCGGACGGGCTGTGCCAGGACCTCGGCCACGTGCTGGCGGCCAGCGGCGCGGGCGCGCGCGTGGACGCAAGGCTCCTCCCGCTGTCGCCGGCCCTGCGCGACGTGGCGGGAGACGCCGGGGCACGGGCGCTCGCGCTGTCGGCCGGCGACGACTACGAGCTGCTGTTCACCGTCGCGCCGGACCGCGTGGACCGCCTCGGCGCCCTGGAGGCCGCCGGCTCCGTGACCGGGATCGGCGTGATCGAACCCGGACCCGGCCTTCGCCTCGCGGGCGCCACCGGGGCGATGACGCCGGCGCCGCCCGGATACCGGCACTTTCCGCCGCAATGACGGACGACCGCCGAGGCCAGCGGCCGCGGCCCCGGTCCGCGCTGCACTGGATCGCGTTCGGCGGGGGCGCGGGCCTCGTCCCGCGGGCGCCGGGAACCGCGGGCACCGTCGCCGGGGTCCCGTTCTACCTGGCCCTCGGGACGCAGCCGCCGGCGGTCTACGTGCTGGTGGTGGCGTTCGTCGCCGGCGCCGGAATCTGGGCCTGCGGGCGCACCGCGCGCGATCTCGGCGTCCACGACCACCCCGGCATCGTGCTCGACGAGATCGCGGGCTTCCTCGTCGCGATGACCGCGCTGCCGTTCGAATGGCCGTGGATGGCCGCCGGCTTCGTGACGTTCCGCGTCCTCGACATCGCGAAGCCGTGGCCGATCTCGCTCCTGGACCGCAGGGTCGGCGGAGGTCTCGGGATCATGCTCGACGACATGGCGGCGGGCGCGCTCGCGTGCGGGATGCTGCACGTGGTGCGGTACGCGACTGGCGGTTGACGCCCGGTCCGTGGACGAATTCGAGCTCATCGGACGCTGTTTCCGCGGCCGCACCGTCCGGCGTCCCGGGACCGTGCTCGGCATCGGCGACGACGCGGCGCTGCTCGACACCGGCGGTCTGCCGCTGGTCCGGGCGGCGGCGACGGCCGCGTTTTCGAACCGTGACGATGCGGCCGGGACCGCCCGCCGCGTCTTCGGCGCCGCCTTCATCCGACTCGCCGCACGGGCCGCGAGCCCGCGGTGGGCGACCCTCGCACTGACGGTGGAGGACGGCGGACCCGGGCGGGTGGAGTCCTTCGCCGCCGCCGCCGCGGCGGTGTGCGATGCCTGCGGGGCCGAGCTCGTCGGCGGCGACACCACGCGCGGACCCGGGCGGGCGACCGTCTTCGCGCTGGGAGCCGGGAGCGCCCTCCCCCGCCGGACCGCGCCCCGGCCGCCCGCCGCCGCGGTCGAAGCCCGGCTGCGGTTCGCGCCGGCGCGCGCCTCGGAGATCGCCATCGCGGAGGTGGTCTCCGTGTGCATGGAGATCGCCGCCCGCGGCGCCGGGGTCCGGTGCGGCGATCCGCCGGGCGCGAGCAGCGGCGCCGGCCCGGATGTCCTGGAGCTGGTCGCGTGCACGGATGCCGCCGGCCGGGATGCGCTGCGCCGCGCCGCGCGCCGCCTGCGTGCCGGTGCAGGACCGCTCGACGCCGATGCCTGAGCTCCGTCCTGTTCCGCCGCCTCGCACGGAGGGCGAGCTTCTCGCCCGGGCCGACGCCATCGCCGGATGCGCCCTCGGAGACGTTGCGGCGGAGCACGGGCTGCCGGTGCCGGCGACGAGCCGGCGAGGCAAGGGCTGGACCGGGACCGTCATCGAGCGCGCGCTCGGCGCGAGCGCCGGCTCGCTGCCGGAGCCCGATTTCCGGCTGATCTCGGTGGAGCTGAAGACGGTCCCGATCGGGGTCGGCCGCCGGCCGCTCGAATCGACCTATGTGTGCACGGTGCCGCTGGCGGGCGACGCCGGCCCGAGCTGGCGGGACTCGAACGTGCGGCGCAAGCTCGCGCGCGTGCTGTGGATGCCGTTCGAAGGGGATCGGACGATCCCGCTGCCCGCGCGGCGCATCGGCTCCGCGCTGCTGTGGAGCCCGTCGCCCGAGGAGGAAGCGGCGCTCGCGAGCGACTGGGAGACGCTGATGGATCGAGTCGTGCTCGGCCGGGTCGAAGAGATCTCGGCCCGCGAGGGCGAGTGCCTGCAGATCCGTCCGAAGGCGGCGAACGCCGCCGCGCGGCGCCGCGCGATCGGATCGGACGGGGCGTACCGGCCGACGCTGCCGCGCGGGTTCTACCTGCGGGCGAGCTTCACCGCGGCGCTCCTGGCCCGGCACTACGCCTGACGGAGCGCGGGGCGAGCCTCACCACGCCGCGCCCGGCTCGGCGCTACGCCGGACGGCCCACGGGGCGAGCCTCACCACGCCGCGCCCGGCTCGGCGCTACGCCGGACGGCCCACGGGGCGAGCCTCACCACGCCGCGCCCGGCCCGCGCTATGCTGAAGTTCCCCCTGATTGTCGCCGGCTTATCAAGCCAAGCGCTTGTTTTGGCAGGGTTCATGTGTCCATCCGGGTCTGCGAGTGTAGCCATGTATATCGAAGCCGTCCCCAATCGCTCCTCCCCGCCCGCCATCCTCCTGCGCGAGTCCTGCCGCGACGCCGGCAAGGTCCGCAAGCGCACCCTCGCCAACCTCTCCACGTGGCCCCCCACCCTCGTCGAGGGGCTCCGCGTCCTGCTCAAGGGCGGCACCGCCGTGCCCCGCCTCGACGCCGCCTTCGACGTGGTCCGCTCGCTCCCGCACGGCCATGTGGCGGCCGTGCTCGGCACCCTCCGCCAGCTCCGCCTCGACCGGCTGCTCGACCCCGAGCCGTCGCCGCAGCGCGCGCGGGTGCTGGCAATGGTCGCCGCGCGCATCCTCGACCCCGGCTCGAAGCTGGCGACCGCCCGAGGGCTGGCCGGGGCCACCGCGCGGGATACGCTGGCCGAGACCCTGAACCTCGACCCGGTGGACGAGGATGACCTGTATGCGGCGATGGACTGGCTGCTGGCCGGGGAGCGGGCGCGCAAGCGCGAGGCCCTGCTCGTGGCCACCGAGGCGGTGCTGGAGCCCATTGCCGCAGCGACCCGGCGGACGAAGCGGCCGCAATCCGCAGCAAGTACGTTGAGGAGCAATATCGGCTGCGGTGAACGCATCTTACTTCCCATTGCCGTCATGGCCTCCTACGGCGCAGACTCCCAAGGCTCGCATCGGCGGGCTCGGGCGGCGGCGCGGCCCGCGGGGAGGCATGAACGCACATGGAGCTCTGGGAAGCGATCCTCGCCGGGGTGCTGGTCCTCGCCGTCCTGTTCTTCTTCGGACCGGGCGCGAAGCGGGCGGCGGAGAAGGCGCCGAAGGCCGAAGCGGGCGACTGGAAGGCGGCGCTCGTGCCGATCCTGATCGTCGCCGCCTTCGTGGTCCTGATGATCCTGATGCTCCGCCCGGCGTAGCGCCGGGCCGGGAGCGCCGCGGTGAGACGCACCCTGCGGCTCGTCAGTCGGAATGCCGGGCCGGGCGTGGCGCGGTGAGGCTCGTACCGTGGACCGTCCGGCATAGCCTGAAGATGCGCCGAGAACGGGTCCTGAGAACGCCGCGGCGCTTGAGCGTCGAGCGCGCCGTGTACAGTGCGCTGACCGACAGCCCGTGGGCCTGGGCATACGCCTTCAACGTCAGCCCTTGCTGGCGGCCGTGCGCAAGATGGTCGAGCCAGAACCGTTCGCGCGGGCACACACCACAGGACCGCGAGTTCGCTTGTGCCATCCCCTCACCCTCCACACGGCGCGGGGGTGTACGTCAGATTCGTAGCGCCCCTCGTTTGCGAGGGCGTCCCGCCTTCGATCCCGGGGACACCACAAATCTGACGTACACCCCCGGCCCCTGATCGCCAGGCTGAAACTCCAGTCCCTGTCACCCCGCCTGTCGGAAGCAAGGCCGCAGTCCCGCCCTTCCCACGGGGTGCCGCAGGCCTGGATGACATGTGCGGCGCCAGCGGGACCGAAGGGCCCGGGCGATCAGGCCGGGCCCTTCGGGGCGCGGCCGACGCCCGCCCTCGCGAATCGTTCGCGCAGGTCCCTGCTCCACACGCAGGCGCCGGTGCCGTGCGCCCCCAGCACCGTCAGCAGCACCGATTCCCCTTCTCCCGCGTTGCGAAACCCGCGCAGCACGCCACCGGGCACGACGATGCCGTCGAAGGGTTCGAGAGCCACGCGCTCCCCTCCGTCGTCGCCCCAGAAGACCTCCCACCGCCCGGTCAGCGCGATGAACGTCTCCTCCGAACCATGCGAGTGGAGCGCCGCCCCGTTGCCCGGGCCGGCCCGGACGAAGTCGATGAAGTAGCTCTCCGCGTCCTCGACCGCGGTGCCTTCGAGCTGCTCGTCGTCCGCCCCCGGGCCGAGCGCGGAGTACAGCGTGCGCACATGCCCGGGCAGGGTGCAGTCCGGAAACGCCCGGGGGCTCGGGACGAGGGACCGGAACCGCCAGACCCGGGCCTCCATCTCGGCGCGGGAGATCGGCATGGACTCCCCGAAGTACGCGCCCGTGGCCTCGTCGTAGATGGTGTTGCGCTCGCGTCTCATCGGTGGCTCTCCCTCGACCGGCCCGACCTCCGAATCGGTGGTCGTGAACGACAGGCTGCGCTCGCGTCCCACCGCCGATTCTCCATCGACTCGTCCACTTCCCTGCCCCTTCACCCCTTGACCCTTCACTCCTCAGGACACTGGCGAGAATTCCCTTGCCGCGTGTCGAGCGCGCCATTGCGCAGGAACGGGGCCCTTCCGGATGCTGTTGGCAACCTTGCTTCGCTCACCGTCCCTGGCCCCTTCACCCCCTGACCCTCACCCCTGCCCCTTCACCCCTTGACCGCGCCGGCGGTCATTCCCGCGATGATCTGGCGGGCGGCGAAGAAGGTGAAGATGAGCGGAGGGATCACGATGAGGGTCCCCATGGCCATGATCCGCCCCCACTCCACTCCGGTATCGGTGAGGAAGCCGGAGACCGCGACCGGAAGCGTTCGTGTCTTGCGGCCCGTCAGCAGCAGGGCGAGGATGAATTCGTTCCACGCGATCCGGAACGTGAAGATGCCGGCCACCGCGTAGCCGGACTTCATCAGCGGGAACAGGACCCGGAAGAACACCTGGAGCGGTGACGCGCCATCGACGATGGCCGCTTCCTCCAGCTCGACCGGGATCTGCTTGTAGAAGCCGAACAGCAGCCAGATCGCGAACGGGAGGTTGAGCGCGGTGTAGAAGAAGATGAGCACGGCGAGGTCGTTGGTGATCCCGAAGGCGACGACCATCGCGAACGCCGGCACCGCCAGCACCGCGGGCGGCACCATCCGGACCAGCAGCGTCGAGTTGGCGACGAGCCCGCGGCCCCTGAACCGGGAGCGCGCGAGCGCGTAGGCGCACAGGCCCCCCAGGAACAGGGTCAGGAAGGTGGAGACGGTGCCGACGATGATGGAGTTCGCCAGGTAGCGGTCGAACTTGCCCCGGCCGAAGATGTACTCGTAGTTCTCCAGCGTCGGCACGAAGAAGAACCAGATGGGATTCCCCTCGAAGATGGTGACCTCGTCCTTCAGCGACGTCGCCAGCATCACCCAGATCGGCATCAGGCAGATGATCGCCAGCACGCCCAGGCAGGCGTAGTGTCCCGCCACGCGCCAGGGGCTGCCGAGCGGCTCATGCATCGGATGGCTCCTTGCGCCGGGGGCGGACGGACGGCTCACACATCGGACTGCTCCTTCATGGGATTGCCGATGACCAGGATGGCGGCGGAGAGCGCGAACACGATCACGATCAGCAGCACGGAGATCGCCGACGCGTAGCCGAGGAGCTGGGCGTCGAACGCCCGGTTGTAGATGTGCAGGGACAGCAGCTCCGTGGACCGCCCCGGACCGCCGCCGGTCATGATGTACATGACCTCCAGCGCCCGGAACACGTCGATCAGCCGCATCAGCAGCGCGATGACCAGGATGGAGCCGATCATCGGCAGCTTCACCAGGAAGATCATCTGCCACCAGCTTGCGCCGTCGATGCGCGCCGCCTCCAGCACCTCGCCGGGCAGCGCCTGGAGCCCGGCGATGACGATGATGAAGATGAACGGCGTCCACTGCCAGATGTCGGTGAGCACGATGGCGAAGAACGCCAGCTCCGGGTCGCCGAGCCATACCTGGGGCTCGATGCCGAGCCACGCGTGCAGGTAGTGGTTGATCCAGCCCACGCGGGCGTCGAAGAGGTACCGCCACACCAGCCCCACCACCACGGGCGAGATCATCAGCGGCAGGATGAAGATGGTGCGAAACACCGAGGCGCCCCGGATCGGCTTCTCCAGCATCAGGGCGAGCGCGATGCCGAGCGCCATCTCGATGGTGATGGTCCAGAAGCCGAACCGGAAGGTGACGCCGATGGACTCCAGGACGTCGGGGTCGCCCAGCATCCGGAGATAGTTGTCCCAGCCGACGTTCTCGGCATCCTCGAACGGGGTGCCGATCTTCCAGTCGTGGAAGCTCAGGTAGAACGCGTCGACGACCGGGTAGACGAGGCCGGCGGCCATGACCAGCACCGCCGGCGCGATGAACAGATACGGCGTCAGGGGGCGATGGTCACGCATGGCGGCAGCGCGGCAGGACCTTCCGGGGCTCCACCTTCAGAGGATTCAGGCGATGGTCACGCATGGCGGCGGCGCGGCCGGACGTCCCGAGCCGCGCCGATCCTCGCCATCGAGCCGGACCGGCACGGAAGCTCCGCGGACGAAAGGTTCGAGGCCGCCGCCGGAACGATGCACCGCGGCCTCGAACGAGCCCGGGCAGCTCCGGCATGTCTCGCCGCGCCGGGGCGCAGCCTCGCCGGACGGGACTCTTCGAACGCCCTTCGAACGTGCGGAGCGGCGTCGTGCCGCCCCGCACGGTGCACGGGCCGTTCCCGCGCGGCTACTTCCGATACTCCGCCCACACGTAGTACCCCTCGCGCTCCATGATGGCGCGGGCCTTGGCGGCGGCCGCGTCCATGATCGGCTGGATGGGCCTGTCGGTGGTGATGACCTCGGTCAGGGCCTGGCCGAGCACGTCGATGTTCAGCTCGTTCCACTCCGGGATCAGCGGGCGCCAGTCCGGGTCGGCGCACGGGAGCTGCTCGAGGATCACGGGGTACTCCGCGAACCGGTCCCTGAAGTGCTCGATGGTCGACATGCGCACCGGGTCGCCGCCAAGCTCGACCATGCGCCGGTCTCCGGCCTTCGAGGTCATGTACTGGATGAACAGGAAGGCGGCTTCCTGGTTCTGCGAGTTCGCCGGGATCCCCATCGCGAAGCCGCCGGTCTCCGAGCCGCAGCGCGTGCCGGTCGGATGCAGGGCGAAGCCCACCTTGCCGTCCACCTTCGACAGCTTCGGGTCGCGCGACATCGCCGCGATCTTCAGCGTGTCGATGTACATCGCGGCGTCGCCGCCGAGGAACGCGGCCGCGGCCTCGCCGAATCCGAACGACGGGATCCCCGTCGGCCCGGTCCGCGCGATCTCGCGCATGACCCGGGCCGCCTCCACCCCGGCCGCATCGTTGAAGACCGGATTCCACTGGTCGTCGAAGATCCTGCCCCCGAGCGGCGCCAGATGCAGGAGCCACCCCGCGGTGACCTGGTGGCCGGTCTTCCCGCGCGAGGTCAGGGCGGGCACGCCCGCCGCATGCAGCTTCCCGAGGGCCGCGCGCAGCTCGTCGTAGGTGCCCGGGGGGTCGATGCCGTGCTCGGCGAGAATGTCCTTGCGATAGGCGAGGATGGAGGTCTCCGCCCCGAACGGGATGCCGTAGAGCGCGCCGGACTTACCCGGCATGTAGCCCTTCCTGCCCCCCACGATGCCGCCGTTCTGCAGGTACGCGTCGGCGATGTCGTCGATGTCGTACTCGGGGTCGACCAGCGACCCGCTGGTGAAGAACCGGCTCAGCGGGGTCAGGAGCCCCTTGGAGACGTACTCGCCCTTCCACATCACCACCCACGAGACGACATCGTACTCGCCTTCCTCCCGGGACATCTCCAGAAGATGGTGCGCTCGAGCCTCCGGTGCAGGAGCGCGAGCTCGGTGCGCATGCTGGAGCGCAGCTTCGCGTCGAGGTTCGAGAGCGGCTCGTCGAACAGGAAGCAGTAGGCGTCGCGCACGATGGACCGGCCCATCGCCACGCGCTGGCGCTGCCCGCCGGACAGCTCCCGGGGCTTGCGGTGCAGATGGCCGGTGAGCTCCAGCATCTGCGCCGCGGCGCGCACGCGGCGCTCGATCTCGTCCTTCGGGGTACCGGCGAGCCGCAGGGCGAACGACATGTTCCCCGCGACGTTCATGTGCGGATAGAGCGCATACGACTGGAAGACCATCGCGATGTCCCGCGCCTTGGGCGGGGCGCGGGTCACGTCCCGGTCCCGGATGCGGATGGCGCCGCTGGTGACCGCCTCCAGGCCCGCGACCATCCGCAGCGTCGTCGACTTCCCGCAGCCGGAAGGGCCCACGATGACCACGAACTCGCCCTCGCCGATATCCAGCGAGAGCCTCGGGATCACCACGGTGGCGCCGTACGCCTTCACCACGCTGTCGATCTCGACCCCAGGCAAGGCGCCCTCCCGTTACCCGGCAGGTCATACCGGACCGGGGTCTCCCCCGAGCGCACCCGAGAGCGCCCGCAGCCGCGGGTCCGGCGTTGCCAGCCTCGTCGCGGATGCAACCCATCGGTCCGGTCGCCGATCACCGGAGTTGCTTCGACGCTGGCGGGATCTTCGGTCGGCGTTGCGTCAATTCGGGGTCCGGTCCCGAGTCCCGATTGCGTATCACGCGGTATCGTGCATCCTTATCCAGTCCCGCAGGGCTTCGTCGATCCTCGTCTGCCATCCGCGACCGGTCGCCCTGAAATGATCGACTACGTCCTGCGAGAGGCGAATGGTAGTCGACACCCTGGGCTCGACCAGCGGTGGCCGGCCGCGACGAACAGGCGCCCTGGCAAACTTCTCGGGCCAGTCGTCGGCGGAAAGATCCGGTGCGTCATCCCGCTCGGAAACGTGGTGCATAGAGCGCCTGTTCGCGTTCATTGGCCTTCCTCATGCTGATGATGCGGCGCGCGCGGCTGCGAGGTGTCCAGACGAGGATCACCATCCTCCCGTCGAGAAATCCGATGGTGATGAACCTGTCCTCCCCGTAGTCCTGTCGGTCGTCCTCGACGGTCAGGGTAGCGCTCGCGAAAACCTCGCCGGCACGAGCCATGTCGAGCCCCCTCGCTTCGAGCGTAGCGGCACGCTTCGCCGCATCGAGCTCGACCGCCATGAGCTACTGTTACCACATTCCGATCGCGTGGAGCCATACCGAATGCCGACAATCGAACCGTCGACCCCGAGCAAACCCGCTCCACCAGGACCAATAGCCCTGCCCGCTCCACCATCCGGTGGCGAAGCTCCGGCGGATATGGCAGACAATCCACGCCTTCGCCCCGCTGCGTGACCCGCGCCCCGCATGTCCGGACCGCTCGCCCTGACCGCGCAGGACCCGCGGTGGCGGCAGCTCGTCGTCGCCACCGTCGCGCTCGCGGTCGCGAGCTTCGGCCACGGGCTCACGATGCCGCTGCTCTCGCTGGTGCTCGACCGCCAGGGGGTCGACGAGACCCTCATCGGGCTCAACACCGGCGCCTACTTCATCGCGGTGTTCGCGGTCGCCCCGCTCGCCACGCGGCTGCTGCGGGCCCGCGGACCCGCCCTGCTGATGCTGGCGTCGATACTCGCGACGGTGGTGCTGCTCGCGCTGCTTCGCGTCTTCCCCGACGTGTGGCTCTGGTTCCCGCTGCGGTTCGCGCTCGGGATGGCGTCGAGCTTCCTGTGGATCGCGGGCGAGGCGTGGGTGAACCACGCGGCGGCCGAGACGCACCGGGGACGCATCATCGCGATCTTCGGCGTCGTGGTATCCGCCGGCTTCGCCCTCGGCCCGGCGATCCTGTCGATGACCGGCACCGAGGGCTGGGCGCCGTTCCTGGTCACCATCGCACTGCTGCTCGTCGCTGCGGCGGTGCTCGCCGGCGCCCTCGGCTCGTCCCCGAAGCTCGGGGGGAAGACCGTGCCGCTCGCGCGCTACGTGCTGCTGGCGCCGGTGGCGATGTTCGGATACTTCGTGTTCGCGGCCGGCGACGCGCTGCTGCTGACCTTCCTTCCCATCTACGCGGTGGGGCTCGGCATGGCCGAGGCCGACGCGATCCGGCTGCTCACCGTGCTGGCGATCGGCAGCATGGCGTTGCAATACCCGATCGGGTGGCTGGCGGACCGGGTGAGCAACTACGCGATCGCCGCCGCCCTGGCCGTCGTACTGCTCGCGGGCTCGGCGGCCTTCCCGTGGGCGCTTCCCCACCCGGTGGCGGGCACCATCTTCATGTTCCTCTACGGCGGTGCGCTCGGCGCGCTCTACACGGTTTCCCTGGTGCTCCTCGGCCGGCGCTTCAGGGGCGCCGAGCTGAGCGCCGCGTCCGCCATGCTCGCGGTCATGTTCTGCGTCGGCGCGTTCCTCTGGCCATCGGCCGGCGGCGCGGCCATGGACCGGTTCGGTGGAGACGCGATGCCGGTCTCCCTGATCGCCGCCTACGCCCTGTTCCTGGCGATCGTGGCCGTGGCGTGGCTTCGCGGGTCGTCGGCGTGAAGGCGGCTCCCAAGAGAGCGGCCGGCGGGCTCGTCGCGATACCACCGGACGAGTACGCGAGCGAGGCCGCCCCGGAGACCCCGCCCTCCGGTCAGCCGCGCATGCGCTCGCCATCCGGGTCGATCGGAGGCCGCTCGAGCCGGCGCGCGGGCCGGGGCTCGCCGATCACCTCCACGTCGTATGCCGCGCTGGATGCGATCGCGTCGCTGCGCACGTACCCGAGGGCGAGGGTCCTGCCGGCGCAGTGGCCGTAGCCGGCCGAGGTGAGGTAGCCCACGCACTCGCCGTCGCGGAGCACCGGCTCCCCGCCCCAGGGGTCGGCGTCGTCGGTGTCGATCTCGAGCAGGACCAGGCGCTCTTCCGGCTCGCGCTCCGCCGCCCGCAGCGCGGCGTCGCGCCCGACGAACCCGGTCTTGTCGAGCCTGACGAGCCGGCCGAGTCCGGCCTGGAACGGATCGTGGTCCGGCGACAGCTCGCGCCCCCATCCCGCGAACCCCTTCTCCAGGCGCAGCGAGCCGAGGGCGCGCATGCCGGCAAGGCGAAGCCCGAGGTCGGCGCCCTCCCGGCGCAGCGCGAGAAACAGCGGGACCTGGTGCTCGGAGGGGAGGTAGAGCTCGTAGCCCAGCTCGCCGGAGTACGAGACGCGGAGCACGACGACGTCCGGGGCCGGGCCGACCCGCATGCGGGCGCCGGTGAAGAACGGCAGCGCCCGGCTCGACACGTCGCGGCCGGCGAGCCGCGCGAGCAGGTCGCGGGCGCGCGGCCCCGCGATGGCGAACCCGGCAAGCCGCGTCATCATCGACTCGAGCTCGACGCCGCTCGCCGGCAGCCGCGGCTCCCACCATCGCAGGTGGAAGCGCTCGGTGCTGCCCGCGCCGACGAGGAAGTACTCGCCGGGGCCGAGCCGGGTGACGCTGAAGTCCCCGATGATGCGCCCGGCCTCGTTCAGCATCGGGGTGAGCACGATGCGCCCGTCCTCACGCGGCATGCGGTTGGCCATGACCCGATCCAGCCACTCGCGCGCCCCCGGCCCGCGCACCGAGAACTTGCCGTAGACCGACGTCTCGAACAGCCCCAGCGCCGCCCGCACCGCGCGCGCCTCCTCGCCCACGGGGCCGAACCAGCCGGGGCGGCGGAAGGTCAGCTCGTCCCCGGCCTTCGCGCCCTCGGACGCGTACCACAGCGGGTACTCGCAGCCCCAGCTCGCCCCGAACACCGCGCCCGCTTCCTTCAGCAGCGGATAGACCGGGGTGGTGCGCACCGGACGCCCGGCCTCGCGCTCCTCGTAGGGGTAGTGGGTCCGGAAGCGGGTGGAGTACATGTCCGCGGTGCGGGCCATGGTGTACGCGCGGCCGGCCCAGTCCCCGTACCGGGTCACGTCCCACATGAAGAAGTCGAGGCCCGGGTCGCCGTTCGTCATCCACTCCGCCAGCACCCTGCCGACCGCCCCGGCCTGGCTGAACGCGGTCATCACCCCGCACGCGCACCAGTAGTTGCGCAGGCCCGGCAGCGGGCCGACGAGGGGGTTGAGATCGGGGGAGAAGATCATCGGGCCGTTGACCACCCGCCGGATCCCGGCCCGTCCGAGCACCGGCACGCTCCGCACCGCCTGGGCCATGTTGTGCTCCATGCGGGCGAGGTCGTCGGGCAGGAGCTCGTGGCCGAAGTCCGGCGGCGTGCCGTCCACCGCCCAGTGCGTGCAGGGCGACTCGTAGACCCCGAGCAGCAGGCCCTGCCCTTCCTGACGCATGTAGAACTCCGCGTCCGCGTCGCCGATGAGGGGAAGCTCGTGGTCCATCGCCTCGATCTCGGGGATCGGCTCGGTGACGATGTAGTGGTGCTCGACCGGCATCAGGGGCAGCCGGACCCCGGCGAGGGCCGCCACCTCGCGCGCCCACAGCCCCGCCGCGTTCACCACGTGCTCGGCGACCACGGCGCCCTGCGCGGTCACCACCTCCCAGCCGCCGTCGCGGCGCGGATTCGTCTCCAGCACCGGGCAGTGGCGCACGATCCCGGCGCCGCGGTCGCGCGCGCCCTTCGCGAACGCGTGGGTCACGCCGCTCGGGTCGACGTGCCCGCGGCTCGCCTCGTAGAGCACCCCCTTCACGCCGGCGAGATCGAGGATCGGGGCAAGCGCCCCGGCTTCGTCCGCATCGAGCCATCGCGGCGAGAAGCCCGTCCGGCGCGCCTTCGAGCGGAACAGCTCCAGCTCCTCCATGCGCCGCCCGGTGCGCGCGAGCATCACGCCGCCCACATGGTGGAACCCGCACGACTGTCCGGTCTCCGCCTCGAGCTTCGGGTAGAGCTCGAAGGAGTACCGGTGCAGCCAGGTCATGGTCGCGTTCGCGGCGAGCGCGGCGGTGCCGCCGGCCGCGTGCCACGTCGACCCCGAGGTGAGCTCGCTGCGTTCGACGAGCAGGCAGTCGGTCCAGCCCGCGCGCGCCAGGTGGTACAGCACGCTGCAGCCGGTGACGCCGCCGCCGATGACGACGGCTCGGGCATGGGTCCTCATGGCGATGCACCTCCTCATTGCCGACGTTCGGGGTTTCCCCGCCGCTGTCGGAACAGCAACTCCCGCCAGGCGGGAACAGGTCCCTGAAATCCCCTCGACTCGACGCCCCGAAGGTCGAAATCGCACCACATTCCACCACGGTACGGCTCTCTTCCGGGCGCTGGCGGGAACCGCCGCTGTCGGAAGGGGATGATTGACTCGCGCGGTCGGACACTGTACCCACGACGGCGGATACATCACGACCGCGACAGGACGCGCCGAAGCGGCATGACTCCGTGACGCGGAGCGGGCGGTCCCGGAGGCCGCGACCGGTGCAAGGGCGCGATGGTGACGATGGAAGAAACGAAGACGCTGATCGCGTTCGACTTCGGCGAGAAGCGGATCGGGACCGCCATCGGGCAGACTGTGACCCGCACCGCCACCCCCCTCGAGACCGTCCCGGTGCGCCGGGCGAGGCCGGACTGGAACGCCATCGACCGGCTCATCGGCGCCTGGAGGCCGGACGCGCTCGTGGTCGGGCTGCCGCTCAACATGGACGGCACCCGTCAGTGGATCACCGCGCGGGCGCGCCGGTTCGCGAGCCGCCTCCAGGCGCGTTCCGGGCTTCCGGTCCACCTCGCCGACGAGCGGCTCTCCACCCGCGAGGCATGGACCCGCCTCATCGAGAGCGGCTCGCGCCGCGACGGCCCCGATCCGGTGGCGGCGCAGGTCATCCTGGAGGGGTGGCTCGCCGAGCACGCGGACGGCGGATTCCGCCCGCGCCCCGACGACTGAGCCGGCCGGATGAGGGCGCGCAGGGCACATGCGCGTACGCGCGGAGCAGCCGGGCGAGGGAGCCGGGCCGCCACCGGCCGAAGCCCGGACGCATCGCCGCGCGGCATGCGCACCGCCCTCATGCGGGTGGCGCCGGCGCCGCGCGCTCGACGAACGACCCGGCGCAGGCGGCGACGCGCTCCGCCGCGTCCGGCGCATGGCAGTCGACGCGGACCGCCGCCGGGTCCGAGCGCAGCCAGGTGAGCTGGCGCCGGGCGAGCTGGCGGGTCGCGGCGATGGCCCGCTCCGTCATCTCCGCGCGCGAGCACGCCCCTTCGAGATACGTCCAGACCTGACGGTAGCCGACCAGACGCATCGAGGCGCTGTGCTCCGAGAGCGGCCAGCGGCGCCTCAGATCGCGCACCTCGTCGACGAATCCCGCGTCCAGCATCCGCATGAACCGGGCCGCGATGGCCCGGTGGAGCGCGGACCGGTCCGACGGCTCGATCACGATCCGGCACACCGGCCCGGCGAGGGCGCCGCGGCGGCCGCGGTCGAGCAGCTCCGACATCGGCCGGCCGGTGAGCGCATGCACCTCCAGCGCGCGCTCGATGCGCTGGGGATCGTTGGCGTGGATGCGGCGCGCGGAGGCCGGGTCGACGGCGGCCAGCCGCCCGTGCATCGCCGGCCACCCGACCCGCGCCGCCTCGCGCTCGACTCCCGCCCGCACCTCCGGGGCCGCCGGCGGCAGCACCGCGAGCCCCTGCGCCAGGGCCCGGAAGTAGAGGCCCGTCCCACCGGCGAGCAACGGCACCCGGCCGGAGGCCCGGATGTCCGCGATCGCGCCGAGGGCGTCGTCGCGGAACTCGGCCGCCGAGTAGCGCTCGTCCGGGTCCCGGATGTCGATGAGCCGGTGCGGCGCCCGCGCCAGCACCTCCCGGCCGGGCTTGCCGGTGCCGATGTCCAGGTGCCGGAACACCATGGCGGAGTCCACGCTGACGATCCCGAAGGGACCGCGCTCGGCGAGCGCCGCCGCAATCCCGGTCTTGCCGGCCGCGGTGGGTCCCATCAGGAAGACGACAGGCCCGGCGCCGTGAGGGATATGGGGCTCCTCCTCCACTCCTCCGATCCGGACACCTCCGAAGCAGGCGCTCACGCGAGCAGCCCCTGAAGCGGAGTGTCAATTCCCGTAACCGCTCGTATGGTCACACCCACCCCACCAAATGGTGCCCTTCCCGCCAGCGTCCGCCTTCGCATGAACGGACAGAAAAGCCCGTGACTACAGGGCCTTGTGGCCCGTCTCGCCCCGCACCGCCGCGCGGCTTCCACGACGAAACGCCGCCACGGCTGCTTCCTGCGCCACCGCCCAGCCGCGCGGCCTGAACGGGAGCCACGACCATGAGCGACCAGACCAGGTCCACCTTCGCCCGGCGCGTCCGCGCCGCCAGGCCGTGCGAGAAGCGCTGCGAGATCCGGGACGACGTCATCCCCGGCCTGTTCCTGCGCGTCTTCTCCAGCGGGGTGCGCAGCTTCCGACCATCTGGTCGAGACCGCCGAGAAGGTCGGAAACATTATAGGGGAGGCAATGGCCGGTAGCCTTGGTACACAAGGCTCTGTCGTAAAGCCATATTGATCAACTCTTATTTGTTGGATTTCCTGCGGTTGCAGTGCTTGCACAGCATTTGACAGTTCTGTTCGCTTGTCTTGCCGCCCTCCGTCCAAGGCGTGATGTGGTCAGCCTCCATATCCGACATCTCGAACTTTTTCGCGCATGATTTGCAAGTGCCGTCTTGCCTCTCGAACGCCTTCTGCTTCATGGCTGGGGTGAAGGCGCGGATGTTGAGATGCTTTTCCTCGCCGGTGAGGAGATACGGGTAGATGCCCGCCTGCTTCGTCACATCGTCGTCGATCATCAGGCGGGCAACCTCGGCTTCAAGCCGTTCTGGATCCAGACTTTCGTCTTGGAGGAAACCGTAAAGCCCACCCCAATCCACACTCTTCATGGGGTTGCGGTACTTGGGAAACACCGCTTTCACCCGATTGATTACCGACTGGAAGTGATTCCACAAGGTGGTTGCGGTCGGGTCGTGCTGGTGCGCGCCCATATAGTCCTCGACCGTCTGCCCCTCATCCTTGAGCCATTGGATCGCGGTTTCGAGGTACTCTTGGCGGATCGGCGATCCCCTCACATACTTGTTTCCGACCGCGTAGGCCGGACCTTGCGGCCTGCTGAAATACCTTTTTGCGTCGGACACCCACGGTCCGGCATAAACCGCGTTCCGCAACTCCTGGTCAGTCAGCTTCTCCCCGGCGATGTTGATGACTCTGAACCAAGCCAGCTTTTCGCTATCGGTTCCGTCGCAGATGTAAACCTGCAATTCATAATCGAGAATCCGCTTCTTCTGGTCGTCTTGCAGGTTGAAGAAATACAGCCCGTCAAGGGAGTAATCGCCTTCCACGTACTGCGCGGCCGAGATCGTGCGCTGCTGGCCGTCGATGACCTCATACGTTCCGTCCTGACGCACGGCCCAATACATCACATTAAGCGGAAAGCCCTTGTTGATTGTCTCGATCACTGCATCGCGCTGCTTGTCCTTGTAGACGAACTCGCGCTGAAACGGCGGGCGGATGTCGAGCTTGCCACCATAGCCGCGTACCCCGCCCTCGCCGTCGTCGTGGTAGCCCTCCACGAGGTCGCGGACTGTGATTTCATGCAGATCGATTTTCATCGTGATGGCATCCTTTTGACCAGCAACCGAACATAAGTGGGTTTATGCTCACTCCCCACCTTTATGACACCCCTTCGATTCAGATTGCCTGCGTTGGGCACATCTGCCAACGAGTATTCCTTTGTTTTCAGGCCGGAGTTGTTGTCCCTGTCTGTGATCCCGATCACTTCAAACTGCTCCGGGTTGTATTTGTCCAGAAACGTTACTGGAACCCCCATCGCCCCGTCCCAATCCATCGGAATCTCGGCGACCCTGTCCACATTGATCGCGTCGTAGTTGTCGTAGGTCGGGTATTCCTCGGGCGTGTAGCGCTTGTAGAGGATTAATTCCTCATGGCGCTTGGCATGGTCGAGATTGGTAAACCAAGCTGCGTTTCCCAACCGTCCTTTGACAACCCCCTCGACGACTCTATAGGCACTCCCTTCCTTTGCGGTCGCCACCAATTCCTGTGCGTACCCCTCCGGCACATCGAACAGCATGTCTTGACCTTTCGGGGTGACGCCAAGCCACATCCTGTTGTCCTTGATCAGGGGGAAAATCTCCTTGTACGTGACAGCGTTCTGACTTCCGACGATCAGGAACTTCTTGCCGTGTTGCATCAGATGGGCGACGTATTCGCGGAACAGGGAGAATGGCGGGTTGGTCACCACGATGTCCGCCTGCCCCAGAAGCTCGATGCACTCCGCGCTGCGGAAATCCCCGTCCCCCTCGAGCTCGCGGACTCCGATATCGCCTACGTCCGGCACCCTGCCACCCTTCGCGTTCCCCGCGTATTCGAGCCATATCGCCCGCTCCGAATCGTGACGGCTGAACAGGTCGCGGTCCCGGTTCCTGTAGCAGGTGGTGACGATCCTTTTGAGGCCCAGGCGCTCGAAGTTGTACGAGAAGTAGTGGAAGAAGTTGGAAATGCGGGGATCGTCGCAATTGCAGTACACGACCTTGCCCCGGAAATGTCGGGTGTAGTGGCGGAGCTCCTTCTCGATGTCGGGAAGCTGCGTGTAGAACTCGTCGTTCTTTTCTCGCCTGGCTCTTCGCAGGTTTTCATTCAGGGACATGGGTTGCTCCCGCATCACATCCGTCGTCGGCGGTCAGTTGCCGACATGGACAGGCGCATCGGCCTGACCCGACCACGCCGACGGCGCGGACCTCGATCATGCGTGCAGCGCCCTCATGCGCCCCTGCGCAGCCGTCCGGTCGCGCCGCGCCTGCGCAAGCTCGTAGCTCGCCTGCATCCGCATCCAGTGCTCGGCGGTGCCCCAGCCGACATCTTCCAGCGCCAGCGCCATGTTCGCCGACACGCCCGCCTTGCCGTTCAGCAGGCGCGACAGCGTTCCGCGCTCGCACCCGAGACGCGCCGCCGTCTCGGTCACGTTCCAGCCCACGTCGTCCATGCTCTCGCGGATGAGCTCGCCCAGGTGCGGCGGGTTCCGCATCGGCCCGACGTGCTTGCCTGCAATGTCGTTCATGGTCAGCACTCCCCTTCGGTCAGTGATAGTCGATCAGGTCCACGTCCACGGCCTCGCCGTCCTCGAAGCGGAACACCACGCGCCAGTTGCCGGAGACGCGGACGCTCCACTGGCCCGCATGGCTGCCCTTGAGGGGATGCAGCCGGAAGCCCGGCACGTCGGCGCTGCCCGGATGCGTCGCCTCTTGCAGGCGGAACAGGATACGCCGAAGCCGTGGCGCAAGACCGGCAGGGAGGCGCGCCGTGTCGTCGCGCTCGTGCAGCGCCCGCAGTCCCTTGTGCCTGATCCTCATAAGACATTAGCGCGCTACGTTACACCCCGCTCTCAACCCGGAAGAACGCCGATTCCGGTTGGAGTCGAACGACGTCACGCCTCACCGAGCCCTGTTCGCTCAACGCCGTGTCGCCGCGGTGAACAGTTGGCGCAGCATCGCCTCGTCGACCGCGACCGTACCGGTACCGGCGCCGAGCCGGCCCGAGGTCGCCGCGTCGACGATGTCCCCGGCGTCGCCGTCGAGCGGACTCGACTGCGCCAGTGCCGCGAGCGCGCCGACGAGATCGGCCACGGGACTCGCCCGCCTCGCCGAGCCGGCGACGACGTCGAGCAGGTCCTCCGGCGCGACGCCGGCGAGGCACGCGGGAATCGCCCGCAACGTGATCGAGCCGGGGGCGCCGCGGCGGATCTCGATCCCCAGCGACCGGAGCGAATCGTCCGCCTCGTCCACCGCATCGGCGACGGCTTCGGGCACCGCCCGTGTGTGCGGTATCAGCAGCGGCCGCGCAACCGGCGCGGCGGTTCGGGCGGATGCTTCGAGCCGGTCCGTCACCAGCGCGCGGCGGGCGGCGCGCAGATCGATCAGAAGCAGCGCATCGCCCCGTTCGGCGAGCACGTGGTCGCCGAGACGGACCCGCCCGCGCGCCATGCCGGCGCCGGTGGCGGACGCGGCGGTGGCGGACGCTCCGGCCGACAGCGCGGAGTACGCGGCGAGCTGCTCGCGCACCCGGCTCTCCCCGGGACGGGCGCCGCCGGGCGGTGGATACGCCGCGCGGCCGGCATCCGCCGCCGTCCGGGACTCCGTCTCCGCTCGGCGGACAGCCTCGGGCGGGGCGCCGGGACCCGCGTCCAATGCCATCGGAACGGTCTCGGGAGGCGCCTGAGTGGTGAATCCGCCGAGTGCGCGGGAGACCGCGTGACGGACGAAGGCATGCACGTGGCGGCTCTCGCGAAAGCGGACTTCGTGCTTGGCAGGGTGCACGTTGACGTCCACCGCGGCGGGGTCGAGGCCGAGGTGGAGCACGAACGCCGGATACTGCCCGCCCCCGAGCGTGTCCCCGAACCCCACCCGGACCGCGTGCCGCACCACGTCGTCGCGCACGCTGCGCCCGTTCACGAAGAGAAACTGCAGGTCCGGGCGGCCGCGCGCCGCGCTCGGCGGGGCCAGGAATCCGTGCATCGAAAGACCTTCGGCGTCGAAGGCGATCTCGAGGGCGCCGGCCGCGAACTCCTGTCCCACGAGGCGCGACAGACGGCGCACGGGCGCCATGCGGCCAGCCACCTCCAGCACCTTGCGCGCGTCGTGGTGAAGCGCGAACGACACCTCGGGATGCGCGAGCGCCAGGCGGCGCACCGCGTCCTCCGCGTGCCGGAGCTCGGTCCGGGGCGCGCGCAGGAACTTGCGCCGGGCCGGCACGTTGAAGAAGAGATCGCGCACCTCGACCATGGTGCCGGGCTTCGACGCCGCCGGCTCCACCGCCGAGACCGCCCCACCGTCCACGCGCACCCGCGCGCCGCTGTCCGCGCTGCCCGGCCGGCTCGCGAGGACGAGCCTCGACACCGAGGCGATGCTCGGCAGCGCCTCGCCGCGGAACCCCATGCTGGAGATGCGTTCCAGATCGTCGAGGGACCCGATCTTGCTGGTCGCGTGGCGCGAGAGGGCGAGGACGAGCTCGCCCGCAGGGATCCCGAATCCGTCGTCGCGCACCCGAATCAGGCGCGCCCCGCCCATCTCGAGCTCGACGGCGATGGTCGCCGCTTCGGCATCGAGCGCGTTCTCCACCAGCTCCTTGACCACGGACGCGGGGCGCTCCACCACCTCCCCGGCCGCGATCTGGTTGGCCAGCACCGAGGAGAGGGACCTGATCGGCGCCGGCGTTCGGGGCTCACTCATCGTGGCCGTCCCTTCCCGCCCCGCTCGTCCGCCTCGAACTCCGACACCGACTCGATGTGGCTCGTGTGCGGAAACATGTCCACGAGTCCGGTGCGGGTCAGCGCATAGCCGTGCCCGTGCACGAGGCGCGCGGCGTCGCGCGCCAGCGTCTCGGGGTTGCACGAGACGTACACGATGCGCGCCGGACGTGCGAGATGGACGTGCTCGACGACCACCTCGGCCCCGGTTCTCGGGGGGTCGAGGAGCAGCTTGTCCCATCCGCGGCGCAGCCAGTCCCGCACCACCGCGTCGTCGCCGAGGTCCGCGCGATGGAACGATGCCGGCAGCGCGTTGTCTCGCGCATTCGCGGCCGCGCGCTCGACCATCGCATCGGATACCTCCAGTCCGGTCACGCTCGCGCCCCGGCGCGCGAGCGGAAGGCTGAAGTTGCCGATCCCGCAGCAGGCGTCGAGCACGCGCTCCCCCGGGGCGGGGGCGAGCATCGACACCACCCGCTCCACGAGGGCGCGGTTGACTTCGCCGTTGACCTGGACGAAGTCGAGCGGAGAGAAGGAGAGACGGGTCGCGCCGTCGTCGAGCGCGTAGCGGAGCTCCGAGCGCGGCCGGACGAACGGCCGGGCGGTGTCCGCCCCGCCGGGCTGGAGCCAGACCCCCACCTCGCGCCGGACCGCGAACGCCTCGATTGCCGCGAGGTCGGTCGCCGGGAGCGGGTCCAGGTGGCGGATCACGAGCACGGCGGCGCCCTCCCCCACCGCGACCTCGATCTGCGGGATCCTCGCCCTGGACTCGAGCGCGCTCAGGAGGCCGCGCAACGGCGCGAGCAGCGGGCCGAGCGGATCGGCGAGCACCTCGCAGTCGGTCATGTCCGCAATCCGGTTGGAAAGCCGCTCGCGGAAGCCCGCGAGCACCGCATCCCGCCCGGCGACGTAACGCGCACCGAGCCGGGCCTTGCGGCGATACCGCCACGGCGTTCCGGCCAGCGCCGGCATGATCTCTCCCGGAGCGACGTCGCCGATCGTCGAGAGCGCCGCGAGCAGGACCCGCGTCTTGTGGCGCAACTGCGCATCGTGGGACAGATGCTGGAGGCTGCATCCGCCGCAGCGCTCGTGGAAGCGGCACCGCGGCTCGATCCGGTCCGGGGACGCCTCGACGACCTCCTCCACCACCGCCTCGTCGCGGCCGCTCCGCCGCCGGATGCGCCGCGAGACCACCACCTCGCCGGGAAGCGCGCCGTGGACGAGCGTCGTCCTGCCGTCGGCGCGGGCGACGCCTCGCCCCCTGGAATCGAGGCCCTGGATGCGCACGGGACCGGCGCCCCGCACCGCGGTCCCGGTCCGGCTCGGGCCGGTCATTGCGGCCACGAGCCGCGCCGCCTTGCGAGGGGGCGCGGCGCGATCACGACGACTCCCACGCCCGGAGAAACTCCGCGAGATGGTCGCGTTCATCCGCCCGCAGCCGGTCGCGCACGACCCCGCATTCACGCTCGTATCCGTCCCGGGAAAGGCGTCCGCGCATCAGCTCGTAGCGGAGATGGACCAGGAAGGTATTGAGCGCATCGACCTCGCAGTACGCGCGGATACGCTCGATGTCGCCGGCGGCATGCGCCTCCCACACTCCCGAGCCGTCCATCCCGAGCTTGCCGGGCAAGCCCAGCATCCGGGCGATCTCGTCGAGCGGAGCGAAGGCCCGGGGCTGGTAGCCGGCGAGCACATCCATCAGATCGGTGTGCCGCGCGTGGAAACGATTGAGGTAGCTGTTCCAGCGAAAGCTCGGGTCGTCGTCGCCCGACTCCCAGTAGCGCGGAGCGGCCACCCCGTGCAGCAACGCCCGGTAGTGCAGGACCGGAAGGTCGAAGCCGCCGCCGTTCCACGAGACGAGGTTCGGCGAGTACCGCTCGATGCCGCCGAAGAACCGCTGCACGAGCTCGCGCTCCGAAGAGTCCGGGTCGCCCAGGGACCAGACCCTGAACCGCTCTGCGCCGCGCAGCACCACCGCGATCGCCACGACCCGGTTCAGGTGGTGGCGCATCAGCTCCGTGCCCGACGCCTGCTGCTGGCGCTGGCGCATGACCCGCGCGACATCGGCGTCGCCGAGCCCGTCGAGCCCGAGCAGCCGGCGGCCCGACTCGACATCGGGCACCGTCTCGATGTCGAACGCGAGGACGTTCACTCGGGGGGCCCGGGAAGCAGCGGACGTCTCGGGGCAGGCGTTCGTTCGCGAACCGCGAACGCGCTCACGGCATGTCCGCCGCGTCGCCGGAAAGCATCGAGCGCAGCCGCACCAGGTCCTCCCATCCCTTGCGTTTCTCGAGGGGACTGCGCAGGAAGTACGCGGGGTGATACATCACGATCACCGGGAGGCGGTCCTCCCCGCAGCGGTACGTGCGCCCGCGCAACTGCCCGATCGGCTTCGTCGTCTGCAGCAGCGACTGGGCCGCGACCCGGCCCGCCGCGACCAGGATGCGCGGGGCCACCGCCTCGATCTGGCGCCTGAGGTAGCCCGAGCAGGCCGCGACCTCGCCGGCCTGCGGGTCGCGGTTGCGGGGCGGACGGCACTTGACGATGTTCGCGATGTACACGTCGTCGCGTTCGAGCCCGATGGCGGCCAGCATCGCGTCGAGCAGCTTGCCGGCGCGGCCGACGAACGGCTCGCCGCGCGCGTCCTCCTCCGCCCCCGGCGCCTCTCCGATGAACATGCACTCCGCGTCCGGCCGGCCCACTCCGAACACGGTGCGCGTACGGGTGCGGTGCAGCTCGCACTTGCGGCAGTCGCGCACCTGGGCATCGATCGATTCCAGGGCCTGCGCCGCGGACGGCTCCGCGGGCCCGGCCGCGGCCGGCGAGGGCCGGACCGACTCCGCCGCACCCGCCGGAGCGCGGCCGGCCGGGCCGCTCCACCCGGCTTCCGGCGCAGATTCCACCGTACGCGCCGGAGCGCGCCGTACCCAGACGGGAATTCCGATCGCGTCCAGATGCGCGCGCGAGGGATGCGGCACCCCGGCTCTCCGAAGCGTGCGGACCGGCTTCAGCCCGTGCCGACGTCGGGCGGCGGATCGCCGGCGCCGGCGGCCGACGCACGGCGTGCGGCCCGGCGCTTGCGCACGTTCCACAACGTGAGCACCGGCCCGGAAACGGCGTACCCCAGCGTGCCGAGGAAGAGCACGACCGGCGGATCGCTCGAGACCAGCACGAACCCCGCCACCACCACGAACATCGTCACGAACGGCACGCGGCCGCGCAGATCGAAATCCTTGAAGCTGTGGAACCGCACGTTCGAGACCATCAGCCCGCCGAGAGCGATGGTCATCGCGAACGCGAACGCGGCGATGCCCTCTCCCCGTACCTCGAGCTCGGTGGCGAACCAGACCAGCGCCGCCACCGTCGCCCCGGCGGCCGGGCACGGCAGACCCTGGAAGTACCGCTTGTCCGTGGTTCCGAGCTGGGTGTTGAACCGCGCGAGCCGCAACGCGGTGGCCGCGGTGAAGAAGAAGGCGGCGACCCAGCCGAGCTTTCCCATGCCGGACAGCGCCCACTCGTAGACGATGAGGCTCGGTGCGAGGCCGAAGCAGATGACGTCGGAGAGCGAGTCGTACTCCGCCCCGAATGCGCTCTGGGTGTTGGTGATTCGTGCGATCCGCCCGTCCGCTCCGTCGAGCACCATCGCGACGAAGACGGCGGCGGCCGCCGCCTCGAAGCGGCCGTCGATCGCCGCCATGACCGCGTAGAATCCGGCGAAGAGGGCGGCGGTGGTGAAGAGGTTCGGGAGCAGGTAGATGCCGCGGCGGTGCGGTCGCGGAGAGGGATCGGCATCGGTCATGGCGCAACCTCCGGAGCGAGTGGCGACGCGGCCATGATAAACCGCCCGGCCGCCGTGCGAGATTCCGGTCTGGCGGCCGGTGGCCGCGACTTCCGAATGGTCCTGGGACGGGTCCCGCTCGCCGGGGCTCGGCGTACGATTCAGCGTACGATCAGGCAGTTCGTCCTGCACAGGTTCGCGACCTTTCGCGACACCGACCCGAGCAGCATCCCTTCCGTCGCGTTCAGTCCCCGGGTTCCGAGCACGATGAGATCGCTCTCGCGCCGCCTCGCCTGCGCGATGATGGCGCCCGCCGGGTCGCCCTGGCCGACATGCGTCCCGACCTCCTCGACACCGCCCTTCCTGGCGCGCTCGCGCGCGTCGCTCAGCACCTGCTCCGCGACGAACATCATGACGTCGCCCCGCGCGTCGGCCATGTTCATCACCTGCGCCATGTCCCGCAGGTTGGGCGGGATCTGAAGGTCGCGAATCACGTGGACGATTTCGAGCGCGGCCTCGTGCCGCACGGCGATCTCGATGGCCAGCGCCAGCGCGCGCTTCGCGGCCGGCGACGCATCGGTCGCCACGAGTATCGACTTGATCATCCTCGGTCCTCGACTCTGCCCGCTCCGGGGCGGGACGGAGCCCGGAGACGCGATCCACCGGCGAGACCCCCCGTTTCCGGTCCGGGAACATCCTCGGGATCGAGGATGTCCCGCCCTCGCGACCGAGGTCCGGATGCCCTCGGTCCCGGGGTCTCCGGCGATCCGGCGTACACCCGCGGCGCCTTCACCGGTCGCGGCCGGCGCGTCAGGCCAGGCCGCTGCCGGCCGTGCGCCTGTAGTGGCCCTGGATCACCCGGTCGATCACCATGGCGCAGAACAGGATCGCGAGCCCCGCCAGCATGCCCTGCCCCTTCGCCGCGTACTGGAGCGCCTCCAGCACGTTCTTGCCGAGCCCTCCGGCGCCGATCAGCGACGCGATCACGACCATGGACAGACACATCAGGATCGTCTGGTTGACGCCGGCCATGATCGACGGCATCGCGAGCGGGATCTCCACATCGCGCAGCAGCATGCGCCGGGTGCAGCCGAAGGCCAGGGCGGCTTCCTTCGTCCCCTCGGGCACCTGCCGCATGCCGAGCGCGGTGAGCCGGATGACCGGCGGCATCCCGAACACGACCGTGGCCAGCACCCCGGGCGGCTTGCCGGTGCCGAAAAACGCGATGATCGGGATCAGGTACACGAAGGCGGGCATCGTCTGCATGAAGTCGAGCACCGGCAGCGCGATGGCATGGGCCCTCTCGTTCTTGCCGAACCAGATCCCGAGAGGGATGCCGAAGAGGAGGCACAGGAACGCGGCGGCTCCCAGCAGCGCGACGGTGGCCATGCTCACTTCCCACAGCCCCAGAAAGGCGAGGTAGGCCAGCGACGCGGCGGTGAAGACGGCGACTCGGGGGCCGGCCAGACGCCAGGCGGTCACCACGATGACGAGCATGACCACCGGCCACGGGGTCTCGACGAGCGCGACCTCCAGACCGTCGAGCACCGCCCGGATGGCGTGGGTGATGCTGTCGAAGACCCCGGCGCCGTGCGTGGCGAGCCAGTCGAACCAGCTCTCCATCTCGTTCGCCACCGGCGTGAAGACCTGCTTCTCCATCGGAAAGCGGGTGATCAGCTCGTGGGGCTTCGACACCGTGAACCGATAGAGGGTCAACGGCACGATGCCGAGCCAGAGCACCGCGCCGAATGCCGCGTTCCGCCAGTTGAGCCCCGACGCGACGAGGGGATTGCCGCGCCACTCGAGGTAGCGCCGCTCGTAGGCGAGGTTCGCGTAGAACCCCTCGACGGCGCGCACCGCGACCAGCACGACGAGGCCGATGACCAGCAGCCCGGTCGCTTCGGCCGCCGCGAGCTCCGCCTGCTCCATGAGCCGCTCCGCGGCGCGCCTGAGATTCCCCGCCGTGGTGATGAGGCCCTGCGCGTCGGCCTCGCCGTTCTGGAGCGCCGCCTTGCCCTTCTCGAAGAGCGCGTCGGCGCGCTCGACGAGCTTCTCCGCGCGGGCGGTCTTGTCGGCCCCGAGGTCCCCCCAGAGCCCCCGGCCGATCTGCACCAGCGCGAGCAGCTCGATCACGATGAAGGTCCAGAAGAACCCCCACAGCCCGCGCGCCGGCCCCCACAGCGGGCCGGCCAGGGCGGCCATCGGGTTCCAGCTCCAGGGGAACCGGGTCGCCGACTGGATCCTGTCGAATTCACGCGCGTAGTAGGCTTCGTTCGTGCCGGCGAACTCGCCCACCGAGCTGGCGAGCTTTCCGGGTCCCGCATCGAATCCGGTTTCGGCCATCTCACTCGCCCCCCTGGATGCCCTTGAGCAGCCTGCTCTTGGTGATGACGCCGACATCCCGGCCGCTGTCGTCCTGCACCACGATCGGATGCTCGGTCGTGGTGGAGATGTCGATCAGGTGGTTGAGGTCCCGGTCCTGCCGCACCCGGGGGGCCTGCGAAAG
The DNA here is from genome assembly GCA_965202735.1 of Gammaproteobacteria bacterium. Taxonomy (GTDB): domain Bacteria; phylum Pseudomonadota; class Gammaproteobacteria; order HK1; family HK1; genus HK1. The sequence goes on from OZ241844.1 coordinate 1,011,303, forward strand.
ATCCGGACCGTTGCCGGCCCGCCAGACCGGGAGGTCTTCCATGATGGAGCGGGCGTAGACCAGATTCAGCTTCGAGATCCCCTCGACGAAGTCCCTGACGTACTCGTCCACGGGGTTGGTGACGATGTCCTCGGGGGTGCCGATCTGGACGATCACCCCGTCCTTCATGATCGCGATGCGGTTGCCGATCCGGATCGCCTCGTCGAGATCGTGGGTGATGAACACCGTGGTCTTGCGGAGCTCGGCCGAGAGCGCCATGAACTGGTCCTGGAGCTGGCGGCGAATCAGCGGGTCCAGAGCCGAGAAGGGCTCGTCCATCAGCAGCACCTCCGGGTCCGAGGCGAGCGCGCGGGCAAGGCCGACCCGCTGCTGCATGCCGCCGGAGAGCTCTCTGGGGAACCGGTCCTCGTAGCCGTCGAGGTTCACCATGCTGAGGCAGTGCTGGGAGACCTCCCATCGCTTCGACTTCGGCTCGCCGCGCACCTGGAGGGGAAAGGCGACGTTGTCCCGCACGGTACGGTGGGGGAGCAGCGCCATGTGCTGAAACACCATCCCGATGTGTCTGGCGCGCAGCTCGCGCAGCTCGTCGTCGGGGAGCGCCATCACGTCCCGCCCGAGCACGCTGATGCTCCCCGCGGTGGGCTCGATCAGACGATTGAGATGACGGACCATGGTCGACTTGCCCGATCCCGAGAGCCCCATCACGCAGAAGATCTCGCCCCGCGGCACGCTGAAGGAGCACTCCGCGATCCCGACCACGCAGGAGAACCTCTCGAGCACCTCGGGCTTCGTCAGGCCCTCCTCCCTGACCGCGCGCATCGCCTCCGGCGCGCGGTCGCCGAAGATCTTCCACACGTCGTCGAGCCTGATGACTTCCTCCTCGTTCACGGCCGCAAGCTCCTCCGGGGCGCTGCCCCGTGGCACGCCGCGCGCGTTCGCCGCGACCCGGGAAAACGCGGTACGGTCGAGCTGAAACGCAAGGGTGGCGAAATCGCGGCGCGGGGGGCGTGAAGGCCCCCCGCGCCCGGCGCCCTCACCTCAGCCAGCGCTCCACCATGTCGGCGTTCTCGCCGACCCACTGCTTCGCGAAGTCCGCCGGATCCTGCTTCTCCACGACGAGCGCGTAGGTCATCGCCGAGACGGTATCCGTATCGAACTTCACCTTCGACAGCAGGGACGCCACCTCGGGAAGGTCCGACTCCATCGCGGCGGCATAGTGGATGTGCAGGTACGCGAGATCCCACGCCACCGGGGCGGACGACTTGTTCAGCCAGTCGGGATCGTCGGTGGGCTGGATGACGTTCCATTTCGCCTCGTCGTACTTCGGCTCCTCCAGAATGACGAGCTCGTGGAGCGCGAACATGTGGTGCGGCGTATAGCAGAAGAACACGATGGGCTTGCTCTGCACCACGGCGTTGTCGACTTCGGCCATGGCGAGCGTCTCGTCCATCTCCTTGAGGTTCATCGTCGCGTCGTAGCCGTAGCTCTTCGCGCGGATCTTCTCGATGTTGGTGGACGCCCAGCCCGCCGCTCCGATCCAGATCTCGCCCTTGCCGTCGCCATCGGTGTCGAAGAGCGTGGCGACATCCGGATTGGTGAGATCGGAGAGCTTCGTCACGCCATGCTCGTCCGCCGTCTGCCTGGTCACGCACATCCCCTGGAAGGCCGAGACGCCGTTCGGGTTCATGCGCACCGTGTCCTTCTCCTTCACGAACTTCTGGTGCAGGTTCGCCTGGTTCGGCAGCCACACCTCGGGATGGACGTGCATGCTGCCCGAGTCCATGGCTTCGAAGATGACGGGGTTCGTGCTGTTCTGCAGCTCGACGTCCATGCCGTAGTTCTCCTCGATGATGGCCTCGAGGACATGGGCGGTGGCGGTGACGGACGGCCAGTTGGGGACACCGATCACGACGTCCGCCGCGTGCGCGGCACCGGCGCCGAGCACGAATGCCGCACCGGCGACGACTTTCCCGAATTGCTTCATGAGATTTCTCCTTGCGGGTTGCGGGTTCGAATCAAACGGCTCTCGTTCTCCGGGAGCCGACCGAATCCGGAAGCCGGTCGCCGTGCCCGGACAGGGACGCACGGCCGACTTCACGGGTCTCCGTGGACTTCGGGGTATACCGGCGCGGTCGCATCGCCATCCGCGGATGGAAGCCGCCGAAGTCCGTTGCGAGCGCATGGGAAGCCCGATGCGAGCCCATGGACGGCGCCATCGTCGAGGCGCATGGCGAGGGGATGGAGATGCCGGGAGGAGTAGACCCCGATTCGCCAGCGTTCCCCGAAGCGACCGGGGCGCCGACGCTCGTCATGTCCGCCGCGGATGCTCGAACGGCCATATCGTTCTCGCTCCCGCCGGGACAGGCCCGCGGCACCGCCAGGGGCAGAAGCTGCGCCCGCCATGGATCCCGGCAGTGAGGCTGGGCATGGGCCGCATCCTAACCGGAACCCGGGTGCTTGTGAACCTGAAGGACGGAACGGGCCGGTGCGGCGGCACTATGCGTCGTCCCGGCGCAGCGCCTGGCACAGGCAATGGACGCCGCCGCCCCCGAGGGTGAACATCGACATGTCCGGATCGAAGACCTCGAACCCCATGGCCCGCAGACGATCGTTCAGATTGCGCGACCCCCGCATCGAAAGCACGCGGTCGTTGCCGAGCGCGACGAGGTTGACCCCGAGGTTCCGGGCCTCCGCGTAGCCGACCTCCACGATCTCGAAGCCGCGTCCGCGAAGCAGCGCCACCAGCCACTCCTCCATCGCGTCCACGCAGGCCACGAGCAGCCTGGACGCGAGCGGCACCACCAGGCCGTCCATGTGCACGAACTCCCGCGAGATGGGGGCGACCACGGCCTCCCATCCCTGCTCCCTCACCCAGCCCGCCACCTGCTCCGAACCTTCGCGCTCGGAACGCTCGCCGCAGAAGCCGATGAGCACGAGCCCCGGCTCCAGGATGTTGAAGTCGCCGCCCTCGAAGTGGCCGGCGGTGGCGTAGCGCCAGATGGGAATGTCGTTGTCCTGGTAGAAGCGGATGGCGGTCACGTAGTCGGCGCGCCGGCTCTTCAGCTGCATGTGGCAGATGAGCGCCCCCCAGGGGGTCATGGCGCTGGAGTCGCGGGCGAAGAAGTTGCGATGCAGGGCTTCGTCGGCGTCCAGGTAGTGGCACGTGACCCCGTTCGACTCGTAGATCGAGACCATTTCGGCATGCTGGGACATGGCCGTCTGGAGGTTGAACCCGACGCCCGTGTGCTCCTGATTGTTCAGGGTGCGCATCGTGATCGGACCCGCGTCGATCCAGCGGTAGAAGGCGGGCGTACCGAGGAGCACGTCCCTGAGCGGGCCATGGTCGTTGGTGATGCCCCACCGGGGCGAATCGGGAGGAGAAGCGGTCATCGGCGGTCGGTCTCCGCGTCGAAGCCCCGCACCAGCACGCCGCTGTCGGCGGGTCCGGGCCAGAGTGAGAAGCTCGCAACCCGGCGAGGAGCCGGGGCAGTGCGCCAGGGTCCCGTCATGGGAAGCTGTCCGCGATCAGGCTGACGATCTCGAACACGATCGCCGCCGCGGTATGCGCGGTGATGCGGTTCGGGTGGTCCCTGGTGGGCATCAGGCACACGACGTCGCCGCCGATCACGTTCTTGCCGCGCACCGAGCGCAGCAGCCGCATGACCTCGTCGATCCGGAAGCCCTCGCAGCCGGCCTCGAGGTTGGCGACCGCCGGCGCCACCGTCGGATCCAGGCAGTCCAGATCGAACGTGATGTAGAGGGGGGCGTCGCCGACCCGCTCGTCGATGATCGCCATGGCTTCCCCGGGGCCGATCGCGCGGTAGCGATCCATCGAGATCACCTCGTAGCCGAGCTCCTCGCTCGGCTTGCGCCAGTCGAGGGTGCGCGGGTTGCCGCGCATGCCGATCTGCACGCTGTGACCGGCGTCGATGTAGCCGTCGCGCACGAGCCAGCTCGCCCAGTGGGCCGCCGACTTCACCGCCCCGAGGAAGTGCGGGACCTGCTCGTAGGCGTCGGTGTGGGCGTCGAAGTGCAGGAACACCGCCTTCTCGCCGCCGGTGAGGCGGGCGCCCTCCCCGGCGATGGCTTCCATGATCCCGCCGGTGACGGAGTGATCGCCGCCCACCGACACCGGCCGGACTCCGGCCGCGTCGATCGCCCGGTAGAACTCGGTGATGCGCTCGATGCACGCCTCGTTGTCGTTGGCCTCGGGCAGCGGCACGTCGCCCATGTCGCGGATGCGCGCGCGCTCCCAGGGATCGATCCCGAACGCCATGTGCACGCGCCGGGCCATCGCCGACACGTCGCGCACCGCCCGGGGGCCGAGGTGCTGGTCGCGCTCGGTGGTTCCGTTGCCGGTCGAGTGCGGCACCCCGACCAGCGCGATGTCGCAGTTGCCGGGGTCGCGTTCGACCGGGCAGCGGAAGAAGGTGGCGATGTCCCACCAGTACAGGCTCTCCAGCATGAGCCGGTCGGTGCTCGTCAGCGCGGTCGTGGTCACATGCGGCCTCCGCTTCGCGACACGATGCGAGCTTGCGGCTGGAGCCGGAGCCCCTTCTCCCCGCGCCCGATGGCGAGGGACCCGGACCGCACCACTTCGAGGATCGACTTGTGGTCGAGCACGCCGATGAAGGCGTCGAGCTTGGCCCCGTCGCCGGTGACTTCGACGATGTACGTCGACCGGGTCACGTCCAGGACGCGGCCGCGGAAGATGTCGGCGATTCTCTTGACCTCCTCGCGCGCACTCCCCGCGACCCGCACCTTGACCAGCATGATCTCGCGCTCGACGTGTGCGTCCCCGGTGATGTCGAGGAGCTTCACCACGTCGATGAGCTTGTTCAGCTGCTTGGTGATCTGCTCGATGATCTCGTCCGGGCCCGAGGTGACCAGCGTCATCCGGGACACCGTCCCGTCCTCGGTCGGCGCGACCGAGAGCGACTCGATGTTGTAGGCGCGGGCGGAGAACAGGCCGGCCACGCGGCTCAGCGCGCCCGGCTCGTTCTCGAGCAGGATCGAGATGATGTGACGCAAGGATCGATGCTCCGGGAATGGCTTCAGGCAAGCTCTCGCTGGCGCGACTGCTGCGACAGGACCATCTCGGTCTGGCCCTTCCCCGCCATCATCATCGGGTAGACGTTCTCGGCGGGGTCGGTGATGAAGTCCATGAACACCAGGCGGTCCTTCATCGCGAACGCCTCGCGCAGGGCGCCTTCCACGTCCGCGGGGTTCTCGATCTTCATCCCCACGTGCCCGAAGCTCTCGGCCAGCGCCGCGAAGTCGGGCAGGGAATCCAGGTACGAGTGGGACTCCCGGTTCTCGTACATGAACTCCTGCCACTGCCGGACCATGCCGAGGTAGCGGTTGTTGAGGTTCACGATCTTGACGGGCAGGCCGTACTGCTTGGCGGTCGAGAGCTCCTGGATGCACATGATGATGCTGCCTTCCCCGGTGACGCATGCCACCTGGGCGTCGGGCCAGGCGAGCTGGACGCCGAGGGCGGCCGGCATTCCGAACCCCATCGTTCCGAGCCCGCCGGAGTTGATCCAGCGCCGCGGCCTGTCGAACGGGTAGAACTGCGCCGCCCACATCTGGTGCTGCCCGACGTCCGACGTGACGTACGCGTCCCCGGCCGTCACCTCGTAGAGCTTCCGCAGCACCGACTGCGGCTTGATCAGCGTATCCGAATGGTCGTAGGCGAGGCAGTCGATCGATTTCCAGCGGCCGATGCGCTCCCACCACTCGGCGAGCGCCTGCGCATCCGGCCGGCGGTTCGTCCCCTCCAGCATGCCGTTGATCTCGCCGAGCACGTTCGAGACCGAGCCGACGATCGGGACGTGCACCTTGACCGTCTTCGAGATCGACGCGGGATCGATGTCGATATGGACGATGCGCGCCTCGGGGCAGAACTTGCTCACGTCGCCCACCACCCGGTCGTCGAACCGGACCCCGACCCCGATGAGCACGTCGCAGTGATGCATCGCCATGTTGGCTTCGTAGGTGCCGTGCATCCCCAGCATGCCGACGAACTGGGGGTCGGTTCCGGGGTACGCGCCGAGCCCCATCAGCGTGTTCGTGATGGGGTAGCCGAGGGTGCGGGTGAACCTGACGAGCTCGTCCGCGGCATCGTCGAGGACCACGCCGCCGCCGGTGTAGATCATGGGGCGCTTCGCGGACAGGATCAGGTCGAGCGCCTTCTTCATCTGCCCCGAGTGGCCCCGCACCACGGGGTTGTAGGAACGCATCGTCACGCTGGCCGGATACTCGTACGGAATCCTGACGTTCGGCGCGGTCACGTCCTTGGGGATGTCGACGACGACCGGGCCCGGCCGTCCCGTGGTGGCGACGTAGAACGCCTTCCTGAGGGTGTCGGCAAGGTCGTGGACGTCCTTGACGAGGAAGTTGTGCTTCACGCAGGGCCGCGTGATGCCCACGCAGTCCACCTCCTGGAAGGCGTCGCTGCCGATGGCGTGGGTCGGCACCTGACCGGTGATGACCACCATCGGAACGGAATCCATGTGCGCGGTGGCGATCCCGGTGACCGCGTTGGTGGCGCCCGGTCCGGAAGTGACGAGCACCACGCCGGGCTTGCCGGTGGCCCGGGCGTAGCCGTCGGCCATGTGGGTCGCGCCCTGCTCGTGGCGGACGAGAATGTGCTGGACGTCGTCCTGCGCGTGGATCTCGTCGTAGATATGCAGGACCGCTCCGCCGGGGTAGCCGAAGATGTACTCCACCCCCTCGTCCTTGAGGAATTGCATGAGGATCTGGGAACCTGAGAGCTCCACCGGCGGCCTCCCTGCAAAGTGCAAAAAAAGCCCGCGGGGCGGGCTTCGGAAACACCACACGACCAAGCCGGCAAACTATCCAGAATAGCGGCGACAGGTCAAGACCATTACGGGGAACCACGCGGGGACCGCGGGGCGCCACCTCGCGGCGCCGGCACCGCTGCGCCGTCGCAGCGTCGATGTTCGCCTTCGCGTCCCGGCGCGAATCGGCCGCGCCCGGACCGGGCCGCGCGGTGGTGTCGCGGTCATGCAGCCACTACGATAGCCGCGTGCGGCGGGAAGGCCGGCGTCGAAGGGTCCCGCGGCGGGCCGCCTCCCCCCGTGTTCCGCCGGCGCGAGCCGCACCCCCGTCCATTGTCCCGGAGAGTCCCGCCCATGCGATGCACGCAGATGCTTCTCGCGACGATGCGGGAAACCCCCGCGGAGGCCGAGATCGTCAGCCATCGGCTGATGCTGAGAGCCGGTCTGGTCCGCCCGCTCGCGTCGGGCCTGTACACCTGGCTGCCGCTCGGCATGCGGGTGCTGCGAAAGGTCGAGGCCGTGGTGCGCGAAGAGATGAACGCGGCCGGCGCCCAGGAGGTCCTGATGCCCGCCATCCAGCCCGCCGAGCTGTGGGAGGAGTCCGGGCGCTGGAACAGCTTCGGCCCGGAGCTGCTGCGCCTGAAGGACCGCCACGAGCGCGGCTTCTGCGTCGGCCCGACCCATGAGGAGGTCGTCACCGACATCGCGCGGCGGGAGATCCGCAGCTACCGGCAGCTCCCGGTCAACCTCTACCAGATCCAGACGAAGTTCCGCGACGAGATCCGCCCGCGCTTCGGCGTGATGCGCGCGCGGGAATTCATCATGAAGGACGCCTACTCCTTCGACCTCGACGCCGAAGGGCTCGAACGGTCGTACCTCGCGATGCACGACGCCTACTGCCGGACGTTCGAACGGCTCGGGCTCGACTACCGCGTGGTCGATGCCGACTCCGGGGCCATCGGCGGCAGCCGCTCGCAGGAGTTCCACGTCCTTGCCGACTACGGCGAGGACGCCATCGCGTTCTCCGACGGCGGCTTCGCGGCCAATGTGGAGCTGGTGCCGTGTCCGGCGCCGCGCGAGGCGCGCCCCGCGCCGGCCGCCGCCCTCGACACCGTCGAGACCCCCGGAGTCCACACCATCGCGGACCTCGCCGGATTCCTGGACGTTCCGGCCGAGCGCTGCGTCAAGACGCTCCTCGTCGAGGGCGGGGACGGGGGCCTCGTCGCCCTCGTCCTGCGCGGCGACCACGAGCTCAACGCGATCAAGGCGGAGCGCACCGAGGGCGTGCGCGCGCCGCTCGCCTTCGCCCGGCCCGAGCGCGTGCGGGAGGTCATGGGATGCGGCCCGGGATCGCTGGGGCCGGTCGGGGCGGGCGTGCCGGTCGTCGCCGACGCGTCGGCCGCGGCGCTCGCCGACTTCGTATGCGGCGCCAACCGCGACGGCGCGCACCTCACCGGCGCGAGCTGGGGCCGGGACGCTCCGGAGCCGGCCGTCGCCGACCTCCGCAACGCCGTGGACGGCGACCCGAGCCCGGACGGGTCCGGGGCGCTCGCGGTCCGCCGGGGCATCGAGGTCGGGCACATCTTCCAGCTCGGCGACAAGTACAGCGAGTCGATGGGCGCGGTGGTCCTCGACGACGGGGGGCGCGCCACCCACCTGGTGATGGGCTGCTACGGAATCGGAGTGACCCGCGTGGTGGCGGCCGCGATCGAGCAGAACCACGACGAGAAGGGGATCGTGTGGCCGACCGCCATCGCGCCGTTTCACGCGGTCCTGCTGCCGATGAACATGCACAAGTCGGTCCGGCTGCGCGAGGCGGCGGAGACGCTTTACGCCGACCTGACGGAGGCGGGCATCGAGGTCCTGTTCGACGACCGTCAGGTGCGGCCCGGGGTCATGTTCGCGGACTCGGAGCTCATCGGCATCCCGCACCGGATCGTCATCGGGGACCGCGGACTCGATGCGGGCACGGTGGAGTATCGACATCGGCGCGGCACCGGGAGCACCGACATCGCGCTGGACGGCATCGTGCCGCACATGCGGGCGCTCGTGGCGTAGGCGCGGACCCGCGGGCCCGGCGAACGCGAACGATGTCCGACATCCTGGTGCTCTACGACAGCCGGCACGGAAACGTGGCGCGCATGGCGCGCTGCGTGGCCCGCGGGGTGGAGCGGGTGGACGGCGTGCAGGCGTGCGTGCGCACCGTCGCTCCCGTCTCCGCCACCTGCGAGGCGGTCGATCCTCCGGTCCCGGCCTCCGGCCCTCCCTACGCGACGCTCGACGATCTCGAACGCTGCGCGGGGCTCGCGCTCGGCAGCCCGACCCGGTTCGGAAACATGACCGCGGCGATGAAGCACTTCATCGATTCGACCTCGGCGCTGTGGCTGCCGGGGAAGCTCGCCGGAAAGCCGGCCGCGGTGTTCACGTCGGCATCCTCGATGCACGGCGGGCAGGAGACGACGCTGTTGTCCATGATGCTGCCGCTCCTGCACCACGGGATGGTGGTCTGCGGACTGCCCTACCGCGAGCCGGAGCTGATGCGCACGCGAAGCGGGGGCACGCCCTACGGCGCATCGCACCTCGCGGGGCCGGACAGCGCGCGCGCTCTGGACGACGACGAGGAACGGCTCTGCGTCGCCCTCGGGCGCCGGCTGGCGGAGCTCGCCCGGCGCCTCGCCGCGTAGCCGCGGCTCCCGCCCCGGCGCGCGGCGGCGGACGCGGGCCTCCCGGCGCTCAATCCGTCTCGAGGAGCCCTCGCACGAAGGGCACGGTGAGCCGGCGCCGGTGCGCCATGGACTGGTAGTCGAGCCGGTCGAGCAGAGCCACGAGGCTCGCCATGTCCCGGCGGTGACGGGTGAGCACGTAGCCGACGACGTCGTCCGGAATGTCGATGCCGCGCCCGCTCGCGTGTCGGCGAAGCGCTCTGGCCCGGCTCTCGTCGTCGAGCGCGCGCAGGCGGTAGACCGCCGCCGCGCTCAGTCGGGACTGCAGATCGGCAAGCGCGAACGGGATGCCCGACGGCGTGGCGCGGGCGCTGACGAGCAGCCGGGTCCTCGTGGACGCCGACGTCTCCAGGAGCGCGAGCAGCGCCTCCTCCCAGCCGCGATCGCCCGCGACCGCGTCGATGTCGTCGATGCACAGCAGCCCGCTCCGGCCGAGCCCGCGCACCGCGTCGACGCCCTGCGCGCACCACTCGCGCATCGGAACGAACGCCACCGCGTCGCCGCCCGTTCTCGCCTCCGCGCATGACGCCTCCAGCAGATGGGACTTTCCCACGCCCGGATCGCCTGCGATCAGCACCCGCTCCGGCGTACCGCAGGAGGCGATCCGCCGCACCGCGTCCACGAGCTCCGCGTTGTCCGGCGTCACCTCGAAATTCCCGAACCTCCGCCCCCTCGCCAGCGCGAGGCGCAGCGGAATCTGCGCGGCCGCAGTCCCCGCCGCCGCGCCGCCGGCCGCCGCTGCATGGCCACGCCGGGTCACGGCAGCAGCCGCAGCGCCAGGGCGCCGTCGACATCGCCCGCGTCCTCGGTCAGCGTCGACCCCAGAGCGATCAGCTCGCGCAGTCCCGCCACGCCCGTGCGCAGCTTCAACCCGAGCCGCACGCGCCCCGAGACCACGGCGAGCACGTCGACCGATTCCACCTCCCCCAGCGACTCCAGGTACCGCACCGTGCGCACGTATGCGGCGAAGTCGTGCACGCCGCTCACCGACACCGCCATGGCCGCCCCTCCCGTCTCCGGCGCCGCCGCGCTCGTGTAGTGAGAGGCGAGCATGTCGATCGCTTCCTGGACGCCGTCGTCGACGACGAGGTCGAGCACCTCTCCGTCGGTCGTCCATCGCTGCGCCGCGCCGGGAAGCAGCAGCGACCACCGCGCTTCCCAGAGCACGCCGCGCCCGACCCTTCCGATGAGGATGCCTCCGGGCCGATATCGTTCGGAAGCGGCCCGTATCCGCTCCTCCGCCTCGACCCAGAGCTCGGGTGCTCCGGCAAGCGCCAGATCCTGGAGGTCCAGCAACGGCAGGATGATCGGAACCCCCCTCGACGCCGCTCCGCGCCGGAGCACCTCCCCCGTCTCCTCGGAGCCCTCCGATCCGACCGTCAGCGTCGTCCCGTCGCGCTCCGCCGCAAGCCACACCAGGACGGACGGACGCGGGCTGCTCCACACCGCCAGCTCCGCCTCGCGCAGGAGCCGCCCGACGGCCTCCTCGTCGAACCTCGTCCACAGCCGCGACTCCCGCAACCCCGCTTCGCCGGGCCCCGCCTCCACCGTGCGGAGCTGGTACTGCTGCACGAATCCCTGCGCATTCTCGACCAGCGAATCGATCCGCGCCGCATCCGCGAAGCGGCGGCGGCCCGTGACCTTGACGAGCACCTGGCGCAACGCCTGGCGGAACGCTTCCGTGCGGTCCCCCGCGTCCTGGCCGGACCACGGCACTTCGGACTCGTAGAGGGTGGTCCCGGCGTGCGCTCGAAGCCCGCTCGCCGCCAGGACCAGCACGAGCGCCGCCGCCATTGCCGGCCCCCGGAGGCCGGGGCGCGGGAAACGGGACATCCCCGGAATCATCGTGTCCGCTCGAGGAAGACGGCCGCCGGCACCGCGCGGCACGGAAGCTCGACGCTATGGGACGGCGCGACGGCAAGTCAAGCCGGGCTCTCAACAGCCGACTCGAATCCGGGCTCGAATCCGGCAGTGGGTAGTGTCTCAGCTTGACTTCGGGGCAGTGATGTCGCGTTGAGGAAGAAAGTCAGGATGGGACGCCACCTCGAATCCCGCGCGAAGGTCCACCGGCGAAGGCAGGGCTCTCCGGAAGCCATGACGTGCTCAGACCCTCGAGCCGGGGCTTCGATGCCGAAAGACCGCCGGTCACCGTACGATATCCCGGCTGAGCGGCCGGTGACCGGGACCGCTGGACGGTCCTGCCGGCAGAGGCGCGAGCCGGGCTCCGCACCGCGCGGATCCAGTACCATCGCGGACATCATGAGCGGCTCGTCCCGCAGCTCCCTGACCTACCGCGACGCCGGCGTCGACATCGACCGGGGGCGCGATCTTGTCAAGCGGTTCCGCGAGATCGCGGACGCCACCCCGCGCGAGGGCGTGATCGCGGGGCTCGGCGGCTTCGGCGCGCCGTTCGCGCCTCCGCTCCACCGCTATCGCGATCCCGTGCTCGTCTCCGGCACCGACGGCGTCGGCACCAAGCTGAAGCTCGCGATCACGCACGACCGGCACGACACCATCGGGATCGACCTGGTGGCGATGTGCGTGAACGACATCGCCACCCTGGGGGCGGAGCCCCTGTTCTTCCTCGACTACTTCGCCACCGGCCGGCTCGACGTCGATGTCGCCGAGCGGGTCGTCGCCGGCATCGGACGCGGGTGCGCGCTTGCCGGCACCGCGCTCGTGGGCGGAGAGACGGCCGAGATGCCGGGGATGTACGCCGACGGCGAGTACGACCTGGCCGGATTCTGCGTCGGCATCGCGGAGCGCGACGCGATCATCGACGGGGCGCGCGTGGCGCCCGGAGACGAAGTGGTGGCGATCGCCTCGAGCGGCCCCCACTCGAACGGGTACTCGCTGATCCGCAGGGTCCTCGAGGCAAGCGGCGGCGACCTCGACCGGGAGCTGGGGGGAACGCGCCTCGTCGACGCCCTGCTCGCTCCGACCCGGATCTACGCGGCGAGCGTCCTTCCGCTCGCCCGGGGGGGCGAGGTGCGCGCGATGGCGCACGTCACCGGGGGCGGCATCGTGGAGAACCTGCCGCGGGTCCTGCCGCCGGGAACCCGCGCGACGATCGACGCGTCGAGCTGGTGCCGGCCGCCGGTCTTCGAGTGGATCCGGGAGGCCGGAGGCATTGCCGAGGACGAGATGTGGCGCACCTTCAACTGCGGCGCCGGCATGCTGCTGGTGGTCGCGTCCGGCACGGCCCCCGGCGTCGTGAGCGCGCTGGAGGCGAGCGGCGAGCGCGCCTGGGCAGCCGGGCGGATCGACGAGGGCGGGGACACGCCCGAGGTACACATCGAATGACCCCGGCGCCGGTGAGCCCGGCCCCAGTGAGTCCGACGCCGGCGAGCCCGGCGCCAGTGAGCCCGGCGCCGGTGAGCCCGACCCGGCAAGTCCGACCCCAGTGAGCCCGGCGCCGGTGAGCCCGACCCCGGCGAGCCCGGCGCCGGTGAGCCCGACCCCGGCGAGCCCGACGCCAGTGAGCCCGACCCCGGCGAGCCCGGCGCCACTGACCCCGGCGCCACTGACCCCGGCGCTCGGCATCGTGGTGCTGATCTCGGGCCGCGGCACGAACCTCGCGGCGATCATCGACGCCATCGTCGGCGGCACGCTCCCCGCCGAGCTCGCGGCGGTCATCTGCAATGAGCCGGATGCGCCCGGCATCGAGCTGGCGCGGCGGGCGGGACGCGAAGCGACGATCGTGCATCATCGCGACTTCCCCGACCGCGAGCGGTTCGACGCGGCGCTGGCCGAGGCGATCGATCGACACGATCCGGATCTCGTGGTGCTCGCCGGCTTCATGCGCATCCTCACCGCGCAATTCGTGCGGCGCTACCGGGGCCGGCTGGTCAACATCCACCCTTCCCTGCTGCCCGACCATCCGGGGCTGGACACCCACGCGCGGGCGATTGCGGCCGGCGCCGGGGTCCACGGAGCGACGGTCCACTTCGTGACCGAGGCGCTCGACGGCGGTCCGATCATCGCGCAGACCCGAGTCCCGGTCCTTGCGGGCGACGACCCCGGCACCCTCGCGGCCAGGGTGCTGGAGCGCGAGCATGTCCTCCTGCCGCGCACGCTCTCCTGGTTCGCCGCGGGGAGGGTGAGCCTCGACCGCGACCGCGTCCTCATCGACGGCGTGCCCGCACTTTCCCACCCCGAGGCGGCGGACGTGGCGCCGTCCGGCTGACGAGCTGCCGCGGGACCGGCACACCCCCTGACGGCTCGGTGCGCCCGCCGGCCCGCGGACCACGGGAGCCGGCGGTCCCACGCCCTTTCACCCCGAGGCGGCGCCAGCGGTCCCGTCGTCGGACCGGAACGAGCCGGGAGCCGGCGCCCCCTGGCGTCCGCCCTCTCACTTCGAGGCGGCGCCAGCGGTCCCGTCGTCGGACCGGAACGAGCCGGGAGCCGGCGCCCCCTGGCGTCCGCCCTCTCACCCCGAGGCGTTGCCAGCGGTCCCGTCGTCGGGCCGGAACGAGCCGGGAGCCGGCGCCCCCTGGCGCCCGCCCTCTCACTTCGAGGCGGCGCCAGCGGTCCCGTCGTCGGGCCGGAACGAGCCGGGAGCCGGCGCCCCCGTGGCGTCCGCCGCGCCGGTCGAGGCGCGGCTCGCCGCGGTCAGGACCCCGCGCAGGATGCCGATCTCGGCCCGGTCCGGTCCGGCCCGGCTGAACAGGCGGCGCAGCCGGCGCATGAGCAGCTTCGGCGTCGCCGGATCCAGGTATCCGATGCGGACCAGGGTCTCCTCCAGGTGCCGGTAGAACCCTTCGAGCTCTTCGGCCGTCACCGCCGGGGACTCGGCGGGGGCCGCCGCAACCCCGGCGCCGCCGGCCGCGGTCCACATCTCGTAGGCCACGATCTGCACCGCCGCGGCGACGTTGAGGGAGCTGAAGCGCGCGGAAGCGGGAATCCGGACCAGGGCATGGCACCGGTCGAGCTCCGCGTTGGTGAGCCCGGCGCTCTCCCGGCCGAACAGCACCGCGACCGGCGTCCGAACGGCATGGCCGACGACGCGGTGCGCGGCCTCGCGCGGGTCGATCACCGGCCACTCGATACGCCGGACCCGCGCCGTGGTCCCGAGCACGAGACCGCAGTCGGCCACCGCCTCGCCCACCGAACCGACCACCCGGGCCGCGTGCAGGACGTCGTCGGCGCCCGCCGCCCGGGCGGTGGCCTCGGCGCTGGGAAACCGCGTCGGCGCCACCAGCCGGAGATGTTCGAGCCCCATCGCCTTCATCGCGCGGGCCGCCGCCCCGATGTTCCCCGGATGGGTCGGCTCGACCAGAACGATGCGCACGCCACGGAGGTGAGCCGCGCGGGTTGTTTCACCGGTGTCGGACACGGGAATCCTCGAATCGTCGCAATCGTCGTCGGCGCGCCGGGCAGATGCGGCGTCTCCCGCGCCCGCCGTTCATGTCCTCGGCAAGCTCGCGCACGAGCGCGTCTCCCGCGCCCGGGTCCGGGGTCCTTTGCCTTGCGCCGAACGCGGCCGATCCGCGTCTCCCGCGCCCGGGTCCGGGCTTGGCCACCACCCAGGCCAGCGGAACAGGCGCGTCTTCCGCGTCCGCACGTGAGCCCGGATCTCCAGCATCCCCTGTCCGGCCATCGGCGGCGTCTTCCGCGTCCGCGCGTGAGCCCGCTCTGAAGCCGACGCGCTTCGGTGTCGACTTCGGCGTCTTCCACGCCCGGGTCCGGTTCGCGCCGTGTCGCGCTCGTCGTCGACACGCCGGGGCAGATGCGACGCGGGACACCCCGGCACCCGATCCGTCCGCCGCATGCGTCATGGCTCCGGGGCGACGCCCCTCGGTCCCTCCCAACGAAGGCATTTCGCCCGCAAATCGCGCCGAAGACAATCCCGCGGCCGATGCGCGCCGATGCGGCAGGCGCGGCCGGATTCCCTTCGGACCGCGGGTCCCGCCTCTCCGGGTGTACGTCCGGTTTGCGAGAGCCCTCGTTCCGGCGCTGGAAGACCCCGCGAACGAGGGCATCTCGCCCTCGTTCGCGAGAGCGGGACACCCTCGGTCCGGAGCCGTCACGAATCGGACGTACACCTTCCGTGAACAGCGCCGCGAACGGTAGTGTCTCAGCTTGACTCCGGGACCGTTGTGTCGCGTCGAGGAAGAAAGTCGGACCGAGGCGCCACCCGTCGTCGGGAAGGGTGTACGTCCGGTTTGCCAGAGCCCTGGTTTCCGGTCCCGGGAGACCCTGGGGACAAGGGCATCGCGCGCACGGTTCGCAAAGACGGGATGCCCCTGGTCCCGAAAGAAGCCCCTCTCCCCCCGGGAGAGGGGTTTGGGGTGAGGGGGACCGAATCATCGCCGCACCCTCACCCCCGGCCCCTCTCCCGGGGGGAGAGGGGAGAATGCGGGTGTCTTCTCCTGAATCCGTCGACTCCGGCAACAGCCGTTCGAGCTCTCCCCCGGGATGAGGGGAGAAGATCGGGTGTCTTCTCCTGAACCCGGCGACTCCGGCAACAGCCGTTCGATCTCTCCCCCGGGATGAGAGGAGAATGCGGGTGTCTTCTCCTGAATCCGTCGACTCCGGCAACAGCCGTTCGAGCCCTTCCCCGGGATGAGAGGAGAATGCGGGTGTCTTCGGGCCACCCGCCGCCTCCACTTCATGCGGCGCGAGGGTCAACCCGGCCATGAGCCCGACCATGAACATTCCGACACCGAGCCAGGGAGTGCCTCAGCTTGACTTCGGGGCAGTGATGTCGCGCGGAGGAAGAAAGTCAAAATGAGGCACTACCCTCCCTGCATCGAGCTTCCGGGGGCCGGTTGCTGGTACGATCATGGCCGCCGGTCGGAGCGGCGCACGCCCGATCCCGGTGCGGCTCCCCGTGCGACGACGGGCCGGATGCCCGTCCGCGGAATGTTCGAAGGGGATGCGCGGTCCGGCCCGGCTCTTCTCCCCTCGCGTCGAGGTGTGGCGAGACGGGCGCGCCCGCTCCCGCAAGCCGAATCCTCCCTGTGCCCGAACCGTGTCCAGCCATCCACTCCTGAACATCGCCGTGCGTGCCGCCAGGGAGGCGGGAAACGTCATCGCCCGCAACATCGACCGCTTCGACGCGTTCACGGTGTCGGAAAAGGCGGAGAACGACTTCGTCACCGACATCGACCGGACCGCGGAGCGACGGATCATCGACACCGTCCGCCGGAGCCACCCCGACCATGCCTTCCTGGCCGAGGAGAGCGGTGCGCACGGCCGCAGCGACTTCGAGTGGGTCGTCGACCCGCTCGACGGCACCGCGAACTTCATCCACGGGCATCCCCATGTCGCGGTCTCGATCGGGGTGCGCCATCGGGGCCGCACGGAGCACGGAGTCGTATTCGATCCGTTGCGGCAGGAGCTGTTCACGGCCTCTCGCGGCTCGGGGGCGCGGCTCAACGAACGCCGGCTCCGGGTCGCGACGAAGCACCGGCTGAAGGGAGCGGTCCTCGGCGTCGGCTTCGTGTCCCGCGAGGTCGATCGGCTCGAATCGCATCTCGCAGCCCTGAGGGCGTTGATGTCGAGCCCGGCGCGGGTCAGGTGCAGCGGCTCCGCCGCCCTGGACCTCGCCTACGTCGCGGCCGGGCGCCTCGACGGGTTCTGGGAGCTCGGTCTCGCGCCATGGGACCTGGCCGCCGGCGTCCTGCTCGTGCAGGAAGCGGGCGGAATCGTGACCGAGCCGGACGGCGGCGACGACTACCTCCGTTCCGGCGACGTGGCCGCGGCCAATCCGAAGGTGCTGCGTGCGATGCTGCGCACGATGGGACCGCGGCTCAGCGCTCCGGCAGATACTCCGGCGGCACGTCCCCGGTGACCGTCCACTTCATGCCGCCGGCGTCGCAGGCGCCCGTGTAGACGATCCGCCGGCCGTCGTCGATCGACCCGCCGATGGAGCGCAGCGTGACGGTCACGGTACCCGTGGTCGAGTCCCGCCCCACCGCGGCGACGTTCCTCGTGTACTCCCCGGAGTAGGCGTGTCCGGGGGCGAGGCCGAGCGTCAGGTGGTCCGCTCCGGCCAGCGCGCCCTTCGAACACGCGATGCCGAGCGCGGCCCGGGCCGGATTCGCGAGATCCACCGCCGCGCGCACCTTCTCGCGCACCATGTAATCCCGAACGGCGGGAAGCGCGACGGATGCGAGGATGCCGATGATGGCCACGACGATCATCAGCTCGATGATGGTGAGGCCCCTCTGCGCAGATCTCATGGTGGCTCCCGTCGCTTCGCGGACATCGCGGCGCCGACCGGGGGGGATCGCGGAAACCGGCACCACCGTCCACCGGCGGAGCATGGCCCCGGGAGTATCGGAACCGCGCCCGACCCGAATCGGCACTGCGGGCCGATACTAACCCCGCACCGGTCGTCGGGTCGCCAGCCGGCGGAGCTCCGGCAGGACCATTTTTTTGTCGTATTCGAGTGTCGGCAACCGGTGCGAAGTCGCCTGCGGCGGGGACGACGGGAGCTCCGGGAGGCTCGATTTGGCACATGGACAACGAACGCATCCACAAATGGGCCGCTTGAGCACACCTCGGCGCCCGCCGGGCCGACAAAAAACGAGCCTTGGGAGCTCCGGTCGGCCATTCCCGCCAGCGCCCGGAGAGGCCGTGCCGTGGTGGGATTCCGGCGCAACTCCGACCACCAGGGCGTCCCATCGAAGGGATTTCGAGGGCATGTTCCCGCCCCGGCGGGAATGGCCGAGCTCCGGTGGCGGTTGTGGAACCACCTCCGACGCACTGCTAGTCTTGCGACCCGCACGGCGGCCGGCCCGCGACACGGACGAGCACCCCTGATGAACCTCCACGAATTCCAGGCGAAGGCTCTCCTCTCGGGCCACGGAATTCCCGTGCCCCCGGGCCGTCCCGCAACCAGCGCGGCCGAGGCGCGCTCGATCGCCGAGGCGCTGGGGGGGGACGCGTGGATGGTCAAGGCGCAGGTCCACGCCGGGGGCCGCGGCAAGGCCGGCGGCGTGCGGCGGGCGGCTTCCCTCGACGAAGTCTCCGCCCGGGCCCGGGACATGCTGGGAACGCGGCTCGTGACGAAGCAGACCACGGCGCGGGGCCAGCCGGTCTCCACCGTCCTGATCGAATCCACCCGCCACATCGAGCGCGAGCTCTATCTGAGCCTGCTCGTCGACCGGAACCGGCGCCGGATCGCGATCATGGCGTCGGCGGCCGGGGGCATGGACATCGAGGAGGTGGCTGCGACCGAGCCGGAGAAGATCGTCACCGAGCTCCTCGATCCCGCGGCCGGACTCCAGCCGTTCCAGGCGCGGCGCATCGGATTCGCGCTCGGGCTCGACTCCGGCGGGCGCAGGCAGCTCGCCGGAATCCTCGACGGGCTGGTGCGCCTGTTCGTGGAGAAGGACCTGGGAATGCTGGAGCTGAATCCGCTCGTCCTGACCGCTTCGGGCGAGCTGCTCGCGCTCGATGCGAAGATCGACATCGACGACAACGCGCTGTTCCGGCATCCGGATCTCCGAGAGCTCGACGACCCGTCGCAGCACGACGAGCGGGAGGTGCGGGCGAGGCGGTTCGATCTGAGCTACATCCCCCTCGACGGCGACATCGCGTGCATGGTCAACGGCGCGGGACTGGCCATGGGGACGATGGACATCATCAAGCTCCACGGGGGAGAGCCCGCGAACTTTCTCGATGTCGGCGGCGGGACGGATGCGGAGAAGGTCGGCGAGGCGTTCAAGCTCATCACGAGCGACTCGAACGTGAAGGCGATACTCGTCAACATCTTCGGAGGGATCGTGCGCTGCGACCTGATTGCCGAGGGGATCATCGGGGCGGTGCGGGAGACGGGGGTGGAAGTCCCCGTCGTGGTACGCCTCGAGGGGACGAACGTCGAGCGCGGCCGCGAGCTCCTCTCCCGGAGCGGTCTGGCGGTGATCCCGGCCGAATCGCTTGCCGACGCGGCCCGGAAGGCGGTCGCCGCCGCAAAGGTAGCGGCGCCGCACGTTCCTTGTCGATCCGGACGCGACACTCCATGAGCATACTGGTCGACGAGCACACGCGGGTCATCTGCCAGGGATTCACCGGACGGCAGGGGACATTCCACTCCGAGCAGGCGATCGCGTACGGAACGAACCTCGTGGGAGGCGTCACTCCGGGACGGGGCGGGACCGGGCATCTCGGACGGCCGGTGTTCGACACCGTGCACGACGCGGTGCGCGAAACCGGCGCGGACGCGTCCATGATCTACGTCCCGGCGGCGTTCGCGGCGGATGCCATCCTCGAAGCGGCCGCAGCCGGCGTGCGCGTCATCGCATGCATCACCGAAGGCATACCCGTGCTCGACATGCTGAAGGTCAGGGCCGCGCTCGCCCGATATCCCGACACGCGGCTGATCGGCCCGAACTGTCCCGGCATCATCACGCCGGGGGCGTGCAAGATGGGCATCATGCCGGGCCACATCCACGCGAAGGGCTGCATCGGGATCGTGTCGCGGTCCGGAACCCTCACCTACGAGGCCGTGCACCAGACCACGGGCTGCGGGCTCGGGCAGAGCACCTGCGTCGGTATCGGCGGTGACCCGATCCACGGCATGGGCTTCATCGACTGCCTGCGCCTGTTCGAGTCGGACCCCGGCACCCGGGGGATCGTGATGGTGGGCGAAATCGGCGGCAGCGCGGAAGAGGAGGCGGCCCGGTTCGTGGCCGCCGAGGTCACCAAGCCCGTGGTCGCCTACATTGCGGGGGTCACCGCTCCTCCGGGCCGGCGCATGGGGCACGCCGGCGCCATCATCTCGGGCGGAAAGGGCACCGCCGGGGCGAAGTACGAGGCGCTGGACGCGGCCGGCGTGCGCACCGTGAGGTCCGCGGCCGAGATCGGGGCCGCGATGCGCGCCCTGGTCGACGCCTGACCGCAAGCCGGGCGATCCGTGCGCAGGATCTCGGCCGTCATCAGGCCCTTCAGGGTCGACGATGTGCGGGAGACATTGTCCGACATCGGAATTCCCAGCATGACCGTCACCGAGGGACGAGCCCCGCATGGTCCGGGTAGTTCAGCTTCAGCACCCGGGCCGCGTCGGCGGAGAGGTCGTCGAGCTCCAGCTCCCGGTACGCGAGCGTCAGAATGGCGAGCGCATCGGAAACCGCCAGCGTCCCCTGATAGTTCTCGACCACGTAGCGCGCCCGGTTCGCCGCCGCGAGCCAGGCTCCGCGCTTCACGTACCAGCGCGCCGCGTGGATCTCGTGCATGGCCAGGATGTTCTTCAGGTAGAGCATCCGTTGCCGCGAATCCTCGCCGTAGCGACTTTCGGGAAACCGCTGGACCAGCTCCTCGAATGCGCGGAACGACTGCAGCACGGCGCCCGCATCGTGCTGCGACAGGTCCTTGGTGACGAAGCGGTCCACCAGGGACTTTCCGTCCACGAAACGCACGAGCCCCTTCAGGTAGTAGGCGTAGTCGACATTGGGGTGGCGCGGATGGAGCTTGATGAACCGGTCCGCGGCGGCCAGCGCCTCGGACGGCCTGTCGGACTTGTAGTAGGCGTAGATGAGGTCGAGCTGAGCCTGCATCGCCAGCGTGCCGAACGGATACCTGACCTCGAGCTTGCCGTAGTAATCTACCGCGTCCGAGTATGCACCCCGGTCCAGACTGCTCTTCGCCTCGTCATAGAGACGCTGCGCGGACCAGTCCCTGGTCGGATCCGGCTCCTCGCCCCACCAGGCGCACCCCGCGGACGCCGCGGCGGCCAGGACGAGGAAGATGAGACGCGCGACTCGCATCATGTGCGAAGGTTAGCAGGATATCGAGCTCCATGCCCTCACTTCACTTCACCCGCCGGCGGCGGACCAGCAGCTCTCCTCGTGCTCCCCGGCGATCCTTCGGGGGCGCGGGTCCGGCGTCCGATCCGGCCCCGATTGGGCTGAGCCGGGGGAGTGATGCGCCTTGCGGTGCAAGCGGGCGCCAGAATGAGAACCGCCGAATGAGAACCGCCGGCGGCGGACGGGAAGATGCCCGCCCGGCCGCGAAAGGGCACCCGGCGAGGCCGCGCCCCGCCGGCGAGAGCCTGCGGGCCCGCCGGTGACGAAACGCATCCGGCTCGATGGAGTCATACCCGAAGCGCTGTCGGGGCTGAGGACCGACCAGGCGCTCGCCCAGGTGTTTCCGCAGCATTCCCGGACCCGGATCCAGGAATGGATCCGGTCCGGCGCCGCGACCCTCGACGGAGCCGCGGTGCGCGCGAGGGACCGGGTGGTGGGCGGCGAGCGGGCCGGCATCCACTGCGACGTCGCGGGCGACGGGGAGTCGGCCGCGCAGCCGGGGCCGCTCGCCGTCCTCCACCAGGATTCGGACCTGCTGGTGCTCGACAAGCCCCCCGGGCTCGTGGTCCATCCCGGTGCGGGCAATCGCGACGGGACGCTCCTCAACCGTCTGCTCGCCCACGACCCCGGGCTGCGCGCGGTTCCACGCGCCGGTCTCGTTCACCGGCTGGACAAGGACACCTCCGGGCTGATGCTCGTCGCCCGCTCGCTGGCCGCACACACGCGGCTCGTCGCCCAGATCAGGGCGCGCGAGGTGCAGCGGGTCTACGAGGCGGTGGTCGGCGGCGAGCCGCCGGCGCGCGGAACGGTGGAGGCGCCCATCGGGCGCGACCGCGCACGCCGCACCCGCATGGCGGTGGAAGCGCGCGGCAAGCATGCGGTCACGCGCTATCGGGTCGTGGAGCGCTACCGGCGGCACGCCCGTCTCGAGGTCACGCTCGAGACCGGAAGAACGCATCAGATCCGCGTTCATCTCGCCCATGCCGGGCATCCGATCGTCGGAGACCCGACTTACGGGAGACGTCGCCGGCGCGGGGGTCCCCCGGACCCATCGGACGCGGCTTCGACGTTCGCTCGTCAGGCCCTCCATGCCCGGCGCCTGTCGCTCGGCCATCCGACATCCGGCCGTGCGCTCGACATCGAGAGCGAGCTCGCGCCCGACATTCTGGGGCTCGTCCGGGCGCTCCGCACCGAGGCCGCCGAAGTCCGATGACCGCGCCCGCGCTCGGCTGGGTCCGCCCGGACTGGCCGGCGCCGCCCGGCGTCTGCGCGGTCACCACGACACGATCGGGCGGCGAGAGCCGGTCCTCGTACGCGTCGCTCAATCTCGGCGCGGGCACCGGCGACGCACCGGCCGCGGTGGCCCGCAATCGCGCCAGGCTGCGCTCGGCGCTCGGGCTCGAGCACGAGCCGTGCTGGCTCCGGCAGGTGCACGGATCGGACGTCGTCCGCGCGGCGCGCTACGACGAGGCGCCCAGGGCCGACGCCAGTGTCGGAGGGCCCGGCTCGCCGCCGTGCGCGGTGCTGACCGCGGACTGCCTTCCCGTGGTGCTCTGCGACACGTCCGGCACCCGGGTCGGCGCCGCGCACGCCGGGTGGCGCGGTCTCGCGAACGGAGTCATCGCGCGCTGCGTCGAGCTCATGGAGCGCCCGGGCCGCGATCTGCTCGCCTGGCTCGGGCCCGCCATCGGTCAGGACTCCTACGAGGTCGGCCCGGAAGTGCGCGACGCATGTCTTGCCGCCACCCCCGGCGCCCGGTCCGCGTTCGCCCCGTCGCCGGGGCGGACCGGGCGCTGGCGGGCGGACCTGTACGCGGTCGCGGCGTCCCAGCTTGCCTCGCTGGGAGTCGAACGCGTCCACGGCGGCGGATTCTGCACCTACCGCGACCGGTCCCGGTTCTTCTCGCACCGCCGCGACGGCGCGACCGGCCGGCTCGCGACCCTCGCGTGGATTCGCGGCCCGGGCCGCGACCCGCGCGACGGCGACGGGCGGTCCGGCGTCACGCAACCGCGCCCGGGCAGGGCGCGATGCGCCGCAGAGGCCGGAGGGGACTGCCCACCGTGATGGCCGCCCGTCGTTCCACGTCCCCGAACGCACCCGGGCGCGGCGTCGCGGGCACGGCTTGATTCGGGTCCGGACAGCCGCATCTACCCGATATCGGCGCCTCCGGCGCGGGACGGATGGTCCGCCCCGCAGGCCACGGGCCTCGGTGGAGGAAGAACGCAATGAGAACGGACAAGCTCACCACCGGGTTCCAGATGGCTCTCGCGGACGCCCAGAGCCTCGCGGTCGGCCGCGACCACCAGTTCCTCGAGCCGGTGCACGTGATGGCGGCCCTGCTCGACCAGCAGGGCGCCACGGTGCGCCACCTCCTGGCGCAGGCGGGGGTCAACGTGAACGCGCTGCGTTCGCAGCTCGGCATCGCGCTCGACTCGCTGCCCCGGGTCGAGGGCGTCGCCGGCGACATCCAGATATCCAGCGATCTCGGACGCCGCCTCAACCTTTGCGACAAGCTCGCGCAGAGACGGAAGGACCAGTTCGTGTCGAGCGAGCTGTTCGCGCTCGCCTGCCTCGAAGCCGGCGGACACGTGGCCGAGCTTCTGGTGCGCAACGGCGCCTCGAAGGAATCGCTCACGCAGGCGATCGATGCGGTTCGCGGGGGCGAATCGGTGACCGACGCGGACGCGGAGGAGCACCGCCGGGCGCTCGAGAAGTTCACCATCGACCTCACCGAACGGGCCGAGCAGGGCAAGCTCGATCCGGTGATCGGACGCGACGACGAGATCCGCCGGACCATCCAGGTGCTGCAGAGGCGAACCAAGAACAACCCCGTGCTGATCGGCGAGCCCGGAGTCGGCAAGACCGCGATCGTCGAAGGACTGGCGCAGCGAATCGTGAACGCCGAAGTGCCCGAAGGTCTCAAGGACAAGCGGCTCCTGGCGCTGGACATGGGCGCGCTGATCGCCGGAGCGAAGTACCGCGGCGAGTTCGAGGAACGGATGAAGGCGGTGCTCGGCGACCTCGCGAGGCAGCAGGGCCGGATCATCCTGTTCATCGACGAGATCCACACCCTGGTCGGGGCCGGCAAGGCGGAAGGCGCGATGGACGCCGGCAACATGCTCAAGCCCGCGCTCGCGCGGGGCGAGCTGCACTGCGTCGGCGCGACCACCCTGGACGAGCATCGGCGCTACATCGAGAAGGACGCGGCGCTCGAGCGGCGCTTCCAGAGAGTCCTGGTGGGTGAGCCCACGGTCGACGACACCATCGCGATCCTGCGCGGCCTCAAGGAGCGCTACGAGGTCCACCACGGAGTGGACATCACCGACCCCGCGATTGTCGCCGCCGCGACATTGTCCCACCGCTACATCTCGGACCGGCAGCTTCCCGACAAGGCGATCGACCTCGTGGACGAGGCCGCCAGCCGGATCCGGATGGAGATCGACTCCAAGCCCGAGGCCATGGACAGGCTCGAACGCCGGCTGATCCAGCTCAAGATCGAACGCGAGGCCCTCGGCCGGGAGAGCGACGACGCCTCCCGCGAGCGGCTTGCCCGCCTGGAATCGGACATCGCCGCGGCGGAGCGCGAATTCTCCGATCTCGAGGAGGTCTGGAAGGCGGAGAAGGCCGAGGTCCAGGGTGTCCAGCACGTCAAGGAGGCGCTGGAACGCGCGCGGACAGAGCTGGAGACGGCGCAGCGCGGCGGCGATCTGGCGCGCATGGCCGAGCTGCAGTACGGGCGCATCCCCGAGCTCGAGAAGCGGATCGAGGGCGCCGGCCACGCGGGGAGCCGGGAGATGCGGCTGCTCCGCCACTCCGTGACCGAGGACGAGATCGCCGGCATCGTGTCGAAGTGGACCGGGATTCCCGTCGCCAGGATGCTCGAGGGCGAGCGGGAGAAGCTGCTGCGGATGGAGCACGCGCTGCACGCGCGGGTGGTCGGCCAGGACGAGGCGGTCGCGGCCACCTCCAACGCGGTTCGCCGGGCGCGCGCCGGGCTCTCCGACCCGCGCCGCCCCAATGGCTCGTTCCTGTTTCTCGGTCCGACCGGGGTCGGAAAGACCGAGCTCACCCGGGCGCTCGCGGAGTTCCTGTTCGATACCGAGGACGCGATGGTCCGGATCGACATGTCCGAGTTCATGGAGAAGCATTCCGTCGCGCGCCTCATCGGCGCCCCGCCCGGATACGTCGGATTCGAGGAAGGCGGATACCTGACCGAGGCGGTGCGGCGCCGCCCCTACTCGGTGGTGCTGCTCGACGAGATCGAGAAGGCCCACCCCGACGTCTTCAACGTGCTCCTCCAGGTGCTCGAGGACGGCCGGCTGACGGACGGACACGGGCGCACCGTGGACTTCCGCAACTGCGTGGTGGTGATGACGTCGAACCTCGGCTCGCACGCGGTCCGGGAGCTCGCGCCGGGGAACGACCCCGACGCGATCCGACGCGCGGTCATGGCCAGCGTGACCGAGCACTTTCGGCCCGAGTTCATCAATCGAATCGACGAGATCGTGGTGTTCCACACCCTCGACGCCGCCCAGATCCACGCGATCGCGCGGATACAGCTCGAAGGGCTCACCCGGCGCCTGTCCGACCAGGGTCTCGCTCTCGACGTATCGGAGGCCGCAATGACGCTGATCGGCGAGGCCGGCTTCGATCCGGTCTACGGAGCGCGCCCGCTGAAGCGCGCGATCCGGCAGCGCCTGGAGAACCCGCTCGCACAGGCGGTGCTCGCCGGTGGGTTCTCGGCCGGCGACACCGTGGTGGTGGATGTCGCCGCCGGGCAGATCACGCTCACCGCCCGGCGCCCGCAGGCCGCCTGAGCGCCGGATGCGATGGCGAGCCCCGAGGTGTTCGTCGTCGCGCTGGTCCTGGTGGGCCTGGCGGCCGGAAGCTTCATCAACGTGGTGGCCAGCCGGCTTCCGCGCATGATGGAGGCGGCGTGGCGCGCCGAGTGCATGGAGGTCACGCACGGGGGCGCCCCCCCGCGCGGCTCTCCGGGATTCGATCTCGTGCATCCGCCCTCGGCCTGCCCGGCGTGCGGTCATCGAATCTCCCTGCCGGAGAACATTCCGGTCCTGAGCTACGTCATGCTCGGAGGCCGCTGCTCCGCCTGCCGGTGGCGGATCCCGGCTCGATACCCGACGGTAGAGACGTGCGGAGCCGTGGTCGCGGGCGCGGCGGCACTGCATTTCGGCCCTGGAGCCGCGGCGGCGGGCGCGTGCCTGCTCGGATGGGGGCTGCTCGCGGCAAGCACCATCGACATCGAGACCCGCCTGCTTCCGGATTCGATCACGCTTCCGCTCCTGTGGTCGGGCCTCGCCTTCAACGTGCCCGGAACGTTCGCACCGCTCGTTGACTGCGTCGTCGGGGCAATCGCCGGCTACGGCCTGCTCTGGGCCGTCCACCATGGATTCAGGCTGCTGACCGGGCGCGAGGGGATGGGCTACGGCGACTTCAAGCTGCTCGCGGCGCTCGGCGCATGGCTCGGATGGCAGGCGCTCCCGGCCGTCGTGCTGCTCGCCTCGCTGGCGGGGGCGGCGGCGGGCGTCGCGCTCGGTGCGCGCGGGCGGTGGCGGCGCGACGCACGACTCCCGTTCGGTCCGTTTCTCGCCGGCGCGGGGCTGCTCATGCTCTACTGCGGCGACCCCGGCATCGCCACCTGGCATGGCTTCATGACCGGAACGACATGACGCGGCGTCCCATGATCGTCGCTCTCACCGGCGGGCTCGCCTCCGGCAAGAGCACGGTCGCGCGAAGGTTCCAGGAGCTCGGGGTTCCGGTCATCGACGCGGATGCCGTCACCCGCCGGCTGGTCGAGCCGGGCACGCCCGCGCTCGCGGAGATCGTGGATGCGTTCGGAGACGACGTGCTCGACGGACACGGACGTCTCGACCGGGCCCGGATGCGCGAACGGGTCTTCGGCAACGACGCGGACCGCGGCAGGCTCGAGTCGATCCTGCACCCGAAGGTTCACGAAGCGATGCAGGCGTTCGCGTCGTCGTCCGAAGCGCCCTATGTCCTGCTCGTGATCCCTCTCCTCGTGGAGACCGGCCAGGCCGGAGAGATGGACCGGGTCATCGTCGTGGACGCGCCGCGCGCGCTCCGGTCCGCGCGCGCGGAGGCGCGCGACGGCAGTCGTCCGGAGACGATTGCCGCGATCATCGACGCTCAGGCGACCCGGGCGGACCGGCTCTGCGTCGCGGACGCGGTGATCGAGAACACCGGGGACGTCGCAGCGCTGCACGAACGCGTCGACGCGGTGCACAGGCAATGCCTCGCGCTTGCGGATGCATGGAAATCAATGGAAGAATCACGCAACGGCCGGGTGGGGACTGGCCCGACCGAGAATTCATGATGCAGGATCCCAGTCACGCAGCCATCGTCTACGAGCAGCCGCTGAGCGAGCGGGTCCGTACCTTCCTCCGCCTGGAATTCCTCTTCCGCCGCGGCCGGTACCTGCTCCAGCAGGAATCGCCCTGGGCCAGCCGCCTGACCTTCGAGGTCATCATCGACGTGATGGGGGTGCTGGGCCGCGCGGACTTCAAGAAGGAGATCATCAAGGAGCTCGAACGCCACTCGGCGACGCTGTACGCGCTGAGCCGGAATCCGAAGGTGGCGCAGGAACGGCTGCAGGAGGTTCGAGAGGAGGTTCACTCCATGCTGCAGGTACTGCACGAGCTCGACACGCCGCCAGGGAACGAGCTGCGCCGCAACGAGCTGCTGAGCGCCGTACGTCAGCGCAGCAGCATTCCCGCGGGTACCTGCGACTTCGATCTGCCCGCGTTTCACTTCTGGCTGGAGCAGCCCGGCAGCCAGCGCCTTCGGGACCTGAATGACTGGTTCTCCGCGTTCGGATCGTTCGAGTCATCCGTCGGGCTGTGCCTGCGCATCGTGCGCGAGAGCGCCGCCGCCACCCGCGAGGTCGCAGGCGGAGGCTTCTTCCAGCGCAACCTCGGCTCGTCCACGCCGTGTCAGATGATCCGGGTCGCGCTCTCCCGTGAAGTCCCCCTGTACCCGGAAATCAGCGCCGGGAAGCAGCGTTTCGCGATACGCTTCCTTCACCCCGGCGACGCCACGTCACGGCCGAGCCAGACCGGCGAGGACGTCGAGTTCGATCTTCTTTGCTGCATCATCTAGCGACGCCCCGGGCCTCGCATCGTCCGGCTACACGATGTGATCGTCGCCGAGCCCGAGCTCCGGCTGCGGGACCAGCGACGAGACCTCGGCCGCCGCGTTCCGGTACGCCCCATCCGACGCGAGCCGCTCGAACGATGGCGCGCCGCGCCCGCGCATCCTTGCCATTCGAGCGATCCGCACCGGGTCCGGACCGACTTTCAGCCCTTCCACCACGTCGATCACGCCTGACCAGTCGTTGCACACCAGGACCATGTCGCAGCCCGCTTCGAGCGCCGCCCGCGCCCGATCGAGGTGGCCGCGGCCGGTCGCGGCGGCTGCCATGTCGAGATCGTCGCTGAACACGATCCCCCGAAAGCCCAGCTCGTCGCGAAGGACATCCCCGATCCAGCGGCGCGAGAAGCCCGCGGGACGATCATCCAGACATTCATGGACGACGTGCGCGGGCATCACGCCCGCGAGATCCGATGCGGCGAGGCGTTCGAACGGAACCAGATCGAAGAGCCGAAGGTCCTCGTACGAGCGCCTGTCGACGGGAAGCGCGTGGTGCGAGTCGGCCGCGACGCCGCCGTGCCCGGGAAAGTGCTTGCCGACTCCTCCGGCCCCTCCATCGCGCATTCCCGCCAGGAACGCGCGCGCAAGCGCGGTCACGACGTCGGGATCATGATGGAACGCGCGGTCCCCGATCACCGTGCTCACGCCCCGATCGAGATCGAGAACCGGTGCGAAGCTGAAGTCGACCCCGGCCGCGCGCAGCTCGACGCCCGTCACCCACCCCCCGGCGCGTGCGGCCCGGTGCGCGAGCACCGGATTGCGATCATGCAGAGCTCCGTACCGCGCCGCGGCGGGCAGAGCGGTGAATCCGTCGCGGAAACGCTGCACGCGGCCGCCTTCGTGATCGACGGCGATCAGCAGCGGAGGCCACTTCAGTGCGTGAATGGAGTCGCACAGTGCACGGAGCTGCCCGCGGTCGCGATAGTTGCGCGAAAACAGGACGACGCCGCCCGTGCAGGGATGGCGCAGCACCTCTTTCTCGACCGGACCGAGCTCCGGGCCCGCGATGCCCGTCATGAGAGGACCCGAGGACATGAGCCGTGCCGCCAATCCGGGGGATCACTCCAGAGGATCAGCCCGGGGGGGATCACCCCGGGGGGTCACTCCAGAGGATCAGCCCGGGGGGGGTCACCCCGGGGGGATCACCCCGGAGGATCACCGAACGATGCGGGACGGCTCGGGCCCCGCAACCGTGCAGGGAGGACCGATCCCGGGCCCTGTCCCGCGCGAGCGCGCGAGGAGCAGCCGACCGAGCGATGCGGCGATTCGCCGGCCTGTCTCCTCCATGCTCCATCCAACCCCGAGGTCCGCGAGCCGGGTCACCGGGAGAGCCGCGAAGCCGCACGGGTCGATTCGATCGAAGGGCGAGAGGTCGAGATCGACATTGATCGACATTCCGTGGAAGGTGCGCCCGGACCGCACCCGAAGCCCGATGGATGCAAGCTTGCGGCCTCGCGCGTATACGCCGGGCGCGCCCTCGCGCCGGGAGGCTTCGACTCCGGCTTCGCCGAGCATGTCGATGACGGCCTGCTCGAGCGTCTCGACGATCCGCCGCACCCCGATCCCCGCACGATGCAGGTCGAAGAGCAGGTACGCCACGAGCTGTCCCGGCCCATGATAGGTCACCTGCCCTCCCCGATCGGAGCGAACCACGGGAATCGTTCCGGCGTCCCGCACGTGGCCGCGATGCGCCGCCTGCCCGAGCGTGAAGACGGGAGGATGCTCCAGCAGCCACAGCTCGTCGGGCGAATCGGGGCGTCTCGCTTCGGTGCGCGATCGCATCGACCGCACCGCGTCGCAGTACGGCACGCGCCCCAGACGGCGGACGAGAAGCGGCTGCGGATGCGATGCCGCGGATATCCGGGGTGACGGCTCCTCGACGTTCACGGGCTGCGGCTCCCTCCGGGCCGGCACGACGCCTCCGGCGTGCGTGGCGGTGCCTCGAGGACATTCGCGGCGGAAGCCACGCCCTGCGCGCGTTCACGGCGCCGGTCGCGGACTACTCGAACATGAGGCGGACGTGATCGCTCACCCTCTGCCACAAGCTGCCTTCCGCAACGTCCTCGAGCGCGACCAGGGGCCGCTCTATCGACAGCTCGTCGCCGAGAGCCAGGCGCAGGACGCCCTGCGTCTCGCCCGCGCGCACCGGGGCCACGAGTCCGCTGGCGATCTCCATCTGCGCATCGACCTCGCCGTACCGGCCGCGCGGCACCGTGACGTACAGGCTCTCCTCGAGCCCGAGCGCGAGGTGCTTGCCGCTTCCCTTCCACACCCGGATGTCCGTCACCTTCTCGTCCGACGCGTAGACACGCCGGGTCTCGTAGAAGCGGAATCCGTAGCTGAGGAGCGACTGGGCAATCCGGGTGCGGGCGCGCGCCGACTCCGCTCCCATGACCACGGCGATGAGCCGCATCCCCTCGCGTTCCGCCGACGCCACGAGACAGTATCGCGCCGCCCTGGTGTATCCCGTCTTCAGCCCGTCCACCGAGTCGTCGCGAAAGAGCAGCGCGTTGCGGTTCCGCTGCCTGATTCCACCATATTCGTACTCGCGTACCGCGTTCCAGGGATAGAACTCGGGAAAGTCGCGAATGAGGGCGGCCGCCATCGTGGCCATGTCCCGTGCCGTGGTGTAGAGGTCCGACTCCGGGAATCCCGAAGCGTTCGTGAAGTGGCTCCCGGACATTCCGAGCCGGCGGGCATGGCGATTCATCAGGTCCGCAAACGTGCTCTCGTCACCCGCCACGAACTCCGCGAGCGCCACCGCGGCGTCATTTCCCGACTGCACGATGACACCCATGAGAAGGTCCTGCACCGAAACCCGCGTCCCGACCTCGATGAACATCCGCGAGCCCTGCATCCGCCACGCCTTCTCGCTCACCAGGACCTCATCCGAGAGGGTGAACTGCCCTCGCGCCATCTCCGCGAACACGACGTAGCTCGTCATCATCTTG
Source organism: Gammaproteobacteria bacterium (assembly GCA_965202735.1). Taxonomy (GTDB): domain Bacteria; phylum Pseudomonadota; class Gammaproteobacteria; order HK1; family HK1; genus HK1. The sequence continues at coordinate 1,042,718 of OZ241844.1, forward strand.
GTCAGGCTCGCAGGCTCCAGCGGCTCGTCGGCTCCCGCCTGGGACAGCACGCGCCCACTGTGCATGTCGACGAGGAAATGGGCGCGCGAATCCACCTCCGGTGGGTGGGGGACGCTCACCGCCTGGACGGCACCGCAACCCAGAGCCAGAACGAGGACGGAGAAGAGTCTGCGGTACATGGGACAGGACCGATGGTATTGGATTCGGGTGGGATTCACGCCTCCGACCGGCCCGGCTCAGGCGGCTTCGAATCGTTCGCGTATCCGCCGTGCGAGCTGGACGACCGCCAGGGCGTAGAGACGGCTGTGGTTGTAGCGGGTGATGGCATGGAAGTTCGTCAATCCGACCCAGTACTCGTACCCGTTCGCGGTCTCGAACTCCAGCAGCGCCGCCTGCTCCTCGTCGGCGGCATACGTGGCGAAGCGGACGCCGCTGGCTCGAATCGACGCGAGCGACGCATGCGGCTTCATGCCCTGCTCGACCACGGCGCGGAATGCGTCGCCCTCGACCTCGGCCCGCACCGCAATCGCCGCCCCCGGACGCCAGCCGTGCGCGATGAGGTAGTTGGCGATGCTTCCGATGGCGTCCTCCGGAGATCGGATGAGATCGCGCGACCCGTCGTCGTTGAAGTCGATCGCGTAGCGCCGGTAGCTGCTCGAGATGAACTGGGAGATCCCCATCGCGCCCGCGTACGATCCCTCGACGCCCGCGGCGTCGAGCTGCTCCTCGTCGCACAGCAGCAGGAACGCCTCCAGCTCCGACAGGAAGAACTCCGAGCGCCTCGGGTAGCGGAATCCCAGAGTCGCCAGCGAGTCGAGGACCCGGAACCGGCCCCGGTGGATACCGTAGAAGCTTTCCACGCCGATGATCGCGACAATGATTTCGGGTGGGACGCCGAAGCGTTCTTCGGCTCTCTTCAGGACCGACGCGTGCTCGCGCCAGAACCCGGCGCCGCGGCCGACTCGCTTCTCCGTGACGAATATCTTGCGATACTCGTGCCACGGCTTCCGCTCGGCGGGGCGCCGGATCGCTTCGAGCACCGGACCGAGGACCCTGGCCCGGGACAGGAGCGCACGGGTCCGGTGCGCGGGAACGCCATGGTTCTCCACCATGCGCGCGACGAACGGCTCGATCTCCGTCCCGGGGTCGAGGAGGTGCGAATCGGCCAGCGCGCCCGGCCCGCAGACGAGCAGCGGGACCAGCGCGACCGAGACGGCCGTGAGCCGGGCGCGAGCCGTGCGGAGCATGCTCGACCCGGAGCCTCCCGGGGCCGTCTCCGATGGGTATCCGATCAGGCGATGCATCGCGGTTCCGACACTCCGTGGATCAGGGCCGTGGGTCAGGGCGAGAGAAGCGGGCGGTGGGTATGAACGGACATGACGACCCCGAACCCCGCCATGAGAGTCACCATGGACGTACCGCCATAGCTCACGAGCGGAAGCGGGAGCCCTACCACCGGCAGGATACCCGACACCATGCCGATGTTCACGAACACGTAGATGAAGAACGTCAGCACCAGTGCGCCAGCGAGCAGCTTTCCGAACATGTACCTGGCCCGCACCGCGATGTACAGCCCACGGTAGACGATGAACAGGTAGACCGCGAGCAGCACCAGAGCTCCGAGCAGTCCGAACTCCTCTCCGATGACGGCGAACACGAAGTCCGTCGACCGCTCCGGCAGGAAGTCGAGCTGCGACTGGGTCCCGTTGAACCATCCCTTTCCATAGATGCCGCCGGAACCGATGGCTATGGTCGACTGAATGATGTGATAGCCCGCTCCGAGCGGGTCCTGCTGCGGGTCCAGCAGCGTGAGCACGCGCTGGCGCTGGTAGTCGTGCATGAAGTAGTGCCAGCCCAAAGGCACGCATGCCGCCCCGACCACGAACAGGGTCGCGATCCAGCGCCATCCTGTTCCGGCAAGGAAGAGCACGAAGGCTCCCGATGCGAAGATGAGCAGAGAAGTTCCCAGGTCCGGCTGGCGCGTGACCAGCGCCGCCGGCACGAGCACAAGCAGCCCGCCGAGCACGATTCGCCACAGTGGTGGCGGCAGGTCGTCCCTGGAAATGAACCAGGCGACCATCAACGGCACCGTCAGCTTCACGAGCTCCGAGGGCTGAAAGCCGACCGGGCCGACCCGCAGCCACCGCCGCGCGCCCTGCGCAGCCTCTCCCAGCACCAGCACGGCGCACAACAGCGCCACACCGGCCAGATAGAGCAACGGCGCCCAGTCGAAGAACCGCCGGGGCGCGATCTGGGCAATGACGAACATCAGACCGAAACCGACCGCGAACCGGACCGCCTGACGCACCACCAGGTCCGTATCCTGTCCGCCGGCGCTGTAGAGCGCCACGAGTCCGAACGCGGAGAGCAGCAGAACCCCGAGCAGCAAGGGCATGTCGAGGTGCAGCCGTTCGCCGAAAGTGATTCGGGACTCCACCGCCTGCCTCAGCCGGGCACCGGAGCGTGCGTGCGAGTGGTTCCGGGAGGGTCGCCTTCGCTCGCCGCCGCCCTCAGCGTACGCTGCCCGGGAGACGGCGGCGCCGGGGGGTCGCCGAGCCAGGCGTCGATCACGATGCGCGCAAGGGGCGCCGCCGCACCGCTTCCGCTTCCGCCGTTCTCCACGATCACGGCGACGGCAATCCGGGGCTCCTCGACCGGCGCGAACGCAACGAAGAGCCCGTGGTCGTGAAGCCTCTTGTCGAGCTTGTCGGCATCGTACTCCTCGTTCTGCCCGATACCGAAGACCTGCGCGGTACCGGTCTTTCCCGCCATTCGGTAGGCGAGGCCGGCGCCGACCTTCCTGGCCGTGCCCTTCGGACCGTGCACGACTCCGGTCATCGCCTCGATGATGCGCTCCCAGTTGGCGGCATCCGGCGATTCAATCGTCGCGGTCGTCTCCGGCCCGACCGTCCTGGTCTCGCCGCTCCCGGTGTCCACCGCACGGTCGACGATCCTGGGACGCATTCGGGCGCCCCGGGTCGCGATGGCGGCCGTGGCGGACGCGAGCTGAAGCGGGGTGGCCAGCATGTAGCCCTGCCCGATGCCGGTGATGACCGTCTCTCCCGGGTACCACGACTGGCCTCGAGCGTTGCGCTTCCAGGTACGGGAAGGCATCAACCCGGGGCTCTCGCCCCCGAGCCTGATGCCGGTACGGATGCCGAATCCGAAGCCCGACAGATACTCGTGCATCCGATCGATGCCGAGTGCGAGGGCAAGCTCGTAGAAGTACACGTCGCAGGACTGGACGATGGCATCCTGCAGTCCGACCCTGCCGTGTCCGTGCTTCTTCCAGTCACGGTACCTGCGCTTGACGCCGGGCAGTCTGAACCAGCCGGGACACCACGACTTTCCCTGTACGTGGCCGGCATTGCCTTCAAGGCCCGCGAGTCCCAGGAATGGCTTGATCGTCGACCCCGGCGGATACTGGCCGTTGACCGCGCGATTGAACAGCGGGCGGGCGGGTGAACGCCGCAAGCTCCGGTACGTGTCCACATCAATCCCGTGGACGAACAGGTTGGGGTCGAAGCCCGGAGTGCTCGCCATCGCGAGCACCGCACCGGTCGTCGGCTCGACGGCGACGATGGCGCCGCGCTCGTCGCCGAGAGCCATCTCCGCCGTACGCTGCAATTGCAGGTCCATCGTGAGAAACAGGTCGCTGCCGGGAACCGGGTCGATGCGTTCCAGCACGCGCAGGACCCGGCCCTGGGCGTTGGTCTCGACACGCTGGTAGCCGACCTTGCCGTGCAGCCAGCCTTCATGGGACGCCTCGATGCCCGTCTTGCCGATGTGGGACGTTCCTCGATAGCCGGCCTGATCGATGCTGTCGAGCTCGCGTTTGTCGATGCGGCCGACATAGCCGATGAGGTGGACGCCGAGCTCGCCATGCGGGTAATTGCGGGTCAGGCGCGCGTCGATGTCGACTCCGGGGAAACGGTGCCGATTGACGGCGAATCTGGCGACCTCGCGCTCGTCGAGCCGCGGGCGCAGAGGAACTTTCTCGAACCGGCGCTTCCGGGCCAGGACAGCCAGGAACCGCTCCTCGTCCGCATCGGAGACCTCGATGATCTCGCGCAGCTCGGCGAGCAGCGTATCGACATCCTCCACCAGCTCGGGAACCACCTCGAGGCCGTAGGCAGGCATGTTCTGCGCCAGTATCTCGCCGTTGCGGTCGAAAATGAGCCCTCGCGTAGGCGCCACCGGGACGATCTTGACGCGGTTGTTCTCCGACAGCGTGGTGAAGTGCCGATGCTCGAGAACCTGGAGATGGACGAGCCGCCCGATCAGCACGAGCGACGCCACTCCGACGATGATCGCCGCCCAGACGGCGCGAGCCTCGACCAGGAACGCCTCCCGGGAGAAGTCCTTGAGCGTGAGCAGCCGCGCCATCGCCGGTCACCATTGCCGATACGGCGTCGAATGTCGGCCGGCGCCACGCGAACCGGCACGAGTCACACAGCGGCGCTCCGCCGCCGGATGCCCCGCAGGACGACGAAGAGCCATGGCCACAACAACGTGCCGACGAGCGGAGAGAGCCAGTGCGCGGTCGTCGCGACCGGAATGCCGCGGATGCCGTTGCTCCAGAGAACCAGCACCTGATAGAGGAAGAGCAGACCGAACACGGGAACCGCCTGTCTCCAGAGCGGCAGCACCCGCACACGCCGGTGCGTGTGATGCGCGACCCAGGCGACAACGCTCAGCCCCAGAGCGTGCTGGCCGAGCAGGGTGCCGGTCATGACGTCGAGAATCAGCCCGGCCATCCAGCCCACCACGACACCGACGCGTTCCGGCGTCGCCATGCACCAGTAGATGAGAACCAGTGCGACCCAGGCCGGCCACGCCGGACGCCAGACTGCCACCGATTCCGGCATCGGAAGTACCGTGAGCACCAGTGCGAGCATGAACGTCGCGGGGATCACGAGGCGGCTTCGCCGGAGCATTCCGGTTACTGCCCGCCCCAGCTCGTGTATGCATCGCCGTCCGGCGCCTGGTCGGTGGCCGGGTCCAGGCGCACGAGAAGCACTTCCCGCGTACGTTCGAGCATCGCGCTCGGCTCGATGTACACCTCGGCGAACGACTGGCCCGGATTTCGACGAATCCTGACCACTTTTCCGACCGGATAGCCGGGCAGAAACCGGCTGCCGAGCCCGGACGTGACGATTCGATCGTTGACCTGCACATCGGCGTTGTTCGGAACGTGCGTGAGCTTCAACTGATTCAGAGGGCCGGTTCCGAGCGCGACCGCCCGGAGACCGTTGCGATGGACCTGCACCGGAAGCGCGTGACTCGGGTCGGTGATCAGCAACGCATCGGAGGTGAAGGGTCCGACCTGGACGATCTGCCCCATGACGCCGTCGGACCCGATCAGCGCCTGACCCCGAGAGACCCCGTCCCGAGAGCCCCTGTCCAGGACGATCCTCCGACTGAATGGATCCATGTCAACCGAGATCAACTCCGCCACGAGCACCCGCTCGGCCACCTTCACCGGGCTGCCCAGCAGACTGCGAAGCCGCCGGTTCTCCGCTTCCAGTGCATCCAGCCTCTCGAGCCGGACGCTCATGCGCAGCCGCTCCTCGCGAAGAAAAGCGTTTTCGGCGAGCAGCGTGCGGCGCGTGGAGAGCTGCTCGAAGAGCCATTCTCCAGCCCGGACCGGAAGGTGGACCGCGAGCTGCACCGGATACAGGACCGTCGAGAGCAACCCGCGCACCGACTCGAGATGGTTCGCGCGGTAGTCGACGGTCATCAGTACGATGGACACGACCACGGCGACCACCGCGCGAATCAGCGCCGACGGCCGGCGGACGAACAATGGTGCTATCGACTCGATTGCCCGTCTCCGTTCCGGCGGATCAACCGGTTGCCGCCTCACTCGGTGGAGAAGATGTCGATGCCCTTCTCGTCGACCATTTCAAGCGCCCGGCCCCCGCCTCTGGCCACGCATGTCAGGGGATCGTCGGCGATGATGACGGGGATACCGGTTTCCTCCATCAGCAGCCGGTCGAGATCCTTCAGCAGTGCGCCACCGCCGGTGAGCACCATGCCGCGTTCCGCCACGTCCCCCCCGAGCTCGGGCGGTGTCTTCTCCAGTGCGGCCTTCACCGCAGCCACGATCCCCGTCAGCGCGTCCTGGAGAGAGTCGAGGATCTCGTTGCTGTTGAGCACGAACCCGCGCGGTATTCCTTCCGCCAGATTTCGACCCCGCACCTCGATCTCCCTGACCTCGTTGGCCGGATATGCCGACCCGATCTGGTGTTTGATCTGCTCTGCCGTCGCTTCGCCGATGACTGTACCGTAGTTGCGCCGGACATAGCTGATCACCGCTTCGTCGAACCGGTCTCCGCCGATTCGGACGGACTCCGAGTAGACGATGCCGTTGAGCGAGATCACCGCAACCTCGGTCGTACCGCCGCCCACGTCCAGCACCATGGAGCCGCTGGCGTCACTGACCGGCAATCCGGCTCCGATCGCAGCGGCCATCGGCTCCTCGATCAGAAACACCTCGCGGGCGCCCGCTCCCGAAGCGGACTCGCGAATGGCGCGGCGTTCGACCTGGGTGGACCCGCACGGAACGCAGACCAGGACCCTCGGGCTCGGCCGCAGGAACCGGTTCTCGTGCGCCTTGTGAATGAAGTGCTGCAGCATCTTCTCGGTGACCGTGAAGTCGGCGATTACGCCGTCCTTCAGCGGCCGGATAGCCTGGATGTTGCCCGGCGTGCGCCCGAGCATGTTCTTGGCGGCCTTGCCGACGGCCGCGATGCTCTTGCCGCTGCCGTGGCCGTGCCCCTGCCGTATGGCCACCACGGACGGCTCGTTGAGCACGATGCCCGTGCCACGGGCGTACACGAGAGTGTTCGCGGTGCCGAGGTCGATGGAGAGGTCATTGGAGAACAGGCCCCTGAGACGCTTGAACATGACGATCGGATTCCCGGAGTCGCTTTACCCGAGGCAAGGGCTGCCCAGTATAATCAGGCTCCGCTCTCCCCCGGAGTCCAATGCCGAGGACATGGCCTCCACCAGCCCGACGGCATTTGAAACGCCTTCGGAGCCAGCGTTCGGACTATAGCAGGGTTGTGCGGACACTATCAAACAATCCAATAGGTTAAGTCGAATTCTTGAGACTTGACGATAAGATGTCGCTCAAGCCCGAAACCATACCGGACATCGCCCACCTCGCGCGGCTGCATCTCTCCGGCGACGACGTTCGGCGGTACACGCGCGAGCTGTCCGCAATTATGGCACTCATCGAGCAGATGAATGCGGTGGATACCACCGGAGTGATTCCGATGGCCCACCCGCTGGACATGGCGCAGCCACTCCGAACCGACACCGTCACCGAGAGTGACCGGCGCGACGAGCTCCAGGCCGGCGCCCCGGCAGTCCGGGACGGGCTCTACATCGTCCCCGAGGTCATCCCCGGAGCCAGCCCCGAGGTCAGCCCGACGGTCAACCCCAGGGTCAACCCCAAGGCCAACAAGCAGCCTTTCATTCACGGCTGACGTGCGTCGGACCGTCCCGCGAACGCACATCCCATCACCGGGCATCGAACCTCATCCATGCACACGCTGTCCGTTTCCGCCCTCGGCGACGCGTTGCGTCGACTGGAGGTCTCGAGCGTAGAGCTGACGACGCACTTCCTGGAACGAATCGAAGCCCATGACAAGACCCTGAATTCGTTCATCACCGTCACCGGCGACCTCGCGCTGGCCGAAGCCGCCCGCGCCGACGAGCGCCGGCGCGCCGGCGAGGACAACCCCCTGCTCGGGATCCCGATCGCGCACAAGGACATCTTCTGCACGCGCGGCGTGCGCACGTCCTGCGGCTCCCGAATGCTGGATACGTTCATCGCTCCCTACGACGCGACGGTGATCGAGCGGTTGCGTGCGCGTGGCGCCGTGATGCTCGGGAAGACGAACATGGACGAGTTTGCCATGGGTTCGTCCAGTCAGACGAGCTGGTACGGTCCGGTACGCAACCCGTGGGACGTGCGGCGCGTGCCGGGCGGGTCTTCCGGAGGCTCCGCCGCCGCGGTCTCGGCGGGTCTCGCGCCCATCGCCACCGGGACCGAAACCGGGGGCTCGATTCGTCAACCGGCCGCCCTCACCGGCCTGACCGGACTCAAGCCGACCTACGGCCGCGTCTCGAGATACGGCATGGTGGCATTCGCATCCAGCCTCGATCAGGCCGGGATCCTCGCCCGGAGCGCAGAGGACATCGCCCTGTCTCTCGGCGCGGTCTCCGGGCACGATCCCAACGATTCCACCTCGGCGGACCGTCCGGTGGACGACTATGCGAGCGGGCTCGAGTCCGGTCTGTCGGGGCTGCGCATAGGGGTCGTGAAGGAGCAGTTCGGCCAAGGGCTCGACTCGGGAGTCGGCGCCCTGATCCAGGAAGCGCTCTCCGGCCTCGAAAGGCTCGGAGCATCGCTCGTGGAGATATCACTGCCGAACAGCGCCCTCTCCATCCCGGTGTACTACGTGGTGGCTCCCGCCGAGGCGTCCTCGAACCTTTCCCGCTACGATGGCGTGCGTTTCGGTCATCGTGCCGCAAACCCGGTGGATGTCGAGGATCTGCTCAAGCGAAGCCGGAGCGAGGGATTCGGCGACGAAGTGAGGCGCCGCATCATGATTGGCACCTACGTGCTGTCCGCCGGGTACTACGATGCTTACTATCTGAAGGCGCAGCAGGTACGACGCCTGATCTGCGCCGACTTCGCGCGAGCTTTCGAGCAGGTCGATCTGATTGCGGGACCGACGTCTCCGTTCACCGCGTTCCCGATTGGCGAGAAGATGGACGATCCGGTCGCCATGTACCTGTGCGACATGTATACCGCCGGCATCAATCTCGCAGGTCTTCCGGCGCTGTCGGCGCCGGCAGGGTTCACACGCGGCCTTCCCGCCGGACTTCACCTGATGGGGAACCACTTCCGGGAAGGCCTGCTGCTGCGCGTCGCACATCAATACCAGCGGGACACGGACTGGCACCTGAGACGACCCCCTCGGTTCCCCTGACGACGAGAGATTCGGACCATGGCGTGGGAGGCGGTAGTGGGACTCGAGATTCATGCGCAGCTCGCGACCCGGAGCAAGATCTTCTCCGGTGCGTCGACCACCGTCGGAGCCGAGCCCAACCGGCAGGCCTGCGCCATCGATCTGGGATTTCCGGGTGTACTGCCGGTGCTCAACGAGGAAGTCCTGCGCATGGCGGTGATGTTCGGCCTTGCCGCGAACGCCACCATCGCGACCCGCTCGATCTTCGCGCGCAAGAACTACTTCTATCCGGACCTGCCGAAGGGATATCAAATCAGCCAGTACGAGCATCCAATCGTGGAGCGCGGGGAAGTGGAGATCGAGCTCGACGACGGCTCGACCAGGCGCATTGGAATCACCCGCGCCCACCTCGAGGAGGACGCGGGAAAATCCCTGCATGACCTATTTCCCGGCGTAACCGGCGTGGACCTCAATCGCGCCGGAGTACCGTTGCTTGAAATCGTCTCGGAACCCGACATGCGCTCCGCCGTCGAAGCCACTGCGTACATGCGCACCATCCATACCCTGGTACGTTATCTCGGCATCTGCGACGGGAACATGGAGGAAGGCTCCTTTCGGTGCGATGCCAATGTTTCGATACGTCCGCCAGGACACCCCGTCCTCGGAACACGCACCGAAATCAAGAATCTCAATTCGTTCCGGTTCGTCGAACGTGCGATAGAGTACGAAATTGCTCGTCAGATCGAGACCCTGGAGGGCGGCGGCGCCATTGTCCAGGAAACAAGACACTACGACGCGACGACGGGCGAAACCCGGCCAATGCGAGGCAAGGAAGAAGCGAACGACTACCGGTATTTTCCGGACCCGGATCTCCTCCCCGTAGAGCTGCGCCCCGAGTACATCGACGGCATACGGGACGGTCTCCCGGAATTACCCGCTGCGAAGATGCGACGGTTCGCATCGCAGTACGGACTCGGAAGGAACGACACGCGCAGGATTACCGTCAGTCCCGAAATCGCCGACTACTACGAAGCAGTGGTACGGGCCTCCGGCCAGTCGAGGCTGGCCGCCAACTGGGTCACCGTCGAGCTCGCAGCCGCCTTGCACCGCGATGGCCTGGACATACGCCGATGCCCGATCGAGCCCGGCGATCTCGGCGCTCTCATCGAGCGGATCGTCGACGGAACGCTTTCCGGAACCATGGCGAAGAAGGTATTCGAAGCCATGTGGAAACGCGAAGGAGATCCGGATTCCATTATAGAACGGCAGGGCCTGAGTCAAATTTCCGACTCGGAGACCATCGAGAAGCTCGTCGATCGGGTTATTGCTCTGAATCCTGCGCAAGTGGATCAGTATCGCGCCGGAAAAACGAAGCTCATGGGATTCTTCGTGGGACAGGTCATGTCGATGACCGGCGGCCAGGCAAACCCGAAAGAGGTCAATCACGCACTCCGCCGCAAGCTCTGACCACCGGCGCCCTCGTCCGAACAAGCCTTCGGCCGAGGTCAATCCTCGAGAAGTGCTTCGTCGTCAACCGGCCGATCAACCAGCTCCACATAGGCCATGGGCGCCCTGTCGCCCGCTCGATATCCACACTTGATGATGCGGACATATCCTCCCGGTCTCGTCCGGTACCGGGGGCCAAGCTCCGAGAACATCTTGGTGACACAGCTCCGATCCCGCAGCCTCGCGAACACCAGTCTCCGATTGGCAACCGTGTCGACTCGCGCGCGAGTGATCAGCGGCTCCACTATCCGTCTCAACTCCTTCGCCTTCGGCAGTGTCGTCTTTATCAGTTCACTCTGCACGAGAGACGCGGACATGTTCCGGAACATCGCGTGGTAATGAGCGCGGCTCCGATTGAGATGCCGCCCTGATTTTCTGTGTCGCATCGCCTTCGCCCCGTCTACCGCCGGATCCGCTCCTCCGACTTGCGTGCACGCCGCATGCGGCTATCGATTCCGTCCGGGCCCATACAGGCCGGGAGGCGGCCAGTTTTCGATCTGCATTCCGAGAGAAAGTCCCTTCTTGGCCAGGATGTCCTTGATTTCCGTGAGGGATTTCTTTCCCAGATTCGGAGTCTTGAGCAGCTCCACCTCGGTACGCTGAAGCAGATCACCCACGTAGTAGATGCTCTCCGCTTTCAGACAGTTCGCCGAACGCACGGTAAGTTCGAGATCGTCCACAGGCTGCAGCAGGATCGGCTCCATCTCGGACTCCGCGTGAGCCGGGACATTGTCCTGTCGGCTACTCAGATCGACAAATACCGACAGTTGTTCCCGCAGCAACCCCGCCGCATGCCTGATCGCCTCTTCCGCCCCAATGGTCCCGTTCGTCTCTATTTCAACAATCAGTTTGTCCAGATCGGTACGCTGTTCCACCCTCGCCGTGTCAACGACGTACGATACACGCCGAACCGGACTGAACGACGCATCAATGAACAACTTGCTGATCGGCCTGTCACCTTCCTCCGATATGCGTGTCGCCGCAGGCTGATAGCCTCGACCCATTTCCACCTTCATCGCCATGTTCAACTCGCCCTCTTTCGTAAGTCGTGCGATGAAATGGTAGGGATTTACGACCTCCACGTCATGATCCAGAACGATATCGCTCGCATGAACCGCACACGGTCCCTTCTTGTTCAGCGTCAGGATCGATTCCTGCCGGGAGTGCATGCAGACGTCGAGACCCTTGAGATTGAGGAGAATCTCCGTCACATCCTCCTGGACACCCTCTATCGTCGTGTACTCGTGAAGCACCCCTTCGATTTCGACTTCCGTGACAGCGCAGCCAGGCATCGACGACAGGAGAACCCGACGCAATGCATTACCCAGTGTATGTCCAAACCCCCTGTCCAGAGGTTCGATGGCAATCTTCGCCGTGTTCTTCCCGATCTCCCGAACCTCGACGATGTTGGGACTCAATAGCTGTGTGGCGATCGCCTCCATCAAGTCTCTCCTGCTTGCGGGCTATTTCGAGTAAAGTTCAACAACGAGTTGCTCATTGATGTCCGGAGGCAGATCTTCTCGTTCGGGCAGGGATTTCAGTACCCCCTCCATCTTCTCTGCGTCAACTTCGACCCATCCAGGAAATCCGTACTGTTCCGTGAGCGCAAGAGAATCCACTATCCGCTGCTGCTTGCGCGAGCGCTCCCGAATGGTCACTACATCCGACAGAGCAACCTGATATGACGGAATGTTCACGCATCGCTCATTGACCATTACCGCCTTGTGGCTCACCAATTGCCGCGATTCGGCCCGTGTCGCGCCAAAGCCCATTCGGTATACGATGTTGTCCAGCCTGCACTCCAGAAGCCGAAGCAGATTCTCACCCGTTGCTCCCTTCCGCCTCGCAGCGTCCTTGTAGTAGTTCCGAAACTGCCGTTCGAGCACACCGTACATTCGTCTCAGCTTCTGCTTTTCCCTCAATTGCAGGGCGTAATCGGACGACCGCCGCTGCCGTCTCGCCCCATGCTGTCCGGGAGGGGCATCCAGCTTGCACTTCGAATCGAGTGGGCGAACCCGGCTCGTGAGCATGAGGTCCATTCCCTCACGTCGACTGAGCCGACACCGCGGCCCCGTATATCTCGCCATTATCGTCTCCAGGCTTTCCTCTACACCCGCCGTTTCTTCGGCGCTCGACACCCGTTGTGCGGTATCGGGGTGACGTCCGAAATACTCGTGATCTTGAACCCCGCATTGTTCAGTGCTCGCACTGCCGACTCTCTTCCGGGTCCCGGTCCTTTCACCATCACTTCCAGGTTCTTGAGACCGTACTCCGCCGCGGCTTCACACACCTTCACCGCGGCAATCTGGGCCGCAAAGGGAGTGCTCTTTCGCGAACCCTTGAATCCACTGGCGCCTGCGGTCGACCATGCGAGCGTATTGCCCTGCCGGTCGGTGATCGTAATCAGAGTGTTGTTGAACGACGCATGCACGTGCGCGACCCCGTCGCTTACGGTGCGCCGAATCCGCTTTTTCGTACGTACTCTCGCTCTGGCCATTGTCGTATCCGTTTCTATCGCTTGATGGGTCTGCGAGGCCCTTTTCTCGTGCGGGCATTCGTGTGCGTGCGCTGGCCTCGCACAGGCAGTCCCCGGCGATGACGAATCCCCCGATAGCATCCGAGATCCATCAGCCGCTTGATGTTCATTGACACTTCCCGGCGCAGGTCGCCCTCCGTTACGTTCTTCGCAACCTCGGCGCGCAACATGTCAAGCTCGGCCTCCGTCAGATTGCGTACGGCTACATCCGGACTGATCTCGGTCGCCTTGCATATCCCGTATGCACGGGTTCGTCCGATGCCGTAGATGTGCGTCAGCGCGACCCACACATGCTTGCGGTCCGGGATGTTGACTCCAGCAATTCGTGCCATCGTGATTCGTTCCTCATTGCTCCCGACAACGGCGCGCGGCGATACCCGCCTCGATCATCCCTGTCTCTGTTTATGTCGCGCATCCTTGCAAATGACGCGCACAGTTCTCTTGCGGCGAACTACCTTGCAGTTCCGGCAGAGCCGCTTGACAGACGCTCGGACCTTCATTCCCGGCTCCCCCGTTTCCTCATCGTGGCACACCTGCGCGACCATATCCTTTCAAATTGGCTTTCTTCAACAACCCTTCATACTGATGCGACATCAGGTGCGACTGCACCTGTGCCATGAAATCCATCGTCACGACAACAATGATGAGGAGCGAGGTACCACCAAAGTAAAATGGAACGTTCCAGCTCACGATCATGAATTCGGGGAGAAGGCATACAAGAGCGATATAGCCGGCGCCAAATACCGTGAGCCTCGTCATCACCCCGTCGATGTATCGCGCCGTCTGCTCGCCGGGCCGGCGGCCCGGGATGAATGCGCCCGACTTTCGCAGGTTATCCGCCGTTTCCTTGGGATCGAACACCAATGCGGTGTAGAAAAAACAGAAGAAGATGATTGCCGCAGCATACAACATGACATAGATCGGCTGGCCCGGCTGCATCGTTGTCGACAAGTCCCTCAACCACGTCATTCCCTCCGCACTGCCAAACCATCCGGCCAGCGTTCCTGGAAAAAGAATGATGCTCGACGCGAATATCGGAGGTATCACCCCCGCCATGTTCAATTTCAAAGGCAAGTGACTGCTCTGGCCTGCATAGACCCTGCGCCCCACCTGCCGACGTGCGTAATTGACCGTGATTCGCCGCTGCCCCCGTTCTACAAACACCACGAATCCCGTCACCGCGAGAGCAAGCGCGAGCAGTACGAATACCATGAAGACGTGCAGCTCACCCGTTCTCGCCAGCTCCAGTGTACCCCCGATCGCGGACGGCAATCCCGCCACGATCCCCGCGAAAATGATGATGGATATGCCGTTGCCGATACCCCGCTCGCTTACCTGCTCGCCCAGCCACATGAGGAATATCGTTCCTGCCACCAGGGTGGTCACGGCCGTGATTCTGAAACTCCAGCCCGGGTCCACCACTACCTGGAGAGAACCGGCCTGTTGCGCCTCGAGCGCAATCGCGACCCCGAGGGACTGAAACAACGCGAGGGCCACGGTGCCGTACCGCGTGTACCGCGTGATCTTCCGGCGACCCGATTCGCCCTCCTTCCGAAGCTCCTTCAAACGCGGGTCTACATGTGTCAGGAGCTGCATGATGATGGATGCCGAGATATACGGCATGATGCCGATCGCGAAAATCGAAAATCTCTCCAGCGCCCCTCCCGAAAACATGTTGAACATGTCGAGGATCGTTCCCCTCTGCTGATCGAACAGCATCTCCAGAGCAACCGGATCGATCCCCGGCACCGGAATGAACGTGCCGATTCTGAAGACGATCAGGGCGCCGAGAACGAACAGCAGGCGCTGCTTGAGTTCGGCCGACGCTCCGGCAGCCGGAGATGTACGGGTCTGGAGCTGTCGCTTTGCCACGTCCGGTCAGTCCTCGATCCTTCCGCCGGCCGCCTCGATCGAGTTGCGGGCACCCTTCGTCACGGGAATGCCGGTGACGGTATACGCCCGACTCAACGGACCTTCTCCGAAGACTTTCGCGTACCGGACATTCCTTGAAATCACGCCGGCAGCCTTCAGTGACCCGAGGCTCACGTCCGCACCCACGAGCTTCTCGAGTGCGACGAGACGCACATCCTCACGCGCCAGAGACTTTCTCGACGAGAATCCGAACTTGGGCAGCCGTCGCTGCAACGGCATCTGGCCACCCTCGAATCCGCGCCTCACACCGCCCCCTGCCCGGGAATTCTGGCCCTTGTGTCCACGCCCGCCGGTCTTGCCGAGACCCGAAGCGGCCCCGCGGCCGCGACGCTTCCGCGCACGCTTCGAACCGGCTCCAGGCCTGATATCGTTCAAACGCACCCTACAGCTCCTCGATCTCCAGAAGGTAGGCCACCTTGTTGACCATGCCGCGCGTACAGGGTGTGTCCTCGACCACCGCGCTGTGATGCATCCGTCTCAGGCCGAGACCACGCACGCACGCCCGGTGGCTCGCCAAACGCCCATTGACACTCTTCTTCAGCGTGACTCGGAGTCTCTTGCCGCCTTTTGCCGTACGCATCCCGTCAACCCCGCAGCTCTTTGACATCGAGTCCCCGTTTGGCCGCAATCTGCTCGGCCGAACGCATCTTCTGCAGACCCCGAATCGTCGCTCGAACGACATTGATGGGGTTGTTGGATCCTATGCACTTCGCCAGCACGTCCCTTACCCCCAGCACTTCGAACACGGCGCGCATCGGGCCGCCGGCAATGATTCCGGTGCCTTCGGACGCCGGATGCATGTACACGCGCGCAGCGCCGTGACGGGCCATGATGGGGTATTGCAGGGTGCTGCCTTCCAGAGGAACCCGCACAAGGTTCCGACGTGCGCTCTCCATCGCCTTCTGAATGGCCGATGGCACCTCCCTCGCCTTGCCACGTCCCATTCCGACCCGGCCCTTTCCATCACCGACCACCGTCAACGCCGTGAATCCGAACAACCTGCCACCCTTCACGACCTTCGCGACGCGATTGATCGCAACCAGCTTTTCCAGCAGATCGTCTTCGCCCGGAGTGCCTTGATAACCCGCCATTGCCTGAAGCTCTCGATTGGTAATGAACGACTTGAGGGTCGCTTTCCTCGATTCGTCAGAATACCAGCCCGGCACTTCGGGCGGCGTCGGCCAGCACCTTTACCCGACCGTGATACTTGAACCCCGACCGGTCGAATGCAACCCGTTCCACTCCTGCACGAATCGCCCGTTCCGCCACCATCCGTCCCACGACCTCGGCGGCCGTGCAATTGCCGCCATAGCCGATTTCGTCGCGGGCATCCTTCTCCAGGGTCGAAGCACTCGCTACCGTGCTCTCGCCATCCGACGAGAACACTTGTGCATAAATGTGCCGCGGGGTCCGATGCACACACAACCTCGGCATTCCCAGATCCGCTATGTGCTTCCGGGTTCGCCTCGCACGCCGCTTGCGTGCCGATTTTCGGTCTCTGGCCATGTCAGCGCTACTTCTGTTTTTTCTTTGCTTCCTTTCGGGCCACGATCTCGCCCGCGTATCTCACGCCCTTCCCCTTGTACGGCTCCGGGGGTCTGTAGGCCCTGATCTCGGCGGCGGTCTGCCCCACTCGCTGCTTGTCGATACCTCTCACCAAAATCCTGGTCGGACTCGGTGTCTCGATGCTTATGTCCTGCGGGCATCGGTGTTCAATCTGATGAGAATATCCCAACGATAGAACCAATGTCCCGTCCTGCATCTGCGCCCGGTATCCGATCCCGACCAACTGCAGTTCCCTTTCGAAACCCTCACCTACCCCGACTACCATGTTTGCTATCAGAGATCTCGCAGTTCCAACTTGCGCCAGCGAACCCGCACCGCCGCCCTTGGGCCTGCACGTCACCTCGCCGTTCTCATACCCTATCTCCACCATCGGATGAAGTCGCACTGCAAGTTCGCCCTTCGGACCCTTCACCCGGATCTCTCCCGCCCCAAGCGACACCTCAAGCCCCGGCGGCACCGAAATCGGCATCTTCGCTATTCTTGACATCTTGCGAACCTGTCCCTACGCCACGATACAAACGACTTCGCCACCATGTCCAGCGGCGCGCGCCTGGTGATCCGTCATCAATCCCTTCGAAGTCGATATGATTGCAATGCCCAACCCATTCAGCACCTTCGGCAGCTCATGCTTTCCCCTGTACACCCTTCGTCCCGGTCTGCTGATTCTCTTCAACGTCTCGATGACCGGCCTTCCTTCGAAATATTTGAGAACAATCGCCAACTGCGATTTTCCATCACTCTCCTCGACCATAAAATCCCGTACGTATCCCTGCGTCTTCAGAACTCGTGCTATGGCTTCGCGTTGCCGCGACACCGTCATTACTACCCGAACCTTCCCCGCCTGCTGTCCATTACGGATACGGGTAAACATATCTGCTATCGGATCTTGCATGCTCATCTTCAGCGCGCCCCGCTTGATGTCTCGCCCTACCAGCTCGCCTTGACCAATCCGGGAATATCTCCGGCCATGGCCGCCTCCCGTACCTTGTTTCTTGCCAGACCGAACTTTCGGTAGTATGCATGCGGTCGCCCCGTCATCCGGCATCTGTTCTGCAGACGTACCGGACAGGAATTTCTCGGAAGTGCATTGAGTCTCTTCTGCGCTTCCTCCCGCTCCTCGAACGTGGATGCCGGATTTCGAATGGTATCCTTCAATACCTTGCGCCTCGCGCCATATTTGGCAACCAGCTTCCTTCTCTTCTCATCCCGGTTCATGACCGATCGCTTCGCCACCTGTTCACTCCTCTCCTCAGTCCTTCAGCTTTTACGGAACGGGAAGTTGAACTCACTCAGGAGCGCCCTCGCCTCTTCGTCCGTAATGGCCGACGTCTCTATCGATACATCCAGTCCTCTTATGGTATCGATTCGATCGTAATCGATTTCCGGAAACACGATCTGCTCCCTGATTCCCATATTGTAGTTGCCGCGGCCATCGAATGCTCGTTCGCTCAATCCCCGGAAATCACGTGTCCTGGGGATCGCGACATTGATGAGTCGATCCAGGAATTCGTACATGCGGTGTCTTCGCAGTGTCACCTTGCATCCGATGGACCAGCCTTCCCGAATCTTGAACCCCGCAACAGACTTTCTCGCCTTCGTCACAACGGGTTGCTGTCCTGATATGAGACGCAGATCGTTGACTGCACCCTCGAGAATCTTCTTGTCGCCCACTGCTCCACCGACACCCATGTTGAGCGTGATCTTGACTACTCTGGGTATCTGCATGGTGCTCACGTAGCCGAACCTCTCCTTGAGTTTCGGAGCTACGCTGTCGCGGTACAGATCCTGAAGCCTGGCCATTGCTCGCGTATCCCTTCCCCCGCACCAACCTGAATCAGACGTGTCCGGTTCAGATGTCCACGACTTCGTTCGTGGATTTGAAAAACCGAACCTTGCGCCCGTCCTCCATCGTTCTTATGCCTATTCGATCACCCTTGACCGTTATCGGATTGAACAATGCAACATTCGACACATGGATAGGCATTTCCTTCTCGATGATTCCGCCCGACGTACCCTTCTGCGGATTCGGCCTTGTGTGTCGTTTCACCACATTGATGCCTTCGACGACGACCCGGCCGCGTTCTGCATCCACCTCCAGCACACTGCCTCGCTGGCCCCGATTCCTGCCCGTCAGGACGATGACTTCGTCCCCTTTTCTGATTCTCCTGGCCGCCATCGCCTTAAAGCACCTCCGGCGCGAGGGATACAATCTTCATGAACCGTTCCCGACGCAGCTCCCGCGTAACGGGACCAAAAATTCGAGTTCCAATCGGTTGAAATTGATTCGTAAGCAAGACCGCCGCATTCCGATCAAATCTTATCAGGGAGCCGTCGGGGCGCCGCACCCCCTTCCGCGTGCGCACGACCACCGCGTTGTACATTTCGCCCTTTCTGACCTTTCCCCGCGGAATTGCCTCTCTCACGGTGACCTTCACGATATCGCCAATCCCGGCATACCGACGCTTCGAGCCCCCGAGCACCTTCACGCACATCAGTCGTCGTGCCCCGCTGTTGTCGGCCGCATCGAGCATTGATTGCATCTGGATCATCGCGCCACCTCAATCGTTGCAGCCGACCGCAAAATCACTTCGCCCGCCCAATGACCGCGAGGACTCTCCAGGACTTGGTTCTGGACAATGGCCGGCACTGCACGATCGAAACCGAATCACCTACGTTACATTCCCCGGTTTCGTCATGAGCATGGATTTTCGTCGAACGGCGTACATATTTCTTGTACAGAGGATGCTTGACACGTCGTTCGACCAGCACGGTGACGGTCTTGTCCATCTTGTCGCTGATTACGCGGCCGGTCAACGGACGCGTCGCAGCCTCTCCACCGGCAGCCGCCTCGTTTCCTGCAGCAGTCGCTTCGCTCATTGCCGTGCCCGCTCCGTCAGGATCGTCTTCAATCGGGCTATGTCCCGTCGTACTCTCTTGATTTGGCTCGGCCGCGACAATTGCCCCATCCCCTTCTGCATCCTCAGATTGAACGCCTCGCGATACAATTCCACCAGCTCCTTGCGGAGCTCGTCCTCGCCCTTGGTCCTCAGCTCCCGTGCGTTCATCAAATCGCCGTCCTGGTCACGAAGGCCGTCTGCACCGGCAGCTTGGCGGCCGCGAGGCGAAACGCCTCCCGTGCCAGCTCTTCGTCGACACCCTGCATTTCATACAACATTCGTCCCGGCTGGACTCGCGCCACCCAGTACTCCACGTTACCCTTCCCCTTGCCTTGTCGAACTTCCAGCGGCTTCTTGGTGATTGGCTTGTCGGGAAAGATTCGGATCCATATCTTGGCGC
The DNA here is from genome assembly GCA_965202735.1 of Gammaproteobacteria bacterium. Lineage (GTDB taxonomy): Bacteria > Pseudomonadota > Gammaproteobacteria > HK1 > HK1 > HK1. Next base: position 1,062,539 of record OZ241844.1, read on the forward strand.
CACGCTTCACCTTGCGGGTAATCGCCCGTCGCGCGGCCTCGATCTGGCGCGCGGTAATCCGACCCCGGGTCATGGCCTTCATACCATACTCACCGAAGCTCACTCGATTGCCCGTGGTTGCGAGCCCTCGATTCCGACCTTTGTGTTGTTTGCGAAACTTCGTTCGCTTCGGCTGCATCATGGCCAGTCAGCTCCTCACGCAACCGCAGCGTCAGGCTGCGTCCCTTTCCCGGTCTCTCGTTGACGAAAGATCTCTCCCTTGAAGATCCACGCTTTCACTCCAATGACGCCGTAGGTTGTCCTGGCTTCGGCAAAGCCGTAGTCGATGTCAGCTCTCAGAGTATGCAGCGGCACGCGTCCTTCCCGATACCACTCCGAGCGCGCAATTTCCGCTCCGTTCAATCGGCCGGAAACCCGAATCTTGATTCCCTGGGCGCCGAGCCTCATCGCGTTGGTCACCGCACGTCGCATCGCGCGCCGGAACATGATTCTCCGCTCAAGCTGGTTTGCGACACTCTCGGCTACGAGGTAGGCATCGAGCTCCGGCTTTCTGATCTCCTCGACACTGATGTGCACGGGAACTTCCATCATGCGCGAAATCTCGATCCTCAAAGCCTCGATATCTTCTCCCTTCTTTCCAATCACGATTCCCGGCCGCGCCGTGTGTATTACGATGCGGGCATTCTTTGCAGGTCGCTCGATGTGAATGCGGCTCACCGATGCATGTCCGAGCTTCCTGCGGATGAAATCGCGCACCGCGATGTCCGTATTCAGATTGTCCGCGTACTCGCCACGCTCCGCGTACCATGTGGAAGACCAGTCCTTCACGATGCCGAGCCGAATGCCAATTGGATGTACTTTCTGGCCCACCTGACTCACCTCCGCTCGTCGGTCACGGTTACCGTGATGTGACTGGTGCGCTTCGTGATTCTTCCTGCCCGGCCTCTGGCTCGAGCCCGGTGTCGGCGAAAGGTTGGTCCCTGGTCGATATGCACAGTGCCGACGTGAAGATCATCGACATCGGCACCCTCGTTGTGTTCGGCGTTCGCGATCGCCGACTCGAGGACTTTCTTCAGCGTCAACGCGGCCCTGGGCTTGGCGAAAGTCAGAATCTCGATTGCGCGTTCTATCGACAGGCCTCTGAGCTGGTCGCCAACGAGCCTTGCCTTCTGCGGAGAAAGGCGTGCGTATCGCAATGTTGCCGAAACCTCCATCAGCATCGCTCCACCAGTCTACCTCTTCGCCTTTCGGTCAGCCGCATGGCCGCGAAACGTACGGGTCGGCGCGAATTCGCCAAGCTTGTGTCCCACCATGTTTTCGGTCACCAGCACCGGAACGTGCTGCCTGCCGTTATGGACGGCGATCGTGAGTCCGATCATTTCGGGTACGACCATCGACCTTCGGGACCATGTACGAATGGGCCTCCTGCTGTTCACGGAACGCGCCGCCTCGACCTTGCGAAGAAGGTGATTGTCGACAAATGGTCCTTTCTTGATCGAGCGTGGCACAGTGTCGGTTCTCCTTACTTGCGGCGGTTCCTTCTGCGTACGATCAACGTGGAGGTTCTCTTGTTCCGCCGGGTCTTGTGTCCCTTGGTGGGAACACCCCACGGCGTCACAGGATGCCGCCCACCCGACGAACGACCTTCACCACCGCCGTGGGGATGATCGACCGGATTCATCGCGACACCGCGTACCGTTGGGCGACGCCCGCGCCAGCGGGTTGCGCCCGCCTTGCCCAGCGAGCGCAACGAGTGCTCCGAATTGCCCACTTCCCCGATCGTGGCCCGGCAGGCCACCCGCACCTTGCGCAGCTCGCCGGATCGAAGCCGCAGCGTCGCGAAACTCCCTTCACGCGCAACGAGCTGCACACTTGCGCCCGCGCTACGCGCGAGCTGGGCTCCCTTTCCGGGCCTGAGCTCGACACAGTGCACCGTCGTGCCTACCGGAACATCGCTCAATGGCAGGCAATTTCCCGGTCGGATCGGCGCCCCGCGGCCCGACATCAGCTCGTCGCCCGCCGTGACGCCACGCGGCGCGACGACGTAGCGCCGCTCACCGTCCGCGTACAACAGCAAGGCGATGTGAGCACTGCGATTCGGATCGTATTCGAGCCTCTCGACCCTGGCCGGAATCCCGTCCTTCTGGCGCTTGAAATCCACGATTCTATAACGCTGCTTGTGTCCACCGCCGCGATGGCGCGTGGTGATGCGACCCTTGTTGTTTCGCCCCCCGGTCCGGCCTTTCCTGGCGAGCAACGGTCCATACGGATCCCCCTTGTACAGACCCTCCGTCTTTACCGCGACAACGAACCGCCGCCCGGCTGAGGTAGGTTTTGCTTGTATCACGGCCATGGAAACGTACTCCGTGACGCCTACTCGACCGGACCGACAAAGTCGATGTCATGACCAGGTTTCAGTCGGACATAGGCCTTGCGCCAGTCGGGCCGCCGGCCCCGGTTCCTTCCGCGAAGGCCCTTGACCTTCCCCTTGACATTCACTACCGAAACCGATTCCACCTCGACATTGAACATCTTTTCCACGGCCCGCCGTACCTCCGGTTTTCGTGCATCGGTGCGTACACGGAACGTGAACTGGTTGGAGCCATCCGCAATTCGGGTGCTCTTTTCCGATACATGCGGAGCGACAAGAATGCTCATGAGGCGTTCGTCGTTCACTCGAAACGCTCCTCGAGCCGTCTGGCGGCGGCCACGGTCATCGCCACCGTTCCAAAGGCAAGCAGACTCACGGGACTGACGTCCGCACAAGTCTGTATCTCCACACGAGGCAGGTTCCTCGATGCAAGGGAGAGATTGTCGTCGTGCTCCACAGTCACGATGAGCACATCCTCGAGCTTCAGCGCCGAGAGCCGCACCGCCAGATCCCTGGTCTTCGGCCGTTTCAGCGTCAAATCTCCAACCACGACAAGCCGTTCGGTGCGCACCAGCTCGGAAAGAATGCACCGCATCGCACCGCGGTACATCTTTCGATTCACTTTCTGTTCGAAGTTTCGAGGTTTCGCCGCAAACGCCGCACCGCCGCCACGCCAGATCGGGCTGCGAATACTACCGGCGCGCGCGCGACCGAGACCCTTCTGCCGCCAGGGCTTGGTCCCGCCGCCACGCACTTCGGCGCGGGATTTTCGCGACTTCGTTCCACGACGGCGTCCCGCCAGGTAGGCCGAGACCACCTGATGCACGAGTGCCTGGTTGTAATCGGCCGCAAATGTCCTGTCGGCCAGAACCACCGAGCCGGAACCTTCTGCGCCCGAGATCACGTCGACCTGCATTTCGCCTTCCTTTCCATTCTCTAGCGGGTCTTGACGGCCGGACGAACGACGATGCGCCCACCTCTGGGCCCCGGGACCGAGCCCTTGACCAGAAGAGTGTTTCGCGCCTCGTCGACCCGCACGATTTCAAGATTCTGCACCGTCCGGCGCGCCGCACCCATGTGTCCGGCCATCCGCTTGCCCTTGAACACGCGCCCCGGCGTCTGGTTCTGGCCAATCGATCCCGGAGCCCGATGCGCGAGTGAATTTCCATGCGAGGCATCCTGCGTTCGGAAATTGTGTCGCTTGACTACCCCGGCATAGCCCTTTCCGATGCTCGTGCCGGTCGCGTCGACCCTCTGTCCCGTAGTGAATGCCGTCACGTCCAGAGTGGACCCAGGAGCCAGATTCTCTCCCTCCCCGTCGTCCAGACGAAATTCCCAGAGACCCTCTCCTGCCTCGACGCTGTTTGCCGCCAGGTGTCCAGCCTGCGGCTTCGACAGTCGGCTCGGTTTCCTTGCTCCGGCTGTCAACTGTATGGCGCGATAACCGTCCTTCTCCGGCGTCTTGAGATACGTCACGCGGTTCGGCTCCACCACGACGACAGTCACGGGAATCGATTCACCGGCGTCGGTGAATACGCGCGTCATTCCCGCTTTGCGTCCAACCAGTCCGATAGGCATGGTGGTTCCCTGGACTCGCATTCAGTTCAGCTTGATCTGGACATCCACGCCGGCGGCGAGGTCGAGCTTCATCAGTGCATCGACCGTCTTGTCCGTCGGGTTCACGATATCGAGTATACGCTTGTGCGTCCTGAGTTCGTATTGATCGCGAGCGTCCTTGTTCACGTGCGGGGATACCAGGATCGTGTAGCGCTCCTTTCTCGTCGGCAGCGGGATCGGCCCCTTGACCATCGCTCCGGTCCGGCGAGCCGTATCGACGATTTCCGCCGCCGACTGATCGATCAGCTTGTGATCGAAAGCCTTGAGACGGATCCTGATGGTCTGATTGGCCATTGGCGTCATTCGAAGATTCTGGCGACGACGCCGGCGCCGACCGTGCGCCCACCCTCGCGCACCGCAAACCGCAATCCCTCCTCCATCGCGATCGGCGCTATCAGCTTCACACGCATCTGCACGTTGTCACCCGGCATCACCATCTCCACACCCTCCGGCAACTCCACCTCTCCCGTCACGTCCGTCGTGCGAAAGTAAAACTGCGGACGGTACCCCTTGAAAAACGGCGTGTGACGACCCCCCTCATCCTTCGACAGCACATACACCTCCGCCTCGAACTCCGTGTGCGGCGTGATGCTCCCAGGCCGCGCCAGAACCTGCCCACGCTCAATCTCGTCTCGCTTCACACCCCGCAGCAACACCCCGATGTTGTCACCCGCCACTCCCTCGTCCAGCAGCTTGCGAAACATCTCCACTCCCGTGCACGTCGTCTTCGTCGTCTCCTTCACCCCCACTATCTCTACCTCCTCCCCCACCTTCACCACCCCGCGCTCCACTCGACCCGTCGCCACCGTCCCACGTCCCGAGATCGAAAACACGTCCTCCACCGGCATCAGAAACGCCCCGTCCACCGCTCGCTCCGGCTCCGGGATGTACTCGTCCAGCGCCTGCACCAAGCCCACCACCGAACCCTCTCCACGCTCCGTCTCAGCCCCCCCCAGCGCCTCCAGCGCCGAACCCCTTATCACCGGCGTGTCGTCCCCAGGAAACTCGTACTTGTCCAGCAGCTCCCTCACCTCCATCTCCACCAGCTCCAGCAACTCCTCGTCATCCACCATGTCGCACTTGTTCATGTACACCACGATGTACGGCACTCCCACCTGACGCGCCAGCAAAATGTGCTCGCGCGTCTGCGGCATCGGACCGTCCGACGCCGACACCACCAGAATCGCACCGTCCATCTGCGCCGCGCCCGTAATCATGTTCTTCACGTAGTCCGCATGCCCCGGACAATCCACGTGCGCGTAGTGCCTCGCCTGCGACTCGTACTCCACGTGCGCCGTCGCTATCGTGATCCCCCGCGCACGCTCCTCCGGCGCGTTGTCGATCTCGTCAAACTCCTTCACGTCTCCCCCATACTGCCGCGCCAGCACCTTCGTCAGCGCCGCCGTCAACGTCGTCTTCCCATGATCCACGTGACCGATCGTCCCTACGTTCACGTGCGGCTTCGTTCGCTCGAACTTCCCCTTGGCCATTGCAGTTCCCTCGAAAAGCGTTGATTCGGAGACAGACCTACTGGAGCCTGCTGACGACGGCATCCGCAATTCCGGACGGCATTTCCGAATACTTGGCGAACTCCATCGTGAACGTCGCTCGCCCCTGCGTAAGGGAGCGAAGATCGGTGGCGTATCCGAACATCTCCTTGAGTGGAACTTCGGCGCGCACAGACCGACCTGCGGGTGTGTCGTCCATCCCCTGCACGACACCGCGCCGCCGGCTGAGGTCACCCATGACGTCGCCCATGTACTCTTCCGGCGTAACGACTTCGACCTTCATGACCGGCTCCAGCAGCACGGCGCCGGCTCTGTGCGCCGCCTCGCGGAAACACATCGAGCCGGCAACCTTGAAGGCCATCTCGCTCGAGTCGACGTCATGGAAAGACCCGTCGAACAATGTCACCTTGACATCGACAACCGGGAACCCGGCGACGACACCATTCTCCATCTGCTCACGGACGCCCTTGTCGACGGCGGGGATGTACTCCCGGGGGATTACGCCTCCTGCGATTGCATCCTCGAATTCGTATCCGGCACCCGGCTCTCGGGGCTCTATGCGCAGCCACACATGCCCGTACTGGCCCCGACCACCGCTCTGGCGCACGAACTTGTGCTCGTGCTCCACGCTCCGGCGGAGCGTCTCCCGGTAGGCGACCTGAGGGCTACCCACGTTGGCGGCAACCTTGAACTCGCGCCGCAGGCGATCGATGATGATTTCCAGGTGCAGCTCGCCCATCCCGGAAATGATGGTCTGTCCCGACTCCTGGTCCGTGCCGACCCGAAACGAGGGATCTTCATGGGCCAGCCTCGACAGGGCGAGGCCCATCTTCTCCTGATCCCCCTGAGTCCTGGGCTCGACCGCGATGGAAATCACCGGCTCGGGAAACTCCATGCGCTCCAGCATGACGGGGTGTTTCGGATCGCACAGCGTCTCGCCGGTCGTGATTTCCCTGAGACTCACCGCCGCCGCGATGTCACCGGCGCGCACCTCCGTGATCTCTTCGCGGCTGTTGGCATGCATCTGGAGGATACGCCCGACCCTCTGGGTGCGATCCTTCACCGGGTTGTAGACGGTGTCTCCGGATTTCAGCACCCCGGAGTAAACACGGAAGAACGTGAGACTTCCGACAAACGGATCAGTGGCAATCTTGAACGCCAGCGACGAGAAAGGAGAATCGTCGTCCGGATTCCGTGTCTCCGTTCTGTCCTTTCCATTGACGACCACACCCTGAACCGGTGGCACATCGTCGGGCGCGGGAAGGTAGCAGATCACTGCGTCCAGCAGGGCCTGCACACCCTTGTTCTTGAACGCCGACCCGCAGAGTGCAGGCACGATCTCGTTGCGAAGGGTTCGCGCCCGGATGCCCCGGCGTATTTCGTCCGCGGACAGGTCGCCGTCTTCCAGGTACTTCTCCATCAACTCCTCGTCACCTTCGGCCGCGGCCTCCACGAGCGTCTCCCGCCACTGCCGGCAGAGATTCTCCATGCCGACCGGAATCGGGCGCGTCTCGTAGGATATGCCGAAGTTCGCCGAATCCCAGTAGATCGCCTTCATGCTGAGTAGGTCCACGACCCCTTCGAATTTCTCCTCTGCGCCGATAGGAAGGTGGGTGGGTACCGGGTTCGCCCCCAGACGCTTCCGCATCTGCTGGAGGACATTGAGAAAGTCAGCGCCCTGACGGTCCATCTTGTTGACGAAGGCAAGGCGGGGAACACCATATTTCGTGGCCTGCCTCCACACGGTCTCCGACTGGGGCTCGACACCTCCGACCGCGCAGAACACCGCACAGGCACCGTCGAGCACACGCAGACTCCGCTCTACCTCGATGGTGAAGTCGACATGCCCGGGTGTATCGATGATGTTGATTCGGTGTTCGTCGAACTGCTGGTCCATTCCGCGCCAGAAGCACGTAGTTGCAGCGGAAGTGATGGTGATGCCACGCTCCTGCTCCTGCACCATCCAGTCCATCGTCGCGGCGCCGTCGTGAACCTCCCCAATCTTGTGGGAGATCCCCGTGTAGTAGAGAACACGTTCGGTAGTCGTGGTCTTGCCGGCGTCGATGTGCGCCATGATCCCGATGTTTCGATAGCGTTCGATGGGAGTCTTGCGAGGCACCGGAAGCGTTCCTGTAGGATGTACGTCGGGCTGGAGAGTGTGTGAAGGGAGCGGTGACACTACCAGCGATAGTGCGAAAACGCCTTGTTTGCTTCTGCCATCCGATGGGTGTCTTCACGCTTCTTGACGGCAGTTCCGCGATTTTCGGACGCGTCGATCAGTTCCTGAGCCAGGCGCTGCCCCATGGACTTTTCGTTGCGCCGACGCGCCGCATCGACCAGCCACCGCATGGCGAGCGCGGTTCTGCGTGAAGCACGCACCTCCACCGGCACCTGATAGGTGGCGCCACCGACGCGGCGCGACTTCACCTCGACCACCGGACGCACATTGTCGAGAGCCCGATTGAATACCTCGATCGGATCTTCCTTGGTACGGTTTGCCACGGTATCCAGCGCGCCGTAAACCATCCGCTCCGCAACGGATTTCTTTCCGTCGAGCATCAGGACGTTCATGAACTTGGCGAGCGTGCCATCCCCGAATTTCGGGTCCGGAAGGATGGTTCGCTGGGGAATTTCACGACGGCGCGGCATTGCTCGTTACCTCGTCTTCACGGTTCGAACTTTCCGGGGCTCAACCTTTCGGACGCTTCGCGCCGTACTTGGACCGGCCCTGGCGACGCTCCGATACCCCGGAAGTGTCCAGACTGCCTCGAACCACGTGATACCTCACGCCCGGAAGATCCTTCACCCGCCCCCCCCGAATCAGAATGACGGAGTGTTCCTGTAGGTTGTGACCTTCGCCGCCGATATAGGTAATGACTTCCTCACCGCTGGTCAGCCGGACCTTCGCTACCTTTCGGAGTGCGGAATTCGGTTTCTTCGGTGTCGTGGTATATACCCGCGTACACACGCCCCGGCGTTGCGGACAGCTCTGCAGTGCCGGCACATTGCTCTTCTTGCGCTGGCGCTTCCGCGGTTTGCGAACCAACTGGTTGATTGTCGCCATGCGTTTTCGCCCGTTCTCGATGAATGGCCCCGGGGACTTCCCGTCCATGGACGCCCCGTAGGCCGGAAGAGCATCGCCACGAGCCCCTTGCTCGCGACTCGCCGGGCTACACACCCGGAACCGCTCGCCGGAGCATAGCCGGAGAAATTTACGGGGATTTGGCCGGATGGTCAAGTATCGCATCGAGCCCATGTTGCGTCGGTCCCACCGATCCCCGCCGTCATCGTCAGGCTCGCATGAACATGGGCGAGAGGACATGTCCGCCGCTAGCCCGACTGCTCCGAGGGCACGCCCTCTTCGGCCAGCTCTCTGGCCAAGGCCGCCTCCACCGCTTCCGGCTCCACAGGCTCCCACTCTTCCTCCAACGCCTGGCGTCTACGCCGATCCTCGTGGTACGCCAACCCGGTTCCGGACGGAATCAGCCGGCCAACGATGACGTTCTCCTTCAGCCCGCGCAGCTCGTCGATCTTCCCGTTGACGGAAGCCTCGGTGAGCACTCTGGTCGTCTCCTGGAACGATGCGGCCGAGATGAAGGATTCGGTCGCCAGAGACGCCTTGGTGATGCCGAGCAGCACCGGCGCCCATGTTGCCGGCTCACCACCCTCCTTGCTCACTCGGTCGTTCTCCTCGAGTACCCTGGCACGATCGATCTGCTCGCCCCGCAGGAGCCTCGTGTCACCGGACGCGACGATCTCGGCCTTGCGCAGCATCTGGCGCACGATGACCTCGATATGCTTGTCGTTGATCTTCACGCCCTGGAGCCGGTAGACCTCCTGGACCTCGTTCACGATGTAGCTCGCCAGGGCGCTCACTCCGAGCAGGCGAAGAATGTCGTGCGGGCTGGGCATTCCGTCGACGACCACCTCACCCTGCTCGATGTGCTCGCCTTCGAATACCAGAATGTGCCGCCACTTCGGCACCAGGGTCGCATGCTCGACACCCTCCTCATCGGTGATGACGAGGCGTTGCTTGCCCTTGGTGTCCTTGCCGAAGCTGACCGTGCCGCTGACTTCGGCCAGCACCGCGGCTTCCTTCGGCTTGCGTGCCTCGAAGAGGTCCGCGACCCGGGGAAGACCGCCGGTGATGTCCCTGGTCATGGACGATTCCTGCGGCATCCTGGCAATGACGTCTCCGATTTCGACCCGGTCGCCCTCCTGCACGATAATGACGGCGCCCGGAGAGAGCGCGTAGTGCGCGGGCGCGTTGGTGCCGGGCAGCCGGAGCTCCTCCTCGGTCTCGTCGACCAGACGGACGATCGGACGCAGATCCTTCGCCGCCGCGCTTCGCTGCTTCGGGTCCATGACTTCGATCCGGGCAAGTCCGGTCACCTCGTCGGTCTGCGACTGCACCGTCACGCCATCCACCACATCGCTGAACCGGACCCGGCCAGCCACCTCGGAGACCACCGGGTGCGTATGGGGGTCCCAGCTCGCGACCATCCCGCCACCGGTCACCGCATCACCATCGGCCACCGAGAGCACGGCGCCGTAGGGGACCTTGTAGCGCTCGCGCTCCCGCCCGTGCTCGCCGACGACCGACAGCTCGCCCGAGCGGGTGACCGCGACATAGAGCCCGTCCCTGTTCGGAACCACCTTCAGGTTGTGGAGCCGCACCACTCCGTCGCCCTTCACCGTCACGCTGCCGACCGCGGCGGCCCGGGAGGCGGCGCCGCCGACGTGGAACGTGCGCATCGTCAACTGGGTCCCGGGCTCGCCGATGGACTGCGCCGCGACCACGCCGACCGACTCGCCGATGTTCACCGGCTCTCCCCGGGCAAGGTCCCGCCCGTAGCACGCGGCGCACACGCCGAACCGGTTCTCGCAGGTAATCGCCGACCGCACCCGGACCTCGTCGATGCCGAGATGCTCGAGACGATCGACCCACCGCTCGTCGAGCAGGGTTCCACGCTCGACGGCGATTCCGGAACCGTCCGGGTACGGCAGGTCGTCCGCCACCACCCGCCCGAGCACACGCTCGCGCAGCGGCTCGACGACATCGCCGCCTTCGATGAGAGAGTTGAGGACCAGTCCGTTGTCCGTGCCGCAGTCCTCCTCGGTCACGACGAGGTCCTGAGCCACATCGACCAGGCGCCGAGTGAGATATCCTGAATTGGCGGTCTTCAGCGCCGTGTCCGCCAGGCCCTTGCGGGCGCCGTGCGTGGAGATGAAGTACTGGAGGACATCCAGACCTTCCCGGAAGTTGGCGGTGATCGGGGTCTCGATGATCGAGCCGTCCGGCTTCGCCATCAGGCCGCGCATCCCCGCGAGCTGTCGAATCTGCGCCGCGGAGCCGCGCGCTCCCGAGTCGGCCATCATGTAAATCGAGTTGAACGACGGCTGCTCGACGCTGTTTCCGTCCGGGTCCACGACCGTTTCCGTCCCGAGCATGCCCATCATCGCCTTGGCGACCTGCTCGTTGGTGTACGACCAGATGTCAACGACCTTGTTGTAACGCTCGCCCTGGGTCACGAGACCGGATGCATACTGCTCCTCGATCTCCTTGACCGCCTTCTCCGCCGCGCCGAGGATCGTCTTCTTCTCGTTCGGTACCACCATGTCCTCCACGCCGATGGACACGCCAGCCCTCGTCGCGTAGCTGAAGCCCGTGTACATGAGCTGGTCGGCGAACACGACCGTCTCCTTCAACCCCACTCTCCGATAGCAGGCGTTGATCAGCGAGGAGATCTCCTTCTTGTTCATCAGGCGGTTCACGAGGTCGAACGGGAGCCCCGGAGGCATGATCTCCGACAGCAGCGCGCGGCCCACCGTCGTGTCCCACAGTTGCGCCCTCTCCACCGCCTCGCCGTCATCGGTGAGCTCGACATCGCGGATACGCGCCTTGACCCTCGCATGCAGGTCGACCGCTCCGCACTGGAACGCCCGGTGCACCTCCGCGATGTCGGCGAACACCATCCCGGCGCCCTTCGCATCCACCCTCTCGCGGGTCATGTAGTACAGCCCGAGCACCACATCCTGCGTCGGCACGATGATCGGCTCGCCGTGCGCCGGGGACAGGATGTTGTTGGACGACATCATCAGCGTCCGGGCCTCGAGCTGGGCCTCGATGGACAGCGGAACATGCACTGCCATCTGGTCGCCGTCGAAGTCCGCGTTGAACGCGGTGCACACCAGTGGATGGAGCTGTATCGCCTTGCCCTCGATCAGCACCGGCTCGAACGCCTGGATGCCGAGCCGATGAAGCGTCGGCGCCCGGTTGAGGAGAACCGGGTGCTCGCGAATCACCTCCTCCAGGATGTCCCAGACTTCGGGACCCTCTCGCTCGACCAGCCGCTTTGCGGCCTTGATCGTCGTGGCGAGACCGCGGAGCTGGAGCTTTCCGAACACGAACGGCTTGAACAGCTCCAGCGCCATCTTCTTCGGCAATCCGCACTGATGCAGCTTCAGGGTCGGACCGACGACCACGACCGACCGACCCGAGTAGTCGACGCGCTTGCCCAGAAGGTTCTGCCGGAACCTGCCCTGCTTCCCCTTGATCATGTCGGCCAGCGACTTCAGCGGCCGCTTGTTCGCCCCGGTGATCGCGCGCCCGCGGCGCCCGTTGTCGAGCAGGGCGTCAACCGCCTCCTGCAGCATGCGCTTCTCGTTGCGCACGATGATGTCGGGCGCGTTGAGTGCGAGCAGCCTCTTGAGGCGATTGTTGCGATTGATGACCCGCCGATAGAGGTCGTTCAGGTCCGAGGTCGCGAAGCGCCCACCGTCGAGTGGCACGAGCGGCCTCAGCTCCGGAGGGAGCACCGGGAGCACCTTCATCACCATCCATTCGGGCTTGTTGCCGGAGGTCGTGAACGCCTCCAGCAGCTTGAGGCGTTTCGAAAGCTTCTTGATCTTCGCTTCCGAACCGGTCTTCGGAAGCTCCTCGCGCAACGCCGTGATTTCCTCTTGGAGATCGATGGTGCGCAGCAGCTCGTGAACGGCCTCCGCGCCCATCTTCGCTTCGAAATCGTCACCGTACTTCTCGAGCGCGTCGAGATACATGTCGTCGGTGAGAAGTTGGCCGCGCTCCAGATCGGTCATGCCGGGATCGCTCACGACGAACGCTTCGAAGTAGAGAATCCGCTCGATGTCGCGCAGCGTCATGTCGAGCAGCAGCCCCATGCGCGACGGCAACGACTTCAGGTACCAGATGTGTGCGACGGGACTCGCCAGCTCGATGTGACCCATGCGCTCGCGTCGGACCTTCGCCAGGGTCACCTCGACCCCGCACTTCTCGCAGATGACGCCGCGGTGCTTGAGGCGCTTGTACTTGCCGCACAGGCACTCGTAGTCCTTGACAGGTCCGAAGATCTTCGCGCAGAACAAGCCGTCCCGCTCAGGCTTGAACGTGCGGTAGTTGATCGTCTCCGGCTTCTTGACCTCACCATAGGACCAGGACCGGATCTTGTCCGGAGACGCGAGTCCGATCCGGATCGCATCGAACCCTTCCATCTGGCCTTGCTGCTGCAGAAGATTGAGTAGATCTCTCATCTCGGTCTCCGCTCCCGATCGACGGTCACGCTGCCGGCTCCTTCCGAGCCCTCTCTCCCGAATCCGCCACCCCCCGCGAGGGCCGGCATCAATCGTGTTCGAGCTCGATGTCTATCCCGAGCGAACGAATCTCCTTCATCAACACGTTGAAGGACTCGGGCATGCCCGCCTCCATCCGATGCTCGTCGTCAACGATGTTCTTGTACATCCTGGTCCGGCCGTTCACGTCGTCCGACTTCACCGTCAGCATTTCCTGCAACGTGTAGGACGCTCCGTAGGCTTCCAGGGCCCAGACCTCCATTTCACCGAATCGCTGACCTCCGAACTGCGCCTTCCCGCCCAGGGGCTGCTGCGTCACCAGGCTGTACGGCCCCGTCGACCTCGCGTGCATCTTGTCGTCGACGAGATGGTTCAGCTTCAGCATGTACATGTATCCGACGGTGATCGGCCGGTCGAAGGGCTCGCCCGTCCGACCGTCGAACAGCCGCGTCTGGCCGTCGCGCGGGAGGTCCGCGAGCTCGAGCAGATCCTTGATCTCGGACTCGCCGGCGCCGTCGAACACCGGCGTCGCCATCGGCACCCCTCCCCGCAGATTGCCCGCAAGCTCGCGAAGCTCGTCGTCGTCGAGACCGCTCACCGGATTCTCCCTGCCCTTGCGCCCATAGACCTTCTGCAGGAATCGCCGCAGCCTCGACGCCTGCCGGACGCTGTCCAGCAGGCGCGACACCTTGTGGCCGAGCTCCTTCGCCGCCCATCCCAGATGCGCCTCGAGCACCTGTCCGACGTTCATCCGCGACGGCACTCCGAGGGGATTCAGGACGATATCGACCGGCGTGCCGTCGCTCATGTACGGCATGTCCTCGACCGGCACGATCATCGAGATCACGCCCTTGTTGCCATGCCGCCCCGCCATCTTGTCGCCGGGCTGAACCCGGCGCTTCACCGCGAGGTAGACCTTGACCATCTTCAGCACCCCAGGCGCAAGGTCATCGCCCGCTCTCAGCTTCCCTTCCTTCTCGGTGAAGTACGCGTCGAGCTGCGCCTTCTGCGCCTCGAGCTGCTCGCGCGCCTTCTCGAGCTGCTCGTTGGCCTCGTCGTCCCGCAGCCGGATCTCGAACCACGCCTGCCGCTCGACGCCACGGAGGTAGTCCCCGGTGATCCGGCTCCCGGCGTCGAGATCGGCCGGACCTCCGTCCGCGACCTGGCCGACCAGCAGGCGCTCGAGCCGCAGATAGGTATCGTCGGAGAGGATCCGGAACTGGTCGTCCAGATCCTTGCGCACCTTCTCGAGCTCCGACTCCTCGATCTGCCTGGCCCGCGCATCCTTCTCCACCCCGTCCCGAGTGAACACCTGAACGTTGATGATCGTCCCGTTCATCCCCGACGGCACCCGCAGCGAGGTGTCCTTCACATCCGACGCCTTCTCGCCGAAGATCGCACGCAGCAGCTTCTCTTCGGGCGTGAGCTGCGTCTCGCCCTTCGGGGTGACCTTGCCGACCAGGATGTCGCCGGCCTTCACCTCCGCACCGACGTACACGATGCCCGATTCGTCCAGCTTCGAGAGCGCACCCTCGCTGACGTTCGGGATGTCGGAGGTGATGTCCTCGGGCCCGAGCTTCGTGTCCCGCGCGAAGCACACCAGCTCCTCGATATGCACCGTGGTGTAGCGGTCCTCCTCGACGACCCGCTCCGAGATCAGGATCGAGTCCTCGAAGTTGTATCCGTTCCACGGCATGAACGCGACGAGCATGTTCTGCCCGAGCGCAAGCTCTCCCATGTCGGTCGAGGGCCCGTCCGCAAGCACGTCGCCCCCGGCGAGCACGTCGCCCGGCTTCACCAGCGGACGCTGGTTGATGCACGTGTTCTGATTCGAGCGCGTGTACTTGATGAGGCTGTAGATGTCGACCCCGGGCTCCCCCGCGACGGTCTCGTCGTCGTGGACGCGCACCACGATGCGCGCCGCGTCGACCGAATCGACCGTTCCGCCGCGCCTCGCGACCACCGTCACGCCCGAGTCGATCGCAACCTTCCGCTCCATCCCGGTGCCCACCAGCGGCGTCTCCGTCCTGAGCGTCGGCACCGCCTGGCGCTGCATGTTCGACCCCATCAGGGCCCGGTTCGCGTCGTCGTGCTCCAGAAACGGAATCAGCGATGCCGCCACCGACACGATCTGCTTCGGCGACACATCCATGTACTGCACGCGCTCCGGCGACGAGAGCGTGGCCTCGTTCTGGTGCCGGCACGTCACGAGGCTGTCGACCAGCCTCCCGTCGTCGTCGAGCGTCGTGTTGGCCTGGGCGATGACGTACTGCCCTTCCTCGATGGCGGACAGGTAGTCGATCTCGTCCGTGACCCGGCTCGACACCACCTTCCGGTACGGGGTTTCGAGAAACCCGTACCGGTTCGTGCGCGCATACACCGCCAGCGAATTGATGAGTCCGATGTTCGGACCTTCCGGGGTCTCGATGGTGCACACCCGCCCGTAGTGGGTGGGGTGCACGTCACGGACCTCGAACCCGGCCCGCTCGCGCGTCAACCCCCCCGGACCGAGCGCCGAGACCCGGCGCTTGTGCGTGACCTCGGAGAGCGGGTTGTTCTGGTCCATGAACTGCGAGAGCTGGCTCGACCCGAAGAACTCCTTGACCACCGCCGACACCGGCTTGGCGTTGATGAGCTCCTGCGGCATGAGCCCCTCCGACTCGGCCAGGCTCAGGCGTTCCTTGACGGCGCGCTCGACCCTCACCAGCCCGATGCGGAACTGGTTCTCCGCCATCTCCCCGACGCTGCGGATGCGCCGGTTTCCGAGATGGTCGATGTCGTCGACCATGCCGATGCCGTTCTTGATGTCGACGAGGGTCTTGAGCGCGTCGACGATGTCCGACTCGCCGTCGTGCGTCTGAACGAGCTCGACGAGCTTCTCGTCATCCCTTCGGGTCTGGAACACGTCGACCGATTCGTGACCCGCCTCGAATATCCGGCGCAGCAGGTCTTCGGTGACGGAGTCGTTCCTGCCCGCGATGCGTGTACGCCCGTCGAGCACCTCCCGCCCGATGCGCCACCTGCCCTTCGCCTCCGCACGCAGCTTGCCCGCATCCTTGCGGATCGTCTTCTCCTCGTAGCCGAGATAGGACTTGAGGTACTTCCCGTCGTAGATGATGCCCGGCCCTTCCTCCTGGCTGCGACCGACACGCCGATTGAACTTCATGCGCCCGACCGGAGAGATGTCGTATCGCTCGGCGCTGAAGAACAGGTTGTGGAACAGGGCCTGCGCCGCCTCCTTCGTGGGCGGCTCCCCGGGACGCATCATCCGGTAGATCTCGACCTGGGCGTCGAGCTGGCTCTGCGTCGAGTCGGTGCTCAGCGTCCGCGACATGAACGGTCCGCGGTCGACGTCGTTGGTGTACAGGGTCTCGAAGGTCGAGACGCCGTGCTCGCGGAGCTTCCCGAGCAGATCCTCGGTCACCTCGTCGTTCGCGTTCGCGACGATCTCCCCCGTCTCCATGTCCACGACGTCGCGGCCGAGGCGCCTGCCGACCGCGTAGTCGTCGGCGACATCGAGCGTGTCCAGACCCGCCCTGGTCATCTGCCTGATGTGCCGCGCGGTGATCCTCCGCCCGGCTTCCACGAGCACCGCGCCTTCCTCGTCCCTGATGTCGAGCGCGGCGACATCGCCGCGCAGCCGGTCCGGAACGAACTTGAACCGCAGTCCGTCCGGGGTCAGGTCGAACGAGTCGAAATCGAAGAACAGCGCCAGGACCTCCTCGGCGGAATAGCCGAGGGCGCGCAGGAGAACCGTCGCCGGGAGCTTCCGGCGACGGTCGATCCGAACGTGCAAGAGGTCCTTCGGGTCGAACTCGAAGTCGAGCCAGGACCCTCGGTACGGGATGACCCGCGCGGAGAACAGGAGCTTCCCCGAGGAATGCGTCTTGCCCTGATCGTGCCCGAAGAGGACACCCGGGGAGCGGTGAAGCTGCGCAACGATGACGCGCTCCGTGCCGTTGATGATGAAGGTGCCGGTGTCGGTCATGAGCGGTATCTCGCCCATGTAGACCTCCTGCTCCTTGACGTCCTTCACCCCCCGCTCGACGACCTTGGACCCGCGCCCGCTTCCGGTCTCCTTCTCGTAGAGCACCAGCCGCAACGTCACGCGCAGGGATGCGGCATAGGTCTTGCCGCGAAGCCGGCATTCGCTCACGTCGAATATGGGCTTCTCCAGCCGATAGCGCACGTATTCGAGCGCGGCGTCTCCGGAGTAGCTCTCGATCGGAAAGACGGACCTGAACGCGGCATGGAGGCCCTCGTCCGCCCGCCCGTCCGGCGCGGCTCCCTCCTGGAGAAAGTCGCGGTAGGAATCGAGCTGAATCGCGAGCAGATACGGCACGTCGAGGATGCTCGACCGCTTGCCGAAGTCCTTCCGGATGCGTTTCTTCTCGGTGAACGACAGGAGTTGGATCGGCGTGGCGAGGACGCTCGTGCTCGCACCTGCTCCACTGGCGTTTACCGCGCGTACCTCGAAGGTGTACGTCGTGCCGTTGGTCAAAGACGGCACCAAACAACTCGTCGTGGCGGTGCCGCTACCTGGAATGTCCCGCCAGTCTGACCAGCGCTCCCCAGTGGCTTTCACGCGGCAGCGGTACTGGTACTTCTCGATGCTTGCGTCATCCGAGGCCGTCCACCTCAACGTCACCTCTCCATCGCCCGGTATGGCAGCGAGATTCGCTGGTGCGGATGGTAACGACAGGAGTTGGACCGGAGTGGCGAGGACGCTCGCGCTCGCGCCTGCTCCACTGGCGTTTGCCGCACGTACCTCGAAGGTGTACGTCGTGCCGTTGGCCAAAGACGGCACCGAATAGCCCGTCGTGGCGGTGCCGCTGCCTGGAATGTCCCGCCAGTCTGACCAACGCTCTCCAGTGGCTTTCACGCGGCAGCGGTACTGGTACTTCTCGATGTTCGCGTCATCCGAAGCCGTCCACTTCAGCGTCACCTCTCCATCGTCCGGTATGGCAGTGAGATTCGCCGGTACAGACGGCTCAGGAATGAGTTTAAATGTGAAGTTATTGCCATCTTTCAAGTTTTCTTGGGGATAGCACACAAGCCGTATGCCTTTGTCCGCGAAATACTTGAAATCCTCCTTGTCACGGCAACTGTCACCTTTCCCGGGCCATACTACCCATCTTTCACATGATCCAGTAAAGTGAATATCTCGCCCGAGCAGTGCACTGTAGAGTTTGGCAAAAGAGTCAGCGTGCTTATCGATCGCCTTCGAATACTTTATAGATTGCTCTATGGATTCCTTCTTTTTCCTCGCAGCTTTAAGCTCGATGAGCACCGGAATACACCCGTCATCGGTCTCGCGGAGAGCCAAGATGTCGCAACGACTCTCCTCCTCTTCGATGGAGAATGCAATCTCATCGGTGACGAATTGAAGATTTACCGGATCGATGGTCTCCTTGCTGGCATCGTTGAGAGACTTCATCATTCGGCAGTATTGATAAGCATCCCCGATCAGATATGCTTGGAGTTTGTATTCTTCTTCTTTGTTAGTTTTTCTCTTTATATCGATGCAGCAGGCTTTAAATTTTTCCACCAAATTACAAGAGAAATCATCGAGATCTCCGATCGTTCCTCCGCGTAGTGGCCTTTTGGGCAGCAAGCCCACCATCGTTATGCCTTGGGTAGTTGGGCGAAAGTGAACACCACCACGCCCCCCAGGCCGATATTTATCTGGAAGCGGTTGCTCATTAAGTATTGGCTGCAAGTGCTCTGAAATCTTACGCGCCCACTTGGTGATGTCTCTTAGACGACGCTCTTGGATAGAGGCAGAGGGCTGCACAAGCGTTTTCTCCTCGGAAAGAATTTCGCTCTCTGTCTCTGGCTGCGGCTTCAGCCCGTATCCCGCAAGTGCGAGCAGGCGAGGGCCCAATTCGTCGAGTGCGTTACACACCGCATCGGAGACGGAATCCCAATCAAGAGACAACCGCTCGTCACTGATGTCGATATCAATTTCGCATCTTCGACTCAACACAGAAGCATACGCATCGATCTCCAGTCCGTGCGCCGGCAGGTAGTATTCAAGGTGTTTGCGGGAAAGCAGGATAAGATGCTTGCCATCTCTGATGGCCATTATCGATACGGTTCGTTTCTTTGCTACGGATGAGTACACGCGAAGCGAGAAGCCTTTTGGTCCGACGGTGTCAGCATACAAGCAACCGTCAGAAGGCTTTCTGCTGCCGAAATCGAACCGGATGCGGTCGCCTAGTCGCTTCTCCAGACCTTTTACCAGCGGATGTTCGCGCATTTCAGGAGACACTTTCGACCTTTGAGAGGAATCTTCCTGTCGAGACGATCGATCATCACTAAGGATCGGTGCCATCTCCACGTCTGGAATGCTCGACTGCTCATCGGAATCTTTACTGGAGATGTCATCAGAGGGTCCAGACCGGTAAAACCCATAGCGCTCCCTCTGATATGCCACCCAATCCCGTACCACATCCGAGTCGCAGTTTCGCTCGACCGCGTCTACCAGCACAGAGGGACAAACCAATGCGAACGCTGCATCGGCATCCTTCAACGTGGCTCGCATTACATCCGAGACCGTCTTGTGCTCCGGGAACCGTTCAGCCAAAGGCGGGGACGTGATTCTTTCCCTGTACTCGGAGTTACCCTGTGGGACCACCACGACGACCTTCGCCTCGGTAATCCCGAGCTCCTGGTCCTTTACCATCCTGTCCGCCAGGAGGCGAAGGCGCATGAGCTGATAGAAAGGTTCGTAGAGCAACTCGCCCATTGGAACCTTGCCGCTGAACGCGGATGCTGCATCCGAGTACTTCTCGGAGTATCTGTTCTTTCGTGTTTCGCCTTCAGATCCCGCGCCCTTGTCCTCGCCAGCCTTGTACTCCTCGACGTACTTCCATTCCATCAGATAGGCGCGTCGTCCCGCCCCGGTGTCAGCGATGACAAAGGCGTCGACGCTGGTGTTGTTGGCGCCGCGTGTCGTCCCCCCTTCGAGCGATTTTCCCAGACCAATCCACTCGAACTCCACGGGAGATGTCCTGCCCTCGTGGGCAATGCCGACAATGCCCTCTATGTCGTCATCGATTGCACCGATCACCGCCTCCAATGCATTCGGGATCCCGGCGAGTGGCAGCATGAAATTGACACACGCCACTTGGGAGCTCGCCATGTTGCGGGTGGGTCCGTCCACGCCCTTCGTGTCGCCGCTCCGGGCTGTCCTGTGCCATTTGATTCCGCGCTCCTTGAAGAACCGGCGCGCCCCGGATTCGCCTTGCAGGGACGGATACAGATTCTCGTCTTCGCAGCCAAGGGCCAGCAGATGGCCATGCTCCAGACCCTTGTCGTCATCCGGAGAACGTCCCTTCTCGATGGATGCCGACTTGTCTCGGAAATCTGCTTGTTGCTTCCGGGCGACCTTGCCAAAACCGCGCATAGCTACCTCCGGCTTACACAGTGGTTCGGACGGATTCGATATCTGTGGTGATCACCCGAGGTGATCCGGGCTCTCTGGACGAAAGCAGCCCGCTACTTCACCTCCACCGTCGCCCCGGCCTCCTCGAGCTGCTTCTTCACGTCCTCCGCCTCGTCCTTGGAGACCCCTTCCTTGATGTTTGCGGGGACCGCCTCCACGAGATCCTTCGCCTCCTTCAGGCCAAGGCCCGTGAGCGCGCGCACGACCTTGATCACGCCCACCTTCTTCTCGCCGAAGCTGCTCATGATCACATTGAACTCGGTCTGCTCCTCGGCGGCCTCGGCCTCGGCTCCGCCGGCCATCGGGCCGGCCGGCATCGCCACTGCCGCGGCTGCCGATACGCCCCACTTCTCTTCCATCTGCTTGACCAGCTCGACGATCTCGATCAGAGGCTTCTGCTCGATGGCCTCGATGAGCTCCACATTGGACAGCGCCATTGTCATCCACTCCTGTATACGGTCGGGTTTCGGTTCCGGCTCGCGCCGGCGGTGGTTGGTGAATCAGTCGGTCTCGCCCGCGGTCTCCGCTGCCGGTCCCTCCGCCTGAGCCGCGCGCATCGCATCGACGGCGCGCACGAGACCGGCATGAGGCTCGGCGACGGTGCGAACGAGCCTGGTGGCGGGGGCGAGGAGCACCGACATCAGCATCGCCAGCGCCTCCTCGCGCGTGGGGAGGCTGGCGAGCTGGTCGATCGCGGGGGCGTCCATCGCCTTGCCGTCGAACGCCACGAAGCGGACGATCAGCTTGTCGTTGCTCCTGGCATAGTCGCGCACGACCCGCGCCGCCGCTCCCGGCTCGTCGCGGGAGAACGCGAGCACGAGAGGGCCGCCGAGGCGGTCCTGAACGCACTCGAACTCCGTGCCTTCGACGGCTCGACGGGTCAGGGTGTTGCGCACCACCCGCAGATAGACACCGGACTGCTTCGCCTTCTCCCGCAGCTCCGTCATCTCGGCCACGGAGAGTCCCCGGTACTCGGCCGCGACGACCGAATGCGCGGACCTCGCCACTTCGGCGACCTCCTCGACCACCGCCTTCTTCCGTTCAAGCGAAAGCGCCACGTCACGCGTCTCCTCGCGCGAACCCGGCCGCCGCGGCCACCGCCGCGGACGGCTTCGTCCGCCTCGTCACACCTGTGTCCTCATTGCGCGGTCGCGCACCGAGGACCCCCTGACGGCGGCCGGACATGCTTCCGGGCCGCACCGCCTGCGCAGGCAGGCGAGGTCACGAAGTCCGGCATCAGCCTCGGTCCCCATGCCCATCGCCGAATTGAGGATGCAGTCTCCACCTGCGGTCCTTGACGTCCGCCAGGGCACCGGGAGATGACACTCTCCGACCGGCCCCGACAGCCCAAAGTCGATGCGGGAAGGCCGAATTCCGGCCGTCTCGCTGGTACTTGTTGCAGCAATTCCCGCCAAGCGGGAACAGGCCCCTGAAATCCCCTCGACTCGACGCCCTGAAGGTCGAAATCGCACCACAATTCCACCACGGTACGACCTCTTCGGGCATTGGCGGGAAATGCGGACTCAGACCTCGAGGGTTGCCTTGTCGATGCCGATTCCGGGGCCCATCGTGGTCGACAACGTGACCTTCCTCATGTAGACACCCTTGGACGTACCGGGTTTCGCCTTGTTCAGATCACCGAGGAGGGCGTCGAGGTTCTGCTTCAGCGCCTCGACCTCGAATCCGGTCTTGCCGATGGCGCAGTGGATGATCCCCGCGCGATCGGTCCGGTACTGGACCTGCCCCGCCTTGGCGTTGCGTACCGCGCCGGCGACATCGGGGGTGACGGTTCCGACCTTCGGATTCGGCATCAGGCCGCGCGGACCCAGGATTCTGCCGAGCTTGCCCACCACTCGCATCGCGTCCGGCGCCGCGACCACGACATCGAAGTCGAGGTTTCCGGCCTGGACCTGCTCGGCCAGATCGTCCATGCCCACGATGTCGGCGCCGGCCTCGCGGGCCGCGTCGGCCGCCGCGCCCTGCGCGAACACCGCAACCCGCGATTCCTTGCCGAGCCCGTTCGGCATGAGGGTCGAGCCCCGCACGACCTGATCGGACTTGCGCGGGTCGACCCCGAGGTTGACGCTCACCTCGACCGACTCGGAGAACCTGACCGACGACAGGTCCTTGAGCAACGCCAGGGCCTCCGAGACGTCATGGAGCCTGCCCCGATCGACCCGTTCGCGAATCTCCTTCATCCGTTTCGAGCGTCTCGCCATCAGACTGCATCCTCCAGTTCGAGCCCCATGCTGCGGGCGCTTCCCGCGATGATGCGCACCGCCGCATCGAGATCATCGGTGTTCAGATCGGGCATCTTCCGGCGCGCGACCTCCTCGAGCTGCTCGCGCGTCACCGTTCCGACCTTCCTGGAGTTCGGGACATCGCTTCCCTTCTCGATGCCGGCGATCTTTCGCAGCAGTACCGATGCGGGGGGGGTCTTGGTGACGAACGTGAATGACCGGTCCTGGTAGACCGTAATCACGCACGGGATCGGGAGCCCCGGCTCCATGCCCTGGGTCTGGGCATTGAAGGTCTTGCAGAACTCCATGATGTTCACGCCGTGCTGTCCAAGGGCGGGCCCGACGGGTGGCGTCGGATTCGCCTTTCCGGCAGGCACCTGCAGCTTGATGTACGCCTCGACCTTCTTCGCCACGCCGGCAATCCTCCCTCCGGTCTCCGCCACCCGAATCGGGGACGCCCGGAACCTGACCTCATCGGGGAGACGCGGCCGCGTCTCCCGACCCGGTCCTTCTCGTCAGTCCTTTCAGTCCTTCTCGACCTGACCGAACTCGAGCTCCACCGGAGTCGAACGACCGAAGATGGTCACCGCCACGCGCATCCGGCTCTTCTCGTAGTTCACTTCCTCGACCACGCCGCTGAAGTCGTTGAAGGGGCCATCGACGACCCGTACCGCCTCACCGGGCTCGAACAGCACCTTGGGCCGCGGCTTGTCGACGCCCTCCTGCACCCGCTGGAGGATGGCATCGGCCTCCCGGTCGGAGATCGGGGCGGGACGGTCGCTGCTCCCGCCGATGAAGCCCATCACCTTCGGCACGCTCTTCACCAGGTGCCATGTGCCGTCATTCATCTCCATGTTCACCAGCACGTAGCCCGGGAAGAACTTCCGGTCGCTTCGACGCCGCTGGCCGTCGCGCATCTCGACGACCTCTTCGGTCGGGACCAGCACGTCACCGAAGTCGTCCTGATGTCCGCTGCGCTCGATTCTCTCCTTGAGCAGGCGCATGACCTGATTCTCGAATCCGGAGTACACGTGAACGACATACCAGCGCATCGCCATGTCGTCAGGCTCCCGTTCCGAGCATCAGCTTCACCAGCCAGGCGAGCAGTCCATCGAGGGCCCACAGGATGATGGCCACCAGCCCGACCATCGCGATCACGATCAGCGTCGTCTGCGTCGTCTCCTTGCGCGTGGGCCACACGACCTTGCGCACCTCGGTGTGCGACTCGCGGACGAATTCCCAGGCAGCCCGGCCCTTCTCCGTCTGCACGGCGACGAAGAGCGCCACCGCGCTCAGCACCAGCAGGCCGACGACCCGAAGCAGCAGCGACTCGTCGGACCAGTAGTAGAAGCCGGCGATGCCGCCGCCGAGAATGACGAAAGCCCCGATCCACTTGGCCAGATCGGGGACCGCGCCGGCTGCCTGCGCGCTCGTCCTCATCCTCTGCCGGGTCGAATCATCACCCGCTCCCGGTCGTCGAGATGCCGGCCGTCATGCATCTCCGACGAAGGCGGCCAACCGCCGCCGGTCCTGCCGTATTGGCAGGCCAGGAGGGAATCGAACCCCCAACCTGCGGTTTTGGAGACCGCCGCTCTGCCAATTGAGCTACTGGCCTTGATGCTGGAAACCGACGCCGGCGCTCGATCCGATCCCGCCGGCGTCCCGTTCGGATTCATTCGAAGATTCTGGCGACGACGCCGGCGCCGACCGTGCGCCCACCCTCGCGCACCGCAAACCGCAATCCCTCCTCCATCGCGATCGGCGCTATCAGCTTCACACGCATCTGCACGTTGTCACCCGGCATCACCATCTCCACACCCTCCGGCAACTCCACCTCTCCCGTCACGTCCGTCGTGCGAAAGTAAAACTGCGGACGGTACCCCTTGAAAAACGGCGTGTGACGACCCCCCTCATCCTTCGACAGCACATACACCTCCGCCTCGAACTCCGTGTGCGGCGTGATGCTCCCAGGCCGCGCCAGAACCTGCCCACGCTCAATCTCGTCTCGCTTCACACCCCGCAGCAACACCCCGATGTTGTCACCCGCCACTCCCTCGTCCAGCAGCTTGCGAAACATCTCCACTCCCGTGCACGTCGTCTTCGTCGTCTCCTTCACCCCCACTATCTCTACCTCCTCCCCCACCTTCACCACCCCGCGCTCCACTCGACCCGTCGCCACCGTCCCACGTCCCGAGATCGAAAACACGTCCTCCACCGGCATCAGAAACGCCCCGTCCACCGCTCGCTCCGGCTCCGGGATGTACTCGTCCAGCGCCTGCACCAAGCCCACCACCGAACCCTCTCCACGCTCCGTCTCAGCCCCCCCCAGCGCCTCCAGCGCCGAACCCCTTATCACCGGCGTGTCGTCCCCAGGAAACTCGTACTTGTCCAGCAGCTCCCTCACCTCCATCTCCACCAGCTCCAGCAACTCCTCGTCATCCACCATGTCGCACTTGTTCATGTACACCACGATGTACGGCACTCCCACCTGACGCGCCAGCAAAATGTGCTCGCGCGTCTGCGGCATCGGACCGTCCGACGCCGACACCACCAGAATCGCACCGTCCATCTGCGCCGCGCCCGTAATCATGTTCTTCACGTAGTCCGCATGCCCCGGACAATCCACGTGCGCGTAGTGCCTCGCCTGCGACTCGTACTCCACGTGCGCCGTCGCTATCGTGATCCCCCGCGCACGCTCCTCCGGCGCGTTGTCGATCTCGTCAAACTCCTTCACGTCTCCCCCATACTGCCGCGCCAGCACCTTCGTCAGCGCCGCCGTCAACGTCGTCTTCCCATGATCCACGTGACCGATCGTCCCTACGTTCACGTGCGGCTTCGTTCGCTCGAACTTCCCCTTGGCCATCGGACGCTCTCCGGATGAAGCAGTACCCTCGAGATCGACCCGCTATCGGATCGGCGGTGTGGTGCCCATAACTGGACTCGAACCAGTGACCTCTCCCTTACCAAGGGAGTGCTCTACCACCTGAGCTATATGGGCTGATGGGGCTGATTGTGCGCGGCGGTTCCGGAACGCATGCACCGGGTCGCCCTCCATGCTCTGGAGCGGGTGATGGGAATCGAACCCACATCATCAGCTTGGAAGGCTGAGGTTCTGCCATTGAACTACACCCGCGAGGCCTCGTGTCGATGTTCGTCGACCAGCCCCGAGCCGAATCCGACCGGACTCGCACGCACTGGTGGAGGGGGTAGGATTCGAACCTACGAAGGCTGAGCCGCCAGATTTACAGTCTGGTCCCTTTGGCCGCTCGGGAACCCCTCCGCAATGCAAGCGCGGCATTCTGTTGGATGCCTCGCATGGTGTCAAGCTGCGAGCGCAACAGTGCGCAGCAATTCCCGCCAGGCGGGAACATGCCCTCGAAATCCCCTCGATTGGGCGCCCTGGTGGTCGAAATCGCGCCGGAATCCCCCCGCGGTGCGGTCTCTTCGGGCGGTGGCGGGTATTGCTGAACAGCGCCTCCCGGAGGCGCCCGCATCAGCCCATGCCGGGAGGCATGACGCCGCGCATCCCCTGCATCATGCGCGCCATTCCGCCCTTCCTGCGCATGCGCTTCATCATCTTCTGCATCTGGGCGAACTGCTTGAGCAGCCGGTTCACGTCCTGCACCTGCGTGCCCGAGCCGGCCGCGATCCGGCGCTTGCGCGAACCCTTGATCACGCCCGGGTAGCGGCGCTCGTGCCGGGTCATCGACGAGATGATCACCTCCATGCGGATGAATTCCCGGTCGTTGACCCGGTCGCGCATCGCGGCGGGCAGCCCCGGAAGCCCCGGCAGCCTGTCGAGCATGGTCGCGACACCTCCCATGCCGCGCATCTGCGCGAGCTGCTCGGCGAAGTCCTCCAGGTCGAGCTGCCGGCCCTTGCCGAGCTTCCTGGCGAGCTTCTCCGTCTTCTCGCGGTCGACCTTCTGCTCGACCTCCTCGATGAGGCCGAGAACATCGCCCATGCCGAGGATGCGCGACGCGATCCGATCGGGATGGAACGCTTCCAGCGCGTCGGTCTTCTCGCCGACGCCGAGAAACTTGATCGGCTTGCCGGTCACGTGGCGCACCGAAAGCGCCGCGCCCCCGCGCGCGTCGCCGTCGATCTTCGTCAGCACCACCCCGGTGAGCGGCAGCGCGGCGTCGAACGCCTTCGAGACGTGGGCCGCATCCTGGCCGGTCATGCCGTCGACCACGAACAGCGTCTCCACCGGAGAGACGGCGGCGTGGATGCGCCGGACCTCGTCCATCATCGCCGCGTCGACATGGAGCCGTCCGGCGGTGTCCACGAGCAGCACGTCGGCGAAGCGCCGCCGCGCCTCGGTCAGCGCGCCGGCAGCGATCGCCGTCGGGTCGTCGCCGGACGCGCCGGGAACGAATCCGGCCCCGACCTGCTCCGCCAGCACGCGGAGCTGGTCGATGGCGGCGGGCCGATGGACGTCGCAACTCACCGTCATCACCATCTTGCCCGCCTGCCCGATGAGCTGGCGCGCGAGCTTGGCGACCGTCGTGGTCTTGCCCGAGCCCTGGAGGCCGGCGACCAGCACCACCGCCGGCGGCTGCACGTTGAGCGCAAGCCCGACGCTGCTCCCGCCCATGAGCTCGGTCAACTCGTCGCGCACCACCCGGATCAGGGCCTGACCGGGGGTCAGGCTCGCGAGTACGTCCTGGCCCAGGGCGCGGTCCCGCACCCGCTCGACGAAGTCGCGCACCACCGGCAACGCGACGTCCGCCTCGAGCAGCGCGGTGCGGACCTCGCGCAACGCCTCCCGGATGTTGTCGTCGGTCAGGCGGCCGCGGCCGCGAAGCCGATTCAGGGTCGTGCCGAGCCGACTGGTGAGATTCCCGAACACCGCGCCTCCTCCTGCCTCGCGCCCTTGCCGCGCGGGATTGTAGCCCGGGATTGTGCCCGGCCTTGTTCGTTCCCGCTCGATGTTGGCACCATGGGCGCCTGTCCGTTCGTGATCCGGCGCCAACCGCCCATGCCCTCGATACTCGCCGCTCTCGCGGCCACGACCTATCTCGCGGCGGGGCTGCGGATTGCCCGCTATCTCACCCACCCCCCGGCCGAACGGCCGGCGCGCGACACGTTCGCCTGCGTCACCGTTGGCTGCGGTGTCGTTCTGCACGCCGCGGCGCTCTGGTCCGCGTTCACGCTCCGGAGCGGGCCGAATCCCGACCTGCCCGCAACGATCTCGCTGGTGGGCCTGGCCACCGCCGCGGTGTTCGGGATCGCGCTGATCTGGCGCATCGACCACGTCGTGGGAGCGCTCCTGCTCCCGCTCGCGGCGCTGGCGGCGCTCGTCCCGGTGGCATGGGTGGGACGGACGATTCCCGACGCGACGTCCTCCGCCCACGTCCACGCCGCAATCTCGATCCTGGCCTGGGCGGTGCTGAGCCTCGCCGCGCTGCAGGCGGTCATTCTCGCGTGGCAGGAGCATCGACTCCGTACCAGACGCCCGGGCGGGGCGCTGCGTACCCTCGCCTCGCTCGACACCCAGGAGCGCTGGCTGTTCCGGCTCGTCGGCATCGGGTTCTTCCTGCTGAGCCTCAGCCTCGCCAGCGGCTTCATGTTCGTACAGAACATGCTCGCCCAGCATCTCGCCCACAAGACGGTGCTCTCGTGCATCGCGTGGGCGATCTTCGGAGCCCTGCTGTGGGGACGCCGGCGCCACGGCTGGCGGGGACAGACCGCGGTACGGTGGTGCTTGGGAGGGTTCGCGGTCCTGGCGCTCGCGTACTTCGGCAGCCGCTGGATCCTCGAGGTACTGCTCGACCAGCGCTGGTACCCCGCCTGACCGCCCGCCCTCGGGCGCATCGAACCCGGCGATTCCCGCCAGCGCCCGGAAGAGGCCGTACCGTGGTGGAGCTGTGGTGCGATTCCGGCCTTCGGGGCGTCGGGCCGAGGGAGTTTCAGGGGCCTGCTTCCGCCTGGCGGGAATCGCTGCATCGCACCCGCTTGACAGCGCCGGGACGGCTCCTCCGTAATACGGACCCGTACAGCGCGAGGGATTCCCGCGTTTGAGCGATGTTCCGCCAGGCTTCCTGTTCGGCGCCCTCGTCGTCCTCGTGATCCTCTCGGCGTGCTTCTCGGGCTCCGAAACGGGCATGATGGCCCTGAACCGCTACCGGCTGCGCCATCTCGCGCGGGCCGGACATCGCGGCGCCCGGCGCGCGAGCCGGCTGCTCGAACGCCCGGACCGGCTCATCGGCCTGATTCTCCTCGGCAACAACTTCGTGAACATCGCGGCATCGTCGCTCGCGACAGTGCTGGCGCTGCGCCTGCTCGGAGAGCCCGGCATCGCCCTGGCGGCGGGCCTCCTCACCCTGGTGATCCTGATCTTCGCCGAGGTCGCGCCGAAGACGTACGCGGCGCTGCATCCGGAGCGGGTCGCGTTCCCCGCCGCGCACGTCCTCACCTGGCTGCTCGTCGTGTTCCAGCCGCTGGTGGCCGCCGTCAACTGGATGGCGAACGGAGTGCTGCGCCTGCTGCGGCTGTCGCCGTCCGGAGCCGACCGGGACACCCTGAGCCGCGAGGAGCTCCGCACCGTGGTCGCCGAAGCGGGTGCGCTGATCCCTCGCCGCCACCGGCAGATGCTGATGAGCATCCTGGACCTCGAGAAGGTCACCGTCGACGACATCATGGTCCCGCGCCAGGAGATCAACGCGATCGATCTCGACGATCCTCCGGCCGAGATCCTCGAGCAAATCGTGCATGCGCAGCACACGCGCCTGCCGCTGTATCGAGGAGACATCAACGAAATCGAGGGGATTCTGCATCTGCGCCGCGTGGTCGCGCCGCCCGGGGAAGAGGGCCTGGTCGAGTACCTTCAGGCGCAGGCGGCCGAGCCCTACTTCATCCCCGCCGGCACCCCGTTGAGCGTGCAATTGCGAAACTTCCAGCGGGTGCATGAACGAATCGGGCTCATCGTCGACGAGTACGGCGAGATCGAGGGGCTCGCCACCCTCGAGGACCTGCTCGAGGAGATCGTGGGCCAGTTCACCACCGACCCGGCCGATCACAGTCCCGACGTGCACCCGCAGGCCGACGGCACGTATCTCGTCGACGGCTCGGCAAACGTGCGCGAGCTCAATCGCGCGATGCACTGGGAGCTGCCCACCGACGGCCCCAGGACCGTGAACGGGCTCATCATCGAGTACCTGGAATCCATCCCCGAGCCCGGCACGAGCCTCATGATCGCGGGCTACCCGTTCGAGATCATGCAGACTTCCGGCAACGCGGTGCGCACCGCGCG
This sequence comes from Gammaproteobacteria bacterium, assembly GCA_965202735.1. Lineage (GTDB taxonomy): Bacteria > Pseudomonadota > Gammaproteobacteria > HK1 > HK1 > HK1. Next base: position 1,092,564 of record OZ241844.1, read on the forward strand.
CATCCTTCCGGCCCTGCGCAGGACGGCGGCGGAAAGCGGCGAGTAGCCGGCCGCGGCGCTGCGGAGCGGTGCCGGCTCCGCTCCCCCGGCCGGGCCCCCATCACCGCGGTGGCGCGCGGGGGAAGCCGCAGCCGCTCTTCGCGTCCCCTGCGTGATATCAGGCGTCATATCAGGTCGAGCGCGCGCTCCACGCGCTCGACACCGACGACATCGATGCCGCGGGGAGTCCGGCGCGGGACGTTGGCGGCCGGAACCAGCGCCCTTGAAAAGCCGTGCTTGGCCGCTTCGCGCACCCGCTCCTCCCCGCCCGGAACCGGCCGGACCTCGCCCGCCAGCCCCACCTCGCCATACACCATGAGACCGTGCCCGATCGGCCGGTTGCCGATCATCGAGTGGATCGCGGCGAGGACCGCGAGGTCCGCGCTCGTCTCGGTGATGCGGACCCCCCCGACGGCGTTCGCGTACACGTCGAATCCCCGGGTGGAGACACCCACATGCCGGTGCAGGACCGCGAGCAGCATGTTGAGCCGCCCCTGGTCGAGCCCCACCGTCAGGCGCCGGGGAGGGCCGGTCGCCTCGTCGACCAGCGCCTGGATCTCCACCAGCAGCGGCCGGGTGCCCTCACGCACCACCGTCACCACGCTTCCCGCGACGTCCGCGGCCCCGCGGGCGAGAAAGATCGCGGAGGGGTTGCGCACCTCGCGCAGCCCTCTTTCGGTCATCGCGAACAGACCGATCTCGTTCGCCCCGCCGAAGCGGTTCTTGACCGCCCGGATGACCCGGAACCGCCGGTCCGCCTCACTCTCGAAGTACAGCACCGTGTCGACCATGTGCTCCAGCACGCGGGGGCCCGCGATCGTGCCGTCCCTGGTGACGTGGCCGACCAGCAGCACCGATACGGAGCGGCCCTTCGCGTGGCGCACGAGACAGGCCGCGCTCTCGCGCACCTGCGCGACGCTGCCCGGAGCGGACTGCAGGACCTCGGTGAACATGGTCTGGATCGAGTCGATGACCACGACCCGGGGCGACTCGCGTTCGACGACCTCCAGAACCGACTCCACCCTCGTCTCCGCGAGCAGATGCAGGCGCTCCGCCGCCACCCCGAGCCGCCTCGCCCGCAGCGCGACCTGCCCGATCGACTCCTCCCCGGTCACGTACAGCACGCCGGAGACGCCGCCGGCGAGATGCCCCAGCACCTGGAGCAGCAGCGTCGACTTCCCGATCCCGGGCTCGCCCCCGACGAGCACGACGGCTCCCGGCACGAGCCCGCCGCCGAGCACCCGGTCGAGCTCCGACATCCCGGTCCCGACCCTGGTATCGGGAGCGAGCTCCACGCTCGACGCCGCTACCGGCCGGACCGGGCGCCCTCCCGGCGCCCGCGAGCGCCCGCCGCCGGTGTCGTGCGCGACCTCCTCCAGCGAATTCCACGCACCGCAGTCGGGACATTGCCCGCGCCACTGAGGGATGCTCGCGCCGCACTGCGTGCAGGCGTAGACGATGCGCTGTCTCACCATGTCGACTCGAATCCACGCCGCCCGCGGGAAGGGGCGACGCCCCGGCGGGAGATGGCGAGGGTATAGAACGGACGCGCGGCGTGCGAGCCGGACCGGAGCGGTCCCGGCCCGACACGATGCCCATGGCCGCGCCCATGTCCGCGGACTCGTCGCCGCGCGGCGGGACCTCCCCCCCGACTCTTCCACGAGCCCGCGTCGAGCCGTCCTCGCCGGCGCCGGCGCGCAACCCCTCCGCATCGTGCGAAAGGCCGGATCCGGTGTAACCCGGCGCCGGAATCCAGTAAGTTCCGACCCGGATCCCACCGGCTCCCGGACAACGCGAGAGACCATGCAGGCACAGGCGGCCCGCACATCACCGCGGCCCCTCCTCGTCGGCGAGGCGGAAGCGGAGGCGCTGAAGAACGAATCGCTCGACATGCCGTCGCTGACGCTCTCTCCGCGGCAACTGTGCGACATCGAGCTGATGCTGAACGGCGGCTTCACGCCCCTCGACGGCTTCATGGACCAGGAGGCCTACGCACGGGTCCTGGAGTCGATGCGACTTCCCGGTGGCGAGCTCTGGCCCATTCCGGTGGTGCTCGACGTCGGGCGGGAGCTCGCGGAGGAAGTCGGGCCGGGCTCGAGGGTCGCGCTGCGCGATCAGGAGGGCCTCGCCCTCGCGGTCCTCGAAGTCTCCGGCATGTGGGAGCCGGACAAGCACGCCGAGGCCCGGCAGGTCTATGGGACGACATCCCCGCTCCACCCCGGCGTGCGGCACCTTCACGAACGGGTCGGCGAGGTCTACGTGGGAGGCCGGGTGCACGGCATCCGGCTCCCCACGCACTACGACCACCAGGAGCTGCGCCACTCGCCCCGTGAGCTCGTCCGGTACTTCGAGCGGCTCGGCTGGCGCAGGGTCATCGCCTTCCATACGAGCCGTCCGATGCACAAGCGCGAAAGGGAGCTGACGCTGAACGCGGCCAGGGAGGTGCGGGGACACCTGCTCCTGCACCCCGTCGTCGGCGTCACCGCGCACCACGATCTCGGCCATTTCGCGCGCATCAGGTGCTACCAGGAGATTCTGAGGCACTACCCCCGGCAGCTCGCCGCCCTGTCATTGCTTCCGCTCGCGACGCGCGGAGCCGGCCCGCGAGAAGCCCTGTGGCACGCGATCATCCGGCGCAACTACGGATGTACCGATCTCATCGTGGAATGCGATCACGCGACGCCGGCGCTGCCGGCCGCCGCCCGCTCCGACGAGATCTATCCGAGCACGGCCGCACAGGAACTCGCCCGCGAACACGAACGCGAGCTCGGCATCTCGATCTTCGCCGCCGGCCGGCTCGGCTACTCGCGCAAGGCGCGCCGCTACGTGCCGGTCGGAAACGCGGGTGTGCCCGAAGACGAGACGGTGCCCTTCGGGGATGCCGAGCTGGCGGCCCGGCTCTCCCGGGAAGAGGAGGTGCCCGACTGGTTCACCTACCCGGAGGTGATCGAGAGGCTGCGCACGGTCTGTCCCGCGCCTCGCGAGCAGGGCATCACGCTGTTCTTCACCGGACTGTCGGGCTCCGGCAAGTCGACCCTGGCCAAGATCATGTACGGCAGGTTCGTCGAGGAGGGCAGACGCTCGGTCACCCTGCTCGACGGCGACATCGTGCGCCGCCACCTGTCGAGCGAGCTCGGATTCTCCAGGGCGCACCGGGACATCAACGTGCGCCGCATCGGCTTCGTGGCGAGCGAGATCACCAAGAACCGCGGAGTCGCGATCTGCGCCCCGATCGCGCCGTACGCCGCAACGCGCCGTGACGTGCGCGAGATGGTCGAGGCCCACGGCGCGATGATCGAGATCCACGTGTGCACGCCGCTCGAGGTGTGCGAGGCGCGCGATCGAAAGGGGCTGTACGCCAGGGCGCGCAAGGGGATCATTCGCGAGTTCACCGGGATCAGCGACCCCTACGAGGCGCCGGAACACCCGGAGATCACCATCGACACCACCGACCTCACCCCCATGCAGGCGGCACAGGAGATCTTTCTTTACCTGTTCACGAAAGGATTTCTCGATCCCGCGGCCTGACGGAGGCGCGGCGTTCAGCCGGGATAGTCCCCGGCGTAGTCCACCGGCGAGAGGTTCTCGAATCGTGCATGCCGGTCCAGGAATGCGAGATTGACCGTGCCGATGGGGCCGTTGCGCTGCTTTCCGATGATGATCTCCGCCTTGCCCTTGTCCTTGCTCTCGTCGTCGTAGACCTCGTCGCGATAGATGAACAGGATGAGGTCGGCATCCTGTTCGATGGCGCCGGACTCCCGGAGATCCGACATGACCGGGCGTTTGTTGCCGCGCAGCTCCAGGCTCCGGTTGAGCTGCGAGCAGGCAACCACGGGCGCCTTCACCTCTCTCGCCAGGGCCTTCAGCGAGCGGGAGATTTCGGAAATTTCGGTGGCCCGGTTCTCGCTGGTTCCCGGCACGTGCATCAGTTGCAGGTAGTCGACGACGACCAGATCGAGCCCGTGCTCGCGCTTGAGCCTGCGGCAACGGGCGCGGAGCTCGGTCGGAGTCAGGACGGAATCGTCGACGATGAAGATGCGGGTGTCGTTGAGCATCGCGAGCGGCGAGGTCAGGCGCGGCCAGTCCTCGGGGTCGAGCCGTCCGGTGCGGACCTTCTTCTGGTCGATTCGTCCCAGAGACGAGAGCATCCGCATCGCGAGCTGCTCGGCCGGCATTTCCATGCTGAACACCGCCACGGACAGCCGGCCCCGGATCGCCGCCTCTTCGACAATGTTCATCGCGAACGCGGTCTTCCCCATCGAGGGACGTCCGGCGACGATGACCAGATCGCCCTGTTGCAGGCCGGCCGTCATCTCGTCGAGCTTCTCGAACCCGGTCGACACCCCGGTGATCGCGGATTCGCTCCGGTACAGCTCGTCGATACGCTCCATCACGCCGGACAGCACCACCTTGATGGCGACCGACTCCCGCGGGCCCGCGCCTCCCAGCTCCGCGATCTCCAGGATTCGGCGCTCGGCTTCGTCCAGCACCTCGTGCGCCGCGCGTCCCCGGGGACGGAACGCGTCCTCGGCGATCTCCGCACTGGCCCGGATGAGGTCGCGAAGCACCGCGCGCTCCCGGACGATCTCCGCGTACGCGACGATGTTCGCTGCGTTGGGGGTGTTCTGGGCGAGGTCCGCGAGATAGGCGAGGCCACCCGACGATTCGAGCAGGCCGTCCCGATCGAGCCGCTCCGCCACGGTGACCGCGTCGCACGGCCGCCCTTCCTCGCACAGGCTCGACACCGCACCGAACACGGCGCGATGGTCGCTCCGGTAGAAGTGCGCCGCGGTGACGATGTCCGCGATTCGATCCCAGGCGCCGTTGTCGATCAGGATGCCGCCCAGAATCGCCTGCTCGGCGTCGATCGAGTGCGGCGGAACGCGGAGCGCCGCGGCGCCGGCCGCCCCCGCCGAAACGTCACTGGGCACTGGAGCGGCCATATCCGAGACACCCCCCGGCCGACGGCTTCGGTCCATCCCGGGTGATGCACCCACTCCTCGCGGGCGTCTCAACCGGCGGCCGGTTCGGGCTCCACCTTCAGACGGATGACAGCCTCGACCTCCGGACCGATGTGGATGGTCACCTCGTACTCGCCGACCTGGCGGATCGTGTCGCCGTCCGGCATCCGGACCTCCTGGCGCGCAACCTCGTGGCCGGCCTCGGCGAGCGCCTGCGCGACGTCCGCCGATCCCACCGATCCGAACAGCCGGCCGCCCTCCCCCGCCTTGCGCTGCACCGTGATCTCGACGCCCACGAGTACGTCCGCGCGATTCCCCGCCGCGGCCCGGGCCTGCGCTTCCCGGCGCTCGAGCTCCTCGCGGCGCGTCTCGAACTCCGCCATGTTCCTCGGCGTCGCGGCCACCGCGATTCCCTTCGGTATCAGGTAGTTCCTGGCGTATCCGGCCTTCACGGACACCTTGTCGCCGAGCCCGCCGAGCCGCTGCACCGTCTCCAGCAGAATCACTTCCATCGTCACACCTCGTTCTGTTTCGCGGAGCCCCGGCCCGGCGTCGAGCTCACTACGACGGGCCGAGCCGGGCCCGGTAGTCGAGCCATGTGTCCGACAGCCCCGCCACCGAGAGCACGAGCACCGTGGCGGGAGTCACGAGGAACAGGCCTGCGTACATGGCGACGAGCCAGCCGCGACCGCCGCCTCGCAGCCCGACGAGCCCGTGCACCGTGGCAACGCCCTGAATCGCGCAGGCCGCAACGACCAGCATCAGGAGATCGTGTCCGATGCCGGCGCTCCGCGGGGCCAGCAACAGGGCGAGGACGACCACCCCCCCGGCCCCGGCTCCGAAGCGGCGCCCCACCCGCAGCGCCCGGAACTCGCGACCGAACCCGCCGGGATTGTCCAGCGCCGCATGCGCCCAGCGCGCCAGGAACACCGTGCACACCGACGTCACCATCACCGCGATCGGCAGCCCCGTCACCACGGTCCGGAGCATCCCGGCAAGCTCCTCGAACCCTCGCGGATCGACGCCCTCGTCCCCGGTCACGAGCAGCGCCGCAAACATGTCCAGCCACCACTGGGCGGGATCGGAGACCGTCAGGTACAGCATCGCGATGGCCGCTCCCGTGACCAGCGTCGCCGCCACGAGGACGGCGCCCTGGGACGCCGTGGTCCGGAGCAACGCACAGAGCGCGAGGACCGGCAGGCCGGTCACGACCACGAACAGCACCGCCGGCGCGGCCGACCCCGCCAGCACCCACATCGCAGCGGCGAAGACCGTGGCGGACCCTGCCAGCACCACCCCGCCTTCGGCCGCTCCGTAGCGCAGCGTCGCCAGTCCGATGATCGCGCCCCCGACGAAGCTGAACGGCGGCACCAGCAGCGAAAGCGCCGATACGCCGATCGCGTGCCGACGGCTGCGCGAGACGAACCGGAGGAATCCGCGCACGCGGCCCTCCCGGCGTCAACGATGCTGGTCGGTGTAGGGAAGCAGCGCGAGGAACCGCGCACGCTTGACGGCTCGCGCGAGCTGTCGCTGATATCGCGCGCTCGTCCCCGTGATCCGGCTCGGAACGATCTTCCCGGTGTCCGACACGTATGCCTTGAGGGTGTTGAGATCCTTGTAGTCGATCTCCTTCACCCCCTCGACGGTAAAGCGGCAGTAGCGCCGCCTGCGAAAGAAACGCGCCATGCAAGTTCTCCTTCCGTTGGCCCGGGACGCGCCCGGAAGGCCCGCGGCAGGCCCGGCGGGCCGTTACTCCTGCGCCCGCTCCGGCTTGAGCTGCGATTCGGGCTGCGACCCAGGCTCCGGCTCGGGCTGCGATTCGGGCTGCGGCCCAGGCTCCGGCCCGGACTGCGATTCGGGCTGCGACCCAGACTCCGGCCCGGGCTGCGCTTCGGGCTGCGGCCCAGGCTCCGGCTCGGGCTGCGATTCGGGCTGCGGCCCAGGCTCCGGCTCGGGCTTCGATTCGGGCTGCGGCCCAGGCGCCGGCTCGGGCTGCGCTTCGGACCGCGGCCCAGGCTCCGGCTCGGGCTTCGGTTCGGACCGCGGCCCAGGCTCCGGCTCGGGCTTCGAATCCACGGCTTCGCCGGGCTCGACCGGCGTCCCGGCGCGCCGCTCCCCGGACGTATCGGAGCCGTCCGCCTCGCGCGCCGCCGCCCGCTCGCCGCCCGACTCGCGGCGCCGGCCACGGCCTCCGCGCTCGTCCCTTCCCTCCTTCGACTTCGCGAGCGGCGACGGCTCCGTCGGAGCCGAGTCGCGCCGGATGATGAGGTGGCGGATGACCGCGTCGTTGAACTTGAAGGCGCTCGTCAGCTCCCCGAGCGCATCATGCGTGCACTCGACGTTCATGAGGACGTAGTGGGCCTTGTGCACCTTGTCGATGGGATAGGCGAGCTGGCGCCGGCCCCAGTCTTCGAGCCGGTGGATCGAGCCGCCGTCGGACTCGATCAGCGAGCGATATCGCTCGACCATCGCGGAAACCTGCTCGCTCTGGTCCGGATGGACCATGAACACCACTTCGTAGTGCCGCATCGATCGCTCCTTTCGGGTCTGCCTCCCGGGCACGCCGCCGCGGTGAGGCAAGGAGTGGATGGAACCGGTCCGGCCAGTCCGGCCGAACGGCGGCGCATGGTAGGAAATTCCCGCCGGCCCTTCAACACTCACTCACTCGGTGCCGTTCACGGGGCAGGAATTCCCGCCAGCGCCCGGAGAGGCCGTGCCGTGGTGGGATTCCGGCGCGATTCCGACCCTCGGGGCGCCGGGTCGAGGGGAATTCGGGAGCATGTCTCCGCCTGGCGGGAATTGCTGTTCACCGCGTGCCGTTCACCGCGCCGCATGAAGTGGAGGCGGCGTGCGGCCCGAAGACACCCGCATTCTCCCCTCGGGCCGGAGCACGAGGTCTCCGAGCCGCTCGCCCGTCGCCGGGCTCAGGAGAAGACACCCGCATTCTCCCCTCTCCCCCCGGGAGAGGGGCCGGGGGTGAGGGCGCGGCGATGATTCGGTCCCCTCACCCCTCTCCCGGGGGGAGAGGGGCTTCTCTCGGGACCGGTCGCCGGCAGCCCTCGGGACTCGAATCACGTCTCCCCGCGCCTCGCCGTGGAATCGCCCGCCCGCCGCCGGGCGGAGCGCTGGCGCACCGCTTCGAACAGGAAGACGGCGGCCGCGGCCGAGACGTTCAGGCTCTCGACCGAATCGTCGAGCGGGATCGAGACGAGCCGGTCGCACCGCTCGCGGGTGAGCCGGCGCAGCCCCCGCGCCTCGCCGCCGAGCACGATCGCGTGCGGCGCCCGGAAGTCGGTGTCGTACAGCGAATGTTCCGCGCCGGACATCGCCCCGATCACCGACAGGCCGGCCCCGGCAATGCGTTCCAGGGCGTCCGCGATGTTCGTGACCGGCACGAGCGGCAGATGTTCGGCCGCGCCGCTCGCGGCCTTGCGGGCGGCCGCGGTCAGGGAAGCGCTCCGTCGCTTCGGAACGACCACTGCGTCGGCGCCCGCCCCCGCCGCGCACCGCATGGCCGCACCGAGGTTGCGCGGGTCCTGCACCTCGTCGAGCACGACGATCAGGCTCGGGGGCGGGGTCCGGCCGAGAAGCCGGTCGAGGCTCACGACCGGCGCCTCCGCGCTTGGCCGGTATCTCGCGACGACTCCCTGATGGGCGACTCGGCCGACCATCCGCTCGATCGCTTCGCGGCTCACCCGGTGCACCGTGATGCCGGATGCGGCGCGGAGCGACAGCGCGCGGCGAAGCGCCGGAGACTCGCGCCGCGCCTGTACCCACAATTCCGGAATCCCCGCCGGATCACGCTCCACGAGGGCCCGGACCGCGTGCACTCCGAAGACCAGGTCAGGCCCGGCCACGCCGGCTCCGTCCCGGTCCGGCCCGCCGGCCGCTCGGACCGCGCGCCGGAGCGTCCCGGCGGCCGCTCCCCCGGCGCGCGTGCTCCCGTCCCGCCGGCTCGAAGTCCACCCGCCGCTCGTCGGGGTCCACGCGCGCCACGCGGACCCGCATCCGATCGCCGAGCCGGAACGAACGCCGCGTGCGCTCTCCGCTCAGTCGATGCCGGACCGGATCGAAGTGAAAGTAGTCCGAGCCCAGCGCGCTGACGTGAACGAGACCTTCGACGAACACGTCGTCGAGGGTGACGAAGACTCCGAATGCGACCACCCCGGTGATGGTCCCGTCGAACACGTCCCCCAGCTTCCCGAGCATGAGCTCGCACTTGAGCCATGCGATCGCGTCGCGCGTCGCATCGTCGGCGCGCCGTTCGGTCATGGAGCAATGGTCGCCCACCGCGGCCAGCGACGAGCCGGGCGCCGGCTCGAAGTCTCCGGGCCGGCCGCGCCGCAGGACGTGACGGACGGCGCGGTGCGCGATGACGTCGGGGTAGCGCCGGATGGGAGAGGTGAAGTGGACGTAGGCACGATGGGCAAGCCCGAAGTGCCCCGCGTTGCCCGGTGCGTACGCCGCCTGCGAGAGCGAGCGCAGCAGCACGGTCTGGACGAGCCGGGCATCCGGACGCGACGCCGCGTCCTCGACGACGGCGGCGAAGTGCCGCGGCTCCGGCGCGTCGCCCCCGCCGAGCCTGAGCCCGAGCTCGTCGAGGAAGACCCGCAGCTCTTCCACCCTGTCGGGAGGAGGCCCCTCGTGGATGCGGTGGAGCACGGGCAGCCGGTGGCGCTCCAGGAGCCTCGCGGCGGCGACGTTGGCCGCCACCATGCACTCCTCGATGATGCGGTGCGCGACGTTGCGCTCGGCGGGCTCGAGTCGCGCCACCCGGCCGTCCGGGCCGAGCACCACCCGGGTCTCGGCCAGGTCCAGGTCGATGGCGCCTCGCTCGTCGCGGGCGCAGCGCAGCGACGCGTACGCGTCGCGCAGCAGGCCGAGCATCGGCGCAACGTCCGCGAGCCTCTCGCGCACCCCCGCACCATCCTGTTCGAGCGCCTTCGACACCTCGGTGTAGGTCAGGCGCGCCCGCGAGCGGATCACACCTTCGAAGAAACGCGACCGGCGCACGCGGCCCGACCGGGTGACGATCAGCTCGCAGCCGAGGCAGAGCCGGTCCTCGTGCGGCCGGAGCGAGCACAGCCCGTTCGAGAGCGATTCGGGCAGCATCGGGACGACCCGGTCCGGGAAGTAGACGGAGTTGCCCCGCAGCCGCGCTTCCGCGTCCAGCGCCGTGCCGGGAAGGACGTAGGCGGATACGTCGGCGATGGCCACCACGATCCGCCACCCTCCGGCGGTACGCCCGCAGTGGACCGCGTCGTCGAAGTCGCGGGCATCCTCCCCGTCGATGGTGACGAACGCGAGGCCGCGCAGATCCTCCCGGCCCTCGAGGTCCGCGCCGCGCACCCCGGCCGGGAGCGCCAGCGCCTGCGACACCATCTCTTCGGGCCACGCGTCCGGCAGCTCGTACGCGCGTATCGCGACGTCGGTCTCCATGCCCGGCAGCATCCGGGACCCCAGCACCTCCTCGACGGTGCCGGCCGGTGGGTGGCGCCCCGTCGGCGGCTCGGTGACGCGCGCGACGACATAGTCGCCGTCGCGCGCATCGGAGCCCGCGTCCGGCGGAACGAGGACGTCGTGATGGATTCGGGAGTTGTGGGGGCGCACGAAGGCGACCCCGCTCTCGCGCCAGAGCCGCCCGACCACCTTCGCGACGCCCCGTTCGATGACCTCGACCAGCGCCCCCTCGCGGCGCCCGTCGCGATCGACCTTCACCACGCGGGCCACCACCCGGTCTCCGTGCATCAGCCGGCGCATGTGCCGCGGGGAGAGGAACAGGTCGGGGCCCGCGTCGTCGGACCGGACGAATCCGAACCCGTCGCGATGCCCGATGACACGCCCGGTGACGAAGTCCGTCCGGTCGCCGAGCCCGAACTGCCCGCGGCGATTGCGCACGACCTGGCCGTCGCGCTCCATGGCCGCGAGCCGCCGCTGCAGCGCCTCCTGCTCCGCGAGGGACCGGAGGGCGTGCGCGCCGGCGATCCGGGTGAACGGCACAGGCGCGCCGGCCTGGTCGAGAAACTCGATCAGCGCACTGCGTTCGGGCAGGTTCGCGACACGTTCGCGGGCGCCGCGCGAAGCGTCGCGGCGTGAGGCTGGCGGGCTCGTTGACAAAGGATCGGGACGGTGAGTATGGTCCGCGCGTCGTTCAGGCCGGTGCCGGCGCTGCCCTGCGTTCGCGACCCCCGACGACGGCCGCGCCGAGGTGGCGGAACTGGTAGACGCGCATGGTTCAGGTCCATGTGGGGGCAACCCCGTGGAGGTTCAAGTCCTCTCCTCGGCACCACTTCCGGGCCTGATCCGCTCAGCCGGAGACGGCCGGATCTCCACCGCCGCTCAGCGATCCGCACCCGCAAGGAGCCCCGCCCTCGCGGGATGATGCGCCCGGCCGGTGGAGGGACGTACTCCTCGGCATTCTCGCCCTCGTAGTACTCGTCGAAAGTATCCTGGTTGTGTGCGGGCATCGTTCGTCTCCTTGCCGAGTGTGAGGGTCGGGCGGGAAGGCCGGAGGCTGGACCGGCTTGCGGAGGTTTCGTCCTCTCGCAGCAGAGGCTTCTCACCCTCCTATCGGGCGATCGACGAACGCAGCACCCCGAGGGTGTCATCGAGCACCTGGAGGTCGCGGGCGAGGGAGCGCCGAGCGGTACGCGAGAGCCGCCGGACCTCGATGCGGCTGCCCGGCGGGACGCCGGCCGCAAGATCGCCGAGCTGCTGCTCGAGGACCAGGGTGAGCAGCGTGCGGTGGATCCGCACCAGCGTCTCCGCATCCGAAGTCGACAGCCGGCCCGCCGCGCTCGCGTCCTGGATGCGCTCGGGGGTCGAGCGCGCCCGCGATCCGATCCGCAGCGCCAGCGTGCGCGCGGCCCCGACCAGCGGGAGCAGGCCGCCCATCTTCAGATCGACCCGCCCGTCGGTCGCGCGCAGCCGGCCGAACCGGCCGACCGGCGGAGACATGGCGGCGACCGACTCGGCGAGCAGCGCGAGGAATGCGGGTGAACGCCGCGCCGCGTCGACCGCGACCGCGTGCAGGTCCCGCCCCAGCTCGGCAGCGCCCGCCACCGGCGCGAGGTCGTAGAAGATGTCGACGTGGAGCAGGTCGGCGGGAGCGGAGCGCCGCAGCCAGCCGGCGACCCGCTCTCGCCAGGTATCCATGGCGCCCCGCCACGCGGGGTTCGAGGCCATGATGCCGCCCTGGCAGCGGCGCACTCCGGCCTCGTCGAGAAGCTCCGCGAGGCGCGCGCCGAGCGCCGCGAACCACGCGTCGTCATCGTCCGAGCCGGCGTGCACCAGCGCGTTGTCCTGATCGGCCGACAGCAGGCTCTCGCCCCGACCGCCCGAGCCGAGCACGAGCACGCACCACGGGGCCGGCGGCGGACCGAATCCCTCCCGTGCGAGCCGATCGACGGCGATCGAGGCGGCTCGCCCCGTGAGCGCGCGGATCTCGTTCGAGACGATGCGGGCGGCGGCATCGCCTGCAAGCCCCTCCGCCACGAGTCCGGCCGCGACCTCGGGAAGCCGGCTGTGGGCGGCCGCGAGCGCGGCGGCATCATCGGCGCAGGCGACCGCGTCGCCCAGCTCGGCGGCGGCGCTCGCGCGGTGGCGCAGCAGATCGCGCTGGGAGACCATGCCGATCGCCGCGCCGGCGCCATCCACGACGCAGAGGTGCCGGACCCCGAGCCGATCCATCCGCCCCAGCACCCGATAGATCATCTCGTCGCCCGACATCGCCCGGACCGGCGTGCTCATCACGGCCGAGACCGGCGTCGAGTCGGGATCGATGCCCGGGTCCGTGGATGCCCGCAGCAGGTCGCGCTCGGTGACGATGCCGGCCGGCCGCGGCTCGTCACCGGCGACGAGGAGCGCGCCGATCCGCTCCGCGGTCATGATCCGGGCGGCCTCGCGGAGCGTCCCACCGGCGGGCATCGACCGCACGGGGGCCTGCATCACCTCGTCGAGCCGCCGCAGGTAGAGGAAGCTGTCGATGCGGGCCAGCGGAGGCGGCGACGGCGCGCGGGCGGGCGCTCCGGGCATCGCGTGCCAGCCCGCCTCCATCTCGCGCCGGACCAGGTCCGCGCGCCGCGCCGCGAGCGCCTGCGCCTCGCCGAGGGTCCGCACGTCCGCCTCCCTCAACCGCGGGACGAGCTCGACGAAGATCCGGGCCGCGGCGAGGCTGTCGCCGAGCGCATCGTGGCGCCCCTCGATGGTGACGCCGTACCGCCTGGCGAGCGACTCCAGGCCGAGGTCGACCAGCCCCCGGTCGAGCGCGCCCGCGAGGTGCCCGACGTCGAGCGCCGGCGGGTCGCGCCAGGACAGCCCGGCCCGCGCCGCCTCGTGGCGCAGAACCGCGAGGTCGAACCGGATGCTCTGGCCGATCACCACGCGGCCCGCGAGCATCTCCGCCAGCGGCTCGAACAGCTCGGCGAGCTTCGGCGCGCCCGCGACCCCGGAATCCGCGATCCCGTGAATGCGGGTCGACGTGGCGGGGATCGGGACCCCCGGATCCACCCGGGCGTCGATGCGCGGCTCATCCAGGATGACGGCCCCGCGCATCGACACCGCGCCGATCTGGACGACGCGGTCGTTCGCGACGTCCAGCCCGGTGGTCTCCAGATCGAGCGCGATCGCGGGCAGGGCCGCGAGCGCGGTGTGACTCGGCGGGTGGCGGGTGGCCGGCATCGCCATCCCGGACGTCAGTCGAACGGATGGCGCTCGACGATGGTCTCGTCGCGCCCCGCCCCGGTCGATACGAGGTCGATCGGGGCTGCGACGAGGGACTCGATCCGCTCGATGAAGGCGCGGGCGGGCGCGGGCAGGCCGGCGCGCGACCGGACCCCCACCGTCGACGTGCGCCAGCCCGGCATCTCTTCGTAGACCGGCTCGCAACGCCCCAGCGACTCGGCGGAGCCCGGCGGCGCGTCCCGCCGCGCCCCGTCGAGCCGGTAGCCGGTGCACAGCCGTACCACGGGCATCTCGTCCAGGACATCGAGCTTGGTGATGCACAGCCCCGAGACGCCGTTGATCCGCGCCGCGCGCCGGAGGCTCACGATGTCGAGCCAGCCGCACCGCCGTGGACGCCCCGTGGTCGCGCCGAACTCGCTGCCCCGGGCCGCGAGGCGCGCCCCCGCCTCGTCGTGCAGCTCGGTGGGGAACGGTCCGGCGCCCACCCGGGTCGTGTACGCCTTGGTGACCCCGAGGACGTAGCCGATGTCGCGCGGGCCGAGCCCGCTGCCCGCCGCGGCCCCGCCCGCGGTGGTGTTCGACGAGGTCACGAACGGGAAGGTGCCCTGATCGATGTCCAGGCCCGCGCCCTGCGCACCCTCCAGCAGCACCCCTTCACCCGCGTCGACGGCCGCGTGCAGGGCGCCTGGGACATCGGTCACGAGCGGCCCGATCCGCTCGGTCGCCGCATCGAGCGCATCGCGCACCCCGGCGGCGTCGACCGGCTCCGCGCCGAACCATCGGGTGAGGACGAAGTTGTGGTACTCGTCGAGCGCCCGGAGCTTCGCATCCAGACGCGCGGGGTCGAGCAGGTCGCCCACCCGAATCGCCCGGCGCGCGGCCTTGTCTTCGTAGGCGGGGCCGATCCCGCGCCCGGTGGTGCCGATCGCGGCCGCTCCCCGGGCGGCCTCGCGGGCCCGGTCGAGCGCCGCGTGGTAGGGAAGGATGAGCGGGCACGCGTCGCTCACCCGCACCCGCTCGTCCGCCGGCACCCCGCGCTCGGCCAGCATGCGCATCTCGTCGACGAGCGCGGTCGGCGACAGCACCACGCCGTGCCCGATGAGGCACCGCACCCCTTCGCGCATCACCCCGGACGGGACGAGGTGCAGCACGGTGCGCTCGCCGCCGATGACGAGGGTGTGGCCGGCGTTGTGCCCACCCTGGAACCGCACCACCACGGAGGCGCGATCGGTGAGCCGGTCCACGATCTTGCCCTTGCCCTCGTCGCCCCACTGCATGCCGATGACGGCGACCGCCGCGCTCATCCCCGACTCCCTCCTTCCGATGGAGAGAGGCCGCCCGGCGGAGCCGCACCACCGGCAACCACCCAGCGCCCGCCACGCCGCTCCAGCCGCCGTGCTTCGCTCGACGCCTCGCCCGGCAGGCGCTGGATCACGCGCTCTCCGTGCGATCGGAGCTCCCGGATCGCATCGTGCAACGCGGGGTCGTCCGACCAGGGCGCGCCGACCACGTCGTCTTCCGCGACCTCGCCGTCCGATGCCCCCAGGGCGATGAGCGTCTTCAGGTCCGCGCTGAATCCGGTGGCCGCCCGCGCCCGGCCGAAGACGCTTCCGATCTCGTCGTAGCGCCCGCCTCGCGCCACCTCCCGCCCGTATCCCGGCACGAATGCGGCGAATACCGAGCCCGTGTGATAGCGGTATCCCCGGAGCTCGGCGAGGTCGACGTGCAGCTCCACGCCGGGACGGCGCGCGCGGACCGCGCCGACCAGCGCGCCGAGCTCCGCCAGCGCCCTCGCCACCTCCCCGCCGCCGGCCGCGAGGCTCCGCCCGGCCCGCTCCAGGATCGGGGGCTCGCCGTCGAGGGCGACCAGGGCGACCAGGGCATCGGCGCACTCCGCATCGACGTCCCAGGCGCCCAGCAGCTCGCGCGCCTCCGACCGGGCCTTGCGCTGCAGCGCTTCGTGCAGGGCGATCTCCCGCTCGGGCTCCAGCGCGGCGCGGCGCGCGAGGGCGCGGAATATCCCGACGTGCCCCAGGTCGAGATGCACCGGCCCGACGCCCGAGCGTTCCAGGGCCTCCAGCATCAGGCAGACGATCTCGCAGTCGCTCTCCCAGCCTGCGTGGCCGTAGAGCTCGGCTCCGACCTGCACCGGGCTCCGGCCGCCCGAGATGCCTTCCGGCAGGGTGTGCAGCACCGTGCCCGCGTAGCACAGCCGCGCCGGGCCGGCGCGGCGCAGCCGCCGGGCGTCGATACGCGCGACCTGCGGAGTCATGTCCGCCCGGACTCCCATCATCCGGCCCGTCAACTGGTCGATCAGCTTGAAGGTATGGATCTCCAGGTCCTCGCCGGCGCCGGTCAGCAGCGACTCCAGGTATTCGATGAAGGGCGGGGTGACGATCTCGTAGCCCCATCGGGAGAACAGATCGAGCAGCGAACGCCGCATGCGCTCCAGGCGCAGCGACTCCGGCGGGACCAGCTCGTCCATGCCCTCCGGCAGCAGCCAGCGTTCGGTTCGCGACACCATTGGGAGCGGAAGGGGCGCGGAAGACGGCGGCGGCGGGAGGGGGAACGCTCTGCGCGCCGACTCAACGAACGACGTAGAGCAGCAGGCAGCCGACCACCATCACGGTAAGCCCGACGAACCGGAGCGTGCCGTCATTCATCTTCGCCAGCGCGAGCATCGCACGGCGCATCGCCCGGGGGTTGAGGAAGGGTCCGATGCCCTCCAGCACGAGCAGCAACGCGAGCGCGACGAGCAGATCGTTCCACACGTCGCGCCCCGTTAGCCGTCAGCGCCGGGCGGGCGGCGTGGACGCGCTTCGAGGTCCGTGGATCACGGCCTCGCTTCCGAGCCCTTGAAGTAGTCGAAGAACTCGCTCTTGGGCTCCAGCAGGAGGATGTCCGCGGTGCTTCCGAACGCGGTGCGGTACGCGTTCAGGCTGCGGTAGAGCCTGTAGAACTCCCGGTCCTGGCCGAACGCCGCCGCGTAGATCTCGGTCGCCCGCGCATCGCCCGAGCCCCGGGTGATCTGAGCCTGCCGTTCCGCTTCCGCGAGGATCACCTCGCGGTCCTTGTTCGCGGTGGCGCGAAGCTCGCGCGCCTCCTCCTCGCCCTCGGACCGGAACCGCTTGGCCACCTCCTGGCGCTCCGCCCGCATCCGGTTGAAGACCGACTGGCTCACGTCCTGGGGCAGGTCCACGCGCTTGATGCGAACGTCCACGATCTCGAGCCCGAGCTCGTCGGCCTGGTCCTTGGCCGCGACCCGGAGCTTGTCCATGATGTCGGTCCGCTGGCCCGAGACCACCTGCTGGATGGTGCGCTTGCCGAACTCGTCGCGCAGCCGCTTGATGATCACCTCTCCGAGCCGGTTGTTCGCCTGGAGGATGCTGCCGCCGGCGGCGGTGTAGAAGCGGCGCACGTCCGCGATCCGCCACTTCACGAACGAGTCCACGATGACGTTCTTCTTCTCGAACGTGAGGTAGTTCTGGGGGTCGCTGTCGAGGGTCTGGACGCGCGAATCGAACTTGAGCACGTTCTGCACCACCGGCACCTTGAAGTGCAGCCCGGGCCTGAGGTCGGTGCGCTCCACCTTGCCGAACTGGAGGAGGATGGCGACCTGGCGCTCATCGACGGTGAACACGCTCAGTCCGGCCAGGATCCCGAGGCCGGCCAGCAGAACCAGCAATGCCTTGACGTTCATCAGCGGGTCCTCCCCCCGAGCGGACTTTCCCGCGAACGCAGCGAATCGCCGCCGGCCGCTCCCGAGATGATGGAGTCCTCCGCCGCTCCGAACGATCGGCGCTCGGGGGCGGCGCCTCTCGACTGGACGATCTGGTCGAGCGGCAGGTACATGATATTGTTGCCTTCCGGGATGTCGACGAGCACCTTGCTGGTGCTCGCGAGCACCGACTCCACCGCTTCGAGGTAGAGCCGGTCGCGGGTGACCTCCGGCGCGGTCCGATACGCCTGGAGCACCTGCTCGAACCGCGATGCGTCGCCCTGCGCCACCGCCTCGACCCGTTGCCGGTAGGCCTCGGCCTCGGCGAGCATCGCGTTCGCCTCGCCCCGCGCCTTCGGAACCACGTCGGCCTGGTACGCCCTCGCCTCGTTGATGATCCGCTCCTGGTCCTCGCGCGCCTTGATGGCGTCCAGGAACGCGTCCTGGACCTCGGCCGGCGGCTGGGCGTTCTGCATGTTGACGCTCATCACGTGCAGGCCGGTCCGGTACCGGTCGAGGATCTCCTGTATCAGCCCCTGGGTCTCGGCCGCCACCGCGCTGCGCCCATCGGTGATCACGAAATCCATGGTCGACCGGCCCACGATCTCGCGCACCGCGCTCTCCGTCGCCTGGCGGAGCGCGATCTCCGGCTGGCTGTTCTGGAAGAGGAACTCGGCCGGGTCCTTGACCCGGTACTGCACCGCGAACTGGAGGTCGACGATGTTCTCGTCCTCGGTGAGCATGAGCGCCTCGCGGGGCACGACGGCGACGCTGGTGCCCTGGTTCCGGAACCCGATCTCCGCGTTCCTGACCCGGTCCACGTTGACCGTGATCACCGAATCGATGAAGTACGGCGCCCAGTTGAAGCCCGGGGCCATCGTGCGGTGATACGCGCCGAAACGCAGCACCACGCCCTTCTCCGGCTCCTGGATGATCCAGATGCCCGCGAGCCACCAGGCCGCGACCAGCACGACGGCGACGATTCCCGCCCCCACGTACCCACCGCGGCCGAGCCCCCGACCGGACCCGCCCCCGCCTGAACGTCCGCCTCCGAGGGGGCGCCGGCCGAAGACGCGGCCCCACCGGGCCTGCAGCTTGCGGAGAATTTCGTCGAGGTCCGGGGGTCCCTGCTGCCGGCCGCGATTGCCCCACGGATCGCGGTCTCCGTTCCCGTCAGGTTGGTTCCAGGCCATCCGGTCGCTCCCGTGCGAGTCGTGCGTCGCGGCAAGGCAGCCGCGCCGGAAAGAAGATCGAAGGACGATCATATCCTGCATCGCCGGCCAGTTCACGGCTGCCGGCGGCAGGGTAGTGTCTCAGTTTGACTCCGGGACCGTTGTGTCTTGTTGAGGAAGAAAGTCGAACCGAGACGCCACCCGTCGTCGGGAAGGGTGTACGTCCGGTTGGCGAGAGCCCTGGTTTCCGGTTCCGGGAGACCCTGGGGAGGAGGGCATCGCGCGCACGGTTCGCAAAGACGGGATGCTCCTGGTCCCGAAAGAAGCCCCTCACCCCCCGGGAGAGGGGTTTGGGGTGAGGGGGACCGAATCATCGCCGCGCCCTCACCCCCGGCCCCTCTCCCGGGGGGAGAGGGGAGAATGCGGGTGTCTTCGGGCCGCACGCCGCCTCCACTTCACGCGCCGCGAGGGTCAACCCGGCCATGAGCCCGGCCATGAATATTCCGACACCGAGCCAAGGAGTGCCTCAGCTTGACTTCGGGGCAGAGTGATGTCGCGCTGAGGAAAAAAGTCAAAATGAGACACTACCGGCGGCAGCTCGGCGATTCCCGCCAGCGCCCGGAAGAGGCCGTACCGTGGTGGAATTGTGGTGCGATTTCGACCTTCGGGGCGTCGCGCCGAGGGGATTGCGGGAGCCTGTTCCCGCCTGGCGGGAATTGCCGGCGGCGACTGTTCAATGGTCCTGGCCGCAAGGACGGCCCGGAGGATGGCGTCGCCTCGCCGGCGAAGGATCAGGGACTCCGCGCGTGGTCCGCGGCGGTGACGGCCACAGCCGTGGTCCCGCCGCCGCCCGAATCCGCCTCGGCGAGGAACTCCCCGAGCCGCATCTCCCGATGCAGCCTCGCGAGGGCGGCGGGCTCGATGCGAAACGTCATCCAGCTCGCGCCGTCGGGGGCGCCGACCTCTTCGACGACATGCGCGCACGCATGGATCGCCGCGCGCAGCCGCCCCTGGGAAGGCGGAATCCGCGCGCGGCGGGTGACCCGCGCGCGGCCGGCCCGAGACCGGATGGCCTCGACGACGCGCTCCATCCCGGCCCCGGTCCGCGCCGACGCCAGCACCCGCGCGGGCCGCGCGTCCGGCCCGGACCCGGCGTGCGGCCGGCCGGATGCGGCTTCGAGCCGCACCGGGTCGAGCGCGTCGCACTTGTTGAACACCTCGATCCTCGGGACCGCGCCGGCGCCGATCGCCCGCAGCACGTCGTGCACGTCACGAATCCTGTCGTTGCGGTCGGGCGCGGTGGCGTCGACGACGTGCACGAGGAGCTGCGCCTCCCGCGTCTCCTCCAGGGTCGCCCGGAACGCGGCCACCAGGTCGTGGGGGAGCTGGCGGATGAATCCGACGGTGTCGGCGAGCACCACCGCGTCGCCGCCACCGAGGTCGAGCCGGCGGAGCGTCGGGTCCAGCGTGGCGAACAGCCGATCCTCGGCGAGCACTCGAGCGCCGGTGAGCCGGTTGAACAGAGTCGACTTGCCGGCGTTGGTGTACCCCACGAGCGCGACGACCGGCACCCCGGAGCGGGACCGCGCGCGACGGCTCAGGCCGCGGCGCACGCGCACCTGCTCGAGGCGCTCGCGAATGACCCGGATGCGTCTGTCGACGAGGCGCCGATCGGTCTCGAGCTGCGTCTCGCCCGGGCCGCGCAGCCCGATCCCTCCCTTCTGGCGCTCCAGGTGCGTCCATCCCCGCACCAGACGCGTGGACAGGTGCTCGAGCTGGGCGAGCTCCACCTGGAGCTTGCCCTCGAAGGTGCTCGCGCGCTGCGCGAAGATGTCGAGGATGAGGGCGCGCCGGTCGAGGACCCGGCACGCGGCGTGGCGCTCCAGATTGCGCTCCTGCGCCGGGCTCAGAGGCCGGTCGAAGAGGACGACGTCGGCCTCGCACGCCTCCACCGCGCCGCGGATCTCGTCCGCCTTGCCCGCGCCCACGAAGAACTTCGGGTCCGGGCTGCGTTCGGGGTAGCGCACGGCGCCCGCGATCCGCGCTCCGGCCGAGACCGCCAGCTCGCGGAACTCCGCCGCCGCGCCGTCTTCGCAACCCTCGTCCACGTGCACGAGGAGTGCGCGTTCGCCGGTCGCGGGCCTATCGAACATCGGGCGGCGACGGCGTCATGGAAGGGCGCGCCG
Source organism: Gammaproteobacteria bacterium (assembly GCA_965202735.1). Taxonomy (GTDB): domain Bacteria; phylum Pseudomonadota; class Gammaproteobacteria; order HK1; family HK1; genus HK1. Next base: position 1,113,322 of record OZ241844.1, read on the forward strand.
GCAAGCGGGGAGCGGGCGCACGCGCGGCGCCGGCGTCCGCGATCGGCCCGGCCGGGCGCCGGCTCGCGCGGTGGATGCCCGACGGCGACCGGTCCGGAGCCGCCGCGAGACACGAGCCGGCGACGGAGAAGCGGCCGGCCACCGCGAGACACGAGCCGGCGGCGGAGAAGCGGCCGGCCGCCGCGAGACACGAGCCGGCGACGGAGAAGCGGCCGGCCACCGCGAGACACGAGCCGGCGGCGGAGAAGCGGCCGGCCGCCGCGAGACACGAGCCGGCGGCGGAGAAGCGGCCGGCCACCGCGAGACACGAGCCGGCGACGGAGAAGCGGCCGGCCGCCGCGAGACACGAGCCGGCGGCGGAGAAGCGGCCGGCCACCGCCCGCCTCGGGCGCCGGGGGACACCGGCCGCTCGACGAAGCCGGGCGCTCAGTGGTCTCCCGCCTCTTTCCCGGCCGCATCCGGGCGGGCAAGCCTCATGTCGCGGGACGGCACCACGGTCGAGATCGCGTGCTTGTAGATCATCTGGCTGACGGAATTGCGCAGCAGCACGACGAACTGGTCGAACGACTCGATCTGCCCCTGGAGCTTGATGCCGTTGACGAGAAAGATTGAAACGGGCACCCGCTCCTTTCTCAGCATGTTGAGGAACGGGTCCTGCAACGAGTGTCCCTTGCTCATCGTCATCTCCGACGCACTGCCGCCTGTTGTCGTGACGGGTTGTCGTGACGGGGTCCCTCCCGGCACGGCCGACTTCGGATGGACCGCCGCCGCGCGGCATGGCCGGCGACAGGGGCTCGGCGCGCAGGCGCGCGCCTGCGCACGACGGCTCCGCCGATGACGGTGTCTTCCCGGCCCCGGCGCCGACCGGCCCGCCTCCGGAGGGTGCTCGCGATGGACCGGAGAGGAGCCTGCTAGTGGAATGCGGAAACGCGGTCGAGTCAAGCTGCGCCGCACCGCCGGCAGCCATTCCCGCCAGGGCGGGAACATGCCTTCGAAATCCCCTCGACTGGACGCCCTGGTGGTCGGAATTGCGCCGGAATCCCGTCGCGGCACGGCCTCTCCGGGCGCTGGCGGGAATTGCCGCACCGCCGGGCCGTGCCGCCCTCACGCCGGCAGCTCGTCCTCGACCCCGAAGATCTTCACCAGGAGCGCCACGCGCATCCACATTCCGTTGCGCTCCTGGCGCCAGTACATCGCCCGCGGGTCGCCGTCGATGGCGGGGTCGAGCTCGGGACCACGCGGCAGGGGATGCATGATCACCGCGTCGGGCCTGAGCGCGGGGAGCTGCTCGGGGCCGATCCGGAACCGGGCGTGCTCGAAGCCCCTGGACTCCCCATCGACGTCGTGCTCGGTCTGGAGGCGCGTGACGTAGATGGCGTCCAGATCACCGATCACGGAATCGAGCTCCCGAGTCTCGTGAAACGGGATGTCGCGCTCGCGCAGACGCGCCTTGATGTCGTCCCCCATCGCGAAGTCGGGCGGCGCGATGAACACCAGACGGACGTCACCATAGTTCTCCATGAGGTAGGCGAGGGAGCGTGCGGTGCGCCCGCGGCGGAGGTCGCCCATCAGGCCGATGGTCTTGCCGTCGATGCCGCCACGCCGCTCGAAGCTGCGCTCCAGCGTGTAGATGTCGAGCAACGCCTGGGTGGGGTGCTGGTCCCTGCCGCTGCCGGCGTTGATGATCGGCACCGGCCGCTCGATGCGATCCATCAGCGCCGCCGACTGCGCCGCCATGCCCGCCTCGCGGGTGCGCATGATGATGACGTCCACGTAGGAGCTGAACGTCCGGATGCTGTCCTCGAACGTCTCCCCCTTGACCTCCGACGAAATGGACGGGTCCCGGATCTCGCTCGTGCGGACCCCGAGCAGGTGGCATGCGTTGTCGAACGACAGGAACGTGCGCGTGGACGGCTGGGTGAAGTAGAGCATCGCCCGCTTGTGGGGCAGCAGCGTCTGCAGCGAGCGGGCGCCGAGCCTCGACTTCGCGTGCTGCCGCAGCCGGGTGGTCAGGGCGCAGAGGCCATCGAGCAGGGCGCGGTCGAACTGCCGGGGATCGAGGACGTGGAAGAGACGATCGTTGCGCTGGTTCACCCCTCGTGCTCCCACGCCGCAGCCGCCGCCCTTGTACCGGAAGATCCTCCCGGACGCCATTCGCGGGCGCGGGGGCTGTAGTACACTCCCGGCGCGCACGGGCGGGGGCAGGAGCTGGCCGCCCGGCTGATGGACTCGTACACTCCCGGCGCCCGCGCACGGGCGACCCCGCATCCGCCGCCCGCCCGGACACGAGCTCAAGTGCATCGCGGCACCATCTTCGTCGAGGACTGCGAGGTCCTGGCCCACCGGAAGCATCCGGCCGGCCAGTGGCGGCTGCGCGTCCATGCGCCGCGGACCGCGGCGAAGGCCGGCCCGGGCTCCTTCGTGCACCTGCAATGCGACCCCCTGCTGCCGATGCGGCGGCCCATGTCGCTGATGCGGGCGGACGCCGGCGGCGGATGGGTGGACATCCTGTACAAGGAGGCCGGCCACGGCACCAGGCTGCTCGCCGGCAAGCGCCCGGGCGCCCGCCTGAGCGTCATCGGGCCCATCGGCCGTCCGTTCGAGGCGGTCCCGGGCCGCTCCCGCGCACTGCTCATCGGCGGTGGCGTCGGCATCCCGCCCATGGTCTTCCTCGCCGACCGGCTGCGGCGCGACCCGTCGATATCGGCATTCGTGGCGATGGGCTCGGAAGTGCCGTTTCCGTTCGAGACGCGGGCGTCGGACATCCCGGTGCCGGGAATCGACGGCGGCGCCGGCGCGACGATGCCGCTCCTGGAGCGCTGGGGGGTCGCCGCGCGGCTCGCGAGCGGGGCCGGGCTCGACGGCTGCCACCGCGGCCGCGTCACCGATCTCGCGAGGATGTGGCTCGAGGCGCTCGACGAGGACGCGCGCGGCGAGGTGGCCGTCTACGCGTGCGGTCCGGCCCCCATGCTCGAAGCCTGTGTCGACCTCGCCCGCGCGTACGCGCTCCCGTGCCTCGTCTCGCTCGAGGAGTACATGGCGTGCGCGGTGGGGGGATGCGCCGGATGCGCGGTGCGGGTGCGCACGAGCGCCGGCCGCGCGATGCAGCGGGTGTGCGTGGACGGCCCGGTGTTCGACGGCCATGCCGTCGCGTTCGGCGCCCGGCCCGCGCCGCGCGCCGAGCCCCGATGAGCCCCGGCATGCGCCCGGCCGGGGAACCCTCGAAGCCCCTCGCCGGCATCCGCGTCCTCGAGATGGGACAGCTCATCGCGGGACCGTTCGCCGGGTGCATGCTCGCGTACTTCGGCGCCGAGGTGATCAAGGTCGAGCCCCCCGGCGCCGGAGACCCGCTGCGCAACTGGCGCGTGCTCAGGGACGGCACGTCGCTGTGGTGGCGTGCGATGGGGCGCAACAAGAAGTGCGTCACGCTGAACCTGCGCGAGCCGAAGGGCCGGGAGATCGCGCGCGCCCTCGCGCTGCGCAGCGACGTGCTCATCGAGAACTTCCGGCCCGGGACCATGGAGAAGTGGGGTCTCGGCCCCGACGCGCTGCGGGCCGAGCGCCCGGGCCTCGTCTACACGCGGGTCTCGGGCTACGGCCAGACCGGCCCCTTCGCGTCGAAGCCCGGATTCGCCTCGGTATGCGAAGGCTTCGGCGGGCTGCGCTACGTCAACGGCTTTCCCGGCGAGCCGCCGGTGCGCCCCAACCTGAGCCTGGGCGACACCCTCGCCGCCCTGCACGCGGTGATCGGGGTGCTGCTCGCGCTGGTCCACCGCAACCGCATCGACGGCGGCGCCCTCGGCGGGACCGGGCAGGTGGTCGACGTCGCCATCTACGAGTCCGTGTACAACGTGCTCGAGGCGATGGTCCCGGAGTACGACGGGGCCGGGATCGTGCGCGAGCCGTCGGGCTCGACCCTGACCGGCATCGTCCCCACCAACACCTATCCGTGCGCGGACGGGCGCTACGTGATCATCGGGGGCAACGCGGACTCCATATTCAGGCGGCTGATGCGGGCGGCGGGACGCGGCGACCTGGCCGGCGACTCGCGGCTCGCCGACAACGCGGGCAGGGTTGCCCACCAGCGCGAGGTCGACGACGCGATCGCCGGGTGGACCCGGACCCTCGAATCCGGCCGCGTCCTCGACATCCTGGACGCAGCCGGGGTCCCCGCCGGCCCCATCTACAGCGTCGCCGACATGGTGGAGGACCCGCAGTACAACGCCCGCGGGCTGTTCGAGACGGTCGAGGTCGCGGGCGAGCCGCTGAAGATACCGGCCCTGACCCCGAAGCTCGGCGGCACGCCCGGTGCGACCCTGTGGCCGGGCCCCGAGCTCGGGGCGCACAATCGCGAGGTCTACGAGGGCGCCCTGGGCCTCGGCGAGGACGAGCTCCGGTCGCTTGCGAGCGCCGGGATCATCTGAGGAGACATCCACGAGCACGAGGGGCCGCGCCGCTCATCCCCACCATCGCGCGCTGGATGCGCGAAGGCTTCCACACCGTGGCGCACGGCGCCACGCCGACGAAAACGCGGTTAGTGGGTCAGTTTGACTCCAGGACCGCCATATCGGTCGAGGAAGAAGTTCAAACTGACCCACTACCGAAAACGCTGGAGAGAAGACGATGATCGGACCGGAGCTGGACTTCACGCCGCGCGGGCTCTACATCGGCGGCGAGTGGCGGGAGGCGGCGGACGGAGGACGCCTCGCGTCGATCAACCCGTCCACCGGCGAGCACCTGGGCGAGGTGCCGGCCGCGACCGGAGCCGACGTCGACCGCGCGGCGCGCGCCGCCCGCGCCGCCTTCGAGTCGGACTGGGGGCGGATGCCGATGCGCGAGCGCGCCGGATACCTGGAGCGCCTCGCCGACCGGCTGCACGAGCACCGCGACGAGCTCGGGCTCATGGACTGCGTCGACGCCGGCAACGCGCTGTCCGGCATGGTCGGCGACGTGGACTGGACGGTGGACACGCTGCGCTACTTCGCGGGCCTGGTGACGGAGGTCAAGGGGGAGACGTCGTCGTACGGTCCGCGGCATCTCAACTTCACCCGGCGCCAGCCCTACGGGGTGGTGGCGAAGATCAACCCGTTCAACCACCCGTTCCGGTTCTGCGCGGAGAAGGCCGCGGCGGCGCTGGCGGCGGGCAACACGGTGGTGGTGAAGGGCTCGGACCAGGCGCCGCTGTCGAGCCTGCGCTTCGCGGAGCTGTGCGAGGGCGTCCTGCCGCCGGGGGTGGTGAACGTGCTCACCGGGGGGGCCGGGACCGGCTCGGCCATGGTGCGCCACCCGCTGGTGGAACGCATCGGCTTCGTGGGCTCGGTGCAGACCGGGCGCATCATCGCCCGCGAGGCGGCCGAGGGGCTGAAGGAGGTCACGCTGGAGCTCGGGGGCAAGAACCCCGTCATCATCTTCCCCGACGCCGACCCGGCCCGCGCCGCGAAGGTGGCGGTGAAGGGCATGAACATGAACCGCCAGGGCCAGTCGTGCAGCTCGACCTCGCGGGTGTTCGTGCACGAGTCCCTGCACGGCGCGGTGCGCGAGGCGCTGGTGGCGGAGGTCGAGGCGCTGGCGGTGGGGCTGCCCTGGGAGGACGGCCGGGAGGTCGGTCCCATCGTGTCCGCCCGGCAGTACGAGCGCGTGATGGACTACATCGCCTCGGGGCGCGAGCAGGGGGCGCGGCTGCTCACCGGCGGCGCCCGTCCCGCGGACCCGGCGCTCGCGAACGGGTTCTTCATCTCCCCCACGGTGTTCGACGCGGTCGACGACTCCATGCGCATCGCGCGCGAGGAGATCTTCGGCCCGGTGATGTCGGTGTTCACGTGGTCGGACTACGAGGACGTGGTGGCGAAGGCGAACGCCCTGCCCTACGGCCTCACCGCCGCCATCGTCACCGGCGACCTCGACAGGGCGATGGAGACCGCCGAGCGGATGGAGGCGGGCTACGTGTGGGTCAACTCCACCGGGCGCTACCTCGGCGTCCCCTACGGCGGGTGGAAGCACAGCGGCTCGGGACGCGAGGAGTGCTTCGAGGAGCTGCTGAGCTACACCCGCATCAAGAACGTGAACCTGCGCTGGTGAGGCCCGGCCGGCCCGCGCGGCGGCACGCGGATGCGGACCGGCCGCAGCTCAGCCCCGCAACGCCATGATCCGGCGGCCACCGCGCCGCAGGCCTGCCGGCGGCACGGCGCCCCGAAGCCCGGCCGACCCGCCCCCCGATCCGTCAGCGATTCCCGCCAACGCCCGGAGAAGCCGTACCGTGGTGCGATTCCGGCGCGATTCCGGCCCTCGGGGCACCGGGTCGAGGGGAATTCGGGAGCATGTTTCCGCCTGGCGGGAATTGCTGCCGATCCGCCCACATCCGCCGCATCCGTCACGCGATGCCCGGCGCGGTCCCCGGACCGGAGGCCACCCCGCCTCCACCGGAGCATCCTTCGCGCCGAGACTCCTCACGGCTTCCCGGCGCCACGGCTTCCCGGCGTCACGGCTTCCTGGCGCGCGGCGGCGTTCGCGCGCTCGCCGCCTGCTCGAGGGCGTTTGCCGCGGCGTCGATGATGGCGTCCTTGTCGCCCGAGCACAGCGCCCGGGTGTCGGTGAGCTCGCGCCCGACGCCCACGAACGCGGCGCCGGCCCGCAGGTAGGATGCAATTTCGTCCATCTCGATCCCCCCGGCCGGGGCGAGCGGCACATCCGGGAACATCGCCTTCAGGATCTTCACGTAGGCGACGCCACCGAGGCTCCCGACCGGAAAGATCTTCACCGCATCCGCCCCGAGAGTACGCGCCCGCATGACCTCGCTCGGCGTCGATGCGCCGAGCACGCACGCGACCCCCGCCTCGCGGCAAGGCTCCACGATGCCGGTGACGACCCCGGGGGTCACGATGAAGCTCGCCCCGGCTTCGATGCAGGCATGCGCCTGCCCGGGCTCCATTACCATCCCCACCCCGATGTCGAACTCGACGCTGCTCGACAGCTCCTCGACGAGCTCGACGATTCCACCGATCGACATGGCGAGCTCGAACGTCCGAAAGCCGGCGTCGCTCAGCCACTCGACCGCGCAGCTCGCCCGCTCCGCCGATCTGGTACGAATGAACGGCACCACCCCGCATGCTTGCAGCGGACGGATCGGATGTTCGCTCATCGGCCCATTCCCGCTCCCCGGCGACGCGGGTGATTCGACTATACGAGACCGGTCCGGCGCATGGAACCACGGCTTGCGCCGGTCCTACCAGGCGTCGCCCCGGCTCGCGCGGCGCTCCCCCCGCGCGCGGTACTCCAGCGCGAACTTGCGCCTGAGCAGCCCGCCGGGGTCGTCGGGAATGCGGCGCAGCCACTGCTCGTAGGCGTGCCGTTGCTCGTCTCCGAGCGTACCCCCGGCATCGAGCCCTTCCGGCGCGCGGTCGGCGACCGCCGCGCCGCCTCCATCTCCCCCGGTGTCGAGGTCGGACATCTCCCCGGCGCGAGTCCTCCGCGACGCCGCCGGGGCCGGCGCGGCCGGCCCGGGCCCACCGTCCCGCGCCCCCCGCGGCGCCCGCGGCCCGCCGTCCCCGGACCCGCCGCCCGACCCGTTCCCGGGCGCCTCCCCCGGCCGCCGCGCAGATCGATTCCCGGCCCCGTCGTCCTCCACGTCCCCCAGGCCCGCGCCGGCGCCACCGCCGGACTCGCCGTCACCGCCCGCGGGCTCCGGCTGCCGCTCCAGCAGGGATTCGACGACCTGCCGGTTGTGCTCGGCGTCCTCGTGCCCCGGGTCGCGGGCCAGGGCTTCGCCCCAGGCGTCGAGAGCGGCCCGCAGGTCGCCGGCGCGCGCGAGAGCGTTTCCCCGGTTGTAGTGATCCTCGGCGCCGTCGCCCCCGGCGAATGCGTCGGCCGACTCGTCGTAGCGGCCGCCGCGGTAGAGGGCGGTTCCGCGCCAGCGGTGGTCGGGGGCGGTCTCCGCCGCGCGGTCCGTATCGCCCCGCTCGATGGCCCGCGCCGTCTGCTGGTCGCGCCGCGCCCACAGGTCCGCGAGCTCGAACGCACCGGCGTCGGGGACCGGGAGCGATGCCGCGATCGGCAGCGCGAGCAGCCAGCCGCGCCGGAACGCAAGCGCCGCCAGCGGGAGCAGCGCCAGCACCAGCCACGGCCCTTCGTCGCGCCACTCGTCGGTGGTCCGATCCACCTCCTCCAGCGCGCGGCGCCACGGATCGTCCACCCGGGCGCCGAGCAGCCAGTCGACGTCGGCAGCGTCCGCGGTGACCGTGGAGAAACGCCCCCCGCCGGCGGCGGCCACCGCGCGGAGCGCCGCCATGTCGACCCGCGGCACGACGATCTCACCCCCCCGGCCCTTGAGAAAGCCCCCTTCGGCGAGCGGCACCGGCGCACCCTCCCCGGTGCCCACCGCGAGCACCGATACCCGGATGCCCCGGCCGGCGAGGGCCTCGGCGGTGTCGCGGGTTCGCGGGCCCTTCATCCCGTCGGTGACCAGCACGACTTCACCGACGGTGGCGCGGCCCTTCTCCAGCAGCTCCCGCGCCGCGGCCAGCCCGAGGTCCGGGCGGCTCCCCTGCACCGGAACGACGCGGGTGTCGATGGCCGACAACAGGTGGACGAGCGTGTCCGCGTCCCGGGTGAGCGGAGCCACGGCGAATGCGTCGCCCGCGAACACCACGAGTCCGGTCCGGCCGTCGCGGCCGCGCCGGACGAGATCGGAGACCTTGTGGCGTGCGCGGGCCATGCGCGAAGGGGCGAGATCGCGCGCGTCCATGGAGCGCGACACGTCGAGGGCGATCACCCGGGCCGCGAGGGTGCGGAACACCGGCTGCTCGAGCCGCTCGAACGCCGGTCCCGCCAGAGCGAGGCCGGCAATGACCACCGCGGCCGCCATCGCCGCCCATGGCCACTCGCGCCGCGGCGTGCCGGCGCCGACCAGGAGGTGCGGCAGCAGCGCCGGGTCGACGATCGACTCCCACGAGCCGCTGCGGCTCCAGCGGCGGCGCAGCCACCACACCATCGCGAGCCCCGGCGGAATCGCCGCAAGCCACCAGGGCCGCACCAGCACGAGCTCGGTCAACGCCTCCTCCCGCGCCGCCCCTCCGGCCCACCGGGCCGCGAGACTCCGCCCAGGGCCACGAGAGTGAACACGGCCGCCGAGAAGCCGAGCGGCCAGTGGAACAGCTCGCGGGTCGGGCGGAACACCTCGCCGCCGCCCGCGACCGGCTCCAGCGCGTCGATGAGCCGGTAGATCTCCTCGAGCTCCGCGGTATCGCGCGCGCGGAAGTACCGGCCGCCGGTCATGCCCGCGATCGCCTGCAGGGTGGTCTCGTCGAGCGCCGAGCGGGCGCGGCTGCGCAGCGCACCCAGCCAGCGCGACGCCACCTCCTCGTCGGCGCCGACGCCCACCGCGTGGATGGTGATCCCCTCCGCCGCGGCGAAGCGGGCCGCGGACCGCGGATCGACCCGGCTCGCGGTGTCGGCGCCGTCGGTGAGCAGCACGAGCACCCGCCTTTCCATCGGGCGCTCGCGCAGCCGCTTCACCGCGAGGCCGATCGCGTCGCCCACCGCGGTCTGCTCGCCGGCCAGCCCCGGGACCGCCTCCGACACCATCCCGGAGACCGTGTCGAGGTCCAGCGTGAACGGCGCCTGCAGGTACGCGCGGGAGCCGAACAGGATGAGGCCGACCCGGTCGCCGGCGCGGCGCTCCACGAACTCGCCCGCCACCCGCTTCACGACGTCGATGCGGGCCTCGAGGCGGGCGCCGCTCTTCATGTCCCGCTCGCGCATGCTTCCGGAGAGGTCGAGGGCGAGCATGAGATCGCGCCCGTGCGCGGGGAGCGGCACGGGGTCGCCCACCCACTGCGGGCGGGCGGCGGCGAGAACGAGCGCGGACCAGGCCAGCAGCGCGACCGCCCGCCGGATGCGCGGCCCGGACCCGGACGCGCGTTCCGACCACGCCGCCGCCTCCTCGAACCAGGGGACCCGCATCGGCGCACCCGCCGCGTCGGGCGCGCGCGGGGCCAGACGCGCCACCAGGAACGGCGCCGCGGCGGCGGCGAGCATCCAGGGCCAGACGAGGTGGAGCATGGGACGATCTGCCGTCGAGCGAACCCGCCTGCGCGTACTCCGCCGGGAGCGGTGAGGCTGGCGCGCACTGTACACTCGGAATCGCCCGTGCGCAGGCATCCGGGGCTCCGGACCCGGGGCTCCGAAGAAGAGGAGATCGACGCATGCCGACCCTGACCACCGACGACGGAGTACGCCTTGCCTACGAGGACACCGGCAGCGGCGTCCCCGTGGTGTTCGTCCACGAGTTCGCCGGCGACCTGAGGAGCTGGGAGCCGCAGGTGCGCCATCTCTCCCGCCGCTACCGGTGCGTCACCTGGAACGCCCGCGGGTTCCCTCCCTCCGACGTCCCCGACGATCCCCGCGCCTATTCGCAGGACCGGGCGCGAGACGACGTGCTGGCGGTGCTCGACGCGCTCGACATCGAGCGGGCCCACGTGGTGGGACTCTCGATGGGCGGCTTCGCGACGCTGCACTTCGGTCTCGCCCATCCCGGGCGGGCCCGCTCGCTGGTGGTCGCCGGCGTCGGGTACGGGGCGGAGCCGGAGCAGCGGGAGCGGTTCCGGAGCGAGGCGGACGCCACTTCCCGGATCCTGCGCACCGAAGGCATGGCGGCGTGGGCCCGGACCTATGCGCTCGGCCCCACCCGGGTGCAGCTCCAGAACAAGGACCCGCGGGGCTGGAAGGAGTTCGCGGACATGCTTGCCGGGCACTGCGCGGCCGGGTCCGCGCATACCCAGCAGGGGGTGCAGAAGGAGCGCCCGTCGGTGTTCGACCTCGCCGGCGCGATGAAGGAGCTCACCGTGCCGACCCTCGTCGTGACCGGCGACGAGGACTGGCCCTGCCTCGTCCCGAGCGTGTTCATGAAGCGCACGATCCCGAGCGCGGGGCTGCTGGTGGTGCCGAATACCGGCCATGCCGTCAACCTCGAGGAGCCGGGCGCGTTCAACGCCGCCCTCGCCGACTTCTTCGCCCAGGTCGAGGCCGGACGATGGCCGATGCGGGACCCGCGCGCGGTGAGCGAGTCGATCACGGGGATTCGGCAGGGGGCGGCGCCCGCGTGATCGGGGTCCGCCGGGGGCGTACCGGATGCACGATCCCGCGGTCATCACCGGGCCGCTCCGGCGCCGGTCCGCATGGTTCGAGGCGGGTGCGCTGCGTCCGGTGATCTCCGGGACGCGGCCGCTCGAACGCGCCGCGGAGGCGATGCGGCGGCCGCTCGACCGGGAAGCGCGGGGCAGGACCGTGCCGACCACCGGGCGCTGAGGCGGCCGCCCGGCCTCCGCAATGGCGCTCTCGGTACCTCTCGGGGCGGTGATCGTCTCGGTCGTCATCCACTCGCTGTGGGGCGGCAATCCGGTCGCGGTCAAGTTCTCCCTGCTCGCCTTCCCGCCGCTGACCACCGCGTTCCTGCGCTTCGCGATCGGGATCGCGTGCATCGCCCTGTGGGCACGCTGGCGCGGCATCGCGCTGCGGCCGGAGAAGGGGGAGTGGCGTGCGCTCTGGATCGTCGCGCTGCTGTTCGCGGTACAGATCGCTTCGATGAACATCGGCTTCGACCGCACGTCCGGCGCGATGGGGTCGGTGCTCATCGCCACCAACCCCCTGTTCGCGGTGATGTTCGCGCACTTCCTCGTCGCCGGAGACCGGATGACGCCGGGGAAGGCGCTGGGCCTGGCCATCGCGATGGCGGGCACTTCGCTCGCGATGCTGGAGGACGCGGACCTCGCAGCGCTCGACTTCGGCGCCGCCGGCAACTGGATCGTGCTCTCCAGCGCGGTGATGCTCGGCTTCCGCCTCGCGCTCGGCGCGCGCTTCGTGCGCCGCATCGAGCCCACCCGGGTCGTGATGTGGCAGATGGTGCTCTCGCTGCCGCTGTTCGGAGCCGGCGCGTTGTGGCTCGAGGAGATCGCGTGGGACGCGGTCGGCGCGGGCCCGATCGCGGGGCTGGTCTTTCAGGGCGTCGTGATCGCGGGAGTCGGGTTCACCGTCTCGTACCACCTGATGAGGCGCTACACGCCAAGCGTCATGATGAGCTTCAACTTCGTCTCTCCGATCGCCGGAGTGCTGTTCTCCGCATGGCTCCTGGGCGACCGCGTCGGCCCGCTCCTGCTCGCCGGGATGGCGCTGGTCGCGGTGGGGCTGTACCTCGTCGCGAGGCAGCCGCGAGCCGCGCCATGACTTCCCGCCGGCCGGCGATGCCGGCGCCGATCCCGCGGGCGGGAGCGCGATGCCGCCCGCGCATCAGTTCAGGCGCGTGGCGAGGGGACGCAGCCGTTCGACCCGGTCCCGGATGTCCGCCGCGTCCTCGGCGAACGGCGCCAGGCGGAGATAGCGCCGGTAGTCGTGCCAGGCGGCCCGGTGGCACTCGAGCCGGGCCAGCACATGGCCGCGCTCCCGGAGCGCCGCGGCGTCGTTCGGGTCCAGCGCCACCATGCGGTTCGACACCACGAGCATCCGGTCGTACTCCTGCCGGCCGGCGTGGATCTGCCTGAGATTGCGCAGGATCCGCATCGCGACCTCCCGGCGCGAGGCCGGCGCGGTCGCCTGCGGAAGAACGCGGCGCGCCTGCTCCCGGCCACCGGCCATCGGTGCGAGCCGCGCCACCAGATCGGGGGACGCGAGGCGGGCGCCGCGGTTGAACGGATCGATGAAGACCCGCCGGGCGCCGGTGGACGCCACGAGGAAGTGGGCCGGAAACGACACCGGCACGAGCGGCAGTCCCAGCCGCCAGCCGACTTCCAGATAGACCACCGAGAGCGTGATGGGGATACCGGTGCGGCGCTCGATCACGTCGTTCAGGAGGCTGTTGCGGGGGTCGAAGTAGTCGTCCCGGTTCCCGCTGAACCCCTCGACCTCGAAGAGCTGCCGATCGAGCATCGCGAGCCGCTCCGGCAGCGGCCTCGCGAGATCCGCGGCGTCGGCGATCGCATCCGCCGTCGCGTTCAGCCAGGCGAGGTACACGCCCGGGTCCAGGTCCGGGTAGACATCGGTGGCGAGCGCGAGCGCGATTCTGGCGAGATCGAGCCCTTCATCCGGCCTGGACACGAGGGATTCAAAGCTCGGGGTCGACAGCTTCGGCATTGCATCGGGAAACGTATCGCAGCGTCGAGTCGGGATCGCTTGATCGAGATCAAGCCCCGCATGCGCAGGGCGAACGCCGCCCCCCTCGTCGTTCGTCCGGCAACGACGCCGGACCCGCATCCGAATGGTGCGGTCCGCCGATTCCGATCACGTGGCATCCCGGCCCGGCGAAATGGCGCCGGGCCGTTGCAATCACGCACAGGAATGTGTGGATCCCGCCTATTCACTCGGGCTCGGGCGGCCAAACCCTCACCGGATCAAGCTGTTGTATTCGGCAGGCGACCCGGCATCGCGGGAACCTGCGCGTGATTGCGGAAACGAATGTACACCGGTTCCGCCCGGGACAACACTCCTGCCCGCCGGCGGGGCCTACGTTCGATCCGTGAGACCCTTCGGGTCCGGTCCCCGGAAGCCCCGGGGGCGCGGGCATCCCGCGGCGGCGGACCGGCGGGAGCCCGCCTCCCGGATCGCGTCACTGCACGGACGCGAAGCCGGACGCTGCGCATTCCGTCCGAAGAGGGCCGCGGCGGGACCCGGGCCGGGCGCTGCCGGTCACCCCGGAGGAGCGACCCGCAGCGTGAACGTGATCGGCCCGTCGTTGGTGAGCGTGACCTGCATGTGGGCGCCGAATCGTCCGGCCTCCACGACCGGGTGCAGGGCGCGCGCCCGGGCCGTCACGTAATCGAACAGGCGTCTGCCGGTGTCCGGCGGCGCGGCGCTCGAGAGGCTCGGCCGCGCGCCCCGGCGGGTATCGGCGGCAAGGGTGATCTGGGGAACGAGCAGGAGGCCGCCGCCGATGTCGGCGACACCGAGGTTCAGCTTCCGGTCGGCGTCGGGAAACACGCGGTAGCCGATCAGGCGCTCGATCAGACGCTCGCCCTCGCGCTCGGAGTCGCCTCGCTCGACGCCGATGAGCACCATCAGGCCGCGGCCGATGGCGCCGACGGTTTCCGCCCCGATCTCGACCCTGGCGCTCGATACGCGCTGCAGCAGTCCGATCATCGCCCCCGCGGCCCCATCCGGCGCCCGTCCCCCGATGCTCCGGCGCGAACGGCCGGGCCCGTCCGTTCGCGCCGGCCCCGTGCCTCGCCGGGCGGCGCCTTCGACCGTCCCGCGGCCGGGGACCCGGCGCGGCTCGCCCGCCGCCGGGTACGACCGGTGCCGGTCAGGCCGCGGCCTCCCGGGGACCCTCGACGATCCGGGTCCCGAAGCTCGCCGGCGAGACGACTTCCAGCACCTCGAAGTCGTCCGAGCACGCGATCTCGCGGTGCCGGATGCGCGGAGGCTGCAGGATGCAGTCGCCTTTCCGGATCCGGTGCACGCCCTGCCCTTCGTACTCGAACTCCGCCCAGCCGTTCAGCACCAGCACGAGCTGGAAGTCGCAGTCGTGGACATGCCACTGCTGGACCTCGTCCTGCATGCTCTTGCCGTTCGCCTTGATGATGTGCGCCACATAGTCACCCCCGGTGGCGTCCCTGATGCCGAGATCGCGGTAGTCGAAGATCTCCCGCAGCCCGGGCGTCCAGGTGGCGTCGTCCGCCTTCGCGTGGACGAAGCTCCATTGCCTTGCCATGTCGGTCTCTCCGGTCGCATCGGTGGATTGGCGGGCGGATGATGGCACGCCGGACCGGCGCCGTCTCTCCCGGCGACACGCGGCGCCACGACCATTCAAAGAGGCCGAGGGTTGAAGGCCCGCCCGTCATCGACAATGCTTGCGCAGGCTGGGCCGGGCGCGGTCCGCGCCGCTCATTGGCCGAATGTCGGGCCCCCGTCGGCCAGGTAGCGCAGCTCCTCCTCGGTGGACTCCCGGCCGAGGACCCGATTGCGATGCGGAAACCGGCCGAACCTCTCGACGATGTCGCGGTGCAGGCGCGCGTAGTGCGCGTTCTCGGCGAAGTGCTCGCGCCAGGCATCGTCCGCCTCGGCCGCGAGCGACTCGAACCGCTCGACGGACCGGCGCTGGAGGCCGGGGTCCTCGGCATGCTGGAGCGGCATGTACAGAAAGACGCGCTCGACCGGGTGCAGGGAGCGGTCCTGCCCGGACTCGATGCCGTCCACGCAGTGGGCGGCCGCCCGCGCGTCGTGCGCGAACGCGCACGGGGAGCCCCGGTGGATGTTGCGCGGCATCTGATCGAGCAGGATCACCAGCGCCAGCCGCCCGTGCGGCGTCGCGGCCCAGGCGTCCAGCCCGCCCCGCGCGGCGTCCGCGAGCAGGGCGTCGAAGCGGGTCGCACACTCGCGGTCGAAGGCGGGGTCCGTGCCGAACCAGACCGCACGGCGGCGCTCCAGCGCCTCGGGACTCCGCGTCGCGTCGCGGAACCAGAAATCCAGCACGTCCTTCGCCGGCACGCCCTGCGCCGGCACATCCTTCGGAGCTGTCGTATGCATCGGTCGGTCCCCGCCGCGGCCGCGCCCGGTCATCCGCCGCGCTCGGGCGCAGGCGCGCGGCCGGAGAAGGATTCCATGCAGCACGCCGGCCGTCCACCGTCTCCTGCCGCGACCAGCAATCCCCGCCAGCGCCCGGGAGAGGCTGTACCGTGGTGGCATTGCGGTGCGACTTCGACCTTCGGGGCGTCGCGTCGAGGGGATTGCAGGGGCCTGTTCCCGCCTGGCGGGAATCGCTGCGCCGCGACGGTCCCCTGGCACGGACCCTGACATGGATGCCGCGGTCGTCCGGGCGATGGCGAAGTGGCCGAACGTCCCCGACGCGCGGGGATGGCTCTCGCTCGACCGGAGGGGCGTCTGGCGGCTGAAGGGCGAGCCGATCCCGAACCGCGCGGTGGTCGACTTCATCGCCCGGAACTATGCCTCCGACTCCCGCGGGCGGTGGTTCTTCCAGAACGGACCGCAGCGGGTGTTCGTCGACCTCGCCTACACACCGTGGGTGTACTCGCTCGACGGGCGCGGAGCGCTGGTCACGCACACGGGACGGGAGTGCGGAGCCGTCGAACGGGCATGGATCGACGAGGCCGGCGCCATGATCCTGGCTGGCGAGCCCGGTCCCGGAATCGTGGACGACCGCGATCTGATGGCGCTCTCCGACCGCATCGCCGACGAGTCCGGCCGGCCGGTCGAGGGCGAGCTGCTGGCCGCGTTCATCGCGAGCAACCCGGGCTCGGAGCCGGAGCTGCGGCTCGCGCACGGCGACCTCCGGGTGCGGGTCGGGCGCATCGACTCCGGCGACGTTGCCGCGCTCCTGGGCTTCGACCCGCGCCCGGGCGAGGGCTCCGCGGCCGCCGGCGCGCGCTGACGGACGGCTTCCCGGCCAGCCATTCCCGCCTGACGGGAACGGCTGTCGGGCATCAGTCCGGCATCAGTCCGGCTCGCTCCCCGCGAGTCGATGCACTACCATCGGAGGTGGCGCTGCCGCGTCCCTGATCCAGCCCCGGTGCTCGTTCGCCAGACCCTCGCCTCCGTCGCGGCGCTGCTGTCGTCGTACGGCCTGCTGCTGCTCGCGAACGGACTGTTCGGGACGCTCATCGGACTGCGCACCCAGATCGAGAGCTTCTCCACCGCGGTGGCCGGCCTCGTCGTGGCCGCCTACTTCCTGGGCCTGCTGGCGGGCGGACTCCAGGCGGTGCGGGTGGTGGCCGCGGTCGGCCACATCCGCGCCTTCGCGGCGTTCGCCTCCATCATGTCGGTGTCCGCGCTCGGCATCGTCCTCGTGGTCGACGACCTCGCGTGGGCGGCGCTGCGGTTCGTCGGCGGCTTCTGCATGGCCGGCATGATCGTGGCCACCGAGAGCTGGCTCAACGAGCGCTGCACGAACGAGACCCGCGGCCAGGTGATGGCGTTCTACATGATCACCAACTACCTGGCGGCGGGCTGCGGGCAGCTCATCCTGCCGCTCGGCGACCCCGCCGGCTTCGAGCTCTTCTGCGTCGCGTCCATCATCTACTCGCTGGCCCTGGTGCCGGTACTGCTCACGCGGGCGAGCGCGCCGCGGCCGTCGCCGCCGGAACGCGCCAGCCTGCCCGAGCTGTGGAGGCTCTCGCCGCTCGGGCTGATCGGCGCGACCGCGGCGGGCATCGCCAACACGAACTTCCAGGGGCTCGCGCCGGTGTTCGCCTACGGCGAGGGCTTCACCGTGACCCAGACGTCGGTCTTCATGGCGGCGGGGATCGTCGGAGGCCTGCTGCTGCAATGGCCCATGGGGCGGCTGTCCGATCGAGTCGACCGCCGTACCGTGCTGGCGGGGGTGGCGCTGGGAACCGCGGCGGCGTCGTTCGGTGTCTGGCTCGTGACCGGCGCGGACGGGAGGAGCTTTGTCGGCACCATCGTGCTCGTGGTCGTCTACGGCGGGCTGTCCTCCACGGTGTACTCGCTGTGCGCCGCGCATGCGAACGACTTCGCGCCTTCCGACAGGTTCGCCCAGACCGCCGGCGGACTGCTGATCGCGTACGGTCTCGGCGCGTCCACCGGGCCGGTGCTCACGTCCAGCCTGATGGAGATGTTCGGGGGGTCCACCCTGTTCATGGTCAACGCCGGGGTGCACGGGCTGCTCGGCGTGTTCGGTCTGTACCGCATGATCCGCCGCGCCCCGAAGCCGAAAGCCGGGCAGCGCCCGATCGTGCCGTCTCCGGGCGGCCAGTTCACTTCGGGCCAGCTCCACGCATCCATGCGCAACCAGACCGACCGCGACTCGCGCGCATGACCGGCGCGGTGCGCACCGCCGCCGCCCCGGCGGCGCCCGACGATGACCCTCTCCGGCCCGCGGCCGCGAACGGGCCCCGCGGGCGGCGGACCGGGCGCGCGCTCAGTCGTGGATGAAGAGGTAGTCCTGCAACTGATCCCCGAGCAGGAAGGAGTGGAGGAGACGGAAGCCCGGCATGAGCCGCTCCAGCCCGCGCGGAGAGTGCCTGATGCCGTTGCGGGTCTCCGTACCGGCGCGTTCGACGCGAAAAGTGCTGTCGTCGACGATCTTGAACCGGCCGGGCCGGTCGGGGATCGTCTCGCCGGTGGACGTGGTCAGGTACAGGAGCGTCCCGCTCACGCAGTAGCCGCCGACCCGACGCATGATCGCGCGGCTCGTCGCCGCATCGAGGTAATCGAACAGGTCCCAGGCGAAGATCGCGTCGAAGCGGACATGCTCCTCGAACCCGATCGCCCGCTCGACCGCACCTTCGACGTCGCGTTCCTCTTCCGGCGCCTCCATCCCGGGGTCCTCGGCCAGGGTCCTCGCCATGTCCTCGACGTGAAGCAGGCCCGAGAACCGCGAGAGGAAGTACTCGACATTCGCCCCGCTCGAAGCTCCGAGCTCGAGAATGCCGCAACGCCCGGGCCTGGCGATATGTCTCGCCACCAGCTCGAGCCCCGGCGCCCTGAACTCGCTCTCCAGAGAAGGGGAGGTCCCCGTCTGGCGAATCGCAGGCCTGGGAATGGCGCTTCCCGCCAAACGGATCCGATCAGCTCTTCTTCCCGGAATCATCGGCCACGGATGCACCGAGCATGATGTCGGTGACCTTGCCGGCGCCACCGGCGTCCGGACCCTCCATGTCGATCGCCCCCTTGAAGCGGCATCCGTCCTCCAGGGTGACCCGCGGCGCCACGATATTGCCGTGCACGCTGCCGGTCCGGGCAATGACGACCTGCTCCCGGCCGCGCAACTCGCCCTCCACGGTCCCTTCGACCCGGATGCCCTGCGCACTCACGGTGGCGTTCACCCGGCCGTCCTTGCCGACGGTGACCAGATTCTTCTTGAGCTTGATGCTCCCCTCGACCCGGCCCTGAACCACCAGGTCTTCGTCGCCCGTCATTTCCCCCTGGATGAAAATGGACGGACCGACCATGGAGCCTTCATTCCCGCGGGGCGCGACAGCGGGTGGCGGGTCGGTTTTCAGGCCCGAGGGCTCATGGCGGACGTTCGCCGATGCGCCTGATTCCGTCGGTTCGTTTCTCTGCTTGAACATATTGGGTCTCCTTGGCCGAGGCGCGTGTCCGGAAAACGCGGACCGACGCGAGGGAATTCGTCATTACCGGCAGCGGCAGGGCAGACCGGCATCTGGTCAGGAGTATAGCGATAATTGCCGGAGCGACCACCGCGAGGCGCGAGGCGCCGCGGGACATGCGGGAATTGCCGCCACAGGACGAACGACGATGACCCCGACTCGCCTGCTGACCGTGTATGAACGCTCCGGATGCCACCTGTGCGACGACATGGCGTCCACGCTGTCGGAGTGGAAGGCGGAGCTCGGGTTCGAGATCGAGCGTGTCGACATCGACGCGTCGCCCGGCCTCGCCGCCCGCTACGGCACGCGGGTGCCCGTGCTGGCATACGGCTCGGTCGAGGTCTGCGACTACTTCCTCGACCTCGACGCATTGCGCCGCGCCCTCGGGGACGGAGCGTCGCCGGCGCCGGACGCGCCCGGAGGCTCGAGTCCGTCCGATGGCTCCGGGGAGGACCGCGGCTCGCTGCGGGATGCCGGTCGATATCCGCGGATCTACGCGATCGTGAGGCGCATCCCCCACGGCCGGGTCGCCACCTACGGGCAGATCGCGGCCGTGGAGGGGAGCTCCACGGCGCGGATGGTCGGCTACGCCCTGGCGGCGCTCCCCGGGTCGAACCGGGCCGTTCCCTGGCAGCGGGTGCTGAATGCCGCCGGAACGGTGAGCGAACGAAGCGGCGGCGGCGGGACCTCGCGCCAGCGCCGGGCCCTCGAAGCCGAGGGCGTCGTGTTCGACGCGACGGGGCGCATCGACTTCGACACGTCCGGCTGGGACGGCCCCGACCCGGACTGGATCGAGCGCCACGGATTCCATCCCGCGCCGCGGCCACGCGCGACCGGGCGGCGGCGCCGCGACTGACGGGACGGCGCGGACCACGCGGCCACGCGCAGGCGGACGCCGCCGCGACCGACGGGACGGCGCGGACCACGCGGCCACGCGCAGGCGGACGCCGCCGCGACTGACGGGGGCGGCCCGCGCCCTCGCAATCCGCCCGTGCAATCCGGCCCGCCGCCGTGCACCGCGACGTGCACTACAATGGCGCCGCGATGGCCATTTCCTGCATCACCTTCGACCTCGACGACACGCTCTGGGAGTCGGCGCCGGTCCTCGCGAACGCCGAAGCGAAGCTCTACGAGTGGATCGTGCGCACCTGCCCCGAGATCGCCCACACCCTGTCGTACGACGCCCTCGTCGCGCACCGGCGCACATACCATGCGTCGATCCCCGGGTTTCGCCACGACCTCACCCGCGCCCGCGTGATGTGGCTGGAATCGCTGCTGCGCGAGTGGGGATACGGTGCGGAGCTCGCGGAGACCGGGTTCCAGGTGTTCCGGGAGCACCGCAACGCCGTCACCCTGTTCGACGACGTGCCGCGGGTGCTCGGCACGCTCGGCGAGCGCTACGCGATCGGCGCAATCACCAACGGCAACGCCGACGTGCACCGGATCGGGATCGGACACCACTTCGACTTCGTGGTGACGCCGGCCGAGGCCGGGGCGGCGAAGCCCGATTCCGCCATCTTCGAGCTCGCGCTCGACACCGCCGGCGCCTCGCCGGAGGGCGTCGTGCACGTGGGCGACGACCCCGTGCGCGATGTCGCGGGCGCGACCGCGATCGGGCTGCGCACCGTCTGGATGAACCCCGACGGAAGGCCGTGGCCGGGCGAGAGGCGGCCCGACGCCGAGGTCCGCTCCCTCGACCCGCTCCCCGGCATCATCGACGCTTGGCGCTGAGCACGGGCCCCACGCCCGCCGCCGCATCACCCACGCCCGACGCCGCATCGCCCACGCCCGCCGCCGCATCACCCGCGCCCGACGCCGCATCGCCCACGCCTGCCGCCGCATCGCTCCGCGCCCGCCGCCGCATCACCCACGCCTGCCGCCGCATCGCCCGCGCCCGCCGCCGCATCGCCCACGCCCGCCGCCGCATCGCCCGCGCCCGACGCCGCATCGCTCCGCGCCTACGACCGCATCGCCCCGCACCTACGGCCGCATCGCTTCGCGCCCACGCGCGCCGGGCCCCGCGCCCGACGCGCGTACCGGCGGCCCCGACTACTCTGCGTGGGGGAGCCGGACCGAGCGACCGCCGGGGGCTCTCACGCCATCAACCACGAGGAGTATCGTCATGCACAGGTGGAAGAATCTGGCCGCGGCCGCGGCGCTGGGACTGTGGAGCCTGGCCTTCGCCGCGGAGCCGGCGGCCCCGATCGACATCAATACCGCGAGCGCGGAGGTGCTTGCCGAGACCATCGACGGAGTCGGTCTCAAGCGCGCGCAGGCCATCATCCGGTACCGCGAGCAGCACGGCGCCTTCGCTTCGGTCGACGATCTCGCGGCGGTGCGGGGCGTCAGCGCCCGCATCGTGGAGCGGAACCGCGACCGCATCGCCGCGAACGCGCCGGAATGAGCCGGCCGCCGGACCGGGGCGCGACGCCGCGCCTCAGTCCGGCCGATCGCCCCGAAGCGAGCGGTCGAGCTCCCGGAGCCGGTCCGGCGTGCCCACGTCGACCCACTCTCCCCGGTGACGCTCTCCGCTCAGGGTCCCCGCCTCGATCGCGTCGCGCAGCACCGCGGCCAGCGGGAACCTCTCGTCCGCGCGCGCCGCGAACAGGCGGGGCCGATAGCGGCCGATGCCGCTGAACGTGAGCCGGTCGGGCCCGGCATCGAGGACCTTCCCGCCGGCGGCGAGGGCGAAGTCGCCGTGCGGGTGGTGGACCGGGTTGTCGACGAGCACGATGTGACCGTCGCCCGACGCCGTCCGGCGCAGCTTCTCGAAGGGGTAGTCGCTCCAGACGTCGGAGCTGACGGCGATGAACGGCCCCTCCCCGAGCAGCGGCAGCGCCCGGCGGATCCCTCCGCCGGTATCGAGGGCGCCCTCGGGCTCCCGCGAGTACCGGATGCGCACGCCGAGCCCCGACCCGTCGCCCAGGCGCGCCTCGATTCGTCCGCCGAGCCATGCGAGGTTGACGACGAGGTCGCGGAACCCGGCGGCGGCGAGGCGCCGGACCTGGTGCTCGACGAGGGACCGGCCTCCGACTTCGAGCAGCGGCTTCGGCACGCGGTCGGTCAGGGCGCCCATGCGTTCGCCCCTGCCCGCGGCGAGGATCATGGCCTTCAACGGGGCGGTCCGTCCCGGCCTCGGGCCGGGACCCCGGACCGGACGGACGACCGCCCGGGGGCCGGCGGCGCCCCGCGTCCGTCCCGGGCCCGGACCGGCATCCCGGACCGGACCGCCCCCAGGCGGCTCGCGACGCCGCACTCCTCCAGGACCCGGGCGAGTCCCTCGGTCTCCGGATGGCGCGGCGCGACCTGCGCGAGGTACGAGAGGGTGAGCGGCAGATCGTCGAGGTAGCGCGGCTTGCCGTCGCGGTGCCAGAGCCTCGCGAAGATCCCCGCGATCTTCAGGTGGCGCTGCATGCCGGTGAGGTCGAACCAGCGGTGGAACCGCGCCCGGCCGACCTCGACGAGACCGCGCGCGACGGCGCGGTCGTGGTAGGCATCGACCCAGCCGGCGACCCGATCCTCGGGCCAGCGCACGTAGACGTCGCGCAGCAGGCTGACCAGATCGTAGGTGACCGGGCCGTCCACCGCGTCCTGGAAGTCGATGACTCCGGGATTGCGCCCGCAGCCGCCCCCTGAAGCCCCCCCCGGACCGCCCCCGCAGCCGCCCCCGCGCTCATTCCCTGAATCGCCACTGCCCAGGTACATGAGGTTGCGCGAGTGATAGTCGCGATGGACGAAGACCCGCGGCTGCTCGACGCAGGCCCGGACCAGCGCCTCGAACGCGCCGTCGAGCGCCTGCGAGAGCGCCTCGTCGAGCTCGATGCCGAGGTGGTGGGCGAGGAGCCAGCGCGGGAAGAGATCCAGCTCGTCGCGCAGCCTGCGCCCGTCGTACGGCGGCACCCGGCCCCGGCCGATGCCGCACTGCATGGCGAGCAGAGCGTCGAACGCATCCGCGTACAGGGCGTCGGCGTTCGCGTCCCCGATCACGTCGAGGTAGCAGCGCGCGCCCAGGTCGTCGAGCAGCAGGAACCCGCGCTCCACGTCCGCGGCGTGGAGCCGCGGCGCGTTGACGCCGGCGCCGCGCAGCAGTCCGAGCACCGAGACGAACGGCCGGCAGTCCTCCATCGGCGGCGGCGCGTCCATCGCGATCCGCGTCCGCGACCCCGTGCGCACCCGGAAGTAGCGGCGGAAGCTCGCATCCCCGGATGGGGAATCGAGCCGGAACGCGGAGGTCGCGAGCGTATCGCGCAGCCACGACGCGAGCGCGGCGGCGCGCTCGTCGAGTCCTTCCCGCTCCTCCATCGGTGCAGTCCGGGGCGCCATCGGGTCCGCGTGAACGAGCCCGGCGACCGCGGCATGCCTGTCCGGGAGTCGCGGGGGTCGCCGTGCCTTCGATACCTGCCGCCGCCTCGCCAGCATCAGAGGCGGCATGCCCGTCCGGGAGTCGCGGGGGTCGCCGTGGCTCAGGCGCCGCCGTTCGCCGCTGTCGCGGCGCCGGGTACCGCCCGGAGCGCCGGCGCGATCGGCTCCGCCCGGATCCGGACCCGCTCCTCCTCGATGGTGTGTCCGAGCAGCCGGGTCAGCGCGCACACCGCATCGATGGCGGGCGTCGGCGTCCCGGTCAGACGGCCGAGCTCCACGACCGCGCCGATGAGCGCCCCGGTCTCGAGCGTCTTGCCGGCTTCGGCGTCCTGCAGCATCGAGGTCTTGTGCCGGCCGACCCGCTCCGCGCCCGCGATCCGCTTCTCGAGCGGCACCCGGAACGAGATGCCGAGCTTCGCCGCGACCTCCTGCGCCTCGGTCATCATCCTCGCGGCGAGGTCGCGCGACGGAGCGAACCGGCAGATGTCGGCCAGGGTGGCGTGGGTGAGCGCGCTGATCGGGTTGAAGGAGAGGTTGCCCCACGCCTTGAGCCAGATCTCCGAGCGGATGTTCTCGAGGACGGGCGACTTGAACCCGGCCCGCTGCAGCATCTCGGACAGCGCGCGCACGCGATCCGTGACCGAGCCGTCGAGCTCGCCGACGGGGAACCGGGTCCCTTCGATGTGCCGGATCCGGCCCGGTGCGGTGATCTCCGCCGCGGGATAGGCGATGCAGCCGATGATGCGCTCCGGCGCGATCGCGGCCGCGATCGTCCCGTCCGGGTCGAGGGAGTCGAGCACGGTCCCCTCGAGCGGTCCGCCGTGGCGCTGGAAGTACCACCACGGGATCCCGTTCTGGGTGGTGAGCACGACCGTGCCGCGACCGAACAGCGCGGGGAGCTCTCCCGCGATGCCGGCGATCTGGTGCGCCTTGACCCCGAGGACGACCAGATCCTGGCGACCGCATTCCCTAATGTCGCTGGTCGCCACGATGTCCACGGCGCGAACCACGGCGCCGTCGTTCATCGTCACCTCCAGCCCGCGGGCGCGGATCGCCTCCAGGTGCGCGCCCCTCGCAACGAGAGCGACCTCCTCGCCGGCCACGGCCAGCCTTGCGCCGAGCAAGCCGCCGATAGCCCCTGCCCCCACGACGCAGACCTTCATGGTGTCATTGCTCCTCCTGCTCGGCTCGCACCGGCTGGCAGGCGCGCCGGTAGCGGTGGCGCCGGACGCCGGACGCCGGACGCCGGATCATTTACGTTGCCCGATCGTTCCGGGCGGCTAGATTGATTTTGTCAATATCGAGCATTGTTTCAAAGGAGGAGAGAGCGACGACACCGGCGGAGCCGGACCCGGTCCGGCCTGCGGCGACCACCTGCGACCGGCCCGGGCCGGACCCCGGCCGCGTTCACCGAACGAACGGGGCCGGCTCCACGAACGGATAGCGGGCCCTCGCCTTGGCGCCGACGGCGCTGGCGTTGCGCACGTAGCGCCGGGCGTCGCCGGAGCGGTGCTCGTAGGCGTAGCCGGGCTCGCCCCCGGTGGTCCGGTGGATGAACAGGCGCTCCCTCTGGCTCCGGATGCAGGCGTCGCGGATCCGGTCCGGGTCCCAGCCGCGCAGGACTTCCTCGCGCAGCTCGCGCTCGAGCGCGGCGTATCCGGCGCGCCCGGCCAGGTTGTCGAGCTCCAGCGGATCGGTGTCGAGGTCGTACATCAGGGCCGGATGGCCGTGGGTGTAGATGAGCTTCACGTTGTCCCGGCGCACCATGCGGCACGGCGCGCACACGCCCTCCCCGGTGTACTCCGACACGACCTGGTTCCGCCACGGCGCCGGCCCGCGCATCAGCGGAACCAGGGAGCGGCCGTCCATCGGCGTCACCGGCTCGGGCGGGTCGCCCCCGGTGGCGATGTCCATGAACGTCGGCAGCAGGTCCACCAGGGAGACCAGCTCCGCGACGCGCGGCGCCGATTGCAGGCCCGGGATCCGAACGATCAGCGGGACCCGCACCGACCACTCGTGGAACGACTGCTTGAACCACTGCCCGCGCTCGCCCAGCATCTCGCCGTGGTCGGCGGTGAACACCACCACGGTGTCGTCCCCGATGCCCAGCTCCTCGACGGTGTCGAGCAGCCTCCCCACCTTGTCGTCGATGTAGGCGCACATGCCGTAGTAGGCGTGCCGGGCGTTGCGCACGTGCTCGCCGGTCACGTCGTGGAGGTCGCCGCCGTGGGCGTGGTAGAGCCAGCGGCTCATGACGTCCATCCGCTCGACGTCGATGGCGGGCACCTCGGGCATGTCGACCGCGTCGTGGTCGTAGAGGTCCCAGTAGCGCCGGGTGGTGATGAACGGCGAATGCGGATGGGTGAAGGACACCCAGAGCAGGAACGGCTTGTCGCGGTTGAACCGCGCCAGGTCGTGGAGCTTCTGCACGCCGGCGAACTCCACCTCCTCGTCGTAGTCGATCTGCATCCCGCGCACGCAGACGCCGGCGTCCACCACCGCCCGCATGTTGATGCCGGTCGGCCGGTAGCGTTCGCCCGCGATCCAGTCCGGTGTCCAGGCGAAGTTGGAGGGATAGATGTCGGTGGTGATGCGTTCGTTGAACCCGTGGAGCTGGTCGGGGCCGATGAAGTGCATCTTGCCGCACAGCACGGTGTGGTAGTCCCGGTCCCGCAGGTAATGGGCGAGGGTCGGGACCGACGCCGGCATCTCGATGGCGTTGTCCCACATGGCGATGGCGCTGGCGTGGCGGCCGGCCAGCATCGACATGCGCGACGGCACGCACAGCGGAAAGTTGCAGTAGGCGTTCCCGAACACCGTCCCGCGCTCGGCGAGCCGCTCGAGGTGCGGGGTCCTGACCAGCGCGTGCCCGTACAGCGACAGCGCCCGCGCGGTCATCTGATCCGCCTGGATGACGAGGATGTTGGGTGTCTGTCGCGGCATCGGAATGAACGCTCTCGGGCGCTGACTCGGGCACTGACGAAGCGGGTGGCCGGATGGTCATGCCCGGCGTCCCGGTCAGGGTCCCGAACGTCTCGCAGGCAGTGTCTCAGTTTGCCTTCGGGACCGTCATGTCGTGTTGAGGAAGAAAGCCAAACTGAGACACTACCGTCTCGTACCGGTTCTCGGCGAACGCCCGGGCCTCCCGCGGGACGAGCCCGCGGGCGCTGCCGGAGCCGGCTACCGGATGGTCATGCCCAGCTTCTCGGTCAGGGTCCTGAACGCCTCGTACTGATTCTCGACGAACGCCCTGGTGTCTTCCGGCCCGCGAATGGACGGAATGGACCCGAGACCCCTAGTGAGCTTGTTCCAGGCCCTGTCGTCCTTCAGCTTGCCCAGCACCTCGACCCACTTGTCGGCGGCGGCCCGGTCCATGCTCGGAGGCCCCCACACGCCGCTCCAGCCGACCACCGTCTCCAGCGCCGGGTAGCCGGCCTCCGCCACGGTGGGGACGTCGGGGATCGCCGCCACGCGCTCGGGCGTGGAGACCGCCAGCGCCCGGAGCTTGCCGGCCTGGATGTTGCCGATGACCCCGGAGAGGTTCTGGAACATCATGTCCACGTGTCCGCCCACCACGGCCGCCGCCGCCTTGCCGCCGCCCTTGTAGGGGACGTGCTTCATCGCGTCCTGGGGCAGGCCGAACTGATCCAGCACCATCACCATGGCCACGTGCAGAAGCGTCCCCACGCCGGCCGAGGCGTAGCTCGGCTTCTCGCCGCGGCTCGCCGCCGCCTTGACGTCGTCGAGGGACTTCACAGGCGAATCGGCGTTGACCACGAGGACGAACGGATTCAGCTCCAGGAGCCCGAGGAACGTGAATTCGTCCCAGGTGTAGGGGATCTTGCGGTTGATGGCCGGAACCGCGGCCTGCGATCCGACCCGCGCGAGCAGCAGGGTGTAGCCGTCCGGCCTGCCCTTCGCCACCGTGGTGGAGCCGGTGACGCCGGCGGCGCCGGTGCGGTTGACGACCAGGACCGCCTGGCCGAGATACGCGGGCGCCGTTCCCGCGATGGTGCGCGCGGCGAGATCGGCGGCGCCACCCGGTCCGTAGGGCGACACGAGGGTGACGGGCTTGGCGGGATAGTCCGCCAGCGCCGCGCCGGAAAGAGCAAGGCATACTGCCCCGACTGTCGCGCGGACGAATTTCTGCATCGATTTCATGGCGTTGCTCCGGTATGGGAAGGGTAATGCGGGCACATCGCGCTTGACACGGCGGATGAAGTCTAATCACCATCACTTGCCGCCGCAAAACGATCATGACCGGGGCGGCTACCCGCCGCATGAAACGGCGCCGGGTCGCAACACGGCGATTTCTGGAGGCGCGGGCGCCCTTCCCGAGCGCACCTTCACGGCAAAGGCAGGCAGGAGGCCGCGTGCCCGCAGGCGATCTTCAGGGCCCCGTCGAGGACGACGTGTCCCCGCCCCCCGCCCCCCGCCGCCCGAGGCGTCGCGTCGTGACCCGCGAACGTCTGACCGGCGTCGGGGTCGCGCTGCTCGGCCTCCTGGTCTTCGCCGTTCTCATCCCCTGGGGAATCGATCGGCCGGGGAACGTCGGGCACACCGCGCTGGCGCCCGATTTCTGGCCGCGGATCGTCGCCGCGATGATGGTGGCGCTCGGCCTCGTGCAGGCGATCGGACCGGTACCGGATGACGACGACGAGGACGGCGGCGGGAGTTCCGGCCGTTGGCTGCACCGCCTGCCCGGGCTCGCGGCGGCGCTCGGAGCCCTGTTCGGCTTCTACGTTCTGATCCCGCCGCTCGGCATGGTGGCGCCCGGAGCGGTGCTGATCTTCGGACTGATGGTCTTCGGCGGCGAGCGCCGCTGGCGGCTCGCGGCTGCCGTCGCCGCCGCCGTGCCGTTGCTGCTGTATGTCTTCTTCGCGCACGTCGCGGGCATTCCGATTCCGCTCGGGGTCTTCGAGACCCTGCGCGGCTAGGCCGCCGGCCCGTGTCCGGGAACCTCCTCGAAGCGGTCTCGCTGTTCCTGACGTTCCACAACGTCGGCATCCTGTTCCTGGGCGTGCTGATCGGGGCGATCGTGGGGGCGATACCCGGCATGACCACGCCCATGGGCGTGGCGCTCGCGCTGCCGTTCACGTTCACCATGCACCCCGTGACCGGCATCCTGCTGCTGCTGGGGATCTACAAGGGCGGGCTGTACGGCGGCTCGATCACCGCGATCCTGATCAAGGCGCCGGGCACCCCGGCCGCCTCGTGCACGGTGCTGGACGGCTATCCCCTGACCCGCAAGGGCGAGGCCCGCAAGGCCCTGGACATCGCTCTCTACGCCTCGTGCTTCGCCGACTTCGTCTCCAACCTGTCGCTGATCCTGCTGGCCGGAGTGCTGGCGGGGTTCGCGCTCGAGTTCGGCCCGCCGGAGTTCTTCACCCTGATCGTGTTCTCGCTCACCATCATCGCCGGGGTCTCGGGCAGGAATCTCGTCAAGGGCCTGGTGTCGGCGGCGCTCGGGCTGCTGTTCGCCACCATCGGCCTGGACATGGTGTACGGCACCAACCGGTTCATCTTCGACAACTGGAACCTGATGGGCGGACTGAGCTTCATCCCGGTCCTGATCGGGCTGTTCGCGCTGCCGGAGATCATCCACTACTTCGCGCGGAAGCCGAGCGACGCGCGCGAGTCCACCACCGTGTCCGGCTCCGGCGCCGGGATGGCGGACTTCCGGCGCTGCTTCAGGTCGATCCTGCGCGGCAGCCTGATCGGGGTGGTCCTGGGCGCGATACCCGGCATCGGCGGCGCGCCGTCCGCGTTCCTGTCCTACAGCGAGGCGCGGCGCACGTCGCCGAACCAGCGCAACTTCGGCAAGGGCGAGATCGAAGGCGTGGCCGCCGCGGAGGCCGGCAACAACGGAGTCGCGGGCGCGACGATGATTCCGCTGCTGGCGCTGGGGGTGCCGGGCGACGTGATCACCGCGGTGATCCTCGGCGCGTTCATGATCCACGGCCTGCGGCCGGGACCGGTGATGTTCGTGGACAACCTGCCGATGATCTACGCGCTGTTCATCGGCATCATGCTGAGCAGCGCGTATCTCTTCGTGATCGGCAAGCTCTCCATCCGGGTCATCAGCCGGGTCTCGGAGGTGCCGAACCGCATCCTCTATCCGGTGGTCCTGGTGTTCTGCCTGTTCGGCTCGTTCGCCATCAACCACAGCATGTTCGACGCGCTGGTGATGGTGCTGATGGGCTGCGTCGGCTACGCGATGATGCTGCTCCGCTTCCCGGCCCCGCCGTTCCTCATCGCCTTCATCCTCGGACCGCTGCTCGAGGACAACTTCCGCCAGTCCATGATCCTCTCCGAGGGCGGACTCGGCATCCTCGCGCGGAGCGCCATCTGCTGGTTCTTCTGGGCGCTGACCGCGCTGTCGCTGGTGTTGCTGGTCAGGAGCCGGAAGCGGAACATTCCGCTGAGCGGGTGAAGGGGTGGTCATCGGTGCCGGGCCGGTTGCGTATGGGGCTGATTGGCGGATGATTCGCATGACGCCAGTCCGCCCCGCGCCGGTTGCGCCGCAACCGCGGGCGGTGGCAGTGACGCTGCCGCCGGCCGGCAGGCAGGCAGGAGAAGGACACCATGCATGAAGCGACGACGAAGAGGCCGGCCTGAGGACGAGTCGTGGTGGTGCGGGTATTCGTGAAGAAGACCCGACGCACGCCGCACCGGGAGATCGAGTTGGCGTTGAGGCGAGCCGGGGAGGTGGGGCAATGACCGAGGTGGCCGAGCTGCACAAGGCATGGAATGAGGATCCCGAGTACCGCGCGGAGTACGAGCGTCTCGAACCGGAGTTCGCTCTGGCGCGCGCGATCATCGAGGCGCGCACGCGGGCGCACCTGACCCAGGCCGAATTGGCGCAGCGCATGGCGACGAGCCAATCCGCGGTCGCACGGCTGGAGAGCGGTCGCGTGCGCCCATCGACGCGCACGCTGGAGAAAGTGGCGCGGGCGACCGGGACGCGGCTTCGGATTCGCTTCGACCCGGCCTGAGTCCGTGAATCGGGCGAGGTCAGGCTCCTCCATCGCCCTGGAACATCGCGATGACCTCTCCGGGCACCGGGACCGGGGTCATGCCGTCGCCATCGGTCGCCCTCGCCACCAGCACGCGCTTCTCGAACCCCTCGACCGCCAGCACCTCGCCCCGCATCAGGCGATGCTCGACATCGAAGCTCGACCGGCCGAATCGGGTGATCCGCGTCTCGATCACGACCTCGTCCCCGAATCTCGACGGGACGTGAAACGTGGCGCGTGCATCGACGATCGGCCACCCCACCACGTCGTAGCGCCGGATGAGCTCCGGCTTCGGGAGGCCCGCCGCCTTGAAGTGGTGCGCGGTCGAGCCGTCGAACCAGCAGAAGTAGCGGGGGAAGAACACGATGTTGGCCGGGTCGCAGTCGCCCCATTCGACGGTGACGGTCCGGCGGCTGGTGAACATTCGCGAGCTCCCTTCAGGATTCGAAACGGGTATGGACGGCCACAATCGTTGAGTGAGCGCCGCCGGTGAACATTCACGGGCTCCCTTCAGGATTCGAGACCGGTGGCGGCACCGCCACGCCGGCCGGCGCGCCTTCGCCGGCCGCCATCGCATCGATGGTCGCAATGGCGCTCGGCATGGCGTTCGCCCGCCATCGCATCGATGGCCGCAATGGCGCTCGGCATGGCGTTCGCCCGCCATCGTATCGATGGCCGCAATGGCGCTTCGGCATGGCGTTCGCCCGCCATCGCCGCGACGACCACCGTACACCGCCGCTCGGCATCCCCGATGGTAACGCCGACGGACAGCGCGGGGCGGACGATCGTCTCCCAGGGCTCGTTTTTGTCCAGCGAGGGCAGTGCAGGCAGGTTCGGCGGCACACCATGGGCTGCCTGCCGAGTGTTCCAGCGACTTCGAATCAGCCGGATCAGCCGGAATTAACCGGAATCAGCCGGAATTAACCGGAATCAGCCGGAATCAGCCGGAATCAGCCGGAATGGGCCGGAATGAGCCGGAATGAGCCGGAATGAGCCGGAATGAGCCGGAAGCCGGAATCAGCCGGAAGCCGGTCTACCGGGCTTTCCAGCGTGCGCCGCGGCCACGCCCGGTCGATTCGGCCAGTCCCTTCGACTTCAGAATGGCGAGGTCTTCGCGCAGCCGCCGCTCATTCGTTTGCCATACCGCCAGGGACCGGATCTCCCGGAGGGCGAGAGCGCGGTCGGAGCCCCGCAACAGTCGGAGAACCGTACTCTGCTGGTCGGTCGGGCCAGCCTCGGTCAGTGCCTCCCGTACCGCCAGGGGCGGAATGACATACTTGCGCCTGAGTGCGCGGACGTGTGCGTCGCTGCGAAAGGAAATTCGGGCGAATGACAGGAACGAACGCAATCCTCCGGAACCGGCCGGAGCGGGAGGCCGGATCGCCAGTATGGTCGAGCACCGCAACACATCCCGACCGCGGCGCCGCGACACATCCCGGCCGCGACGAGCCGCTCCGGCTCGCCCCCGTCCTCGTCGGGAGCTTCGTCACCCGAGGCGGCGGAAGTGAGTAACGGCTTCCAGCGGGTCCTGGACCACATCCGGTCGGTCGCCGGGACGGAAGCCGAAAAAGGCCGCCTGTTCGAGCGGCTGATGAAGGCGTATTTCGAGACCGACCCGCTCTACCGGTACCGGTTCTCGCAGGTGCGGCTCTGGTCCGAATGGGCCGCGACCCGGCCCGGGTGCGACGCCACCGACACCGGTATCGACCTCGTCGCCGCCGAAAGCGACGGCGGCTTCTGCGCCATCCAGTGCAAGTGCTACGCGCCGGGCACGCGGATCGCGAAGGCCGACCTCGATTCGTTCATCGCCGCGTCGGCGCGCGAGCCGTTCACCGCGCGCATCGTCGTCGACACCGGCGACGAGTGGGGGCCCAACGCGGTCAGGACGCTCAACGGTCTGAAGCCGGCCTGTGCCGTGCTGCGGTTCGGCGACCTCGCGAGCCGCCCCTTCGACTGGCCCGATCTGGTGCGAGGGAAGCCAGAAGACCTGGCCCGACGCAGCGAGCCGTTCGACCTGCGCCCGCACCAGAGGCAGGCATTCGACGACGTGCTCGCAGGGTTCGCGGACCACGACCGCGGCAAGCTGGTGATGGCCTGCGGCACGGGCAAGACCTTCACGGCGTTGCGCATCGCCGAAGAGGTCGCCGCCAAAGGCGGCCGGGTGCTCTATCTCGTGCCTTCGATCGCGCTGTTCTCTCAGTCGATGCGCGAGTGGGCGGAGCAGCGCACGCTCGCGCATCGCTACATCGGCATCTGCTCCGACACCCGCGCGGGACGCGCCGACGAGGACGCCTCCTTCACGGAGCTGGAGATCCCGGTCACGACCGACCCGGACGCCATCGGCGAGGCGCTGCGGTCCGCGTCGCCCGAGGCGATGACCGTGGTGTTCTGCACCTACCACTCGCTCGGTCTCGTCGCACAAGCGCAGGCGCGGGAAGCGCCGCCCTTCGACCTGATCCTGTGCGACGAGGCGCACCGCACGACCGGCATCGAGCGCCCCGGCGACAGGACCTCGCCGTTCGTGCTCGTGCACGACGGTGGGCGCATCCGGGTTGCGCGGCGTCTCTACATGACGGCGACGCCCCGCCTCTACACCGAGGGTGCGAAGACCCGGGCCGCAACCCACGGCGTCGAAGTGTTCTCGATGGACGACGAGGCGACCTACGGGCCGGAGTTCCACCGCCTGCCGTTCTCCCGCGCCGTCGAGCAGGACCTGCTGTCGGACTACAAGGTCGTCGTGCTGGCGCTCTCGGAGCACCATGTGGACGGGGCGCTGCAGGCGCACCTGGCGTCGTCCGGGGGCGAGATCAACCTGAGCGACGCGGCCCGCATCATCGGCTGCTGGCGCGTCCTGCAGAGCCCGGAGCGCCGGCCGCCGGCAGACGGGACGGAGACGGCTGGCTCGGAGCCACGTTCGGCGGGCTTGCGAAGCCCGCAGGACCGGCCGCCGGCAGACAAGCCCGTCCGGCCGCTGCGCCGCGCGATCGCGTTCACCGACCGGATCGCGTCGTCGAAACGCCTGGTGCGGCACTGGGGCGGCCTCGTCGAGCAGGCAGTGGCGCGGCTGCCGCAAGCCGAACGGGGCGCGGCGTTCCGGTGCGAGACAAGACATGTGGACGGCCAGCACCACGCGCTCGAGCGCAAGGCGCAAATCGAGTGGCTGAAGGGCGAGACCGAGGGCGGCTGCCACATCCTGTCCAACGCCCGGTGCCTGTCGGAGGGGATCGACGTGCCGGCGCTCGACGCGGTGATCTTCATGACCGAGCGCCGCAGCATCGTCGACATCGTCCAGGCCGTGGGCCGGGCGATGCGCAAGGCCGACGGCAAGACCTGCGGCTACATCGTGCTGCCCGTCGCCGTGGCGGCGGGACGCGACCCCGCCCGGGTGCTCGAGACCGGCAGGGAGTTCGACGTGGTGTGGAGCGTGCTGCGCGCGCTGCGCTCGCACGACGACCGGCTCGACGCCGAGATCAACCAGATCGATCTCAACGACCGTCCGACGGACCGGATCATCTTCAGCCGCGACGAGGGCGCCGGGGAGTCCCTGCCCGGCGCGCCCGAGCTGGCGTTCCCGCCGCTCGACCTGCCGCCCGGCGCGATCTACGCGCGGGTCGTCGAGAAGTGCGGCGACCGCAGGTACTGGGAGAGCTGGGCGAAGGACGTCGCGGACATCTTCACCCGCCTGGTGACGCGCATCGGCGGCCTGCTCGACGACCCCGCCAACGAGACGCTGAGCGAATGGTTCGATGCCTTCCACGCCGAGCTCAGGGTCTCGATCAACCAGTCGATCACCCCCGGCGCCGCCATCGACATGATGGCGCAGCACATCCTGACCCGCCCGGTGTTCGAGGCGCTGTTCGAGGGCTACGACTTCGCCGGCGGCAATCCGGTGGCGCGTGCGCTGGATGCGCTTCGCAGCGACTTCGGGGAGTTCGGGCTGGAGAACGAGACCCGCGATCTCGAAGGCTTCTACGAGAGCGTGCGGCTGCGGGCGCGCGGGCTCGACAACCCGGCGGCGCGCCAGCGCGTGCTCATGGAGCTCTACGAGAAGTTCTTCGCGACCGCGATGAAGAAGGACGCCGACCGGCTCGGCATCGTCTACACGCCGGTCGAGATCGTGGACTTCATCCTCGCGAGCGCCGACCACGCGGCGCGCTCGGCGTTCGGGCGGGGCCTGAGCGACGAGGGCGTCCATGTGCTCGACCCCTTCACCGGGACGGGCATCTTCCTGGTCCGCCTGCTGCAGTCCGGGCTGATCCGCGATGCCGACCTCCGGCGCAAGTACCGCGAGGAGCTGCACGCCAACGAGCTGGTCCTGCTCGCCTACTACATCGCGGCCGTCCATATCGAGGAGGCGTTCCACGGCCGGGTCGGCGACGGCGGCGCCCACGAGCCGTTCGGGGGCATCGTGCTCACCGACACCTTCAACCTGCACACCGGGCGGTCGGGGTTCCCGAAGGAGTGGCTCCCGGACAACAGCGAACGCGCCGAACGCCAGCAGAAGCTGCCGATCCAGGTGATCGTCGGCAACCCGCCCTGGTCCACGGGGCAGCGGAGCTCGGCCGACGACAACCCGAACGTGGACTATCCCGAGATCGAGCGGCGGGTGGCCGAGACCTATGCCGCCCGCTCGACGGCGACGCTGAAGAGCAGCCTCTACGACACCTACAAGATGGCGATCCGCTGGGCGTCGGACCGCATCGGCGATCGGGGCGTCGTGGCCTTCGTGACCAACGGCTCGTGGATCGATGGCAACGTGGATTCCGGGGTGCGCGCCTGTCTGGCGGAAGAGTTCGCCTCGGTCCATGTGCTGAACCTGCGGGGCAATGCCCGGACTTCCGGTGGACGGCGCCGCGCAGAGGGTGACAATGCCTTCGGCCAGGGCTCGCGCGCGCCGGTGGCGATCACCATCCTGGTGAAGAACCCGGACGCGGCGCACGAGGGCTGCCGCATCCGGTACCGCGACATCGGCGACGCTCTCTCCCGCGAGGACAAGCTGGCGATGCTGCGCGAGTGGGGCTCCATCGCCGGCATCGCGGACTGGGAGGAAGTCACCCCCAACCGGCACCACGACTGGATCGACCAGCGCGACGAGACGTTCCAGGCGCTCTATCCGCTGGGCTCGAAGGACGCGAAGGCCGGCAGGACGGACGAGGCGGTGTTCCGGCTGTTCAGCAATGGTTACAAGACCAGTCGGGACGCTTACGTCTACAACTTCTCGCGTTACGCCTGCGCGGAGAACGCGCAACGCATGGTGGACCTCAGACATCCCCTCATTATTTTGCCGTCAGATGACCCCGAAGAGTTCCCGATACACACGCTGCTCCACAAGCATGTGGGCAAACTCCTCGACCAGTGGACGCAGCCGATGCGCGGGCCAGTTGGGCAGATGGTGATAGAGCATCAGCCCCTGGCGAAACAGCGAGTGCGTGCGGGTCTTGACCGTGTTCGCCTTCAACCACCGGTCGTAGCCCAACCGCTCCCCCGCCGCACCGAGCAACGTCAACAACGCCATCGACAACGCGCTGAGCAGCAACAGGCGGTCGCGCCGCGCCGTGTGACGCACCCGCATCGCCCCCATCCCCATCCCGAAACGCCAGTCCTTGAGGTCGCGAAAGCTCGTCTCGATACCCCAGCGCTTGGCGTAATAGCGAATCAGCGTGCGGGTGGCCACCTTCTCCTCGCTCGCCACCACGCACCACGGCTCGGCCATCGCCGGCGCGTGCACGCACACCGCCTTGCCCACCGTCAGGGCATGGGCATCGGTCACCGTCGCACCGCGCAGCGTGCACGAGCGCCCCTGCACGCCCACCCACTGCGACGCCCGGCGCCGCTCGCCCTTCGCGCTCGTCACCCAGAGGTTGCCCCGGATGCGAAGCACGTACTCGAAGCCGAGCTCCTGGCTCAGGCACTGCATCATCGGCGCGTTGCCGAATCCCCGGTCCGCCACCACCGTGACCTTCACCGCCTCGGGCATCGCACCGCGCAGCGCACGCAGCAGCGCATCCTCATGCCCCCTCTGATGGCCTTTCAGCGTCGACGCCTGCACCGTGCGCCACATCAGCGGGGTCGCCCGACCGTGCCCGGTCAGCATCGACAGCACAATCGTCTCGTGCCCGTCGCGCGCGAAGCTCGTCCAGTCGAGCGCCACCACCACCTCGCAGCGCGCGCCCACGATGTACTTCACCCAGGAGTCGAAGAACGTCTCCATCTCGATGCCGTTGTTGCTCAGCAGCCGGTCGACCTGCTTCACCCCGTGCTTGCCGAGCGTGCCCATCGCCTGCGCCAGTCCCTGGCCGATGGCATGCACCGCCAGCGAGGCGCTGGTCAACACCCCCAGCGTCGCATTGGCCAGCGACAGGACCCGCTTCGCGTGCAGGTCGCCTTCGTACATTGCGGTGATGAATTCGCGGATGTCGTCTCGTCGCAGCATGATGGGTCGGGACATCGGATGGCTCCACGGTGGCTCGCAGGCGCGAGCGTGACCCCGGAGCTTCGCGTTGGCAACACGAGCCGTGTGCTCAAGGAGGCATGAAATGGTCGGGTCTTGCAGCCTGTACATTAATTCAGTCAGTTACAGACGAATTCTCAGCTAAATTATGAGGGGATCTCTAAGATGGTGGACAGCTATCGCGGCGCTCTCGCCGTGCGGGAGGAGCATCCCGAGTACACCGTCGATGACGCAGCGAGCCGCTATTCCTCGAACGTTCGTTGGGACCAGACTCTGAAGGACAACCTGCGGCGCGGCAAGGATGTTGTCTACTCAGGAGACAATATCTGGACAACTCAATACCGGCCATTCGTCAAGCAGCACTGCTACGTCGACTACACGTTGGTCAACAGAAAGTTCCAGCAGGACAGCATTTTCCCTTCCGCCGACACCGAGAACTACGCGATCTGCGTGCCGGGGATCGGCTCGACGAGGCCGTTCTCCGCGCTCGTCGTCGACAGGATGCCGGACCTTCATCTGGTCGCATTCGGTCAATGCTTCCCGCGATACCGCCATGAGCGCCGGAGCGACCAGCCGAGCCTTCCCGGCATGGGACCGGAGCCGGAGCGCATCGACAACATCTCCGATGCGGCGCTACGCAAATTCCGGGTCCACTACGGCGACAGCGCGATCACGAAGGACGCAATCTTCGACTGCATCTACGCCATCCTGCATTCGCCGGCGTATCGGGAGCGCTTTGCCAACAACCTCGCGAAGGAATTGCCGCGCCTCCCGCTCGCGGACGATTTCCACGCCTTCGCACAAGCCGGGCGCCGCCTGGCGGCGCTGCATCTCGGCTACGAAACCTGTCCCGAGTATCCGCTCGATGTCGAGCTCCTGGCGCCGGGCGAGCCGAAGCCGGAGCACTTTCGCATCGGCGCGAAGGCGATGCGGTTCGCGGACGAGGCGAGGACCATCCTCCGCGTCAACGACCAGGTCCGCCTGACGGGGGTCCCGCCGCAGGCCCACCAGTACCAGGTCAACGGCCGAACGCCCCTCGAATGGCTCATCGACCGCTACCGGATCGTGCGGGACAGGGACAGCGGCATCGTCAACGACCCCAACGGCTGGTTCGACGACCCGCGCGACCTGATCGCGACGCTGCGCCGCATCGTGCATGTGAGCGTGGAGACCGTCGCCATCGTCGCGAGCCTTCCCTCTCCTTTCGCGAAGCCGAAGGAACCGCCGGGCGGAGCACCCCGGTGAGCGCCGGACGGATCGCGCGGACGGTCGCGGCGGGCGAGTCCGAGACGCTCGAATTCAAGACCACGACGGGGACGCGCCGCGAAGCGGCCCGGACCGTCTGCGCCATGCTCAACCAGCAGGGCGGCCAGGTGCTGTTCGGCGTGACGCCGGATGGGCGGGTGGCCGGGCAGCAGGTGAGCGAGCGCACCATCGAGGAAGTCGGCGCCGAGCTCGCGAGAATCGAACCGCCGGCCTTTCCGTCGATCGAGCGGATACCGCCGGACGGAGGCCGCGAGGCCGTGGTCGTCACAGTCAGCCGGGGGCCGGCGAAACCGTACCGGTACCGGGGAACCGCCTGGCGCCGCATCGGCAACACGACGCTCGCGATGGGCGTCGAAGAGTACAACCGCGTGCTGTTCGAACGCATGCACAGCGAAACCTCCGCAACCCTCTGATTCCTCTACCTTCTCTCAGAGAGCGGGAATTGCTGGTCACTGGCCAGGCTGCGGGAGCCGGGACTGGCGGCAACCACGGGACACGGCGCCTCCGCACGGTGGCGCCTCGTGCAGGCGCAATAGGACCCATGGGACGAGTCCAATGGGTCCTATTGGGGGCCATTGGAGCGGGTCGGGAGCTTCGCCGGTGGAGAACGGGTGCCCGGGGCCAGCTACCGGCGCGGCATCATCAAGGAATGGGGTCGCGGGACCATCAGGATGGCGGAGCTTGCCCTGTCCGCCAGGGGTCGATTCGGGCACTCCCTTGAAGTCGAAGGCCTGGTCGCCGCCGTGGACGAGCGCCCCGCCGCGGTCGGGATTGCCGGGGAGCGATATCCACCAGCCGATCGCGTCGCCACGGCGCAATCTCCGTGCATGTATGCAGCACTATCGACT
The DNA here is from genome assembly GCA_965202735.1 of Gammaproteobacteria bacterium. Taxonomy (GTDB): domain Bacteria; phylum Pseudomonadota; class Gammaproteobacteria; order HK1; family HK1; genus HK1. Next base: position 1,152,332 of record OZ241844.1, read on the forward strand.
TGATCATCTACGGCACTATACACTTGCTCTGATACGGCGCGTTGCACTCGCAAAAGCATGCGGATAGTCCAGCATGGCCGCACCGAACGAGAAGCTCTCCGCGTCGCTGGCGCAGCTCCGGAAGCTCCAGGGCCGACGGCGGCGGCAGGTCTTCCGCTCCGGCGAGCTGACGCGGGTTCACCGCGAGCGGCTGGTCAGGAACGGTTTCTTGCGCGGAGTGATGAAGGGCTGGCTGATCTCCTGCAGCCCGGATGCCGCTCCGGGCGATACGACGCCCTGGTTCTCGTCTTTCTGGGAGTTCTGCGCGGCCTATTGTACGGCCCGGTTCGGGACGGACTGGCACCTGTCTCCGGAGCAGTCATTGCTGCTCCACGCCGAACACACCGTGATCCCGCGGCAGGTCATCATCCATACGCCCAGGGGCGCCAACAACGCCGTCGAGCTGTTGTTCGGCACGTCCCTGTACGACCTCAGACAGAAAGACATGCCGCCGAACGCCGACCTGATGGACCGGGACGGGCTGCGGCTGTTCGTGCCCGAGGCGGCACTGGTGCGCGTGCCGGGAGCGTTCATGGTCCGGCAGCCGGTCGAAGCGCAGGTCGTACTCTCGGGCATCCGCGATGCGGCTGACGTGCTCGGGCGGCTGCTCGATGGCGGCCATTCGGTGATTGCCGGGCGGTTGGCCGGCGCCTTCCGCCGGGTCGGCAGGGGTGACGTGGCCGACGAGATTCCGAGCGTCATGAAACGCGCCGGTTACGATGTCCGCGAAGCCGACCCGTTCGAGCCGGAACAGGCTTTCGGTGTGCCGAGCCGGGCGCGGGCGCCGATCGTCGGCCGCCTGCAATCGCTGTGGGAGACGATGCGGGAGCCGGTGATCGCGGCATTTCCCGAAGCGCCCGGCCTGCCCGAAGACACCGGAGCCTATCTGTCCTTCGTTGACGATATCTATCGGCACGATGCCTGCCACTCGCTGTCGATCGAGGGCTACCGCGTCACCCCGGAGCTGATCGACCGGGTACGCGCGGGTAGCTGGAACCCGGACAATCATGACCCCGACCGGCGGAGCAGCGATGCGCTGGCCGCGCGCGGTTACTGGCAGGCGTTCCGGCTCGTGCGGGCGGGGGTCGGTGAGATCATCGGCGGCGGTGAAGCCGGTGCCCTGGTCCGCAAGGTCCACCGCGACTGGTATCGCGAGCTGTTTCAGCCTTGCGTCGCCGCCGGCCTGATCGCGGCTTCCGCTCTGGCGGGTTACCGCAATGAGGCCGTGTTTCTGCGGGGGTCGCGGCATGTGCCGCCGCGCCGGGAGGCGGTGCGCGATGCCATGCCGGCCCTGTTCGATCTGCTGGAGACTGAAACCGAACCTTGCGTTCGCGCCGTGCTCGGGCACTGGCTGTTCGGCTATATCCACCCTTACCCGGACGGCAACGGACGCATGGCGCGCTTTGTCATGAACGCGATGCTGGCCTCCGGCGGCTATCCGTGGACCGTCATCCGGGTCGAGGATCGTGATCTCTACCTGGCGGCGCTTGAAAGCGCCAGCATCGAGCAGGATGTCGTGCCGTTCGCGCAGCTTGTGGCGGACCGGGTTGCGTGGTCACTGGAGCAGGCAACGTGAGTGCACACGAAGGTAAAGCTCGGTAGAAGATGTGCTTGTCGATGGGGCACTGGGTGATGGGCATCAACCGAAGTACCAGGGCAGAACCCGCACTCCCCTGAAGTCGAAGGCCTGGTCGCCGCCGTGGACGAGCACCCCGCCGCGATTGGGGTTGCCGGGCAGCGATGTCCACCAGCCGATCGTGTCGCAGGCGGTGGCGGGGACCGTGCGTGCGGACTTCACCTCCACCGGGATCAGGCGGTCTCCGCTGTCGATCAGCACGTCGATCTCGTGGCCGGTGGCGTCGCGCCAGTGATACAGCGGCGCGTCCCCCCGCACCGCGGCGAAGTGCTTGACGAGCTCCGCGACCACGAACGACTCGAACACGCTCCCCCGCAACGGATGCCGCTCCAGGGTCGCCGCGTCGCGGATGCCGAGCAGGTAGCAGACGAGGCCGGTGTCCATGAAGTGCAGCCGCGGCCGCTTGCGAATGCGCTTGCGGTAGCTCGCGAAGTGCGGCGGCAGGGTGATCGCGAGAAATCCGGCCCGAAGGGCGTTGAGCCAGCGTCGTACCGTCTGCTGGGCGACCCCGATGTCGTTGGCCAGCGCCGAGAGATTCAGCTCCTGCCCGGTGCGGGCCGCCGCCAGGCGGACGAAGCTCTCGAACGTGGGCAGGATCTCGTCGATGACCATGCGGTCCGACAGCGCCAGCAGGCTGCGAGGGTCCTCGAGCGCCCTCATGCGCACGTCGGGCGCTTCCAGGGAGACGTAGAGATGGTCCGCGAACACCGCGCGGACCAGCGTGGTCTTGCCGGACTGTCGGGGACCGGTCAGGGTCACCACCGGATAGGCGGCGGCCGCCTTGCGAAGCACGGGGGCGAGGTGTCGGGCGAGCATGAGGCGGTCGCCGCCGGCGCATGGGATCGCGTCAAATCGGTGATGCCATCATCAATCTGACCAGACATTCATGCGGCGTGGTGGCCGACGGTCAGCAATTGGAGAACGGAATCCTGCGGGTCTCCAGGGCGGCGGTGCTGCGCACGGCGCGCAAGCTGTTCGAGGGACGGGTGTTCCCGCGGGACGCCGGATGACATGCCTCGTCGCAGGCCCGCCGCGCCGGCCGTCTGCCCGCGGGGTGATCCGGTCAGCCTTCACCTCCCAGGTACCGCCGCGCCCCCACCACCGGGTCCGGGTTCAGTGACACGCCGCCGATCCCCTGCTCCCTCAGCCAGCGCGCAGGGTCCGGCATGTTCTCCACGACGGGCCGGCCTCTCATGCGACCGCCGCCAGCCCGTTCTTCGCGACCAGCGCCAGCAGCTTCAGCGACGCACCCCCAGGGCGCTTCTCGCCGCGCTCCCACTGGCTCACCAGACCCGCCGTCACGTTGAGATGGTGAGCAAAGACCGCCTGGCTCGCATTCTCTCGCGTCCGAAGCGCGCGGATCTCCTCCGGCGACATCTCCGCGATCGGAGTAAGGCACATCTCGTCGAACGCCTTCATCGTGCGCTTCGCCATCACCCCCGCTTCCGTCATGCCGAGCGCGGTTTCGTGCACCGACGCCAGAACCTCGCTCCGGTATCCCTTGGCCATCGCAATCCACCTCGCTGATCGTCCCGTTGGCCAGCATCGGTTCAAGGCCGGACTCGTCCATCGCGAACATCTCGTCCGCCAGTTTCCGCAGCGCCTCGAGCTCGTCACGCCGCAGGTTTTCCCGGTCGCTCTTCGCGAACCCGTGGACAAAGAACGACAGCTCGCTCCGGCGGAAGAGCACGAGTGCACGGAACCCGCGGGAGCTGCCCTGTCCTGGCCGGGCGATGCGCTGCTTGATGACACCGCCGCCGAGGTCGGCGTCGATCAACCCCTTCCTGGCGCGTCCCACACTCTCGCACAGCGCCGCATCGTCGATCCTCTCCCGGGCGGCGAAGCGGGCGAACGCCTTCGTCTTGAAGGTACGCAATCCGATCCCCGCGGATACCCGCCCAATCAACCCGTCGCATAACACCAAGTGCGACAGCTATCAAGGGGTCGCCCCGTCCCGTCGATGCACCGGAGCCATCCCGCCGGTTATGATCCACCGGGCCCGAAGTCCGTCGTCACCCGCCGCACCCCGCCGGGAGGAACTCGGCCCGCCGTGCCGGCCGGAGCCTCCCGCGGGGAGCCGCGTCGGCCGGAGCTCGAACGGTTCGCCCTTGACCATCTCCGACACACCACGCGAAGGCGGAGACGCTCCGCTCTGGCCGACGCTCAAGCCGCCGCTCAAGTGGGCGGGCGGCAAGCGCTGGCTGCTCCCGTACCTCAGGCCGCTGTGGCGGAGGTTCCACCGCCGGCGCCTCGTCGAGCCGTTCTGCGGCGGCCTCGCGGTCGCGCTCGGCCTCGACCCGCGCCGGGCGCTGCTGAACGACGCGAACCCTCACCCGGTCAACTTCTACCGGCACCTGCAACGCGGGCTCGTGATCAGGATACCGATGCGGAACGAAGACGAGCTCTACTATCGGCACCGGGCGGACTTCAACCGGCTGGTCACCGGCCGCTGGAGCGGGAGCCGCAAGGCGGCGGAGCTCTTCTACTACCTCAACCGCACCGGATTCAACGGCCTGTGCCGGTTCAACCGGAGCGGCGAATTCAACGTCCCGTTCGGGCGCCATGCCACGATCGGCTACGTGCGCGACTTCCGGCCGTACTCCGGACCGCTCTCGCGGTGGACCTTCACCACCGGCGACTTCGAGGCGATCGGCACGTCGCCGAAGGACTTCATCTACGCCGACCCGCCCTATGACGTCCAGTTCCGCCAGTACGCGAGCGACGGGTTCGACTGGGAGGAGCAGGAGCGCCTCGCGCAGTGGCTCGCCCGCCACCGGGGTCCGGTGGTCGCGTCGAACCAGGCCACGGACCGGATCGTCAGGCTCTACCGGGGGCTGGGGTTCGACGTCCGCTTTCTCGACGGGCCCCGCATGATCAGCCGCACCGGCGACCGCACGCCGGCCCGGGAGATCCTCGCCACGAGAAACATCGGCGATTCGGGCCCGCGCGGCAGAGCCCCGGCCACCCCGAGGCGCCGTCATCCCCGCGACTGAACGGTCCCCGAGGCGCCTCCGGGAGCGCGGGCGGGCGCCTGCGTTCCCGGAACCCTGCCTCTGGAATCCGGCCTCCGGAACCCTGCCTCCGGAATCCGGCCCCCGGAACCCTGCCTCCGGAATCCGCACTCCCGGAATCCGCACTCCCCGCAACCCGCACTCCCCGGAACCGCACTCCCCGCAACCCGCACTCCCCGGAATCCGCCCTGCTACCGCACCTCCACCCCCCGCCGGGCCAGGTGCCGCTTGGCCTCGGCGATGGTGTGCTCCCCGAAGTGGAAGATGCTCGCCGCGAGCACCGCGTCGGCGCCGCCTTCGGTGATGCCGTCGGCGAGGTGCTCCAGGGTGCCGACGCCCCCCGAGGCGATGACCGGCACCGGCACCGCTTCGCAGACCGCGGCGGTCAGGGCCAGGTCGAAGCCGGCGCGGGTGCCGTCGCGGTCCATGCTGGTCAGCAGGATCTCGCCGGCTCCGAGCCCGGCCATGCGCTCGCACCAGGCGACGGCGTCGACCCCGTGGGGCGCCGCCCGCCGTGCGTGAACACCTCCCATCGCGGACGACCCTCGCGCCCGTCCTCCACCTGCTTCGCGTCGACCGCCACCACGATGCACTGCGACCCGAAGCGCGCCGCCGCCCGGCCCACGAGCTCCGGCTCGAGCACCGCCGCGGTGTTGATCGACACCTTGTCGGCGCCCGCGTTGAGGAGCCGCCGGATGTCGGGGACGCCGCGCACGCCGCCGCCGACGGTGAGCGGGATGAACACCTCGGCCGCGACCGCCTCGACCACCGCGACCATGGTGTCGCGCCCGTCGGACGAGGCGGTGATGTCGAGGAAGCAGAGCTCGTCGGCCCCCTGCTCGTCGTAGCGGCGCGCGGCCTCCACGGGGTCTCCCGCGTCGCGGATGTCGACGAACCTGACGCCCTTGACGACCCGCCCGGCGTCGATGTCGAGACAGGGGATGATGCGCTTCGCGAGCGCCATCGGCTCACGCGCCCTGCGCGCCGCGGCGCGCGGCAACGGGGTCGCGCGCGGCGGCATCGGGTCCGGGAGGGACCATCGGGACGGAGCCGGGTCTGCATGTGCCCGACGCGGGGACACGTGCACCGGCACGGCTTCCGGGAGGGTGGGTCATCGGGCGGTGCGTGGTCGCGGATGATGCCGGCGCGGGAAACGTTTCCCGGTCCGGAAGGGCGCGGCAGCTCCAGGCCGTCGTCGACGCCGCCGGCGCGGAGGGCGGCGCGGGCAACGTTTCCCCGGCCCGGAAGGGCGCGGCTCCGGAACGGGACGGGCCGTCAGCCGGCGGCGAGCTCGTCGGCCAGCCTCTGCGCCTCGGCGAAATCGAGGGTGCCCTCGTAGATGGCGCGGCCCGTAATCGCCGCTTCGACGCCTTCGCCGGCGACCGCGCACAGCGCGCGGATGTCGTCGAGGTCCCGGATCCCCCCCGAAGCGATGATCGGCACCGAAACCTCCCTCGCGAGACCGGCGGTCGCCTCGACGTTCACCCCGCTCATCATCCCGTCGCGGCTGATGTCGGTGAAGACGAACGCCTCCACCCCGTCGCGCTCGAACTGTCTGGCGAGATCGAACAGATCGTGGCGGAACAGCTTCGACCAGCCGTCCACGGCGAGCCTTCCGTCCTTTGCGTCGAGGCCGACGATGACGTGGGCGGGAAACTCGACGCACAGGTCGGCGACGAAGTGCGGGGCCGCGATCGCCTTCGTCCCCAGGATGACGTACCGGACGCCGGCCTGGATGTACGCCTCCACCGTCTCCTCGTCCCGGATGCCGCCCCCGACCTGAACCGGCACGTCGGGATGGGCCTCGACGATGTCGTGAATGACGCCGGCATTCCTGGGCTCGCCGGCGACGGCGCCGTCGAGATCGACGATGTGAAGGCGGCGGGCGCCGGCCTCGACCCAGCGCGCCGCCATGGCGGCGGGGTCGTCGGAGAACACCGTCGCGGTGTCCATGCGCCCCTCGCGCAGGCGCACGCACTTGCGTTCCTTGATGTCGATGGCGGGAATGACAAGCATCTCGCTCGTGCCGCCGGATGCGTCGAGCGGCCCCCGGCGCCAAAGTCGTTCTCCCTTGGCGCGGATACTAGGGCCTGTTAACACTATATGGATTTGAGCGCATCGACGATGAGCGCAAAGGAGATGAAGAAGCTGAAGACCACATCGAGCTTGTCGAAGCGGGTGAACACCCGCCTGAATCGCTTCAGCCGCCGGAACAAACGCTCGACCTCGTTGCGCCTCTTGTACAGCTCCCGGTCATACTCCCATGGCGAAACCCGATTCGCCTTCGGCGGCACCACCGGCTCAAGCCCCAACTCCGCGACCAGCGCGCGGGTCTCGTCGCCCTCGTAGGCCTTGTCCATCACCAGAGAGCGCGCCGATTCCGGCAGCGCCGTGCGGGCCAGCAGCTCCCGTCCTTGCGGCGCATCCCCCGCCTCGCCCCCGGACAGCGAAAACCCTACTGCGCTTCGGTCATCCGCGGCAACCAGATGAAGCTTGGTGGTCCAGCCCCCGCGCGACTTCCCGATGGCCTGGGGACCGTTTTTTTCTCCGCCCCCGTCCCGTCCGGATGCACCTTGACCGCCGTGCTGTCGAGCGACAGCACCTCCACCTTCACCCGAATGATGCCCTGGCGCTGCAGCTCCCCAAACACCCGGTCCAGCACCCCGCTCTTCGCCCAGCGGTTCATCCGCGTGTAGATGGTGTGCCAGTTGCCGAAATGGGCCGGCAGCCCGCGCCACTTGCAGCCTTGCTCGGCCACATACAGGATGGCGTTGAGCACCGCCAGATGAGTGAGCGAGACATTGCCCCGTTGGCGCGGAAACACATGCGCGATGCGCTCGTAGTGCGCTTGCGTGAGCTCCATAGCTCTGGAATCCTCTTCATCGACCGTAGGTCCAGAGTCTATCAGAAATTGCGTTAACAGGCCCTAATCAGGCGCAGGGGAAAGTGCCAGACTGACGCGGACCCGGCAGCCATTCCCGCCAGCGGGAACAGGCCCCTGAAATCCCCTCGACTCGATGCCCTGAAGGTCGAAATCGCACTACAATTCAACCACGCTACGGCCTTTCTGGACATTGGCGGGAATCGCTGCGGGCCCGGTGCTTCCTGCAGGGCTCTCCGGAAGTCGTGACGAGTGGTTCATCACACGCTCGAAACGGGCCTTCGCCGCCGAAAGACCGCCGCCCACCGTGGGATATCCCGGTTGGGCGGCCGGGGGCCGCGACTTTCCAATGGTCCTGGTGCTTCCTGGACAAGGCTGGATATCGCGGGCAAATCGCAAGATACTCTCTCCACATGACTGGCGGCTCGTCACCTTCTCCTCTGCGCTCTTCCAGCGCGCCCGGCGGGGCGCCGCCGCGGCCGGCAGCCGCTCTGCTCGCCGGGGTCCTCGCCCTGTGCGGCGCCTCCTTGTCCGTGCAGGCGCAGACACCGCCCCCTGATCCCGAACCGCCCGCGCGACCGACGAGCCTGAGCACGACGCCGGTGGAGGACTGGGTGTCGCTGCGCTGGGATGCGCAGAATGACCCGACGATCACGGGCTGGCGGTATCGGGTGCGGCGGTTCGCCGCGTGGATGCCTCCCATGACCCCGGACCCGAGGTGGACTCGAAACAACGCGGACACCCGCAGCACGTGGGTGCACGTCGCGAACTACCTCGACGGGACGGGGCTGGTGTTCCAGGTGCAGTCGTACAACGAAGCCGGCTCCAGCCCGTGGTCGGACCCGGCCACGGTGACGGTGATGAACCGCGACACACCCGCGCTGTTCATCAGCGAGACCGGGGTCAGCGTCAAGAAGGGCGGCACCGCCACCTGGACGGTGGCGATGAACGGCGCCCGTGCCGGGACGGTGACACTTGAGAGCAGCGACCCGGCGAAGGCGACGGTGAGTCCGCCCACCCTGCGCTTCGCCCAAGGGAGCACGCAGGTGCCGCAGACGGTGACGGTGACGGGGGTGGCGGTGGGCGAGGCGGAGGTGCGCCACGCCTTCACCCTCGACGGCGCGGCGGTCGCGGCCCCGGCGGAGACGGTGGCGGTGACGGTGGCGGGGGTCAAGCCTCTGCGTCCGAACGGGCTCGCCGCCGGGGCCGGGGACGGCGAGGTGACGCTGCGCTGGAACGCCCCGGACGACTCGACCATCGTCGGATACGAGGTGCGGCAGCGACGCGAGGGCTCCCGATGGGGTGAGTGGACCCGGATCCCCGGGGGCGCGCGCCACCTCGCATGTGGTGCGCGGCCTGCGCAACGGGACGAGGTACTTCTTCCGGGTCCGGGCGGTGACCCGGGACGGGGCCTCGATACTCGCCGAGCGGCGCGTGGGCGGCGACGCCTCGCGCAGGGTGAGCGCGACGCCGCAAGGGGGGCTGACGGTCTCGGTGGGGGATGCGAGCGTGGCCGAGGGGGACACGGGCCGCACCGCGGGGGCGTTCGTGGTGCGGCTGAGCGGCCCGCCCCTGCACGACGTGACGCTGCGGGTGTCGGCGATGGCCGGGACCGGCAGCACCGCGACGGCGGCGGGCGCGGGGCGCGACTTCGTGCCCCGGCAAGAGACCCTGTCGTTCGCTGCCCACGCGCAAGGCGGCGCGCTGGAGAAGACGGTCCGCGTCGAGGCGCTCGGCGACCGCCTCGCGGAGGCCGACGAGACCTTCATCGTGCGGCTGGACACCCTGGTGACCGACGATGCCCGGGTCGCCTTCGCCGGGGGCGGGGCGGGGACCGAGGCCACCGGCACCATCACCAACGACGATGCGGCGCCGGTGCTGGCCGACCTCGCCAACGTGCCCGCAAAGGTCGGCGAGGAGGTGGTGGTCACGGCGGCGGCCACCGACGCCGACGGCGACACGGTCCGCTACGCATGGACCCGCAAGGCGGGCCAGACGACCCCGGCGCTGCCCGATGGCACCGGCCTCGGCGCGGCGCGTCTCGCCTTCACGCCCACCCGGGCCGGCACCTACACCATGACCGTGACCGCGAGCGACGGCCACGGCAACCACGACCGCACGACGGTGGCCATCCGGGTCGGCGACGGGTCGTCGCCCCAGTCGCCCGACCCCACCGACGGCGGGGCGCCGCCTCTGCCGCCCGACCCCACCGACGACACACGCACGCCCCAGCCCCTCGGGTCCGTGAGCGCCAGGCGGGCGAATCCGTCCGCCTGCCCGCCCGGCACCCTCGCCACCCATCCCTCCCTCGGGTTCAGATGCGTCGGAAGGAAGAAGTTCCTCAACAAGGTGGAGCAATGGTCGCGCGAGTACCGCGACGCGCCGGGCTTCCGGAACCAGTGGGGTCTGGGGGCCATCAACGCCGACCGCGCCTACGCCCATCTGCGCCTCCTCGAGGGGGCCGATGTGAGGCCCGGGGAAGGCGTCACCATCGGCTTTGTCGACACCGGCATCGATACGGAGCATCCCGCCTTTCGAAACATCGACATCACCGAGAAGTTCCTGGACGGAGCGAGAGACGGCGAGGTCGGCAGCAGAGGACATTCACACGGAAACGCCGTCGCCAGCGTTGCGGTCAGCGATCGGACCTCCCACTCTTATGCCCATCACGGGGTGGCTTGGGGCGCCGATATCGCCATGTTCGCCAAACCTCCGAACCCCAGCGACAACATCTACATACCCATATCGCCCGCGGAATTGAGCCGCAGGGACCAGCAGCAATCCGAATGGTTCAAGGCCGTCTTCAGAGAAGGAGTCGACATCCTGAACCTGAGCATCGGTAATGACGGCAATATCGAAGATTACAGTGAAGAGCAGTTGCGCAAGAGCTACGGCAGGACCATCGCCGTCCTTGCGCAGAAAGATGCCCGGGAGAAGACGATCATCGTCTGGGCCGCAGCCAACAACGAGAGAACCGTTTGCGACGTGAAGCAGGTCGGGGCCAACCGGTGCGTCAACGGCAGGACCAATGCTTCTTCCCCACAGTTCCGGGCCGGGCTGCCCGCTCGCATCGAGGAGCTGCGCGGCCACTTCATTGCAGTCGCCGCCGTGCAGAAGCAGGGCGGCTCCATCGCGAGCTTTTCCAACCGCTGCGGCATCGCTGCCGACTACTGCATCTCCGCGCCGGGCACGGAGGTCCGAAGCGCCTATTTCGCGCCTGGACCCAATATTCGAGCATGGACGCCCAGCGGAGGAACCTCCATGGCCGCACCGATGGTCAGCGGGGGGCTGGCCGTCATGAAGCATCTCTTCCGGGGCCAGCTCTCCAACTCCGCTCTGGTCTCCCGCCTGTTCGCCACCGCCAACAAGACCGGCATCTACGCCGACCGCTCCATCTACGGCCAGGGCCTCATGGACCTCGGCGCCGCCACCAACCCCTGGGGCGAGGTCGCCTTCATGGGCACCGGCCGCACCGTCGCGCAGCAGCACGAAGGGACCGCCGCCGCCGACTCCGCCATCCGCCAGAGCGGGACCCTGGGCGACAGCTTCGCCCTCGCCCTCGCGCAGCGCGAGGTCGCCGCCTTCGATGCCCTGGGCGCGCCCTTCTGGCTCGCGGCCGGCGACCTCGTGCACTCGCTCCCCCACCGCTCCGCGACCGCACGCCTCGACCGGCTGCTCGGCGACTCCGGCGACGACGACCGCCCCGACGACGACGCCTGGTGGCTGAACGTGCGCCCCGCCGACCGGGGCCGGGACTTCGGCCACCTCGCCCTCGCCGACGGCGCCACCCGCTTCAACCTCGCCACCCCCCACGACTGGTCCACCGCCTTCTTCCACCGAGACGACGAGGGCGGGCGCCTGCCCCTGTCGGGCTTCGCCGCGCAATGGCGCCCCGCCGACCTGCCGGCCGCCACCGTGCAGGCCGGCTGGCTCGCGGAGCCGGACTCCCTCCTCGGCAGCTCCGCCTCCGGGGCCTTCGGGCGGCTCGCCGGCAGCACCGCATTCCTCTCCGCCCGGCTGGAGGCGGACGGCCCCGCGGGATGGCGCCTGAGCGCGCAGGGTGAGCTCGGCGCGGTGAGCCCGGACTCCACCCGCGGACCGCTCATCCGCGAACTCTCCACCCTGAGCACCAGCGCCTTTCGCCTCGCCGCCACCCGCGCCCTCTCGCGCGGGGGCGCCACCCTGCGCCTCGCCGTGGAGCAGCCGGTGCGCGTCACCGCGGGCGCGGCCTTCCTCGACCTGCCGACCGGGCGCACCGTCGAGGGACGGGTGGTGGGCGAGACCGTCGGCTTCGGCCTCGCCCCGAGCGGCCGACAACTGGACCTGAGCGCGCGGGTCGACTACCCCCTGACCATCAGCGGCCTGACCAGCGGCGGCCTGACCAGCGGCGCGCTGGCCCTGGAGTCCATCTGGAGCCGACAGCCCGGCCACCGGGCGGATGCGCCTTCGCAGTGGACCGTCCTGGCGGGTTGGAGAATGCGGTTCTGAGGCGGGCGCCGGCGGCCAGCCGGACTCCCCGAAATTCCCGGCCGCATCGACGATGAGGCAGCGCCGCCTCGGCCGTCAGTGCGCCTCGTCCCAGTTGTCGCCTGCTCCGACGTCGACCACCAGCGGCACGGTCAGCTCCGCCGCGCCGCTCATGCGCTCCCGGATGAGCGGGACAACGTCGCCGACCGCCTCGCTCGCCACCTCGAACACCAGCTCGTCGTGCACCTGCATGATCATGCGCACGGGCGCCCCCGATTCGGCGATCCAGGCGTCGAGGCTCAGCATCGCGCGCTTGATGATGTCGGCGGCGGTGCCCTGCATCGGGGCGTTGATCGCGGTGCGTTCGGCGTACTGGCGGCGGTGGATGTTGCTCGACCTGATCTCGGGCAGGTACAGGCGCCGGCCGAACACCGTCTCCACGTACCCCCGGTCGCGCGCGCTCTCGCGCGTCGAGTCCATGAACGCCCTGACCCCCGGATACCGCGAGAAGTACAGCTCGACGTAGCTCTGCGCCTCGCCGCGCTCGATGCCGAGCTGGCGGGCGAGGCCGAAGGCGGACATGCCGTAGATCAGCCCGAAGTTGATGGCCTTGGCGTTGCGCCGCTGCTCTTCGGTGACTTCCGCGCTCCCGCCCGCGAACACCTCGGCCGCCGTCGCCCGGTGGATGTCGGCCCCCGACGCGAACGCGTCGAGCAGCCCCTGGTCGCCGGACAGGTGCGCCATGATCCGAAGCTCGATCTGGGAGTAGTCCGCCGCGACCATCCTGTACCCGGGGTCCGCGATGAACGCCTGCCGGATCCGGCGCCCCTCGTGGGTGCGCACCGGGATGTTCTGCAGGTTCGGGTCGGAAGAGGACAGTCGCCCGGTGGAGGCGACCGCCTGGTGGTAGCTGGTGTGGACCCGCCCGGTGGCGGGGTTCACGCACGCCGGCAGGGCGTCGGTGTAGGTCGACTTCAGCTTCGCCACCGCCCGGTGCTCGAGGATGAGCTTCGGCAGCTCGTGGTCGAAGGCGAGCTCCTGCAGCACCGACTCCGCGGTGGACGGCTGCCCCTTGGGAGTCTTCGCGAGCACCGGAAGCCCGAGCCGGTCGAAGAGGATCGTCCGGATCTGGAGCGCGGACCCGAGGTTGAACGGCCCGCCGGCGCTCTCGTGGGCGGACGCCTCGATCTCGCGCATCCGCCCGGCGAGCTCCGCGCTCTGCCGGTTCAGCCGCCGGACGTCGATGCGCACCCCGTTGCGCTCGACGCGCGACAGCACCGGCACCAGCGGCACCTCCACCGTGTCGCACAGCCGCGTGAGGGACGCGTGCTCCTCGAGCCGCGGGCGCAGCACCCGGTGCAGCCGCAGGGTGATGTCCGCGTCCTCCGCCGCGTAGGGCCCCGCGTCCTCGACGGGGATCTGGTTGAACGTGAGCTGCTTCGCGCCCCTGCCGGCGATGTCCTCGTAGTGGATGGTGCGGTACCCGAGGTACTTCAGCGCGAGCGAATCCATGTCGTGCCGCGTCGCGGTGCTGTCGAGCACGTAGGACTCCAGCATGGTGTCGAACCCGACCCCGGCCAGGCCGATGCCGGCGCGCGCCAGCACGCTCATGTCGTACTTCAGGTTCTGGCCGATCTTGGCCGGGCGGACGGACTGGAGGATCGGGCGCAGCTTCCCGAGCACCAGCTCGGGCGCAAGCTGCTCCGGCGCGCCCGGGTAGTCGTGCCCGAACGGTACGTAGGCGGCGTGCCCCGGCTCGACCGCGAACGACACCCCCACCAGCTCGGCCCGCATGTAGTCGAGACTCGTGGTCTCGGTATCGAACGCGATCTCCGCCGCCGCGGCGAGGCGCTCGATCCAGGCGTCGAGGGCGGCCTCGTCCAGCACCGTCTCGTACTCGGCGTCGGGCGCCTCCGCCGGCGCGTCGTCGCCCGCGTCGAGCAGCTCGCCGAGCCAGGTCCTGAACTCGAGCTCGCCGTAGAGCGCCTTGAGCGCCTCCACGTCCGGCTCGCGGAGCGCCAGGTCGAGCGGACCAACCCCGAGCCCCACGTCGCGGCGGATCGTCACCAGCTCCTTCGCAAGCGGGATCCGATCCAGGCACGAGCGCAGGTTCTCCCCCACCTTGCCCCTGATCTCGCCGGCGTGCGCGACGAGGTTCTCCAGGGTCCCGTACTCGGCGAGCCACTTCGAGGCGGTCTTGCGCCCCACCTTGGGGACCCCGGGCACGTTGTCCACGGTGTCGCCGACGAGCGCGAGGTAGTCGACGATGCGCTCCGGGGGCACGCCGAACCGGCCGCTCACCCACTCGGCATCGCGCTCCGGATCGTCCAGGCTGTCGACCATGGTGACGCGGTCGTCCACGAGCTGGGCCATGTCCTTGTCGCCGGTGCACACCAGCACGTCGAGCCCGGCCGCTCCGGCCTGCGTGGCGAGCGTGCCGATGACGTCGTCGGCCTCCACGCCTTCCACCACCAGCACCGGGAACCCGAGCGCGCGCACGATGGCGTGGACGGACTCGATCTGGGAGCGCAGCTCCACGGGCATGGGGGGGCGGTTGGCCTTGTACTCCGGGTACAGGTCGTCGCGGAAGGTCCTGCCCTTCGCGTCGAAGACGACCGCCGCGAGCTCGGGCCGCACCTCCGCCTCGAGCCGCTTCAGCATGTTCGTCATGCCGTAGGCGGCGCCGGTGGGCCGTCCGCTGGAGCTGGTGAGGGCGGGCATCGCGTGGAACGCGCGATACAGGTAGGAAGAGCCGTCCACCAGGACGAGACGGCGGCGCGTCGCGGACATGGGGCCCTCGCCGGTGGGTCGTGGGGCGCCGGAGGCGCGGTGAAAGTCAGTATAGCGCCCTGCGGACGGCCGGCTCCGCGCGCCCGCTCAGGTCCCGGCCCGGTTCAGCTCCTCGACGAGCGCATGGCGGGTGGCGGCGTGCGTGGAGCGCAGGATGCGCTGCGTGAGCCCGCGGGCTGGAGCGATCCGCGTCTCGCCGATGATCTGCCTGACCTCCAGCAGCGCGTTGGGATGCACCGAGAACTCCCGCAGCCCCATCCCGAGGAGCAGCTTCGTGTAGCGCGCATCCCCGGCCATCTCTCCGCACATCGCGACGGGCTTGCCCGCCTTGCGTCCCGCCGCGATGGTGGTCGCGACGAGGCGCAGCACCGCCGGATGCAGCGGGTCGTGGAGGTAGCTCACCTCGTCGTCGACGCGGTCCGCCGCGAGGGTGTACTGGATGAGGTCGTTGGTCCCGATGGACAGGAAGTCGAGCCGGCGGGCGAAGATGTCGGCGCAGATGGCGGCGGCCGGGACCTCGATCATCGCCCCGACCGGCATCGACGCGTCGTAGCGCTCGCCCCGGGCGTCGAGCTCGCGCTTGCTCTCGCGCACGATCCGCAGCACCTGGTCGAGCTCGGTGGTGCTCGCGAGCATCGGGATCATCATGCGCACCGGGCCGCGCGCCGAGGCCCGCAGGATCGCCCGGATCTGCGGGCGGAACAGGCTCTGCTCCTTCAGGCACAGCCGCACCGCGCGCAGCCCGAGCGCCGGGTTGGACGTGACCGGCGCATCCGGGCGGGCCCCGTCGACCTGCTTGTCCGCCCCGAGATCGAGGGTGCGGATGGTCACCGGCGCCCCCTTCAGCGCCGTGACCAGCTCGGAGTACGCCTCGAACTGCTCCTGCTCGTCCGGCGGGTCGCGGCGGTTCATGAACAGGAACTCGGTCCGGTAGAGCCCGACCCCGGCCGCGCCGTCGCGCACCG
Source organism: Gammaproteobacteria bacterium (assembly GCA_965202735.1). Lineage (GTDB taxonomy): Bacteria > Pseudomonadota > Gammaproteobacteria > HK1 > HK1 > HK1. The sequence continues at coordinate 1,168,121 of OZ241844.1, forward strand.
CGCCGGCGGATTCGCCGGGCAGCTCGACGTTGGCCTGGAGCACCACCGGCTCCCCGTCCGCGGTCACCGTGGGGGTCGCGCGGAGCCTGCGCCGGGCCGACCGGATGCGCTCGATCTCGCGGCGGCGGCGCTCGTAGAACCGCTTGACGATGTCGGCCGGGGAGACGATGACGACGCCCTGGCGCCCGTCGAGCACCACCTCGTCGCCGTCGCGCAGCAGCGCCGCCGAGCGATGCAGGCCCACCACGGCCGGAATGTTCAGGCTGCGGGCGAGGATGGCGGTGTGGGAGTTGGGGCCGCCGAACTCAGTCATGAACCCCGCGACGCCCTGGTGCTGCATGAGCACGGTGTCGGCCGGGGTCAGGTCGTCGGCGCAGATGATCCGCCCGGCGGCCGCCTCGTCGGGGGGCGGCGGTCCGGTGCGGCCTTCTTCCCGGAGGTGGGTCCGGACGCGGTTGACGACGTGCTCGACGTCGTCCTTGCGCGTGCGCAGGTACGGGTCGTCCATCGCGTCGAAGACGGCGACGAGCGCGTCGCATTCCAGCTTCAGCGCCCACTCCGCGTTGCACCGCATCTCGCGGATGTAGGCGATCGGCGCGCTGGAGATCGCCTCGTCCTCGAGCATCAGCAGGTGGGTGTCGATGAACGCTGCGATCTCCGCCGGCGTCCCCCGCGGAATGCGGGCCTTCACGGCGCGGAGCTCCAGGCGCGCGGCATCCACCGCCCGGCCGAACCGCTCGACCTCGGCTTCGACCTGCGACGGGTGGAGCCTGCGCTCGACCGCCTCGGACCGGCCGCGGTCCACCGCGCGCACGCGCCCGATCGCGATCCCCTTCGAGGCGCTGATACCGTGGATGGTGAAGGTCATCGCCGCATACCGTCGTCCGCCGGCCTCACCCGCTCGTGCGCGGGGGTGGCGGGTGCGAGGGCTCCTGCGTGCTCGGCATCACCGACTCACTCGCTCGTGCGCGGGGGTGGCGGGACGCCCCCGTCCGTCACTCCGATTCGTCGAACCGTCCCGCGACGAGGCGCGCGATGGCATCCACCGCCTCGCCGGCATCGGCGCCCTGCGCCGCCACCTCGATGCTCGACCCCTTGGACGCGGCGAGCATCATCACCCGCATGATGCTCTTCGCGTCGGCCTCGCGGTCGTCGCGGCGAATCCGGACTCTCGACTCGAACCCCGCCGCCAGGTCGACGAGCTTTGCCGCGGCCCGGGCGTGCAGCCCCAGCTTGTTGACGATTCGCAGCGTCCTGCGGACCTCGGTGCTCATGGCGGCTCACGTCGTTCCCGGGCGAGCGGGAATGATAGTCCGCCCGGCGCGGGCCGCGGCATCGACGATCGACGCGGCGTCCGCGCCCGCGGCCACCGCGACCCGCGACAGGCGGCGGGCGCGCGCGATGCCCGCGACCCGCTCGCTGACGGCCACGAGCACCCGATCCGACAGCCAGGGGACGGTCCACGGAGCCGCCCCGGCGAGGTTCGCGAGCGCCTCGGCGCTCGTCACGGTCACCACATCGACCGACTCGCGCACTTCTTCCAGCATCCCGGCCAGCTTATCCGGCGCCCGCCGGCGGTAGACGTCCGCCTCCACCACCTCGGCCCCGCGCCGGACCAGCGCCCTGCCGAGCAGGTCGCGTCCGCCCTCGCCCTTGACCACGGCGACGAGCCGGCCGGCCACCTGTCGCGCCGCGAGCTGCGGACAGGCGAGCAGCCCCTCGCTGTCGAGCCGGCCGCGCGGCGTGCGGACATCCGCCACGCCGCGCGCACGCAACGCTTCGGCCGTCGCCCGCCCGACCGCGAGCACGACCCCCGGCAGCCGCGCCGGCGCCACCCCGGGCACCGGGCCGGACACCAGCGCCATCCCGGACACTGGACCGGACACCGGCGCCACCCCGGGCACCGGGCCGGACACCGGCGCTACCCCGGACACTGGATCGGACACCGGCGCCACCCCGGACACTGGACCGGACACCGGCGCCACCCCGGACACTGGATCGGGCACCGGCGCCACCCCGGACACTGGCCCCAGGCCGAAGAACCCTTCGACGGCGTTCACGCTCGTGAACACGATGACGGACACGTCGCCCAGCCGGCGCCGGAGGCGGTCGGCCGACCGCGTGTCCCCGACCGGCGCGATCGCGAGCGCGGGCACCCGGTGCACCACCGCTCCCTCGGCGGCGAACGCATCCGCAAGCCGCGCCGCGGCGGGCTCGGGCCGCGTCACCAGGACCCGCACCCCGGACAGGCGCCCCGTGCGTTCACTCACCCGCCGCATCCTCGCCCTCCGCTTCCGCCGCTCAGGGCCTCTCCGCTCGGAGCCCCGGCCGTTCGGAACCCGACCGCTCGAAGCCCGACCGCTCGGAACCCGACCACTCGTAACCCCGCCACTCGGAGCTCGACCACTCGGAGCCCCGACGCTCGGAGCCCCGCCGCTCGGAATCCGACCGCTCGGAGCCCGGCCGTTCGGAATCCGACCGCTGGAGCCCGACCACTCGGAGCCCCGCCACTCGGAGCCCCGCCGCTCAGAGCCCGGCCACTCGGAGCCCCGCCGCTCAGAGCCCGGCCACTCGGAGCCCCGCCGCTCAGAGCCCGGCCATCGCGTAGACCTCGGCGAGTATCTCGCCGGCGCCCTGCGCCAGCACCGCGGACGCGGCCTCCGCGCCCAGCGCCTCCGCCTCCCGCGCGCTGCCGTCGACCCGGGAGCGCAGGACCCGTGCGCCATCGAGGCTCGCGACCAGCCCGCTGAGACGCATCGCTCCGCCCTCGACCGCCGCGTAGGACGCGATCGGCACCTGGCATCCTCCCTCCAGCCTTCGGTTGAAGGCGCGTTCGGCGAGCACGCACGCCGTGCTCGGGGCGCAGGCGAGCGGCGCGACGAGAGACTCCGCCCATGTGTCCCCGCGACGGCACTCGACGCCGAGCGCGCCCTGCCCCGCCGCGGGCAGCATCGTCGCCACGTCGAGCGCCTCGGTCACCCGCGCCGCGTGCCCTCCGCGCTCCAGGCCGGAGACGGCGAGAACGATCGCGTCGAAGTCGCCGTCGTCGAGACGCCGCAGGCGAGTGTCGACGCCTCCGCGCAGGTTCTCGATACGCAGATCCGGGCGCCGGGCGGCGAGCTGGCACCGGCGGCGCAAGCTCGAAGTGCCGACCGTCGCCCCGGACGGGAGCGCGTCGAGCCCGGCGAAGCGGACCGAGACGAGCGCGTCGCGCGGGTCCGCGCGGGCCATGACGACCGGCAGGTGCAGCTCCGGCGGCAGCTCCACCGGAACGTCCTTCATCGAGTGCACCGCGATGTCGGCGCGGCCGTCGAGCAGCGCGAGCTCCAGCTCCTTGATGAAGAGCCCCTTGCCTCCGACCTTCGCGAGCGGCGCGTCGAGCATCCGGTCGCCGCTGGTGCGCATCGCCACCAGCTCGACCCCGAGTCCGGGATGCCGTGCGCGCAGCTCGCCGGCGACATGCCCGGCCTGCCACAGCGCGAGCGGGCTTCGTCGGGTCGCGATTCTCAATTCCGGCATCGCGGCTCGAGCCTCGATGGTCCTGCGCGCGACTGACGCGGGCCGCGCGCTCTCGTCCCAATGCTAAGGCGCGGCTCGAACCGGGCGCAAACCGGTCTCCAGCCCAGCAGCCATTCCCGCCAGGCGGGAACAGGCCCCTGACATCCCCTCGATTCGACGCCCTGAAGGTCGAAATCGCACCACGATTCCACCACGGCACGGCCTCTCCGGGCGCTGGCGGGAATTGCTGACCGGACGTACACCCTCCAGCCCGGGCCCCCGCCCGAACGATTCTCCGGTCCACGGCTGCTCTCCGATTCACGGCCGCGGACGGGAGCCTGTCCAGACCCTCGCTTCGCAAATCGGAGAAGTGCTCGATCCAGACCCGCGCGCCGGCCTTTGCGCGCGGTGCGTTCGCTGCGATCATCGCACCCTCGGGACGGGCCCGCCGGGATGGACCAGGGAGTCGAAATGAGCATCGAGGTCGGCGTCGTGATGGACCCCATCGGCTCCATCAACGTCAGGAAGGACACCACGCTCGCGATGATGCTGGCCGCGCGGCGCCGCGGGTGGGCGCTGCGGTACATGGAGCTCGGCGACCTGTTCGTCCGCGACGGCGCCGCCCGCGCCCGGATGCGTCCGATCGAGGTGCGCGACGACCCGCGCGACTGGTACACCCTCGGCGAGCCCCGGACCGCCGCGCTGGCGTCGCTCGACGTCATCCTGATGCGCAAGGACCCCCCCTTCGACATGGAGTTCGTGTACGCGACGTACATTCTGGAACGGGCGGAGACGGCCGGCGTGCTCGTGGTCAACAAGCCGCGGAGCCTGCGCGACGCCAACGAGAAGATGTTCACCGCCTGGTTCCCGCAGTGCTGTCCGCCGACGCTGGTGGCCCGCGAGCACGCGCGCATGCACGCCTTTCTCGACGAGCACCGCGACATCATCGTCAAGCCGCTCGACGGCATGGGTGGCGCGTCGATCTTCCGGGTGCGCACGGGCGACCCGAACGTCAACGTCGTGCTCGAGACCCTGACCCGGCGGCAGACCCGCTACGCGATGTGCCAGCGTTACATCCCCGAGATCCGCGAGGGCGACAGGCGGGTGCTGCTGATCGACGGCGAGCCGGTCGACTACGCGCTGGCGAGGGTGCCGTCGGGCGGCGACGCGCGCGGCAACCTGGCGGCCGGGGCACGGGGGGTCGGCATGGAGATCACGCCGCGGATGCGCGAGATCGCGGGCGAGGTGGGGCCGGTGCTGCGCGAGAAGGGCCTCGTCTTCGTCGGCCTCGACGTCATCGGCGACCATCTCACCGAGATCAACGTGACGAGCCCCACGTGCGTTCGCGAGATCGACGCCGCGTTCGGAGTCGACGTCGCCGGACAGCTCATGGACGCCATCGAGGCGCGGCTCGCCGCCCGCTGAGGACCGGCCCCACCGCCCGCCGACGCATGTCCGGACCGCGAAAGGCGAAGCGAAAGGCGGCGATTCCCGCCAGCGCCCGGAGAGGCCGTGCCGCGATGGGATTCCGGCGCAATTCCGGCCATCAGGCGTCCGGTCGAGGGGATTTCGAGGGCCTGTTCCCGCCTGGCGGGAATTGCTGAGCGAAAGGCGAAGCGCTTGTCGCGGCCGCGCACCCTGCGATAATGGCCCGCATGGACCTCACCAACCAGTTCCTCATCGCGATGCCGAGCCTCGCCGACCCGAACTTCCACCGGACGGTGACGCTGATGTGCGCGCACAGCGAGGAAGGGGCGATGGGCATCGTCATCAACCGCCCGCTCGACCTCAGGCTCACCGCCGTCCTCGACCACATGAACATCGAGGCGACCTCCCCCGACGCCGAGCGGATTCCGGTGGTCCAGGGCGGCCCCGTGCAGCGCGAGCGCGGATTCGTCATTCACCATCCGCCGGGACAGTGGGACGCGGTGCTCACGGTCGGGGAAGAGATCGGCATCGCGACCTCGAAGGACATCCTGTCGGCCATGGCCGAGGGCCGGGGCCCGGAGCGGGCCGTCATCGCGCTCGGCTATGCGGGCTGGGAAGCGGGGCAGCTCGAGCAGGAGGTACGGCAGAACGCGTGGCTGAGCGGGCCGGCGGACTCGCGCATCATATTCGACACCCCCTACGAAGACCGGTGGTCTTCGGCCGCGCGCCTGCTCGGCGTCGACCCGAACCTCCTGTCCGGCGACGCGGGCCACGCCTGAGCCGGACATCGGCTCCGCCGGCTGTCGGGGGCCGCCCGCGCGGAAGCGGCCCGCGCGATCATCGGGGCCGGCCCCGGAGGAACCGGCCACCCGCCGCCGGGGATCGCCCGCGCGGAAGCGGCCCGCGCGATCACCCCGCGCCGGGACGCTTCCGGCTACACTCCGGCACTCGCTCCCCGCCCACATGAGGACCCAGCGCGATGAGCAAGATCTGTCTGGTGGTGGATTTCACCGTCAAGCCGGGAACGAAGGCGCAGTTCCTGGACATCATCGGGGAGCACGCCGCGAAGACCCTCGCCGGTGAAGAAGGGTGTCTCCAGTTCGAGGTGTGCGACCCGGTGGAAGGCGGGAACCGCGTCTTCCTCTACGAGATGTACGCCGACGACGCCGCGTTCGAGGTCCACAAGGCGTCCCCGACGCTCGCCCGGACCCGCGGGCGCTACGCGGACCTCGTCGAGTCGCGCGACATCCACGTCTGCAACGTCCTGTGAGCAGGGGGAAGGCCGCGATGATCAGGCTCTACGGCATGGCGCTCTCGGGCAACGCCTACAAGGTGCGGCTGCTCCTCGAGCTGCTCGGGCTCGAGTACGAGGAGGTCCCCGTCAACCTCCGCGCGGGGGAGAACCGGACCGAGGCGTTCCTCGCGCTGAACCCGCGCGGACAGATTCCGACTCTGGTCGACGGCGAGGTCACGGTGTGGGACTCCCAGGCGATCCTCGTCTACCTCGCCCGGCGCTACGGCGAGGCGTGGCTGCCGACGGAGCCGGCGCCCATGGCCGAGGTGATGCAGTGGCTCGCGGTGGCGGAGAACGAGCTGCTGTTCGGTCTCGCGCGCGCCCGCGCGGTCCTGTTCTTCGGCCGCGACTTCGACCTCGCGTCGTGCCAGGCGTACGGACGCGCCGGCCTGGAGGTGCTGGAGCGGCGGCTCGCGGGACACGAATGGCTCGCGGCCGGCAGGCCGACGATCGCGGACATCGCCTGCATGCCCTACGTCGCGCTCTCCCACATGGGCGAGGTTCCCCTCGACGACTTCCCGTCGGTCCGCGCGTGGATCGACCGGGTCCGCGCCCTGCCCGGCTTCATCGCGATGGATGGGATCGGAGGCCGGTCCGAAACGTAGGACGGTGAGCGAAACAAGGCTGCCGGCCGTCCCCGGAGGAGCGCCGCTCTCGCAGGAGGGCGCGCACGATCTGCCCGGCTTCATCGCGATGGATGGGGTCGGAGGCCGGTCCGAAACGCAGGACGGTGAGCGAAACAAGGCTGCCGGCCGTCCCCGGAGGAGCGCCGCTCTCGCAGGAGGGCGCGCACGATCTGCCCGGCTTCATCGCGATGGATGGGGTCGGAGGCCGGTCCGAAACGCAGGACGGTGAGCGAAACAAGGCTGCCGGCCGTCCCCGGAGGGGCTCCGCTCTCGCAGGAGGGCGCGCACGATACACGGCAGGGTGATTCTTGCCGGCGCCCGCAGGCCCGCCGGCGTTACCGCCGGAGCCTGAACCGCTGGATCTTCCCGGTGGCGGTCTTCGGCAGCTCGCGGGCGAACTCGATCCAGCGCGGGTACTTGAACGGCGCGAGCCGGTCCTTGACGAACTCCTGGAGCGCGGCGGCGAGCCCGTCGTCCGGCTCGACCCCCTCCCGAGGCACCACGAACGCCCTGGGCTTGACCAGCCCGTGCTCGTCCTCGGCCGCGACCACCGCCGCTTCGAGCACCGCCTCGTGTCCGAGCAGCGCGGACTCCACCTCGAACGGCGACACCCACTGCCCGCCGACCTTCAGCATGTCGTCGGTGCGCCCGCGGTAGTGGTAGTAGCCCTCCTCGTCGACGACGTACTTGTCCCCGGTGCGGGTCCACGGCCCGTGGAAGGTGGCCAGCGACTTCTCCCGCTGGTTCCAGTACGCGACCGCGGAGGAGTCGCCGCTGACCCAGAGCTCTCCGATCTCGCCCGGGGCGGCGGGCGCGCCCGCCTCGTCGACCACCCTGAGCCGATATCCCGGCACCGCCCGGCCCGAGGTGCCGTAGCGCACGTCGCCCTCGCGGTTGGAGAGGAAGATGTGCAGCATCTCGGTCGAGCCGAGTCCGTCGAGGATGGGGGCGCCGAAGCGTTCCTCCCACGCGGCGCCGATCTCCGCCGGCAACGCCTCGCCGGCCGAGACCGCGAGGCGCAGCCGGGACGAGCCGCCTCCCCCGCCTTCGGCCGGCAGCGCGAGCATCGCGCCGTAGAGCGTGGGCACGCCGTAGAAGATCGTCGGACGGTGCTCGCGCAGGAGCGCCATCACCGCATCCGGCGTCGGGCGGCCGGCGAGGACCACCGTCGTCGCCCCGGCGTAGAACGGGAAGGTCATGCCGTTGCCGAGGCCGTAGGCGAAGAAGAGCTTGGCGGCGGAGTAGACGAGGTCGTCCTCCCGGATCCCCAGCGTACCCACGCCGTAGTGCTCGGCGGTGGTGACGAGATCGCGGTGCAGGTGCATCGAGCCCTTCGGGGCGCCGGTGGAGCCGGAGGTGTACAGCCAGAACGCGACGTCGTCGCAGGTGGTGGGCGCCGGGTCGAGCCGAGGGGATGCGGCGGCGAGCAGGTCCGCGAGGCGGTGGCGGACGGGTCCGCCGGGCGCGGGCAGCGGCCGCTCCCGAGCATGGGGGTCGCCGGGCGCTGGGGGCGCGGCGGAGCCGGTCCCCGCCGGTGACTGCGTGCCGGAACGCGTTTCGCCTCCGGCGACCACGACCTGCTCGACATGGGGCTGGTCCGCGAGCGCCGGCTCGAACCGGTCGAGCAGCGCCTCGCTCACCACCACGACCCGCGCCCGCGAGTCGCGCAGCAGGTGGGCGTAGTCGCCGGAGGTCAGCAGGGTGTTGAGCGGAACCGGCACGCAGCCGGCCTTGATGGCGCCCCAGAACACCGCCGGGAAATCGATGCCGTCGAGCATGCACATCAGCACCCGGGTCTCCATCCCGGCCCCGAGCGCGCGCAGCGCGTTGCCCGCCCGGTTCACCCGCTCGGCCAGCTCGCCGTAGGTATGGCGCCCGGCGGCGTCGATGAAGGCGGTCTTCCGCTCACGCCCCTTCGACAGATTGGCGTCGATGAACTCGACCGCCGCGTTGTAGTCGCGCGGCAGCACGATGGTGGAAGGCGTGGTGGAGCGGTCCACCCGGGCGAGCTGCATGATGCCGGTCCTCCCGCCCCGGCCGGAATCGGGCCCGCCGGGATCGGTGCGATGCTCCGTCCGAGTATAGTGGCTTCGACCCCGAGGTCGAGTCCGGCGCCCACCCGGCAGCGATTCCCGCCAGGCGGGAGCAGGCCCCTGAAATCCCCTCGACTCGACGCCCTGAAGGTCGAAACCGCACCCGGATTCCGCCATGGTACGGCCTCTTCCGGGCGCTGGCGGGAATCGCTGGCTTCAGTGGAGCTGCCCCGCTTCCGCGGACGGTTCATCGCCTGGGGCGCAATCGGCCTGTCGGCATCTCCTCTCGAAGTGGACCGGTGATCGGTGGCCGAGGCGAGAGAAGCGAACGACGAGTGGGCGGTGCGGACGGAGCCGCGGCCGGACCGCGAGCTCAGGACGACGGACCCAGCGGCCGGTCGACCACCCACAGGTACCCGTCCGGGTCGAGGATGAACACCTCGCGCACTCCGTGCGGCTTGTCCATCGAGCCCGCGAGCACCACGTCCCCGCGTCGCCGCGCCGCCGCCTCGGCCGCGTCGGGGTCGGTGTCGTGGATGCGGATCTCGGCTCCGATGCCGCGTGGGTCACCGGCCGCGAGGCTCCCGTGGAGCGGATGGTCCCGATAGGTGTGATCGGCGTGGAGCATCCACTCCGAGGGACCGTGGCGCAGCACCGCGAAGTCGGGGTCGCGGTACACCGCCTCGGCTCCCAGGACCTCGAGGGCGAACACGAGCGCCCGTTCGACGTCCCGGACGAGGAGGTTGATGGTGAGGCCGCGCAGCGATCGGCCGTACTCGCCGGCCGACATCCAGGGGTCGCCCTGGCGGAGCTTCATCGGAGAGGGCCCGTCCGGACACGTGAGAACACCCTATCGGATGGATGCGCTCCGGGACAGAGTTGCAAAGCAGGTTGCGAAACGCACGGACCAGGGTTGATTCGTTCTCCGATCCTCTCCGGTCGATTCAATGAGTGGTCTCCATCGAGACTCCCTTCACCCGGAATTCCCGCCCGCCGAAGAGAGTGCCGTGCATCCGGGAGCCGCGCTGTCCAGAGCGTTCAGAGACGCGCGAGAACAACTCTGCCCCGGTGTGCGGGCTGCGCGAAACCCCGTTCGCTGAGCCCCCCGGCGAGCGCCCGCCGCACCGCGGGCGGCTCAGCCGTCGATGTACTTCCGCAGCGTGTCGTGCAGCGACCTCGGGATGGTGATGCCTTCGGTCGGGGTGCGTTCCCGCGCCCGGTACCTGCGGTCCGACGGCAGCCGGGTCCCGTCCTGCTCCAGGATCCTGGCGAAGAGCTTCTCCGCGTGTGCGAGCTGGGCGTCGCGGTCGCCGTCGCCCACGCAGCGCGCGGGGTCGATCGCGATCATGAGCTCGCCGCCGAAGGGCGCGCCGACCCCGGCGGTGTCCGCCTCGCTCGCCTCGAAGCTGAAGACGTCGCCGACCAGGGCGCCCGCGAGCAGCTCGACCATCAGCGCGATGGCGGCGCCCTTGTAGCCCCCGAAGGGGAGCTGGGCGCCGGCCAGCGCGGTGGCGGGGTCGGTGGTCGGCTCGCCGTCGGGGCCGATGGCCCAGCCCTCGGGGATGGGCTTGCCGTCGCGCAGGTGGATCTGGATCTCGCCGCGGGCGCTGGCGCTCGACGCCTGGTCGAAGACGAGCGGCGGGTGCCCCGCCCGGGGCCAGGCGAACGCCATCGGGTTGGTGCCGTAGACGGGCCTGGTGCCGCCGGCCGGCGCGACGTAGCGGAACGCGGCGGTGAACGCGAAGGCGACGAGCCCGCGCCCGGCGAGCCGCTCGACCTCCGGCCAGAGCGCGGCGACGTTGTACGCGTTCACGATGCAGAGCGCCGCGATGCCGAGCTCTCGGGCACGCCGCTCCAGGGGGCCGGCCGCGCGCTGCAGCGTGAGGGGCGCGAAGCCGAAGTGCGCATCGGCCCGCAGCACCGCGGGCGCAAGATCCTTCAGCGTGGGCTCCGCGTCGGGCGAGACGTCCGCCTCCAGCAGCGCCTTCACGTAGAACGGGATGCGGAACAGGCCGTGCGAGGTGCACTCGTCGCGTTCCGCCGCGGTAACGGTGTCGGCGATGGCCCGCGCATGCGGCTCCGAGTACCCCTGGGCGCGGAGCGCCTCGGTCGCGAGCCGGTGCGCCTCGTCGAGGGTCAGATGGACACGGTCGTTCACGGCGGGTCCCCTGCGTCTTCCGAGTGGCCGGGCATTCCATATACTGGCTCGCCGCCGGCCGCGCAACCCGGGGCGGCGCCGGGGCGGTGCCGGCAGGACCCTGATGGAGAGTCCCCCGGGGAGCGCCGGGCGGCGTTGCGCAGCACTTCCCGGACGTGGAAATGATCCTCCGCCATGCGCGCCCTGCAAGTCCGGCACTCCCTTGCCAGCAATTCCCGCCAGCGCCCGGAGAGGCTGTGCCGTGGCGGGATTCCGGCGCGATTTCGACCCTGGGGGGCCGGGTCGAGGGGAATTCAGGAGCATGTCTCCGCCTGGCGGGAATTGCTGCTCCCTTGCGCGCCTTGCAAGTCCGGTATTCCGGCACTGCCGGATGCTCCGGCGGGACACGCAAGGACGGGACTGTGCTCGAAGTAAAGTTGCCGGCTGCACCCGGAAGGGAGCCCGTTCTTGCGGAGTGGTGCGCTCGACACGCGGCGAGGCAATTCTCGTCAGCGTCCGGGCGTGGAGATCGACTGAAATCGTGCCGGGCGGGCCCGAAGTCGATACGGGCCGGATGGGAGAGATGAGATGGGACGGATAGTCGTTCAGGCGAAAGTCACCAATCTGTTCGAAGAAGACAAGTCCATACGGTGCGCGATGCTCGTCGATACCGGGGCGGGAGCGCTGATCCTTCCCATGGCGTGGAAGGAAAGGCTCAGGAAGTTCAAGCGCTCCGAAGCGGTCGAGCTCCAACTGGCCAACCAGGAAGTACTGCGCGGAGAAGCCTGCTGGCCGGTAGAGATCCGGATCGATGGTTTCCGGCCCGTCTCGAACGAAGTGGTCTTCGTGGACATGGAGTCGGAGGGCGACGGCGAATACGAACCGCTTCTGGGATACGTCATCCTGGAACAGGCGCAGGCCGCGGTCGACATGCTCGGACATCGTCTGGTCCCGGTGAAGTACATCGACATGAAATCGGTGCGTCGATGCTGCTTCGCAACCGGAGCCGGGCGCCGCCGCGGTACGAGGCGCGCCGCGGCGGCGGACTGATCACGGGCTCGGCCACCCCTCGTCACGCCGCTTCGCCCCGGCCTCTCCCGGCTGTGCCCGGAGCCCGCCGATCGCAGAGTGCATGGCGATTCGGGGGATTCGGTCCCCTCGCCCCACCCCCCTCACCCCAAACCCCTCTCCCGGGGGAGAGGGGCTTCCATGGCTCGGGGACGCGGCAGCCTGCCTGCCGGGCCCTTCTCCCGGCGGGAGAGGGGCTTCTTCCGGCTTCCGGCCGGGATCGGGGTATGACCTGTCGAGCGCGTCATTCCGCGAGGACGGGACCCTTCCGGGGGGCGGTCGGCAACCTCGTTTCGTCCGCTGTCCTCAGCGCGGCGGGCGCGCCCGGCATGGGGCGTTTTCCCCATGCACGCGCGGCCTGTGTCGCGTCGTCCGCTGTCCTCAGCGCGCCGACGGCGCCGTGAGCCCGTCCAGGATCCCCTCCATCGCCTCGTCCGCGATGGCCCGGATCTCCTCGTCGGTGCGGTTCTGGATCGGGTGCGGGACCCAGACGATGGCGGGCTCGTAGCCGAGTGATGCCGCCTGCGCGGCGGCCGCGTCCCGAAACGCGGTGGTCGCGATCATGACGCCGGGGATCCCCCGCTCGTCGAGGTCGAGCATGTCATGCACACTGCACGACGTGCACGACCCTCAGTCGGAGAGGGCGTCGACGACGACATCGACCTCCTCGGCGATGGTCTGCGCGAGGCCGATCGGCGCAGTGCGGGTGTTGGTGGGCTTCGCGTAGCGCTTCACCGTCAGTCCGCGCCCGGCGAAGTGCGATTCGAGCCGGTCGAGAAAGGTGTTCCCGCGCGCCTTGCCGATGTCCAGCAGCCCGAGGGTGAGGCCCTCGAGCGAAGGCGGCGGAGCAAGCCGCTCGCGCCGGACGGATGCAATCTCCGCCGTCGGATCGAGAAGCCGGATGCCGTCATTCATCGGTGCATCTCCTGGTTGAGGCCGATGGCGCACCGGGCGCCGGCCGCCGCTCGCGCCGGACGGACGCGGTCTCCGCCGTCGGATCGAGAAGCCGGATGCCGTCATTCATCGGTGCATCTCCTGGTTGAGGCCGATGGCGCACCGGGCGCCGGCCGCCGCTCGCGCCGGGGACGAACGCGGCCGGGCGGCGGCCTCGATTCTTTCACAACCTGGACTCCCGCGCGCCGCCGGAGACGCATCGCCCAGGCCAGGCTGGCTCGCGCGCGCCTGAGCGTCCCGGACCGCACAGCGCCCGGATGCACGGCGCTCTCTTCGGCCGGCGGGGGTTCCGAGCGAAGGGCGTCTCGATGGAAATCACTCGTGGAATGAACGGGAGAGGACCGATCGAGAGAACGAATCAGCCCCGCGCATCGCTCCCGCGGACCCGCCGCTCAGGTCTCCACCACCCGGGTGACCGGGGTCGAGCCGCGCGGGCCGCTCGCCACCCAGCCCCCGATGATGGCGCTCATCAGCCCCGCCTCGCCGCCCGCGCGCACGATGTTCAGCCCCCCGTCGCGGAACTTCGCCATCGTCTCCTCGACGAGCTCCGGCTTCACGCCCGCACCGACCCCGTTCGCCCCCTGGACGAGCTCCGGCCCCGGCCGCGTCGTCGCGGCCATGAGCGCCTCCCTGATGCGCGCCTTGTCCCATCCCCCCTCCCTGAAGATCCGCCAGTGCTCCGGCGAGAGGACCAGGAAGGCGTCGGCGCTCTGCACGAGCTTCGGGTGCGCCACCGATCCGAGCGTCATCGCGAGCGAGCGGGCGAGCGACTCGGGGGTGCGCGAGCCTTCGTCCATATTCGGACTCAGGCCCCCGGCCGCGAACAGGGTCACCGAGGACGCGCCGGGCGGGACGCCGCGCTCCACGCCGAGCGGCTGCCAGTCCGGATCGGATTCGTCCTCGGCGAAGCACAGGGTGTACTTGCCCGGCCAGCCGAGGGTCGCCCGGTCGATCCCGCCCGGCATCCCGCCGCCGACGTTGCGGACCACGAGCTGGAGCGCGCGCCCGATGCTCGCGTTCGCCCGGTTGCCCTGACCGAGCGCGTTCACCCCCGAGTTCATGCCGATGCGGCGCGCCACGGGCCCGTTCACGACCACCATGGGGCCGGAGAAGTACGTGGTGCAGAGCAGCCCGTGCATCGCGAACCCGGGATCGAGCGCCGCCTCCACCACCGCGAGGACCACCGGCATGTACTCGGGCCGGCAGCCCGCCATCACCGCGTTGACCGCGACCTTCTCGACCGTGCACGGCGCGTTGTTCGGAGGGATCGCGCCGACCACCTCCTGCGGGTCGCGGATCGTGCCCCCGAGCATGCGCAGCACCCGCACCGGGGTCGGCGGGACCACGGGCAGCCCATCGCTCCAGCCGCGGGAGAAGCACGCCTCGTGCTCGTCCTCGGGCGCGGGCACGTCGATGACGCGCGCCCTCAGGGGCGGGGAGCCGAACGCGACCTCCAGGATCTCCGGCATGCCCGGGTCCACGCTCTTCGAGCCGCAGCCCGGCTGGAAGTCCGGCAGCGCGGCCCCGAGCGGGCCGAGCCCGGTCACCCGCGTCCACTCCGCGCGGTCCCAGCCCGCGGTGCGCTCGGCCTCGGCGCCGTCCTCGACGCGGATGAGGGTCGGCACCGTCTCGATGCCGAGACGCCACGAGTGCTCCAGGGAACGGTCGTCGACGGGCTCCAGGCCCGCCGGAAACGCCGGATCGTCCTGGGTGTAGACGGTCAGCGCCGCCCCGCGCGCGGCGATCTCGCGCAGCACCGGCTGCACGAGATCGCAGGTGGGGCAGTCGCGCTTGACGACGACGACGAAGCTCTCGCTCATCGGAAGACATCCGCCCCGGCCGCTTCGGACGGTGCTCGAAACGAGTGAGCGTTCTGGAGCCCTGTCCCGGGGAAGCGCGGCCGGCCGGGCCGCGGCGCGTCCGCTCTCGCCGCTTCGGGGAGCCGTCGCGGTCGGGGCCGCGTCCTGCCGCGACGGTCGCGCCGGAGGCCGGCGCCACGTTCAACGGCGAGGCGCGGGCTCACAGCAGCTTCGCGTGCCGGTCGAGCAGCGGCAGCACCTCGTCGCGGCCCTTCGGAGGAAGGGTGACGAGGGCGCGGAAGCAGCCGGCCTCGCGGTAGCTGTCGATGGCCGCCGGGTCGCCGGTGGCCCCGAACACCGAGGTCCGGATGGTGCCCGGGTCGCGTCCGGCCCGGTCCGCGAACTCCGCGAGCCGCGCCATCTCCGCCTTCGCGTCGCCGAACGACCGCGTGCGCGGCATCCAGCCCTCGCAGAAGTCGACCACGCGCTCCAGCGAGTACTTCGTCTCGCCGCCGAGCAGCACCGGCGGGTTCGGCTTCTGGACCGGCTTCGGGTACGACCAGATGGGGTCGAAGTCGACGAACGGGCCGTGGTACTCGGGCGTCTCCTCGCGCCAGATGGCCTTGATCGCCTTCGCGCGGTCGCACATCACCCTGAAGCGGTCCCTGAAGGTGGTGCCGTGGTTCTCCATCTCCTCGGCGTTCCACCCGGCTCCGATACCGAGCTCGAAGCGTCCGCCCGAGAGCAGGTCGAGGGTCGCGCACTCCTTGGCGAGGACGATGGGGTCGCGCTCGGTCAGCAGGGCGATGGCGGTGCCGATGCGCAGCTTCTTCGTCGAGGCCGCGGCGTAGGCGAGGCCGACGAAGGGGTCGACGGTGTGCCTGTACTCCTTCGGGAGCTCCGGGCCGCCCGGCCACGGGCTTCTGCGGCTGGTGGGGATGTGGGTGTGCTCGGGGACGAAGAGCGACTCGAAGCCGCGGTCCTCCGCCTCGCGGGCGAGCTCGTCGATACGAATGGTGTAGCCGGTGGAGAACTGGGTGAGGCCGATGTGCATGGGGCTGGCTCCAGGGTTCGGGTGATTGCGCGAGAGGCGCATTTCTACCAGAAAACCCGCATCGCCGCCGCCGGTCCGGGCCGGGCCGCAGGACCATTTTTTGTCATATTCGAGTGTCGGCAACCGGTGCGAAATCGCCTGCGGCGGAGGCGCCGGGAGCTCCGGGAGGCTACAACTTGGCACACGGACAACGAATCGCGTCCACAAATGGGCCGCTTGAGCGCGCCTCCGGCCCCTCCGGGCCGACAAAAAACGAGCCCTGGGCCGCCCCGCAGCATGAAAATCGGCGCCCGCCGCGCGGACGGGCCCGGGGCCACATCGGGCAGGCCCGCCGGCCGCAATCCGCGAGGGGGCACCACGAGCCGTGACAGCCGGTGGCTGTTGGCCGAGTCGACGAGCTGCATGTGGAGCCGCATTTCGTGGTCGACGACACCGTCCCGGTCGTCCCGGCGTCCTCCTCGACGACCTCCACCGCCGGCATTGCGGGGCTTCCCCGTACGAACGGACGCATGCGGCTTCCCGGACTGCATGGATGGCCGGCTCCTCCGCGGCGCACGGCACGGGGTGCGGCCGGCAGCCGCTCCCACTGTCCACGCGGCGCCACGCCAGCGTCCACGGTTCGCGGCATCGGGCAGTGGCTCCCCGGCCGGCCGGGCCCGAGCCGCCGGGGAGCAGCGCGGGCGAGCTGCATACAGCCGGGGATCGAGGTCGCGGGCGCACGCTCCGGCCACGGCGCGAGCCCGCGCCCGACCATTCGTTCAGGCCGCGTCCGGCGGCTCGACCGCGGCCCCGAACCGCTCCAGCAGCTCGGCCTCGCGGCGCTCGGCCTCCCCGATGCTGCGCGCCTTCACGTGGCCGAATCCGCGGACCCGCTCGGGCAGCGACGCGATCTCGACCGCGACCGCGTGGTTGGTGTGGTCGAGCCCGTCGAGGAGCGACGACACCACCCGCTCGTAACGCTCGATCAGGCGCCGTTCCCGGCGGCGCTCCCGCGTGTATCCGAAGGGGTCGAGCACGGTCCCGCGCAGCCGCCGGCACTGCGCCAGCACCTTGAACACCCGCATCATCCACGCCCCGTAACGTGACTTCCGGGGCTCGCCGGTGGCCGGGTCGCGGCGGGCGAAGAGCGGCGGGGCGAGGTGGAACTCCAGCGTCCAGTCCCCCTCGAACGCCGCCTCGAGCCGGCGCCGGAACTCCGGCGCCGCGTGCAGGCGCGCGACCTCGTACTCGTCCTTGTACGCGAGCAGCCTGAACCAGCCGCGGGCCACCGCCTCCGCAAGGCCGCGCATCCCCCTGGCGCGGGCGCGCTCCGCGGCCCGCACCCGCTCGACGAGGGTGCGGTAGCGGGCTGCGTACGCCGCGTCCTGGTACTCGGCGAGGAACGCCGCGCGCCGCTCGACCAGGGATTCCAAGGTCTCGGGCCGCGCCGGCGGGGCCACGTCGACGCCGGTGGCGGGGCCCGGCCCGGCCCGGCGCGCCACCGCGTCGCGATCGACGGCGGTGCGCCGGCCCCAGTCGAAGGCGCTCAGGTTCATCTCCACCGCAACCCCGTTGATCTCGATGGCGCGCTCGATGGCGGCCCTCGACACCGGGATGCGGCCCCGCTGCCACGCGTAGCCGAGCATGAACAGGTTGGTCGCGATGGCGTCTCCGGTGAGCGCCGTCGCGAGCCGGGTCGCGTCGACCCGGTCCACCCGCCGCGCGCCGGCCGCGCGCTCGATGCCGCGCATGAGCGCATCGGCGGGGAAGACGAGGTCCGCGTCACGGGTGAAGTCGCCGGTCATCGTCTCCTGCGTGTTCACCACCACCGCGGTCCGCCCGGCGCGCATCGCCGCCCGGGTGTCGGCGCCCGCGGTGACCACCACGTCGCAGCCGAGCACCAAGTCCGCCGCGCCGTTGGCGATCCGGGTGGTGGTGATGTCGCGGGGCCGGGCCGCGATCCGCACGTGGCTCACCACCGCCCCGCCCTTCTGCGCGAGGCCGGTCTGATCGAGCACCGAGCAGCCCTTCGCCTCCAGGTGCGCGGCCATGCCGAGCAGCGCGCCGATGGTGATCACCCCGGTGCCCCCGACCCCGGTGACGATGATCTCGCAGGGTCGATCGAGTCCCGGGAGTGCGGGCTCGGGCAACGCCGGCCGGGCCGCCGCGCCGCGCGCCACCCCGGCGCCCCTGCGCAGCGCTCCGCCGTGCACGGTGACGAAGCTCGGACAGAACCCCTCGACGCAGGAGAAGTCCTTGTTGCACGCCGACTGGTCGATGGCGCGCCTGCGTCCGAGCTCCGTCTCGAGCGGAACCACCGCGACGCAGTTCGACTTCACCCCGCAGTCGCCGCATCCCTCGCACACCGCGGGGTTGATGAAGGCGCGCCGCGGCGGGTCGGGGTACTTCCCGCGCTTGCGACGGCGGCGCTTCTCCGCCGCGCAGGTCTGGTCGTAGACGAGGACGGTGACCCCGGCGACGTCGCGGAGCATCCGCTGCGCCGCGTCGAGCTCGCGCCGGTGGTGGACGGTGGTGCCGGGAGCCAGTCCCGACCGGGCTCCGTACTTCTCCGGCTCGTCGGTGACCACCACGATGCGGCGCGCGCCCTCGGCCTGCATCTGGCGGGTGATGATCGGCACCGTCAGCGGCCCGTCCACCGGCTGGCCGCCGGTCATCGCCACCGCGTCGTTGTAGAGGATCTTGAACGTGACGTTCACGCCGGCCGCGACCGCGGCGCGGATGGAGAGCAGCCCCGAGTGGAAGTACGTCCCGTCGCCGATGTTCTGGAACACGTGCCCGCGCCGGCTGAACCTCGCCTCCCCGATCCAGGACGCCCCCTCTCCACCCATGTGGGTGTAGCGGGCGGTGGAGCGGTCCATGAACTGGGCGAGGTAGTGGCAGCCGATGCCGGCGAGCGCCCGGCTCCCGTCCGGGACCCGGGTCGAGGTGTTGTGCGGGCAGCCGGGACAGAAGTACGGGGTGCGCACCAGCGCCGCGGGGTCCGCGGCGGCGCCGTCCAGAAGGGCCTCCAGCTCCGCCACCCGGGCCGCCAGCCCGGACCGCGCGTCCCGTTGCGCGGCGTCCCCCGCCGGGGTGGGCTCCGTCTCCGCGAGCCGGACCTTCATGGGCCGGACCTTCATGGACACGGGGACCGATTCGACTGCGGGAGCCGATTTGACCGTGGGAGCCGATTCCGCCGCAGGGGTCGGTTCCGCCGCGGGAGCCGGTTCGACCGCGGGAGCCGATTCCGCCGCGGGGGTCGGTTCCGCCGCGGGAGCCGATTCCACCGCGGGAGCCGATTCCGACACGGGAGCCGAATCCGACACGGGAGCCGAATCCGACACGGAGACCGATTTCACCGCGGGGGCGGAGTCCGTCGGTCGGGCCGCACCGGCGGCGAGGGCCGGCTCGCCGCCGGCGAGGAGCCGGCGACCGACCTCCACCGCGATGTGGTTGGTATCGAGCCGGCCCGCGGCCGGGAAGAGGGGCCGGCCGGCCTCGTCGCGCTTGCCGAGGATGCGCGGCGCACCGGGCGCCGCGTACAGCACGTCCTTGAGCTGGGTCTCGATGAGGGCGCGCTTCTCCTCGACCACGAGGACGGTGTCGAGCCCCTCGGCGAAGCGCCGCGCGCCGTCCGGCTCCAGCGGAAAGGTGACGGCGACCTTGTACAGGCGAATCCCGAGCACCCGCGCCGCGTCCTCGTCGATGCCGAGATCCTCGAACGCCTGCCGCACGTCGAGGTACGACTTGCCGGTGGTCGCGACCCCGAGCCACGCCCGGTCCGAGTCCCACACCGTGCGGTCGAGACGGTTGGCGCGGCAGAACGCCCTGACCGCCTCGAGCTTGCGCTCGTAGAGCCGCTTCTCCTGCTCCGGCGGCGTATCCGGCCAGCGGATCCCGAGGCCCTCGGGCGGAACGACGGGGTCGTCGGGGATGACGATCCCGACCCGCTCCGGGTCGACCTCCACCGAGGCGGCGGCCTCGACGGTGTCGTGGATGCACTTCAGCGCGGCCCAGCAGCCGCTGTAGCGCGAGAGCGCGAAGGCGTAGAGCCCGAAGTCGAGGATCTCCTGCACGCCCGCCGGGTTGAGCACCGGGATGGAGGCGTCGACCATCGCGTACTCGCTGTGGTGCGCGGTGGTCGACGACTCGCAGGTGTGGTCGTCGCCGAGCAGCGCCACCACCCCGCCGAGCCTCGACGTCCCCGCGAGGTTCGCGTGGCGCAGCGCGTCGCCCGAGCGGTCCACCCCCGGCCCCTTGCCGTACCACAGGCAGAACACCCCGTCGTACGCGCCCTCGCCGTCGAGCCCGGCCTGCTGGGTCCCCCAGCACGCGGCGGCCGCGATGTCCTCGTTGACGCCGGGCTGGAACACCACGTGGTGCTGCTCCAGGTGCGTCCCGGCCCGCTCGAGCTGGAGGTCGAGCCCCCCGAGCGGCGAGCCCCGGTAGCCGCTGACGTAGCCGGCGGTGTCGTGCCCGGCCGCGAGATCACGCCGGCGCTGGGTCAGCACGAGCCGCACCAGCGCCTGGATCCCGGTAAGGAAGACGCGTCCGCGTTCGCGGGTGTACTTGTCGTCAAGGTCGACGTCGGCAAGCTCGACGGTTGGCTGGCTCATGGATGAAGGTTCCTCAGTCGAGCGAATCGAGCGAGCGGATCAGGACGGCGCGCCCACGCGCGGCGAACGCGGTGGGGGCGGAGCGGCCATCGAACCGTCTCCCGGATCACCCGCCGACCGCCGAGACAGGGTACTACGCGCGGATGGTGCGGTCGGATGCGGAACGGAATAATCCCGAAGCACACCGCCGCAAGGCGCTCGGGTCGTACCGCCTTCGCGTCGTCGAGTCCTGCACAATGCGGATGGGATGGTATGCGAGTGATCGTCATTCCTCATCCCCTCCTCTGCGTTGCGATTCAGCTTGAGGGACTTGCTCCAGATTCTTTCGTTCGTCCTTCTGCGATCATGGGCGTTATTTCGTATCCCTTGCGCCTGTCGTCGTAGGGCGCACTTGCGGGTAGTGTCTCAGTTTGACTCCGGGACCGTTGTGTCGTGTTGAGGAAGAAAGTCGAACCGAGGCGCCACCCGTCGTCGGGAAGGGTGTACGTCCGGTTGGCGAGAGCCCTCGTTTCCGGTCCCGGACGACCCTGGGGACAAGGGCATCGCGCGCACGGTTCGCAAAGGCGGGATGCCCCTGGTCCCGAAAGAAGCCCCTCACCCCCCGGGAGAGGGGTTGGGGTGAGGGGACCGAATCATCGCCGCGCCCTCACCCCCGGCCCCTCTCCCGGGGGGAGAGGGGAGAATGCGGGTGTCTTCTCCTGAACCCGGCGACTCCGTCAAGAGCCATTCGAACTCTTAGAGATCCCCTCATAATTTAGCTGAGAATTCGTCTGTAACTGACTGAATTAATGTACAGGCTGCAAGACCCGACCATTTCATGCCTCCTTGAGCACACGGCTCGTGTTGCCAACGCGAAGCTCCGGGGTCACGCTCGCGCCTGCGAGCCACCGTGGAGCCATCCGATGTCCCGACCCATCATGCTGCGACGAGACGACATCCGCGAATTCATCACCGCAATGTACGAAGGCGACCTGCACGCGAAGCGGGTCCTGTCGCTGGCCAATGCGACGCTGGGGGTGTTGACCAGCGCCTCGCTGGCGGTGCATGCCATCGGCCAGGGACTGGCGCAGGCGATGGGCACGCTCGGCAAGCACGGAGTGAAGCAGGTCGACCGGCTGCTGAGCAACGACGGCATCGAGATGGAGACATTCTTCGACTCCTGGGTGAAGTACCTCGTGGGTGCGCGCTGCGAGGTGGTGGTGGCGCTCGACTGGACGAGCTTCGCGCGCGACGGGCACGAGACGATTGTGCTGTCGATGCTGACCGGGCACGGTCGGGCGACCCCGCTGATGTGGCGCACGGTGCAGGCGTCGACGCTGAAAGGCCATCAGAGGGGGCATGAGGATGCGCTGCTGCGTGCGCTGCGTGGTGCGATGCCCGAGGCGGTGAAGGTCACGGTGGTGGCGGACCGGGGATTCGGCAACGCGCCGATGATGCAGTGCCTGAGCCAGGAGCTCGGCTTCGAGTACGTGCTTCGCATCCGGGGCAACCTCTGGGTGACGAGCGCGAAGGGCGAGCGGCGCCGGGCGTCGCAGTGGGTGGGCGTGCAGGGGCGCTCGTGCACGCTGCGCGGTGCGACGGTGACCGATGCCCATGCCCTGACGGTGGGCAAGGCGGTGTGCGTGCACGCGCCGGCGATGGCCGAGCCGTGGTGCGTGGTGGCGAGCGAGGAGAAGGTGGCCACCCGCACGCTGATTCGCTATTACGCCAAGCGCTGGGGTATCGAGACGAGCTTTCGCGACCTCAAGGACTGGCGTTTCGGGATGGGGATGGGGGCGATGCGGGTGCGTCACACGGCGCGGCGCGACCGCCTGTTGCTGCTCAGCGCGTTGTCGATGGCGTTGTTGACGTTGCTCGGTGCGGCGGGGGAGCGGTTGGGCTACGACCGGTGGTTGAAGGCGAACACGGTCAAGACCCGCACGCACTCGCTGTTTCGCCAAGGGCTGATGCTCTATCACCATCTGCCCAACTGGCCCGCGCATCGGCTGCGTCCACTGGTCGAGGAGTTTGCCCACATGCTTGTGGAGCAGCGTGTGTATCGGGAACTCTTCGGGGTCATCTGACGGCAAAATAATGAGGGGATGTCTGAGACCGAGCAGGGCTGGTAGTAGAGCTTTTCCCGGTTCTGATCTTCTGGAGGCCGGCACCGTGTGTCGAAGTAACCCGGTTCGATCTGGTAAAGGTATTCGCCGGGAATTTTTTTCCGATCTTTCACGTTCGTCACATTCGCTCGAACCGTGAGCGCTCCGATGGTCGTACTCCGACCGTGCCCTTCATCCTCGGCTGATTCCCCCTCGTCGTCTTCGTCAGCTCCCTCGTCGGTGCTCCGTAGTCGCAGGCAGAATTCCAGATTGTGAATTTCGCACTTATCCTCGTCTTTTCCGTTCAACGAGCGCGCATGTGCATGGAGTATCAGGTTCTCGTCAATTTTCACAGTGAGCTCAAGACGTTCCTGAAATATCCGAGCCTTGGCATCGACCTTGACCGTCATGGTTTCAAGGCACGTTCGAGGCTCATTCGGACGCACCTTTCTCCCCGCCCGCCTTGGCGCGCAGATCTGGAATTTGGCCTTGCCGTCACGCGGGTCGGTGCAGTAGAGATGAAAGTCCTCCCGCTGTGTCATCGTCCTTCCTTGCGGCATCCGTGTCCCGGCTTTCAACAAGGGAAGGTACGAGCTCCTTGCGAGTTCGAGTTCCACATTCTTCGCGAGCTGCAGGGACGCACTGTCGGCAGCAATCCGCGCAGCCCCTTCGGCGATGAGCGTCGCGGTCTCGTCAGGCACGCTCACACGCTGCGGCCCGAACGACATGTGCAGCCTCTCTCTCACGGTGGGCATGTTGGACATGCCGCCGGTCGCCAGACACAGCCCCACCTGTTCGTACCCGAACCCCGCATCAGCCAGCACCTTGTTGATGCGTGCAAACCCCTTGTCCAAGAGCGGTGCGACCGCTTCTTCGAAATCCTCCTTGCTGAGCGTGTAGTCGACGTCGTCGCTGTCCGTGTTGCGAAAAAAGTTCCTTACGTAGACGCTCGCACTCGATCGTCTGCTCAGTGCGATCTTTGCGCGCTCGCAGGCCTCGAGGAGCCGCGCCTTCGCCCCGGGCTGGATGTCGATTCCGGCGCTCGGTTCCTTCTCCTGGGTCACTTTCGTGAGGATGCGCTGCATGATGATCTCGTCGAACACGTCACCCCCCACCTCATCGGTGCCGTCGTTCATCACTTGCACCACCGTGTCTCCGACGATGCGGCACAACGTCAGGTCGAGCGTTCCACCTCCCCAATCGAACACGAGCACCAGATTTCCGGCGTAGTGCCCAAGGTTCGCCGACAGACCGCCTCTTCGGAAGAATCCGTAGAGTGCTGCGAACGGCTCATGGACGAACTGTGCGATTCGGACGCCTGCCGCCTGCCGCCTGCCGCCTGCCTGCGCAAAGGCATCCCTCAGCGCACGACGCTTGTGGCCTTCCATGTCCACAGGGATCGTCACGACAGCGCTCGTCACCGCATCGAGCGACCGCCCGCCCGATGTGGCGAGTTCGCACACATGTCGCACTACGTCGGCGACGATGACTACGGGAGCCCTCTGGGATCCGTCGATGGTGATACTCTCCTGACCAAGGTACTTCTTCGGTGATCGGACGATATTCCCGTGCACTCCGAGGCCTGCTTCGGAGAGCCGCTCCTTCGCTTTCCGACCCAGTATTTTCCTCGTGCCTTCATAGCCTGCTGCCGAGGGAATTGGACGATTTCGCTCATCAAGGAAGTGGATAGCCTCTCCGTTGCGGTCGATGATCGAGATGAGACTGTTCGTCGTGCCGAAATCGAATCCAACCATGCTCATGTCGTGGTGTTCCTCCGAATCTGCTCTGCCTCTCGCCTGAGACCTTCAATGGCGCGCTCAGCGTGATCGATCATCACTCGAACCTTGGGCGGTTCGCGCTTCAGCGCATGCAACCCTTCTTCGAGCAGCGAGGACTCCTCGATCAACCGGTTCAGTGCGCGTCCCTTCAGTCTTTCGAAGTTGTCCCTCCACCGCGCATCCCTGGTGGCATGTGCCTGCTCCGCCTCGCCCAACTGCTCGCGCAACCCGGCGCACTGTCCTTCCGCCTCGTGGAGTCTGCCTTCCAGCTCCTCGATCCGCTGTTCCAGCTCCTGCGCCCTCGTCCGCGCACGCTGTTCGCTTCGTGCTGCGGCTTCCGCCTTCTGCCCCTGCATCACCGCCTCCTCGTCAAGCAGGGCGAACGTCACCGACGCGGCCATGGGATCGCGTGACGTGAGGAGCACCTCGAGCTTCTCGTTCTCTGTGCGGTCTCGTGGAGCCTTCAGAGCCCACACATACTTCTGCAAGACGCGTTGAATACGTAGAAGCGATTCTCCCTGATTCGCCCGAAACAGCAGAAGCAGACAGTGAATCGCATTCATGCGTATGCGCTCGACTTGGTTCCTGGGCAGCGACTTCTCGCCATCCACACTGGGCATCGCGACGTCAGCCGACGCAAGCTTCGCCACAGCGCCATCCATTGACATGCTCCGTGGAGTCGCAAGCACCTCTTCCGTCGCCTTTACCTGGAACATCGGGTGCGACTGGAGTACCTGCCGGCCAAACGTGCGCAACCCGTTCGCGATCTTCAGAACGTCGATCCGTGTGCTGAGCAACAAGAGCTGCTTCGTCTGTTGGAGAGTGATATCTGCTCTTGCGAGTTCCAGCAATTGCGCTCGGTCAGCCTCCTCGAGTGCTGGACCTGAGAGGATCGCCCGCTCGTCCGCCCGACGAAGCTTCCGCACCCCTGCCTTGAGCCTGTAATTTGTCCGGATGAGTTGCGCGATGCTTCCTATTGCCGGTTTCGCCTTGCGCTTCGCCTCTTTCCTCGGCGACTTTGGCGCTTCGGTTCGGGGTGATGGCTCTTTGGCCTGCCGTGTTCCTCCTCCATTCTTCGCTTCCGTCCCCTCTGACTTGTTCATTCTGGTTGTTCCACGTCCGGTAGAATTCTTGTCCTCGCCCACTCATCGAAGGCTCTGCTCCCCACGCTCTTCGCGTGCTCGCTCGCCCGCGACTTCTCTCCGAGCTCCCAGTACATCTCCGCGAGCAGGATTCTGACCTTCACCCGATCGAACTCGGCGACGTCGCGTCTGAGGAACCCCTCCATCTCTTCTGCTTCGCGGACGAGCCCTTCCTTCGGCTGTAACGTCCAATGAACGATTCGTTCTGTCTCCTGGTCGCTGACCCAGCGGTCGTACCCGTTGTCGGCGACTGACCCCTGTCCCGCGTTCGTCGCATCTCCGCCGCGTGCGTGCAGCCACCTCTGGAACTTTCGTGCTGCCTCGCCAGTTCGAGAGCTTCGCCCCTTCCGGGCCGCTTCGGAGAAATGATTGTGGTGGAACTCGATGACGCTGACGATCGCCCGGGCGAGCGGACGATCGTACCAGTTGAGGCACTCGACACTCTCGGTGTACTTCGCGTTGTATTTTTTATAGGGCAACGGACAGGCGCGTTCCTTCACGAGCACTCCCTGCAGGTACGTGCAGATCGCGTCGCTGTAGTCCTTTGCTGTCGTGAATGGCCGTGTCACCCTGATGAGATCCTCGACGATCCGTCCGTCCAGCCGCTTGGCCCTCGCGACGTGCACGAATTCTCTCTCGACTCCGGCGAGGTCCTCTTCCGAGGCGACTCGAAACTCCACCGTGAACTCTGCTTGCGTTTCGTCGCCACACAAGACCAGGCAGCAGGTCTCCCATGATCGCGCGGCCAGATCTTCTCCCAGATTTTCCACCGGGATCTCCTTTCCGGCGACCAGCACGCGCTCGCAGTGCTCCAGCACAATGTCCGTCGGATCGAGCTTCGAAGTGATGATCCTCCGGCGTGAGCCCATTTCTGCTCCTCGCACGAACAGAGCCGGTCGATGGAGCGGGTGTTGCTCCAACCGGTGCTTCCGAAGCTCTTCGGCATCGGTGAAGACCTTTGCGCACGCAGAGCACGGGTATTCTCGCGTGCTCGGCCGGAACTCGTAGCCCGTGAGCCCGATCTCTTCATGAAACTCCATGTAGCCTGTATGCCAAAAGCCCATCTATCGCCGCCTCAGTCCCGGTCCTGGTCGAGCAGCCGCTCCATTCGTTGACTGTTGACTGGCCACGCTCGAGCGGGACGAATTGCCATACGCGCAATTGAGAAAAGGAATTCGACGATCTCGCCGCCGCGGACCGCAGCACGAGAGTGCGGCGCGAGGCAGCCGGGGGGCATGCTCACGGCTTTTCCTCGAACGCCGAACGAGGGACGCCCGACTGGCGCACGATCGACAGCAACGTGCCAGTACGCAGTTCCCGATGATCAGGCACCGGAACCGTCACCGTACTGCCGGCGTCATCCCTTTGCATCGCGATATGGCTGCCGCGTCTGCGGACTTCGACGAAGCCGTGAGCGACGAGAATGCGGCATACCTCACGTCCGGAGAGGACACGCAGCCTGGTCAACCGCGACCTCGGTCCGGGTCACATGAACCTCGGCGCGCAAGCGCCGGTCGACTTCCTCGGCGGGCGCGGTCTCGAAAAAGAGCGCAAGCGCCTCGGCGAGATTGTCACGCGCTTCGGCCACGGTCCCGCCCTGACTCGCGACCTCGACCTCCGGGCAGAGCGCCACATAGCCATCTCCGTCGCGTTCGACGATCGCGGTCAGGCGTCTGTTCACCGTCTCCCTTCCCGTTCGAGACCTGTCCGATGTCGGCACCGCGCACGGACGTTATCACAGGCCCAATCCGAATCGCACTTCTCACCCTGCCGCGCGCGGCTCGGGCTCCGGCGTCCTGTCGCGGCATCCGGAGCGATACAAGAGCGTTCAAAGCCCCGTCGCGAGATGCCCGCCGTCGACCACGATGGTCGAGCCGGTCATGTACGACGATGCGTCGCTCGCGAGCAGGAGCAGCGCCCCGTCGAGCTCGGACGGGACGCCGATGCGGCGCTGGGGGATGCGCTGCTTCATCGCCTCGCCCGCCTCGCTTGCGAAGAACCCGCGGTTCATCTCCGTCAGCACGTAGCCCGGCGCGATCGCGTTCACCCGTATCCGGTGGCGGGCGAGCTCCATCGCCATGGTGCGGGTGAGCTGCAGCAGCCCCGCCTTCGACGCTGCGTAGGTGCCGAGACCGCGTGCGACCCCGAACGCGAGGATGGACAGGATGTTGATGATGGCGCCCGGGCGCCCGGCATCGACCATGCGCCGCGCAGTGCCCTGCGCGACCCGCCACGCCCCTTCCAGATTGGTGCCGGCGACCCCGGCCCAGTCCTCCTCGGTGACTTCGAGGGTGGAGGCGGGGCGTGCGATGCCGGAGTTGTTCACCAGGATGTCGGGCACGCCGAGCGCATCCTGCACCGCGTCGAGCCCGTCCGAGACGCTGCCCGCCTCGGTGACGTCCATCCGCACGGGGCACGCGGAGCCGCCGGCGTCGCGGACCTCCTCCGCAAGGGTTTCGAGCCGCTCGACGCGCCGCGCCGCGAGCGCCACCGACGCCCCGTGCGCGGCGAGGGTGCGGGCGAAGTGCCGTCCGAGGCCGCTCGACGCCCCGGTCACGAGCGCGGTCCGGCCGGTCAGATCGAATGTCAATCGGTGCTGCATCGGCGGCTCCATGAAACCTCATCGGCGAAGCTGCTCGATACGACGCCCGCTCCGGAGAAGTCAAGAACGATCCTGCGTCGTTCGCGCAACAGATTCTCTATCATTCCCCGGATTCTCCGACCATCTTGTCGAGAGCCGAAGTCACGGTGCGCTTCATCCTTCATTCCGACGATCAGATCGTCTTCATCATCCTCGTATTTCCTTTCGATGTAGTCATGGGGAGGATCGTGCGGCTCGCCCTTGCATCGAAGTGCCTTGTCGAGCAATCCACGTTCGTTCAGCCCGGCTCTGCAACGAACCTCGGTTCCCTGACAGGGGTTCGTTGCTCTCCGATTTGCAAGCTTTTCGGTTCCTCTGCAAAAGAGCAGACCATAGCCTGATCTTGTCTCGAAGCGACCATTCGACAGAGTCGCAACCCTCTTCGGAGGACATCCGCTCGTTCGAGCGGCAGGATGGTAGCATGGAGGGAATTCGCGGATGCAGCGATAGAACCCATGCGCCTGGACGATGCTGCGCAGGGGGGGAGTGGAATTTCCGGTGGGCAAGGAGACTGCGATTCCCGCCAGCGCCCGGAGAGGCCGTACCGTGGTGGAATCATGGTGCGATTTCGACCTTCGGGGCGTCGAATCGAGGGGATTTCAGGGGCCTGTTTCCGTCTGACGGGAATTGCCGGCAAGGAGACGACCCATGACCTGGCGCAACACGCCTCCCGAAGAGATCGAGCGCGAGTTCAACCCGCGCGTGGCCGCACGCAACGTGGACGAACGCCTCGCCGCATACGCGGCCGCATCGGCCGAGACCCGGGCGCGGCTCGCCTGCACGCTCGACGTGCGCTACGGACCCGGCGAGAAGGAGACGCTCGACATCTTCCCCGCAGAGCGGCCCGGCGCCCCGGTGCAGCTCTTCATCCACGGCGGCTACTGGCGGGCGATGGACAAGAGCGACTACAGCTTCATCGCCGACGTCTTCCAGCCCGCCGGGGCGACCACCGTGGTCATCAACTACGACCTCTGCCCGGCCGCCACCCTCGACACCATCGTCGCCCGGACCATGTACGCCATCGCCTGGACATGGCGCAACATCGCCGCGCACGGGGGCGACCCGGACCGCCTGTACGTCTCCGGCAACTCGGCCGGCGGACACCTCACCGCGATGGCCCTCGCCCACGACTGGCCGGCGGCCGAAGGGGTCCCGGCCGAGGTCATCAAGGGCGCGGTGCCGGTCACCGGGGTCTTCGACTGCGAGCCGGTGCCCGACATCACGGTGAACGAGCTGGTCCGCCTCGACCGGGAGACCGCGAGGCGGCTGAGCCCGCTGCGCAACCCGCCGCGCCGCGCGCTTCCCGTCCTCGTCGCGGTGGGCGGCGCGGAGCCGCCGCTCTGGGTCCGGATGTCGCGGGACTACGCGGCGCTGTGCCGCGAGCACGGCCTCGAATGCGAGTACATGGAGCTGCCCGACCATGACCACTTCGACATCAGCCGGGCCGTCGGCGACGCGGACAGCCCGCTCGCGAAGGCGATGCTGCGGATGATGGGGCTGCAGGCCGTTGCCAGCAGCGCCTCGATGGCGGGGGGATCGGGATGAGGGCCTGGGCTGAGGGGACCGCATTCCCCCGAATGGTCAATACCGGCCACGAGACCGGCCGGGAGCAGCCCCTCCCCCGGGGGAGAGGGGGAGAAATGCGGGCTACTCTCCGGCGCCGTCGCCGGCGACCACGAAGGTGCCGCGCCTGAAACGCACTACGTCCTCGATGATGGCGACGAGGGCGGCGAGCACGATCAGGGTGCCGGACAGGGGCAGGATCATCATCGCGTACTTCTTCGGCATGTAGTTGGGCTTGAACGCGAACCAGCCGTCCTCCCAGGTGAAGTACCACATCTCCCAGTACTTGCCGCCCATCCTGGACACCGCTTCCCAGCCGTAGACGGCGATGACCACCCCCAGCAACAGGATGATCCCGGTCCAGAGCTGCTGGAGGGCGAAGCCGAACGCGCCCGGCAGGCGGGAGTAGATCAGGTTGAGCGCGATCTGCTCCTTGTCGCGCACCGTGAGGGAAAGGGCGATGAAGACGAACCAGATGTTGCTCAGGCTGGTCAGCAGGTCGCCCCACATGGGCGGGTCGTGGAACACGTAGCGCATGACGATGGTGTAGACCGTGAAGACCACCATCATGGCCAGCATCAGGACGCAGAACCCGGCGAGGAGCTTCCGCACCCGGAGGTCCAGCGCGACGAGAAACCCGATCATCGGCTCCCGGCGCCTCCCCCTACCCCGTGAAGCCCAGCAGTCCCGGCAGCCACATCGTGATGTCGGGCACCAGCACCAGCAGGAACAACAGGAAGAACAGGGCGATGATGTAGGGCAGCATCGCGACCGCCACGCTCTCGAGTCGCGCCCTGGCGATCGCCGCGCCGGTGAAATAGGCGACGCCGAGGGGTGGCGTCACCGCCCCGACGAGGAATCCGACGACGCACACCAGCGCCGCCTGCACGTCCGGGTAGCCGGCCTTGACCATGACTTCGACGATCACCGGACCGACCACGATGATGTTGGCGGCGGAGTCCATGACCATGCCGAGCAGAAAGATGAAGACGCAGAGCACGAGCGCGAAGAGCAGCGGATTCCAGGTGTAGCTGAGGAGCCACTCCTCCAGCTCCCCGATCGCGCCGAGCGAGGTCAGCAGCCAACTGAAGGGGCCCGCGGCCGCGATGATGATGAAGACCGTCGCGCTGTTCCTGAACGCCCGCACGAACGCGCCCCTGCAGTTGGTCCAGGTGATGGTGCGGTACACGAAGAGTCCGATCGCCAGCGCGATGACCGCGGTCAGCGCGCCGGCCTCCACCACGCTGGCGACCCCGCCGACGACCGCGCCGACGAGCACCACGGGGATGAGGAGCGCAAACGAGGCCTTGACGCCCGCATCGGCGACCGCCCGCAGGCTGAACGGCTCCTCGCTTCGCTCGAAGTTGTTCTTCACGGCGATGAAGTGATTGATCAGCATCAGGAGCGCACCCACCATGATGCCGGGGATGATCCCCCCGGCGAACAGCGCCCCGACCGAGATCTCGCTCGCGTTGGCGAGCACGATCATCATGATGCTGGGCGGGATGATGCCGCCGATGGTCGAGCTGACGGCGGTGATGCCGGCGGAGAACGCGGACGGGTAGCCGGCCCGCTTCATCGCCGGAATCGTCAGCGACCCGACCGTTGCCGCGTCGGCCACCACCGACCCGTTCATCCCGGCGAAGAACATGCTGACCAGCACGTTCGCCTGCGCCAGGCTGCCGCGCATCCGGCCGATGAGCCGCCGGCTGAGGTTGACGAGGCGATCGGTGATCGTCGCGCTGGTCATCAGCTCCCCGGTCAGCATGAAGAACGGGATCGCGGTCAGCGGCACGAAGTCGATGGCGCTGAACATCTGTCCCGGGATCAGGATGAGAGGCGCCGCGTCCGTGACCAGGATATAGACGGTGGGCAGCAGGATCAGCGTGAAGCCGACCGGCGCCCCCATGAGGATGAGGACGACGAGAACCGTCAGGAGGAGGATGCTTTCCACCGGATTCCCCTCCTGATTCCCCGAGCGGCCGGGATCTTCACGGCCGAGCCGGTGTTCGAAGCGGAGGCGCGGAGCACGTGCGGGAGGCTGCGGCCGGTGCGACGGTCACGGTATCGAGGGGAGCCGGGCCGCATCGGCACAGGTCTCGTCGACTGGAGAGTGGCATCGGCACAGGTCTCGTC
This sequence comes from Gammaproteobacteria bacterium, assembly GCA_965202735.1. Taxonomy (GTDB): domain Bacteria; phylum Pseudomonadota; class Gammaproteobacteria; order HK1; family HK1; genus HK1. Next base: position 1,199,948 of record OZ241844.1, read on the forward strand.
GGCTGGAGGGTCGCATCGGCACAGGTCTCGTCGGTCCGGGGACAGCCTCGTCAGGACTTCCGCCCCTCTCCCATTGAACCGGTCCCGAGGATGTCGTGCAACCGGATTTCCAGGCGGTCCGAGATCCGCCGCGGCAGCCTGAGGAGCCAGCCGTCGAACCGCGATGCGATCCGCGCGGCTTCCGCGCGGGCGTGGCCGGACGCATCGGCATCGCCGGCCACGCCGGCATCGACCGCCGCCCACAGCGACCCGTCCCCGGCCGGACGGCCGGCCCGCAGCGTGATGCGCAGATGGTCCACGGTTCGAACCGTCGCTTCGAATCCGGAGGCGACCGCCGGGTCCGAGGGCTCGCCGGCGCGCGCATCGAGGAACGACAGCCCCTTCAGCATCCCGGCCATGAAGTCGATGTGGTGCTGGTGGGCGACGGCGGCGCCGTCGGGGAGGCTGCGCAGCGTCAGCGTCCGGTCGCCGGGTTCGGCGCGGTGGAGATCGACCACCTCCCCGTCCTCGTGCCGGACCGTCATGGCGCGGACCGAGCGCGCATCGATGTCCACGACGGCGCGGTCCGACCAGCCGGGCGCGTCGCGGTGGACGTCGAGCGTGCCTTCGGCCAGCCAGGCGCGCGCCCGGCCGGGGAGGCGGATGTAGACGCCCGCCCGGTGCGTGGTCGCGGTGCGGGGCCTGGCCTTGCCGACGATGAGGTCGGCGAGGATATCGCCGTCTCCATCCCTGAGCGTCAGCCGGGTCGACCCGGCGCCCGGTCCGGCGTCTTCGACCGCAAGCCTGGGATACAGCCCCGGTCTCGCCGTCTTCGGTGCGAGATAGTCGAGGCCGGCGATCCCGGAGAGGACCGCCTCGACGAGCTCCGCCCTCGCCGGGTAGCCGCCCAGTCCCGCGTTGGCCCAGCCCTCGCCGCGGCGCACGAGCGCGAAGCCGGCCCCCGCCCGCCCGACGCCGACCTCGGCGACGCGGCCCGCGTGGCCGCGAAGCGCGGGGAACACGGCCTCGCCTCCCCGTGCCTCCGGGGCCGCCTGCCGGTACCGCGCATCGACCGCGATGCAGCTCGCGACCGCGGTGGCCACGGTGACGACAGCCAGGACGCCCAGACCGCGGGTCGGCATGTCACCTCCCGGCGCGTTCGCGCAGGCCGAGGTGATAGCGGCGCCGCCGCCCGACGCGGACCAGGCCGACGAGGGTCGCCACCACCGACAGGGCGGCCGGGACGAGGCCGATATTCGCGAACCGCACCCAGGCCTCGAGGCCCTCCACGTCCTCCCTCAGGCCTCGCCGGACCGCGTGAAGCTGCCTGCGGACCGAGAGCAGCTCGCCGCGGAGCGCCTCGATCTGCGCCCGCTGCCCGTCGGTCAGGGAGACCACCACCCTCCGCTCGCCGGTCCGGACATCCTCCGTCGTGCGCACCCCCTCCAGTCCGGCGATCTTCTCCTGCGTCTCGCGCAGCTTGTCCTGGAGCTCGCGCTCCTTGTCCCGGAGCCGGCTCTCCGCGTCCCGCTCCAGCGCGCGGATGCGTTCGAAGGGGCGATGGGAGCCCGCCCGCGACCGCAGCCTCAGCAGGGCGTCGCCTCCGGCGAGATTGCCGAGGGCGTTGATCACGAAGTCGGCGTTGCCGGAGATCGCTTCTTCGACCTCGCGGCCGAAGAACTGGCGCTTGCGCAGCCAGAACCGGTCCTCGAGCAGGTCCGCGTCGGCCACCAGGATGACGTTGATCGGCCGGCGGGACCTCATGAGCTGCGGCGGGTCCGGGTCCGCCGGGCGCTCCGCCGCGGTCCTCGCGACCGTGCGTGGCGGCGGACCGTCGGGGAACGCGGTGGCGACCTCACCGGTCAGCCGGGCGCCGAGGACATGGACATCGCCGTCGGGCCGGAAGCGGTCCAGCAGGCCGAGGACGTCGGGCCGCAGGCCGCGCACCGCGTCGACATCGATCGGACCGGAGTCCCGGCCGGAGGTGATCAGCGGCTCCAGCGTCAGCGGCGAGCCTTCGTCACGCCGGATGGAGCCAGCGCTCGCGAGGTGGAGCCCCGGCAGCCGGGCGGTCACCGGATCGTCCTGCGCCAGATGCTCGGCCGACGCGCCGAGCCACACGAGGAACTCGGCCGGCACCGGGCGGGCCGCGGTGCCCGCGTTGACCGTGAGCGCCATCGACCGATCGCCGACGAGCCGCCGGTCCGGTACCTCGATGCCCCACGCCTCGAGCAGCGGACCGAGGCCGCCGGTCGATGACGAGGTCGCCTCCGGCCCGGCCGAAGTGTCCGATTCGGCCCTGGGGTCGACGAAGAGCAGCGCCCGGCCGCCCCGGAACAGGAACTGCTCCAGCGCGTAGATCGCCCGGTCGCTCATGGCGCGCGGGTGGACGACCATCATCACGTCGACCGATGCCGGCAGGTCGTCGATGGACTCCGGAAGATGGAGGGTGTCGAAGCCGGCCCGCAGATGCCGGGCGATGGCCCAGGGGACGAGGACGCCGCCCCGCGCCTGGGCGCGCATGTCGCCCATGACCGGCAGCGAGCCCATGACCCCGACCACCGGGGGCTCGGGGTCCGACAACGCGTGGATCATCCGGGCGATGTCGTACTCCAGGAGCATCTCGCGCTCCGGCTGGAAGAACGGCACGGTCTCGGTGTCGTCGACCGAGTTCGTGCCGGCCAGCCCGAAGTACGCGAGATCGCCCCCGCTGTCGACGGGAACCCCCTGGACGCCGAACGACACCGCCAGCTCCTCGCCGCGGCTGAACGGTCTCGGGTCGTGCTCGCGCAGGATCACCCCGCCGCCGGACGCGGCCTCGATTTCGGCCAGGAACTCCCGCACCCGAAGCCCGTAGGACGCATAGAGCGGCACCTCGCGCCCGAGATGGTCCGACAGGAAGAAGTGCAGCTCGACCGGCTCGTCGATCCGGGCCAGGATGGCCAGGGTCCCCTCCGAGAGCGTGAAGAGGCCGTCCTCGGTCACGTCCAGCCGGGCCTTCGGCGCGGACACGTTGAACAGGGTGTTGACCGCGATGTACAGGACCGTCGCGAGCGCCAGCCCGGCCAGCGAGTGGACCCCCGTCCTCCTCACCGGTCCGCCGCGCTCGGGCCGCCGCGTTCAGACATTCTTCCGGAGCTCGACGGCGACGACATTGGCGAACAGGAAGAACACGATGGTGGAGCCGAAGAACACCGCGTCGCGGACATCGACGACGCCGCGCGAGACGTCCCGGAAATGCTCGAGAAAGCTCAGGTTGGCGACCGTGTCCAGCACCGGGGCGGGGGCCCAGCCCGCGAAGAACTCCAGCACCACGCCGAGCCCGCTCGCCGTGAACACGAAGCACAGGGCGGCGGCGACGATGAACGCGATGACCTGGTTCTTCGTCAGCGCGGACACGAAGGCGCTGATCGCGAGATAGCCCCCGGCCATGACGAAGCTGCCGGCATACCCGGCGGCGATGGCGCCGTTGTCCGGCGACCCCAGGTAGTTGACCGTGAGCCAGAAGGTCCCGGTGAGCGCGAGGCCCGCGCCCGCGACGATCCAGGCGGCGGCGAACTTGCCGAGCACCGTGCCGAGGGTCGTCACCGGGAGCGTCAGCAGGAGCTCGATGGAGCCGCTCTTGCGCTCTTCCGCCCACAGCCGCATGGCGATTGCCGGAACGAGGAACAGGTAGAGCCAGGGGTGGAACTGGAAGAATCCGTCGAGGGACGCCTGACCGCGGTCGAGGAAGCTCCCGAGGAAGAACGTCAACGCTCCGGCGAAGGTCAGGAACACGACGACAAACACGTAGGCGATCGGGGTCGAGAGATAGCCGGTCAGCTCGCGCCGGCAGATGGTCCGGATGTCGCGCAGGTGGTCCGCGGGGCGCGGTGCGGGCCGCGGGGCGCGCGGCGCCGGGCGCGGGCGCGCCGGGTCCCGGCGGTCTCCCCCGCCGGCCGTCAGGCCGCGAAACACCTCGTCCAGGAGCCCCCGGCACGGCCGGAGTCGCTCGACCGGCCATTCGCGGTCCCGGGCCATCGCCGCGACCGTCGGGAGGAGCTCCCTGCCATCGGCGGGCACGATGGTCAGCTCCCGGACCGCGCCGCCGGCATCGTCCGCCTCCACCGCCGAGACGTCCGGCAGCGCCTCCAGCTCGGCGCGCACCGGCGCGGCCCGCTCGCGGGGCAGCGAGAGCGACACGGCGTTGAACAGCCGCGATCCGCGCTCGAAGTGCTCGGGGGTCCCGTCCGCAACGACGCGCCCTTCGGCGATGATCAGGGCGCGGCTGCAAACCGTCTCCACTTCATCGAGGATATGGGTCGAGATGACGATGGCCTTGTCCGGGGACATCTCCCGGATCAGCGACCGCACCTCGAACTTCTGGTTGGGGTCCAGCCCGTCGGTCGGCTCGTCGAGGACGAGCACGTCCGGATCGTGCAGCAGGGCCTGGGCGAGGCCGACGCGCCGCCTGAACCCCTTGGAGAGGGTCTCGATCGGCTGGTGCAGGACGGGAGCGATGCCGGTCCGCTCCACGATGTCCCCGATCGCCCGCCGGCCCGCGGCTCCGAACAGCCGGCGGACATCGGCGATGAACCGGAGGTAGGCGGCGGTGGTGATGTCGCCCCAGGCGGGCGCCCCTTCCGGCAGGTAGCCGAGACGGCGCTGCGCGGCGACGGGGTCGACGGCGACGTCGATGCCGCAGACCTCCACGCGTCCCGCGCTCGGGGCGAGGAACCCCGTGATCATCTTCATCGTGGTCGACTTGCCGGAGCCGTTCGGGCCGAGGATCCCGAGCACCTCGCCACGGTCCACGGTCAGCGAGATGCGGTCCACGGCGAGAAGGTGGCCGAATCGCCGGCTCAGGCCCTCGACGGCGACCATCGTGGTCATGGTGTCCACCCGTCCCCCGGAACGCCGACGAGAATTGCCATGCCACGCGTCGAGCACACCATTCCGCAAGAGCGGGGGCCCTTGCGGATGCGGACGGCAGCCTCGTTCCGATCACCGTCCTTGCGGACGACGGGCCGGACCACGCCGCCCGAGCGGCACGCCAGCCGGTCGGCGCGTGCCGCCCGGGCGGCACGCGGCATCCGGCGCGCAGGCCGCTGAACGCACGGCCGCTTCACGCTCGGGAGCGTGAAGCAACCGGGTCGCTACGGGTGCCGGCCGCGACTAGAGCGCATCGGCCGCCTTGAGGGTGGCGATGAAGTCGTCGAGACCCTGCTCGGCCAGCGCGCGCTCGGCCAGCGCCGGGTCGAAGGTGCCCCTGGCGTCCTTCCATGCGCCGACCGCGCCCGCGCGCCACAGGGTCATCTCCTCCTCGGTCGGGACGTACCACTCCTCGATCTCCTGCTTGATCGCCGCGACGCCGTCCTCCACCCATTTCTGATCGAGCTTGCGGACCATGTCGCCGAACTCGTCGGCCGCCGCGTCGACCCACTTCTTCTCGTCCGGGCTCAGCGCGTTGTACTGCGCCACGTCCATCGCGATCTGGTTGCCCGACCAGGCGCCGCCGATCTGGGTGTAGTACTTCGCCACCTCGTGGAGCTTGGCGATGTACTGCCACGGAATGGCGACGTACTGCCCCGAGACGACGCCGGTCTGGAGGCCCTGGTAGAGCTGCGTCCAGTCGTAGGGGACCGGCACCGCGCCCCAGCTCTTGATCAGGGTGTACTCGATGGGGCTCTTGGTGACCCGCCACTTCAGGCCCTTCATGTCGTCGGGCGCGTGAACCGGACGTTCGGCGTTCCCGAGCTCCCGGAACCCGCCGCTCGAATAGACGACGAAACAGATGTGTCCGGTCGTTTCCGCCGCCAGCCGGCACTGCGCATCCGACATCCAGCCCTCGGAGATCGCGTCCGCGTCCTCGATACTCTTGAAGATGTACGGCAGGTCGAAGATCGCCAGCGCGGTCCCGAAGTTGCCGAAGTTCGCGGTGGAGCTCGTCCAGAGCTGCAGGAGCCCCTGGTTGGCCTGCTCGCCGCATTTCTGCTCGCCGCAGAGCGAGCCGCGGTAGTGCGGCTCGACGACGACCTTGCCGCCCGACAGCTCGGCCGCCGTCGGGATCAGGGCCTGGTCGATGGCATCGCCGATCGGCATTCCCAGGCGTCCCACGGTGCCGAGCTTCAGAACCGTCTCGGCCGCGACCCCCTGGACCCCGAGCGCGAGCGCCACACCGGCGACCGCGATCGTCTTCAGCATCGTGTGTCTCGACATCATCTTCCTCCCTCCTTGAAGGCCCGGACCATCATAGCGGTGGCGGGGCCCCGATAGAAGTGTGAGTCTTGTGCGGACTTCGCGGGGGTGTGCGTCCGATTCGCGAGAGCCCCCGCTCCCGGCTCCGGGAGATCCACAGTGGTCGAGGGCGGGGCGCCCTCGACCACTGGGCGCGCCTCAGGCCCCCGGCGGCCGGACGAGCGAACGCGCGTAGCGCTCGATCCGATCGCACGCCTCGCCGAGCACCGCCTCCGGCGCGGTGAGGCTCACGCGCACGTGCCCGGCCGCGCTCTCGCCGAAGGTCGCGGCGGGCAGCACCGACACCCCCTCCGCCGCCAGCAGGCCCCAGGCGAAATCCTCGTCGGACCGGCCGGTGCCGCGCACGTCGACCATCGCGTACATCCCGCCCCGCGGCCACTGGCACGCGAGGCCGGGGCAGTCGTTGATGCGGGCGCAGAGGAGGTCGCGCCGGGCGCGGTACGCCCGCTCCATCGCCCCGACCTCCGCGAGCTCGCGGGTGAGGGCGAACAGCGCCGCGTCCTGGGTGAACGGCGGCGTGCCGAACACCATCGACAGGATCAGGTGGGTGAGATGCCGGGCGAGCGGCTGCGGCCCCACCGCCCAGCCGAGGCGCCACCCCTGCATGGCGTGCGACTTCGACAGCGAGTTGATGGTCACCGTGCGCCCGGCCATGCCGGGCAGGCTCGCGATCGCGACGTGCCCGGCGTCGTAGGTGAGGCTCGCGTAGACCTCGTCGCTCACCACCCACAGGTCGTGGCGCCGCGCGATGGCGGCGATCGCCTCGAGCTCCTCGCGGGCGGCGACGATCCCGGTCGGATTGTGCGGCGAGTTGAGCAGGACCGCCCGCGTGCGCGGCGTCACCGCGCGGCCGAGCGCGTCCGGATCGAAGCGGAAGCCCCCGGGCGCCGCCAGCGGAACGTCGACCCGCACCGCGCCCGGGGTCTCGATCACGCCGTCGTAGGTCACGTAGCGGGGCTCGAAGACGGCGACCTCGTCGCCGGGGTCGGCGAGGCAGAGCGCGCAGGCGAACAGCGCGCTCTGCGCGCCCGCGAACACCACCACGTTCCCGGCGTCCACCGGCTGGCCGGTGGTGCGCCGGTGATGCCGCGCGATCGCCTCGCGCAGCCGCGGGTCGCCGGCGGTGGGTCCGTAGCGCGTGCGTCCGCGCCGCAGGCTCCGCTCGACCTCGTCGACGATCGCCGGCGGAGTCTCGAAGTCGGGGTCGCCCACGGTCAGCACGATCACGTCCTCCCCGGCTTCGCTCCGCTCGCGGGCCTGGTAGTGGATGTCCCACACGTGCGCCGATTCGACGTCGAGACGGCGGGTGAGCGCGGAGTGGCGCATGGCCTGGTCTTCCTCGCTCCCCGTCCTCAGTCCTCGTCCGCGGCCGGCCTGTACTCGGCCACGAGCTGCTGCTGGATGTTGGCCGGCACGGGGTCGTAGTGGGAGAGCTCCATGGAGAAGGAGCCCGTCCCTCCGGTCACCGACTTCAGCTCCGACTGGTAGCTGCCGAGCTCGGCGAGCGGCGCCTGTCCGGAGACCGTCACCATCCCCGCGGCCATCGCCTCGGTGCCGCTGATCCGGCCGCGCCTGGAGGACAGATCGCCGGCGATGTCGCCCATGTTCGCCTGCGGCACCGTCACCTGGATGTCGACGATGGGCTCCAGCACGATCGGTGCGGCCTTGCCGACCGCGTCCACGAACGCCTTCCTGCCGGCCGCGACGAAGGCGACCTCCTTGGAGTCGACGGAGTGGTGCTTGCCGTCGTAGACCGTGACCCGCACGTCGTGGATCGGATAGCCGGCCACCGCGCCGGTGCCGAGCACCTGGCGCACGCCCTTCTCCACCGCGGGGATGAACTGGTTCGGGATCACCCCGCCGACCACCGCGTCGACGAACTCGAATCCGCCGCCGCGGGCCAGCGGCTCGATCCTGAGATACACCTCGCCGAACTGCCCGGCGCCGCCGGTCTGCTTCTTGTGGCGATGGTGACCCTCGGCCGGCTTGCGGATCGTCTCGCGGTAGGCGATCTTCGGCGGCCGGGTGTCCACCTCGACGTTGTACCGGTCCTTCATCTTCTCCAGCACCATGCGCAGGTGCAGGTCGCCGAGACCGCGCACCACCGTCTCGTTGAACAGCGCGTTGTGCTCGATGGCGAGGCACGGGTCCTCCGCCGCGAGCTTCGAGAGCGAGTCTCCGAGCTTCTGCTCGTCGCCCCGGGTCTTCGCCGCGATGGCGAGCCCGAGCATCGGCGCCGGCAGGTCGACCGCGGCCATGGAGAGGCCCGCGTCGTCCGCGGACGCGTGCATCACCGCGTCGTACGCCACCTCGTCGATCTTCGCCACCGCGCAGATGTCGCCGGGGATTCCGGCCTCGATCTCGACGTGGTCCTTGCCCTGAAGCGCGAAGAGGTGGCCGACCTTCACCGGCTTGCGCGCGTCGCCGACGTGGAGCTGGGAGTCCCTGGTCAACGTGCCCCGGTGGATGCGGAACACTCCGAGCCTGCCCACGAAGGCGTCGATGGAGACCTTGAAGACGTGGGCGACGGCCGGAGCGCCGGAGTCGGGCGCGACCTCCGCCGGCTCGCCCGCGGCGTTGCGGAACGGCGGACGGTTCGCCTCCAGCGGGCTCGGCATGACCTTCTCGATCACGTTGGCGAGCTCCGCGATCCCGACTCCCTTCTCCGCCGAGGTGAAGCACACCGGGACGAGATGGCCCTCGCGCAGCGCCCGCTCGAACGCGTCGTGGAGCCGGTCCGCGTCGAGCGACTCGCCCTCCTCCAGCTCCAGGTAGCGCTCCATCAGCTCCTCGTCGATCTCGACGACCTGATCCACGATCCGGGTATGGGCCTCCTCCACCGACGAGAAGTCGACCGGCCCGGCGCCGGGCTCGAAGAAGCAGTCCACCACGCTCTCGCCGCCGCCCGCGGGCAGGTTGATGGGCATGCACTCGCCGCCGAACGCCTCGACGAGGTCCGCGAGCAACGCCTCCAGGTCCAGCTCGTCGGTGTCGATCTTGTTCACCACCACCATGCGGGCGAGCCCGCGCTCGGCCGCCGCCGCCATCATGCGGCGGGTGGCCATCTGGACCCCCTGCCGCGCGTCCACGACGACGGCCGCCGTCTCCACCGCCGCGAGGACCGGCAACGCGCGGCCGAGGAAGTCGGGGTAGCCGGGGGTGTCGACGAGGTTCACGTGCCGGGAGCCATGGTCGAAGTGCGCCACCGAGGGATACAGCGAGTGCTGGTGGTCCTTCTCCTGGGGGTCGAAGTCGCACACCGTGCTGCCGGCGGTGACCGAGCCGGGGGCGCTGACGACGCCCGCGAATGCGAGCAGCGCCTCGGCCAGGGTCGTCTTGCCGGCGCCGCCGTGCCCTGTCAGGGCCACGTTGCGGATGTCGTCGGTGGTGTACGCGGGCATCGGCGGGATCCTCCCTTGAGCTTTCCGAGTCTTCGCGATCGCCCCGGAACGGGCAGTGGCAGTATAAGTTCGGACCTGCCGCGTGCAACACGCGAGCGCGGCCGCGCGGGGGCATCTCGCTCCGGAGCGCGGAGGCGAACGCCGACGGGAGGACCGGAGCGGCCTGCGGTGCCGGCCTCACCCCGGAGGGCGGAGGCGAACGCCGGCGGGAGGACCGGAGCGGCCTGCGGCGCCGGCCTCACCCCGGAGGGCGGAGGCGAACGTCGCTGCCGGCGCGGCCCCGCGGCGGACCGGGAGCCCGCGGGCCGGTCCCGGGCGGGCGCCGCTGGCGTGCTGTCGGATGGCCCGCGCCAATCGGGCGCGAAAGCGCCGGTCCCGGATATCGGCTGAACGGCGGACCGGACCTTCGGTCAAGCCGGCCCGCGGACCGCTCAGGACCATTCGAAAGCCGCGGCCCCCGGCCGCCCAACCGGGATATCCCGCGGTGGCCGGCGGTCTTTCGGCATCGAAGGCCCGTTTCGAGCATCTGATGAACCACTCGCCACAGACTTCCGGAGAGCCCTGGCGGACCGCTGTGTCGAACCTGCCGGGAGACCCGCCGTGGTGGCGCGGTCCCGACGGAGGCGCCGACACCGAGGCGCCGGCAAGCGGGGCGGAGCGCCGCGCCCGGCGACGCCCGGTCAGTCGCCGTCGTGCGTGGCGAGGAACGAGTGGCCTTCCGGCGTGAGGTACCCCTCCCGGCTGATCAGGCCCCACTCCACCGCGAGGCCGAAGAGCTTCCGCTCCCCTTCGTCCCTGAAGTAGATCAGTCCGTCGCCGAACCGGTGTGTGAGCAGTCGGGCGATGCCCGCGATGGTGTCCGGCCGGTCGCCGGCTCCAGATTCGCCAAGGGTCGATTCCTGCGCCATTCGCCGGCCGCTCCGTCTGCGAGAATCGCGTCCCCGCAACACATTTCAGTAACTTTCATGCGGTTACCGGGACAACCTGACGAGTAGCACCGCACTTTCTTCCATGTCAATGAAGCTTCGGGAAAACACCTCCACACACATGGGGTTGTCGCATTTCCGACACAATCCGGCCCCGGCAATCTCCCGGCTTGACTCCGGGACCGTGCCGCGCCGAGGCGTCACCCGGCGCCCACGGGCCGGGAGGCGCTCACGGGCCGGGAGGCGCCCACGGGCCGGGAGGCGCCCACGGGCCGGGAGGCGCCCACGGGCCGGGAGGCGCCCACGGGCCGGGAGGCGCTCTCAGGGGATGTGCGCCCGGCCGAGGTAGTCCGTCGACCGCATCTCGACGAGGCGCGATCGGGTGCGCTCGAACGGCTCGGCGAGCCGGCGCCCGCGGTACAGCCCGTCGGGCGGGGCCGCGGCGGACACGATCAGGTTCACGTTTCTCTCGTAGAGCTCGTCGACGAGGTGGATGAAGCGGCGCAGCGGGTCGCGGCGGTCGTCGTCGAGCACGGGAACGCCGCTCAGAATCACCGAGTGGAAGTCGCGGGCGACCTCGATGTAGTCGGCGACCGCGCGGGGGCCGCCGCACAGCGTCTCGAAGTCGAACCAGGCGATACCCTCGGCGTGGCGCACGCACCGCACGGAGCGGCCGAGGATCGTGAGCGCGCCGCCGCCGGCCGCGCCCTCGGGCGCCAGCGCGCGGAAGCATTCCGCGAGACCCCGCTCGGCGTCGGGGCCGAGCGGCGAGTACCAGGTCCGGGCCCGCTCCAGCGCGCGCAGCCGGTAGTCGGTGGCGCTTTCGAGCCGGACCACCCTGGTGTGCCGCTCCAGAAGCTCGATCGCCGGCAGGAACCGCTCGCGCTGGAGCCCGCCCGCGTAGAGCCGCGACGGCTCGATGTTCGACGTGGCGACCAGGGTCGTGCCGTGCCCGAACAGCCCGGCGAGAAGCCGCCCGAGGATCATCGCGTCGGTGATGTCGGAGACGTGGAGCTCGTCGAAGCACAGCACCCGGGCGCGCTTCGCGAGCCGGGCGGCCACGATTCCCAACGGGTCCTCCCGGTCGGGAAGCGTCCTGAGCTCGCCGTGCACGAGCTGCATGAAGCGATGGAAGTGGATGCGCAGCTTCGGACCGAGGCCGGGGGCGCGATGGAACAGGTCGACGAGGTGCGTCTTGCCGCGGCCGACGCCGCCCCACACGTACAGGCCGCGCACGGGCTCTTCGTTCCCGCGCCCGAGCCGGCGCGCGAGCCGGGCGAGCAGCCCGCCGTCGCGCCGTCCGAGCAGCGCGCGGTAGACCCGCTCCAGCTCCTCGACCAGCGCGGCCTGCGCCGGGTCGGGCCGCAGGACCCCGCGCGCGAGCTCGTCCCGGTACCGCTCGCGGGGGCTCATGCGAGGCGGACGTGCCCGGCCCGCACCCGGCGTCCGGCGTTGCGCCGCAGGAGGTTGCGCCATGCGCCGCCGGGCGGGGTGATGCGCGGCCGCCGGCCCGCCCTTGCGCCCTTCACCACCGATGCGGCCCCGTCTTCACTCATGCGCACCGCCGCCGTCCGGGACGCCGGGAAATCCGACCGCACCGAGGAGCCCCTCTTCACCCATGCGCAGCGATTCCCGCCAGGCGGGAACCGGCCCCTGAAATCCCCTCGACCCGACGCCCCGAAGGTCGAAATCGCACCACGATTCCACCACGGTACGGCCTCTTCCGGGCGCTGGCGGGAATCGCTGACCCATGCGCACCGCCGCCCGCCCGTTCCCGCGATGCCGTTTAAGATACCGCAGTGAACGACGCGACCTCCGACTCCGGCGGCTCCGGGTACGGCGCCGATTCCGAAACCGGCACCGGCTCCGAATCCGCGGCCAACCTTCCCGGCGTCGGCGTCGGCTCCGAATCCGCGGCCCACCTCCCCGGCGACGGGTCCGCGGCCGGCTTCGCCGCCGCCTCCCGCTCGGCGCTCCGCTTGCGGGTGGAGCGGACGGTACGCGCGCTCGACGATCTGCCGCGCGGCGACGAACTCGGCGATCGCGACCTCGACCCGTCCCTCCCGCGCGCGGCAGCCCGGCGTCCCGCCGCGGTGCTCGTGCCCATCGTCGAGCGCCCGCACGGCCATACCGTCCTGCTCACCTGCCGCACCGATCACCTGCACGATCACCCCGGCCAGGTCAGCTTCCCCGGCGGGCGGCTCGACGACACCGACCGCGGGCCCGTCGCCGCCGCGCTGCGCGAGACGGCGGAGGAGATCGGCCTCGGACGCGAGCACGTCGAGCTCGCCGGCCTGCTCGACGGATACGAGACGGTCACCGGCTACGGAGTGACCCCCGTCGTCGCGTTCGTGCGTCCGGGATTCGTCCTCACCCTGGATGCGTTCGAGGTGGCCGAGGCGTTCGAGGTCCCCCTCGCCTTCTTCCTCGACGAGGCGTCGTGCCGGATCGACAGCGGCGTGCGCGGCGGGCTTCGCCGCCGCTACTACGCGTTCGAGTATGCGGACCGCTACATCTGGGGAGCCACCGCCGGCATGCTGGTGAACCTCCGGCGGCGCGTCGCCGGAAGGTGAACGCGAGGCCGTCGGCGGGCGGGCGCCCGGTCCGTCCCGGCGCGCCGGGCGAGGAGCCGGCCGGAGTGCGCGGCGGCCCTCCCCCACACCCCTCACCAACCCGCCACCACTCCGTCCGTGCGCGGCTCCGTACCTCCGGCGCAGCCCCCCGCGTCGAGCCGCCGGATGATCCGGCCGCGCCCGAAGTGCGCGGCGGCTCTCCCCCACAGCCCCCTCACCAACCCGCCACCATCCCGTCCGTGCGCGGCTCCGTACCTCCCGCGTAGACCCCCGCGTCGAGCCGCCGGATGATCTGGCCGCGCCCGAAGTCGAGGCGGTCCGGAGCGATCGCGATCCGATGGCCGCGGCGCCGGAGCCCGTCCGCCACCTCCGCGGCCACCTCCGGCTCCAGCACCACCTCGTCCGGCACCACGCGCCAGCGCGGCGCGTCCAGCGCGCTCTGCGGACCGAGGCCGTAGTCGACCATCGAGGTCACCACCTGGAGATGCCCCTGCGGCTGCATCTCGCCGCCCATCACCCCGAACGGGCCCACCGGGGCGCCGCCGCGGGTGAGGAAGCCGGGGATGATGGTGTGCCGGGGCCGCTTGCCACCCGCCGCCTCGTTGCGGTGTCCCGGCTCCAGCGAGAACCCGGCGGCGCGGTTCTGAAGCGCGATGCCGGTGCCCGGCACCACCACCCCGGAGCCGAACCCCATGTAGTTCGACTGGATGTAGCTCACCATCATGCCGTCGCGGTCCGCCGCGCAGAGGTACACCGTCCCGCCGCCCGGCGGGCGGCCCGGCCCATACGTCCGTGCGCGCTCTCCGAGCAGGCCCCGGCGCGCCGCGAGGTAGCCGGCGTCGAGCAGGCCGCGGACCGGCACGTCCGCGCGCCGCGGGTCGGCCACGTAGCGGCCGGCGTCCGCGAACGCGAGCTTCATCGCCTCGATCTGCCAGTGCCAGCTCTCCGCGCTCGCGTGCGGCGCATCGCGCATCGCGGTGCCTTCAACGATCCCGAGCGCCTGCAGCGCCGCGATCCCCTGCCCGTTCGGCGGGATCTCCCACACTTCGTGGCCCCGGTACGCGATGGAGACCGGCTCCACCCACTCGCTGCCGAACCCGGCCAGATCGTCACCGTCGACGAGTCCCCCGGTCGCCCGCGCGTGCTCCGCGATGTGCGCCGCCAGCGCGCCTTCGTAGAAGTCCCGAGGCCCCTCCGACGCAATCCGGCGCAGGGTCGCGGCGTGCTCCGGACTGCGCCAGACCTCCCCCGCGCCGGGAGTCCTCCCCGCGAAGGTGAACACCCGCGCCCACTCGTCGAGGGCGGCGTCCCCGGTGCCGAGGAACGTCGGACCGGCCCGGCGCCAGAGCTGCGAGACCACCGGCGAGACCGGGTACCCCTCCTCCGCGTACCGGATGGCGGCGGCGAACAGCGTCTCGAACGGCGCCCGCCCGAACCGCCCGTGCAGCACCCCCCAGGCGTCGGGGGCGCCGGGCACGGAGACGCTCGTCCACCCGCGCTCGGGAAACACGGTGTGGCCGGCGGCGCGCAGCGTCTCGGCGGAAAGCGTCCGCGGGGCGGGGCCGGACGCGTTCAGGCCGTGCAGCTTCTCCCCGTCCCACACGATGGCGAAGGCGTCGCTGCCGATGCCGTTCGAGGTCGGCTCGACCACGGTGAGGGTGATCGCGGTCGCGAGCGCCGCGTCCACCGCGCTCCCGCCGGCCTGCAGCACCGCGAGCCCGGCCTGTGCCGCCAGCGGCTGGCTCGTCGCGACCATGCCGCCGGTCGACAGCACCACGCTGCGGCGCGAGGGGTATGCACTGGAATCCAGGTTCACGACGGCTCCACCGGGTGGGGACTGTGGGTGCGCATGTTAGTCCCCGTCCTCCGCCGATTCACGGCTGCGGGAACGCGGGACGACCGACCGACGTCGCGGCGCCCGGGCCATGGGGCCGAGCCATGCGATCGTCTTCACGCGCCGGGACGATCGCCTGCGCGCGCCAGGCTGACCGCCCGCACGGGCCGGGACGGTCGCCCGCACGGGCCAGGCCGATCGCCCGCATGTGCCGGGACGGTCGCCCGCATGTGCCGGGACGATCGCCCACACGGGCCGGGCCGAGCGCCCGCACGTACCGGGACGGTCGCCCACACGGGCCGGGACGGCCGCCTGCACGCGTCGGGCCTCCGCGCCATTTCGCGCCCGCCGCCACCGCCTCATCCTGCCCCCCTCGCATCGCGGCGCGCGCCGCGGCTTGGGACAGGAGCAGGCCCGTGGTACCGTCATCCGCGTCACCCACCCTTCCGCCTCCGCAGCCCCGGCGCGAGACCCCGTCCGATGTCCCGACCCATCGTCCCCCCCGCCGCGATTGACTATCCGAGCTCCGACGGCAAGCCCTTGGCGGAGAACGACCTCCAGGCACGCGCCATCCTCTACGCCTTCGGCGCGCTGCGGGTGCGCTACGCGGCCCACACCGACGTGTACGTCTCCGCCGACCTGCTCATCTACTACGAGGAGGGCAACCCGCGGGTGTCGGTCGCCCCCGACACCTTCGTGGTCTTCGGGGTCGAGGACCACACGCGGATGAACTACAAGGTCTGGCAGGAGGGCAAGGGCCCGGACTTCGTGCTCGAGGTCGCCTCGCCGAGCACGTGGCGCGAGGACGTCGAGCGCAAGCCCCGCATCTACGCGGGCCTCGGAGTGAGCGAGTACTTCCTGTTCGACCCCACCGGGGAGCACTACTCGCCGCGGCTGCGGGGCTACCGGCTGGTGGACGGGGGGTACGAGCGCCTGCCGGCGCTGGAGTCCATCGACCGCACCCTGACGATGCACAGCGAGGTGCTGGGGCTGGAGCTGCGGGCGAAGGGCGAGGAGATGCGCTTCCACGACCCGGCGACGGGCGAGACGCTTCTCAGCCACGACGAGGAGCACTCCGCGCGGCGCGCCGCCGAAGCCCGGGCCGACCACGCAGAGGCCCGGGCCGGCGCCGCCGATGAACGGGCCGGCGTCGCAGAGGCCCGGGCCGGCGCCGCCGATGAACGGGCCGGCGTCGCGGAGGCCCGTGCCGCCGATGCCGATGAGCGGGCCGGTGTCGCGGAAGCCCGTGCCGCCGATGCCGATGAGCGGGCCGGTGTCGCGGAAGCCCGTGCCAGGGCCGCCGAGGCGCGCATCGCGGAGCTGGAGTCGGGTCTCGGCGGGAAGGGCCGCTGACCGGACCCGTCCCGCGCGCCGAGCTCGGGGCAGCCGGGGCGACCGGCTTCGGGGCCGGCGCCGCACGCGGGACCACCGGCGTTCCGGCACCCTTCGGGGCGAGCCGCCGGCCGGGTTCGGGGCGCGTGCGGATCTCCTCCCGCCGTCCGGGCCGTACGCGGGCCCGACGGCGCGGAGCCGGCGCTCACCCCCACTCGATCATCGCCACCCCCGCCGCCACCACGGCCGCCGCCGCGACCCGGCGCGCGCCGAACGGCTCGCCCAGGAGCTTCACCCCGATGATCGCGGCGAGGAGCACGCTCGTCTCGCGCAGGGCCGAGACCGCGGCCATGGGCGCGACGGAGAGCGCCCACACCACCAGTCCGTAGGCGGTGAGCTGGAGCACTCCGCCGGCCGCCGACTTCCACGCCCGGGCGGCGAGATGGCGCCCGAGCGCGGCGCGGCGCTGCACCGCCGCCGCGAGCAGCATCGGCAGACCGTCGAGGATCGCGAGCCAAGCGACGTAGCTCGCCGCGTGACCCGACAGCCGCGCCCCCATCCCGTCGGTGACCGTGTACCCGGCGATGAACAGCGCGGTGCCGGCCGCGAGGAAGACGCCGCGGCGGTGCTCGCCGGCGCGCACCGCGACATCACCGATCGAAAGGCTCGCAATACCCGCGCCGGCGAGCGCCACCCCGGCGAGCGCCACCGGGCCCAGCCGCTCCCCCGCGAACGCGAACGCCCCCGCGGCCACGACGAGCGGCGATAGCCCGCGCGCGAGCGGATAGACCCTGCTCAGGTCCCCGAAGCGGTAGGCCGCGATGAGGAAGGTGTAGTAGCCGACGTGCAGGAGCGCGGAGGCCGCCAGGTACGGCCAGCTCGCGCGGGCCGGGAGCGGCAGCGCCAGCACGATCGGAATGCAGATGAGGAACCGGACCGCGTTGACGGCGCCGAGGGTGACGAGCCGGTCGTCGTCGCTCTTGACCAGCGCGTTCCACACCGCATGCGCGAGCGCCGCGACCAGGACGACCGAGGCGACCTCGATGGACATGGACATCGATCCGTCCGGCCGCGGGCGCCGTTACCGGCGTCCGCCTCCAGGCGGGAAGCTTCCCAGTCCGTGCGAGCTCACCTGGCTCCGCCGCCGCCGGCCTCGGCGCCTGTCGGACGCGCCGGTCCGGACCCGTCACTCCACCGCGGCCGCGACGCACCGCGCACGAGTACACGCGCCAGCTTCTCGCCGCGCCGGCCCGGACCCGTCACTCCACCGCGGCCGCGACCCTCGCGCCCAGGGCCTGCGTCGTCGCGCTGCCGCCCATGTCGGGGGTGAGCGCGGCCGGGTCGTCCGCCAGCACCGACTCGACCGCGCGCTCGATGGCCCGCGCCGCACCGGCGTGGCCGAGGTGCTCCAGCATCATCACGCCGGACCAGATCTGTCCGATGGGGTTCGCGATGCCGCGTCCGGCGATGTCCGGGGCGGAGCCGTGCACCGGCTCGAACATCGACGGGAACGCCCGGTCCGGGTTGATGTTCGCCGACGGCGCGATCCCGATGGTGCCGGCCACCGCCGGGCCGAGATCGGAGAGGATGTCGCCGAACAGGTTGCTCCCCACCACCACGTCGAACCAGTCCGGGTGGAGGACGAAGTGCGCGGCCAGGATGTCGATGTGGTACTGGTCGGTGCGGACATCGGGATATTCGGACGCGACGGCGGCGAAGCGCTCGTCCCAGTAGGGCATGGTGTGCTTGATGCCGTTCGACTTGGTGGCCGAGGTCAGGTGCCTCGCCTCCCGCCCGGCCGCGAGCTCGAACGCGTAGCGGAGGATGCGGTCGGTGCCGCGCCGGGTGAACACGCTCTCCTGGGTCACCATCTCGTGCTCGGTGCCGCCGTAGATGCGCCCGCCGATGTCGGAGTACTCGCCCTCGTTGTTCTCGCGCACCACCAGGAAGTCGATGTCCGCCGCGGTACGGTCGCGCAACGGAGACCGCACGCCCCGCAGGAGCCGCACCGGCCGGAGGTTGACGTACTGGCCGAACTCGCGGCGGATCGGGATCAGCAGGCCCCACAGGGAGACATGGTCCGGGACGCCGGGAAACCCGACCGCCCCGAGGAAGATGGCATCGTGACCGCGGATGGCCGCGAGCCCGTCCTCGGGCATCATCCGGCCGGTGCGGGCGTAAACCTCGCAGCTCCAGGGGAATTCGTCGAACTCGAACGCGACGCCGTACCTCGCGCCCGCCGCCTCCAGCACCCGGAGCCCCTCCGGCACCACCTCCCTGCCGATCCCGTCGCCGGGGATCACCGCGATGCGGTAGCTCGCCATGGTCCCGTCCCGTGTGACGAGCGCCGCCGGCGCCCGGAGCCGCAAACACCCCGACCGGGGCGGCGCGGATGGTAGCACGCGGCCCTCGCCCGCCCGCGCCCCGGGATTCGAGGACTGGCGGCAATTCCCGCCAGACGCCCGGAGAGGCCGTGCCGCGATCGGACCGCGGCACGATTCCGACCGCCAGGGCGGCCCACCGAGGGGATTTCGAGGCCATGTGCCCACCTGCCGGGAATTGCCGGAGGACTGGCTCTCGACAGAGGACTGGCTCGAGGACTGGCTCGACGCTTGCCTCGCGCCCCGCTTCGCGGCTCAATAGGTCGTCGGCAGCCCGCACCTCGCCGGCAGCCTGCAACCCGGACCGAGAAGCGACCCAGACCTTGATCACTCCAATCGGCGCGCGCGTTCCGCGGCGCGAGGACGCGGCCCTGCTCACCGGCCGCGGACGGTTCATCGACGACATCGATCGCGCCCGCCAGGCGCACGCCTGGATCGTGCGGTCTCCCCACGCGCACGCGCGCATCCTCTCCATCGACGCCGCGGACGCGGCGCAGTCGCCGGGGGTCGCCGCCGTGCTCACCCATCGCGATCTGGCCGCAGACGGCATCGCGCCGCTCGCCGACCCGAACCGCGTCACCGGCCGCGACGGCGCGCGGACCGTCAACATCGACCACCCGCTGCTCGCCGGCGAGCGGGCGATGCACGTCGGCGACCCGGTGGCGATGGTGGTCGCACGCACCCGCCGGGAGGCGCAGGACGCGGCCGAGCGGGTCGTCGTCGACTGGGACGAGCTCGACGTGGTGGCCGACGGCCGCGCCGCGCTGGAGACGGGCGCGCCGCGGCTCTGGCCGTCCGCACCCGGCAACCTGGCGCTCGACTGGGAAGGCGGCGACGCGGGCGCCACGGACGCGGCGTTCGCGCGGGCCGCCCACGTCACCCGGCTCGTCATCGTCAACAACCGCGTGGTCGTCGCCCCGATGGAGACCCGCGGGGCGATCGCGGGGTACGAGCCGAGGGACGGCCGGTACACGATCCGCACGCCGTCGCAGGGCGTCGGCCACCTGCTCGCGCCGCTCGCCCGCTCGCTCGGGGTCGCGGAATCCCGCGTGCGCGTGATCACCGATGACGTCGGCGGAGCGTTCGGGATCAAGATCCCGCCCTACCCCGAGCAGGTGCTCGTCGCCTGGGCGGCGCGGCGGCTCGGGCGGCCGGTGAAGTGGATCGCGGAGCGTTCCGAGAGCTTCCTGAGCGACGGCCAGGGGCGCGACCACGTGACCGAGGCGGCGCTCGCGCTCGATGCCGACGGAAGGTTCCTCGCGGTGCGCACGAGCACCGTGTCGAACATGGGCGCGTACTCGACGGCGGCGGCGCCGACCATCCCCACCCTCGGCGGCACGCGATGCATCACCGGGGTGTACCGCATCCCCGCGTGGCACGCGCGGTCGCGGGTGGCGTTCACCAACACGGTGCCGGTCCACGCCTACCGCGGGGCGGGGAAGCCCGAGTACAACCACGTCATCGAGCGCCTCGCCGACACCGCGGCGCGCGAGACCGGACGCGACCCCGCCGCGCTGCGCCGCCTGAACGTGGTGCCGCCGGAGGCGATGCCGTACACGACCGGCACCGGCATCGAGCTCGACAGCGGCGAGTTCGCGGCCAACATGGACGACGCGCTGGCCCTCGCCGACCGGTCCGGGTTCGAGGCGCGCCGCGCCGGGGCGCGGGCGCGCGGCATGCTGCGCGGCTTCGGGTTCGCGCTGTTCCAGGAGCCGGACGGCTACCTCGACAACCGCGTGACGCTGGTGTTCCAGCCGTCCGGGGAGCTCACCGTCACCCTCACGGGCCAGACGGGCGGCCACGGCCACGAGACGACGTTCGCGCAGGTCGCCTCCGACCGGCTCGGGGTGCCGTTCGAATCCGTGCAGGTGCGCCAGGGCGACAGCGACGTGGTCGGACCCGGCAGCGGCTCGGGAGGCTCGCGCACCGCCACCGTCGCGGGCATGGGGGTGACGCTCGCGGCCGAGGCGATCGTCGAGCGCGGGAAACGCGTCGCGGCCGGGCTCCTGGAGGCGAGCGCGGAGGACATCGCCTTCGCCGCCGGCGCGTTCACCATCGCGGGCACGGACCGCAGCGTCCCGCTGCGCGACGTGGTCGCGGCGTCGTTCAGGCCCGAGTCCTTTCCCGGCTCGAACGAGATCGGACTGCAGGCGACGAGCCACTACCGCGCCAAGCGGTACAACTACCCCTGCGGGTGCCACGTGTGCGAGGTCGAGATCGACCCGTCGACCGGCGCGCTCGCGCTCGTGCGCTACACCGCGGTCAACGACCACGGGGTGGTCATCAACCCGCTGCTGCTCGAAGGCCAGGTCCACGGCGGCGTCGCGCAGGGCCTGGGGCAGGCGCTGCTGGAGCGCACCGTCTACGACCCGGACACCGGCCAGCTCGTCTCCGGCAGCTTCATGGACTACGCGCTCCCCCGCGCCGGCGACCTCCCGGGGATCGTCTTCCGCGCCAACTGCGTGCCCGCGCGCACCAATCCGCTCGGCGTGAAGGGCGTCGGGGAGTCCGGCTGCACCGCGGCCTGTCCGGCGGTGATGAACGCGATCGCCGACGCCCTCGCCCCGCTCGGGATCGCGCACCTCGACATGCCCGCGACCCCCGAGCGCGTCTGGGCGGCGTGCCGGGACGCACGAGGCGAACGGCGAGGGCGCTGACGAGAATGACCTTGCCGCGGGGTCGAACGCGCCATTGCGCGGGGACGGGCTCCCTTCAGGGTGCGGTCGGCGCCCTTGTTTCGGGCATCGTCCTGAGCAGGCGCCCGGCAAGGCGCGGTTGACGACGGGGCGACGGGGCGATGCCGGCCAACCTCTCTCCCGAGTACAAGTCCGCGGAAGCCGCCTTTCGCGCCGCGCGCGAGCCGAAGGAGCGGCTCGAATGCCTGCGCGAGATGCTGCGCACGATCCCGAAGCACAAGGGCACCGAGCACCTCCAGGGCGACATCAAGGCCCGCATCAGGCAGCTCACCGAGGAGCTCGCGGGACCGAAGAAGGGCGGCGCGCGCGGCGGTCCGGCGCTGGTCGTCCGGCCCGAGGGGGCGGCGCAGGTCGCGGTGCTGGGACCGCCCAACTCCGGGAAGTCCGCCCTCGTCGCGAGCCTCACCGGAGCGCACGCCGAGGTCGGCCCCTACCCGTTCACCACGCAGTTCCCGCAGCCCGCGATGCTGCCCCACGAGGACATCCACTTCCAGCTCGTGGACCTGCCCCCCATCGCTCGCGACCACCCCGTGCCGTGGATCGTGAACGCCCTCCAGCCCGCCGGCGCGGCGCTGCTGGTCGTCGACCTCTCCGATCCCTCATGCATCGAGCGCACCGCCGAGGTCCGCGCGGTGCTGGCGGAGAAGCGCGTCTCGCTGCTCGCGGACTGGGAGGCGGGGCTCGCGCCGCCGGACCCGGACGCCGACGACCACGACCCCTTCGCGATCCGGCTGCCGGCCCTTCTCATCGCCGCCAAGTCCGATCTGCTCGACGATCCCCGCGAGGAGGTCGCGGTCTTCAAGGAGCTCGGCGGCCCCGCCCTGCCGAGCATCGCGACCTCGACCGAGACCGGCGGCGGCCTCGACGCCATCGCGCCGTTCCTGTTCGAGCGGCTCGCGATCGCCCGCGTCTACACCAAGACCCCGGGCCGTCCGCCGGACATGGGCACCCCGTTCACGGTGCGCACCGGCGGCACCGTGCACGACGTGGCCCGCCTCATCCACAAGGACTTCGCGCGCTCGCTCAGGTACGCGAAGCTGTGGGGCCGCAACGGCCGGCTCGGCGGCCGGCAGGTCGGCCGCGACCACCCGGTGCGCGACGGAGACATCATCGAGATCCACGTGTGAGCCGGCGTCGCGATGCTCACCCCGGCCCTCCGCAACGGAGCCAGCCGACCGGAATGCTTCAATGAGGCGTAAGCGACTCGTGAAGTACGTCGTTCCGCAAGGTCGTTGTCGGTGCCACAGTGCACGCTCCATCGTTGTGTGGAGGGTGAGGGGTGCAAGCCGTACCTCGGTATCGTGGAGCGACTTGTAGCCCGTGACGTGCACTCGTTTCAACATGTGGCGTCACCTGTAGCCATGCGCAGGAGGGGAGGAGCAGGTGTGCCTTGCCCTGCGCCCCGGTGCCGGTCGGACCGGCGCGAGAACGATTATGCCGGCGTGACGGACACTGGCGACAACCGCGGGCAGTGTCTCATTTCGACTTTCAGGACTGGAAAACACTGTACGCTCGCCAGCAATTCCCGCCAGCGCCCGGAGAGGCCGTGCCGTGGTGGGATCCCGGCGCGATTTCGACCCTCAGGGCGTCCGATGGAGAGGATTTCAGGAGCATGTTCCCGGCCTGGCGGGAATCGCTGTACGCTCGCGGACACCATCACCGATGCAGGAATCACGGCAGGAGTCACGGTCAGGTGCGGCAGGAACCCGCGGTGTCGACGGCCCTGAACGACGCTCGTGCCCCGCGCGGCTCCGAGTGCGTGCGGCGCCTGTGGCGAGCCTGCGCGGGACCACCCGGATTCGGACGGTTGCCGCGCGCTCTGGCCGCGGCCTTCGCCGTGGCCGCGGGAGCGGCGCTCGCCGCGGCGGCGGGGGCGGCGGCGACCGATGATTCCGGGGCACGGCTCCTGCGCGCCCTCCCCCACTACACGGTGCCGGCGCTCGCGGCCGGCGGGGCCGCCGCCGTCCTCGCCGCTCTCCACCTGAGATCGCTTGCGCGGACTCCCGCTCCCACTCTTCTCGGGGCCGGGGTCCGCACCGCGGCCCACCTGCTCGCACCGCCCGTGCTGTGGCTCGCCGCCATGCACGCCGGCGCCTGGCTCGAGTGGCGGGTGCGGCGCACCCCCGTCGCCTACGGGACCGACTGGTTCTACGCGGAGATGTACAGCGAGTACGTGCGCGAACCGGGTGGGCTGGTCGTCTCCGTGAGCGTCGCGGCGGCGGTGACGGCGCCGCTTGCCGCCGTGCTGGCCGCATGGATGGCTTGCGCCTGCCGCCCGCGCCGGAGGCGGGAGGGCGGCCCCGCGAAGGGGCCGCCCGTGCCGCGGAAAGACTGACTCCGGTCAGTCGTAGTTGAACACGTCCGGCCGGGGATCGGCGATGAAGCCGTCCACGTTCGGCATCACCACCTTCGGCATCGTCTCGGCGTTCATGACCTCGTCCCTGCCGATGATGTTGCCCTCGGCCAGGATGTAGGCGGACACCGCGTACACGTCGTTGTCCGACAGCGATCCCGGGGTGTGGAACGGCATGGCCCGCTTGGTGAAGTCGAACAGCGTGGTGGCGTAGGGCCAGTAGCTCTCCACCGTCTTCATGGGCTTGCCGCTCGCGAGGCTGCCCCGCCCCCCGATCAGCGCGGCGCCACCGGTGCCCGCGACCCCGCCGAGGTCCGCGCCGTGGCAGGCGAGGCAGTGCATCGTGTACACCTGCCTGCCTTCCTCGTAGCCGCCTTCACCCGGAGGGAGGCCCCGGCCGTCGGGCATCGCGTCGATGTCGATCGCCGCGATCTCCTCGGCGGTGGCCGGAGTGCCGAGCCCGTAGGGACCTCCGTAGCCGCCCTGCGCCATCGTGCCGCCCGCGAGCCCCAGTCCCACCGCGAGCACGCACGCCCGCGGCAGGCGCTTCGCCACCGTGTCACGCATAGTGATGGACATTGGTCACACTCCCGTCGCTGGCCACGCCCCAGCTCTGTATGCCGTTCAGGTGGTACACCGACCCGTACCCACCGCCGTCGAGGCCGCGCGCCTCGACGAGCTGCCTGATGGTCGGCTGCACGTAGCCCGTCTCGTCCTGACAGCGGCTCTGCAGGATTGCCGGAGCGCCGTCCCACTGCCACGGGATGCGGAAGCGGGTGTGGCACACGGGCATGATCGGACCCTCCAGCGAGGCGAGCCGCCAGTTGTCGCCTCCGTCCACCGAGACCTCGACCCGCTTGACCCGGCCGCGGCCGGACCAGGCAAGTCCCGTGATCTCGTAGAACCCCGGACCGGGCAGCTTCATCTCGCCCGAGGGGAAGGTGATGACGGACTTCGCCTCCATGGTGAACGAGAACTGCCGGGCCTTGCCGCCGGTGAGGAGGTCGGTGTACTTCGAGGTCTCCTCGCGGCTCATGAAGGGCGCATCGCTCACTTCGAGGCGGCGCAGCCACTTGATGTGGGTATTCCCTTCGAACCCCGGGAGCAGCAGGCGCAGCGGATGGCCCTGCTCCGGACGCAGCGCCTCGCCGTTCTGGGCGTAGGCGAGCATCGCGTCGCCCCAGCACTTGTCCAGCGGCACGCTTCGGGTCATCACCGCGGCGTCCGCGCCCTCGGCGAGCACCCAGGCCGCGCCGTCCCGAACCCCCACCTCCGCCAGTAGGGTGGACAGCGGAACGCCGGTCCACTCCGAGGTGCTGGTGAGGCCATGAGTCCCCTGCACCGTCTTCAGCTTCGGCTCGCGCCACTCCGTGAGCCCGTTGCCCGAGCACTCGATGAAGTGGAAGCGCGACACCGAGGGGAAGCGCATCAGGTCCGCCATGGTGTACTTCATGGGCCGGTCCACCATCCCGTGGACGATCAGGGAGTGGCGGGCGGGATCGATGTTGGGAATGCCGCCGTGGTGGCGCTCGAAGTGGAGCCCGGACGGGGTGATGATCCCGTGTCCGGATTCGAGCGGAGTCATGGTCCAGGACGATTCCCTGGTGGCGGTGGGGAAGCGCCAGCGGACCTCGGTCTCGAACTGCGACCGGCTGCCGTATCCGCCGTCGTCGTGAGTGAGCCGTCCCTGGATCTTCGTGGGGTCGTCCGGCACCGGGAACTCGATGGCGCCGGGGGGTGCGGCGGCGCCGGCGCCACCGGCGGCGACTCCCAGCGTCGCGCCTCCCGCCATTGCCGCGGACGCGGCGAGGAATGAACGTCGGGTGGCGGGTCGTCCGCCGGTGGGAAACATGCCTTCCCTGCACTCGCAGTCCTCTAGCCCGGCCCTGCGGGCCGCGAGAGCGCGTTCCTCCGCCTCCACCATGGCATCGACCATCGCCTGGGTACGTTCATCGTATTCAGGCCATACGGGATCACTGCTCATCGCTTGTATCCTCCTTCTCCCACCTGGTGTGGGAGTTCTTGTCGGGCGATCCGCCTGCTGTGAGCCACCTCCTGACAACGTGTTGACAAATACGCGGATTCAAGCTAGCGGGGCGCCGTTTCGATGTACAAACGTTTGTTCCTATGGCCCGAAAGGCAGGCTCTATGTAGCGTGCGCCGTCGATAGTGGCGAGAATGCGCGGCGCGATTCTCGCCGGACGCCGGACGCCGGACGCCCGGGGGGACGCCCGCTCCCATCCCCCTCCTCCAGGAGACAGCCATGAAATCCCACTATCGGGTCGTGATCGTCGGCGGCGGCGTGGTCGGCGCATCGGTGCTCTACCACCTCGCCAGATTCGGCTGGACCGACGTGGCGCTGGTCGAGCGCTCGGTGCTGACCGCCGGCTCGTCGTGGCACGCGGCGGGCGGCGTCCACGCGCTCAACGCGGACCCGAACATGGCGGCGCTGCAGGCCTACACGATCGACCTCCTGTCCGAGATCGAGCAGGAGTCCGGCCAGGACATCGGGCTGCACATGACCGGGGGGATCACGGTCGCCTCGGCGCCGGCGCGCTGGGAGTGGCTGCAGTCGGCCTACCGGATCTTCCAGACCATCGGTATCGAGGACTGCCACCTCATGACCCCGGACGAGATCCGCGAGAAGTGTCCGATCATGGACGTCACCGGGGTCATCGGCGGGCTGTGGGCGGATCGCGAGGGCTATCTCGACACCACCGGCACCGTCCACGCCTACGCCGGCGCGGCGCGCCGGCGCGGCGCCGAGGTCATCGAGCACAACCGGGTCGAAGCGCTGAACCAGCGCGCCGACGGCGCCTGGGACGTGGTGACGGAGAAGGGCGTCATCCACGCCGAGCACGTCGTCAACGCGGGCGGACTCTGGGCCAGGCAGGTCGGACGGATGGTGGGGCTCGACCTCCCGCTCTCGCCGCTCCAGCACCACTACTTCGTGACCGAGACCATCCCCGAGGTCGCGGCGCTCGACTTCGAGGTGCCGATGACCGTGGACCTCGAAGGCTTCACCTACCTCCGGCAGGACCAGCAGGGAGTGCTGGTCGGGATCTACGAGGTCGACCACCGGCACTGGAACATCGACGGAGCGCCGTGGGACTACGGCTTCGACCTCATCCCCGAGGAGCTCGACCGGATCGCCGGCGAGCTCGAGATGGCCTGGCGCCGGTACCCGGTGCTGGAGCGGGTGGGGGTGAAGCGGTGGGTGAACGGCGCCTTCACCTTCTCCCCGGACGGCAACCCGCTGGTGGGACCGGTGCCGGGGATGCGCAACTACTGGCTCGCGTGCGGAGTGATGGCGGGATTCCTCCAGGGCGGGGGGGTCGGCAAGTCGCTCGCGGAGTGGATGATCCACGGCGAGGCGGAGGCGGACGTGTGGCCGATGGACATCGCGCGCCACGGGCCGTTCGCCTCGAACCGCGAGTACATCCGGCAGACCACCGGACAGTTCTACTCGCGCCGCTTCGTGATGACCTGTCCGAACGAGCAGCTCCCCGCCGGGCGGCCGCTGCGCAAGTCACCGGCCCACGACGCCATGAACGCCGCCGGCTGCCTGTGGGGCTGCACGTGGGGGCTGGAGACGCCGCTGCTGTTCGCCCCCCCGGGCTTCGAGGAGACGCCGACGCTCAAGCGCTCGAACGCGTTCCCGATCGTGGCCGAGGAGTGCGAGGCGGTGCGCGGGCGGGTGGGCCTGGTCGACATCTCGGGGTTCTCGCGCTTCGAGGTGAGCGGGCCCGGAACGGAGGAGTGGCTGGACCGGGTCCTGGCCTCGCGGCTCCCCGCGCCGGGGCGGGCGAAGCTCGCGCCGATGCTCGCGGCGGACGGCCGCCTCAAGGGCGACCTCACCGTGTTCAACTGGGGCGGCGGCGCGTGGTGGATCATGGGCTCGTACTATCTCCGCCAGTGGCACATGCGCTGGTTCTCGGACCGGATTGCGGAATCCGGCGCCCCCGGGGTCACCGTGCGCGACCTCTCCGACGCGACGGTGGGCTTCGCGCTCTCCGGACCGCGCTCGCGCGACGTGCTCGCGAAGCTCACCCACCAGGACGTCTCGAACGAGGCGCTTCCGTTCATGGGGTGCGCGACGCTGGACGTCGGCCTGCTGCGGGCGAAGGTCGGCCGCCTGTCGGTGGCCGGCGAGCTCGGCTACGAGATCAATGTCGGCGCCGCCGAGCACATCGCGCTGCGCGAGATGCTGCTCGATGCGGGCCGGGACCTCGGGATCCGCGAGTGGGGCTTCTACGCGATGAACTCGCTGCGGCTCGAGAAGAGCTTCGGGATCTGGAGCTGCGAGTTCACCCAGGGCTACACGCCCGGCATGACCGGCATGGACCGCTGGATCGCGTGGAGCAAGGGCGACTTCACCGGCCGCGAGGCGGCGCTCGCCGAGCGCGAGAAGAACACCGCGCCGCAGCGGCTGGTCACGCTCGAAGTGGACGCGCTCGACGCGGACGCCTCCGGCTACGAGCCGGTGTGGAAGGCCGGCCGCCGCGTCGGCTTTGTCACCTCGGGCGGCTACGGCCACCACGTCGGCAAGAGCCTCGCGATGGCGCTCGTCGATGTCGAGCACGCGCAGGCCGGGGAGGAGCTGCACACCCACGTGGTCGGGGTGGAGCGCGGGGCGCGCATCATCGCGAGCAGCCCCTACGATCCGGGCGGCGCGGCGATGCGGCGGTAGCGGTGGCGCGGACCGGCGTTGGGCCACCGGATTGTCTCTCGAGCCGGGCGCCGCGCCACGGGGTGCAGCTCAGCCTGGCGGGACTCTTCGAAAGTCGTGGTTACCGGCCGCTCAACCGGACCATCGCACGGTGAGCCGGCGGTCCTTCGGCATCGAAGGCCCGGTTCGAGGGTCTGATGAGCCGATCGTCACGACTTCCGGAGAGCCCTGCTCAGCCTGGTAGAGCACTGCCTTCGGGAGGCAGGGGTCGGAGGTTCAGACCCCCTCACCCCGACCAGGGAAGTCGACGGGCCGGGGGATTCCCGTTGCTCGATGCCTCCGCACGCGGCATGACCTCTTCGGCGAAGGCGCGCACCACCGCATCGACGGACTCGCCGGGCACACAGTGGGGTCGAACCGTGATGCTGGCGACCTCGGGCCGCAGCGCCGCCGCGAGCCGCTCGGCGACGCGCTCCGCGTTCCCGGCCAGGACCGTGTGATCCACGATCTCGGCAGGCATCAGGGCCGCCGCCTCGTCGACGCGTCGAGGGTCCTTCGTCGACGCGACCGCTACGAACGCCTCGGGAAGCTCGACACCCATCTCGTCGAGGTATGCCCAGTGCGGATACTGCCCCATGAGGCGGGAGGCCATCCGCCGGCGCATCACCGCGAACGCAGCCTCGCCATCGTCCGAGATGCACGCTTCGACCCGAATTCCGAGATCGAAGGAGCCGGATTCGCGATTCGCTTGCGCCATCCCCTCGCGGACCCGCCCCAGGTAGCGCTCGAGCATGTGCGGGTGCAACGTGTTCGCGATGAGGATGCCGTCCGCGATCATGCCTGCGAGCTTCGAGACCTGCGCGCCGTGGGTGGCGATGTAGATGGGAATGTCCGCACGCACGGGTTCGAAGCCGAGGCGCCCATCCGAGAGCGAAACGACCTTTCCATGCAGGGTCGCGGTTTCGCCGCGCAGCAGCGCGCGCACGACCTCCACCGTCTCGCGCAGCGCCGCCACCGGCAGCCGGCGCTCGATGCCGAGCTCGCGGAACCCCTGTCCGCCGACCCCGAGGCCGAGCACCGCGCGCCCACCGCTCAACTCGTCGAGGGTGGCGATGGCGGCGGCGGTCATCGCCGGATGCCGCGTGTACGGATCCGAGACGCCCGGTCCGAGCCACAGCCGGCTGGTTCGCGCGGCGACCGCCGAGAGTCCCACATAGCACTCCCGTCCGAAGCGGACATCGGTGTACCAGAACGAACGGTAGCCGAGGTCCTCGCACAGTCGACCGAGCCCGGCCAGCTCCTCCAGCGTGTAGTCGGCAAACAGGAGGAGCCCGAGCGCCGGCCGCATCTGCGGGATCGTCCTAACCGCCCCGGGCCGGATCCCTGAGCTCGGGCGCTCCCCCGATCACCCAGTCTTCCCTCGCGTGGTTCTCGAACAGGACGTTGACCGCCTCACGCCTGGAGCCCGCGACCCGCACGAGCGCATCGGTGATGATCTCCGCGATCTCCCGCTTCTGCTCCGTCGACCGGCCCTCGTAGAACGACACCCGGACCACTGGCATGGCATTGCCCTCCTCGATGAATGGGCCGGCGAACGGAGAGGGACGGACAGGCCGCCGGCCGATGGGTTGCGTCGGGAAATGGAGAGGGGGTTCCCCGCCTCTCCGAATACGGCTCTCCTCGTGCCGGCCCCTCAAGTCCTTGAAGTACACGAATCCCTCGACGCTGGAGTGGTAGCCGTCGAAGCCGGACCTATAGTGCCACGGCACGTACGCCGCGTCGTCGTTCACCGGATCGTTCATCGGATCGGCTGTCAGGCTCGTCGCACCGGCCGGCTTGCGGAACGGCGCACCGCGCGCAGCCGCGCTCGGCGCCGCCGACTCACCTCGCCCGCAAGCGTGTCCGTCACGGGGTTGTTCATGCGTTGTCACACGCAGGACCATTCAAAAGTCGCGGTCATTGGCCGCCTGACCGGAAGATCGCACGGTGACGGGCGGTCTTTCGGCATCGAAGGCCCGGATCGAGGGCCTGATGAACCGTTCGTCACGACTTCTGGAGAGCCCTGTTGTCACACGCGGCCGGAAGTGTTTTCCAATCCTGAAATGAGCCTGAACGAGGAGCGAGAGTGAGCGGTTGGGGGAGCGAAGTCGGGTTGTGGGTGGGAGGAGGCATGATGGGTGGGGGGATCGCGGGAGTCAACCAGAGTCCTGATGGTGTGAGGTGTGGTTTTCTCGATGAGTGGTAATGAGCCCTGTGGAGCTTGTGGACGAGAGGCGCGAGAGTGTGGGCAGGCGGTGGGCAACGCGTCAGCGTTGTCCACGGGCTGTCCACACGGCCCGAAGGGCTCGCGCCGGTCCGCAGGACTCGTCCACAAATCCACAGGGCGCGGGGTGGGGTGCGATGCCCTGTGCCTGGCGGTGAGCGCCTCGGCTACGCGGCGCATCCCCATGCGCGCCCGAGGGCACGGAACAGCGCGTTGCGCGCGGCGTTGACGGCGAGGGCGGCCTCGAAGTCGCTGTGGGCATGGGCCACGGCGTCGAGGGCTGCGAAGGTCACCTCGGGCTTGAGCCAGCGCGCGGCATCGGGCAGCGACTTGAGCTTCTCGTAGGGGGTGGCGAGGTCCTGGTCGCGGTAGCGCTTGCGGACCCGGCCCTGGGCGTCGCGCTGCTCGGTGGCGAACAGGCAGGGGCGATGGTGGTTCAGATAGGGCGAGAGGACGCCCTGGGTGAAGGCGTTGACCTCGGGGGCGAAGCGCTGGGGGATGTGGTCGTAGCCGAGGTAGGAGCGAATCACTGCGCCGTTCTTGCTCTCGACCAGGGCGTTGTCGTTGCACTGGCGCGGGCGCGACTTGGTGAACTGGCCGATGTGGAGCTTGTTCAGCAACGCGGCGACGCGGGGGTTGATGTACTCCGAGCCGTTGTCGGCATGAAAGCCCCGAATCTCGAACGGATAGGCGCGGATGAGGGCTTCGAGCACCGGGACGAGGAAGCGCTCGGAGATGGCTGGCACGCAGCCGATGTGCTCGTACTGGGTGACCTCGTCGACGGTGTTGACGTAGTACACCCCCTTGGTCCCGTCGCGGTCTCCCTGGTGGACGGTGTCCACCCGCAGCCATCCGGGCTGTCCGTCGGGGCGGGGCTTGCGTCGCTCGCCGATGGCCACGACCCGGGCGCGGGTCCGGGTGAACACGCTGCGCCGGGTGCGGTAGGTGCGCGAGGCGCGCAAGTTGTACAGATGCCCGTTCGACAGCCCCGCCAGACGCACGAAGCGCGCATCGCCGAAGAGCTCGTACTGGCGGCGCAGCACCGCCCGGGTGGCCGGCCCGCAGCGCTGGCCGAGGGCGGCGTCGACCTCGGCGAGCAGGCGGATATCGGCCGCGGTGTAGCGCCTCGTGAAGGGACGCGACGGCCCGGCGCCGCGCCGGTCGCGGATGCGTCCGGTCGAGCGGTGCTGGGCAATCAGCCGGGTGAGCTGGGCCCGTGACAGCCCTGTCATCTTCCCGAGATACGCCTTCACCGCGCCCTTGTCGGCCTTGCCCAGCGCCGCGTAGTCGAACTGCGTCAGGGTGCGCCGGATGAACTCGTAGGCCGAGGCCCGCTCGGCGAGGGTGAAGTCGACCGGCTCGTTGCCTTCGGCGACGCGCCGCACCTGCTCCAGGGTCTGCACCCGTTGGGTCTGTAGGGTCACGATCATTCTCCGATGATCTCCGAATCGCTCCCGCTACAGGCTCATGTGTCACTGGATATCGACCCTCCCTTCAGGCTCATTTCTCATTGGACAAGACTCGTTCTTGACCCCACCCGCGCCGCTCCATAGCATACGGCCGAGCTCGCAACTGTCCAATTGTCCATGGTGCCCGGAACCGGCACGCCCGATTGTGTGGCGTCCCTCACTCAGATGCACTCGACCTGCCGGCGCAGAACGCGTATCTGCGCCGGCCTGACGGCCGGCCTCCTGTCGATTTCGCTCGTGCTGGCGGGGTGCACCTCGCAGCCACTCGCACCGGACACGCCCGCGACCCCGAAGACGGGCCGGTTCGCGCCCGGACCGGTGGCGAACGAACCGGGGCCGCCTTCGGTTCCCGATGCCGCGCGGAGCGGCGAAGCCGCGGTATCCACACCAGGCATCCGGCCGCCGCAGCCGCCGTACCCGGCCGGGACCGTCATGCTCGACGAGGGTCCGGGACGGTTGCCGTCACCGGAGCCCACCGTGGTGGTGGCGGACGACCGGGACGCGTGGGACCGTATTCGCGGCGGGATGGAGCTGCAATACCCGAAAAAGAGGCAGGTGGAACGCGCGATCGACTGGTACCGGAAGAATCCGAAATACCTCGACCGCCTGACGCAGCGCGCCCGCCCATACCTGGCCTACATCGCGCGGGAAGTCGAGAAGCGTGCATTGCCCATGGAGTTCGCGTTGCTGCCGGTCGTGGAGAGCTCGTTCCGGGAACGCGCGTACTCTCCGGCGGGGGCGTCGGGCCTGTGGCAGTTCATGCCGTCGACCGGCAGACGGTATGGACTGGAGCAGAACTGGTGGTACGACGGACGCCGCGCCATCGTCGAGTCCACTCGTGCCGCGCTCGACTACCTCACCACACTCTTGCAGGAGTTCGGGAACGACCCGCTGCTCGCGGTCGCCGCCTACAACTGGGGCGAAGGCAACGTCCGGCGCGCAATGTCCCGCAACCGTGCGCGGGGGAAGCCCACCGACGTATGGTCGTTGCGGCTTCCCCGGGAGACACGCACCCACGTATACCGCTTCGTCGCCATCGCCGAGATCGTCGAGAGGCCGGACCGATACGGCGTGGCCCTGGGGTCGATTCCCGACCGGGTGTACTTTAGGACTGTTTCACTCGACCGTCGGGTCGATCTCGCGTTCGCCGCGAATCTGGCGGGAATCACCATCAAGGAGCTCCGCCGCCTCAATCCCGGCTTCAAGCGTTCGACGACCGCGCCCGGGGGGCCGCATCGTCTGCAGCTTCCTTCCGGCGCCGCTGAACGTTTCTCCACGAATCTCGCGCAGCTCCCGGCCGCGGGGAACGGACGCTGGACCCGTCACGCGGTCGTGCCGGGAGACACGCTCGGCGCCATCGCCATCCGCTACGGGACGAGCGTGAAGGCGTTGCAGGACGCCAACGGACTGGCCTCGGATCGGATCATCGCCGGAACCCATCTGACGATTCCGGCGGCGCTGGGAATGCGCGAGGTGGCCCTGGCCGACGCTGCGACGCGGACACGTCCCTCCGGGTCGGAAACCGAGACCATGATTCACCGCGTTCGCAGCGGGGACTCCCTGTGGCTGATAGCCCGCCGGCACGGAGTGGGGGTCGAGCAGCTTGCGACCTGGAACGGCCTTTCCATCGAATCGGTCCTGCTGCCCGGTCAGAGACTGACCGTGCATCACGGGCGTTCCAGGCCGGCGCCTGCCGCATTGCAAGCCGGTCCATCGAAGATGTCGCGCACGAACAACGTCCATGTCGTGCAGTACGGCGACACGCTGTCCGGGATCGCCGCGCGACATGGAACGACGGTGCCCGCACTTGCCGAGCTCAACCGGATCCACGAAAACTCCATCCTTCGACCCGGACAGATCGTGCGCCTGATCCCGGCCGCGTACACCGGTCCCGATGGCGGGCAGCAGCGCATCCGATACCAGGTCAAGCGCGGCGACTCGCTGTGGGAGATCTCGCGGCAGTTCGGCGTCTCCGTCGCGAGCCTGCGCCGGTGGAATCGGATTTCGACGAATGAGCTTCTGATGCCCGGCCGGGAGCTCTTCGTGCACCTTTCGGACACGCCCACGATCTGAACCCGGGGCAGGCCGGGCCCCCAACGATCGCGCCTGACGATCCCGACGGGGCCGCAACGGCAGGAGAATGCCGCGGCGCGGCGTGTTTCCGGTCGTGCCGCGGGTCGTGGACATCACCGCGAGGCGATGCAATCCAGCCCGAGCCGCCGTACCCGGCCATGGCGCGGCGCGAGCCGGCGATGACGCATGACGGCCGGAAGATCCGTGCGGAGCACTCGACGATGGCTCTTCTCGAAGGCAAGCGGGCACTCATTCTGGGGGTGGCGAGCAATCGCTCCATCGCCTGGGGAATTGCGCGCGCGATGCGCCGGGAGGGCGCGGAGCTCGCGTTCACGTACCAGAACGATCGTCTCGGCGCGCGCGTCGCCAGGCTGGCGGCCGAGGCGGGCTCCGATGTCGTCCTGGAATGCGACGTCGCGAACGATTCCGGGATCGACCGGACCTTCGAGGCACTTCACCGTCGCTGGGACGGACTCGACATCGTCGTACACGCCATCGCGTTCGCACCTCGCGAGGCGCTGCAGGGAGACTATCTCGAGTCTCTCACCCGGGATGCGCATGCGATTGCGCACGACGTGAGCGCGTACAGCTTCGCCGCCCTCGCCAAGGCCGCGCGGCCGATGATGCGGGGACGCAGTGGCGCCCTGCTGACCCTGACCTACCTGGGCGCCGCACGAGCGGTCCCGCACTACAACGTGATGGGCGCGGCGAAGGCGAGTCTGGAAGCGAACGTCCGCTACGTCGCGGCGGCGCTCGGTCCCGAGGGTATCCGGGCCAACGCCATCTCCGCCGGACCGATCAGGACGCTGGCCGCAGCCGGCATCTCGGACTTCCGCAAGATCCTCCACCAGGTCGAGACGACGTCGGCCCTGCGGCGCAACGTGACGATCGACGATGTCGGAAACACCGCCGCGTTCCTGTGCTCGGACTTCGCCGCCGGCATCACCGGTGAAGTCGTCCATGTCGACGCCGGATTCAGCATGATGGGCATGGCCATGCCGTGACCGCCGGACGGCCGGTGGAAGTGTTCGGGCGGCTCCGATTGATGCAGAATACCGCCGCCGCCAACGGGAAGACCGCATCGCCACAGGCCGCGACCGTGAACACCGCCATCGACCCCCTCATCCTTCGACTCGACGTCACGGGCCGCCCCCAGCGCTGGATTCCGTGGCAGGACGCCGTGATCCTGGATGCCCGCGAGATGATTGCGTGGACCGCCGGCGAGCGCACCTTCACCTTCTACGGCGGTATCAACCGGCTCAACGGGTGTCGCTCGCATGCCACGGTCAATTCGATCATCGCGGTCAGGGGCCATTCCCGCAACGTCGGCGACGAGCGCCTCGTACCGCCGCTGTCGAACCGCGAGCTGTTCCTGCGCGACGATCATCTGTGCATGTACTGCGGGCGGCAGCTCCCGGGACGTCTGCTCACCCGGGACCATCTGGTCCCGCTCTCGCGGGGCGGCGCCGACTGCTGGAGCAACGTCGTGGCGGCCTGCCGGGGATGCAACCACGCAAAGGGATCCCGCACGCCCGACGAAGCCGGCATGAGCCTGCTGGCGGTGCCCTACGTTCCGAACCGGGCGGAGTATCTGGTCCTGTCGAACCGGCGAATTCTCGCCGACCAGATGGAATTCCTCAGCAGGCGATTCCGTCGAGCGAGCAGGCTGTACGCGGCCTGACCGCCTCTCCCGTCGAGCGCACGCTTCGTCCGCATCCGTCGGCGATCCCGGCAGCGGACGCCGATGTTCCCGTACATCCGCGACCTCTCCAGGATCTCCGTGCGGGGCCTGGAGGCGGAGTGCGGTGAAGGCAGGGGATATCAGCCCTCCGGATTCGGCTCGACGATCCTGACGTCCGCAGACTCGCGACGGCCACGAACGAATGCGTCGAGCGCGGTACGGCCGATGTCGGATTCCAGCGTGCGGCGCAGAATGCCGGTCTCGTCGCCACTCATCGAGGAGGTATCGCCGTCATCCACGCGAGACAGCGACACGATAACGAAGTCTCCGTGATCGTCCAGCACTCCGTCGAACTGCGCGGCCCCGACGTCCGGGCGAGGCATGCGGAATGCGACCTCGAGCAGCGGCGCGGCGAGCCCGGCGCCGGCGCGGTCGATGTCCTCGAATCGGCTCCATTCGAGGCCCGCATCAGCCGCCACCGCGTTCACGTCCCGCCCGCTGCGCAGATCTCCGAGCAACGCGCGCCCTCTTTCGGCTACCGCCCGGCGCCTCGTTTCCGTCCGGACAGCGCCGGCAATGTCCGCCCGAGCCTCTTCCAGGCCGAGCTCCCGCGAGCGTTCGTGATCGAACGCGCGGACGACGACGACCCGGCCGGGCTCGAACTCGATCGGCTCGCTGTTGTTGCCCTCGTCGAGCACGTCGCTCGAGAACGCCGCCGCGATCACGGCAGGCTGCGAGGCGATGGGATCGTCGGACCGGCCGTCGAGAGTCACCGGGCCGGTCTCCCGAATCGTCAGCCCCAGCTCGCGAGCGCCGGCCTCCAGTGACTCGGGATGCTCGTAGGTGACGTTGGCGAGCGTCTCCACGCGCTCGGCGTAGATGCGTTCCGCCTCGCGTGCCTGATACCGCACGAGTACCTGATCGCGCACTTCCTCGAACGCCGCGCCGCCGGATTCCCGTACCGAAATCACCTTGACGAGATGCCATCCGAAGCTCGTTCTCACCGGATCGCTCACTTCGCCCGAGGCAAGAGCGAACGCCGCCTCTTCGAACTCGGATACCATCATGCCGCGCTCGATGAATCCGAGCGATCCGCCGCCCGCCGCGGACCCCGGATCGTCTGAATTCTCCCTCGCCAGATCCTCGAACGACTCGCCCGCCAGGACGCGCTCCCGCAGCGCGGCGAGCCGTTCCCGCGTCCGGGCGACTTCGTCGTCGCCGGCATCGGGAGGAACGGAGACGAGGATATGGGAGACCTCGCGCTTCTCCGGCGTCACGAAGCGC
The DNA here is from genome assembly GCA_965202735.1 of Gammaproteobacteria bacterium. Classification (GTDB taxonomy): domain Bacteria; phylum Pseudomonadota; class Gammaproteobacteria; order HK1; family HK1; genus HK1. The sequence continues at coordinate 1,237,099 of OZ241844.1, forward strand.
TCCGGCTCGGACTCGAACAGGGCGCGAAGCTCGTCGTCGTCCGCCTTCACCCCGGCGGCGATTTCGTCCATGGATATCTCCAGGTAACGCAGGCGCAGACGCTCGGGAGCCGTGAACCTGCCGCGGTGCTGCTCGAAGTACGTCCGGACCTCCGCATCCGTCGGCTCGGGCGCCTCGAAATCGGAGGCGGGAATCGTGAGCAGCGAGAACGTACGCGTCTGCGTGCGCATCCGCACCGCATCGCGCAACCCGCTACCGGAAACGAATTCCGATCCGGCGATGCCGGCCACGATCTGCTGCTCGAGAAGCGACCGTCGGAAGTCTTCCTCGAATCCACCCGGGGAGTAGCCCTGGGTGCGCAGCCAGCTCTCGTAGACCTCCTGCGAAAACCCGTCGTCCCCGGGACGGAATACTTCCTGGGTCTGGATGGTGCTCGCGAGCTGTCTGTCGCCCACCCGCATGCCGGCGGCGGCGGCCGAGCCGACGAGGACCTCGGAATCGATCATCGCGTCGAGCACATCGCGCCGCAGCCGAGCATCGTCTTCGTCGCCGATGATTCTGGCGCCGAGCATCGACTGAAGCTGCTGGCGTCGACGGGCGTAGGCCTGCTGATAGTCGTAGTAGCCGATTTCCACGTCGTCGACGGTCGCGACCGCCACGCTGCTGGCGGGAGCCACGTACTGATGGATCCCCCAGAGCGCGAACGGAATGCTGATGAGGATGACGATTCCCCACGCTATCCATCCGGTCGCATTGTCTCGTATGAGCTGGAGCATGAGCTCAACCTCGGCGCCTCATGCGCCATCGAGCCGGCCGGACGCGGCGACGACGCCATACCAGTGCAGCAGAAACGCGCACAAAGGAAAACGCGCCCGCGAGGGGCGCGTCGTCACCGCGAAGTGTTGGCGGAGTGGACGGGACTCGAACCCGCGACCCCCGGCGTGACAGGCCGGTATTCTAACCAACTGAACTACCACTCCGAAAAATTCCGCTGCCGGAGCGCAACCTGGTGGGTGCTGAGGGGTTCGAACCCCCGACCTTCGCCTTGTAAGGGCGACGCTCTCCCGGCTGAGCTAAGCACCCGAAAGGGCCGCGAGTCTACGGCATCTTCCGGGGCCCACCAAGTACCGTACGGATCGTGCGGACGATGCGAACGCGGCTCCAGGCACCGTCGCCACTGCGCTCAAGTATATAGCAAGTGCCTGAAACTGCTGTCAACGATCGATTGTCCGACGAATCCGGTCAGTGAGTGGTCAGTCCGTTCCGATCCACATCCTCGCCACCCGAATCGGACGATTCCAGTTGCGCTTCGTCCACCGGTGCGTCCGCTCCGGCCGGCGGTCTGGACAAGGCGATATCCAGCACCTGGTCAATCCATTTCACGGGACGTATGTCGAGGTTGGACTTGATGTCGTCGGGGATCTCGACCAGCTCCCGCGCATTCTCTTCCGGGATCAGCACCAGCCGGATTCCGCCGCGGAGCGCCGCGAGCAGCTTCTCCTTCAGGCCCCCGACGGGCAGGACCTCGCCCCGGAGCGTGATCTCACCCGTCATCGCCACGTCGGCGCGCACCGCAATCCCGGTCAGCGCGGACACCACCGCCGTGCACATGCCGACACCTGCGCTCGGGCCGTCCTTCGGAGTCGCGCCCTCGGGGACGTGGATATGGATGTCGCGCTTCTGATGGAACTTCTCGTCCAGGCCGAGAACCGCGCCCCGCGCCCGCACCACGGTCATCGCGGCCTGAATGGACTCCTGCATCACGTCCCCGAGCTGGCCCGTGTAAGTTGCCTTGCCCTTGCCGGACATCACCACCGCTTCAATGGTGAGCAGGTCCCCGCCGACCTCCGTCCAGGCGAGTCCGGTGACCTGACCGACGCGATCCTCTTCCTCCTTGCGTCCGAACCTGAATCGCCTGACGCCGAGGTAGCTGTCGATATTTTCCGATGTGACCTCGATCGTGCCCTCGACCTTGTCACCCACCTTCTGCTTGACGACCTTGCGGCAGATCTTGGCGATCTCGCGCTCCACGTTCCTCACCCCCGCCTCGCGGGTGTAGTAGCGGATGATGTCCCGAATCGCCTCCTCCGGGACCGCCAGCTCGTCGGCTTCGAGGCCCGCGTTCTCCATCTGCTTGGGCAGGAGGTAGCGCAGGGCGATGTTGAGCTTTTCCTCCTCGGTGTATCCCGAGAGCCTGATGACCTCCATGCGATCGAGCAGCGGCGGCGGAAGGTTCAGCGTGTTCGCGGTAGCGACGAACATGACATGCGAGAGGTCGTAGTCGACCTCGAGGTAGTGATCGTTGAACGCGTGGTTCTGCTCGGGGTCGAGCACTTCGAGCAACGCCGAGGAAGGATCGCCACGGAAATCCATCGACATCTTGTCGACTTCGTCCAGCAGGAAGAGCGGATTCCGCACCCCCGCCTTGGCCATGTTCTGCACGATCTTTCCGGGCAACGCGCCGATGTAGGTACGTCGGTGGCCACGGATCTCCGCCTCGTCGCGAACGCCGCCCAGCGACATCCTGACGAACTTTCGATTCGTCGCCCGGGCAATCGACTGGCCGAGCGAGGTCTTTCCGACCCCGGGCGCTCCCACCAGGCAGAGAATGGGCCCCTTGAGCTTCTTCACCCGCGTCTGCACCGCGAGATACTCCAGGATCCGTTCCTTCACCTTCTCCAGGCCGTAGTGGTCGGCTTCGAGCACCTCCTCCGCCCGGCCGAGATCCCGGCCGGTGCGGGTGCGCTTCCTCCACGGCACGTTGACCAGCCAGTCGACGTAGTTGCGCACGACGGTGGCTTCGGCCGACATCGGCGACATCATCTTGAGCTTGTTCAGCTCCGTCGTGGCCTTGGCGCTCGCCTCCTTCGACATGCCGGCCGTCTCGATCCGCCGGCCAAGCTCCTCGATTTCGCTCGGCGACTCGTCCATGTCGCCGAGCTCCTTCTGGATCGCCTTCATCTGCTCGTTGAGGTAGTACTCGCGCTGGCTCTTCTCCATCTGCCGCTTCACGCGGCCGCGAATACGCTTCTCGACCTGCAGCAGATCGATCTCCTCCTCGATGCGCGCAACGAGATGCTCCAGCCGTTCGCGCGTGTCGTGAACTTCCAGAATCGCCTGCTTCTGCTCGATCTTCACCGCGAGGTGAGCGGCGACGGTATCGGCGAGCCGTGCCGCGTCCTCGATATTCGACAGCGAAGCCAGAATTTCCGGCGGAGTCTTCTTGTTGAGCTTGACGTACTGCTCGAAGTGGGCGAGGAGGGAGCGTGTCAGGGCCTCGGTCTCGCGCCCGTCATCGGATCCCGATTCGAGCACCGTGACGCTCGCGCGGAGGAAGGACTCGCCGTCGTCGAACTCGTCGATGCGCGCCCGCTCCCCTCCTTCGACCAGCACCTTCACCGTGCCGTCGGGCAGCTTCAGGAGCTGCAGGATGGTGGATACCGTCCCGACCCGATGGATCTCCTCGATCGACGGACTGTCCTGGCTCGCATCCATCTGCGCGACGAGCAGTATCCGCTTGTCCTTCTCCATCGCCTCCTGGAGCGCCTGAATCGATCGATCCCGGCCCACGAAGAGGGGGATCACCATATGCGGATAGACGACCACATCCCGCAGGGGAAGTACGGGGATCATTTCGAGCACCTCCGAAGGGTGTTCAGCCGAAAACGGTGCTCGCCCGACGACGCCGAGCAGGCAGTTGGCGTGGCTCCACGAATCACGATACGCGGCACATGGCGCCACCGCAGGCGGAATTCAAGCACTCGCTTGCCGACCACGGCGTCCCCGAATCGGGAATGCTCCCCGGCGTCACCGCGGCATCAGTCCCGGGCGACGCGCTGCCTGTCGCCTTCGTAGATGAGCAGAGGCGCGGACTCTCCTTCGATGGCGGATTCGTCGACGACGACCTTCGCCACGTTCTCCATCGACGGCATCTCGTACATCGTGTCGAGGAGCACATGCTCGAGAATGGACCTCAGACCCCGCGCGCCGGTCTTTCGTTCCATCGCCTTGCGGGCGACGCAGCCGAGCGCGTCCTCGCGGAACTCGACCTCGGTGCCCTCCATCTGAAACAGCCGCCCGTACTGCTTCACGAGCGCATTCTTCGGCTCGGTGAGGATCCGGACAAGCTGTGCTTCGTCGAGCTCCTCGAGCGTGGCGATGATCGGCAGCCTTCCGACGAATTCCGGAATCAGGCCGTAGCGGATGAGGTCCTCGGGCTCCACCTCCTTGAGGATCTCGCCGATCCTCTTCGCGTCGTCCTTGCCCTTGACGTCCGCAGCGAAGCCGATGCCGCCGTACTGCGAGGCTCTGCGCTCGATGATCTTGTCGAGCCCTCCGAACGCGCCACCGCAGATGAACAGGATGTTCGAAGTATCGACCTGGAGAAACTCCTGCTGCGGGTGCTTGCGTCCGCCCTGAGGCGGGACCGACGCCACCGTGCCCTCGATGAGCTTCAGCAGCGCCTGCTGGACTCCTTCTCCCGAGACGTCCCGGGTAATCGAAGGATTGTCCGACTTGCGCGAGATCTTGTCGATCTCGTCGATGTACACGATGCCCGTCTGTGCCTTCTCCACGTCGTAGTCGCACTTCTGGAGAAGTTTCTGGATGATGTTCTCGACATCCTCGCCTACATACCCGGCTTCGGTCAGCGTCGTTGCATCGGCTATGGTGAACGGCACATTGAGCAGACGGGCCAGCGTTTCCGCAAGCAGGGTCTTCCCGCAACCGGTGGGACCGATGAGCAGCACATTGCTCTTCGACAGCTCCACTTCATCGACCTTCAACCCCGAGTCGAGCCGCTTGTAGTGGTTGTACACCGCGACCGAGAGCACCTTCTTCGCGTGAAGCTGGCCGACGACGTAGTCGTTGAGAATGCGGTCGATTTCGCGCGGCGCGGGCAACCGGCTCGATGAGCCCGAGTCCGACTTTTCCTGGATCTCCTCGCGAATGATGTCGTTGCACAGATCGACGCACTCGTCGCAGATGAACACCGACGGACCGGCAATCAGCTTGCGGACCTCGTGCTGGCTCTTGCCGCAGAACGAGCAGTACAGCAACCGATCGCCGTTGCCGCCCTTGTTTTGCCTGTCGCTCGCCATCAGGTCGATTCGCGCATCGCTTCGACGCGGCGGGCGTCAGTCGCCATCGGAGTCGGCGCGGGACACGCGCGTCTCCAGGACTTCGTCGACCAGCCCATAGTCGCGCGCCTCGCCGGCTTCCATGAACCTGTCCCGGTCGGTATCGGTCTGGATCCGCCTGAGCGGCCGGCCGGTGTGCGACGCGAGAATCGCATTCAGACGCTCACGGGTTCGCAGTATTTCCCTTGCGTGGATGTCGATGTCGGACGCCTGCCCCTGGAAGCCGCCAAGCGGCTGGTGGATCATCATCCGCGAGTGGGGCAGGCAGTAGCGCTTGCCCTTCGCTCCGCCGGCGAGCAGCAGCGCCCCCATGCTTGCCGCCTGCCCGACGCACATCGTGCTCACGTCCGGCTTGACGAACTGCATGGTGTCGTAGACCGCCAGCCCCGCGGTCACCATGCCGCCCGGGGAGTTGATGTAGAGATGGATGTCCTTGTCCGGATTCTCCGACTCGAGAAACAGCAACTGCGCGACGATCACGTTCGAGACCGGATCGTCGATCGGCCCGCACAGGAACACGACCCTTTCCTTGAGCAGCCGCGAATAGATGTCGTAGGACCGCTCGCCCCGAGCGGACTGCTCCACGACGATGGGGATGAGGTTGAGCGCGCGGGTGTGGGTTGCTCCGGACATGTCAGGTGATCCGCTCCCGGCTTCCGTGGTGTGGATTGTACAGGCCCCACCACGCAATCCGGCCGGGTCGGACCGATACCGGCCCCGGTTCGGGGCGTGACGCGTCCACAAACGCCGCGATACGCGGGACCCCCCCGCGTATCGTCCCTTCATGCGGCCACGGCATGAGTCTGTCCGGGATTCAGAATCCGGTCGAACGAAGTCGGCTCGTCGGTGACCTTGACGTGCTCCAGAACCCACTGCACCACCTGCTCCTCGAACACGAACGACTCGATACCGGAGAGGCGGGAGCGGTCGGAATAGTACCAGCCAAGCACCCTGTCGGGCTCCGGGAAGCTGGAAGCGAGGGCCTCGACGCGGGCGCGTACCTGCGCATGATCGAGCTCGATTCCGTGCTCCCGCACGATTTCGGCGACGACGAGCTCCAGGGCGATCCGGCGCCTGACCGGCGCCTCGAATGCATCCGGCGACAGCTCGATGTGCTGGTGATCGATCCCGGAGCGTTCGAGCTCCTCGTGACGGCGCTGCATCGCGCGCGCCACCTCGTTGCGGACCATCGATTCGGGCAGCTCGATGTCGTCTCCGGTGAGCAGCGCTTCCATCACGCGGTGCTTCAGCAGCGCGCGCAGACCTTCGTCGAGATCGCGCTCCATGCTCGCCCGCACTTCGCCGCGAAGCCCCTCGACGCCTCCGTCCGCGACGCCCAGGCTCCTCGCGAATTCGTCGTCGAGGTCCGGAAGCTCCGGCGCCTCCACCCGGTGCACCTTCACGCCGAACGTCACCGGCTTGCCCGCGAGATGCTCCGGATAGCTCTCCGGGAACGAGAGCTCCAGCGTCCTGTCCTCGCCCGCCCGCACACCGACGAGACCATCCTCGAACCCGGCGACCATGCGTCCCGCGTCGAGCTCGACCGGCAACTCCTTCGCCCGGGCCTCTTCGATCGGCTCCCCGTCGACGCGGCCCTCCAGGTCCACCACCACCCTATCGCTCGATGTCGCGGCACGCTCCGCCTCCCTCCACATCCGGCGCTCGACGCGCATCTTCTCCAGCATGCGGTCGACATCCCCGTCGGAGACGGTGGCGACCGGCCGCGCGATCTCGATCGATTCGAACTGTGGCAGCGTGATGTCCGGCAGCACGTCGAATGTGGCCGTATAGGTCACTCCGGAGTCGGTCTCCAGCGGCGCAATGCGCGGAAGCGCGGCAGGACGAAGGTGCTCCTGGGCGAGCGCGTCGGCAAGCGATTCGCGGACGATGCCGCCGACCACCTCGTCGCGCACCTGCCGGCTGTAGTGCCGGGCGACGATCTTCACCGGCGCCTTCCCCGGACGGAACCCCGGAATCCTGACGCTTCTGGCGAGGTCCCCCAGCCGCCTGTCGATCTCGCCCCTGACCTTCTCCTCGGGAATCTCGACCCGCATGCACCGCTCGAGTCCCCGTGTCGTTTCCACCGTCACCCGCATGTCGCCCTGCCCGTCGTCTTCGTCGTGATGACTGACCCGCGCAGTATACCGGCCGGTTGTTTTCGGGGGTTCGACTGCCCACCCTCGTACCGGCGCGCACGAAGGCCTCGTCCAGGCCCGTCGAGGCGGGAGGCGAGCCACGCGTCGAGCGTTGCGGCGTCGAACCGGTGGGGTTCGCGTGCCTCAAGGAGCACCGCGGATCCTGACCTGTTGGTGGGCCGTCTAGGATTCGAACCTAGGACCCGCTGATTAAGAGTCAGCTGCTCTGCCAACTGAGCTAACGGCCCGTTTCGTGGGGTGAGCGAAGGGATTCGAACCCTCGACCGCTGGAGCCACAATCCAGAGCTCTACCAACTGAGCTACGCCCACCATCGTGCGTCGTCTCGTCGACTGGCGCGCCCGGCAGGACTCGAACCTGCGACCCGCGGCTTAGAAGGCCGCTGCTCTATCCGGCTGAGCTACGGGCGCGATTCGAGGCGATGGCCGGAAACGGCGCCATACTGGTCGGGGCAGAGGGATTTGAACCCCCGACTTCCTGCTCCCAAAGCAGGTGCGCTACCAGACTGCGCCATGCCCCGCAGCCTCGGCCGGCGGATGATACGCACCACACCGTCCGCGATCAATTTCGATTCGTCCGGTCAGCGATTCCCGCCAGCGCCCGGAGAGTCCGTACCGTGGTGGAATCGTGGTGCGATTTCGGCCTTCGGGGCGTCGAGTCGAGGGAATTTCAGGGGCCGGTTCCCGCCAGGCGGGAGCTGCTGCGATTCGATACCCCCGCTCCCGGCCCGACCCGCAACGGCGCGCGAACACGTCAGCCTCGCGGATGGTGCCGGGCGTGAAGCACCTTGAGCCGCTCGCGCGCGATGTGGGTGTAGATCTGGGTGGTGGAGATGTCCCGGTGCCCGAGGAGCATCTGGACCACACGGAGGTCCGCGCCGTGATCGAGCAGGTGGGTGGCGAACGCATGGCGCAGCGTGTGCGGCGAGATGTCCCTCGAGACCCCCGCCCGCACCGCATACCGCTTGACGAGGTGCCAGAACGCCTGCCGGGTCATCGCACCACCTCGGGACGTGGGAAACAGGGCGGAGCTCGGCCTGCCCCCCAGAATGCCGGCGCGCCCCTTCCGGAAATACCGTTCCAGCCACTCCACGGCAGGTTCGCCGAGGGGGACGAGCCGTTCCCTGCCGCCCTTTCCGACGACTCGCAGCACCCCCTGGATCAGGTTCACCTGCTCCGAGCGCAGGCCGACCAGCTCCGATACCCGCAGCCCGGTCGCGTAGAGCACCTCGAGCATGGCGCGGTCGCGCACTCCGGATGCGGTATCGGGATTCGGCGCCGCGAGCAGCCGCTCCACCTCCCGCTCCGACAGGACACCGGGCAACGGGTGGCCGAGCCTCGGCGCATCGACGCGGTCGCAGGGGTTGCTCCCGATTCTTCCCTCGCGTTCCAGGTGCTGGTAGAAGAGGCGCAGCGCCGACAGACGCCGGGCCACGGTGCGGGGAGGCCAGTGCGCGTGCTCGCCGAGAAAGTCGAGGACATCGAGCCGGCGCGCCTCCTCCAGCCCGCGCCCCCGGCCGGAAAGCCATCGGGAGAACCGCGCGAGATCGCTGCGGTACGCGGAAAGCGTTGCCGCGGCAAGGCCGCGCTCCATCCAGCTCAGGTCGACGAACTCCTCGATACTGCGGGAGTCGGCGTCGCTTGCGGGCGGCAGCGCGGCGGGTCGCGGCTTCATGGAGGCTCACCGCCGATGCAGCGCGCTTGTCCCGGGCGCGGCTTCATGGCCGCTTCCGCGGCGCCCGGGCCGGCGGGCGCCGCCGCACGGCGCCGGTCGCCGGGCCCTCCCGCCGCCGCGGACCGCACGGGCAGGACGGCCGTCCGCGCGGTCACTGCGCCCGTGGCGAACGGTCCGGAGAGTCAGACCTTCTCCCGGATCTTCGCGGCGTTTCCGGACCGGCCGCGGAGGTAGTAGAGCTTGGCCCGGCGCACCGCGCCGCGCCGCTTCACCGTCACGTCCTCGATCTGCGGGCTGTGCGTCTGGAACACGCGCTCCACTCCTTCGCCGTGAGAGATCTTCCTCACCGTGAACGAGGAGTTCAGGCCGCGGTTGCGCCTGGCGATGACGACGCCCTCGAACGACTGGAGCCGTTCGCGAGTCCCTTCCCGGACCTTCACCCGGACGACGACGGTATCCCCCGCCGAGAACTCGGGCACGACGTCTCGAAGCTGCTCGGCCTCGATCTCGCTGATGATGCGGCTCATCTCATTCGCTCCTGTCTCCCGTCGTCGCCGGGTCGACGGCCGGCGCCGCGCAATCGCGCATGTACTCCTCCAGCAACGCGCGCTCCTCCGGCCCGAGACGGCGGCCACGCAGCAGATCGGGCCGGCGTTCCCACGTGCGCCCGAGCGACTGCTTCAGCCGCCAGCGCCGAATCGCCCCGTGGTCTCCGGAGATCAGCACCTCCGGGACCTTTCGCTCCGCCACCGTATCCGGTCGCGTGAAGTGCGGAAAGTCGAGCAGACCGTTCGCGAACGAATCCGCATCGGCCGAGTCTTCGTGCCCGAGCACGCCGGGAAGCAGCCGTGTCACCGCGTCGATGACCACCATCGCGGCCAGCTCGCCGCCGCTCAGGACGTAGTCCCCCAGTGAAAGCTCCTCGTCCACCTCCGCATCGAGAAGCCGCTCGTCGATACCTTCGTAGCGCCCGCAGAGCAGTACCGGAGGCGCGCCCCGGGCGAGACGGCGGATGTCCTCCTGCTCGATTCTCCTTCCCTGCGGCGAGAGATGGACGGTGCGGCTCGCGTCGCCCAGGGCATCGCGCGCCGCTGCGATCGCGGCCCTCACCGGCTCGTACATCATCACCATGCCGGGGCCGCCGCCGTACGGCCGGTCGTCCACGCGGCGATGACGACCCCGGGCGAAGTCGCGCGGATTCCGGCACACGATCTCCAGCAGCCCGCGTTCCACCGCCCGCGCCGTCACGCCGTATCGGGCGACGGCCATCACCATCTCCGGGAAGAGCGTCACCACCGCGACCCTCATTCCCCGGCCCCTCGATCCCGGTCCCTCAGTCGTCCGGGTGCCAGTCGACGACGATGGCTCCCCGTTCGACATCGACCGACTGCACGACCCTCCCCGGCAGGAACGGGATCAGCCGTTCGCCGTCCGCCCGGACCACCATCACGTCGTTGGCGCCCGTCTCCAGCATTCGCACGACCTCGCCGAGGCCGACACCTCCCGTGGTGACCACGCGCAGCCCCACCAGGTCCGTCCAGTAGTACTCGCCGTCCACCAGGTCCGGGAGCCGCGAACGTTCCACCGCAATCTCGCAGCCCCGGTAGCCGAGCGCTTCGTCTCGACCGTGACATCCGGCGAACCTTGCCACCACACCGCGTCCCTGCATCCGCCCCTCGGCTACGCCAACCGCCGACCAGCGGCCGTCCCGGCCAACCTGCCATGGCGCGTACCGGAGAATGCTCTCCGGCGGGTCCGTGCTCGAACGGATTCTGACCCAGCCGTGCGTGCCGTAGGGACCGGTGACGGTTCCGAGCACGATCCGCCGCTGCTCCACCCGCGCCATCCGTCACCGCCAACCGGGGCCGCCGGCGACCATGCCGCCGCCGCGAACAGCTACAGGGAACGAAGCAGCTTCGCGACCGAGTCGCTCGTCCGAGCGCCGCAGGACTTCCAGTGCTCGACCCTTGCGGTGTCGATTCGGACCCGCTCCTCGTTCTCGGTGGCTATCGGGTTGAAGAAGCCGACACGCTCGATGAACCTTCCCCCGCGCCGGCTGCGGCTGTCCGCAACCACCACGTGGTAGAAGGGCCTGCGTTTCGCGCCCGCGCGGGCAAGTCGAATTTTCACCATGGCTCGAAGGATTTCCTGTCACTGCGCCTGTCCGGGCGAGCGATTGCGTCCGGGTACAAGCGGCGGAGTGTATGCTCCGGCGAGGCGTGACCGCAATGTCCGCGTATCGCCCGGCGAGCGGGCGATACGCCGCTCATGCGTGGCGAGGGATGTCGTGGCCACCGGGATGCGGGATCCGGTCCCGGCATCCGGTCCGGCGCAAGCCCGGCCGGAGCATTGTCCGGCGTCGCGCACCGTCCCGCGCGCTCGGCAGGCTCGGCCTGCGGGACCGCACCGGCCGAACGTCGGCGCGGCGCGGCGCGGCGGGCTGCGCCGCCGGAGAGCAGCGCGGCTCAGCAGACCCCGAGCCAGTCCCGGGGCCGGAGAAACCGCTCGCCGAGGCGAGCCTCGGCGCTTCCCGGCGCGGGCCGCCAGTCGTAGCGCCACCGCACCAGCGGAGGCAGCGACATCAGGATGGACTCCGTGCGCCCTCCCGACTGGAGCCCGAAGAGGGTGCCGCGGTCGTGGACGAGATTGAACTCGACGTACCGCCCGCGGCGCATCAACTGGAACTCGCGCTCGCGTTCCGTCCAGGGCGTGGCGCGGCGGCGGCGAACGATCGGGAGATAGGCATCGACGTACCCGTTGCCGATGCGTCTGGCGAACCGCTCGCATCGCTCGAAGCCCCATTCGTTCAGGTCGTCGAAGAAGAGGCCGCCGATCCCCCGGGCCTCGTTTCGATGCGGGAGGAAGAAGTACCGATCGCACCACTCCTTGAAACGCGGGTACACGTCGTCCCCGAACTCCCGGCACAGCGCCGCGGCCGTCCGGTGCCAGTCCCGCGCGTCGGACTCGAAGCCGTAGTACGGCGTGAGATCGAAGCCCCCGCCGAACCACCACACCGGAGTCTCTCCGCGCGCGCCGGCCGAGAAGTAGCGCACGTTGCAGTGCGACGTCGGGACGTGGGGATTGAGCGGATGCACGACTACGGAGACCCCGAGCGCATGGAAGGGCCGGCCCGCGAGCTCCGGGCGCCGTTCGGTCGCCGCCGGCGGCAGCGTGTCGCCGTACACATGGGAGAAGTTGACTCCGCCGCGCTCGATGACCTCGCCATCCGCGATCACCCGCGTCAGGCCTCCGCCCCCGCCGCCGGGGCGCTCCCACGCGTCTTCGGTCAGCCGCGCGGCCGGATCCTCGCGCCGGAATGTCTCCAGGAGCCGATCCTGCAGCGCCCGCAGCCACTCCCGCACCCGGAGCGCCCGCGAATCGCGGGCCGGTTCAGCCACGGATGGTCCGGCCGTCGCGGATATCGACGATTCGGGTGGGGGCGGCCAGCCCGCCGACCCGCCCCGCCACGTAGCAGTCGATCTCGGCGCCGAAGACGGCGCGCACCCGCAACGCGTCACGCGCGGGCGGACAGCGGTCGCGGTTCGCGCTCGTGGAGATCAGCGGTCCCCCGAAACTCGCGCAGAGCCCGCGGGCCACCGGGTGGTCCGTGACCCGGGTGGCCAGGGTACCGTCGGCATCCACGAGCCACGCCGCCGTCGCCTTGCGAGCGGGCGCCACGAGGGTGACGGGACCGGGCCAGTATCGGGACGCGAGCTCCGCGAGCCGGGGGGCGCGGACGTCGACCAGCCCTTCCAGTTGCCCCGGGTCGGCCGCGATGATGATGCAGCGCTTGCGGGCGGGCCGGCGCTTTATCGCGAAGACGCGCGCGACGGCCGATCGATCCCACGGGTCGCATCCGAGCCCGAAGACCGACTCCGTGGGATAGGCGACGACCCCGCCGGCACGCAGCGCCGCGACCGCCCGGCGATAGCGCCAGCCGGTCATCCGTTCTCCCTCGCGCACGTGGTCATCGACCGCGCAACGTCTCCTGGAGCGCGTCGTTCCTGCGCAGGATGTCGGCCGCGTTGCGCTCGCGCTCCGAACGCAGCGCGGATGCGATCCGGTCGTCGGCGACGGCCAGGATCTGCACCGCGAGATAGCCGGCGTTCTTCGCCCCCGCCTTGCCGATGGCGACCGTCGCGACGGGGATCCCTCCGGGCATCTGCACCGTGGAGAGCAACGCGTCCTCGCCTCGAAGCGGACCGGCATCGACCGGCACGCCGATGACCGGCCGGACCGTCAGCGCCGCGACCGCGCCCGCGAGATGCGCGGCCATGCCGGCCGCGGCGACGAACACCGCGCAGCCCCGGTCCTGGGCATCGAGCACGTAGTCACGGGTCGCGGCGGGCGTCCTGTGCGCGGAGCTCACCCGCACCTCGTACCGCACGCCGAATCCGTCCAGCACCTCCAGCGTCGACTTCATCACCGGGAAATCGGAGTCCGATCCCATGAGCACTGCAACGAAGGGCGTCCGGGTCATCATGAATCCACCTTGCGAGGGTCAGGGTTTCCTGCGCCGGCGCGGGCGCCGCGCCGGCGCGGCTTCGATCAGCCGCCTTGCTTCATCGAGCTCGATCAGGGCCGGATCCCGTCCCTTCGGCACCCGCACGTTCTTCTTGCCGTCAGTGAGATAGGGGCCGTAGGGGCCGTTGCGGATGCGGATCTTCCCGCCCTCGAACTCCCTGATCTCACGCTCGGCGTCAGCGCGTTTCTTCTCGTCCACGATCCGGAGCGCGCGGGCGCGATCAATGGTGTGCGGGTCGTCCTCCTGCCCCAGCGATGCGAACTTCGAGCCGAACTTCACGTACGGCCCGAAGCGCCCGACGTTCACCAGGAGGGGCTCCCCGTCCGGCGTCCGCCCGAGGTCGCGCGGAAGCTCGAAGAGCGCGAGCGCTTCCTCGAGGGTGATGGTACCCACCCGCTGCTCGCCTCTCAGGCTCGCGAACTTCGGCTTCTCCTCCTCGTCCGCGCTTCCAATCTGCGCATACGGGCCGTAGCGGCCCACCCGGACCGAAACCGGGCGGCCCGACGCCGGATCGGCCCCCAGCGCCCGAGCCTGCGACGCCTCGGTCCGGGTGACGCTGACCTCCTTCTCCGACACCTGCCGCCGGAACGGCTCCCAGAACTGCTTCAGCAGCGGCACCCACTCGCGCTCGCCGCGCGAGACCGCGTCGAGGTCGCCCTCCAGACGGGCGGTGAACTCGTAGTCCACGTAGTCGGCGAAGTGTTCGGTCACGAACGCGTTGACCAGGCGGCCGACGTCGGTGGGATGGAACCGGCGGTTCTCCAGCTCGGCGTACTCCCGCTGCTGAAGCGTCGAGAGGATCGCGGCGTAGGTCGAGGGACGGCCGATCCCGTAGTCTTCCAGGGCGCGGATGAGGGTCGCCTCGGAGTAGCGCGGCGGCGGCTCGGTGAAGTGCTGCTCCGAACGCAGCGCCGCGAGCGCGACGGTGTCGCCCTCCGCGAGCGGCGGCAGGCGCCGCTCGCGCTCCTCCTTCCGGTCGTCGCCGCCTTCCTCGTAGACCGCGAGAAACCCCGGGACCGCCACGGTGGAGCCGGTGGCGCGGAAGAGATCGTCGGGGACGGGGGAGTCGGGCCCCGCCCCGGTCGCGCGGTCCGGGCCGCCGGGGGCGCGAGAGCCGCGCGGCGGCGGCGCGCCGCAGGCAAGCTCGACCGCGACGGTGTCGATCGTCGCGTGCCGCATCTGGGAGGCGACGGTACGCTTCCAGACGAGATCGTAGAGCCTCGCCTGTTCGGTCGAGAGCATCCCGGCGAGCGATGCGGGGGTCCGCATGGCCGAAGTGGGCCGGATCGCCTCGTGCGCTTCCTGCGCGTTTCTCGCGCGCGTGCGGTAGACACGCGGCTGGCGCGGCACATTGGCGTCGCCGAACTCGCGTGCGATGTACTCCCGGATCTCGGCGACCGCGACGGACGCGAGGGTGGTCGAATCGGTACGCATGTAGGTGATGAGGCCGACCGCGCCGCCCCCGGTGTCGACCCCTTCGTAGAGCTGCTGGGCCACCCGCATCGTCCGGCTCGCGCTGAAGCCGAGCTTGCGCGCCGCTTCCTGCTGCAGGGTCGAGGTGATGAATGGCGCCGCGGGGTTGCGTCGTCTCTGCTTCTTCTCGACGCTGTGCACCCACAGGGCGCCGGCGCCCGAGTCGGCGGCGCCGGCCGCCTCCGATGCACGCGGGTCCGCCGGCTCGGCCGAGCTCGACCTGGCGAGCCGGCTCCGCCAGTCCTCCGCCTGGTCGGCGTTGCCGATGGTGAACTGCTCGACCTTGTCGCCTCCGAACCGCACCAGCTTCGCGGTGAACTCGACGCCGCCGCTCTCGAGGTCCGCCTCGATGGTCCAGTACTCGCGCTTCTCGAACCGCTCGATCTCCTCTTCGCGCTCGACGATCATGCGCAGGGCCGGACTCTGCACGCGTCCCGCGGACAGCCCCTTGCGGATCTTCTTCCACAGCAGCGGCGACAGGTTGAAGCCGACGAGGTAGTCGAGGGCGCGGCGCGCCTGCTGCGCATTGACCAGCGGCGCGGAGACCTCGCGGGGGCTGGCCATGGCTTCGTCGACGGCGCGGCGGGTGATCTCGTGGAAGACGACGCGGTGCACCGGCTTCCCGTCCAGGACCTTCGCCGAGCGGAGCAGCTCGGTCACATGCCAGGAGATGGCCTCGCCTTCCCGATCGGGGTCGGTCGCCAGATACAGGGCCTTCGCCTTCTTCATCGCCCGGCTGAGCGCACCGACGTGCTTCGCGTTGCGCGCGACAGGCTCGTAGTGCATCAGGAAGCCGTTCTCCGGCTCGACCGCGCCATCCCTGGGGATCAGATCCCGCACGTGCCCGTAGGACGGGAGGACCTCGTAGTCGGGGCCCAGGTACTTCTTGATCGTTCGTGCCTTGGCGGGCGATTCGACGACCAGGAGATTGCGTGCCATTGACGAAGCAACTCGCTGTGGGGGGGTGGTGTCAGCCAGTGCGGGGGACAGGCTCTCGCGCGATCAAGATATTCCAAACCGGAACGCGAGCGAAAGGGGCGCGCGGCCAGCCATTCCCGCCAGGCGGGAACAGACCCTCGAAATCCCCTCGGCGGGCCGCCCTGGTGGTCGAAATCGCGCCGGCATCCCGCCACGGTACGGACTCTCCGGGCGCTGGCGGGAATCGCTGCGGCCTTCATCGCCTCCGCCATCACCTCCGCATGGGGGCGCGAACGTACCGGCTGCCGGGCAGCGCTTCGATCCGCCCGTCGATCTCGAGCGCGAGAAGCGTGGCGGCGAGGCGCCCGGCCGGGGTTCCCGTCCGCTCGACGAGCTGATCGAGGGTGACCGGATCGTGGCCCACCGCGTCGAGAACGCTCCGCTCCGCCGGCCCGGGCTCTTCGATCGCGCCGCCGGCGCCCTCCGGCGCCGCCGACGGCGCGCCCCGCGCAGTCGGCGGCCCGCCCGGATACACGAGCTCGTCGAAGATGTCCGCGACCGATTCCACAAGCTTCGCGCCGTCTCGAATGAGCGCATGACACCCGCGCGACAGGGGGCTGTCCACCGACCCCGGCACCGCGAAGACCTCGCGCCCCTCGTCCGCCGCAAGGCGGGCGGTGATCAGGGAGCCGCTGCGCAGCGAGGCCTCGACGACGAGCACCCCGAGCGAGAGGCCGCTGATGAGGCGGTTCCGACGCGGGAAGTTTCCGGGCAGCGGCGGCGTTCCGGACGAGCGTTCCGTGACCACCGCCCCCGTCCCGGCGAGCTCGCGGGCAAGCGCGGCGTTCGACCGGGGGTAGATGCGGTCCAGCCCGGTGGCGAGGACCGCCACGCTCCGGCCGCCGGCGTCGAGCGCGCCCCGGTGGGCGGCGGCGTCGATGCCCCGGGCGAGTCCGCTCGTGACCACGAGCCCGCCGGCCGCCAGCTCGCTGGCGAGCCTCCGGGCCCGCTCCCGGCCGCCGCGGGTGGCGGCCCGGGCGCCCACCACGGCAACCTGGGGGCGGTCCAGGACCGCGGGGTCGCCACGGCAGTAGAGCACCGGCGGCGGACTGGAGATGGCGGCGAGCGGCGCGGGGTAGCGGCTCGTGCCGATCGGCACGAGCACCGCGCCGGTGCGCCCGAGAAGCTCCCGCTCGCGGCGGACGGCATTCCAGTCGACATCGCGCATCTTCTCGATCGACGCGCGCGTGAGCCCCAGCGCCGCGAGCTCGCGATCACTCCCCTCGAACAGTCCCCCGACGGCGCCGAACGTATCCACCGCCCGGAGGACCGCATGGCCGTTGCACATTCCGGCGCGGGCGACCGCAAGCCATCCGAGGAGATCGGATTCGGCCGGACCGGAAGGATCGGATCGAGTCACGCGAAACGGATCGAGAGAGAGGACCGGAATGGTTGCCCGCGCGGCGGCCGCGCGTCGACTCCGCGCCCGTGCCCCGGGGCGCGCCGGTCATGCGGCCCGCGCCGCTTCCGGTGTAGTCCGGGCGCCCGGCGCCTCCCGGGGAAGGTCCGGGGCCCGGGGCCCTGGCCCCCAGCAATTCCCGCCAGCGCCCGGAGAGGCCGTACCGTGGCGGGATTCCGGCGCGATTTCGACCCTCGGGGCGCCGGGTCGAGGGGGATTCAGGAGCATGTCTCCGCCTGGCGGGAATCGCTGCCCGGCCCGCGCGCTGCTTGGCGGGGCGAGGCCGGTTTCCTTACCATTGGGGAGTGCTTCGCCGTGGGGAACGCCTCCGAGGGGGTCCGCCGATGTCCCGGCTCCGGATTCTTCACTATCCCGACCCGCGCCTGCGGCGCCGGGCGGAGCCCGTGGGCGCGGTCGACGACGGCCTCCGGCGCCTGATCGACGACATGTTCGAGACGATGTACGACGCGCCGGGAATCGGCCTCTCCGCGCCCCAGGTCGACGTGGCGAAGCGCGTGGTCACCATCGACGTTTCGAAGGACCGGAGCGCACCGCTGTGCCTGGTCAACCCCGAGATCCTGACGACCGATGGCGAGACGGAGACCGAGGAGGGGTGCCTCTCCGTCCCGGGGGTCTACGAGCTCGTGAAGCGTCCGGAGAGAATCCGCGTCGGGGCGCTCGACCGCGACGGACGCGCCCGCGAGATCGAGGCCGGCGGAGTGCTCGCGGTCTGCATCCAGCACGAGATCGATCACCTCGACGGACGGCTGTTCGTCGACTACCTCTCCCGGCTGAAGCGGCAACGCATCCGGAAGAAGGCGGAGAAGGTCCTGCGGCGCGAGTGAGAGACGGCCTCGATGAAGCTCGCATTCGCCGGCACGCCGGAGTTCGCGGCCGTCATCCTGGAGGCCCTCGCCCACTCCCGCCACCGTGTCGAGGCGGTGTTCACCCGGCCCGACGCCCGCGCCGGGCGCGGAAGGCGGATCGCGCAGAGCCCGGTCGGGAAGTACGCGGCGGCGGCGGGAATCCGGGTTCTCCAGCCCCGGAGCATGGGCACGGCGGAGGCGGCGGAGCAGCTCGCGGCGCTGGAGCCCGACGCGATGGTGGTCGCGGCGTACGGATTCCTGCTTCCGGCGCCGGTCCTCGCCATCCCGCGGCTCGGCTGCATCAACGTCCACGCCTCGATCCTCCCGCGCTGGCGGGGCGCCGCCCCGGTGCACCACGCGCTCCTCGCCGGCGACCCGCGCACCGGCGTGTCGATCATGCGGATGGACGCCGGCCTCGACACCGGACCGATTCTCGCGACCCGAACCTGCGCGGTCGCCCCGGACGACACCTGCGGCTCGCTGACCGGCCGTCTCGCGGCGCTGGGCGCCGCCGCGCTCGTCGACACGCTGGAGGCCCTCGAGGCCGGCGCCGTCGAGGCCCGGCCGCAGGACGACGGGTCCGCCACCCGCGCCCCGAAGCTCTCCAAGGCGCAGGCCGCGATCGACTGGGCGCGGTCCGCGGCCGAGATCGAACGCATGGTGCGGGCGCTCGACCCGTGGCCCGTCGCGCATACCCGCGTGGCCGGAGCCGGCGCGCCGGCGTTGAGGATCTGGCGCGCGGAGTCCGCGCCCGGCGGTTCGCACGAGACGCCGGGGACGGTGCTCGCCTGCGACGAATCCGGGCTCCTGGTCGCGGCGGGGCGGGGGGTCGTGCGCATCACCGGGATCCAGCCCCCCGGCGCCCGCAGGATGTCCGCCGCGGAGTTCGCCCGGGGACACCGGCTCGCGGCCGGTGCGCGCCTCGGCCGCGAGCCGGGATGAGCCGGAAGCGGCCGCCGGGCGTCTCGCGCCGCGCGCCCCCCTCGGCCCGGGACGCCGCTCACGCCATGCTCACGGCGGTGCTGCGCGACGGGCGATCGCTCGGCGCGAGCGCGCGGCGACGGTTCGATGCCCGGCTCGATCCGCGAGAGCGGGCCTTCGCCCAGGAGCTGGTGTTCGGAGCCCTGCGCCATCTTCCGCGCCTGGAAGCGTGGCTGGCCCGCGTCGCGCCACGCCCGCCCGGAGATGCGGCCCTCCGTGCCGTCGCGCTCCTCGGGCTCTACCAGCTCGCATTCACCCGGGTGCCGTCGCACGCGGCGGTGAGCACCTCGGTGGAGCTGGCCCGCGCCGCCGGCAAGTCGTGGGCGGCCGGTTTCGTCAACGCGGTCCTGAGGCGGTTCGCGGCCGAGCGGGACGCGATCGAGCGCATGGAGCTCGCCGCCCACGCCCGGCTCTCGCATCCTCCGTGGCTGCTCGCCGAACTCGAGCGCGCATGGCCCGAAGCGTGGGAATCGATCGCCCGCGCCAATCTGGAACGGCCGCCGATGACCCTCAGGGTGGCCGCCGGCCGGACAACGCGCCGGCGCTGCCTCGACGCCCTGGCGCGCCACGGGATCGCGGCCCGCGCGACCCGGCATTCCGCCCAGGGGATCATCCTCGGCTCGCCATGCCCCGTCGAATCCCTCCCGGGATTCGGCGACGGGCTCGTGTCGGTCCAGGATGAGGCGGCCCAGCTCGCGGCGGCGCTTCTCGAGGCCCCGCGAGGCGGCCGGGTGCTCGACGCGTGCGCGGCCCCGGGGGGGAAGACGGGACATGTGCTGGAGCTGGGCGCCGGCGGCGTCGAAGTCGTCGCGCTCGACCACGACCCCCGGCGCATCGGGGACCTCCGCGGGACCCTGACGCGGCTCGGTCTCGCGGCCCGCGTGGCGCTCGGGGACGCCGGGGACCCGCACGCGTGGTGGGACGGACGTCCCTTCGACCGCATCCTCCTCGACGCCCCGTGCTCGGGCACCGGAGTCATCCGGCGCCGGCCCGACATCAAGATCCTCCGCCGGCCCGGAGACATCGACGCCATGGCGCGGCGGCAAGGCGCGATGCTCCGCGCGCTGTGGCCTCTCCTGGCTCGCGGAGGGCGCCTGCTGTACGCTACCTGCTCCGTACTGCCCCGTGAGAACGAGCGGGTGGTCGAGAGCTTTCTCGCGAATCGCGACGACGCGGCCCCGGTCCGGATCGACGCCGCATGGGGCCGCCCGGCCGGACCCGGCCGCCAGATCCTGCCCGGCGACGACGCGATGGACGGGTTCTTCTATGCCGCGCTGGCAAAGCCCTGATCCCGCGGCCCGTGCGCCGCGGCGGAGCTTCCGTCTCGCCCCCTCCGCGGCGATGCTCGTCGCGGCGCTCGTCGCGGACACCGGCCACGCCGGCCCGGCGGCGCCGGGAGACGGGGCGTTCGTGGTCGAGCATGCGGTCCTTCGCCCGGCGGGCGGAGCCTTTGTCGTCGACGCCCGCATCGACTTCGGATTCAGCGCCGACAACCTCGAAGCGATGCGCAGCGGAGTCGCCCTGACGGTCGTCATCGACATCGAGGTGCGACGCGAGCGCGGACAGTGGTGGAACGAGACCCTCGCCGCGCGCCAGCTCCGCCATCGCATCGAGATGAACGTCCTGACCGGCCGGTACCGGGTCCGCAATCCCGACGGCGGCACCCGCAACTACCGCTCGTTCGAGGAGATGGCGGAAAACCTCGGCCGCGTGGAATCCGTCCCGGTCATCGCGCGTGAACGCCTGTCGGCCGATGCGCGGTACGCGGCCCGCATCAGGGCCCGGCTCGACGTCGAGGCGCTGCCGTCGCCGCTGCGTCCCATCGCCTACCTGAGCCCGCGGTGGCGGCTGAACAGCGGGTGGTTCGAATGGCGGGTCGAGCCGTGAGCGGGTCCGGGCAGAGCGCCGTCCCGATCGTCGTCCTGGGCCTGGTCCTGCTGGGTTCGGCGTACCTCATGAGCAACGCGACGCAGGATTCGGCGAGGTTCGGCGAGCTCTACTCCGTCCTGCTCGCGGCCAACTCCGTGGCGCTGATCGGTCTCGGCGTCCTGATCGCCTGGAACCTGTACCGCCTGCTCGTCCAGGCGCGGGAGCGGCGCCCGGGCGCCAGGCTCACGGTGCGGATGGTGGTCGTCTTCGTGGTCCTGTCGGTCACGCCGGTCACCATCGTGTACTACTTCTCGCTCCAGTTCCTGCACCGCGGGATCGATAGCTGGTTCGACGTGCGCATCGAGGAGGCGCTGGACGATGCCCTGGACCTCAGCCGCACCGCCCTCGGGGTGCGCATGCGCGAGCTCCTCGCCCAGACCGCGAGGATCGCGGCGGACCTCGAGCCGCTCACCGACGCGCAGGCGGTCAGCGCGCTCGACAACGCCCGCCGCCTGAGCGGGGCGTCGGAATTCACGCTCATCGGCATGAACGGACGCATCGTGGGATCGAGCAACGCGGACCCCACCGCCGTGGTTCCGAGCCGGCCCGGCGACTCCATCATGTCGCAGGCGCGGAGCGCCGGCGACTACATCGGGCTCGACGACATCGGGGACAACGGGCTGCACGTGCAGGTCGTGGTCTCGGTGCCGTCGCATGACGCGGCCGGCGAGGCGCGGCTGCTGCAGGCGCTGTTTCCCGTGACGGAGCGGATGGACGCCCTCGCGCACAGCGTGGAGTCCGCGTCGGCGAAGTACCGGGAGCTCTCGTACCTGCGCAAGCCCCTGAAGCTCAGCTTCACCCTCACGCTGTCCATCGTGCTGCTGGTGAGCCTGTTCACCGCGGTGTACGCGGCGTTCCGCTCGGCGAGGCGCATGGTCGCGCCGCTGCAGGACCTCTCGGAAGGCACGAAGGCGGTCGCGGGCGGAGACTACGGGACGCAGCTCCCGGGCGCGGCCCGGGACGAGATCGGGTTCCTGGTCACGTCATTCAACGAGATGACCCGCCAGCTCAAGCGGGCCCAGGACGAGACCCGCGCAAGCCAGCACCTCGTCGAGGCGCAACGGGCGTACCTCGAGACGGTGCTGCTGCGCCTGTCCACCGGCGTGCTGACGCTCGACGGCGAACGCCGGCTCGTCACCGCCAACCGCGCGGCGGCGGAGATCCTCGGCGTCGACCTCGACGCGATGATCGGCCGGCCGCTGCGGGACCTGGCCGGCCTGCACCCCCGGCTCGACCCGCTCGTGCACAAGCTGTTCGAGCGGGTCGAGGAGACCATGCCCGACGGGCTGCGCGACACCCGCGAGCAGGTCAGCGTCGCCACGCCACGGGGCCGGCGCCTGCTGGTATGCAGCGCCGCGGCGCTCGCCGGCGGCGAGGGCGACGTGATCGTGTTCGACGACGTCACCGAGCTCATCGAGGCGCAGCGAAGCGCCGCCTGGAGCGAGGTGGCGCGGCGGCTCGCACACGAGATCAAGAACCCCCTCACCCCAATCCAGCTCGCGGCGGAGCGCCTCCGGCACAAGTACCTGCACAAGGTCCGATCGAACGATGCGGCGCAGATGGACCGCCTGACCCGCACCATCGTCCAGCAGGTGGAGTCCATGAAGGAGATGGTCGATGCGTTCTCCGACTACGCGCGCACGCCGGCCATGCATCCGAGGTCCGTGGACCTGAACGCGCTGGTCCTCGACGTCGTCGAGCTGTACCGCGCCGCATCGCCGAAGGTACGCTTCGAGACCCGTCTCGACCGGCGCCTCGCCCCCGTCCACGCCGACCCGGACCGCCTGCGGCAGGTGCTGCACAACCTCCTGACGAACGCGGTCGAGGCGTGCGGCGACGGGGCGGCGCCGCGGATAGTGACGCGGACCCGGGGCGGCTGCGCCCGTGACGACGCAATGGTGGAGCTTTCCGTGCACGACTCGGGCGCAGGCTTCCAGGACGACCACGTCGACCGCGTCTTCGAGCCCTACGTGACGTCGAAGCCCAGAGGAACCGGCCTGGGGCTGGCGATCGCGAGGAAGGTCGTCGAAGAGCACGGAGGCGCTGTTTCGGGGTGCAACGCACTCGAGGGCGGCGCGCGCATCACCGTCCTCCTGCCGGCCGCCGACACTGCCGCCGACACTGCCGCCGAGCCGCCGCCGGAGAGCGGCGCCTCCGCCCTGCGGCCGAACTTCTGAGACCGGACCCATGCCGACGCCCGCGCCATCGAACATTCTCGTCGTCGACGACGAGGCCGGAATCTGCTCGCTCGTCAAGGAGATCCTCGAAGACGAGGGCTACGACGTGGACGTCGCCGGGGACGCGGAGGGAGCGCGCGCGTCGCGCCGCAACCGCCGGCCGGACCTCATCCTCCTCGACATCTGGATGCCCGATACGGACGGCATCTCCCTGCTGAGGGAATGGTCCGAAACCGGCACCGGGGCCCCCCCGGTCATCATGATGTCCGGCCACGGCACCATCGAGACCGCCGTCGAGGCGACACGGCTCGGAGCGTACGACTTCCTCGAGAAGCCGCTGTCCACCGCGAAGCTCCTGCTGGCGGTCCGGCGCGCCCTGGAAGCGGCGGAGCTCAGGCGCGAGAACATGGGCCTCAGGCGCGAGGCGCTGCCGGCGTCGGAGCCCATCGGCCGCAGCCCGCTCATGGGCAGCCTCCGCGACCGGGTGAGGCGCATCGCCGAGCACGACACCCCGGTCCTGATCACGGGCGAGGCGGGCAGCGGCAAGGAGCTGTTCGCGCGCTACCTCCATGCCCACAGCCCGCGCGCGACGGGTCCGTTCGTGCGGGTGCGCATCGCGGGCCTCGCCGGGACCGCCGGCCAGGCCGAGGTATTCGGAGCCGAGGACGGTCCGATCATCCACTACGGAGCGGTGGAGAAGGCGAATGGCGGCACGCTCTTCCTCGAAGACGTCGTGGACACGGACCCGAAGCTCCAGTCCCGCCTCGTCACCATGCTGCAGGAACGGTCGTTCCACCGCGTCAACGGCTCCGCGCCGGTACCCCTGAACGTCCGGATCGTCACCGCCAGCCGCGCGGACGTCGGCCGGGCCGTCGCGGATTCGCGGCTGCGCGAGGACCTCTACTACCTGCTCAACGTCGTTCCTCTGGCGGTACCGCCCCTGCGCGACCATCGCGAGGACATCCCCGAGCTCGTGTCGTACTACATCGACGTGCTCGTCACCCGCGAGAACCTGCCCAACCGCCGCCTGACCGTGGGCGCGCAGAACCGGCTCCGGAACCATGGCTGGCCCGGCAACGTGCGCGAGCTGATCAACGTGCTTCAGCGCCTGCTCATCCTCGGAAGCGGGTCCGTCATCGAGCTCGAGGCGGTCGATGCGACCCTCGGAACCGCTCCGGACCCCGAACGCCGGGACGACGAGATCCTCGAGTTCGAGGTCCCGTTCAGGGAGGCGCGGGAGCAGTTCGAGCGCGCCTACCTGGAGTACCGGCTGCGCAAGGTGGGCGGCAGCGTGAGCAAGGTCGCGGCGGCGGCGGGAATCGAACGCACGCACCTCTACCGCAAGCTGCGCGGGCTGGGGATCGACCCGAAGTCATCGTCCGGGCTCTCGCCGCGTGGCGGCGACTGACCGGCGGCCGACCGGCGGACCCCGGCGAGGACGCGCCCCGGACCGACGAGACATGTGCGACGCCCCCGGATTCGTTCGAAGCCCCGCCGCGCCATCCCGCGAGCAGCCCCGTACCATCCGGCCGGCAGGACCGCCTCGCAGGCCCGGCTCACCCGCGAAGACCCCGGCCGTTCAGGGAGTCCGGTGAAGATCATCATCCTCGGCGCGGGGCAGGTCGGCTCCACCGTGGCGGAGACGCTGGCGAGCGAGGCGAACGACATCACCGTCGTCGACATCGACGGCCGCCGGCTGCGCTCGCTCCAGGATCACCTCGACATCCGGACCGTCCCGGGGCACGCGTCGCACCCCGACGTCCTGGCGGGCGCCGGGGCGGAAGACGCCGATCTCGTCCTCGCGGTGACCAGCAGCGACGAGACGAACATGCTCGCGTGCCAGGTTGCGTGGACCATCTTCCGCACGCCGACCAAGATCGCGCGGGTGCGGTCCGCCGCCTACGTCAGGCACGGCGAGCTCTTCGCCCGGGACGCGCTTCCCGTCGACCTCATCATCAGCCCCGAGCAGCTCGTCACCGAGTACATCCAGCGGCTCGTCGAGACCCCCGGCGCGCTGCAGGTGCTCGACTTCGCCGGCGGAAAGGTACGGCTCGTCGGGGTGAAGGCGTACTACGGCGGCCCTCTCGTCGGCCATGCGCTGCGCGAGCTTCGCAGCCGCATGCCGGCCATCGATACCCGGGTGGCGGCGATCTTCCGCCGCGGGGTCGGCATCATTCCGCGGGGCGACACCGTGATCGAAGCCGACGACGAGGTGTTCTTCGTCGCGGCGACCGAGCACAGCCGGGCGGTGATGGGAGAGCTGCGCAAGCTCGACCGGCCCGTGCGCCGGATCATCCTCGCCGGCGGCGGCAACATCGGGCGGCGGCTGGCCGCGGCGCTGGAGCGGAGGATCCACGTCAAGCTCGTCGAGCACTCCCCCGAGCGGGCGGAGCGCCTGTCCGAGGTCCTGGACGGAACCGTCGTCCTGCAGGGCGACGCGGCGGACGAGGACCTGCTCCGGGAGGAAGGCATCGACCAGACGGACGTATTCTGCGCGGTCACCAACGACGACCAGGTCAACATCCTCTCCGGAATGCTCGCCAGACGCCTGGGCGCCCGCAAGGTGATGGCGCTGATCAACCGCAGCGCCTACGTCGATCTGGTCCAGGGCGGCGCCATCGACATCGCGATCTCCCCGCAGCAGACGACGGCGGGGGCGCTCCTCGCCCACGTGCGGCGCGGCGACGTGGTGGCGGTGCACTCGCTGCGGCGCGGCGCGGCCGAGGCGATCGAGGCGATCGCGCACGGCGACCGGCGCACCTCGAAGGTGGTGGGCCGGGCGGTCGAGGAGATCAGGCTGCCGACGGGTACCACCATCGATGCCGTGGTACGCGGCGAGAACGTCGTCATCGCCCACCACGACACGGTGATCGAGAACGGCGACCACGTCATCCTGTTCCTCACCGACAGGAAGAAGGTGCCCGAGGTCGAGAGGCTGTTCCAGGTCGGCGTCACGTTCCTCTGAGCCGCATCATGCAGCTTCGCACCATCCAGCGCATCCTGGGCCTGCTGCTCATGATGTTCAGCCTCACCATGCTGCCTCCCATCGGCATCGCGTGGCTCTACGAGGAGCCGTCGGCGCCGCCGTTCATCGTCTCGATGCTGCTCGTGGCCGGGGCCGGAGCGGGGCTCTGGATTCCGGTGCGGCGCTCGCGCGGCGAGCTCAGGCTGCGCGACGGATTCGTCATCGTCGTCGCCTTCTGGCTCGCGCTCGGCATCGCCGGCAGCGTTCCGCTGCTGCTGAGCGGCACCCCCGAGCTGCCGCTCGCCGACGCGGTGTTCGAGTCCGTCTCGGGGCTCACCACCACCGGGGCGACGGTCATCACCGGACTCGACGACCTCCCGCGGGCGGTGCTCTTCTACCGCCACCTCCTGCAATGGCTCGGCGGCATGGGCATCATCGTGCTCGCGGTGGCCATCGCGCCGATGCTCGGCATCGGCGGCATGCAGCTCTACCGCGCGGAGACGCCGGGGCCGATGAAGGACTCCAAGCTGACGCCGCGCATCACCGAGACCGCCAAGGCGCTGTGGTACCTCTACCTGCTGCTTACCGCGCTGTGCGGCCTCGCCTACTGGGCGGCGGGGATGGAGCCGTTCGACGCGGTCTCCCATGGCCTGTCCACCGTCGCGATCGGCGGCTTCTCGACCCACGACGCGAGCCTCGGGTACTTCGACAGCCCCCTCGTCGAGCTGGTCGCCATCGTCTTCATGACCGTGGCGGGAATGAACTTCGCGCTGCACTTCACGGCCTGGCGTTCGCGCGGCCTCGCCGTCTACCGGGTGGATTCCGAGCTCAGGTGCTACGTGCTGATCCTCGGCGCGGTCGCGGTGGTGACCTCCGCCTACCTGTTCGTCTCCGGAACGTTCACCGACCCGTTCACCGCGCTGCGCATCGGCGTGTTCCAGGCGGTGTCCATCAGCACCACCACCGGCTTCACCACCGCGAGCTACTACGCATGGCCGAGCTTCCTCCCGGTGCTGCTCCTGCTCGCGAGCTTCATCGGCGGCTGCGCGGGCTCGACCGGCGGCGGGCTGAAGGTGATCCGGGTGCTGCTGCTGTTCAAGCAGGGCATGCGCGAGATCGTGCGGCTCGTCCACCCGAGCGCCCGGGTGCCCATCAAGGTCGGCGGCGCGGTCATGCCGCCGCGCGTGATCGACGCCGTCTGGGGCTTCTTCGCGACCTACGTGGCGACGTTCTCGCTGCTGCTGCTGGCGCTGATGGCGACGGGGCTCGATCAGGTGACCGCGTTCTCGGCGGTCGCCGCCTGCATCAACAACCTCGGCCCCGGGCTCGGCGGAGTCGGCCAGCACTACGCCGGCATCAGCGACACCGCCAAGTGGCTCCTGTCGTTCGCGATGCTGCTCGGGCGGCTGGAGATATTCACCCTCCTGGTGCTTCTCTCGCCGACGTTCTGGCGGGGCTGAGGATGGATCCCGGCGCCCTCATCGCGAACCTGGAGGCGCTGATCGCGTCCGGCAAGGACGGCCCGGCGGTGCGGTTCGGCCTCGGCCGGGCCTGCCTCGAACACTCCGACCCCGCCGCTTCCCGCCGGCACCTGGAACGGGCGGTGGAGCTGGACCCGTCGTACTCGGCGGCGTGGAAGCTCCTCGGGAAGGCCTGCGCCGCAGGAGGCGACGCCGACGGAGCCGCGGACGCCTGGCGGCGCGGGATCGCCGCCGCCGCCGCAGGGGGCGACCGCCAGGCCGCGAAGGAGATGGGGGTGTTCCTGCGCCGGCTCGAGCGGGCGGCGGGGTCGGGGTGAGGCATCGAGGAGCGCCGGCCGGCGGCAGCGGCCGCCTCCGCCCCGTGCCGGCTGCCGGACGCCGGCGTTCCGGCCGAGCTCCAGCGTACCGGCGAGGCGCGAATCGAGGATCGGCCGGCCGGCGGCCGACTACCAGGCGTCGGCGTTCCGGTTGAGCTCCAGCGTACCGACGAGGCGCGAGACGCGGTCGAGACCGTGCTCGCGCGCGTACTCCGCGAGCCCTTCGTTGATCCGCGCGCACACCAGCGGATCGTGGAACAGCGCGGTGCCCACTCCGACCGCGCTCGCGCCCGCGATCATGAACTCCAGCGCATCTTCCGCCGATGCGACCCCGCCCTGTCCGATGATGGGAACGCCGTGCCTGCGCGCCACCCGGTACACCTGGTGCACCTGGTACAGGGCCATCGGCTTGACCGCCGGTCCCGACAGGCCGCCCCTGTTCCCGCCGAGCACCGGGCGGCGGGCCCGCGGGTCGATCGCCATTCCGACGAACGTGTTCACCACCGCGAGGGCGTCGGTGCCGCCCTCGATGCAGCGGCGGGCGTTCTCCGCGATGTCGGTCTGGTTCGGCGAGAGCTTGGTGACCAGCGGCTTCGAGGTCGCTGCCCGGCAGGCGGCGACGACGCGGTGCGACATCCCGGGGTCGTTGCCGAACAGCACGCCGCCCTCGCGCACGTTCGGGCACGAGATGTTGATCTCCAGCGCGTCGACGGGGGAGTCGTCGAACCGCCGGGCGAGCTCGGCGTACTCCTCGACGGTGGAGCCGGAGAGGTTGGCGAAGAACCGCGTCTCGCTGAAGTCGAGCGACGGCAGGATCTCGTCGATCACCGCCCGCACGCCGGGGTTCTG
Source organism: Gammaproteobacteria bacterium (assembly GCA_965202735.1). GTDB lineage: Bacteria > Pseudomonadota > Gammaproteobacteria > HK1 > HK1 > HK1. The sequence continues at coordinate 1,266,005 of OZ241844.1, forward strand.
CAACCCGATGGAGTTGAGCATCCCCGCCGGCGTCTCCCACACCCGGTGCGGCGCGTTGCCGAGCCTCGGCTCGAGAGTGGTCCCCTTCAGGCAGACCGCGCCGGCGTCCCGGTTCGAGAACCCATCGACCCGCGTATACTCCTCGCCGAACCCCACGCAGCCCGAGAGCAGCACGAGCGGGGTGTTGAAGGGCATTCCGCAGAACTCGACCTCGAGCCGCCGACGGTCACGCGGGTCCGGGACCATGCTCTACGTCGTCCTCTTTCAGCCGGAAATTCCCCCCAACACGGGCAACATTATAAGGCTCTGCGCCAACACCGGCTGCGTTCTGCACCTCGTCGGGCGGCTGGGATTCGAGCTCGACGAGCCGCGCCTGCGGCGCGCCGGCCTCGACTACCGCGAGTGGACCACGATACGCGAGCACGCATCGCTCGACGCGTTCGAGGCCGCCCACTCCCCGCGACGGACGTTCGCGTTCTCGGCCCGGGGCGGTGTGCGCTACTGCGACGCCGCGTTCAGGGAGGAGGATGCGCTGCTGTTCGGCCCCGAGACGAGCGGACTCCCCGACGCCGTGCTCGCGCGCTATCCACGCGGGCGCAGGCTCCGGATCCCGATGCGGCCCGCCAGCCGCAGCCTGAACCTCTCGAACGCGGTCGCCGTCGCCTGCTACGAGGCGTGGCGGCAGCTCGGGTTCCGGGGAGAGGACCCCGCACCGGAATGAACGCCGCGCCGCCGGAGGTCCGACCGCGGCGCGCCCATCCTCTCACCCCGCATCGAGGGCCCGGATCCCGGCGACGAGCCGGTCCATGCCCTGCTCCATCGCCGCGGCGTCCACCGCGCCGTAGCCGACCCGCAGGTAGCATCCGTCGTCCATGCCGAACGCCGTGCCCGGAATCACCGCGATCCGGTGCCTGCGGATCAGCCGCTCGACGAGCGCGACCGAATCCCCGCCCCGATGCACGCGGACGAGGAAGTAGAACGCCCCGTCCGCCCGCGGCACCGTCACCCGCCCGCCGAGGCCGGACAGGGCATCGAGGGCGATCCGGCGCACCGCCGCGATGAATTCGAGCCGCTCCTCGACCCACTTCCGCCCGGCGTCGAGCACGCCGACCGCGGCGTGCTGCGAGACCGCGGGCGCGCAGATGACGTTGGTGTCCTGAATCTTCTCCACCGTCTCGAGGAGCGGAATCGGCAGCAGCATGTATCCGACCCGCCAGCTCGCGAAGCCGTACGACTTGCTGAGCGAGTAGATGCACACGGTGTGGTCCTCCGCGCCGGCAATGGAGCCGGGTGAGAAATGCCGCGCGCCGTCGAACACGAAGTACTCGTAGACCTCGTCGCTCAGGTGGAACAGCCCCCGGTCCGCGCACAGCGCATTCACCGCCCGCAGATCGGACTCCGGGTACACCGCCCCGCTCGGATTGTTGGGCGAGACGGTGACGACCGCGCGGGTACGCGGACCGATGGCGGCCTCGATTGCCGCCAGGTCGAGCTGATAGCGCTCGTCCGCCGCCACCACCACCGGCCGGCAGCCGATCATGCGCACCGCCATCTCGTGGTTGAAGAAATAGGGCCTGACGAGAACCACCTCGTCGCCCTGGTCGCAGATCGCGAGCAGCGCGGTGAGGAAGGCCATGTTCCCGCCGGCCGTCACCATCAGCGCGAACCGGTCCGCATCGATGCCGTTCTCCACCGCGAGCCGCACCGCGATGCGCTCGCGAAGCTCCGGAATGCCCAGGCCGTGCTGGTACTTGTGCCGCGCCGGCTCCTCGAAAAAGCGGACCAGCGCTTCGTGCGCGGCGGCGGGAGGCCCGTAGTCCACGACGCCCTGTCCGAGCGAAATCGTGCCGGGGGTGCTCCGGACGAGGTCGCCGACCCAGGGGATGACCGGCATCTGCACGTCCCGCATCCGTCGGGAGATCGGAGGGCTGGTGAAGCTCAAGACGGCGTTCGCTCCGGGCGTCGGGACGCGCCGCCGGGCCTCGCCGAAGATGCCCGCCGGCGCCCGCGAGCATACGCGAGTCCCGCGCACGATGCCCGGGCCATTCCGCTGCGCGGCATGGAACGCAGGAAGGCGGGGCACCGGCTCCCCGTGCGCCTTTCGCACGCGCTGGCACCGCGCGACGAAGCGCCCGAGGCGTACCTCTTCGGCTCGCACGCTCGCGGGCAGGCCGGGCCGGACAGCGGCACCGATGTCGCGCGCCGCCCCGGGCCTGCGAACGATCCCGATTCGACACCACATGTTGCGGCGCTATACTTTGGCCATCCGGCCGGAGACATGAAATGGACATCACCGGTGAATACCGTGTCCCGCTACCGCGTGAAGCGGTCTTCGCCGCGCTCAACGATCCCGGCGTCCTCGGCCGGTGCATCCCGGGATGCCAGGCGCTGGAGCGGGTGGGCGAGCACGAGTACAGCGCCGACGTGGTGGCGAAGATCGGCCCGGTCAAGGCCCGCTTCCAGGCCAGCATCACGGTCTCCAATCTCGACCCTCCGCAAAGCTATACTCTCTCCGGCGAGGGCCGGGGAGGGGCCGCCGGATTCGCGTCGGGGAGCGCGGACGTGAGCCTCGAGGAGGCGGACGGAGAGACGGTGCTTCGATACACCGCGCGGGTCCGCCCCGGGGGCAGGATCGCCCAGGTGGGGTCCAGGCTCATGGGCGGCGCGGCCCGCAAGCTCGGGGCGGACTTCTTCTCCCGCTTCGTGGAAGTCGTCACACCGGCTCCGCCCTCCGCCGGGGGCGGGCCGGCCGGTCAAGAGGAGTGAAACGCATGTCGGTGAATGTCTCCATGAACGTGAACGGGAGGGCGGTCTCCGGAGAGGTCGAGGACCGCACCCTCCTGGTGGAATTCCTGCGCGAGAGCCTGCGCCTGACCGGAACCCACGTGGGCTGCGACACCAGCCAGTGCGGCGCCTGCGTCGTGCACGTGGGAGGACGCTCGGTCAAGGCGTGCACGATGCTCGCGGTCCAGGCCGAGGGCGCCGACGTCACCACCATCGAGGAGCTCGCGAAGGACGGCGGGCTCCATCCGATGCAGGAGGCGTTCCGCGAGAACCACGGCCTGCAGTGCGGCTTCTGCACCCCCGGCATGGTCATGAGCGCGCTCGATCTGGTGGCGCGCAACCCGGACCCGAGCGGCGCCGAGGTCCGCGAGTGGCTGGAGGGGAATCTCTGTCGATGCACCGGCTACCACAACATCGTGAAGTCGATCCTGGCCGGTGCGAGCGCGATGCGCGGAGGGAGCTGAGATGGCTGAGAACGGCATTGGGGCATCGGTCCCCCGCACCGAGGATCACCGGTTCCTCACCGGCACCGGCGACTACACCGACGACTCGAACCTGCCCCGTCAGACCTGGGCCGCGTTCGTGCGTTCGACCCACGCGCACGCCACGTTCACCCTGGACACCGCCGCCGCCGCCGCCGCGCCCGGGGTGGTGGCGGTGCTGACCGGGGCGGACCTGGCCGGCGACCAGGTCGGCTCGCTCATCTGCGGCTGGGTGGTCACGGGCAAGGACGGAGAGCCCCACAAGGCGCCGCCCCATCCCGTGCTCGCGGCGGACACGGTGCGCCACGTCGGAGACGCGATGGCCATCGTGGTGGCGGAGAGCGCGCGCGAGGCGCGCGACGCGGCCGAGCTGGTGGAGGTCGCCTACACCCCCCTTCCGGCGGTGGCCTCCATGCGGGACGCACTCGCGGAAGGTGCGCCGCAGATCCACCCCGAAGCGCCCGGCAACCTCTGCTACGACTGGGAGATCGGCGACCGCGCGGCCACCGGCGAAGCCTTCGCCCGCGCCCACCACGTGGCCCGTCTCGACCTCGTCAACAACCGGCTCATCCCGAACGCGATGGAGCCGCGGGCGGCCATCGGGGACTACAACCCCGCCACCGGCGACTACACCCTGCGGCTGACGAGCCAGAACCCGCACATCCACCGCCTCGTGCTCGCCGCCTTCGTCCAGATCGCGCCCGAGCACAAGCTGCACGTCATCGCTCCCGACGTGGGCGGCGGATTCGGGTCCAAGATCTTCATCTACCAGGAGGAGACCGCGGTGCTGTGGGCGGCCGGCAAGGTCGGCCGGCCGGTCAAGTGGACCGCGGATCGCTCCGAGTCGTTCATGGCCGACGCGCACGGGCGCGACCACGAGACGCACGTGGAGCTCGCGCTGGACGAGGACGGCCGCTTCCTCGGCCTGCGGGTCGAGACCCGGGCCAACATGGGGGCCTATCTCTCGACGTTCGCGAGCTGCGTGCCGTCCTACCTCTACGGCACCCTGCTCCAAGGCCAGTACACCACCGGGGCCGTCTACTGCGAGGTCAAGGCGGTGTTCACCAACACCACCCCGGTGGACGCGCTGCGCGGCGCCGGCCGCCCGGAGGCGACCTACGTCGTCGAACGCATCGTCGACCAGGCGGCGCGCGAGATGGGGATCGACCCCGCGGAGCTCCGGCGCCGCAACTTCATCCCCGCCGATGCGTTCCCCTACCCCACCAGGGTCGCCCTGGAGTACGACTCCGGCAACTACCGGCTCGCGCTGGACCGCGCGCTGGATCTCGCCGGCTACGACGGCTTCGCCGCCCGCCGCGAGGAGTCCAGGGCCCGGGGCAGGCTGCGGGGGATCGGGCTCAGCGCTTACATCGAGGCCTGCGGCATCGCGCCGTCCCAGGTGGTCGGGTCGCTCGGGGCGGGCGTCGGCTTGTGGGAGTCGGGCGGCATCCGCTTCAACCCCACCGGGAACGTGCTCGTCTACACCGGCTCGCACAGCCACGGCCAGGGGCACGAGACGACGTTCGCGCAGCTCGTCTCCGACTACCTCGGGGTGCCGTTCGAGAACGTCGAGGTGGTGCACGGCGACACCGAGAAGACCCCGTTCGGCATGGGCACCTACGGGTCGCGCTCGCTCGCGGTGGGCGGCTCGGCGCTGGTGAAGGCGATGGACAAGATCATCGCCAAGGGACGCAAGATTGCGGCCTTCTCGCTGGAGGCGTCCGAGGAGGACATCGAGTTCAGCGGCGGCGACTTCACCGTGGCCGGCACCGACCGCAGCATGAACATCGCCGCCGTCGCGTTCTCCGCCTACGTGCCGCACAACTACCCGCTCGACGAGCTGGAGCCGGGCCTGGAGGAGACCGGGTTCTACGATCCCGCGAACTTCACCTTCCCGGCCGGCACCCACGTCTGCGAGGTCGAGGTGGACCCGGAGACCGGGACCACCGAGATCGTGAGCTGGGTGGCGGTGGACGATTTCGGCAATGTCGTCAACCCGATGATCGTGGAGGGGCAGGTCCACGGCGGAGTGGCGCACGGCGTCGGCCAGGCGCTGCTCGAAGGCTGCGCCTACGACGCCGACGGCCAGCTCGTGACCGGGTCGTTCATGGACTACGCCATGCCGCGGGCGGACGACCTGCCGGACATGACGGTCGAGACCACCTGCACTCCGTGCCCCCACAACCCGCTGGGCGTCAAGGGGTGCGGCGAGGCGGGGGCGATCGCCGCCCCGGCGGCGGTGATGAACGCGGTGACTCATGCCCTCGGCACGGGCGCCATCGACATGCCGGCCACGCCCCAGGCGGTGTGGCGGGCCCTCAACGGCTAGATCCGGTCCGGGCGCAAAGGAGCGAGAAATCATGTACGCATTCAACTACCACCGCCCCGACACCATCGAAGCGGCGGCCGCGGCGCTTGCGGCCGCCGAGGACGGCCGGGTGCTGGCCGGCGGGCAGACCCTCATCCCGACCCTGAAGCAGCGGCTCGCAAGCCCCTCGGACATGGTCGACATCGGCTCGATTCCGAGCCTCCGCGACGTGCGCCGCGACGGCGACGCGGTCCTGGTCGGGGCGATGGCCCGGCACGCGGACGTCGCATCGTCCTCCGTGGTGCGGGGCGCGATACCCTCCCTCGCCTCACTCGCGGACGGCATCGGCGACCCGCAGGTACGCAACTGCGGGACCATCGGCGGATCGATCGCGAACGCCGATCCCGCCGCCGACTATCCGGCCGCGGTGGTCGGGCTCGGGGCCACCGTCCGCACCGACCGGCGGACGATCTCCGGGGACGACTTCTTCACCGGGCTGTTCGAGACCGCGCTCGAAGAGGGGGAGATCGTGGTCTCGGTGGACTTCCCCATCCCGCGCCGGGCGGCCTACGCGAAGTTCCCGAACCCCGCATCGCGCTACGCGATCGTCGGGGTGATGGTGGCGGAGACCGCGGGCGGAGTCCGCGTCGCGGTGACCGGAGCCGGAGACTCGGTGTTCCGGGTCGGCGCGATGGAGGCGGCGCTCGCCGGCAGCTTCGGCGCCGACGCGATCCGCGGCATTCCGGTCCCGCAGGACGGCCTCAACGAGGACATCCACGCGAGCGCCGAGTACCGCGCCCACCTGGTCGGGGTGATGGCGCGGCGCGCGGTCGAGGCGGCGGCGGGCTGATCCGGCTCGACCCGGACGAAGGCGCCATGCGGGCCGGAGCGCCTCCGGCTCGTTCCACCCCCATCGACAGGCGCGTTCCGGAGCTGCGGCCCGCTCCGGAACGCGTGGACATGCCCGGTCGAACCGGGACCGATCGACTCCCGGCCGACATTCATGATTCGCCCGCTCGGGGAGTGCGCATGACGCCTCCGGATTCCGTCGACGAAACGGTGGCGCTGCTGGCGCAAGGCGACTACGTTGCGGAGCGAAGCCTCGCGACCGCGGTCTTCCTCACCCTGAGGATGCGGCGTCCGCTGTTCCTCGAAGGCGAGGCGGGGGTCGGGAAGACCGAGGTCGCGCGGGTGCTCGCGCGGGTGCTCGGCCGGCGGCTCGTCCGGCTGCAATGCTACGAAGGGCTCGATGTCGCGTCCGCCGTCTACGAGTGGAACTACCCGCGGCAGATGATCCGGATCCGGCTCGTGGAGGCGGCGGAGCGGGAGCGCGTCGCTTCGACGGATTCGATGGAGGCGCTCGAAGAGGACATCTTCTCGCGCCGGTTCCTCATCGAGCGCCCCCTCCTCGACGCCCTGAGCCCCGACCCCGCGGGCGCCCCGGTGCTGCTCATCGACGAGCTCGACCGCGCCGACGAGCCGTTCGAGGCGTACCTCCTGGAGCTGCTGGCCGACTTCCAGATCACGATCCCCGAGCTGGGGACCATCACCGCGAGCGAGCCCCCCGTGGTGGTCGTCACCTCCAACCGCACCCGGGAGATCCACGACGCCATCAAGCGCCGCTGCTACTACCACTGGGTGGACTATCCGGACGCGGCGCGGGAGCTGGAAATCCTGCGGGTGCGGGCTCCCGGCACGGCGGAGGCGCTGAGCCGCGAGGTCGTCGCCTTCGTGCAGAGCCTGCGGGAGATGGACCTGTTCAAGGCGCCGGGAGTGGCCGAGACCGTCGACTGGGCGCAGGCGCTCACCCAGCTCGACGCGCTGGCCCTGTCGCCGGACGTGGTCAACGACACCCTCGGCTCGCTGCTCAAGTACCAGGACGACATCGCCCGCATCCGCGGCAGCGAGGCGGCGGGCATCATCGAGCAGCTCAGACGCGAGATGCGGACCGCGGGCGCGGCCTGACGGGTTCCGGCGTTGCACCGCCTCGGCGCCAACCTCATGTACTTCGCGCGCACGCTGAGGGCCGCGGGCCTTCCGATCGGAAGCGGCGCGGTGCTCGACGCGCTGCGCGCGGTCGAGGCGGTCGGCGTCGCCCGGCGCGACGACTTCTACTGGACGCTGCACGCGGTGTTCGTGCGCAGGGCCGACCAGCGGCCGCTGTTCGACGAGGCGTTCCACGTCTTCTGGCGCAACCCGAGGCTCCTCGAGCGCGTGACCCGCCTCCTCCTGCCCACCGTCCACACCCCCCCTCGGGGCGACGCGCGCCCGCTCAGCCGCCGGCTGAGCGAAGCCCTCTTCGCGGGCGCCGAGCGCGAGACGCGGGCCCGGGAGGCGGAGAGCGAGATCGACTTCGACGCCACGCTCACCTGGTCGGACCGGGAGGTGCTCCGCTCGCGCGACTTCGAGCAGATGTCCGCCGCGGAGCTCGCGACGGCGAAGGCGGCCATCGCGCGCCTGCGCCTCGCCATTCCCTCCGCTCCGACCCGGCGCTACCGCCCGCATCCGCACGGCGCGCTCATCGACATGCGCACCACCCTGCGCAGAAGCCTCCGGCTCGGCCCGGACGCGGTCGAGCTCGCCCGCCGGCGCCGGCGCCGGAAGCCGGCGCCGATCGTGGTGCTGTGCGACATCTCGGGGTCGATGAGCCGCTACTCCCGGGTGCTGCTGCATTTCGCGCACGCGCTGGCCCGCGACCGCACCCGGGTGTCCTCCTTCGTCTTCGGCACGCGCCTGACCAACATCACCCGCCAGTTGCGCGACCGCGACGTGGACGCGGCGGTCGAGCGGGCGAGCGGCGAGGTGGCGGACTGGGACGGAGGCACCCGCATCGGATGGTGTCTCGACGTCTTCAACCGGGAGTGGTCCCGCCGGGTGTGCGGCCAGGGCGCGGTGGTGCTGCTCATCTCCGACGGGCTCGACCGCGAGGCGGGCGAAGGGCTGGAGGCCCAGGCGGAGCGGCTTCGAAAGTCGTGCCGCCGGCTGGTCTGGCTCAACCCGCTCCTGCGCTACGACGGGTTCGAGCCGAAGGCGGCCGGGATGCGCGCCCTCCTGCCCCACGTGCACGAGCTGCGCCCGGTGCACAGCCTCGAGAGCCTGGAGGACCTCTGCGCGGCGCTCGCGGAGCCTCCCGCGCGACCGGCCCGGGGATCCGGGTCCGGCGGATTCCGCCCGGTCGCGGCGACCGCGAACGCCTCCTCTCAGTCGCCGCCCGGCAGGACGTCGAGGCCGCGCACGTTCTGCCCGCCGTAGCGGCGCAGCCGGATGTCCGCCTGCTCCTTGTGCCCGGCGAAGCGCTCCATCGCGCACAGGCGCGAGCAGTACTCGCCGAGCCTGACCGACGCCTCCTCGGTGATGCGCTGGTAGGTACAGGTCTTGATGAACTTCCCGACCCACAGGCCGCCGGTGTAGCGCGCCGCGCGGCGCGTCGGCAGCGTATGGTTGGTGCCGATCACCTTGTCGCCGTAGGAGACGTTCGTCTGGGGGCCGAGGAAGAGCGCGCCGTAGTTGGTCAGACGATCGAGGAAGTACCGCGGGTCCCCGGTCATGACCTGGACGTGCTCGGCCGCGATGTCGTCGGCCACCGCCACCATCTCGTCGACGTCGTCGCACACGATCACCTGGCCGTAGTCGCGCCACGCCGGTCCCGCGGTTCCGGCGGTGGCCAGGGTCTCGAGCTGGCGCTCGACCTCGGCCATCGTCTCGCGGGCGAGCTTCTCGGAGCTGGTGAGCAGGATCGCGGGCGAGGTCGGGCCGTGCTCCGCCTGGCCCAGCAGGTCCGCCGCGCAGAGCTCTCCGTCCACCGTCTCGTCGGCGATCACCAGCGTCTCGGTGGGTCCCGCGAAGAGGTCGATGCCCACGCGGCCGAAGAGCTGGCGCTTGGCCTCGGCGACGAACATGTTCCCGGGGCCGACGAGCATGTCCACCGGGGCGACGGACTCGGTGCCGAGCGCCATCGCCCTCACCGCCTGCACGCCGCCGAGGCAGTAGATTTCGTCCGCGCCGCCGAGGTCCTGGGCGGCCACGATGGCCGGGTGCGGCTCGCCGCCGTACGGCGGAGCGCAGGTGGCGATCCGCTTCACTCCCGCCACCTTCGCGGTGACCACGCTCATGTGGGCGGAGGCGATCAGCGGGTACCTGCCGCCCGGCACGTAGCAGCCGACGCTGTTCACCGGGATGTTCCGGTGGCCCAGGACGACGCCCGGCATCGTCTCGCGCTCCACGTCGCGCAGCGCCTCCTTCTGGATCTGCGCGAAGCCGCGGATCTGCGCCTGGGCGAACTCGATGTCGGACCGCTCCCTGGCGCCCACCCGCTCGTGGCAGGCGTCGATGGCGGTCCGGCTCAGGCGGAAGTCCTCCGGCGCCCAGCCGTCGAAACGCTGCGAGTACTCGCGCACCGCGGCGTCGCCGCGCGCGTCGATGGCGGCGAGAATGTCCTCGACGGTCCGGCGCACCTTCGCGTCGGCGTCGGCCTTCGCATCTTCGCTGATCCCGGTCTTGAAGTAGCGGGGCACGGCGGTCCTCCTCGGTTTCGGTCTCGGATACGGCGCATCGTAGTGCCGGGAGCGCCGCGTGACAAAGGAAGGCTCCCGGATCCAGCCATTCCCATCAGGCGCTGGCGGGAATCGCTGTCCCGGATCCAGCCACTCCCGCCAGGCGGGAGCAGGCCCCTGAAATCCCCTCGACCCGACGCCCCGAGGGTCGAAATCGCACCGGAATTCCACCATGGTGCGGCCTCTCCGGGGATTGGCGGGAATCGCTGTCCCGGACCGACGGAAACATCGCTCTCGCCGCGGATGCTCCCGTGGCGGGACAGGTCCCGAGAGCCGGCGCCGGACCGGCGGCGCCGTCCCCGGGGCCCGGCCTTCGCGCGGTCACATCTCCCGCAGCCGCCGGGACGCCGCACCGGCCCCGATCGCGACCAGCACCAGCGCCGCGCCGTTGAACAGCAGCGCCCCGGCGGTTCCGATCGCGCTGGCGAGAAGCCCCATCTCCAGGTGCCCGATCGGCGAGAAGCCGACCGCCACCTGCCATGCGCCCATGGCGCGCCCGCGCAGGGCGCCGGGGACCGCGAGCTGCATCATGCTCTGGGTCAGCACGTCGCTCGCCACCGCGCAGCACGCGATGCCGACCGTCACCACGACCGCGACGGGCAGGCTCGGCGCGAGCCCGAGCGCCATCACCGCCAGCCCGAACGCCGCGATCACCGCGAGCCAGATCGCCCCGAGCCGGCGGCTCGGGCCCGCCATCGCCATCACGATGCCGCCGGCGATTCCGCCCGCCGAACGCGCCGCGTGGAGGACGCCGAGCCCGGCCGCGTCGAGGCCCAGCCGGTCGACGGCGAGATCGGGCAGCGCGGTCAGGAAGGAGAACGCGAACACCTCCACCGCCGCGGTCACCGCGAACAGGACGAGGAGCGCGCGGTTCGCGCCGAGCTCGCGGAAGAATCCGGCGAGCCCGGCCCGCATCGACCGGCGTTCCACGTCCGCCGGCGCCGGCGGACTCGCGTGCTGCCGGCCGAACGAGACGAGAGCGAGCGCCTGCGCCCCGGCCAGCACCATGCAGGCGGCGCCGATGCCGACCTCCGCCGCCGTCCATCCCGCCACCAGCGCGCCCGCGAGCTGGCCGAGCCGTACCGCGACGTTCAGGGTGCCGAGCGCGGACACGATGCGCTCGGCGCCGGCGAGATCGAAGGCGTAGCTCGAGCGCGCCGGGTTGTAGGCGGCCCGGAACACGCCCGAGACGAGGTTCAGGACCAGCACGCCGGCGAGTCCGGCCAGGCCGCTGATGAACAGGGCGCCGATCACGAACAGGTTGACGCCCAGCGCGGCCTCGACGGTGCGCAGCACCCGCGCCCGGTCGACGCTGTCGGCGATGGTCCCGGCGACCGCGCCGACGAAGAAGTTGGGAGCGAAGTAGAGCGCGAGGGAGAGCCCGACCCACGCGCTGGAGCCCGACAGATCGTACACGGCCAGGCCGAACAGCAGCATCTCGCCCATCATCGACGCGCCGTTGAAGAAGGTCGTGGCCAGGAGCCGGCGGAAGCGCGGCCCGCCGGTCGCGAGCGACTGGCGGAGTCTCCGGATCAAGGCGGCGCGGGCTCCGGGAGCCGGCTCCTCGAACCGGGCGAGGTCGCGCTCGTCCTCGGCCAATTGGCGCCGGGGTGCGGCGCGGGCTCCGGGAGCCGGTGTACGGCCGAAGCGTTGCGTCCCCGGAATGGAGGGCGTCCCGCTCCGGGACGACCCGTCCCCGACTCGGCCGGCGGAATCACGCGTGACCGGGCGAACGGCCCGGCTCGTGGTGGACGCAGGCCACGCGTATCGCACCCGTCGATGCGGCGATTCAACGCGAGATCCGAGGGGCGTGCGATGCGCGGTCGGCCCAGGCGCGGACATGACGCTTGAGCTCGCCCAGGCCGCAGGCGCGCCAGCCCCTGCGCCGTCCGTCCCGGAACACGTCGTAGCGCTCCACCGCCATGGTGGCGGGATCGCCCAGGATCACGAGGATCGTGAACTCCGGATGCTTCGTCAGCCGCTCGAACATGATCCGCTGCCCGACCGGCACGTCGCCGCCCCGCTTCCACTCGATGAACAGGAACTGGCCGTTGATCTCCACCAGCCCGTCCACGTCGGTCATCCCGATCCGGCCCGGAAAGCACTCGTCCAGCACCGTCAGGTCCGGCTGGCCGAGCCTGCGGTAGCAGCCGTCCCGGTCCGGGCTGCAGTCCCACCGCATCCGGCCTCTCGACATCCATCGCCCTCCCGGCGTCCCGACCGCCGCGGCGAGTATGTCAGAATGGCTGTCCGCCGGCCGGAGCCTTCGCGATGCGCGGAGTCTGCCTGCTACACTGCCGCCCGGCTCCGGCGGAGGCGGCGTCATGGCGGGAAACCGGCTGAGCGATTTCGCGAGCATCGTCGAGGATCTCGACGCGGCCGGCCGCCTGGTGAGGGTGCGCTCGGAGGTCGATCCGCACCTGGAGCTCGCGGCGGTCGCGGCCCGCTTCGAGGGCGGCCCCCGCGCGGTGCTGTTCGAGAACGTCAAGGGGCACGACGCGCCGGTGCTGACCGGCCTGTACTGGTCGCGGGAGCTGCTCGCGGAGCTGATGCGCCGCGACGAGCGCACCCTCCCCCAGTACGTCTCCGGGTGCATCGGGGAGTGGCGGAGCCGGCCCGTTCCGCCGGTGATGGTCGAGCACGGACCGATCTACGAGGGGCAGTCGGTGCAGGTCGACCTGCGGCGCATCCCGGCGCCGGTGCACGCCCTCGAAGACGGCGGCCCGTACTTCGACGCCGGCGTGGTCATCGCCCGCGACCCGGAGACCGGCGTGCGCAACGCGTCGATCCAGCGCTTCATGGTGGTCGACGAGCGGACCCTGCACGTCAACATCGACGCCGGCCGGCACCTGGAGCTCTACCTCGACAAGGCCCACGAGCGCGGCGAGACGCTCGCGTTCTCGCTCAACTGCGGCGTCGGCCCGGGCCTGCACTTCGCAGCCGCCACCCCGGCCGAGGCCGCCCCCGCCGACACCGACGAGCTCGGCATCGCGAGCGTCTTCCACGAGGCGCCGCTGGAGCTCGTGGAGGGCAAGACCCTGCCGGTGCACGTGGTCGCGAACGCGATGTACGCGCTCGAATGCGAGATCGTCCCCGGCGAGCTCGGCGAGGAAGGTCCGTTCGCGGAAGTGACCGGCTACTACGCGCGCCGCGCGCCCCGCCCCGTGGTCCACGTGCGGGCGATGCACGTGCGGCCGGACCCGGTCTTCCAGACCATCCTGTCCGGGGTCGAGGTCTGGAACTCGGTCGGACTGCTCGGCGAGGCGAACGTCCTCGGCATGCTGCAACGCCAGGTGCCCGGCGTGCGCGACGTCTACTTCAGCCACGGCGGATGCGGCTTCTACCACGCCATCGTCTCCATCCGGCAGACGCGCGCGGGCTGGTCGAAGCAGGCGGTGCTCGCCGCCTTCGCCGCGTTCCCGCCGCTCAAGATGGTGACGGTGGTCGACGACGACGTCGACATCCGCGACGCCGGGGACGTGGAGTGGGCCATGGCCACCCGCTTCGACCCCACCCACGGCATCCTGCGCATCGACAACGTGTTCGGCCACGGCCTGAACCCCGGCTTCCCGGGCTACCTCGGGACCAAGGTGGGGTTCGACGCGTGCCGGCCGTTCCCCCACACCCCCGAATACGACCGCGCGGCATACGACGAGGCGGACCTCGGGAGGCACGAGATCGACATCCCGCCGATCTGTCCGGGGGTGGGGAGCGCCGGCTGACCCGGAGCCGCACGGCGGGACCCGGACCGTTCCGGCGGCTGAGGCGGACGTCGGGAGGCACGAGATCGACATCCCGCCGATCCGTCCGGGGGCGGGGAGCGCCGGCTGACCCGGAGCCGCACGGCGGGGCCCGGACCGTTCCGGCGGCTCCGGCGGCGAGCGGGATGACGGCGCATCGAGGATCCTGGACATGCCCGTTCACTTCACGCCCGAGGAGATGGCCGCGCGCCGCGGACGCGCATCCGGCGCGATCCGCGAGGCGGAGCTCGACGCGGTGCTCTGCTTCAAGCAGGAGTCCATGTACTGGCTCACCGGCTACGACTCGTTCGGATTCAGCCTGTTCCAGTGCCTGGTGGTGACCGCCGACGGCGGCGTGACCCTGCTCACGCGGCTTCCGGACCTCCGCCAGGCCCGCCATACCTCCAACATCGAGGACATCCGCATCTGGAAGGACGCCGCGGGGATGAACCCCGCCCGCGACCTCCGGGCGCTGCTCGACGAGCTCGGCCTCGGCGCCGCGAGGCTCGGAGTGGAGCTCGACGCCTGCGGCCTGAAGGCGCACGACTGGCGCCGGCTGGAGGCGGAGCTCGCCGGACGCTGCGCGCTCGTCGATGCCTCCACCCTGATCGACAGGCTCCGGTCCGTGAAGAGCGAGCGGGAGATCGAGTACGCCCGCCGCGCGGCGGCGCTCGCCGACGATGCCTGGGACGAAGCGGTGCGGCTCGCCCGCCCCGGCGCCTTCGAGGGCGACATCCTCGCCGCCATGCAGGGCGCGGTGTTCCGCGGCGGCGGCGACTACGCCGGCAACGAATTCATCATCGGCTCGGGAGCGGGCGCGCTGCTGTGCCGGTACTTCAGCGGCCGCCGGCACCTGGACCCGGAGGACCAGCTCACCCTCGAGTTCGCGGGCGCCTACCGGCGCTACCACGCCGCGATGATGCGCACCCTGCTCACCGGCCGCGCCCATCCCGAGCACGTCTCGATGCACGCCGCCTGCGTCGACGCGCTCCATGCCTGCATGGAGGCGATCCGCCCGGGACGGCCGATGGGCGACGTGTTCGCCGCGCATGCGCGGGTGCTGGACGCGGCGGGCCTGCGCGAGCACCGCATGAACGCCTGCGGCTACGGCATGGGCGCGGTCTACAACCCGATCTGGGTCGACCCGCCGATGTTCCACGAGGGCAACCCCCTGGAGATGCGGGCCGGCAACGTGTTCTTCCTGCACATGATCGTGATGAACTCCGACACCGGCCGCGCCATGACCCTCGGCCACACGGTGCTGGTCACCGGCGAGGGATGCGAGCGCCTGAGCCGATCGAGTCCGGACCTCGTCGTGCGCTGAGGACCGGGATCGAAGCCGAGCCACGGCGTACCGCATACTCGGGGACCCTGCACCCGGAGGCATCCGGATCGTGAAACCCGACCCTACTACCGTGACCGGCCCGCTCGGCTCCACCGTTCACGTCCTGCGAGCCGATCCCGAAACCATCGCCGCGCTCGCGGCCATCGACTGGAGCCGGCGGTTCCGCCGCGTGTGCCTGGACCCGGTGCGCGGTCTCGTCACGCTGATGTCTCCCTCACGGCGGCACGAGGAGCTGGCCACGATATTCGGCGATATCGTCGATGTGGCGGCGGAGGTGCTCGCCGGGGCGGGGCGGAGCATCGGCTCCACACGGATTCGCGGCCGCGGCGACCCCCCGGACACCGGAATGGAGCCCGACTGCGCGTTCTACGTCGGTGAGCGCGCAAGAGCGTACAGCCGAGCGCTGCGCGAAGGCGAGGCGGCGGCCGACACGTTCCTCGAGCAGACCCCTCCCGACCTGGTGGTTGGAAGTCGAGATCACCAGCGCCGACGCAGGCAAGGCCGAGCGCTACGCGGACCTGGGGGTCCGGGAGATGTGGCGGCTGCACGGACGCAGGGACTCACGCGAATTCGAAGCCGAATTCCTCACCCTGCATCCGGGCGAGCCGCCTCGACCGCTGGACGCCTCCGCGGTTCTGGAAGGGCTCGAGCCCGCCGACGTGCGGGAGGCGATGGACGACGCCCGGCTCGGTACCACCAAGAGCGAACGCATCGAGGCGGTCGCCCGCGTCGTGCGTCGGCGACGGCAGCGCATCACGCGCATCCGGGAAGAGGCGCCGCCCTGGCCGGCCGAACCGGTCCGGCCCGCGACGGACGTACTCGCCGAGTCCGACTGAGGCGCGAAGCCTTCGCCGCGCACGCAAGTCCCGGTACAGGGATTTCCTGACTGTGGGTCACAAGCCACTCGTAAAGTACGTTGTTCCGCAAGGTCGCTGGCGGCGCCACAGTGCACACTCCATCCAACGCCGCCATCGCCATCGTGCGCCGCAAGGGCCGCTTCCGCTACCTGCCCGAGGCCAACCGTCACCATGCCGCCCGCGCCCGGGATGCCCTCGACGCGAGCCTGATCGCACCCAGCGTCTGATCCCTCGGGCCTGACCGCGTCGCAGAGCGCTCCGCCAGGGGCCGTCGAACGGCGCAGGGGGCAACCGTGCCCGATGAGGCCCAAAGCCGTGTCCCACCGGTCCGTCAGGACCTCCATGCAGCCGTCCAGGCAAGCGTGGGAAAGGACCCGCATCGGCCCCAGCCTGTCCGCTATCCGCCATCCAGCTCCCTTGCCGCGACAAAAAATCTTCCTGCCTGTCATTTTCTACCCTGAGCAAACAGGTTAGACTGGACGCAGCTCTTCACGGGGCCTCTTCACGGGGCCTCTTCACGGGGCCTCTTCACGGGGCCTCTTCACGGGGCCTCTTCACGGGGCCTCTTCACGGGGCCTCTTCACGGGGCCTCTTCACGGGGCCTCTATGATGAATGGAGGTTTCGTGATGATGGCGTCATCCAGGATTCCCGGTTTCGGATTGGGCGTGGCGGCGTGCCTGGCGGCCATGCTGGCGCTTGCGGGCTGCGGGGGGAGCAGCAGCACCAAGCCGCCGGATCCGCCGGATCCGCCGGACCCGTCCGAGACGCCGGCGCAGTTGGCGGCCGCGGCGGTCACCGCCCTCGACGCGGCGGAGGCCGCTGTGGACAAGGTGACGGACGGCTCCGGGGACGCCACGGTTACCGATGCCGACGCGAAGGTGAGGGCCGCCGAAACGGCGGTCGCGGCGGCGTCCGGCGCGGAGAACCATGGCGCCCTCAGCGAGCGGCTCGGGGGGCTCAAGGCCAGTCTTGCCGCCAGGAAGAAGTCGCGCACGGCCGCGATAGCGGTCAGGAGCAACGCGCAGACGGATTTGAAGGTTGCGAGGGACGCGGCGGCCGCGGCGGCGAAGGTTGCGAGGGACGCGGCGACGGCGGCCGCTACGGATGCGGACGAGGCGGAGGCGGCGGTGGCGGGTCTTCTCATCTTCCAGACCGGCACCGACGGCAACCCGGCGGAGGCGCGTGTCGCTGCGGCCCGCGCGGCGCGCGCGGCGGCGCAGGCGGCGACGACGGCATCCGGGACGGCAAGGTCGGAATCCGCGAAGGCGGCCGCCGCGACCACGTTGACGGTGGCGGTGGAAGCCCGCGTCGCGGCCGAGGCGGCCCGGAGGGCGGCCGAGACGCAGGCCGCGACGGCCATGGAGAAGGCGAAGGTGGCCGCGGACCGGGGCGACGTGGCGCTCGAGGTTTCCTCCGACGGCAAGACCTTCAGCGTCGGCGATCATTCCATCAAGGTCGTGCCGGAGCCGTCTCCCGTGACCCCCGCCGGCGGTGCGGTCAGTGCCGGCAGCGCGCTCACGACCACCACCAGGCTGGTCAACGGCAAAACGGTCACGACCAGAACCGGGCATTGGAGCTGGGCGTGGCAGGCAACGGCTGCGGTCCCGGCCAGGACCGCCGGCGCGGGGCAAAAGGCCGCGCCGGGCATCGCTGGCAGAAACGGGAAGCATATCAGTCCGTTACTGGGCCCTGACTTCATCAATACGACGGACAAAGACGGACACCGGCTCCAACTGCGCACTCATTATGTCGGCACCAAGACCGTGCATGCTTGGCGCAACATCACCAGCGGTACCGGCGACCAGCGCACGGGGACCGGGGCCACGGTCGATCATGACGGCAATTCCGGCACGGCGCAGGTGGCGGTCTTGAAGGCCGAGGGCGAGTTCTACGGCACCGACGGTACCGGGGCGTTCGACGACAACGCCAAGATCAGCGGCGCCACCATCCAGGCCGTTCCGGCCGACCCCGACCTCTGGTACTACCGGGTTGGTGCTGTGAAGCACTGGCTGCGGCGGGTCAAGACGGAAACCAACGCGCAGGGCCAGACGACCTACACCTACAAGCCCGTCAGCGTGGTGGCGGACGTCGGGGGCTTCCCGGCGGCGGTGCCCTACGAACACATGAACTACGGCGTGTGGGCCGAGCGGAAGAACGGCGCCGAGGCGGATTCGCTCTCCGGCAACGCGGCCATCGGCTTCGTGCGCCTGCTGCCGGACGGCGAGGGCATGACCCCGGTGTCCGACATCCCCAAGTTCGGCACGGCCACCTACAACGGCCACTGGCTCGGGCGGGTGCGCAAACGCCATGCGCAGGGGAATGGCGAGGTAAACCGCCAGTACGATACAGCCAGCGTGACGGCGGACTTCGGCAAGGGCAGCGTGACGGTCGATCTGAGATTTCTCGCTACGCTCCAGGGCACGATCGACGGCAGCGGGTTCAAGGGAACCGAGGTCACCAAGGTCACAGACATCAGCACTCTGGCCCATATCTACGGATCGAGCCCGGACGATTTCACGGGCGAATTCAGCGGCGCCTTCTTCGGGCCGAAGGCGCCGGAGGTCGGCGGCGTGTTCGACTTCACCTCCGAGGGCAGGAAGGCGGGCGAGTTCAAAGGCGCCTTCGGGGGTCGGCGGACCGGAGAATAGCGGGCCGCCGGGCCGACCCGGATACTCCGGCGCCCGGTCCCGCAACGGACCGGGCGCTCTTTCTCCAGCCCCGCTGCCGGAGCGGGGCCGGGTCGGCGACACCCCCGCTTCGGGACTCAGCGCTCAAGTCCCCCCATGCGCCGCTCCCCCCGCTCTCTCGGCGTCCTGCTGCTGGCGCTGGCCCTGGCGGCTGCCGCCTTGCCGTCCGCGCCGGCGGCGGCGCAGGAGTCGCCGCCCCGGGAGGCGCCCTCCGCCGGGATGCTGATCGAGGCGGCGCGGGCGGCGCTGGCCGCCGGCGCGCCGGAGGATGCCGCGTTCCTGCTCGAGGGCGTCCCGCCGGGCGAGGGGGATGTCGACGCCCTCGACTTCCTGCACGGCTCGATCGCCCTGCAGCGGGGCGACTGGCGGGAGGCGATCGCGCGCTTCCGGGCGATGCTGGCGCGCAACCCGGACCTGCCCCGGGTGCGGCTCGACCTGGCGCTGGCGTACTTCCGGGCCGAGGAGGACGGCAGCGCGGCGCATCACTTCCGGCTGGCGCTGGGAACGAAGGACCTGCCCGAGGCCGCGCGCGCCCGCGCCCTGGCCTTCCTCGACCAGATCCGGCGGCGCAAGGGCTGGTGGGTCACCGGCGCGCTGGCGCTGGCGCCCGACAGCAACATCAACGCCGCCACCGACGCCCGCACGGTGCCGCTGGCCGGCATTCCGGCCACGCTGTCGGAGGCCGCGCGCCGGACCAGCGGGGTCGGGGTGCGGGCCGACCTGTTCGCAAGCCACGAGGCGCGGCTTGCGCCGGACCTGCGGCTGCGCATCGGCGGCGGGGTGCGGACCCGGACGTACCGGGAGAGCGCGTTCAACGACCGCACGGTGAGCCTGCGCGCGGGGCCGCGCTTCCTGTTCGACGCGCTCGACCTGCGCGTGGAGGCGACCGCGCGGCGGCGCTGGGTCGGCGGCGACCTCTACAGCCGGGCGTGGGACGCCCGGCTGGCGGGCGGCTGGGCGGTCGGGCCGGCCTGGCGGCTGGGCGCCTCGCTGGGGCGCGAGCGCATCGACTACGCGGGCTTCCTGGGCGCGGGCCGCATCGATTCGGCCGGCGTCGACCTCGCCCATGCGCCGGGCCGGGCGACGCTGCTGCGGGCCGAGACCGGCTGGAGCCGCGAGACGCTGAAGAGCGGCGCCCACTCCTGGACCGCGTTCTCCGTCGGGCTGTCGGCTGAGCGCGAGCTGCCGCTGGGCTTCGTGGCGGGCGGGGGCGTCTCGCATGGCTGGCGGCGCTACGGCGCGCCGCAGCTCTGGCTCGGCCCCGACGCGCGGCGCGACCGGACGCTCGCCGCGTGGCTCACCCTGTCCAGCCGCCATGTCGAGCTGCTCGGCTTCACGCCGGAGATCACCCTGCGCCGCGAGCGCCGCGACAGCAACCTCGCGCTCCACGACTACACCCGCACCGTCGCCGAGATCGGCGTGGTCCGGACCTTCTGACGGCCCGGGCCCGCAGCGGGACCGCCCCGCCCCGTGCACCCGAACGCCCGCCGCCTCCGCAACAGTGCGCAGGAGCCGATCACCCGTCAGGAGGATGCCGCCTTCGAGGCATTGTGCGGTGACGAGACCGTAAGGTCGGGTGCCACAGTGCACGCTCCAATAGCGCCCTTTGCGGGGCGCTTACGCTGCACGAGCGGTATCCGGGCCGATTCGACCAGCAGAGCCGTCAGGGGCGCCTGCCCCAATCGACCGGGACCGGGTCGCGCGGGTTCGCAAGCGGTTGGCCCGGAAGCGGTGGCCCCAGGAATGTGATGCTGTCGTAGAAATCGTCCAGCGCGACGAACTTGCCGTTCCGTTCCGCCCACTCCCGCATCCGGCGGTTGCAGCTATGCCGCCACGACAGCATCTCGACCTGCCATCCCCGATGATGCATGCGTTCGAGATCGGCGTGAAATCCGACGCCATCGTCGAAGCCGCTCCCGTCTCCGGTGAGCAGTACTGCGACTCCCGGAGTTCCGTTGTAGTCGAATGCGTCACGCAACATCGCCGTTTGCAACGCCTGGTCCACACCCTGCTCCCGACCCTGTATCGCGCCGCGTTCCAGCAGCAGGACGGTCACGCCTTCATTTTCCAGGCGATTCCATACGTGTCGCAATTCAGGTGGGATCGAGCCAACGGCGATCGCGTGCTCGATCTCCCGCCCCGCATGAGCCAGCTCCAGCAGATTCCGGAAGTGAACGCGCACACGATGACGAGCGGCTGCCCCTTCCCGCTCGGTGGCAACTTCCCGGGCGCTGATGAAGATGCTGGAGTTGTCCCAGTAGATGAAGACCTTTTTCATAAGCGCTCCCGCACTTCGCATACGCCGTCAGTCGAACGCGATCACGCTGCGCGCCACCTCTCCCGCCGCGAGCGCGTCGTAGGCGGTGTTGATCTCGTCGAGCCGGTAGCTGCGGCTGATCATCTCGTCGATCTTCAGCCGTCCGCTCATGTAGAGGTCCGCGAGCTTCGGCAGGTCCACCCACGGCCGCGCCGAGCCGTACCACGAGCCGAGGATCGCCCGCTCGGTGCGCGGCAGCGAGAGCGCGTTGACCCTGAAGTCGTCGGTCTCCGGCGCCATTCCGACCACGACGAGGGTGCCGCCCGGCCGGCACATCTCGTACCCCTGCTCGATGGTGCGCGTGTTGCCGATGGCCTCGAACACGTAGTCGACGCCCCCGCCGGTCATCTCCACCACCCGCGCCACCGCGTCGCCGTTGCCGGCGTTGACCACGTCGGTGGCTCCGAACTCGCGCGCGTACTCGAGCTTGTTGTCGAGCAGGTCCACCCCGATGATGCGGTCCGCGCCGGCGAGCGCCGCGCCCTGCACCACGTTCAGGCCGACGCCGCCGCAGCCGATGACCACCACGTTGCTGCCGGCCTCGATGCGCGCGGTGTTGGCGACCGCGCCGACGCCGGTCATCACCGCGCAGCCGACCAGGCAGGCCCGGTCGAGGGGCATGTCGCGCCGCACCGGCACCGCGCCGGACTCCGGCACCACCGCGTACTCGGAGAAGCAGGCGGTGCGGGTCATGTGGTGGATGTCCCGGCCGTTGCGGTGCAGGCGCACCGTGCCGTCGAACATCATGAAGCGCGGCGTCTCGATGCCGTCGCAGAGCACCGGGCGGCCGACGACGCAGTGGTGGCAGTGGCCGCAGTTGGGACGGAAGTTGAGGATCACGTGGTCGCCGGGCTTCGAGCGCGTGACCCCCGGGCCGACCTTCTCCACCACCCCGGCGCCTTCGTGCCCGAGCACCATCGGGAGCGGCATCGTCCACTCCCCGATCATCACGTGGTAGTCGGAGTAGCACACGCCGGCCGCGGCGACGCGCACCAGCACCTCGCCGTCCTTCGGGTCGTCGAGCTCCAGGGTCTCGATCTCCATGGGCTTGTTGGGCTCGTAGAGCACCGCTGCTCGCGTTTCCATGAATCAGTCTCCGCTGTGTGTGTCCTGCCGGGATGAATACCCGGCGGCGGCGTGGGCAGCCGCCGCGCCCCTCGCGCCGGTCCGCTTCACGCCACCGACGGCAGCCCCGCCAGCGCCATCGCCGCCTCGCCCTCGTCGTACCGGTCAGCCGCGAGGTTGCCGGCGAAGTAGTCGGTGTACGCCTGCATGTCGAAGTGGCCGTGTCCGCAGAGGTTGAAGAGGATCGCGCGGCTCGTGCCCTCCTCCCGGCACCGCAGCGCCTCGGCCATCGCCCCCTTCACCGCGTGGTTCGCCTCGGGGGCGGGGATGATGCTCTCGGCCCGCGCGAACTCGACGCCGGCCTCGAAGCACTCGGCCTGCGGGTACGCGACAGGCTCCACCAGGCCGAGCGCCACGCAGTGGCTCACCAGCGGGGCCATGCCGTGATAGCGCAACCCCCCGGCGTGGAACCCCGAGGGCACGAAGGCCGAGCCCAGGGTGTGCATCTTCACCAGCGGCGTCATCTTCGCGGTGTCCCCGAAGTCGTAGGCGTACTTCCCCCGGGTGAGCGACGGGCACGCCGCCGGCTCCACCGCCACCACCCGCACGTCGCGCCCGCCGCGCAGCTTCGCGCCGATGAACGGAAAGGCGATGCCCGAGAAGTTGCTGCCGCCGCCGGTGCAGCCGACGATCACGTCGGGGTAGTCGCCGGCGAGCTCGAACTGCGCGAGCGCCTCCTGCCCGATCACGCTCTGGTGCATGAGCACGTGGTTCAGCACGCTGCCGAGCGAGTACTTCGTGTCCTCGCGCGTCGCCGCGTCCTCCACCGCCTCGCCGATCGCGATGCCGAGGCTCCCGGTGCTGTCCGGATGCTCGGCGAGGATCGCGCGCCCCGCGCCGGTCTCCTCGCTCGGGCTCGCGATGCAGGTCGCGCCGTAGGTCTCCATCATCGCCTTGCGGTACGGCTTCTGCTCGAAGCTCACCCGCACCATGTACACCTTGACCTCCAGCCCGAAGAGCGCGCCCGCGTAGGCGAGCGACGACCCCCACTGCCCGGCCCCGGTCTCCGTCGCGAGGCGCGAGACCCCCTCTTCCCTGTTGTAGAACGCCTGCGCGACCGCGGTGTTCGGCTTGTGGCTGCCGGTCGGGCTCACACCCTCGTACTTGTAGTAGATGCGCGCGGGCGTCCCGAGCGCCCGCTCCAGCCGGCGGGCGCGGTACAGCGGCGTCGGCCGCCACGCGCGGTAGGCGTCGCGCACCGGCGCCGGGATCCCGATCTCGCGCTCGGTGGACACCTCCTGCCCGATCAGCGCCATCGGGAACAGCGGCGCGAGGTCGTCGGGGCCGACCGGCTGGAGGGTGCCGGGATGCAGCACCGGCGGCGGCGGGCTCGGCAGGTCGGCCTGGATGTTGTACCAGGCGGAGGGAATGGCGTTCTCGTCGAGGAGGTACTTCGTGGGCTCGGTCATCGTCATGGAATCCTGATGGTTCGGAGCGATCGATTCTGAGCGAGCCGGCGTCATATCACAATGCGCGGGGGGCCGGCGTGCCGGGACGCCGACAGTGCGGGTCCAGCCCGGGGTGTACGCCGGATTTGCGGCGCGCCCGGGACCGAGAGCGCTCCACCCTCGCGAACGAGAGCGGGAGGTCCTCGATCCCGGAGTCTGTCGGGACCGGAAACGAGGCATCTCACGAATCCGGGCGCACACCCCCTGCCCCCAGGGGGCCGCCCCGCTCAGGGGCCGACCCGATGTCCGTTCCCGTCGAAGAAGTGGCAGTGGTCCTGCGCGAACGCCAGCCCGACGCCCGCTCCGTGGGCCAGCCCGGCATCGCCGGGGGCCCGCACCGTCAGCGCTCCGAGACGGCCGCAGTCCACCACGAGGAAGGTGTCGGCGCCGAGGTACTCGATGACGTCGACCCGGCCGGCGCACTGCCCCTCGCCGGGCTCGCAAAGCCGGACGTGCTCGGGGCGAATGCCCAGGCAGGCCGGGTCCCCCGCGCCTTCGAACACGCCGCCGCGTCCTCCTTCGAGCCGGTAGCGGCCGTCGCCCGGCGCGGTGCAGGGGACGACGTTCATCTTCGGGCTGCCGATGAACTGGGCGACGAACAGGTTCCGCGGCCGGCGGTAGAGCTCGCGCGGCGTGCCGGCCTGGGAGATCGCCCCGGACTCCAGCACGACGATCCGGTCGGCCAGGGTCATCGCCTCCACCTGGTCGTGGGTCACGTAGATCATGGTGGCGCCGAGCGAGCGGTGGAGCTTCGCGATCTCGTAGCGCATCTCGACCCGCAGCGCCGCGTCGAGGTTGGACAGCGGCTCGTCGAACAGGAACGCGGCGGGGTCGCGCACGATGCACCGGCCGATGGCGACGCGCTGGCGCTGGCCGCCGGAGAGCTCGCGCGGACGCCGGTCCAGGAAGGGCTCGAGCTTCAGCACCCGCGCCGCCTCGTCGACCCGGCGCGCGAGCTCGGCCCGGGCGACGCCGGCGGTCTTCAGCGGAAACCCGATGTTGTCGCGCACCGACATGTGCGGATACAGCGCATAGGACTGGAACACCATCGCCAGCCCGCGCTTCGACGGCGGCTCGGCCGTCGCGTCCCGCCCCGCCACCCGGATCTCTCCGCGACTCGTCTCCTCCAGCCCCGCGATCATGCGCAGCAGCGTCGACTTCCCGCATCCGGAGGGGCCCACGAAGACGACGAGCTCGCCCTTCCCGATGGCGAGGTCCACGCCCTTGACGACCTGCACGTCCCCGAACCACTTCTCCACCGCCCTGAGCTCGATGTCCGCCATCACGCCCTCCCCGCCCAGGCGAGCCATACGGCGGCGGTCCAGGTGAAGTCGCCGCCCCCGCAGGGCGTTCCGTCCAGCGGGTCGAAGTACTCGTGGAAGCCGCCGCGCGAGATCAGGTCGGCCGTCTCCCCGCGCAGCCGCTCGGCCTCGGCGGTGCGTCCCGCATCGCGGAGGCCGGTGGCGATCAGCGCGTTCATGAACGGCCAGCTCGGCCCGCGCCAGTACCGGCGGGCGTCGAAGCCCGGCGCCGCGGGGTCGCTCGACGGGATGCCGTAGCGCACCCGGTTCCAGGCGGCCATGAGCCGCGCCTCCATCTCCGGGCGCTCGACCCCGGCCAGCCACGCGAGAAACGCCCCCGAGCCGATGGAGTTGGCGAATCGCCCCGTGCGCAGATCCAGCGCGTCGTGGCACCGCAGGTCATCGTTCCAGATGACGGGAAGCGCCTCTTCCAGCTCCGCCGCCCACCGCTCCGCGTCGCCCGGGTCCTCGCCCAGCACCCTCGCCAGCGCGGCCAGATCGCGGTTGGCGCGGATCAGGATGAACGTGGTCGCGGGGTCCGCCATCAGGAACGGCCCCCGGTCGACGATCTCGTCCTGGTCCCAGGCGCAGCGCCGCCCGAAGTGGAGGATCGCGAGGTACCGGTCGTAGTCGAGCCGGCCGGGCCGCATCGACGGGTCGACATGGGTGGTGTCGCCGCGCTGGTACGCCCCCACCCCGGAGCCGTCGACGCCGGCCATGCCGACGTCCCATTCGGGGCAGTTGTCGCGGCCGGACTCCCAGGGGTGGGTCACCGCGACCACCCCCGACCGGCAGCGATGGCGACGCCACCAGCGGTGCCATGCGAGGATGCGGGGGTAGAGCGCGGCGAGCCTCGGCCGCGCGAGCTCCGGACCGGCCTCGAGCACGCGCCGCGCCAGGATCGCGGCCACCGGCGGCTGGCTGATCCCGGAGGTCGGCGGGGTCGTCCCGGTGGCCCACACGCCGGGGCCGGGGAAGTATCCGGGCTCCTCCCGATGAAAGATGATGTGGGGGACCATCCCGTCGTCCCACTGGCCGGCGAAGAGCGTCTCCAGCTCCCGCCACGCCCGGTCGGCGTCGAAGGTGGAGTAGCCCCAGGCGGCGAACGCGCTGTCCCAGTTCCACTGGTGGGGGTACAGCCCGGCCGTCGGCACCGTGTAGCCGCCGCGGTCGTTGCGGGCGAGGATCAGGCGGGCCTGCTCGTCGAGGTCCA
This sequence comes from Gammaproteobacteria bacterium, assembly GCA_965202735.1. Taxonomy (GTDB): domain Bacteria; phylum Pseudomonadota; class Gammaproteobacteria; order HK1; family HK1; genus HK1. The sequence continues at coordinate 1,292,166 of OZ241844.1, forward strand.
CCGCCGCCTACCCCTTGACCGAGCCCGCGGCCAGTCCCCGGGTCATGAAGCGCTCCAGGCCGAGGAACAGCACCATGATCGGCAGCGTGGCCATGACCGCCCCCGCCATGAGGTGCTGGCGCGGGATCTCGGAGGAGTTGAGCATCGCCACCCCGCGGGTCAGGGTGAACTTCGACGGGTCGTCGAGCAGCATGAAGGCGAGCAGGAACTCGTTCCAGGCGATCATGAAGACGTAGAGCGACACCGAGGCGAGCGCCGGCAGGCTGAGCGGCAGGGTGATCTTCCGGATCACCGCGAGGCGCGACAGTCCGTCCATCAGCCCCGCCTCCTCCACCTCCGCGGGCAGGCCGCGGAAGTAGCCCTGCAGCATGTAGAGCGCCACCGGGATGGTGGTGACCGGATAGATCATCACGATCCCGGCGATGGAGTTGCGCAGGCCGGCGACCGAGAACGCGATGTAGATCGGCAGCGCCAGCACGATCATCGGCACCATGTAGATCAGCAGGATGGAGCGCACCAGGGCGGCCCGGCCCCGGAAGCGCAGCCGCGCCACCGCATAGGCGCCGGGAATGGCGAACGCGAGCGTGATCGCCACCGTGAGGACGGAGACGCAGAACGAGGTCCACATGTAGGTCGCGAAGTCGAAGTCCTCGACGAGCTCCCGGTAGCTGCGCAGGAGCTCCCAGCCCCGATCGAGGTCGATCGAGAAGTCCAGCGGGTTCTGCAGCAGCGCCTGCTGGCTCTTCAGGCTGGTCATCACCATGACGTAGAACGGGATCAGCACCATGGCGGTGAAGAAGACGTAGCCGACGCCGGCGAGCAGCCGGATGACCGCCGCTTCGAGCTCATGCCGGGTCAGGGGTCCCGGGGACACGTCGCCGAGGATGCGGTGGAGCGGCCCCACGGTGCCGGCCGCGGCCAGCGCCGCCGCCACGATCCGGGCGGAGGCGCTCATCCCGCCTTCGGTCGCCCCGCCTTCGGTGGTCCCGCCTTCAATGGCCCCGCCCTCGATCGCCAGTGGGCCGACACCGGCGAGGGCGAGGGGAGTCAGCGCCGCCAGGGCCGCGACGATGCTCAACCACGGCGCCCGGACACGGATGGCGGCCAGCCCGGCGACCGCGCCGTAGACCAGCGACCAGAGCACGACGGGCCGGATCGCCTCGCCGGTGGCGAACGAGACGGCCACCGCGACGCTGGCGGACACGACCACGGCCCAGACCGCCCCCAGGACGGAAGCGGTGACCGACCCTCGCCGCAGCATCCTCACGGCCCTTCCCGCCAGTACCCTCACAGCCCTTCCTCCCGGCTGAGGAAGCGGAAGAAGACGAAGGAGAAGGCGAGCAGGCACGCGAAGATGACCACCGCCACCGCCGCGCCGGCGCCGATGTTGGAGATCGCGAACGCCTGCTCGTAGACGTTGACGGTGAGGGTGCGGGTGCCCGCGTTGCCGCCGGTGAGCAGGAAGATGTCGTCGAACTTGTTGAACGTCCAGATGAAGCGCAGCAGGAAGAGCACGCTCAGGATCCCGAGCAGCATCGGCAGCGAGAGGTACCGGAACTGCTGGAAGGGCGACGCGCCGTCCATGTCCGCGGCCTCGTACATGTCGGAGTCGATCGCCTGCATCCGCGCGAGGATGAACAGGAACGAGAGCGGGAAGTAGCGCCAGACCTCGAAGGCGGTGACCATGACGAGCGCGAGCGGCCGCTCCCCGAAGAAGTTGATGGGCCGGTCCGTCACGCCCATCTGGACCAGCAGCGCGTTGACCGAGCCGGAGAACGGGTCGAGCAGCAGGACCCAGGTGAACGCCACCGCGATGACGGGGGCGACGTAGGGGAACAGGTAGAGGCCGCGCAGGAGGCCCCGCCCGCGGAACGGGCGGTCGAGGAGCTGGGCCGCGAACAGGCCCATGACGAGCGCGCCCAGGGTGCCGAAGACGGTGTAGAACATCGTGACCCCGAGCACGTTCCAGAACTCCGCCCCGTCGAAGACGCGCGCGAAGTTCGCTCCGGTGAAGCTCGGGCTGGTCAGGACGTTCGGGGCGGAGCCGGTCACGCGCACGGGGGTGTCGCGGACGTCCGCACCGGCGTCGAGGAACACCTGGCCGACCGTCACCGGGATCCGGATGCGGTCGCGGAACCCGCCCTCCCAGTCGCCGAGGTCGCAGGAGAGGTCGCGTCCCGCCAGCGTGCAGCGCGGGTCGAGCGCGCCCACCGCCAGCCCTTCGGGCAGGCGGTCGGACAGGGTGACGCCGCGAATCGTCCGCTCCCGGCTCGAGTTGCGCAGCCGGTAGCGGATCGTCGCCGCGTCTCCGGGCTCGGCCGGCCGTCCCCGCAGGTCTTCCCGGACCACCGGCGTCGGCGGCCGGAGATCGGAGAGGGTGACCGGCTTGACGCTGATCCAGAACACCGCGAGCAGCGGCAGGATCACCACCAGCGCGACCGCGAGGAGGGTCGGCAGGAGCAGGCCCCACGCGAGCCGCGCCTCGCGCCGGGCCAGCGATCCGGCGCCGCGCGGCGGTCCGAGGGCGGCCGTCATGCTCCCGGCTCGCGGCGCTCCGGCGGTATCCGTCCGGTGGCCCGGGGAGAGAGCGGAACGCGGCCCCGCCCGGGCGATGCCCGCCGCCGGATGGCCGATCCTTCCGCGCCGCCCGGCGGCCGAACGGCTCCCTCCGGCGGCGGGGACGGCGGGCGGGCGGCGCCTCCATGCGCCGCCCCCGGCAAGCGCCTCACGCGACCCCAGGGCGCATCCGGCACGGAGCTGCGCGTGCGCAGTCCTGTCCTGAGCGACGACAAGCGCCTCATGCGGCCCGAAGGCGCATCCGGCACCGGCGCCCGTGGGCGGCGGCCATCCGCCGCCCACGGCGAACGCCTCATTCGACCCGGGCCAGCTCTTCGTTCAGCGCGGCGACGGTCGAGGCCGCATCCCGCGCCCCGTCGATGTACTCGCGCACCAGGCGGTTGACGATCTGGCTGTTGACGATCCGGGAGGCCAGCGCGAGCTGTCCCTCGGCCACCCCCCAGCGCTTGGCCACGTCCAGCCCGCCGACGATCTCGTCGATCATCTCCTGGGCGTAGAGCGCCCCGAGCGGCGCCTTGCGGTCGACGCCGACCGGCAGCTTCGACCATGCCTCGGTGAAGGCGTCCGGGTCGTCGGCGGTGCCGCGGCGCACCGGGAACTTGCCCTCCGGCGCGATCGAGAGCGTCTGCGCATAGCCCTCGTCCATGGAGAACCGGACGAACTCCATCGCCGCGTCGGTGGCCGCGTCCGACGTGATGCCGAAGTACCGGATGTCGCCCCAGGCCGCGCCGTCGGGGTTCGAGGGCCCCGAGAAGTTGGTCACGATGCCGGTCTTCGACGCAAGCTCGCTGGAGGTCGGGTCGTCGTTGATGGTGGGCGGGGCGCTGTCGCGGAGCCCTGCCAGCTCGTCCAGGATGAAGGGCGACCAGATGATCATCGCCGCCCTGCCCGCGAAGTAGAGCTCGCGCGACTGCTTCCAGTAGAGCTCGCCCGGAGGCGAGGCCATCGCGACCGCCTTGTAGAAGTCGAGCACCTCGACGGTCTTCGCCTCGTCGAGCGGCGCGAAGCCGTCCGCACCGACGGGCGAGACGCCGTTGGCGAGGAAGACGTGCTCCAGGACCTGGCTCATGAAGTTCTCGTCCACCTTGGTGGCGGCCACGAAGCCGTACATCCCCGGCGGCTCGTGGAGCGCCTCGATGGCGGCGAGCACGCGGGCGTAGCTCGTCGGTGCGGCGAGGCCCGCGGCGTCGAAGAGATCCCTGCGGTAGACCACCATCTGGGTCCAGCCGTCCACCGGGACGCTGGCGTATCCGTCGCCGACCGCGGCCATTGCGAGGGCGCCGGGGGCGAACGTGCCGCCGCCGAGCGTCTCGATGACGTCCGAGGCGGCCTCCGTGTCCAGGATGCCGGCCTCGGCCCAGGGCAGGGCGTACTGAAGCGTGTGGTAGATGACGTCCGGCAGGTCGCCCGCCGCGAACGCGGCCGTCGCCCGGGTGCCGAGGTCCTTCTCGGTGACCGGGATGACCTCCACGTCGTGTCCGCTCGCGGCCGCGAACCGCTCGGCCATCGCCTGCTGCTTCGCGAGGCGGTCGGGCTGCTCCTCGGTCGTCCAGAACCGGAGACCCTCGGCGGAGACGGACCCCGCGGCCAGGCCCAGGGCCAGCAGGCACGGGGCCAGGGCGCCGATGCGCAACTGGCGCGTCGCATGTGTCGCATGTGTCGCATGTGCGGATTTCGTGAACATCGTGCGTTTCCTCCTCACTTGGATGGCTGGCGTGGTGAAGCGGTCGAACGGCGGGACGCGAGCAGCCGCGCCAGATCGCCGCGTACGTGGAGAGCGGCGGGTCGGCGTGGCTTCCGTCCGGGATGCCGTCGTATCCGATCACCGAGACCTCGCGGGCAACCCGGAGTCCGCGGCGCCGGACGGCGCGGTAGAGGCCGAGCGCCGCGGAATCGACGGCGAAGACCACCGCCGTCGGCGGCCCCGGCAGCGCGAGCAGGGACTCGGCGGCGGCCTCGCCCTCGTCCGGGGCCAGCGCATCGGACCGCACGAGCCGGGGGTCGGGGTCGATTCCCGCACTCGCGAGCCCCCTGCGAAAGCCCTCGAGCCGCAGCCGGCTGTACTGATAGCGGCCGCCCCCGTTGACGAACGCGATGCGGCGGTGGCCGAGCGCCGCCAGGCGTCGGACCGCGTCCGCCATCGCGTCCTCGGACCGGATGTCGTACCAGGCGCAGCCGGTGGAGTCCCCGGTCCGGCCGAACATGACGAACGGCACGTCCTCGCTCCGCAACAGCGCGATGCGCGGGTCCTCGGCCAGCGTGCGCGGGAGGATGAACCCGTCGACCTTGTGCTCGTCGACGAGGCGCCGCATGGTGTCGAGCGTCGCGCCCTCGCCGTCGGCGGTCGCGACCGTGATGGTCCAGCCTTCGCTGCTCGCGACGAAGGAGATCCCGGCCAGGAAGTCGGCGAGGAACGGCCGGTGGGCATCGTGCTCGTCGGTCCGGACGACCAGGCCGAGCGCCCGCGCCCGCCCCGTGCGGATGGCCTGGGCATGGCTGAGCGGGCGGTAGCCCAGGCGCGCCGCGGCGCGGCGCACCCGCTCCCGGGTCCCCGGAGCGATGTCGGGATAGCCGTTGAGCGCCCGCGACACGGTGCTCTTGGTCAGTCCCAGGGCCGCCGAGACATCGGAGATGGTGACCCGGGGACGCCTGCGGCCGGCGGGGCGCCCCTGCGCGTCGAGCTGAGCCATCGAGCATGTCCTCCCGCGCGGGATTATTCTCGCCGAAACCGGTTTCGGCAAGCGTTCCTCCGGTGCGTCAGCCATTCCCGCCAGCGCCCGGAGAGGTCGTGCCGTGGCGGGATTCCGGCGCGATTTCGGCCCTCGGGACGCCGGACCGAGGGGAATTCAGGAGCATGTTTCCGCCTGGCGGGAATTGCTGCCAGGACCCCGGCGATTCCCGCCAGCGCCCGGAGAGGCCGTGCCGTGGCGGGATTCCGGCGCAATTCCGACCACCAGGGCGTCCAGTCGAGGGGACTTCGAGGGCATGTTCCCGCCCGGCGGGAATTGCTGCCAGCGCCCGGATCCATTTGACACACTGACGGTCGTCGGGGAGAAAATGCGGGACCGGAGCGCCGGCATCCGCCGGAGCCGGAGCCGGTCAACGGAGGGAGGAGCCATCATGAACGGAAGGAGAAACACGATCTCCGCGCTTGCCGCCGCGCTGCTCGCCGCAGCCGCCGCCACCGCGAGCGCGCAGCCGGACATCAGGATCGGAGTGCTTCTGCCGTACTCCGGAGTGTTCGGAGGGCTGGGCAAGGACCAGGACATTTCGCTCGAGATGGGCTTCGACGACCTCGGCCGCGAGGTCGCGGGGCGCAGCATCACGCTCGTCAAGGCGGACACCGAGTCCAGGCCCAACGCCGGCCTCGCCGCGATCAAGGCCCTCATCCTGCGCGACAAGGTCGACATGGTGGTCGGGATCATCTCCTCCGCCGTCGCCGGCGCGGTGCGCGACTACGTGCACGGCTCGCAGACGCCGCTCATCATCACCAACGCCGGCAACGACGCGCTGACCGGGACGCTGTGCAGCCCCTGGATCCTCCGCACGTCGTTCTCCAACTCGCAGATCAACCGCGACATGGGGCCGTGGATGGCCGGACAGGGCTACAGGAGCGCCTTCCTGATGGCCTTCGACTACGCGGCCGGGCACCAGATGATGGACACCTTCAAGGCGGGATTCACCGCCGCCGGGGGCGCCATCGCCGGCGAGGCGTACCCGCCGCTCGGGGAGACCAAGGACTTCGGCCCGTATCTGGCGCAGGCGAAGGCCGCCGGTCCGGACCTGGTCTACGTGTTCTTCGCGGGCGGGCCCGCCATCAAGTTCATCAAGGAATGGGGCGCCTTCGGCATGAAGGGCGAGGTGCAGCTCGCGGGCGCGGGCTGGCTCAACTCCGCGCTCTACGTCAGGAAGCAGGGCGCCGACGCGCTCGGCACGCTCGGCGCGCTCAACTACTACCCGTCGATCGACACCCCGGAGAACAACGCGTTCCAGGCGCAGTTCCGGGCCATGCACGGGCGCGACGCCTCGGAGTTCGGAGTCGTCGCATACGACACCGCCCGGCTCATCGTCTCCGCGCTGGAGATGACGGGCGGCGACACCAGCGACCGGGCGGCGCTCGTCAAGGCCATGCACAAGGTGGAGTTCACCGGGCCGCGCGGGCCGTTGCGGATCGACCCGAAGACCAACAACGTGGTCCAGAACATCTACGTGGCGCGCATCGAGGAGCAGGGCGACTCGGTGGGCGCGGCGATCCTGCACACCTTCCCGAACGTGCAGGACCCGCCGAACGGCTGCACGCTCTGACCGCGTTCGCGCTCCACGCCCTCTCCCGCGACGGGAGAGGGCTTCCACCGCAACCGGCACGGCCCGCGCCATGCTGCTCGACCCCGGATTCCTGATCGTCCAGACCCTGAACGGATTGCAGCTCTCGATGCTGCTGTTCCTGCTCTCGATCGGACTGTCGGTGGTGTTCGGGTTGATGAACTTCATCAACCTCGCGCACGGGACGCTCTACATGGTGGGCGCGTACCTGGCGCTGTCCGCCGTGCGCTGGTTCGATTCCTACTGGGTCGCGCTCGCGCTGGCGCCGCTGGGCGTCGCGCTCGTCGGGGCGGTGCTCTACGCGGTGCTGCTCCGGCACATGCAGCGCCGGAGCCCGATGCGCCAGGTGCTGGTCACTTTCGGGCTCATCTTCGTCGGCTTCGACGCGGTGCGCATGATCTGGGGGGTGCTGCCGCACACGATCCCGGTCCCGCAGGCGCTGGACGGCCGCGTGACCATCCTCGGAGAGGTGTATCCGGCCTACCGCCTGTTCATCATCGGGGTCGGCCTCGCGGTGCTCGCCGCGCTCCACTTCGGGCTGGAGCGCACCCGGCTCGGGGCCATCGTGCGGGCCGGGGTCGACGACCGGACGATGGTGGCGGCGCTCGGGATCGACGTCGACCGCGTGTTCTTCCTCGTGTTCTGCCTCGGGTGCTGGCTGGCCGGGCTCGCCGGAGTGGTGTCGGCGCCGGTGTTCTCGATCTTTCCCGGCATGGACATGTCCATCCTCATACTCACCCTCATCGTGGTGGTGGTCGGCGGCCCGGGAAGCCTCAAGGGAGCGGTGGTCGGCTCGCTCCTCATCGGCATGGTCGACACCTACGGGCAGGTGCTGGCGCCCGAGCTCGCGCGGGTCACCATCTACGCGCTGATGGCCGCGGTCCTGCTGGCGCGGCCCCACGGGCTGTTCCCGGTGAGCCGGGCGCACTGAATCCGATGCACGGCCGCGACACGCTGCGCTCCTTCCCGGGGGCGACCCGCCGCCCGATTCCGGCGGCGTGCTGATTCCGATGCCCGGTCGCGATCCCCTGCACCTGCCCGCCGCCGTCGCGCTCGTCGTCGCGGCCGGCGTCGCGTGGTACGGAGGCGACTTCTTCCGCCACGAAGTGCTGGCGGAGATCGCGATCTTCGCGATCTTCGCGATGAGCCTGGACCTGCTGGTCGGCTATGCGGGCCTGGTCTCGCTCGGGCACGCCGCGTTCTTCGCCGTCGGCGCCTACGCCACCGCGTCCTGCACCGTGTTTCTGGGCTGGCCGGTGCCGGCCGCGACCGCGGCCGCGGTGGGGTGCGCCGCGGCACTGGCCGCGGTGGCGGGGGTGCTCGTGATCCGGGTCGGCGGGGTCTTCTTCATCATGATCACCCTCGCCCTCGGCCAGATGGTCTACGCGTACTTCTTCAAGGCGCGCGAGTTCGGGGCGGACAACGGCATGGCCGGCATCCCCCGCCCGGACCTCGCGGCGCTCGGCCTCGACGCGGCCGACCCGCGGGTGTTCTCCGCCCTGGCGCTCATCGCCGCGGTCGCGGTGTGGGCGCTGCTCGGCATGGTGGTGCGCTCGCCGTTCGGGGCGATGCTCGCCGCCATCCACCGCAACGAGAGCCGGGTGCGGGCGCTCGGCTGCCCGGTCCGGCACTACAAGCTCGCCGCCTTCGTGCTCGCCGGCGCGCTCGCCGGATTCGCCGGGTCGCTCGTCGCGCAGCACAGCGGCTTCGTCTCGCCGGACCTCGGGTTCTGGACCGTCTCCGGCGAGGCGCTGATCATGGTCATCATCGGCGGCATGGGCAGCCTCGTCGGCGCCGCGCTCGGCGCGGTGGTGATGGTGCTGCTCCGCCACGAGCTGTCCCACAGCGCATTCTGGGAGGCGATCGGGCTTCCCGCGGACCTCGCGAGCTACTGGCAGCTCGTGATGGGGCTCGTCTTCATCGCGATCGTGCTTCTCGCCGGGGACGGCCTCTACGGCCGGCTCTCGACGACATGGCGATGGGCGCGGGCGCGGCGGACATGAGAGCCGGGCACTCGCGAGCCGGCGCCGCTCCGTTCGCGGACGGCCCGGTCCACGGCCGGCTCTCGACGACGTGGCGACGGGCGCGGGCGCGGCGGACATGAGAGCCGGGCACTCGCGAGCCGGCGCCGCTCCGTTCGCGGACGGCCCGGTCCACGGCCGGCTCTCGACGACGTGGCGACGGGCGCGGGCGCGGCGGACATGAGAGCCGGGCACTCGCGAGCCGGCGCCGCTCCGTTCGCGGACGGCCCGGTCCACGGCCGGCTCTCGACGACGTGGCGACGGGCGCGGGCGCGGCGGGCGGCCATCCGATGAACGCCCCGATCCTCCGGGCCGAGGCGATCACCCACGCGTTCGGCTCGCTCGTGGTGACCGACGGGGTCACGATCGAGCTCGCCCCCGGCGAGCGCCACGGGCTCATCGGCCCGAACGGGGCGGGCAAGACCACCCTGTTCAACATCATCGCCGGCGAGATCGTGCCCGACGCCGGCGTGGTGCGTCTGGCCGGCGCGGACGTCACCCGCCACCCGCCCGATCGCCGGGCGCGCCTGGGGCTCGCCCGCAGCTTCCAGCGCAACAACCTGTTCACCGACCTCACGGTGCGCGAGAACCTCGCCATCGCCTGCGCCATCGCGCACCGGGTCGCGCACGTCGCGTGGAGGGGGTTCGCGCGCCATCGGGAGGTCCACGAGTCCGCCGAGGCCCGCGCCGCCGAGCTCGGGCTCGGAGAGGTCCTCGACACCGTGGCCCGGCACCTCTCCTACGGCACCCAGCGCCAGCTCGAGATCGCGCTCGCCCTGGCGCTCGAGCCGAAGATCCTGCTCCTCGACGAGCCGACGGCGGGGATGAGCCCCGAGGAGACCGCGGCGATGCAGGCGATGATCGCGGCCCTGCCCGCCTCGCTGACCCTGCTCGTGATCGAGCACGACATGGAGGTGCTGTTCGGCCTCGCGGACCGCATCACGGTGCTCGACTACGGCAAGGTGCTGCTCCAGGGGGAGCCGCGGGCGGTGCGCGACTCCGACCTCGTCCGGAGCCGCTACCTGGGAACGCATCCGTGAGCGGTTGAGGAGCCCATGCGAAGCGAAGCCGAGGGACGCGCCGGCGCGCCGGGCCTGCTCGCGCTCGACGCGGTGGACGCGTACTACGACCGGAGCCACGTGCTCCAGTCCCTCACCATGCGGGTCGATTCGGGCTCGGTGGTGGCGCTGCTCGGGCGCAACGGCGCCGGCAAGACCACCACCCTCAGGACGGTCATGGGCATCGTGCCGGTGCGGGCCGGCCACATGCGCTTCGACGGCGCCGACATCACCGGGCTCGCGACCCATCGCGTCGCGCGGCTCGGCATCGCGTACGTGCCCGAGGACCGCGGGGTCTTCGCATCGCTGACGGTGCAGGAGCACCTCACGCTCGCGAGCGTTCGCGGCGGCTGGCCGGCCGAACGCATCTACGAGGCGTTCCCGCGCCTCGCCGAACGCCGCGACCATCGCGGCACCCAGCTCTCGGGCGGCGAGCAGCAGATGCTGTCCATCGCGCGGGCGCTCACCCTGGCGCCGCGCCTGCTGATCCTCGACGAGCCCACCGAGGGGCTCGCGCCGGTCATCGTGGAGGAGATCGCGGCCATCGCCGGGCGGCTCAAGGCGCAGGGCCTCACCATGCTGCTGGTGGAGCAGAGCTACCCGTTCGCGGCCCGGATCGCGGATCGCGTGTACGTGCTCGGCAAGGGCCGCATCCGGTGGGAGGGCACGCCGGCGGAGCTCGACGCGGACGAAGCGGTCAGGCACACGTGGCTGGGCATCTGAGCCGCCCGCACCGCATGTTCCGGACGCGGAACGATCGCTTCCGGATGGTCGCTTCCGGCGACGCGCCTCCCCGGTGCCGCCGGCATCGTCGCACCCCGGTCCGGCCGGAGAGTCACGGGCTCGTGATGGCGCCGGCGCTCACGCGAACAGCGGCTCACCGCGGCCGAGGGCCGACAGCGGCACCACTTCCACCCTGCCCGAGAGCCGGAAGCGCTGCGCGCCGGGATAGAGGATGGCGACTCCGGACAGGCCCACGTCGTCCAGGGCGTTCCGGACCGACGGCGTGATGCGGGGCGCGTCGGCGCGCTTGCACTCCACACCGTACAGAGCATCGCCCCGGCGCAGGATCAGGTCGATCTCCGCGCCCTGGTGCGTTGCCCAGAAGAACGCCTCGTCGTGGGGCTCGGCGGCCAGCGCCTGCTCGATGGCGAAGCCCTCCCAGGACGCGCCGACCCGGGGATGGGTGAGCAGCGCCCGCTCCGTGTCGATGCCGAGCAGCCGATGCAGCAGGCCCGAATCGCGAACGTAGATCTTCGGCGCCTTCACCTGGCGCTTCTTCAGGTTGGCGAACCACGGCTGTAGCCGGCGCACCATCAGCGCGTCGGTGAGGACGTCCAGGTATCGCCGCACCACGCCGGGACTCACGCCCAGGGCGCGGGCCGGCTCGGCCGCGCTCCACGTCTGCGCGTGGTAGTGCGCCAGCATGGCCCAGAAGCGCCCCATGGCCGCGGCCGGCGTCCTCACGCCCCACTGGGGGAGGTCGCGCTCGAGCAGGGTCCGGATGTACTCGCGCCGCCAGACCACGCTGTCGGCCTCGGTCGCGGCGAGGAACGACCGGGGCAGGCCGCCTCGGCGCCAGAGGGCGCTCTCGGCGTCCGGGGCGGTGCCGGCCGTCTCGCGAGCGGTGAAGCCGCCGAGCAGTACCCGCTCGGTGCGGCCGGCGAGGCTCTCCGAGGTCTGGCGGAGGAGGGCGCCGGAAGCGCTGCCGAGGACGAGGAACCTGGCCGGCGCGTCGGGCCGGTCCACCAGCACCCGCAGCGTGGGGAAGAGATCCGGCCTGAGCTGCACTTCATCGATCACCACCACTCCGTGCAGCGGCGTCAGCGCCGTCATGGGCTCCTCGAGACGGGCCAGGCTGGGAGGCGATTCGAGGTCGAAGTAGTTGACGGAGCCGGGGTCGACGAATCGCCGGGCGAGCGTGGTCTTGCCGCACTGGCGCGGTCCGGCCAGCACCACGACCGGGGCGCGGCCAAGGGCGGCCTCCACCGCTTCGACGGCATCCCGACGATCCAGCATCGCGGCAAATTACCATGAAAATCGAACAGGATGGGTTCGATTTTCATGGTGATATGCCGCATCGGGCGTCCGCCGACTCACTCGGGCCGAGTGCGCGCGCTCACCCTCTCGTATCGTTCGAGAAGCCGGGCATTCAACGCGGCGCGGGCGACAGCCATGAACGCCTCCAGGCTTCGGGTCGGCAATGCGCCCCTGAGGAGAGCCAGGCAGACCTTCGGTCCGGGAACGGACTCCTCCAGCGGACGCCGCAGGAGCAGGTTTCCCTGGTACGAGCGGGTCACCGGAAGCGGAAGGAACCCGAACGAAAACCCGGCGCCGGCGCCCACCAGCGTGCGGACCATCTCGAAGCTCTTGAGCCGGTACTGAACGTCGGGGACCAGACCGTGGGCATGGAAGTAGCTCAGGAAGTAGTCCTGGGTCGCCGGCAGATCGAGCAGCACCATCGGTCGGCCGACGAGATCGTGCAGCGAAACCGCGGGCCTGGCGGCGAGAGGGTCGCGTTCGGAGATGATCACGTGCGGTGAGGTCTCGAACAGCGGCTCGAACTCCACGCCGCCGTCGAGATAGATGTCGTATGTGACCGCGATGTCGGTGCGACCGGCCTTCAGGCTCCGCACCACCTGGATGAGGTCTCCCTCGTGCATGGTCAGCTTGAGGCCCGGATGTCTCGATGCGAGGCGCCGGACGATCCGGCCGAGCAGGAACGGAGCCGTAATGAAGTAGCAGCCGACCTGCAGCTCGCCGACGATTTCCTGACCGATCCCCCGCGCGCGGTGGTCGAACCCCCGCTCCGCCTCCAGGAGCCGGCGTGCCTGTGCGACGAACGAGCGTCCGGGCGAGGTCAGCGCCAGCCCCCGGGCCGGATTGCGCACGAACAGCCGATACCCGTAGCGCTTCTCGAATCCCTTGATCGCGGCGCTGATCGCCGGCGGCGATACCTCCAGCGCCGCACCTGCTCTGGTAATGCTTCCGAGGTCGGCGGCGGTGGCCACGTAGGCGAGGTGTTTCAGGTTGACGGTCACGAAATTGTCCTCAGATTTTTTGAGGTTATTCAGAACTTCCGTTGGAGTTTGAAAACACTGGAATCGTCTGTAAAGTCTCCCCGCCGTTCCTGGACGCGGCCGTGAAGAGCGAGTCGGACCGGGGTGGCCGCTGGAAGGCGGGGCGCGAGGCGCATTCGAAGGACCGTGACAGCCTTGCGCGCCGCCGGCTCGAACGGGAGGCGGATGACGCGCCGTACCGCCGGTCGAAGCGCTCCGGCGCCCGGGACGGAGCGTTGGCCTCCCGCCTCGCGCGAGCATGGCGGCTCCCCGGCAGACCCGGGGGAGGGATCCCCGGCAGACCCGGGGGAGGGATGATCCTTGGCGAGCATCGGACTCGAGGGCATCACCAAGACCTTCGGCGACACGCGGGTTCTCAACGGCATCGATCTCGACATCGCCGACGGCGAGTTCCTGACCCTGGTCGGTCCTTCCGGGTGCGGGAAGTCGACGACCCTGCGGATCATCGCGGGGCTCGAGGCGCAGACCGCGGGCAACGTGGAAATCGATGGTGTCGTGGTCAACGACGTACGGCCGAGCCGCCGTGATCTGGCCATGGTCTTCCAGTCCTATGCGCTCTACCCGCACCTGACCGTTCGCCAGAATCTGGCAACGCCGCTGCTGTTGCGGGACCTGGGGTTCTGGGAACGCTTTCCGCTGCTGGGCGCCCTCATCCCCGGACAGCGCGGCAAGCTGGAGACGCTGGGCGCGACGGTCCGCGACGCGGCCAGGACGCTCGAGATCGAGCATCTGCTGGAACGAAAGCCGGGCCAGCTCTCCGGCGGCCAGCGCCAGCGGGTCGCCCTGGGGCGGGCGATGGTGCGCAATCCCTCCGCGTTCCTGATGGACGAGCCGTTGTCGAATCTCGACGCCGGGCTTCGCGTGCACATGCGCGCGGAGCTCTCGGAGCTTCACCGGAGCCTCGGCACGACGTTCGTGTACGTCACCCACGACCAGGCCGAGGCGCTGACGATGTCGGACCGGATGGCGGTCATGCTCGATGGCGACATTCTCCAGCTCGGCGCGCCGGACGACGTGTATCGGAGCCCGCAGGACTTGCGGGTCGCCGAGTTCGTCGGGAGCCCGAAGATCAACGTGATGCCGGGTGAATGCGACAGCGCCGGCCGGCTCTCGTGCCTGGGCGTGGCGCTGGAACGGCGGCTCGGGAGCGCCATCGCCGGACCGGTTTCCATCGGATGGCGCCCCGAGCACTTCGTCCTGCGTCCCGGGGCGACGAACGGGCGCTTCGCGGGCCGGCTCATCTACAGGGAGAACCTCGGCGCGGACGTCTACCTTCACGTGACGCTCGCGGACGGCGCGCATCGCATCATCGCCCGCGTTACCCCGGCCGAGGCGCACGATACCGTCGTCGGCGACGAGCTGTGGCTCGACCCGGACGGGGGCAGGACGATGGTGTTCGGCGCAGACGGGCGGCGTCTCGCGCTGGCGGAGGAAGGCGAGGCGGGGCAGGTCGCATGACGGGCCGCTCCGCAACCCCCGTCTGGTTCGTCGCTCCCGCGATCACCCTGATGATCGTGATCCTCATCGTGCCCGTCTTCGTCGCGGCGACGCTGTCGCTCACCGACTACAGCCTCGGCAACCCGGGCTTCAACTGGGTGGGCTGGAAGAACTACGAGTCGCTGACGAAGTTCTCGAGCTACAGGAAGATGTTCACGGCGTCGCTGACCTACGTGGTGGTGGTCGTGCCCGTGTCCGTCGCCCTCGGCCTCGGGGCGGCGATGCTGATCTCCTCCCTGCGGTTCGGCGGCGAGCTGTACAAGGCCGTCTTCTTCCTGCCGGTGATGGCGACGCTTCTGGCCATGGCGATCGTGTGGGAGTTCGCGCTGCATCCGGTCGTCGGAGTCATCAACGACGTTCTCAGGAGCGGCTGCGGCATCGGCTGGGTGCACGGCCTGCTGACCGGCTCGTGGCTCGGATTCGACCCGGCCGCGAGCTGGTACGGAAGCGGCTGCGCCGAGGATTTCCCGGTCTGGTTCGGCGACAAGCGGTACGCGCTGGGGGCGATAGCGTTCATCGGGGTCTGGCAGGCGTTCGGCTTCAACATGGTGCTCTACCTCGCGGGCCTGACCGCGGTTCCGCGCGAGCTCTACAGCGCGGCGGAGATGGACGGGGCGAGCAGCGCGTGGGAGCGCTTCAGGCTCGTGACGTGGCCGATGCTCGGGCCGACCCACGTGTTCGTCGTGACCATCACCTCGATCCGGTCGTTCCAGGTCTTCGACACGGTCGAAGCGCTGACCCGCGGCGGGCCAGGCAAGTCGACCTACGTGATGGTGTACGCGATCTTCGAGAAGGGCGTGAAGCAGAACCTCCTGGGGATCGGCTCGGCCATCACCATCGTGTTCCTCGTCTTCGTCCTGGTGCTCACCATCACCCAGGTCTACTTCGTCAACCGGCGGGTGCACTACTCGTGAACACGAGCGCGAGCTGGCTCGACGAGGCCCTGAAGCACGCGCTCCTGCTGCTCGGCGCCGTGGTCGTGCTGCTTCCGTTCTACCTGATGCTCTCGTACTCGCTGAAGTCCCCGGCGGAGATCGAGAGCAACACGGGAGGATTCACCGGGTCCCAGGCCCTGATCACGGACCCGCGGTGCGTCAAGGCCGGACGCCCGCCCGAGGAATGCACGATGCGTCCCGTGGTCTACAACTACACCGCCGCGTTCAGGGAGGCGCCGCTCCTGCGCTACATGCTGAACGGCGTGCTGGTGACGGTCTCGATCTTCCTCATTCAGGTCGTGGTGGCCCTGCCCTGCGCCTACGCGCTGGCCAAGCTGCGTTTCTGGGGACGGGACATGGTGTTCGGCCTGGTGATCTTCTGCCTGCTGATCCCGGTCCATGCCATCGCGCTGCCCCTCTACATCATGCTGGCGAAGGCGGGGCTGACCAATACCTATGCCGCGCTGGTGATTCCATGGACGATCTCGGTCTTCGGGATCTTCCTGATGCGGCAGTTCTTCAAGACGGTGCCCGACGACCTGATCGACGCGGCGCGCATGGACGGCATGAGCGAGTTCGCCATCGTCTGGAAGGTCATGCTGCCCACCGCGATCCCGGCCCTGCTCGCCTTCGCCATCTTCTCGGTGGTGGCGCACTGGAACGACTACTACTGGCCCCGCGTCGTGATCACGGGCGACCGCGACCTGATGACTCCACCGCTCGGACTGCGCATGTTCAGATCCGATCTCGACGGCAACGAGTACGGGCCGATGATGGCGGCGACGACGGTGATCGTCACCCCGCTGGTCGTTGCCTTTCTGCTCGCGCAGCGCCGGTTCATCGAAGGCATCACCCTCACCGGAATGAAATAGGGGGGGAGCGAGGAGCAAGGTGGAATTCCGGTTCCGATGTTTCGGAACCGGATCACGCGGGGTCCCGGAGCCGTCATCGAGACGACCCCGCACTGTCTGGACGACAAGAGGAGAGAGACATGAAACGCAGCACCGCATTGGCCGCAGTCCTTTCGGGCACGCTCGCAGCGTCCGCCGCCTCGGCGGAGAACGTCACGATCGAGGTCGGCTATCCGTACTCGGCCCTGTTCGACGTCACCTTCGAGCGCATCATGCCGTTGTTCAAGAAGGAGCATCCCGACATCGACGTGAAGTTCCGGGCCACGTACGACAACTACGAGGACGGCACCAACACCATCCTGCGCGAGGCGGTCGCCGACAAGCTGCCGGACATCACGTTCCAGGGCCTCAACCGCCAGGCGATCCTCGTCGAGAAGGGGATTGCCAGGCCGCTGGAGCCGTTCATCGCCAGGGAGGCGGATTTCTCCAAGGACGGGTACCACCAGGCGATGCTCGATCTGGGCACGTTCGGCGGCGAGGTCCACGGACTCCCGTTCGCGGTCTCCCTGCCGGTGGGCTACTACAACATGGACGCCCTGAACAAGGCCGGCATCACGGAGCCTCCGAAGACCTGGGACGAGGTCGTCGAGAACTGCGACAAGCTGCGCGCCGCCGGCTACAGGAATCCGCTGTTCTGGGGCTGGAACATCACCGGCAACTGGTTCTTCCAGGCGCTGCTGTGGAGCCAGGACACACCGATCCTCAAGGACGGGAAGGTCAACTTCGACGGCCCGGAGGGACTGAAGGCGCTCGAGACGATGAAGAAGCTGTTCAGGGGCTGCAGGATGCTCAATCTCGCGATCGGGGATGCGGGGAAGCCGTTCGCCGCCGGCGAGGTGGCGATGCACTTCTGGTCGACGTCCGCGGTCGGAGCCATCGAGCGGGCGAAGGGCGACTTCGAGCTGCGCACCAGCGAGTTCCCCGGGATGGGTGAGCCGCCCAGGGGACTGCCGGCGGGCGGCAACTCGGGGATGCTGGTCTCGACCTCCGACGATCCGAAGCGGGTGGAAGCGGCCTGGAAGTTCCTCAAGTTCTGCACCTCCGGGGTGGGCGCCGCGGCGGTGGCGGAGACCACGGGCTACATGCCGCCGAACAAGGCCGCGAACGAGCTGCTGTCCGACTTCTACGCGCAGAATCCGAACAAGCACACCGCGGTGCGCCAGGCCGGCCTGCTGCGCGACTGGATCGCCTATCCGGGCGACAACGGACTCGCGATCACCCAGGTCATCTACGACCAGCTCGAGTCCATCGTGACCGGGGACTCCGACGACATGGCGGCCCTGCAGGAAGAGATGGTCGAGGAAGTCTCGTCGATGCTGCCGTAGCCACGATCCTGACAGGTCAACGGACGCGAAGAACCGGTGCTCGCCGGTTCTTCGCGTGTCGCTCGAACTCCGGAAATCCTCCGGACTTCCCAGCCTTGGGGGACCCTCGCACATGCCTCACGACCGACTGCTGACGACGACGATTGGCGCCTTCCCGAAGCCGAGCTGCACGCCGGTCGGGGACTGGTTTCCGGACCCCGGCGATGCCTCGGCGGGCGCGCGGGGAGAGGGGCTGCTCAAGCGATGGGAGCGGGCCGACTACGAGCAGCGGCTCGCGCAGTCGGGCGAGGCGGCCGAGGACGCCTTCGTCAGGGCGATCGAAGAAGTGATCCGGGCCCAGGTCGACGCCGGCATCGACATCCCCACCGACGGCGAGGTCCGCCGCGAGAACTACATCTTCTACCAGTGCCGGAACCTGAACGGCATCGATTTCGAGCGTCTCACCGAGAAGGTGGCGCGTGACGGTGCGTTCACCGCCCGGGTGCCGACGATCACGGAGGCGGTGACGCCCCGCGAGCTGGTCCTCGCCCGCGACTGGCGGATCGCGAAGCGCGCAACCGACCGGCCGGTGAAGATCACCCTGCCGGGCCCGATGACCATCGCCGACTCGCTGGCGAACGCGTTCTATCCCGATCCGAAGACCCAGGGGCAGGCGCTCGCCGAGGCGCTCAACGCGGAAGTCCGCAGCTTGGCCGCCGCCGGCTGCCGCCATATCCAGGTCGACGAACCGGTATTCGCCCGCAAGCCCCGGCAAGCGCTCGACTACGGCATCGAGAACCTCGAACGCGTGTTCCATGGCGTGCCGGAGGACGTGCAGCGCATCGTGCACATGTGCTGCGGCTATCCGAGCGCGCTGGACGTGCCCGACTATCCCAAGGCCGACCCGCAGGCGTACTTCCGGATCGCGGATGCGATGGACGAGGCTTCGATCGATGCGGTCTCGATCGAGGATGCGCACCGCCCGAACGACCTGAGCCTGCTCGAGCGCTACGCGCGAACCACCGTCCTGCTGGGGGTCGTGAACATCGGGCGGAGCCGGGTGGAGCCGGTCGACGAGATCGCCGGCCGTCTCGGCCAGGCGATGGAGCACATCGACCGCGCGCGCCTGGTGGCCGCTCCGGATTGCGGTCTCGGCCTGCTCGGCCGTGATCTTGCGGTCGCGAAGCTCGCGAACCTGTGTACCGCCGCCCGCGAAGCGGCGCGCGGCTGAGACATACCGCGCACACCAAGCGCCCAGGACAGTGCTCTATCGCACCGCGACCGCCCTTCCGCGAAACATCGGGCGAATGGACACACGGTGCGACACGCGGATCAGACAGTGCCGCAGAGGTTCGGCAGCTCGTCCAGAGAGGTGATCACCGCAACGTCGGTGTCGACGACATCCGGCCACCTGCGACGTACGGAGCGGTGCTTGAGCCACACCGGCCTCATTCCGGCATCGCGCGAGCCGCACACATCGAACCGGTAGTCGTCGCCCACGTAGAAGCACTCGCCGGGGTCGAGCTTCATCTGCCGGAGGCAGTGCAGAAAGGGCAGTGCGTCGGGCTTGGCCGGGATGCCGTTCTCTCCCGCGATGACGATGCATTCGAACACCCGTTCGAGGTCCGGAAACGCGCTCAGCCGATGGGCGCCGGTACCCACCTGGCCCTGGGTATTGGACACGAGGGCGAGGCGGTGCGTCGTGCGCAGGACGTCGAGGGTGCTCGGTGCCTCGGGAAACACGCGCGTGAGCGCGCCGACCCGCTTCCAGTACTCTCCCTCCCACGCGACGAGCCGCCGCTCGTCGACGCCTTGCTCCAGCTCGTCGCAGACCGCCCGCCAGATCTCGCGGCGGGACAGGCGCGATTGTTCGTGGTGCGACTTGCGCACCCGGCGATAGACGTCCATGAAGCGACCCCGCTCGACGCCTTCCAGGACCGCGAAAATCCTGTCCTGCGCCTCTCTTTCGGCGGCGCGAAAGCCGCCGGCGGAATCCACCAGCGTCTGACCGAAATCGAAGATGACCGCCTTCACCATCCGGTAACGATCGAGGCTTGAAATGCGTACACCGCTCCGACCCTCCTGTCGGAAGACAGACACCGCGACCATCCCCGGCGGCGGCACCACCATGTATGTCAGCAGCAGGAGCTCTTCGGGGCGCACGGACCGCATCGCCTGGACGTCCACCAGAGTGGCGACCCCACGTGCGCACATCGCCGCGACCGCCAATGCACTCCCATTGTCGAACACGCGGGCGTTGCCGCATTCGTGCTGGAGCAGAAACGCCGACACCAACCCGATTGCGATGCCGGTCCGATTGCGATGCCGGCGAGAAGCACGAACGGATACTGCCGCCCCGGCACGAAATGGCCGGCCACCGCCACGAACAACGGGAACGATCGCATGATTGGAAACGTTTGGAAACGTTTACATCGACAATGGAAACGTTTACAGTTTGACGGCTGACGGGTGAAAGTGCGCCGAGACGCGCTCGCTGGCCGAAATCTGCCAGCACCGATTTCCGTGACCGCTCACGGTTGCTCGAGGACGATGCGAATGAGCAAGCCGCCCACCATCCGGGAAGTCGCCAGACGGGCGGGGGTGTCGGTTGCCACCGTGTCGCGGGTCATGAATGGCCGGGGTCCGGTCAGCGAACGGGCGCGACAGACGGTTGGAGAAGCGATCCGGGACACCGGGTTTCGTCCCAACGTCATCAGTCGGGGATTGAAGACCGCACGCAGCGGCACCCTTGGCGTGCTCGTACCCAGCCTTCGAAACCCCATCTTCGCCGACGCCGTACAAGGCATCGAGCGGGCCGCGGAAGCCGGGGGCTACCGCATCCTGCTGACCTCCTCGAGCTACCTGCCGGACAAGGAGGTCACCGCCATCGACGTGCTTCTGTGCAATCGCGTCGAAGGTCTCGTACTGACGGTGGCGGATGAATCATCGAGCCAGGCGCTCGAATTTCTGGATCGCTCGAACGTTCCGTTCGTACTCGTGTTCAATCCCGCCAGATGCGCGAAATATTCCATTGTCACCATAGACAACTTCGCCGCCGCGCAAGACATCGTCAATCGCCTCGTACGGATGGGACACCGTCGGATTGCGATGATTGCGGGAGACTCCGAAGCCTCCGACCGCTCGAATCTGCGTCGCGCGGGATACGAACAGGCTCTGATTGACGGCGGGCTGCGTCCGGGTCCAATCATCGAGGTGAATTTCGACAGCAGGGACCTCGAGGGGCACTGTCGCGCCCTGCTGTCGTGCGCCCCCTCGCCCACCGCGTTGTTCTGCTCCACGGACATGCTCGCCATCGGCGCCATCCGGGGATTGACGACCTTGGGACTGAAGGTGCCGGACGACATCTCGGTGGTCGGATTCGACGGGATCGAGGTCGGCCAGTGCATGTCACCGAGCCTTGCGACGGTCGTGCAGCCGGCCGGGGACATGGGAGTCCGCGCCGTCGAACATCTGCTCGAACGCCTGAATGCCGGCGCGTCCGCGACCAGTCTGACGCTGCCGTATCGGTTGCGTCACGGGGAGTCCTGGGCCGAGCCCAGGAAGACGACCGCACCGAAAGGGACTCCGGTGTAGCTGCCAAGGGAACCATCCGCCTGTGAAATCGATTCGGGGAGAACCATCATGAAACCTGGAAAGCTCATTGCCTCCGGGCTCGGCGCCATCGCGTTCGCGTTTGCCAGCGCCGCACCCGCCGCCGACGCCATCTGCTACAACTGCCCGCCTCAGTGGGCCGACTGGGCAAGCATGCTCAAGGCCATCGAAACCAATCTCGGGTACAAGGTGCCGCACGACAACAAGAACTCCGGGCAGACCCTGTCCCAGCTCATCGCCGAGAAGGACAGCCCGGTCGCCGACGTCGCCTACTACGGCGTGTCCTTCGGGATCCAGGCCCGGGAGAAGCAGGTCACGGAAGCGTACAAGCCCGCCAATTTCGACGACATTCCGGATGGACTCAAGGATCCCGAGGGGCACTGGTTCACCATCCACTACGGAACCCTCGGTCTGTTCGTGAACGTGGATGCGCTTGGCGGCGCGCCGGTTCCGACATCCTGGAACGATCTGCTGAAGCCGGAGTACAAGGGCAAGGTCGGCTATCTGGACCCCAGCAGCGCCTTCGTCGGCTACGCGGGTGCGGTGGCGGTGAATCTCGCCATGGGAGGCTCGCTGGACGACTTCTCTCCGGGAATCGACTTCTTCAGGAAGCTGAAGGAGAACCAGCCCATCGTGCCCAAGCAGACCTCCTACGCTCGGGTGCTCTCCGGCGAAATCCCGATCCTGTTCGACTACGACTTCAACGCCTACCGGGCCAAGTACAAGGACAGGGTCATTTCACGCTACCGATCCTCGCGATGACACGAAAGGGGTGACCTGCGCGGCAGGGTGCGGCGGGGTCCTCCGGGCGCGGTTTCGCAGCGGTCGGGGTCGGTCGGCCGGCCCTCGGACGCGGAGGCTTGCTGCGAGAGGGGGTGGCCGGAAGCCGGCTCAGTCGGAGGACAGGACGGCGTCGAGCGCGTCGTCGCGGTGCATCATGAAGTGGAGATGGGCGTCGGGCAGGTAGCGGAAGCCGCGATGGAACACGACGGCGAGCGCGATGTTGTTGAGGGTGGCATGGTTGGCGGGCGCGTGGCGCGCACGCACGCGGCTCGCGTCTTCGCCCATGGTGGCGTCGCGGCGGTAGTGGTTGGCGTTCTCGACCTGCCAGTGGCCGCGGTTCCAGGCGAGCAGTTGGGCCGGTCCGGCGCGCCGGGCGGGGGCCGAGGTGATGCCGTAGGCGGTCTCGGTCGAGGTGGTGCCGGTCTTCGCGTTGGTGCGTGTGCGCACGACGCGGAACGCTTGGCGGGCGCCGGGGAAGGGCGCGAGGGTGCCGGCGAGCAGCTCACACGCGGCGATGCGGCGCGTCTCGATGCGTCCGTGCGCCTTCACCGGGTCATCGGCGTGGCGGCGCACGGCGGCGGTGTCCCAGTCGATCGCGGCGAGCTGCGCGAAGCTGTCGGGGCAGTTCGCCTTGATTGCCAACACGTAGTCGGCGCCGTGCGCCTCGACGATCGCGCGCGCGGTGTCGCGGGTCGCGTGCAGCGCGTCCAGGGTGAGCACGCAGCCGGTGAGGTCGACGTCTTCGAGCAGGGCCCGCAGCGCGGCGGTCTCGCCGCCCTCGTCGCGGCAGCAGCGGCTCGCGAGCGGCCGTCCGGCGTGGGTGACCAGCGTCACGATCTCGAAGTGGGCGTCGGGGCCCGCGTGCCGGTTGGCGCCCCGGATGCGCTTGCCGTCGGCGGCCAGCGCCGGCGTCGCGCCGCCCTCGGCGAGGCGCGGCGCGGCCCACTGCACCAGCACCGCCTGCAGGTCGTCCGGGTCAGTGTCCATCAGCACCCGGCACAGGGTCGAGTCCGACGGTGCGACCCGGCGCCCGGTCGCCGGGTCGGTCCACGCGCCGAGCGCCCGCAGCTCCGCCTCGCTGAGGTGGCGTGCGAATCGCTCCGTCGCCGCCGGCCCGTGCTGGCCGGCGAGCCGTGCCAACGCGCAGACCGACAGCACGGTCGGCAGCGAGTGCTTGCGGCCCTGTCCGCGCCGTGCATCCGGCACCTGCGCGAACAGGTCGCGCAGCGACCGCAGCTCGGCGCGCGTGTAGCGCACCGGGGTCGCCCGGCACTGCCACTCGGCACGGTCCAAGGGGGCCACCAGCCTGCGGCGCGCGTCGCGCCGCAGCGCCCGCACATACATCTCCTTCGGCTGCTCGTGCGGGTCGGTGTACGCCCCGTTGTGGCGCGCGAAGCCCTTCGTACGCCCCACCCGCACCCAGTTCGACGCCGCGTAGCATGTGCCCCGGAACCGCGCCGGGTCGACGAACGTCTCCGCCAGCTCCAGCGGATGGCCATACCGCGCCGCCCAGTCCGCGCTCAGCCGGCGCAGGCTCCGGCCCAGCACCCGCGACGCCAAGTGCGCGACCCCCGACCCCTCCGGCAGCACCAGGAACCGCGTGTTGTTCGCGATCAGGTGCAGCCGCCGGAACTGCACCGAACGGTGCCAGCCCAGCCAGCGGTCGCGCGGACCACACTTGAACGCCCCCGACTGCCAGCCCACCAGCGCCAGCCAGTGACCGCGCCACGTCGCGACGTGGCGCAACCCCCGGCCCGCAAACTGCCGGAACCCAAGGTAGTGGTGCGCCGCCATCAGCGCGTCCCAGCGCCGACGCTCGTCGCCGCGCACCGCACGCACCTCGACTTCGCCAACGACTACCTCGGCCGGGTCAAACCCATCTCGCATCCCGCCAGCATGCACCAAGCCGACACGAAAAGCCAGACCCTGGCACACCAACTGCCCAGTCAATCAGCTACTGCTAGCGTGAAATAGCCCTGGTACAAGGATGAGGCGAACGTCGCGTTCGTGATTCCGCAGGAGGGCACGGTGGTGGTGCCGTACGTGATGAGCTTGGTCAAGGGCGCTCCGAACCCGGACAAGGGCCGCAGGATCCTGGACTTCATCATGTCCGACCAGGGACAGGCCATGTGGGCGAACGCCTACCTCCGGCCCATCCGGGCGGGGGCGATGTCCGACGAGGTGGCCGGCAGGTTCAATCCGGCCTCCGACTACGCCCGGGCGGCGCCCATCGACTATGCGAAGATGGCATCCGTTCAGGTCGGGTTCCGTGACCGGTACCTGAACGAAGTCCGGTAGCACGCGACAGGGGCTGGCGAGGCGGCTGACCGCCTCGCCAGCCCGGATGCGCAGCCAGCCTTGTGAAAAATCGCGAGCTGCACCACCTCACGCTTCTGGTACTGCCGTCGCTGACGGTGTTCGCGGCGTTCTTTCTGCTGCCGATGGCGCGGCTCGTGATGGTGGCGGGCAGCGGCGGGATGGGCGCGCGCGCCTACGTGGCGTTCCTGACCACGCCGCGCTATCTCGAGAGCCTGATCGCGACGATCGTGCTGTCTGTGAGCGTCACCCTCGCGACGCTCGTGATCTCGGTCGTGTCGGGCCTCTTTCTCGAGCGCAACCGGTTTCCCGGACGAAAGATCCTGATCTCGCTGATCACATTCCCTCTGGCGTTTCCGGGGGTGGTGGTAGGGTTCATGGTCATCATGCTCGCGGGCCGGCAAGGGCTCATCGGAGATCTCACCCTCGCGCTCGCCGGAGACAGGCTCGTGTTCGCCTACTCCATGGCGGGACTGTTCATGGGCTACGTCTACTTCTCGATTCCCCGGGTGGTGCTCACCATCATGGCTGCCGCCGAGAAGCTCAATCCGGCGCTGGAGGAGGCCGCCCGCTCGTTGGGAGCGTCTCCCTGGCTGGTCGTCAAGGACGTCATCCTGCCCGGCCTGAAGCCGGCCCTGATCGCTTCCGGGGCCATCTGCTTCGCCACCGCCATGGGCGCATTCGGCACCGCATTCACTCTGGCGACCGACATCGACGTCCTGCCGATGACCATCTATACCGAGTTTACGCTGAACGCCAACATCGCCATGGCCGCAGCGCTGAGCATCGTGCTCGGCCTGATCACCTGGGTCGCGCTGAATGCGGCCCGGTCGCTGGCCGGCTCCACCGTCGCGGCCGCGGGCTGAGGGAACGATGGGCCGGTCGCGCTACTTTCCGTTCCAGCTCGCGTTCACGCTGCTGGTCTGCGCGTTCCTGATCGTTCCCGTGTGCATGTCCGTCCTGGCCGGGTTCACGAGCAACTTCTTCCAGGGAATCAGGAGCGGCCTCACCCTGCGCTGGGTGTTCGAAGTCTGGGGCCTGTACGCCGACACCATCTTCCTGTCCATGATCATCGCCCTGGCCTGTCTCGTCTGCACGATCGTCCTCGGCGTCCCCGCCGCCTACGTCCTGGCGAAGCGACCCGGACGCATCACGCGCATGATCGAGGAGTTTCTCGTGCTTCCCCTCGCCATTCCCGGGCTGGCGATCGCCCTTGCGCTGATCCTCAGCTACGGCCAGATGCGGGGGTTTCGACTGAGCTGGACCTTCATCCTGGTGGGCCATGTGCTGTACACGCTGCCCTTCATGATTCGCGCGGTGCTCGCGGTGCTGTCGTCCACCGACTTCAGGACTCTGGAGGAGAGCGCCGCGAGCCTCGGGGCGACGTTCTGGCAACGTTTCTTCCAGATCGTGGTACCGAACTGCCGAGCCGGCATCCTGGCCGGCTCCCTGATGGTGGTGACGCTCTCGATCGGCGAGTTCAACCTCACGTGGATGCTGCACACACCCCTGACGAAGACGTTGCCGGTAGGTCTGGCGGACAGCTACGCGTCCATGCGCCTGGAGATCGGGAGCGCCTACACGATCGTGTTCCTGGCCATGCTGATACCTCTGCTGATGGCAATGCAGCTCTACGGCCAGCCCCGTGCTCCTCGCAAGGCGGTTTCGGGGGACGGTCCCCGGGTCAGGGCGTCGGGCCGTTCGGCCGATACTTCGATTGCCGCCGGTCACCCGCAGGGGTGAGTCCGAATCGCAGACCGTTCGATGATCTCCGGCACCTCCGTCTCCCTGATTGAATGTGCGAAGACCTTCGCCGACGGCACGCGCGCCCTGTCGCCGCTGAGCCTGGAGATCGAAGACGGCGAGACGGTGGTCTTCCTGGGACCCTCCGGCTGCGGCAAGACCACCACCCTGCGCATCATCGCCGGGCTCGAGAGCCCCGACCCGGGCGGTCGCGTGCTGTTCAGCGGGGAGGACGTGACGCAGATGCCGATCGAGCTGCGCAACGTCGGAATGGTGTTTCAGTCCTATGCCTTAGAGATCCCCTCATAATTTAGCTGAGAATTCGTCTGTAACTGACTGAATTAATGTACAGGCTGCAAGACCCGACCATTTCATGCCTCCTTGAGCACACGGCTCGTGTTGCCAACGCGAAGCTCCGGGGTCACGCTCGCGCCTGCGAGCCACCGTGGAGCCATCCGATGTCCCGACCCATCATGCTGCGACGAGACGACATCCGCGAATTCATCACCGCAATGTACGAAGGCGACCTGCACGCGAAGCGGGTCCTGTCGCTGGCCAATGCGACGCTGGGGGTGTTGACCAGCGCCTCGCTGGCGGTGCATGCCATCGGCCAGGGACTGGCGCAGGCGATGGGCACGCTCGGCAAGCACGGGGTGAAGCAGGTCGACCGGCTGCTGAGCAACAACGGCATCGAGATGGAGACGTTCTTCGACTCCTGGGTGAAGTACATCGTGGGCGCGCGCTGCGAGGTGGTGGTGGCGCTCGACTGGACGAGCTTCGCGCGCGACGGGCACGAGACGATTGTGCTGTCGATGCTGACCGGGCACGGTCGGGCGACCCCGCTGATGTGGCGCACGGTGCAGGCGTCGACGCTGAAAGGCCATCAGAGGGGGCATGAGGATGCGCTGCTGCGTGCGCTGCGCGGTGCGATGCCCGAGGCGGTGAAGGTCACGGTGGTGGCGGACCGGGGATTCGGCAACGCGCCGATGATGCAGTGCCTGAGCCAGGAGCTCGGCTTCGAGTACGTGCTTCGCATCCGGGGCAACCTCTGGGTGACGAGCGCGAAGGGCGAGCGGCGCCGGGCGTCGCAGTGGGTGGGCGTGCAGGGGCGCTCGTGCACGCTGCGCGGTGCGACGGTGACCGATGCCCATGCCCTGACGGTGGGCAAGGCGGTGTGCGTGCACGCGCCGGCGATGGCCGAGCCGTGGTGCGTGGTGGCGAGCGAGGAGAAGGTGGCCACCCGCACGCTGATTCGCTATTACGCCAAGCGCTGGGGTATCGAGACGAGCTTTCGCGACCTCAAGGACTGGCGTTTCGGGATGGGGATGGGGGCGATGCGGGTGCGTCACACGGCGCGGCGCGACCGCCTGTTGCTGCTCAGCGCGTTGTCGATGGCGTTGTTGACGTTGCTCGGTGCGGCGGGGGAGCGGTTGGGCTACGACCGGTGGTTGAAGGCGAACACGGTCAAGACCCGCACGCACTCGCTGTTTCGCCAGGGGCTGATGCTCTATCACCATCTGCCCAACTGGCCTGCGCATCGGCTGCGTCCACTGGTCGAGGAGTTTGCCCACATGCTTGTGGAGCAGCGTGTGTATCGGGAACTCTTCGGGGTCATCTGACGGCAAAATAATGAGGGGATGTCTGAGGTCCTATGCCCTTTTCCCGAACATGAACGTCGAGCAGAACGTCGCCTACGGGCTGAAGGTGAGGAAGGTCTCCGGCGTGGAAAGCGCCCGTCGCATTCGCGAGATGCTCGAGATGATGGACATCGCGGAGCTGAAGGACCGGGAGATCGATCAGCTCTCCGGCGGACAGCGGCAGCGGGTGGCGCTGGCGAGAGCCATCGCCGTGCAACCCCGCGTTCTGCTGCTGGACGAGCCGCTCACGGCGCTCGATGCGCTACTGCGCGAACGCTTGAGAGTGGACATCGACGCTCTGCTGCGCAGGCTCGGCATCACTGCCATATACGTCACTCACGATCAGGCTGAAGCCATGGCGCTGGGCGACCGTATCGTGGTGATGAGCCACGGCAACGTCGCGCAGGTCGGCACGCCGCGCCAGATCTACTTCCAACCGTCGAACCGGTTCGTGGCCGACTTCATCGGTACCATGAACAGGGTGCGCGGCGTCATCTCGAACGGAGTCGTACGGACCGACGCCGGCACGATTCCCTGGAACAGGCAGGGAGAAGGGGAGATCGAGGTGCTGTTTCGACCGGAAAACCTGACGATCACGGAGCCCGACATGGGACATGTGACCGGCGTGGTGGAAACCGTCTTCTTTCTCGGCGACCGCATCCGGATCATCGTCAGGGGCGCTGGCGACACGGTACTGGTAGTCGAGACCTCCGACCGGCGCGAGTTCCGGGAAGGTGAGAACGTGGGACTGATCGTCGGGCCGGACATGCTGACGCTCCCCTGCGGGGACGCGCTGTGAAGCGAAACATCCAGGGTGCCGGAATGCTGATCGTTCAACTCACCGATACCCATATCAAGACCGATGGAAAGCTGGCCTATCGGAAAGTGGACACCGCGGCCAATCTGGCCCGGTGCGTCGACCACGTCGGCCGACTGGACCCCGGACCCGACATCGTGCTGATCACCGGCGATCTCGCGGATTTCGGGAGGCTGGAGGAGTACCGTCTGTTGCGACGTCTGATCGCTCCCCTGGAATGTCCGGTGTACGTCATCCCCGGAAATCACGACGATCGGGAGAACCTTCGTCGTGCCTTCTCCGACCACGACTACCTGCCGAGCGACGGGGAGTTCCTGCACTACGCCCTGGAGAATTATCCGGTCCGGCTGGTGGGCCTCGACACCACCATTCCCGGTGCTCCGGGCGGGACCATGTGCGCCCGGCGCCTGCGGTGGCTCGACCGAACCCTGGCCGAGGCCCCCGACCGGCCGACCGCCATCTTCATGCACCACCCTCCGTTCCTGACCGGCATCACCCACATGGACGTCCAGAACTGCGACGCCGGGGACGCGCTGGGAGCGCTGATCGAGTCGCACCCGCAGGTGATGCGAGTGATGTGCGGCCACGTCCACCGGCCAATCCAGCTCCAGTGGCATGGCGTGACGGCATCAATCGCCCCGAGTCCGTCGCACAGCGTGGCGCTCGACCTGCGCGAGAACGGCCCTCCCTGCTTCTTCATCGAGCCCGCCGCCTGCCAGCTCCATCAGTGGAGGGAGGATACGGGTCTCATCAGCCATTTGAGCTTCATCGGCGAATTCGCCGGACCCTGGCCGTTCTTCGACGAGCACGGAAACCTGATCGACTGAGCGTGCGGCAGTGCGCCGCGAATGGGCACATGCTGTCAAGCTGATTCACGAGTACATGTGTGAAAGGATGATTTCGCACGAAAAACCGCGCTTCCTGCAGTGCTTGGCCTCCCCCGAAACAGGAGGAGTTCCACATGATAACGACTAGCCTTATGAAGATTTCGACCGCGGGCTTGGTGGCCACAGCTCTCGGCCTCGGTCTTGCGGCCTGCCAGGCGCCGCAAGAATCGGCTTCGACGGCTCAAGAGCCTGCTGTCTCGGAGGCTGCTGCCCCCGAATCGACCGGTTCAACCGGTACGATGACGGTTGCCGAAGTCCAGGAGACCGTGGTGGGGAACACCGTTTTCGTCCGAGACGAAGCGAAGAAAGTGAGTCGAGCCCAGTACTTCTCTCCGGACGGAACTGCGAAGCTGAGGGCAAAGCCCGACGGCATCGACACGGTATCCGAGTTCGATGGGACATACCGTTTCGACGATCAAGGCAAGCTCTGCATCAACTATCCCACGTTACCGATCAGCAAGAAGGAGTTTTGCACGTACATGGTTCTGCTTGGCGATGGACGGTACGAACTCACCGTAGGGGGCATCTTCGAGCAAGTCCTCGAGGGTGAGCAGCTCGACGAGCTGAACTGACCCGCATTTCTCGCTATCCCCAGTCCGGCCTGCCTTCGCTCCTCTTGTCGTAGGGGACCCGATAGGTGTCGAGGTAGTCGTGAAAGTGCACGGTGGTCTGATCGCCATCCAGGAAGACCACGGCATAGGCCGGAGGCTCGTGACTCTTGGGAACCACCTCGACAGCGTCGAAGTCCAGCGGCACCTGGTGGTTCGTACCGCGCAGGGTGGAATAGGGAATGCCACGCCAACTGCCGGCGATCGGCCGGTGGACGTGGCCGAAGAACAGGTGGCGGACGTTGTCGTGGGTCGACAGCGCCTCGCCGATTCGGTCCCCGTCGGCGCCGAGGCCGAGCCGGTCCAGGCTGGGAATCCCGACGTGGAACGGCGGATGGTGCATGAACAGGTAGACGGGCCGGCCACGAGCATCCTCCAGCGACCTGCGCAGCCAGTCCCGGCGCCCGGCGCAGTAGCTGCCCCAGCCCTTCCCCTCCTCGACGGTGTCGAGCATCAGGAACCGTCCCGCGCTGGTCTCCACCGCCGCCTGCACGAACCCGCCGGCGTCGACGGGCGTCTCGGGGAACGCCTCCAGCAGCCGATCCCGCCGGTCATGGTTGCCGACGACAAGATGGATCGGCATCCGCAGCCGCGATAGACACTCCCGCAAATCGGCGTAGGCCTTGAGCTGCGCGTGATGCGCAAGATCGCCGGTCACGACGCAAAGCTCGGCATCCCCGTGATGGCGATCGATGTCGTCGATGCACGCCTCGAGGCGCTCGATTGGATTGAGCCTGTGCAGCAATTCGCCGCGCGGCACCAGGTGTGGATCGGTGAAATGGATGAACTTCATGGCGCACTCCGTGGCCGGGAGTCCGTCCCGTCAAGGTGTTCGGCGACGGACTGGCCGAATTCGAGAAAGGACCTGATGAGGCGCGAGTCCCGGCGCTCCCTGAGGCACGCCAGGTGACGGTCCATGCGGATGTCGGCGTCGGAAAATTCGATGCGGTGAAGGCGCTCGTCGGGAACCAGGCCGCGGTCCCCCACGACACCGATTCCGAGCCCCTGGGCCACCGCCTCGCGAAACGCGTCGCGGTTGTTGATCTCGATGTGCTGGCGGGGCGCGACCCCGACCTCGGCGCAAGCCTGCTCCAGGAGCAGCCGGGTCTGCGAGCCGGACTCGCGGACGATCAGTTCCCGGCGATGCAAGTCCTTCAAGCGCACCCGCCGTCGCCGCGCCCAGGGGTGTTCCCTGTTGACGTAGAGCACCAGCGGCCGCGAGCCGAAGGGGACGAAGTGGAACCTGCGGTCGATCTGCGCTGTAGCCAGCATCACCACGTCGGAGCGGAATTCCATGAGCGAGTGCAGCGCCTCCTGCGAGTTGCAGATGGTGAGCGAGACCCGAATCCCCGGATTGGCCTCGACGACGGATGCGATCACCGGGATCACGTCGAACGGCCCCACCGCGCTGACACGGAGATGCCCGGTGCCGAGACCGCTGGCGGATTCCAGGAGCTCGATGGTCTCGTCGTTCATGGTGAACAGCCGCTCCGTGGCCGTGAGCAGGGTCCGGCCGACTTCGCTCAGCTCCACCCGCCGACCCTGGCGATGGAAGAGCTCAACACCGAACGCCCGTTCCAGGTGCCGGACCTGTTGGGTGACGGTCGGCTGGCTCAGGTTCAGGCGCTCCGCCGCCCGCGTGAAGCTCCCCTCGATGGCGACGGCCTGAAATGAACGAAGCTGAGTGAAATACATCGAAGAAATCTATTTCATCCATAGAAATAGAATATTAGTTCAATGCAACGGTCTATGTCATTCTCTTCAACTGTCCCGGATTGGAAGGGTGGAGGGTCTTCGGGCTCGCAGGAACCGTCATCGTGTGGTCGGCCCGGTTCCGGGCACTGCGTTGGAGGTTGCGATCCGCGGCCATCCCCATTCGCGACGGGGTCGGCAGGTCTGGCAACCAAAGGGAGAACCACCATGAGCAGGTACAAGCATCTCTTCTGGTTCGCGGTTTCGGCCATGGCCCTCGCATGGTCGTCGGCAGCCACGATGGCGGACGAGAAGAAGGACCTGACGTTCGTCGCCATCGCCACCGAGGAAATGGCCGTCGTCGCCGAACGCTGGGAACCGGCGATCGAGTACATCTCCGAGAAGGCCGGCGTGAACATCAATTTCTTTGCCTCCACGTCCTATGCGGCGGCCGTCGAAGCTCTGCTGAACGACTTTGCCGATTTCGGCATGCTGGGTCCGAAGATCTATACGGTGGCTCGCGAGAAGTCGGACAAGATCGAGCCCATCGTCGGTACCGGCCGGCCGCCCAACCATTTCCTCAAGGAACCCTGCGCGTGCTACCACGGGCGCCTGATCACGAAGAAGGGCGGCAAGTTCGAGACCATCGAGTCCCTGAAGGGCGCGGTGCTGGCGCTGACCGATCCCGGCAGCACCTCCGGCAACGCGCTTCCGCGGGCCCTGTTCCCGGAAGAGATCGGCGGCACGTCGCTCGACGACTACTTCGGCGAGATATTCTTTGCCGGCAGTCACGACGGCGCCGCCAAGGCCGTGTTCAACGGCAAGGCGGATGCCGCCTTCGTGTCGGAGAACGCGCTGTCGCGGGCGATCGACCGTGGCGCACTGGAGCTCGGCTCGTTCAATCACCTGTGGGTCTCGCCGCAGGTCGTCTCCAACCCCATCGTCGTCAACACGAACACGATGTCGCCCGAAGCGATCGCCGAGATGAAGGGCATCCTGATGGGCATGGTCAACGACGAGGCCGGCCGGGCCGCGCTGAAGACCGTCAAGATGGCGGCCATGCCGGAGCTCACCGACGCCGCCTTCGATCCCTTGCGCAAGATTCTGGCCAAGAAGGCGGAGCTTAAGAAGAAGAGCAACTAGCGAGGCTGCGCCTCGGATCGACGAGGCATGTGATGCCTTTCCTGGGAGCGCGGGCGTCCCGCCCGCAACGGGCCGAAGGCCCGCGATTGTTTCATGCGGGCGGGACGCCCGCGCTCCCAGGAAGACCCGGGAACCTGGGCTCAACCGCAAGGATGACGGCCGCACAAGGAGTCTAGTCCCGCCGGGTCCGGCTGGATCGAGCCGGGTCCGGCGCAGGGGAGCCGGAACCGGCCAAGACCCGCCGGTCCGGCGCTGGACGTTCGGTCGCCATCGGCGGGCGATGCTGTGACCGTGTCAATCCGTCGCACCGCCGATGCCCATGTGCCGGCCGGGGCACCGGGGCGCCGGGGCCGGGCCAACCGCAGGGCGAGCGCAATGGCGCTGTTGGAGATCGACGACCTCAGAAAGGACTATCCGACCGGCGAGAAGGCGCTGCGCGGCGTCGATCTCGTGGTCGAGAAGCGTGAGATCGTGGCGCTGCTGGGGCTCAGCGGATCGGGGAAGTCGACCCTCCTGCGCTGCATCAACCGGCTGGTCGACCCGGACTCGGGTCGGGTCGTGCTGGACGGCGTCGAGATCACGGGGCTCGGCAAGCATGATCTCCGCCGGGCGCGCGTGCACATGGGCATGATCTTCCAGGAGTTCAATCTGGTCGATCGCCTGTCGGTGCTGGAGAACGTGCTGTCCGGGACGCTCGGCGTGACCTCCCTGTGGCGCGTCGTCACCCGCGCCTTCCGCACCGGGGACATTCGCCGCGCCATCGAGCTCTGCTCGCGCGTTGGCATTGCCGACCACATCCGAAAGCGCGCTGATCAGTTGAGCGGCGGCCAGCGCCAGCGGGTCGGCATCGCCCGCGCCCTGATGCAGAGCCCGAAGCTGCTGCTGGTCGACGAACCGACATCCAGCCTGGATCCGAAGATCGGCGCCGAAGTCATGGAGCTGATGTGCGAGATCGCCGAGGAGCGTGGCATCCCGGTGCTGTTCAGCGTTCACGACGTGGCCCTGGCACGGACGTACTCGCAACGCATCGTCGGGCTGCAGCACGGCCGGAAGATCTTCGACGAGAAGACCGGTGCCCTCGATCGGCGATCGGTGGAACGCATCTACAGCCTCGGGGCCGACGACGCCCACGCGTCGCCGGTGAGGTGAGGGGCTGAACGGCATGGCGAGCCCGACGGCCACGCGGACGATGGAGAATCCGCTGCGCGAACGCGGCGAGATCCTGCGGCGCTACGCCCTGTACGGCGTCGTCGGAGCCCTGGTCGCCGCCATGTCGATCCACCTCCTGGTGATCGGCACCGACTGGTCGCGCATGGGGTCGCCCGGCCAGATCGCCGCGACCGTCCTCGACCTGGCGCCGAGCCTCGCGTATGTCCCGAAGATCCTCGGACCGCTGTTCGAGACCGCGCTGATGGCCTTCTGGGGGACCCTGCTGGCGGTCGTCATGTCGATCCCGGTCGCCTACCTGGCGGCGACGACGACGACCCCGAGCATGCTCCTGACCTTTCCCCTCGGGCGAGCGCTGATCGTGCTCTCCCGTTCCACCCACGAGATCATCTTCGCCCTCGTCTTCGTCTCGGCCCTCGGGCTGGGACCGCTTCCCGGAATCCTCGCGCTCGGCTGCCGCTCGGTCGGATTCATGTCGAAGACGACCGCGGAGGCCATCGAGAACGTCAGTCGAGGACCGGTGGAGGCCATTGCCGCCACCGGTGCCGGCGGGACCGCGCGTTTCCTGTTCGCCGTGGTGCCGCAGGTGTTTCCCGTCTTTCTCGGCAACGCCATCTTCCAGTTCGACATCAACATCCGGCGCGCGTCGATCCTGGGCATGGTCGGCGCGGGCGGCATCGGGCTGCACTTCTCCGAACAGATGAAGACCTACAACTACGGCAACGCGGGCGCCTGCGTGCTCGCGGTGGTGGCGCTGGTGATCGTCGGCGAGATCGTCTCCAACCGCGTTCGCACGAAGCTCATCGCCGGGTGACGCGCATGGCCGACGGCATCGACGCCCTCCATCGCACGTTCAACGCGCACCGGCGCACGGTACGGCTGGCGAGGTTCGGCGCCGGATTGGGGCTGCTGGTGTTCGGCTTCTGGACGGTCGGCTTCCTCGGCATGCCCATGGAGCGCCTGCTCGGCATGTTCGGCCCGCTCGGCGCGATGCTCGCGAACCGGCTCTTCCCGCCCGACCTGATATACGCATCGGAGTGGAAGATTCTGGCGTCGGTCGTCGAAACCGTCGAAATGTCCCTGCTCGGCGCCTTCTACGGCACCGTGGTCACGATTCCGCTGGCCTGGTGGGCGGCGTGGAACATCACGCCGAGCCGCACCGTCCTGTACCCGGCGGCCCGCGCCGTCATCGTGTTCTGCCGATCCCTGCCGACCCTGATGCTGGGACTGCTGCTTGTCGCCATCTTCGTGTTCGGCCCCTTCGCCGGTGTGCTCGCGCTGACCGTCGGCACCATCGGGTTCGCCGGGAAGCTGATGGCCGAGCAGGTGGAGGCCATCGACATGGGCCCGGTCGAGGCCATCCGGGCCACCGGGGCGAATCCGACGAAGGTGTTCGTCTACGCCATCTGGCCGCAGGTGAAGCCGGCGTGGGCGGGGATCATCATCTACAACTGGGATGCGCGGCTGCGCAGCTCGACCATCCTGGGGTTCGTCGGCGCCGGCGGCATCGGACTGCACCTGCGCGAGCAGATTTCGCTGCTCGAATACCACGCGGCCATGGGGATCATCGCCATCATCATCGTCCTG
This sequence comes from Gammaproteobacteria bacterium, assembly GCA_965202735.1. Taxonomy (GTDB): domain Bacteria; phylum Pseudomonadota; class Gammaproteobacteria; order HK1; family HK1; genus HK1. Next base: position 1,327,864 of record OZ241844.1, read on the forward strand.
GTCATCATCTCGGAGGCCATCTCGCACGTGCTCAGGCGACGGCTGCGCTAGGAGCCTGCGCCGCAGAAGTCGCGGCGCCGGTTTCTAGACACCTATCGTGCTCCCCATGACAATGAAGAACGAGGGTAACTACTCACCCGATCTTAGGAGGTGTCCGAAGGATTCGTAGAGCGCGAAGCGGCCGCTTCGCCCAAGGGACGCCAAGCGGCTTCGTAGGTCGGTCGTTGACAGCATAGGAACGCGGCACTATGGTACGGCTCCCATACAGGGGGATGGGAGCACGACGCGGGTGGGCTACTTCGGCTCGAAGGCGACCTCTGGGCTGTGTCAGCCGCTGATTGCGATGATGCCGCCGCACCACACCTACATCGAGACCCATCTCGGTGGGGGTGCCATCATGCGGCGCAAGCCCGCGGCGCTGCGCAACATCGGCATCGATCTGGATGCGCGCGCGCTCGATGCGTTCGAGTGCGAGTACCGCGTCGAGCTCGTGCACGGCTGTGCCCACCGCTATCTGGCCGAGTTCGCGTTCGAGGGCTCGGAACTCGTCTACTGCGACCCGCCGTATCTGAAGCGCACCCGCAGCTCCAAGCGCCGCTACCGGTTCGACTACGATGAGACGGACCATGTGGAGTTGCTCGGGCTGCTCGCGGCGCTCCCCTGTCAGGTGATGGTCTCGGGCTATCCCTCGACGCTTTATGACGAGCGGCTGGAAGGGTGGCGCAGCGTCGAGTGGCAGGTGATGAACCAGGGCGGGGTGCGCACCGAGAAGCTGTGGTTCAACTTCGCGCCTGAGCGGCTGCACTGGGCACGCTACGCGGGGCGCAACTTCACCGACCGCCAGCGCATCAAGCGCAAGGCCGAGAGCTGGGCCCGGCGCTACGCGGCGCTGCCTCATCCCGAGCGCCTCGCGGTGCTCGGCGCGATGATGGCGGTCGAGGCCGAGCGGTAGGGGTCACCGATGGCCACGGTCAACAAGGCGTCGCTGCGCGCGGAGTTCGATGCGCTCAAGGGGCAGTTCGAGTCGCTGTGTGCCGCGGGCAAGATGCACGAGGACAGCCGCGCCCTGTTCAAGGCTCTGCTGATGCTGTTCGAGCTGCTGATGGCGGTGTTCATGGAAAAGCACACGCCGAAGAGCAGCGCCAACTCAAGTCTCCCCGCCTCCCAGAGCCCCGATGACGCCACCACCCGCACCCGCCCCGGCGCCAAGGGCAAAGGACCCGCATCGAACGAGGCGCGCGCTGCAAACACTCGCACCCGGACCTACGTCACCGAGCTGCGCGTCGATGCGTGCGCGCGCTGCGGCGAAGACCTCACCGACACCGCCTGCACAGGCCACGAGCGCCGCTCCCTCGCCGACATCGTGTTCGAGAAGGTCGTGCGTCACGCCGACGCCGAAATCAAGCACTGCGCGCGCTGCCACACCGAGACCCGGGCGCGCTTCCCCCGCGAACTCCCCGGCCCGCTGCAGTACGGCCCCGGCGTCAAGGCCTACGTCGTGCACCTGCTCGTCGCCCAGATGCTCTCGCTCAAGCGCGTCGCCCAATCGATGCACGCCCTCATCGGCCAGCTCCTGTCCGAGGCGACGCTGCTCGGCTACGTTGCCCAGCTCCATCAGGCGCTCGCCGAGTGGGAGAATCAAGCCCTCGAGCGCCTCCTCCTCGCACCGGCGATGCACGTCGACGAGACCTCGTTGCGTGTGGACCGAAAGAATCACTGGATTCACGTCTACTCCGCCGGGACGCTCACCGTGAAACGCCTCCATCCCAAGCGCGGATGCGAGGCCATCGAGGCCATCGGCATCATCCCGCGCTACGGGGGCGTGGCGGTCCACGACTGCTGGGCCTCGTACTTGAGCTACGCGCACTGCGACCACGCACTATGCGGGGCACACCTCCTGCGCGAGCTCACCTTCATCGTCGATGCTCACGACTACGCTTGGGCCAAGCGCATGAAGCGCCTGCTCCTCGACGCCTGCCACCACGTCGCCAAACGCGACGAGAAAACGCTTACCGAAAGCGAGTACAAGGCCGTACAGAAACGCTACCGCACCATCCTCACCCAGGGGGAACGCGAGCTTCCACCGATTCCCCCTCGACAAAAGGGGCAGCGTGGCAAAGTGGCCAAGTCCGATGCACACAATCTGTGGGACCGATTGAAAAAGCACGAGAGCGCCGTGCTACGCTTCGCCAAGCACCCCGCCGTCGCGTTCACCAACAATCGCGCGGAACGTGACCTGCGGATGAGCAAGGTCAAGCAGAAGGTCTCCGGATGCTTCCGCACCCGAAAGTACGCCGAAGCGTACTGCCGAATCTCAAGCTATCTCCAGTCCATGGCGAACCAAGGATACAATCCCCTGGTCGCCATTCAGATCGCTCTCGCCGGGCGCGCTGTCGATAACTTGCCCGAGTAGTTACGAACGAGGACAGGCCAGACTGGCGGTGAGGCCCGGCGTCGCGCCACCACTGGACAGAAAAGGATCACCGATGTCGACGGAGCTCGGGAAACGTCTTTTCACCTTCGCCGTGGTCACGGACACCCACGTGAACTTCGGCGAGACCGAATGCAATTCCGAGTTCGAAATCAACAAGCGCGCGAATGGTCGCTTGCGGCACGTCGTGCGCGACCTCAACCGGCAGGACCTGGCGTTCGTCATGCACCTGGGCGATGTCGTGCACCCGGTACCGGCGCTGACCGACCTCTACGAACAGGCGGCAGCGCGATTCCAGGAGGTCGCCGCGGAGCTGCGTCATCCGCTCTACCTGGCTCCCGGAAACCACGACATCGGAGACAAGCCCATCGTCTGGGGGCCGGGAGGCGTCGTTCGCGAGGAATTCATCGAACTCTGGAACAAGAACTTCGGCCCCAACTACCAGGCCTTCGAGCATGGGGATTGCCGGTTCTACCTGGTCGATGCGCAGATCATCAATTCGGGCCTCGTCCATGAGGCCGAACAGAAGGCCTGGTTGGAAGCCGATCTGGCCGAGGCCGCCGGCGCGGGGAAGCGCCTCTTCGTCGGCACCCACTATCCGCCATTCCTCACCGAGGCTGGCGAGGACGAGCACTTCGACAACATCGCCGAGCCGGGTCGGTCCTGGCTGTTGAACCTTCTCGAGCGCCACGGGGCGGAGGCCCTGTTCTCAGGCCACGTGCACAATTTCTGGTACAACCGCCATGGTGTCACCGACTACTACGCCCTGCCCTCGACCGCGTTCGTTCGCCAGGACTATGCCGAGATATTCCGGGCGAGCCCGCCGCCGGAAACGGAGGGAGGTCGCAGCGACCTCGCCAAGCTCGGGTATTTTCTGGTGCATGTTCACGCGGGCGGCCACCTGTGCCGCTGGGTCAGGTCCCATGGTGTGGTCGTCGAGCCCGGCGGCCCCGACCACGATGGAAAAGATGCCATCAACGCGATCCATCCGCTCGAGAACCCCAACACCCGTTTCGGGTTCGACATGCGCCAGAACTGGCTGGAGATCGTCGAGGTGCCGCCGTCGGGATCCCTGGACGAGTTCGACCGCAAGTGCACGCGCAATGACTATGCCCTCATGGCCCTCCTGGAGATGGGGGTGCGGCGAGCGCGCATCCCGGCCCGGGATCTGCTCGATCCGGATCACCGTCGTCGCCTCGATGACTGTGCCCACCAGGGCCTGCTGTTCACGCTGTTCTCGTTCGGGGTTCCGGACCAGCGCCTGCTGGACGCCGTATCGGCGGCCCGAAACCTGATCGACAACTGGGAGATCGGCCATGCTGTCGACGACCTGCCGACGGTGGCGGCTGCTGCCTGCGCAACGGCGAGGGAGGCCGGGATCTCGGTCTTCCTCACGAAGATCCGTTCGCGGGAAGATATCGAACGGGGCGGCGACAAGTACTACCACATGATCAGCCATGGCTTCACGCCGGTGGACCGGGATCAGATTGTCCAGTTGTCCGGTCTGGATGGTGTGCACGGGGTCGTATTCCGCGTCGATGGGCGGACGTCGCCCTGGCAGGCGGCGCACGAGGCCGTTGCCCTGTGCCGCGAAGGAGGTCTGAAGGCGTCGCTTCACATCCGCATGACTCGGGGCAATCCCGGCGATGTCCAGGGCGACGATGCCTGGGCGGCCCACCGCATCGCCGAGGCCCTCGCCGCTGCTGCCGCCCACGGCGACGTCCACGTCTATCCCGATACGTTTGCCGATGTGGACCGCGGCTACTTCCGGCGTCATGGCGTCGTCGACCGTTTCTTCAACCCGCGTCCGGCCTGCCACGTGGTCCGGCACCTGAATGCGGCCCTCGCCACCGGTCTCGGCGCCCGCAACAAGATGGTTCCAGTTGCCGATGAGCGATGCGTCGCATTTGGCGATGCGGATGGACGGCGATATCGACTGCTCGCTGGCGACGGGCTGCCTGAGCTTGATGGCAGGCCGGAGAAAGACACCCTGATCGACCTTCTTTCGGGTGAACGCCTGGGTGCCGGGCCGGCACCAGGAGACTACATCGGCACAACTCGTTCCGCGACTCTTTCCTTGTGGATATCCGAAACTTGATCGCGCCGGCCGCCGCCAGCCCAAATCTCCGGGCATCGTGTACGCAAAGCGGAATCTGCGGTGCTCTCCGGTTCGGTTTGTTGAAGGACGGATAGAGCCCGGTCAAGCCATCCAGCCGCAATGTTTCACCGATTCGCAAAGCCTTCAGCCCTCGCGAATCGGTGAAACATTGCGGCTGGGACCGCCGACGGCACCAACCGGAACGAACTGGAGCAACAGGACCGTATGAGCAAGATCACCGAACGAAACACCGAAGTGTCGACCATCGCGACATGGGGATCGGTGAGCGTCTCGCCGACCGAGGACGTGGTCGTGGGCAGCTTCGCGACCTGGACGCTCACCTACACGGTCGGCGCCTACGCCATGGATGTCGGAGGCGGGCTGAAGATCGGGACGCGCCGCCAGGCGGACTTCGGCACGCCGCAGTTCGATGATGCCAAGGGCGACAACTACACCACCGTGACCTGTTCACGCGAGGGATCACGGTTCGCAACCGCTTTCGATCCCCGCGGCCACAAGCGCCCGTTCAACGCCGTCGCCGTCATCCGGCTCACCGCCGGGCCGCTCTATCCGGGCGATACCGTCACCGTCGTGCTGGGGGATCGGTCCCTCGGTTCACGCGGACTGCAGGTGCAATCCTTCCCCGAGACCGCCAGCGACTTCGCGGTATTCGTGGACCCGCTCAGCTCCGGCGAGTACAAGCGCGTCTACTGCACGTCGCCCCACTTTCGCATTCGGAGCGGTCCCGCCGATACCTTCACCGCGGTGGCGCCGACCATCGCCGAGGCCGGCAAGCCGTTCCGCGTCCAGGTGCGCGCCAACGACAGGTTCGGCAACCCGACGCCGGTCGATGCACCGGGACTCACTCTGGACGCCGATCCGCCGGTGGTCGTGGACCTCCGTGCGGAGAACGGCCGCGCGACCTGGATCGACGGCGTCACGCTCGGCGCAGCCGGCGTGCGCAGGCTGGTGCTCGCGAACGGCGACGGAATCCTCGCCGTCAGCAATCCCGTCGTGGTCCGCGAACATGCGGACGGGATGATCTGCTGGGGGGACACGCAGGCGCAGACGGCTTCCACCGTCGGCGTCGGCACCCCGGACGAGTACTTCGCCTACGCACGCGACCTGGCGGCCATCGACTTCACCACCCACCAGGGCAACGACTTCATCCTCTCCGACTCCGACCTGGAGGAGGTGCGCCTGGCGGCGAAGAAATACAACGATCCGGGTCGGTTCGCCGCCTTCTTCGGCTGGGAGTGGTCGGGGCCGACCGGCACCGGTGGCGATCGCAACGTCCTGTTCCTCGACGACGAAGGGCCCATCTACCGCAGCAGCCACTGGCAATTGTCGGGCGACGAGGTGCCCGCCGATGCCGGCGCGACCGAATGCGTGCACGCCCGCGACCTGCAGGCGAGGATGCGCGAGTACATGGCCGAGACCGGCCGCAAGGTGATCATGGTGCCGCACATCGGCGGCCGGCGCTCGGACTTCCAGGCGCAGGATCCGGAGCTGGAGCCGGTCTTCGAGATCTGCTCCAACCACGGCATCTTCGAATGGCGCCTGCACGAGTTCCTGCGCGCCGGCGTTCGCGTCGGCGTCGTCGGTGCGAGCGACGACCACACCTGTCGCCCGGGCCTGGCCTGGCCGTCGACGCCGGAGATGACCATCCTCGGCGGTCTCGGCGCCGTCTACAGCCGCGAGCTGACCCGCCGGGGGATCTACGATGGACTGATGGCCCGGCACTGCTACGGCACCACGGGCGCCCGCATGTACCTGGAGGTAGCCGCCGCCGGAATACCCATGGGAAGAGTCGGCGAGACCGAAGGCTCACCGTCGATCTCCGGTGTCGTTCACGGCACCGCGCCCATCGAGATCGTTGCGTTGTTCGACAGGAGCCGTGAGCTGGCACGCTTCCGGCCGAACCCGAGGACTCGCGACGTGACCCGGCTCCGCATCACCTGGTCCGGCGCAAGCGGACCGGACCGCGGCCGCTTCATGACCTGGCACGGGCAGCTTCGCATCGACGGCGGCCGCATCGTCGACGCCCAGCCGTTCAACATCTTCACGGCCAAGTACGGCATCACCGAACGGAGCGACAAAGGCGTGGCTTGGCGCTCGGTCACGTCGGGCCAGGAGGAGGGGGTGGTGCTCGAGCTGGACGCCCCCGACCAGGCGACCGTCGCGTTCAATGCCGGTCCGGCGGACCTCTCCTTCCGGCTCGGCGAGGCCCGGGGCGACGACCTGAGCTGGGACCTGGGAGGCCTGGAGCAGCGGGTTCGCGCGAGCACTCTGCACACGTCCGGCGACGTGCTCGACGCCGAGTTCGCGTTCCACGACGAGTCCGCCACGCCGGGCGAACGGGCCTACTGGGTGCGGGTCGAGCAAACCGACGGCCATCGCGCATGGAGCAGTCCCATCTACGTCACGGTCACCGGAGGCCGGCAATGAACCAGGGAAGGCGGCAAAGGCCCAACGTGCTCTTCGTCCTCGCCGATCAGTTGCGGGATTGCTCCGTCGGCTACGCGGGAGAGGAGGCGGTCGCGACACCCAACCTCGACTCCTTCGCCGCCGGCGGCACGGTATGCACCAACGCGGTTTCCCCGCTGCCGGTGTGTGGGCCCTACCGCGGCTCCCTGCTGACCGGCCGCACGCCGACATCGACCGGTCTGGTGCTCAACGACATCGCCCTCGCGACCACCGAGACCAGCATCGCGCACTGCTTCAACACCGCGGGCTACGACACCGCCTACATCGGCAAGTGGCACCTGGACGGTCCGAACCGTCCCGCGGCGGTACCGCCCGGCCCGCGCCGACAGGGGTTCGGGTACTGGATGGCGGCCAACTTCGAGCACAACTACGACCGCTCCTGGTACACCGACAACGCGGGCGAGCGGAAGATCTGGCCGGGCTGGGATGCCGAGGCCCAGACCACGCATACCATCGACTACTTGCGGGGCCGCGAGAGCGACAACCCGTTCTGCCTGTTTCTTTCCTGGGGACCGCCGCACCACCCCTACCGGCTGGTGCCGCAACGCTACCTGGACATGTACGACCCGGCCGCGATCGAGGGGCGGCCGAATTGCCCCGACGTGCCGCGCCGCGACCTCTGGGGCTATTACGCGCAGACCACGTTCCTCGACGACCAGTTCCAGCGGTTGCTCGACGCCCTCGACGAGATGGACATCGCCGGCGAGACCATCGTCGTGTTCACCTCCGACCACGGCGACATGCACGGCTCCCATGGCGTGTACAAGAAGCAGTGGCCGTGGAACGAGGCCCTGAAGGTGCCGTTCGTCCTGCGCTATCCCGGTGTGGTGCCGGCGTCGGCTCGCGTGGAGGCGCCGCTCAGCGTCATCGACGTGATGCCGACCCTGCTCGGGCTCGCGGGCCTGTCGATTCCCGATGCCGTTGAAGGCATCGACCTGTCGGCGGTCCTCAGGGGCGAGGAGGAGGAGGGGCCGGAGTCGGTGCTGATCATGAACCCGTGTCCCTTCAGCATCGGTGACCCTCGTGGCCATGATCAGTATCCGAGCTACAGGGGCATGCGCCTCGAGTACCGGGGTGTGGTCACCCGGCGACACACCTACGTGCGCACCATCGACCAGCCGTGGCTGCTGTTCGACAACGTCGACGATCCGCACCAGATGCAAAACCTCGTCGACGACGAGAGATCGCGTGACGTTCGCGAGCGACTGGACGGCCTGATGCGGGCTCACATGGCGCGCATCGGCGATGAGCTGATGCCTCGCGAGTTCTACTACGAGCGTTTCGGCATCACCTTCGACCACCGCGGCAAGGTGGTGAACCTGGTGGAGAACATGTACGACCGCGCCGGATGATCGCGCGGTCGCCCGTGCCGGAAAGCGTGAGGACACATCTGGCAGAACCGATCCCGGAATCCCGCGTCCGGCGGCAGGTGACCCGCACGATGATCGGGATCACCGCACCGTCCAGCGCTTCGCCCCGTCGATTCCGCGCCGCGTAGCCGTCGCCCATCACCGGAATTCCGGGTTTCGCATGTCGACGTCGATCACCTGGAAGACCGTGGTCACTTCCTCGTCGATCCTGTCGCTGGCGCTGGTGGGCGATGCGCTGATCTACGCCGTGCTGCCGGTTCACGCGGAAGCGTTCGGCGTCAGCCTGGTCTGGGTGGGGGTGCTGCTTTCGGCAAACCGGTTCGTGCGCGTGCTCGCGTACGGCTGGATCGCGAAGTCCGCCCAGCGATTCGGGCTTCGCAGACTGTGCATCGCGGCGCTGCTGGCCGCGATCGTTTCCACCGCGATGTACGGGCTGGCGACGGGCGCCGCTGCGCTTCTGCTCGCCCGAATCCTCTGGGGACTTGCATTCGCCGGGTTGTTGTTGGTTACGCTCGGCCATGCCGTGCACGATCGGGCCCGGGTGGGCTCACGGCTGGGCTGGAGCCGCGCCATACAGCACGTCGGGCCCATCCTGGCGTTGGTCGCCGGAGCATGGCTGACCGGGTTTCTGGGGCCGCAGGCGGTATTCGTGTGGCTGGCCCTGTTGACGGCGACCGCCATACCGCTCGCGTTGTCGCTGCCCGCCGACCGGACCGGAGGCGGGGCGCCCGTGTCCGCCCGGAGCCTCGGCCGTCCGACCCCGATGGATCTGCTGTTCGCATTTCAGGGATTCGGTGTCGACGGTGTGTTCGTGGTCAGTATCACGCTGTTGCTGGCACAGGAGCTGCCGCTCGATCTCGCGGTTCTGTCGGGCGCTTCGCTGCTTGCGGTGCGCCACGTCTGCGATGCGGTGGGCGCGCCGTTGTTCGGCCGCATCGGCGACCGTCACGGAGCGGGACGCATTCTGGTCGTGACCATGGCCTGCACCGCGGTCGGATTCTTCGGTATCGCATGGGGATTCACGATCGCCGGAGCGCTGATGATGCTGTTCTCTCGAAGCGCGCTCACGGTTCTGGGGCCGGCAGTCGTCGTTCAGCGGATTGCGCCCACGCAGTCCGCCATCGGGGATCTGGCCCGCATGCACGCGTGGCGTGACCTCGGAGCGGCAATGGGTCCGCTGGCCGCCGGCGTGTTGCTGACGGTGACCTCCGCCGAGCTGTTGCACGGCGTCATGGGCGTGCTGGCGACGGTGGGAATGCTGGCCTGGGCAGCCGATCAGCGAAAGCGCAGGCCAGCGGCCTGACCCGTGTCCTCCCAGCCCATTCATCCCGCCGCGCGCTTGCGTCGCGTCGACTGTCGACTGATGCGTTTCACGGGAGGCTCCTTGCACTGAATGCCAGTGCGGGGGTCGTGTTGTGATTCCAACACGTGGGGAGAAGCGCTCGGCCATGGCCTCGCACTTCTGATTCAGGGTACCTGCACTCGTTGCAGGCACAACACCGCTTTTTGCTGTAATCCATCTCAGTCGTTGCCGTACGCGGCGAGGTAGTCGCCGAAGAGTTCCTCGTCGGCGGGAATGTGCTCGGGGATCGGCACCGACAGCCACGTGTAGTTGAGGAAGTGGCGCCAGTCGATGTTGTCGCTGGTCATGTTGCCGGCCCAGCTCCCGCACCCCAGGGTGTCGGTCGTCGGCTGCCCGTTGAACCAGCTCCCGCTGTTCGCCGCCGCATGCGGCATGTTGCAGTTCAGACGCCCCACGTTGGCCTGCTGCGCGAGCTCCACGCGGCGCTCGTCGCGCTCGCTGTGCAGCGACGCGGAGTGGCCGGCGCCGGAGAAGTCCAGGATCCGGTTGAGTCGCGCGCACATCTCCGAGAAGTCGTTCCACTTCCACAACGTCAGCGTCGGAGAGATCTTCTCCCCCGAGAAGCGGTCCTCGGGTCCGACCTTCTCGCCCACGACCATCAGGAAGCGGGTGTCTTCCGGGACCTCGAGCCCCGCCTTGGCGGCGATCCAGGTGGCGGACTTCGCCACCAGCGCCCGGTTCAGGTGCGTGCCGTCGGGCCAGTAGAAGGTGCGGAGCTTCTCCCGTTCCTCGGTCGAGCAGAGGTAGCCGCCGACCGCCTGGAGCTCCCCGACCATCCGGTCGTAAACGCTCTCCTCCACCGCCACCGCGTTCTCCGACGAGCAGGAGGCGGAATTGTTGGCGCACTTGGACTTCACGATCTTCTCGGCCGTGGCCCGCAGGTCCGCCGTGTCGTCGATGATCGACACCACGTTGCCGGCGCCTACGGTGTGACAGGGGGTTGCCGCCTCGTAGACCACCTTGACGAGCGCCGCGCCGCCCGTGGCCACCGCGAAGTCGCAGTGCTCCATCAGCTCGCGGGTCTTGTCGTGGCTCGGCTCGCGGATGCAGAGCGCGAGGTCCTCCGGCGCCCCCACCTTCCCGAGCGCCCTGCGGATGTGCTCCACCGCGAGGTTCGAGCTGCCCGGCGTGCGCGGGTGCGGCGAGACGATCATGGCGTTGCGCGTCTTCAGCAGCGCGAGCCCGATGCAGCACACCGTCGATTCCGGATTGGTGCAGGGCACCACGTTGGCCACCACCCCGAAGGGCTTGGCGAACTTGCGGATGCCCTTCTCGCGGTCGTCCTCGACGAGGTCGCAGGTTCTCGCGCCCTGCTGGTCGCGCATGGTGCCCCTGGTCTTGTTCTGGACCTTGTGGAACTTGTCCTCGAACACGCCGATGCCAGACTCGTCCACCGCCAGGCGCGCCAGCGCCTCGGCGGTGTCCGGCTTGGAAAGCTCGTACCCCACTGCCTGACAGACCAGGTCCACCCTCTCCTGGGGCCAGGTCCGGTACTCCTCGAATGCCGCCCGGGCGCGGCGGTAGAGGGCGTGGACGTCGTCGTTGGGGTCGTTGGCGCTGGTCACTGTCTGTTGCATGGTCGTGTTTCCCGCGTGTCGTTCGTACCGATGAAAGTGGTGGTGGATGCGGCTCAGATCTTCTTCCCGAGGGATCGCACGCCCGTCTTCTTGCTCGGGTCGTGGATCTCCTCGACGATGGCGGCGCCGCTTCCGCGCAGCTTCTGCCGCTCCTTGAACGCCGCCAGCCACTCGTCGGGAGAGCCGACCCTCGCAGACCTCGCGTGCTTGTCCCGCTCCCCGAGCGGCGGCACCGCACGATCCTCAGGACCGTCGTAGAGCTCCTTCGGGGTGAGGTGCTCGCCGAGCCGGGTGCAGCCTTCGCGCTCGACTTCCTCGATGTAGTGGGCGCCCGCCCCGAAGGAACGCGTCACCGCAATGATCGCCCAGGTCGCTTCCGGCGTGAATCCGAGGTCCATCATGGTCGCGGCGATGGCGCCCAGCAGGTCCACGTCCACCGGTGTATCGCTGAGGTCCCTGGCCGCTTCCGCCATCGCTTCCAGAAAGGCGATGTACTGCCCCGCCACCCCGAGCTTCTTCGCCCGCGCCAGCATGCGCTTCGCGGCCGGATCTTCCAGGTAGAGATCCGAGATCCCGAGCGCGGGATCGTCGAGGTGCTCCGCCACCAGCTCTCTCGCCGCCGCTTCGATGGGCTGCCCCGAGGCCTCGGCCTGCCGCATCTTCTCGAGCACCATGTTGCCGAAAGCGGAGAACGCACCGTAGGCGTGTCCGAACGCGAGGATCGAGGTACCGGCCGCCTGGGTGAGGAACGTCCTGGAGCGGGCGACCATGCGCGACATCAGGGCGGGCAGGGAGAGCCCGTCCTCCAGGGCGAGGATCATCACGTAGTTCAGCATCCGATCCTCTTCCACGGTGGCGATGCGAGCCTGGAAGTTGACGAAAAGCATGTCGGTCATGCCGTAGCCCTGCTCCATGAGCTCGGTGGTGTCGTAGCCCCGGGCCACGATGCGATGGACGTTCTTGTAGGCCACCTCGGATAGCCACTGGAACGGCGCGCGGTCGTCGTCGAGAGGTACGGTCCCGTGCTCGCGCCGCATGTAGTCGAAGGGCAGCTTGGGGCTGCCGAGATTGCCGATCACTGTCTTGTCCCTGGCTTCGTTGCCCATCGGATCACTTCCCCCTCGTCAGATTACCCACTTCCTGTATTCGCCCGAAGTCTTCTGCGCCCTGGCGTACTCCTGCCGTTCCTCCTGACTGGGCACCGGGCGGTCCTCGGGACCGGCGTACTTGATCATGGAGAGATCGAGCATCTGAACCATGGGCTCGCTCCGAGACGCCGCCCAGGCCCGGCCCTTCTTCATCTGGAACACGGCGTGTGCCGCGCAACTGAATCCCCGCGAGACGCTGCCGATGCACCAGGCCGCGTTGGGGGAGAACCCGAGGTCCGAGAGCGCCGCGTTGCCTGCGCCCACCACGTTCACGCCCACGTAGGACTTGCCCTCCTTCTTCCGCCGGGCGTGAAAGTGCTTCTCGATGCTTCGCTGCAGCTCGTGGTAGACGCCGTTGGTGCCGAGCTCCTCCTGCTTGAGATGGATCGGCTCGGCCCGGGGGTCGCCGTCGCGGTGCTGGGGCTGGCCCATGCCCATCACCGGCATCCCGGCATCCATGTAGTCGTCGACCAGCTCTCTGGCGATCTCGTCGACGCTCTTGCCTTCCTTGCGTCCACGCTCCAGGTACTTGTTCATCATGTAGCCGTGGGCCGCCCCGGGGCCGTGTACGCCGCCGAAGGTCATCACGCCAGCCGCCACCGCGGTGGGCAGGTTGGGACGCCCGGCGGTGACGGCGATGGCGGACCCCGCCGAGGGCGACATGGAGTGCTCGAGAAAGCTGCCCATCTCGTAGGTGAGCATCTTCTCCTCGGCCTCCGTGGGGATGCGGCCCTGAAAGAGCACGAACATGGCGTCGCTGAAGGAGTAGCCCTCCTCGGCCAGATCGCTCAGGTTGTAGCCGCGCACGACCGTCTTCTCCCGGGTCTTGTAGGCAAGGGCGGTCTTGCGCTTGAAAAGCGGGTCTCTGCTCATCTCTCGGGCTCCACGTTCGTCTTCATGTCTCAGGCTCCGGGTTCCATTTGCAAGCCCGTCAGGGCACGATGGCGGCACGCAGCACGCGGTGGTTGGCGGCCTTCTCGAAAGCCTCGTCGAGCTGATCCAGGCCGAAGCGCGAATCCACTATCTCGGCGAAGGGGAACCGATCCCGACTGGCCATCACGAAATCGAGCGCCTGGACGAGGTGGCGCGGGTGGTAGTTGTGGATGCCCTTCAGGGTGATCCACTTGCGGATCAGGTCGTGGCCGTCGAGCTCGAAGGACGAGCCGGGGTTGATCACCCCGGCGAGCACGTAGCGTCCGCCGATGCGCAGCATGCGCACACCGGCCGGCACCACCGAGGACACGCCGCACACCTCCAGCACCACGTCCGGCCCGTCCGGTGGCGATGCGTCGCGGACCGCCGCGACCAGATCGTCCTCGTCCATCGCACTCACGTCGAACGTGAGGTCGGCTCCGAAACGCTCGGCCGTCCGCCGGCGGGCGGGCACGGCATCAAGCCCGATGACCCGGGCGGCGCCCCGCGCCCGGGCGATCGCGCAGCCGTAGATTCCCAGCAGTCCCAGACCCTGCACCACCACCGTCTCGCCCACCGCGATGGCGGCCGCCTCGGCGACCGAGATCATGGTGGCGACGCCGCAGTTGAGCGGGGTCGCCTCCTCGTCGGTGAGCGCGTCCGGCAGCTTGAGGATGCCGGTGCCGGGCAGGATGTAGCAGTAGTCGGCGAAGCCGCCGAGGAAGTGGGGGTCGTCGTCCACGTGGTCGTGGCCGTACTTGCGAAGCCCCGGCGCCTTCTGCGGCATGTCGTGCACGTCGCGGTAGTACGACGGACCGTCGGCGAAGTACTCGGTCCAGGTGATGCGGTCGCCGGGGGCGAGGGGGTCCCCGCGCAGGTCCTCGCGGACTCCGCCGCCCAGTTGCTCGATGACTCCGATGATCTCGTGGCCCAGGATGCCGGGACACGGGTTGGGGCGGCGGCCCTCGTAGGAGTGGATGTCCGACCGGCAGATGGTGGACATCGAGATTCGCACCAGCACCTCGCCCGCGCGGGCGTCGCGCACCGGGTACTCGCGCACCTCGAACGGCGCGTTCGGCGCCGGGTAGACGACGGCTCGGCCGGTCCTGTTCATGAATTCCTCCTCTGCGGCCGTTCCCGCAGAGCCGCTGTCGCCGCCCCTTCAGCGGCCTCCCTCGGCGGTCCGGTGAGAAACGGGAGCTTCGGTCACTCGACGATGCCGTTCAGCGCGTAGTCGAACGCCTCGTAGCTGTGCAGACGTCCATTCTCGGCCCGGCGCGCGTACTCATCGCTCACCGGGCGGCTGAGGATGATCGGCACGTCGGCCTCGTGGACGCTGCCGTGGGTGCGCAGCCGATGGCCCCTGAGCCCGCCCAGATCGTGGTCCACCTCGCGCGCGCCGATGACGGTACGCACGTCCCCCAGCACCGCCACGTCGCCCTCGGGCCCGACCGGCAGGTCGAACTCCCGCGCCACGTCCTCTCGCAACAGCACCCGCTCCAGGCCCGGCACCTCCCGGATGGCGTCGCTCACCCGCGCGCCCGCAAGCCCCTCGCGGCAGTACACGCGCACGAAGCCGCCGAGCGCCCCGTGGTGGCCCACGAAGGCGTCGGTGATGGGACAGATGACGGTGCTCGCCCCCTCGCCGAACTCGGCGTCGAGGATGTCCTGCAGCCACACCACGCAGGGCGTGCCGTCGTCGTTGGTCTTCTCGTTCATGCCGTGGTCGGCGGTGAGTGCGACGGTCGCCCCCAGCGCCTCGAACGCGCCGAAGCGCGCGTCCAGCTCCGCGTAGAACCGGTCCGCCTCGGGATGGCCCGGCGCATGGGCGTGCTGGATGTAGTCGGTGAGCGAGAGGTAGAGGAGGTCCGGGCGGCGCTCCTCGAGGAGCCTCAGCCCGGCGTCGAGCACGAACAGCGAGAGGTCCGCGGAGTACATGTCGGGGAGCGGCCGTCCGACGAGCACGAGCGCGTCCTCGATGCCGTTCTCCTCCATCGTGCAGCGGTCGGCGTGCTGCGAGGAGAAGCTGACCGAGCGGTTGGAGAGGTCCATCCCCTTCTGGAGCTGGCGGCGGAGCTTGTCCTTGGCGGTGACCGAGACCACCCGGGCCCCCCGGCGCGAGAACCCGCTCATCACCGAATCGACCCTCAGCAGCTCGGGGCCGGTCATCACCACCGGCTCGTTCGTCGCCCGGTCGAGGTAGAAGTTCCCGGAGATGCCGTGCACCGAGGCCGGGCACCCGGTGACGATGGACATGTTGTTCGGGCAGGTGAAGCTCGGCATGGTGCCGTGCGCCACGGTGTGGAAGCCTTCGCGCATCCAGCGCGCGATGGTGGGGATGAGCCCCGCGGCCACGCCGTGCTCGAGGTAGGCCGGGTCCCCGCCGTCGATGCACACCACCACCACCGGGCGCTCCGGCCAGCGGTAGCCGGTGCCGTTCACCGTCAGGCTGTCGGCCGTCATGTCGTTCCTCCGGCTCCCGTCGTCGCGCGGAGCGGCTCGCCGCTTCGCCCCCATGCACGATAGCAACTGTTCCACTATCATCAAAATCGAATTTTCACCGATGTGTCATTGATCCGATCGATGTATCAGAAGTGGCTGGAGGCGTTTCACATGGTGGCGGTCACCGGCAGCTTCACGCGCGCGGCGCAGGCGCTGCACGTCGGGCAGCCGACCATTTCCACCCACGTGAAGGCCCTGGAGGCGCACTTCGGCGTGGAGCTCTTCCATCGCCGGAGCCGCAGCGTGAAGCTCACGCCGACCGGCGAATCCCTGTTCACGATCACCCGCGGTCTGCACGGACATCAGGAGGAGGCGCTCGCCCTTCTGCAGGCCACGCGGGATCTGGAGGCCGGGTACCTCTCCCTGCACGCGGTGGGGCCGTTCGACGTGATGGAGGTGCTGCAGGTGTTCCGCCGCCGATATCCGGCCGTCACCACATCGGTGCGGCTGGGCATCGAGGACGAGATCCTCCGCGGGCTCCGCGACTTCGACTGCGACGTGGGGGTCGTCGGCAGGCCGGTGGACGATCCGGACCTCTGCTGCGAGTTCTACAACCGCCACCGGGTGCTCGTGATCGTCCACGCGGACCACCCTCTCGCGGGGCGGCGCAGCATCCGCCTCGAGGAGCTCGAAGGCTGCGACATGGTGTTGCGCCCGACTTTCTCCACCACCCGCCAGGCGTTCGACCGTGCACTGAGCGAGGCGGGCGTGACGGTCAGGCCCGTCATGGAGATCAACAGCCGGGAGGCCAACCGGGAGGCGGTGCGGCGCGGATTCGGAGCGGGCGTGATCTCGGAGACGGAGTTCGCTCCGGCGCTGAACATCCAGGCGCTCCGGGTATACGACACGGAGATGTCCACGCGGGCGTACCTGGTGTGTCTGGCATCGCGCCGGAGCCGGCCGCTCATCGACACCTTCTTCCGGACCGCCGCCGCCATCGAGCCCGGGCGCCGGGGCTCGCTCTGACCCGCCATCCCCGGGGCCGCCGGCCCCTCACTTCATCTTCATCACCCGGTCCCGGGCGAGGGCGGAGACCACCTCGGAAACCAGCACCAGCACCACGATGGACAGGATGATGGCGGCGACCCGCTCGGTCTGGATCTGGAGCACGGCGCGCTTCAGATACCAGCCCATCCCCCCCGCGCCGACGAAGCCCACCACCGTGGCGGCGCGAAACGCGACGTCCCAAGTATAGATGCCGATGCCGGTGAAGGCCACCCGCACCTGGGGGAACACCCCGAACACCATGACCTGGAAGAGGCTGGCTCCCGTGGCCCGCATCGCTTCCACCGGCCCCATGTCGATGGCCTCGATCTCCTCGGCGAAGAGCTTGCCGGCGAAGCCCGCGCAGAAGAACGTCAGCGCCAGCACCCCGGGCAGCATGCCGAAGCCGAGGATGCTCACGAACAGGATGGCCCAGATCATCTCGTGCACGGCGCGGAAGCCCATCGTGACCAGGCGGGCCGCCGGGTAGACGAAGCGCCGGCTCGGGGTCATGTTGAACGCCCCGAACCAGCCGAGCGGGATCGAAATCAGCAGCCCGAAAAGCGCGCCGAGGTAGGCCATCTGGATGGTCTCGACCACATGGTCCAGGTAGTCCCGGTCCAGGACATATTCGACGTCCGGTGGGTAGTAGCGGCTCGCGACCACCGAGACCATGCGCTGGAACATGTCCGGGATGCGGGCGAGCGGGATGTCCAGGTAGTCGACGCTGAAGCCCAGGAACGCGAGGACGACGAGCCATGCCCCGTAGCCGTAGAGCGACTCGGGGAAACGGTAGCGGCTCCAGCGCGGCTCGCCCCGCGCCGCGCCGGCCGCGCCGCCGGACATCATGGCCGGGAATGCCCCGCGACGGCGCCGACGTTGCGCTTGCGCCGGGTGCCGCGCGAAGCGTCCCCCGGAACGCGGGCGCCTCTCCGCGGCCCGGCGGACGGGAAGACGATCGCTCGCCCGCCGTGGGCCGCGGGCCCACAGCGGATCGAGCGGGCGGGACGCTCGGGCTCCCGGGGAGCCCTTCTCTCGGTCCTTGCCTCGTTCATGCTTCGCCGCTCCGAGGCAAGGCCCCGCTAAATCACCGCCTTGCGGGCGAAGTGGGAGACCACCTCGCCGACGAGGATGATGCCGAATATCGCAATGAGCACCGTCGTCACCCCGGGGAAGTTGAACGTGTTCATCTGGCGGAAGAACATGAGGCCCAGCCCGCCGGCGCCCACAAGCCCCAGCACCGCCGAGCGGCGGATGTTGATCTCCCACTCGAACACGACGACCCCGAGGACCTGCGGCAGGACCTGCGGCAGGATCGCGTACAGCAGCACCTGGAATCCGTTGCCGCCCACCGCGCGGATGGCCTCGACCGGGCCGGGGTCGATGTCCTCGATGGCCTCCGCCGACATCTTGGCGATGAAGCCGACCGAACGCATCGCGAGCGCGAAGATGCCGGCCATCGCACCGAGCCCCACCACCGCGACGAAGAACAGCGCCCACACGATCTCGTGGATGGACCGGCTCAGCGTCATCATGAGTCGCGCGAGCGGGTAGGTGACCGGCTTGAACGGCGTGATGTTGAGCGCGCCGAACCACGTGACCGGGATGCACACGAGCACCCCGAGCAGCGTGCCCAGGCACGCGATCATGAACGTCTCCAGCGCCGGCCCGGCGAGGTCGGGGAACAGATCCCGGTCCACTCCGACGAACTCTCCGGCCGCCTCCAGCACGTTGGCGAGCGAGCCGATGCGCTCCCAGTCGGTGTCCCGGACAATGGTGGCGTCGACGCTCCATGCCACCGCGGCCGTCAGGACCGCCGCGAAGACGAGGCCGCCGCCGCGGCGCCGTCGTCGTTCGGCGATGATCCGATCCGCGGTCGGGGCGACGGCCGCCCCGGCGCCGGAACGCGCGCCGGTCATGGCGCGAGCCTCACAGCACCTCCATGGCGTAGATCTCGCCGAGCCTGGCCTGGTCCATCTGCCCGGCGGGTCCGTCGAACATCTTCACGCCGTCCTGGAGGCCGATGATCCGGTTGCAGAACTCCATCGCCAGCGCTACGTCGTGGATGTTGCACAGGCAGGGTACGCCGAACTCCCGCGCCATGGTCTTGATGAGGCCCATCACCTCACGCGAGATCTTCGGGTCGAGCGACGACGTGGGCTCGTCGAGGAGCAGCAGCTTCGGATCCTGCATCAGCGCGCGCGCGATCCCGACTCGCTGGCGCTGGCCGCCCGAGAGCTCGTCGGCGCGCTTGTCGATGTGGTCCTCCAGCCCCACCCGGTGCAGGAGCTGGAGCGCCCGTTCGATGTCGGCGCGCGGAAAGGCGCGGAACAGGGTCCGGAGGTTGCCGGTGTACCCGAGGCGTCCGGACAGCACGTTGTCCATGACGCTCATGCGGTCGATGAGGTTGAACTCCTGGAAGATCATGCCGATGTTGCGGCGCAGGCCGCGCAGCGCGCGTCCGCGAAGCGCGGTCACCTCGACGCCGCCGAAGCGCACGGTCCCGCCGCTCGGCTCCACCAGCTTGTTGATGCAGCGGATGAGCGTCGACTTGCCCGCGCCGCTCGGGCCGATGATGGCGAAGAAGTCGTCGGGCTCGACGTCGAACGAGACGCCCTTGAGGATCTCGGGTCCGGCCGAGGCGTAGCGGACCCGCAGATCGCGTACCTCGAGGATCGGCATGACAAATGTGCTCCGCGCGGGCGGCGCCCGGTCCGATGGCGGACCCGGCGCCGCGCGGGGTTCATCGGAATCAGCCGGACTTCTTCCTCGCGTCCTTGGCCGCCTTGAGCTTGCGGATGATGTCGTAGTCCTCCGACGACATCGGCACGAAGGTATTCGACTTCACGTTCTCGAGGAACGCACTGGCCTCGGGCTGATCCTTCAGGCCGAGGAACGTGTCCTCGATCTTCGCGCGAAGCTCCTCGCACAGATCGTTGCGGTAGACGAACGGGTCCTGCGGGATGGGGTCGGACTGCCACAGCACGTTGACGTCCTCGAGCCTGATCTCGCCCTTGTTGACGACGTTGTCGAAACGGTGCGTGGCGACGAACGCGGCGTCGACCTTGCCCTTGCCGACCGCGACCGACGAGAGCTCGTGACTGCCGGTGTAGACGACCTTGCCGAAGTAGTCGTCGAGGTCCATGCCGATGACGTCGCCGAACACGACTCGCGGCATGAGGTTGCCGGAGGTGCTGCCCGGGTCGACGAGCCCGAGGGTGGTGCCCTTCAGCGATTCGATGGAGGTAAAGCCGCTGCCCTTCTTCGTGATCAGGGCGGCGCGGTAGCCGGGGCCTTCCTCCTGCATGTGCCCCGGCTTCTTCGCGTAGGTCGCGAAGACCTCCACCGCCGGGTCCTTCTCGCTGGCGATCACGTAGGAGTAGGGGCCGAGCACCGCCACCTGGACGAACCCGCCGAGCATGCCTTCCACCACCGAAGCGTAGGAGGTGGGCATGAAGAACTGGATCTTCTTGCCGGTGAGCGCGGCCATCCGGTCGGTGACCGGCTTGTAGAGCTCGAGCTCGGCGACGGTCTCCTAGGTCGGCACCATCGCGAAGGTGAGCGCGTCGGGGTCGCCGCATTCGGCGGCGTGGCCGGCGCCGGTGAAGGCGAGGGCGCTTGCGGCGGCGGTCACGGCGGCGAGAATCGGAGCGTCCGGCGCGAGTCGGCGTCGGGACGACGGTACGTGACGGTCTGTCGTGGACATCGTGAACTCCCCTTGTGGTCGTTGTGCGCGAGTCGGCGCGGCAAGCCCCGGCGGTTCCCTCCGCTTGAAGTCCATGGTGTCTGCGGTATGACCACTCCCTGGTCCCGGGACCGGACCGGCGCGGACTCCGGGAACGTTAGCACCGGTTCGAGTATCTTTGAAATCAGTTTTTTAGCCCGCCGCATCGATTGAACCGATAGCTGTCCACTCGCGCCCGCATGGGTGAAGACGGGCCGCGGGTGCGCCGGTCGGGCGCCTGCGTTCGCTCGCCGGCGGTTCGTCGCGACCCGCACGGCACGGACGTCGGGCGGCGTTCCCCGATCGGGCCCGGGCGCCGCCGCGTCAGAACTGGTTGAGCAGGTAGATCTCGCGGTTGGCCTGCCGCAGCCGCCGGCCCAGCACGCGGACGATGCAGCGCAGCACCGCGAGAGCCGCTTCCGGGTCCTCCGCGGACAGACGCTCGAAGCTGTCACGCTCCAGCGTGTACAGCTCGCAGGGCTCGGTTGCGACCGCGGTGGCGGTGTGGGCGCCGGGGGTCTGGAAGCTCACCTCACCGAACAGCATCCCGGGCCCGACCCGCGCAAGCCGGCTCCAGTGGCGGTGTCCGATCGGGAGCCGGAGGTCGATGTTGCCCCTGCGCACGACGTACAGGGTGCCGCCGGACCCGCCCGCTTCGTAGACCCGTCCGCGGCGCGCCACCTCGCAACGGGCGAAGTAGGGATCGAGCCTGGCCACGATCCCGGCATGCATGGCTTCGCAGAGCTCACTCCGGGCCAGCTCGACCGAGTGCGCCTTCGCCAGCGCACCGTGTGCCTCGAGCAGCCTGTCTTCGGCGTACTCGAGCGCGACGTCGGCGCTGACGAAGGTCTTGACCCGCATCTCGGCCCCGATGCCGGCCCGGCGCAGGGACTTCCTGATCTTGCGAGAAAGGCCGGTCCGCTTGTGAACGTTCGCGAACACGACCTCGCCCCCCTTGCTGCGGGCGCGGGCGGCGATCTGGCACAGCACATTGACGCCGGTCAGGTCCACGTGCGCGACGCGCTTGAGCGAGATCACCACCCGCGCTCCGTGCTCCAGGTCGGGCAGCAGATCCTCGAACAGGCGGTCGGCGGTGGCGAACACCAGAGAGCCCCGCAGGTCGCAGGCCACCACGGCGTCGCCGTGCCTGTCGAGCACGGCGCGCTCCTCCCGGCCCCGCATGCGTTGCGACCGAATGGTGGCTCCCGTCGCGCGGCGAAGGACGACCGGCGTCCGGGCCTGGGCCGTGACGAACTGGATGGCGGCGATCAGCACCCCGACTCCGACCGCGATCATCAGGTCCCAGATGACCGTGACGCCGAGCACGGCGAGGGCGATGCAGGCATCCAGCCGAGTGCGCCGCGACTGTATCCACAGCCAGATATTGCGCTCGATCAACCCCAGCGCCACGAAAACGACGACCCCGGCCAGGGCGCTGACCGGCAGGTATGTGGCGGCCCGGTCGGCTCCCACCAGGCAGATGAGGACGAACACGGCCAGGAACGCACCGGGATGGCGGCGTCCGCCGCTTCGAACCGCCACCATGGTGGCGGCGGTGGTTCCGGCCCCGGCCATCCCGCCGCTCAGTCCGACCACGACATGCCCGAGACCCTGCGCAACCACCTCGCGGCGGACGTTGTGCCGCTCGCCGGTGCCGGCGTCCGCCACGACGGACGTGAGCAGCGTGTCGAGCGAGGTGAAGACGGCGAGAGTGACGGCGGAGGCCATGACGACCAACCAGGGCAGCTGGCCCGCCAGGGATGGCCTCGCGGCCAGCTCCGACCACGCCAGCCGCGGCAGCTCGCCGATCATCCATGCGGCCGGTGCGGTGACGCCGAACCACCAGCAGAGCCCGTAGAACGCGCCGATGCCGGCGAGCAGGCCCGGGATCACGGCCGGCACGGCCGGAATGCGCCGGGCGCCCTGCCACATCGCGACCATGGTGGCGAACGCGGTCACGGCCGGGATCCACGACGGTGGCAGCGCGCCGCCGCTGGCCACGGGGACCGCGACGGGCGCGATCTGGGACTTGATCATCAGCGCGCCGGAGCCGGTCATGAAGCCGGCGACGACCGGCACCGGAACCAGCTTGACGATCCGGCCCGCTCCCGTCAGGCCCAGGAGCACCTGAATGCACCCGGCAACGACCACCACCACGGCCAGTCCCTGAACGAGGGCGGACCCGCTCAGCCCCGCCGAGGCGAGTGCGGCGGTGATCGCGACCAGCAGGGCCATCACCGGTCCGGTAGGTCCGCTGATCATGCCTGCGGTGCCGCGCGAAAGACCGGAGAACAGGCTGAGCACCGCGGCACCGACGAGGCCGGCCAGCGCTCCCGCGCTCGTGGAACCGATGTGGGGCGTGTAGAGGGTGATGCCGAACGCCATCGCCTGCGTCATCAGCACCGCCGCGGCGGCGATGCCCGCGACCGCGTCGCGGGAGAGGGCGGAGACGGAGGAGGCGGCCGGCGCCGCGTCGGGCGGCCCCACCGTCGCGGCCCGCGCCGGGTCCGTCATGACTCCGGCACGTCGGCGGAGCCGACTGGAAGGATGACCGTGGCTGGACACACTCGAGCAATATCGGCCTGCATTTTCGGGGCGGCACGGCGGGACTGGCGCGAACACTGGTGCGAACACGGGCGCGAACACCGAGTGCGCGAACACCGAATCAGGCCGGCGGCGGACTCGACGTATCATAATGGCATCGGATGCGCCACCGTCGCCGGCGGCCTCTGTCGTCGGCGGCCTCGCATGACTATGGCGATCCGCACCATCGTGATCGCCGCGGTGTGGCAGTCCTCGGGCTTCGTGATGGCGATGTTCCCGGCGGGCCTGCGCGGCATCGACAACGAGGTCCTCGAGGCGGCCCGGATCGACGGCGCGTCCGGCTTCAGCGGCACGAGAAGCAACGAGACATGAACAGGAAGCGCATCATTCTCCCGGGCGAGGTCGCCGACGGGATCCACTTCCTGTGCTCGGACGCCGCGCGCGCCATCACCGGGATATCGATGCCCATCGACGGCGGCTGGCTGTCCAGGGTCACCTGCATCCAGCACCCGGGGTGGCCCCCGAAGGACCGGGACCCGGACACCGCGCAGGCACGTGCGACGACTCACCGCAGTATCAGGCCCATTCAAAATGCTCATGGCCGGGTCGATCGCCTCGCCGCATGAACTTGCCGCATGAGGGGGCGCCGGGCCGCAACCGCAACGGAGACACACGGAGACACACATGCCCAGCTACGCAGTCGAGCCGCCGCCGATGGTCACCCTGCCCGTCGCCGGGTCGGACGCCGTGTTCCCGGTCCGCCGGGTCTACTGCATCGGACGGAACTACGCCGCGCACACCATCGAGATGGGAGGCGACCCGGATCGCGAGGCGCCCTTCTTCTTTCAGAAGAATCCCGACAGCCTCGACCCCTCGGGCGAGTTTCCCTACCCGCCCAGGTCCGCCGACGTGCACCACGAGGCCGAGCTGGCCGTCATGCTGCAATCCGGAGGCGTGAACATCCCCGTCGACCGCGCGCTCGATCACGTCTACGGCTATGCGCCGGCGCTGGACATGACCCGCCGCGACCTGCAGGGCGAGCAGAAGAAGCTCCGCCGGCCGTGGGAGATCGGCAAGGCGTTCGAACGCTCGGCGCCGGTCGGGCCCGTGCACCCGGCGGCGGAAGCGGGCCATCCGGCGACCGGCAGGATCGCGCTCCGGGTCAACGGGGAGCTTCGCCAGGAAGGCGACCTCGGCCAGATGATCTGGAAGGTGCCGGAGATCATCTCGTACCTGTCGGACTACTTCGAGCTCTCCGCGGGCGACGTCATCCTCTCGGGCACGCCCTCGGGCGTGGCCGCGGTCGAGAAGGGCGACGTGATGGCGCTCGAGATCGAGGGCCTCGGCGCCATGACCGTGAGAGTCGTCTGATTCGGAGAGCCGCGACCGCGGCCGCATCCTCGGCGCAGGCCCGCCCGCGGTCACCCGCGCCCGGATGGCGTGTCTTCCGCGCCGGCCTCTATCCCGCGCCGTCCCTCCCGGCCGGCCTGCGGTCACCCGCGCCCGGCCGGCGCGGCTCCCACATCCTCGCCCCAGCGCTTCGTGATCCCGGCGTCCACGCCGAACAGGTCCAGGGCCCGGCCGAGCGTCTGGTCGATCATCTCGTCGATGCCCCGCAGCTCCGCGTAGAAGGCGGGGACCGGAGGCATGATGATCCCGCCCGCCTCGGAGAGCGCGAGCATGGTGCGCAGATGCCCGGTGTGCAGCGGGGTCTCGCGCAGCAGCAGGACGAGCCGGCGGCGCTCCTTCAGGGTGACGTCCGCGGCCCGGGTGAGGAGGCTCGCGGTGACCCCGGTGGCGATCTCCGACATCGTGCGCACCGAGCACGGCGCGACGAGCATGCCCAGGGTGCGGAAGGAGCCGCTGCTGATCGACGCCCCGATGTCGCCGACCGGATGGCATACCGTCGCCAGCCGCTTGACCTCCGCCGGCTTGCGGTCGGTCTCGCAGGCGATGGTCCTCTCCGCCGCCTTCGACATCACGAGGTGCGTCTCCACCGGCAGCGCGCGCAGCAGCTCGAGCAGCCGGATCCCGTAGATCACCCCGGACGCTCCGGAAATGCCGACGACGAGTCGCGGTGTGTCCTTCAATTGCGGGCTCCCTGGCGCCTGCGCCCGAAGATGGCCGCGGCATCATAGCCCGCCTTCCCCCCGGGGTCGCCGCCCGGGGCGGGAATGGGCGCCGTGGTCCATGCCGGGGATTACCGTCCGGGCACGAAGGGCCCTCGCGCCCGGCGGCGGGTGGCCAGCTCCCCGGGGCCGGCCCCGGCGGGGACTGCCGTCCGGACACGAAAGACCCGTTGCGCCGGGACCGCCGCACCGCCGGGAGCAGCCCCTGGTCAGGCCCGCAGCACGTGAGCCCCTTCCGCGAACTCGCCCGGGGACCGCCGCGCCGCCGGGAGCGGCCCGCGGTCAGGGGCAAGCACCGCCCGTCGTCACGTCCGTTTCCGGGAGAGCTGGTGCGAAAGGGGGGACTCGAACCCCCACGGGTCACCCCACTGGCACCTAAAGCCAGCGCGTCTACCGGTTCCGCCACTTTCGCGCTTGCCGACGGAGACGGAGTATATCGCGCGGCCGGCCGAGGGCTGCCGGTGCGGGCCCACCGCCGATCGGTCCGCCGCTGCAGCGCCCCGGCGAGCGCGCCCCCGCGCTGCACGGCCCGCCGCTCCTTCCCCGTGCGGCGCCATTGAAAATCGTCAATACCGCCAACGAGACCGGCCGGAAGCAGCGGTTCCCGCTCACGTCCGGAGAAGCCGTGCCGTGGAGGGATTCCGGCGCGATTTCGACCACCAGGGCGTCCAGTCGGGGGGATTTCAGGAGCATGTTCCCGCCTGACGCCTGACGGGAATTGCCGGGCCGGAAGAAGCCCCTCTCCCCCCGGGAGAGGGGAGAATGCGGTGGTCTTCAGGTCGCGCGCCGCCTCCACGAGGCGCTACGGGCTCACCTTTCCGGAAGGATGAGGGGTGAGCCCTGATGAGGGGTAAGCCCTGGAGTGCTCCTCATGGCTTGCCGTGAAAGTACACTCGGGAAGAGTGTCCGCGCCTCCAGCAACCGCCGCGTTGCGGCCCGGTGCCCTTTCATGCGGCAGCGTGGTCAAACAAGCCATGAACGTTTTGCAACAATCGTGGGGAATCCACCATGATTACCCACCGACAGGAGCAGGTTTCCTGATACTGGCGAATCAGCGCTTGACGTTCGTGGCGAGGCGCGTGATGTGCCTCGTACAGCGGGCTTCTCCCCCGATACGGCCTCACTCATGGTTCAGCGGCAGGGGCATCCGGGGGATGGGACTGAGGGGCGGCTTGCCTTCTCGGGCCTTCCGGCCTTGCTCTCGGGCGGTCTTCGCACGCTGGATGCGGGTGAACCAGTCTTCGTCCACCGCGGCCGGCCGCGTGCCGACGGGCTCCTCCTGCTTCGGATTGGTCATCATCGGTTCCTTCGGCTGTGGGTCATGTGGGTCACAAGCCTCCTGCCGGGACAGGGGGCGCATGGAAT
The DNA here is from genome assembly GCA_965202735.1 of Gammaproteobacteria bacterium. Taxonomy (GTDB): domain Bacteria; phylum Pseudomonadota; class Gammaproteobacteria; order HK1; family HK1; genus HK1. The sequence goes on from OZ241844.1 coordinate 1,354,498, forward strand.
ACGCCGAAACGGTGCTTCTGTACTCTCGACTCCGGACGCTCGACTCGGTAGTGCCTCAGTTCAACTTCGGGGCCTTTATGTCGCGTTGAGAAAGAAAGTCAGAGTGAGACACTACCCTCGACTCGGTAGTGGGTCAGTTTGACTCCAGGATCGCCATGTCGGTCGAGGAAGAAGTTCAAACTGACCCACTACCCTCGACTCCGGACGCTGGCGCGCTCCGCACAGTTGTGCCAGTCTGACCGTGTACCGGCGCCGGCACCCGGCCGGCGCCGCCGGAGACGGGCCATGCACCGCCTCGTCCAGCGCTTCCGGGAACGCGGCCGGACACTCCTTCGGGTGCCCGGACCCCATGCGCGTCGAGTCTCCGGCGTCCGGCCGCGGAGGGTGGAGGCGACGATCGCTCGGGCCCCGTGCGCGTCGAGACGCGGCGTTGCAGGTGCTGCACATCGAGGCGACGTGGTGGAGACGACGATCGCCCGGACCCCGTGCGCATCGAGCCTCCGGACTCGTCTTCATCCTTCATCGGCCGGTCTCCACCCGATACCGCGCAGGCGCCGGCGCGCCCGGAGGCGTATCGAAACCGACGCCCGGCATCCCGAACGCGGGAGCCGAAGCCGGCCGGCCGCGAGGGCACGCGACCCATGAGAATCTCCCGCATCACCGTCTGGCAGAAGACCCTGCCGCTCGTCGAGCCCTACCGGCTTTCCGGCGGCAGGCTGGCGTTCGAGTCGCTCGACTCGACGTTCGTGCGCATCGACACCGACGAGGGCATTTCCGGCTGGGGCGAGGGCTGCCCATGGGGACACAGCTACCTGCCCGCCTTCGGCGCCGGCGCGCGGCTCGCCATCGCGCTGCTCGCGCCCGCGTTGCCGGGGCAGGACCCCGGCGACATCGACCGTCTCAACCGGCTGATGGACCTCACGCTGCCCGGGCACGGGTACGCCAAGTCGCCCATCGACATCGCGCTCTGGGACATCGCCGGACAGCGCGCGGGGCAGCCGCTCCACCAGCTCCTGGGGGGTGCGGAAGGTGATGCCGTGCCCGCCAGCAGCTCCATCTCCACCGGCACGCCGGAGGAGATGATCGCGCTGATCGAGGCGGCGCGGGCCGAGGGCTGCCGCACCCACTCGGCCAAGATCGGCGGCAGCGACCCGCCGGCGGACATCGCCCGCATCGAGGCGGTCGAGGCGGAGCGGCTCCCCGGCGAGCAGGTCACCTACGACGTGAACCGCGCCTGGACGCCGGCGCTCGCGGTCGAGGTGATGAACACGGTCTCGGCGCACGGATGGTTCGAGCAGCCGTGCGAGACCCTCGATCAGTGCGCCCGGGTCCGCAGGCTGACGATCCAGCCGATCATGCTCGACGAGTGCCTGCTGAGCGTCCAGGACCACCTCGACGCCTGGAGGGAGGGCGTGTGCGAGGGCGTGAAGGTCAAGCCGAACCGCCTCGGGGGGCTGAGCCGGGCGCGGCAGGTCCGTGACCTCGGGCTCGCCGCCGGCTGGCGGATGCACGTGGAGGACACGGGCGGGACGGTCGTCGCCGACACCGCGGCGCTGCACCTCGCGCTGTCGACGCCGGAGGAGCACCGCCTCGGCTCGTGGCTCTGCCAGCCGCACCTGGAGGACGACCCGGCTCCCGGCGCGGGAGCGCGCAGCGACCGCGGGAACATCCGGCTGCCGAAAGAGCCGGGCCTGGGCGTCGCTCCGGACCAGACGTGGCTCGGGGAGCCCTGGGCGGTCTTCGACTGACGGTACGGCCGAGGTCGCCGTGCAGCAGCAATTCCCGCCAGACGGGAACAGGCCCCTGAATTCCCCTCGATTGGACGCCCTGAAGGTCGAAATCACACCAGAATTCCACCATGGTGCGGCTTCTCCGGGCGCTGGCGGGAGTGGCTGGCCGCGCAGGGCTCGGGGCGACTGATTTGGAGTGATATTCTCGTCGCTCCCGGTTACGGAGCGCTTGACCCGTGCCTTTCAGGCCACAAGACGTGTTCGACGATCCCGACGGGCACCGGGATTTTCTCACCTCTGACTCGGACCGCGACTTCGAGGGTCAGCTCTTCGATCGGAAGGAAGCGTGCCGTCCACGTCCGGACGGAAGCGTCTCCCGATCGGACGTCGTATCGTGAACTTCGAGCGGTCGCCGTGCGCGGAATTTGTCGAAAGCGACCTCGACGCCGGCGTCGTCGAAGAGTTCAGGAAGATCTATCTCGATTCCGCATCGTACGACTGGACGAATCATGAGCTGCTCCGGCACGTCGGGGCCGTATCCCGCAGCGGTCAATTTACGAATGCCGGCGCCCTGTTCTTCAGCTCGAATCCTCAGCGAGACCTGCCTCAAGCACATATTCGCGTGGTGCGCTTCGATGCCCCCCGGAACGCAGCGGAAGACCGCCCTCCTCCCAGCTTCGATCGGTCCTTTTACGGTCCCATCACAAAGCAGATTCGGGATTTCCGTTCCTTCCTGAAAGATTCCGGATTCTTCAAGATGTATCTGAAGAGACGACCGGACGGCGGGTTCGAAGAGATACCGGAGCTCCCGTCGATAGCGGTCGACGAAGCAATCGTGAATGCGGTGGCGCATCGCGACTACGCGTCCGGCAATGCCATCAGGTGCGAGAAATATACCGACGGTCTGGTCGTCCGGAGTCCGGGCCCTCTGCTGCAGGAGAGATCGCTGCCACCGCATTTCTCGCTCGACGACACCCGGCTGGCACATCGAGCTCGAAACCCGACGCTGATGGAATGGCTTCGGCGCCTCAAGGATACTCACGGCAATCCGTTTGTCCTGGCGCTTGAGGAAGGAACGCGCAGGATGCGCGACGAAATGTCCGGGCTGGGGCTTCGCGCTCCGGAATATGACGTCTCCGGAACAGACACGGTTGTTACGCTGTGGAGCGATGCGCCGAGCCGCGAAGCGCAGGCGCAGGCTTCCGTCGAGGCCGTAACGGGAGAATTCACCAACCTGTATCCCATCTCCGGCTTCAGCTCCGTGAACGGGAGCGACGGGACACGGCGCCGGGAATTTCTCGTGGCACTGAAGGAGCGCCTCGGCGCCAGCGGCTGGTTCATCGATCGGTTTCACCACGGCGTCCTCGTGACGCATCGGCGCGGCATTGCCCGTCAGGCTCCGGACGCGGTGGCCCGTATCGTCCGAATCTATCCCGCAGCCGTGTTCCAGCTCCGCGAGTATTTCGGCCAACCGTACCTGCTGGTGGACATGACCGTATCGGTGCGAAGCGTGCTCACCGCGGCATCGCTGCAAGCGCTTGTCGACGTTCGCGAGCTGGAGGGGCTGACCGGCGTCGCAAGGTGGCAGGCCTGGGAGCGGGCACGTCTCCTGTCCTTCGAACGCACCCGATGCAGGGTGTTCCTGCCGGACTATGGACAGGAAGAGGTGATTCCCGCCAACCGTGTCATTCCTCAGCTTCCTCGCGCGATGATTGAACGCCTGCTCCGCAAACGCGGAATCGACTACGACCTGTCAGGGGAGATTGCGCGCGCCGCCTCCAGCCTCGTCCCCGGAGCGGCGCGCCTGCGCTCGGACCGGACTCAGGACCTCGTCGACGAGCTTGCGAGTACCGTCTTTCCGCTCAGAGTCGGCAAGGCGAGTGTTCATCTCGCCACACGGCCGCTTCCTCTCACCCGGCGGGACAACGGTTCTCCGTCCCTGAGTGTGGACGAATGTACCGAACCCGTGGTCGAGTTCCGCATGCACAGGCACGAGGCGAACATCCGTGAAGGCATTGTGCATCACGGCTCCTTCGACGGCGAACGGAGAGAAATCGAGCTCGTCCCGGTCTGCGCACCCGAGGAGGAGACCGGGATGCGATCCTTGATCGAACGCCTGAGAAACGGACAGTTCAAGTACAAGGGATCGGAGCGCACATTCGCCACGAGGCTCACCTACAGGAGCCTGACCACTGCCGTGCCCGCAGATCTGGAAGCGGAGTGCCGCCGTCTCGTCTCGCAGTATCCGGAATGGCCGGGAGCGGATGGATGGCCCCGCCTGTTCCTCGTTCACTGCCCCGAATTCGTCCATGCGCTCGACGACGAACAGGCGCCCTACTACAGAATCAAGCGGTTCCTGCTTGAAGCCGGGATTCCGTGCCAGATGATCGATACGTCGACCATCCGCAAACCGGACTACAAAGACCTGAATCTGACTCTCAACATCGTGGCCAAGTGCGGGGTCACGCCGTGGGTTCTGCCCGACTCGATCCCCGACGCCGACTTCCTCGTCGGGATTTCCTCTACGAGAAGCGCACGGGGTGACGGCGCGCGCACCATGGGGTTTGCGAATGTCTTCAATGAATACGGGCGATGGGAATTCTATGCGGGCGGCGGCGATACATTTCCCTATGGGGAGCGGGCAGCGCACTACGAGGCGCTCGTCTCACGCACACTGGGTCGCCTTTCGCTTTCCGAAAGACCGAACATATGCTTCCACTACTCGGCGAAGTTCTCGCGCGATGACCGGGACGCGATTCTGCGCGGTGCGAGAAGCGTAAGGCCCGACGGGATGTATTTCTTCATCTGGATCAACCGCCATCACCATGTCCGCTTCTATGACTCCAGAGCCGAGGCCGACGGCAGCCTCGCGCGGGGGAGGTATGTCGTCGGAGCCCGTAACCAGATCTATGTCTCGACGACCGGACAGAACCCGTACCGCAAGGCGCTCGGCACCCCCAAGGCTCTCGAGGTCAACGTTCGCGTCGAGGGACCGGAGGGCGAGCGGCGGTACTCGCCGGACCTTCGTGCATTGGCGAGCCAGATCCTCGCTCTCACCAAGCTCAACTGGGCATCGACCGACTCTCTCTGCGCGGAGCCAATCACCACAAGGTACGCCGGCAACGTCGCCTGCCTGACCGCGGCGTTCATGCGCCAGGAAGGGCACTTCAGACTGCATCCCGTCCTTGAACGCACGCCCTGGTTCCTCTGACGGGCGGGGATGCCTGCAACTCGAGACCGGACCCGGCCGTGCGCCTGAGCGCCCGTGACCGGCGGCTGCTCGCCGGAGACGCCGACTCCCGGCTTTCCGGAACCGGGCCGGCGCACGAGCGGGGCCACGCCGGAAATCCTCACGTCCTCACCGCGCCCCGGGCCGGCGTCGTTCTTCGCGCGAGTCCGGAAGGCCCGGGCCGCGAAGCCTCACGTCATCACCGCACCGCCGTTCGGCCCGAAGGTCTGCCCGGTGACGTAGGTCGCCCCCGGGCCCGCGAGGAACGCGATCACGCTGGCGATCTCCTCGGGCCGGCCGATGCGTCCGAGCGGCAGGTCGCTCTCCCGGGCCACGACTTCGGGGGACATGTTCTCGCGGCTCAGCATGGGCGTGTCCACCGGGCCGGGGGCGACGGCGTTGACCAGGATGTCGGGCGCGAGCTCCCGCGCCCACGAACGCGTGAGCCCGATCACGGCGGCCTTCGAGGCGCAGTAGGCGGAATAGTCGGCGCGGCCGAGGTGGGCCAGCTCGGAGGCGATGTTGATCACCCGCCCGCCCCGGCCGGCGCCGCGCATGCGGATCACCGCCTCGCGCCCCACCAGAAAGCAGCCGCGCAGGTTCACGCGCATGATCCGCTCGAACTCCTCCAGGGTCATCCGGGTCAGCGGGCGCTCGATGATGATGCCGGCGCAGTTGACCAGGATGTCCGGCACCCCGCCGTCGGCGTCGAGCGCGGCGAAGGCGGCCAGGACGTCGGCCTCCGAAGAAACATCGGCGGCGAGCGCGAGGCCCCCGTCCGGCACCGCACACGGCTGGCGGTCGATGCCCGCGACGCGAGCGCCCCGGGCCGCCAGCGCCCGTACGGTGGCGGCGCCGATGCCGCTGGCCGCTCCCGTCACCACGGCGAGCTGTCCCGCAAGTGGCTCGTTCATTCTCCATCACCTCCGGAGATCGGTCGGTGGGCCCACGCCCCCCGGCCGATGCCGAACGTCTCGTCCAGGGAAGCTTCGATCGACCCCGCACCCGCGGGAAAGACACAGGCCGGCAGGGTGCGCGTGCCCGGCGACAGCGCCGCCGATTCGATCGGACCTTTCCTAATCCACATCCACCGCCACCACCTCACCGCGCATCAGGTCCCGGACCCGGTTGCGCAGGTCGAAGAACTGGCGGGTCTCCTTGGTGGTGAGGTCACGCTTGCCGGGGATGAGCCCGCCCACCCGGATCTCCTCGACGATCCGTGCCGGCCGCGCCGAGAAGATGAAGATGCGGTCGGCGAGAAACACCGCCTCCTCGACGTCGTGGGTGACGAAGATCACCGCCTTCTTCTCGATGCGGCTGATCTCGAGGAGCTGGTATTGCAGGAACTCGCGGGTCTGGGCGTCGAGGGCGCCGAAGGGCTCGTCCATCAGCAGGATGTCGGGACCCGCAGCCAGCGTGCGGGCGATCGCGACGCGCTGGCGCATGCCGCCGGAGATGCGGTTGACGTGGAAGTCCGCGAAGTCGTCGAGGCCGACCAGATTGAGGTAGTGGCGGGCGATCCCGTCCTTCTCCGCCGCGTCCAGATCGCCGCGATACCGGGTGCCGAAGCGGATGTTCTCCAGCACCGTCAGCCAGGGGAACGACGTGTACGCCTGGAAGACCATGCCCTTGCGGCGGTCCGGGCCGGTCACCCGCTCGCCGGCGAGGACGACCTCCCCGCTGCTCGCGGTCTCCAGGCCGCCGACGATGCGCATCAGGGTCGTCTTGCCGCAGCCGGAGGGGCCCAGGTAGACCACGAACTCGCCCGCCTCCAGGCGCATGGAGACGTCGTCGATGACCCGGACCGGCGCCTGCGCCGGGGTATCCGGCTCGAACGTCTTCGAGACGTTGACGACGCTGAGAAAGTGATCGAGGTCCGCCATCGCACCCGCCCGGTCCGTCACAGGTACCTGAAGTGGCGCCGATGGAGGTAGCGGATGGCCTGGTCGGTGGCGAGCCCGATGATGCCGACGGTCAGGATGCCGGCCATCACCTCGGGGGTCTTCACGAAGCGGCGCGCGGCCCAGATGGCGTGTCCGATCCCGCTGTTGGCGGCGACGATCTCGGCGACGATGATCCACGTCCAGCACCAGCCGAGGGTGATGCGCAGGTTGTCCACCATCGACGGCAGCATGGCGCGCAGCACGATGTCGCGGGTGATCTGGCGCGGCTTCGCACCCAGCGTGTAGCCGATCTCGATGTACTCGCGCGGCACCCGCCGGGTGTCGTCGGCGATCAGCAGCACGAGCTGGAAGAACGTCCCCATCCACAGCACGGCGATCTTGGACCCCTCGCCGATGCCGAACCAGATGATGAGGAGCGGCACCAGGGCCGGGATCGGCAGGTAGCGGATGAAGTCGACGACCGGCTCGAGCAGGGCGCCGACGATGCGGTAGCTGCTCATCCACACGCCGATGGGCACCGCCATCACCACCGAGAGCAGGAACGCCCCCCAGACCCGCGCCACGCTGATGGCGATGTCGTCGAGGAAGCTGCGCTCGACCAGCATGCCCCACAGCGCCGCGACGACATGCCACGGCAGCGGCAGGAAACGCTGCTGGACCAGCTCGAACCACGACAGCGCCGACCACAGCGCGAGGAAGCCGATGAACGCACAGAACCCCAGCAGCGCGGAGCTGCGGCCCGAGCCGCTGCCGCGATAGGCGAAGAGCGACGTCCGGTTCACTGGGGGCGCCCGCGGCAGGCGAAGAGCGGCGTCCGGTTCACTGGAGGCGCCCGCGGCAGGCGAAGAGCGGCGTCCGGTTCACTGGGGGCGCCCGCGGCAGGCGAAGAGCGGCGTCCGGTTCACTGGAGGCGGCCGTGGCAGGCGAAGAGCGGCGTCCGGCTCACTGGAGGCGCCCGCGGCAGGCGAAGAGCGGCGTCCGGTTCACTGGAGGCGGGGGGCTCGGACGATGCCGGCGTCCAGGATGGCGGCCGGGAGCCACCCTGGACGCCGGAGACGGCCCACCGGGTCCCGGTCTCAGCAGCGCGGACGTGAACGGAGAGCCGCGGCCCGCCACCCCGGACACCGGACCCGGCTCACCGGGTCCTGCCGTCGAACAGGCCGTCGGTGAGGGTCGGGTCGACCATCGCCTCGTAGGTGATCGGCGCGTCCATCAGGTCGAGGTCGACGTTGATGACGTTCAGCGCTTCGACCACGTCCTTCAGCTTCGGCGCCTGGCCGCCCACTCCGAAGAATTCCAGCGCATCCTCGTAGGAGGTGTAGTAGACGCCGGCGAGGTCGGCCTTCATCTGGTCGGGGGTCACGTCGTAGCTAGGAGCCGCCGCGGCCAAGAACGCGTCCGGGTCCCGGTTGTAGAGGTCGACCGCGCGGTAGATGCCGCGCATGAACCCGGCGTACTTCTCCCGGTTCGCCTCGTAGTCCGACTTGTTGACGATCACCACGTCGGTGATGAGCCCGTTGAAGTCGGCCGAGGAGAGCAGGACCTTCGATCCCTTGCGCGAGGTGTTGGCGACGATCTCGCTCAGCATCGGCTCCCAGGTGGCCAGCGCCGCGACCTCCGGGTCCTCGAACACGGCCTGGCCGTCGTCGGTCGCGATGAGGCGCACGTTCACGTCGTCGAAGGAGTGGCCGGCCTGCTTGAGGGCGTGGGCGGTCATGACGGTTCCGGGGTGGTTGATCTCGCCGGCGAACGTCTTGCCGACCAGGTCGGTGACGCTGTCGATGCCCGGTGCGCCGACCACGCCGTCCGCGCCCACCGATACGTCGATGACTCCGATGACCACCAGGTCCGAATCGGCCGTGAGCGGCCGCGACATGTGCTCCCCGATGGTGCGCATGGTGCAGTCGAGATCGCCGGTCTCGAGCCCGGGCATCACGTTGGCGCGGTCGTTGTCGAAGACCGTCTCGACCTCGAGACCCTCTCCCGCGAAGTACCCGAGCTCCATCGCGACCGGCACCGGCGCGAAGCCGAACCAGTAGGGATAGGCGCAGCGGATGCGGTCCTCCGCCGGCGCGGCGGACATGGGCCCGAGAACAGCGGCCGTCGCCAGCAGCGACGAGGCGGCGAGACGGACAAGCCTTCCCGATGTTCGAATCATGGCTATCGCTCCTTCCCGGAGGTCCGGGCGTCGTTGCCCCAGGGACGGGGTACGCGGAGCGTTGCGCAATTGCGGCGCAAATTCCAGCGGCGGACCGTCAGGGGCAGGACCATTCAGAAGTCGCGGTCATTGGCCGCCCGACCGCAAGATCGCACGGTGACGGGCGGTCTTTCGGCATCGAAGACCCGGATCGAGGGCCTGATGAACCGTTCGTCACGACTTCTGGAGAGCCCTGCCGTCAGGGGCAGGACCATTCAGAAGTCGTGGCCACCGGCCGCCAGACCGGAATCCCGCACGGTGGCTGGCAAAGAGGCCGGATTGAACGATGACGGCCGGGCGTGGCTTCCCGAAGCCGCCCGGCAAGGCGACGGTGACGACCCGGCGTCACGCCTCCGGAACCACATGGTCCGGGAAGATCCCGGACCGCGCCGCCCTCTCTTCCCAGTCGAGTCCCTTCAGCAGCCCGTGGTCCGTGACCAGCACCGTCCCGAGGCCCGCCGCGAGCCCGCCCAGGATGTCGGTGTAGAGCCCGTCGCCCACCATCGCGACCCGGTCGCGCCTGACGCCCGCACCGCCGAGCCGCGAGAGCGCGAGGTCGAAGGCGGGGCCGAACGGCTTGCCCCAGGGCTCGCACCGAACCCCGGTCTCCGCCTCGATGCGCAGCGCCCAGTAGCCCGGCTCGGCGGAGCAGCGCCCGTCGGGCCAGGGGGCGCTCACGTCGGGGTTGGCGACGAGCACCGGCCGGAGGGACTCGCGCAGCGCCTCCGCCAGAAGCAGATGGCGAGCCGTGCTCCAGCCTTCGGAGCGGATGAAGATGAATCCGGCGGCGCTCCGGTAAAGCGCCTCGTCGTCTTCGAGCGGCGCGGTCTCGACCGGCAGGGTGCCGAGCTCCGAGCCGGGCAGCGCCATCACGCCCCACAGGCCCGGGCGGGGATGGGCCGCGAGCGACGCCTCGAGCGCGTCGCGGCTCGACACCACGAGCCGCTCCGGGATGTCGAGGCCCCATCCGGCGTAGCGGCGCGCGGTCACCCGGGAAGGCCGGCCCGCGCCGTTCGTGAGGACCATCACCTCCCGGCCGGCGGCGCGCAGGGCGCGGACGGTGCCGCCGATCCCGGGAATCGGCTCCGGCCCGACGTTGATCACCCCGTAGCCGTCGAGGATGAACGCGTCGTAGCGGTCGGCCAGGGCGAGGAGGTTCGCGGCCGGCTCCGCCTCTCCCCTCCGCACCGGGGCGGGCAGGCGCGCCAGCTCGTAGCAGTCGAGGACGGACCCGGCGTCGAGCGACTCCGGGCTCGGGATGGCCGCGGCGCTCGACGGCCGTCCGTCCGCGGTCCGCCGCCCGGCGGCTCCGTCCGCCCCCGGGTTCGATCTTCTAGGGCCTGTTAACACTATATGGATTTGAGCGCATCGACGATGAGCGCAAAGGAGATGAAGAAGCTGAAGACCACATCGAGCTTGTCGAAGCGGGTGAACACCCGCCTGAATCGCTTCAGCCGCCGGAACAAACGCTCGACCTCGTTGCGCCTCTTGTACAGCTCCCGGTCATACTCCCATGGCGAAACCCGATTCGCCTTCGGCGGCACCACCGGCTCAAGCCCCAACTCCGCGACCAGCGCGCGGGTCTCGTCGCCCTCGTAGGCCTTGTCCATCACCAGAGAGCGCGCCGATTCCGGCAGCGCCGTGCGGGCCAGCAGCTCCCGTCCTTGCGGCGCATCCCCCGCCTCGCCCCCGGACAGCGAAAACCCTACTGCGCTTCGGTCATCCGCGGCAACCAGATGAAGCTTGGTGGTCCAGCCCCCGCGCGACTTCCCGATGGCCTGGGGACCGTTTTTTTCTCCGCCCCCGTCCCGTCCGGATGCACCTTGACCGCCGTGCTGTCGAGCGACAGCACCTCCACCTTCACCCGAATGATGCCCTGGCGCTGCAGCTCCCCAAACACCCGGTCCAGCACCCCGCTCTTCGCCCAGCGGTTCATCCGCGTGTAGATGGTGTGCCAGTTGCCGAAATGGGCCGGCAGCCCGCGCCACTTGCAGCCTTGCTCGGCCACATACAGGATGGCGTTGAGCACCGCCAGATGAGTGAGCGAGACATTGCCCCGTTGGCGCGGAAACACATGCGCGATGCGCTCGTAGTGCGCTTGCGTGAGCTCCATAGCTCTGGAATCCTCTTCATCGACCGTAGGTCCAGAGTCTATCAGAAATTGTGTTAACAAGCCCTAGCCACAGCGGCAGTGTCTCATTCCGACGTTCTTCCTCGACGCGACAGAGCGGCCGGAACGATCATGGCCGGGTCGACCATCGCGGCGCATGAAGTGGAGGCGGCGGGCGGCCCGAAGACCCCCGCATTCTCCCCTCGGACCGGAGCACGAGGTCTCCGAGCCGCTCGCCCGTCGCCGGGCTCAGGAGAAGACACCCATATTCTCCCCTCTCCCGGGGGGAGAGGGGCTTCTTTCGGGACCAGGGGCCATCCCGTCTTTGCGAACCGTGCGCACGACGCCCTCCTCCCCAGGGTCTCCCGGAACCGGAAACCAGGGCTCTCGCCAACCGGACGTACACCCTTCCCGACGACGGGTAGCGCCTCGGTTCGACTTTCTTCCTCGACACGACACAACGGCCCCGGAGTCAAACTGGGACACTACCGAAACGGCAGCAATTCCCGCCAGCGCCCGGAGAGGCCGTGCCGTGGTGGAATCGTGATGTGATTTCGACCTTCAGGGCGTCGAGTCGGGGGGATTTCAGGGGCCTGTTCCCGTCTGGCGGGAATGGCTGCCGAAACGGCGGACATACTGAATCCGATTCATCCTGGTGTCATACTGGACCGGCAGTCTGCAACTCCGAACACGATTCCGTCGACAGCCCGACACAGCCCACACGGAGGCTATCCGATGAAGCCCAGGACTCCCTTCAGGACTCTCTCCGCCGCCATCGGCGCATCCACCGTCCTCTCCCTCGCCAGCCTTGCCCAGGCCGCCACCGAAGTCCAGTGGTGGCACGCCATGGGCGGCAAGCTGGGCGAGAAGGTGGTCGAGATCGCCGACGGCTTCAACGCATCCCAGTCCGACTACCGGGTGATGCCCGTCTACAAGGGCAACTACACCGAGACCATGACCGCCGCCATCGCGGCGTTCCGCGCGAAGCAGCAGCCGCACATCGTGCAGGTCTTCGAGGTCGGCACCGCCAGCATGATGGCCGCCAAGGGCGCCATCTATCCCGTCTACGAGCTGATGGCGGACGCGGGCGAGGCGTTCGACCCGGGCGCCTACCTCGCCTCGGTCACCGGCTACTACACCGACACCGACGGCAACATGCTGTCGATGCCGTTCAACAGCTCCACCCCGGTGCTGTACTACAACCGGACCGCGTTCGGGAAGGCGGGCATCGCCGAAGCCCCGAAGACCTGGCCGGAGGTCGAGGCGGCCGCCATGAAGGCGCAGGCCGCGGGCTACCCCTGCGGCTTCACCACCGGCTGGCAGTCGTGGGTCCAGATCGAGAACTTCTCGGCCTGGCACGACCAGCCGGTCGGCACCAGGGCCAACGGCTTCGCCGGGACCGACACCGAGTTCGTATTCAACAGCCCCGTCCACGCGAAGCACATCGGGCAGCTCGCGGAGTGGCAGAAGTCCAGGGTCTTCGACTACGGCGGCCGGCGCTCCGACAGCGCGCCGAAGTTCTACGGCCAGGAATGCGTGATGTACATGAACTCGTCCGCCGCCTACGCCGGGGTGAAGGCCAACGCCAAGGACTTCGACTTCGGCGTCTCCGCCCTGCCCTACTGGCCGGACATCGGGTCCGCCCCGCAGAACACCATCATCGGCGGCGCGACCCTGTGGGTGCTGCGGGGACACGACGCCGAGGCCTACAAGGGGGTGGCGAAGTTCTTCAGCTACCTCTCCTCGGCCGAGGTGCAGGCGGACTGGCACCAGTTCACGGGCTATCTGCCGATCACCACCGCCGCCTACGAGCTCACCAGGTCGCAGGGCTTCTACGACGCGAACCCGGGCACGGACGTGGCCATCATGCAGATGACCGGCAAGGCGCCGACCAAGAACTCCAAGGGCCTGCGCTTCGGCAGCTTCGTCCAGATCCGCGACATCATCAACGAGGAGCTGGAATCGATCTGGGCCGGCGACAAGTCGGCGCAGGAAGGGCTCGACGCGGCCGTCTCGCGCGGCAACGGGCTGCTGCGCAAATTCGAGACGGCGAACAACTGAGGCGCGGCCGGCGTGCGCCGAACGACTCCGGCGACCGGACCGGCGACCCCGAAACGACGGCATCGGGGCCGCCGGACTCCGACGGACAGCTCCGCCCGAGCCGAAGGAGGAGCCGCAACGACCGCACCGGGGCCGCCGGACCGGTCGTTGCGCGCATCCGCGCACGCTCGATGAGTGTCCGCGGCCCAATGCCCGGGAAGCGATGGATGTCCGCCTTCGCGGGGATGACGACGGGAACACTGGAAACGTCATTCCCGCGAAGACGGACATCCATGCGATCCTGACCGGGCGCGAACGCCCCCGTCACGCCATCACGCCATCACGCCGTCGATCCATTGGAAAAGCGGGTCACTTTCTCGAAGCGGGGGCTGGCCTTCGCGCTGGTCGCGCCCCAGATCGTCATCACGCTGGTGTTCTTCATCTGGCCGGCGAGCCAAGCCCTCCACCAGTCGGTCCTGCTCGAGGACGCCTTCGGGCTCAGCCGCAAGCTCGTCTGGCTCGACAACTTCACCGGCCTGTTCTCCGATGCCATCTACCTGGAGAGCTTCGGCCGCACCATCGCGTTCTCGGTCGCCACCACGTCGCTGTCGCTCGGCACGGCGCTGCTGCTCGCGGCGATGGCGGACCGGATCATCAAGGGGGCGACCGCCTACCGGACGCTGGTCATCTGGCCCTACGCCATCGCCCCCGCGGTGGCGGGCGTGCTGTGGTTCTTCATGTTCAACCCGTCCATCGGGACCCTCGCCTACGTCCTGAAGGCCCTCGGCTACGACTGGAACCACTACCTCGACGGCGCCGACGCGATGATCCTCATCATCCTCGCCGCGGCGTGGAAGCAGGTCAGCTACAACTTCCTGTTCTTCCTCGCCGGGCTCCAAGCCATCCCGCGCTCGCTCATCGAGGCCGCGGCCATCGACGGCGCCGGGCCGTTCAAGCGGTTCCGGACCATCGCCTTCCCCCTGCTCTCGCCGACGACCTTCTTCCTCCTGGTGGTCAACATCGTCTACGCGTTCTTCGACACCTTCGGGATCGTGCACGCGACGACCAGCGGCGGTCCCGCCCAGGCCACCACCATCCTCGTCTACAAGGTGTTCAGCGACGGGTTCATCGGACTGGACCTCGGGGGCTCGGCCGCGCAGTCGGTGGTGCTCATGGCCATCGTCATCGGACTCACCGTGGTCCAGTTCCGCTACATCGAGCGCAAGGTGGCCTACTGAGGGGCGGGGGGCATGGTCGAGAATCGTCCCTGGCTCACGGCGCTGTCGCACATCGTGCTGTCGCTCGGCGTGCTGATCACCGCGCTGCCGATCTGGATCACGTTCGTCGCCTCGACCCATCCGGTGGAGGCGCTGATGTCGGGGCGGACGCCGCTGTGGCCCGGGGACCGTTTTCTGGAGAACTACGCCACGGTGCTCGGCTCCGGCATGGAGGCGGCCGGCAGCGTGCCGGTCGGCATGATGATGTGGAACTCGCTCGTCATGGCGCTGATGATCGCGGTCGGGAAGATCGCGATCTCCATCGTCGCGGCCTACGCCATCGTCTACTTCCGCTTTCCGCTGCGCATGGCCTGCTTCTGGCTCATCTTCATCACCCTGATGCTGCCGGTCGAGGTGCGCATCCTGCCGACCTTCGGGGTGGTGGCGGACCTGGGCATGCTGAACAGCTACTGGGGTCTCTCGGTGCCGCTCATCGCGAGCGCGACGGCGACCTTCCTGTTCCGCCAGTTCTTCCTCACGGTGCCGGAGGAGCTGGCGGAAGCGGCGCGCATCGACGGGGCGGGGCCGCTGAAGTTCTTCCGCGACATCCTCCTGCCCCTGTCGCGGACCAACATCGCGGCGCTCTTCGTGATCCTCTTCATCTACGGCTGGAACCAGTACCTGTGGCCGCTCCTGGTGACCACCGACGAGAGCTACTACACCATCGTCATGGGCATCCAGCGCATGGTCGCGGTCCCGGATTCGGAGCCCGTGTGGCACGAGGTCATGGCGACTTCGATGCTCGCGATGCTGCCGCCGGTGCTGGTGGTGATCCTCATGCAGCGGCTGTTCGTGAAGGGGCTGATCGAGCAGGAGAAGTAGCAGCGGGCGGCGCGGGCATGGACGGCGCGACGGCTCGAAGCCCGCATCGCCGGGCCGGCCGTCCCGCCGCATGGCAGGGAAGCCGGAGGGACCGGGAGAAGGAGCCGGCAGAGGAGTCGGCAGAGGAGTCGGGAGAGGGGCCGGGGGATGCGCCGGGGGATGCGCCGGGGGATGCGCCGGCAGAGGGGCAGGGGGATGCGAACGGGCCGGAGGAGCTGACGCCATGGCGGGACTCGAGTTCATCGGCGTGCGCAAGACCTATCCCAACGGGTTCAGGGCGATCCACGGGGTGGACATGGCCGTCGCCGACGGCGAGCTCATCGTCATCGTCGGCCCCTCGGGCTGCGGCAAGTCCACGCTCCTGCGCATGGTGGCCGGCCTGGAGACGATCACCGAGGGCGAGGTCCGGATCGGCGAGCGGCGGGTGAACGAGCTGGAGCCCGCCGACCGGAACATCGCCATGGTGTTCCAGAACTACGCGCTGTACCCCCACATGAGCGTGTTCGACAACATGGCCTACGGGCTGCGCAACCGCCGGACCCCGAAGGAAGAGATCGAGCGCCGGGTCGCCGATGCATCCGGAATCCTCCAGTTGGACGGCATGCTCGACCGGCGTCCCAGCCAGCTCTCCGGCGGCCAGCGGCAGCGCGTGGCGATGGGCCGCGCCATCGTGCGCGAGCCGCAGGTGTTCCTCTTCGACGAGCCCCTGTCCAACCTGGACGCCAAGCTGAGGGTGCAGATGCGGCTGGAGATCAAGCGGCTCCAGCGCGGTCTCGGCACCACCAGCCTCTACGTGACGCATGACCAGGTCGAGGCCATGACGCTGGCCGATCGGCTCATCGTGATGAACGGCGGCGTCGCCGAGCAGATCGGCTCGCCGCTCGACGTGTACGAGGCGCCGGCGACGGTGTTCGTGGCCGGGTTCATCGGCTCGCCGGCGATGAACTTCCTGCCGGGAACGGTCGCCGAGGACGGGCGCGGGGTGACGCTCGACGGCTCGGACCAGGTCCTGCCCTGTCCGCCGCCCGCCTCCGCTCCCCGCGACAAGGTCACCGTCGGCATCCGCCCGGAGCACCTGGAACCGGTGTCCCGCGACGCGGCGACGCTGGAGCTGACCGTCGATCTCGTGGAGGCGCTGGGAGCGGACAGCCTGGTGCACGCGCAGCTCGCCGGCGACGGACGAGGGCCGACGGTGACGGTCCGGGTCGAAGGCGCCCGGCGGGTCGCGGCCGGGGAGACGCTTCCCCTGGCGGTTTCACCGGAGCATGTCCACTTCTTCGACGTCGGGAGCGGCCACCGTCTTGCCCGAGGCCGCCCGGACGCCCCGGGGCGCCGTCATCCCTCCGGTTGAGCCGGAATCCGCGCGGTGGCGCCCCGGGAGCGCGGGCGTCCGTCTCCCTCCGGCGGACGACAGGACCGTCGTTCGCCCGCGGCGGGCCGAAGGTCCGCAGCCTTGTACCATCGTTCGCGGGCGGCCTTGTATGGCTTCAAACGCTCATGCAAAACACGGTACCGCCATGCGCCCGCGGCGAACCGAAGGTCCGCGGGCGTTCGGGCGGGCGGGACGACCCGCTTTCGGGAAGGGAAGCCGGCCTGCGATGACGCGCCGGCCCCCGGTCCGAGGGGCCGGGACCATTCGAGAGCCACGGTCCCCGGCCGCCCGACCGGAAGAGCGCGCGGTGCAGGGCGGTCTCTCGGCATCGAAGGCCCGGCTCGGGCGTCCGATGGACCGCTCTTCACGACTTCCGGCGAGCCCTGTCCGAGGGGCGGCCCCGCCGGACAGGCCCGGCGGCTCCTGCGGGCTCCGGGCGCTACCCCATCCCGGACTTCCGGCGGGCCCGCCGGACAGGTCCGGCGGCTCCTGCGGGCTCCGGGCGCTACCCCATCCCGGACTTCTGGCGGGCTCGCCGGACAGACCCGGCGGCTCCTGCGGGACATCTCGTTCATCACGTTGTTCGGCGGACTCGGCTCGATGACCGCTCGGACGATTCAGGCGGTGGAGATTCAGACACTGGAGATTCAGGCAGTGGAGACCCAGGCGGTGGAGACCCAGGCGGTGGAGACCCAGGCGGTAGAGACCCAGGCGGTGGAGATCCAGGGGCATCGCGGCGCCCGCGGACTGCTTCCAGAGAACACCATCCCGGCATTCGAGCGCGCCATTGCGCTCGGCGTCGACGTGCTGGAGCTCGACCTCGGCGTGACCCGGGACGGCGTCCCGGTCGTGCACCACGACCGGGCTCTCGACCCCGACCGCACCCGGGACGCGGCCGGCCGGTGGCTGGCGCCGCCGGGGCCGCTGATCAACACGCTGGACCTGGCGGAGCTGTCCGGGCTCGACGTCGGAAGGGCGGCGCCGGGCAGCGGGGTCGCGGAGCGGTTTCCCGAGCAGGTCCCGCGCGACGGCGCGCGCATTCCGGCGCTGACGGAGGTGCTCGCCCTGGGGAGGCGGCCCGGGGCGGAGGGGGTCCGCTTCAACATCGAGACCAAGCTGACGCCCCTGGCGCCGAAGGAAACGGCGGGACCGGAGGAGTTCGCCGGTGCGGTGGTCGCGGTGCTGCGCGCCGAGGCGATGATCGGCCGGACCGATCTCCAGTCGTTCGACTGGCGCGTTCTCCTTGAAGCCCGCAGGCTGGCGCCCGGCCTGTCGACCGCCTGCCTCACCGCCGAGCGGCACTGGCTCGACAACATCCTCCGCGCTCGCCCCGGCCCGTCCCCCTGGACCGCGGGCCTCGACATCGAGGCGTTCGGCGGCTCGGTACCACGGCTGGTGGAGGCGGCGGGATGCAGCGTGTGGTCGCCGTACTACCGCGACCTGACGCGGAAGACGCTGGACGAGGCCCACGCGCTCGGCCTGAGGGTGGTGGTGTGGACCGTCAACGAGGTCGACGACATGCTGGCCCTGGCCCGGCTCGGGGTCGACGGAATCATCACCGACTACCCGGACCGCGCCATCGGGGCGCTGGCGCCGTGGCGCTCGCGTGACTGATGCCGGCCACCTCGGGGCTTGACTCGCCGCCGCGCGGCCGGAATCCTGCCGGTCGCGATTCCGCTCGGCGCCGGGCGGCCCCGGATCCCCTCGTGCCCCGCCGACGCCGGCCGCCGCCACACCCGCCCGCACCGTCGAGGAGAGCCGCACCCATGGACCAGGAACGCTACGAAGCCGGATTGAAGGTCCGCTCGGAGGTACTCGGAGAGGAGTACGTCAACAAGGCGGTCCAGGGTGCGACCGACTTCAACCGCGAGTTCCAGAACCTCGTCACCGAGTACTGCTGGGGAGAGGTCTGGGGCAGCCCCCACCTCGACCGCAGGCAGCGCAGCATCCTGAATCTCGGGATGCTGGCCGCGCTCGGCCGCAGCCACGAGTTCGAACTCCACTTCCGCGGCGCGATCCGCAACGGCGTCACCCGCGACGAACTGAAGGACGTGCTGCACCAGATCGCGATCTACTGCGGGGTCCCCGCCGGAGTCGAGAGCTTCCGCATCGCGCGGCGCGTGCTCGACGAGATGGACGGCGGCGACTGAGCTCGACCGCCCCCGGCGCCGCGCCTGGCCTCGTATCCGGTGTCGCATCCGGCGTTGCCGGCGGGACACATCGCGGGCCGGGAAGGGAGGCCGGCATTCATGTCCGCTCGGGGCGCATGGATCCCCGCTCCTGTCCCCGCGATGGCGCGGAGCAGGGAGCAGGGCCTCACGTGGGCTTCCGCCGACGCTGCCCATGACATCGGTGCCCCGGATGCGGACGCCGGAGCGATACCCGGACCGGCGCGCGGGACACTTGCGCGCCAGGGAGTGATGGCATGGCATCGGACGGGATCGGGTTCGTCGGCCTCGGCAACATTGGCCGGCCGATGATGGTCAACTCCCTGAACCCCATAAATGAAAACCCCCCGGGGGAGATCCCGGGGGCTTCGAGACACGTATTGCTGCGTATGCGCTACTCCGTCCTCAGATTCCCACCGAAGCCGCCGACTATCTTGCCCGAACCGCCGTATTCGGAATAGAAGTTCCCGGTTATCACCTTCGGGAGAAGGCTCCCGCCGGCCCCGCCATCCGGCTGGGTGAAACTTCCGACCCAGTTGCCGGAGGCATCCGCTGCGGTTCCGCCGATGGCCCATCTGGTCTTGTTCACGGACTCGTCACCGGTCCAGTTACCTATATTGTTCCCGGTCGAGGACTTGATATCCGTCGACATCAGTTCGACGGACCAGTCCCGCGGACTGTCCGGCGACGCCCTGAGCGCACCGGTCTTGAAGTTGCTGATAGTCCCAGTGATCTTCCGGGTGTCGAAGTCCGCTGCAAACATGGCGTCCGCGACGAACTGGCCGGCATCGTTCGTTCCGGCGACGTGGCTGGTGAGCGCGTAAAGGCCGGCGGCCCCGCCCTCGTAGGTCGCCTTTCCCCTGACTAAATCGGGATTCGCCGAATCGACGCTCGCCGACTCCCCGTTCCGCTCGCCATAGAACGCGCTTGCGGTCAGGGCGCCGTCGTTCCCGGACGTCTTGAGCCACCAGCCGTACATGGACCAGCCCACCTCATCCGGCTGCGTGACTTTGGCCTTCGGATCGTCGGCCTTGAACGTCCAGTCCACGTAGGTGTTCGCGTAATTGTGGGGGGCTACGCCCTGCTGCCCCAACAGCTCGACGCCCTCCTGACCGTTTATGTAGTACGTTCGCGCTGCGCACCGATCGCCGGAGGCCTTGGGCGTGCATGTGAAGGTGCCGGGGATGCCGTAGTAGGTGCCCTTGATCGTCACCTTGGTGCCACCGGCATCCGGTTCGTAGACCTTGTACCCGCCCACGCGGTCGAAGCCGAAACCGGTGCGCGCAATTCTTCGGCCGTAGCTAAACAGGGACCCCTGGGCCAGTATTCCGGTGGCGTCGTCATAGTCGCTGGGGTGCACGTCCTCGAGCGTTTGCAAGGTGCCTTCCGCCATATCGCCGTAGACATACGCCTCGTAGGTGTCGCCAGCGTCGGTCAAGGCGTACTTGTGTCCGGTCCAGCCCTTGATCGGGGCGACCGTCGTGCCCTTGTCGTGCTTGAGTTCCTTGACGACTTTCTCGATCTGCACGCGGAGCAGCAGGCTTGCAAAAACCGCATTCCGCCGACCTACGAATTCACTGGTTCGACCACCGGTACGGTGGGCAATACCGGCATACAGCTTGCCTGCCGTCTTCATCATCATCTCGTCGTCGGCCTTCTTCTTTGCGGCCATGGCGGCCGTGCGGTCGGACTTCCTGTCTTCCAGCTTTCCCTTGAGCACCCCGAGCCGCTCTTTGAGGTCGGCATGGTTGTCCGCACCGGACGCCGCAGCGACTGCCGCTCCGGCGTCCCTCACCTTCTGGTCGGCATCGGTGACCGTGGCGGCCCCGGAGTCGTCCGTCACCAAGTCGACTGCGGCCTTCGCCGCGTCGAGGACCTTGAGGGCGGTGGCCGCCGCGCGGGAAGTCTTCTTGTCGGCAAGGCTGTCATCAAGACCCTTGAGCCGCTTGTCGAGGGCGGCACGCTCCGCAGCGGACACCTTCATGACTGCCGTCCTGGCAGCCGCCACCTTCCTTTCGGCATCGGTGACCGCAGTGTCCCCGGAGTCGTCCGTCAACGCATCGACAGCCATCTTCGCCGCCTGGAGGTCGGTGTCCGCCGCGGTCACAAGCTGCTTCGTCGCCGGGTCCGGCGTCCTGGTGTTGCTGCTCCCCCCGCAGCCCGCAAGCGCCAGCATGGCCGCCAGGCACGCCGCCACGCCCAATCCGAAACCGGGAATCCTGGATGACGCCATCATCACGAAACCTCCATTCATCATAGAGGCCCCGTGAAGAGGCCCCGTGAAGAGGCCCCGTGAAGAGCGTGGGTCCAGTCTAATCTGTCCGCTCAGGACAGGCAATAACTGGTCTCAACATAACTGGTGTCAACATGAATCGCACCACAATTCCACCACGGTCCAGCCTCTTCCGGGCGCTGGCGGGAATTGCCGACCATCCGCTGCTTCCGATCGGTGCGGAAATCACGGGATATCGTCGTGGCTCGGGGGTTCGCGTTCACTGTGCCGGCGGCTCAGCTCCGGGGACGGAGGTTGCCGGGCCAGATGGTGCGAGCCGCAGTGCGGTCAATGGCTCAGCTCCGGGGGCGGAGGTTGCCGGGGTCGTGGCGGGCCTCGGCGAGCACGCGCGCCGGGCGGCGCTCGCCCAGCACCATGACCTCCAGCCCGGTACCCGGCGCCGCGTGCTCCGGCCGCACGTAGCCGAACGCGAGCGAGGCGCCCACGCTCGGGCCCCAGGCCCCCGACGACACCGCGCCGGTGCGCTCGCCGCCGGCGAGGATCGCCTCGCCGCCGAGGCAGTCGGCATCCGCGGCGTCGACCTCCAGGTAGGCGCACTGCCAGGGCCGGTCGCGGCGCGCGGCGCTGCGGCGGGTGGCCTCCAGCCCGATGAACCCGCCCGGCTTGTCGAGGCGGGCGAAGCGCATCACGTCCGCCTCCGGCAGGGTCACCTCGCTGATGAGCTCGGACGCCCCCTTGAACATCTTCTCCATGCGCATCGCGTTCATCGCGAACGAGCCGTAGTGCGCGATGCCGAGCTCCCCGCCGGCGGACCACAGGGCCTCGAAGACCTCCGGCAGGTCCGCCGCCGGCACGTGCAGCTCCCAGCCGAGCTCCCCGGCGTAGGAGAGCCGCAGCGCGCGCACCCCGGCGCCGGCGACGGTGATGCGCCGGGCGGTGAGCCAGGGGAAGGAGGCGTTGTCGAGCGGCGCCCGCGTCACCCGGGCGAGCACCTCGCGCGAGCGCGGTCCCTGGAGCGCGACCGCGCCGTGGTCCCGCGAGACGTTCTCGATGCGGACCCGCTCGCCGGGACGGCGGTGCCGGTCCAGCCAGTCCAGCATCCGTCGTTCGAAGAAGGCGGCGAGGACGAAGCGGAAGCGGTCCTCGCCGGTCCGGACCACCGTGGTCTCCGCCTCGATCGTGCCCTTCCCGTTCAGGACGTGGCCGAGCACGATGCCGCCGGCGTCGCCGGAGCCGCCCGGGACGCGGTTCGCGATCATGCGGCTCGTGAAGGGCTCGGCGTCCGGCCCCGACACGTCGATCTTCGCGAAGGCGGAGATGTCCATGATGCCGACCCGCTCGCGCACCGCCTCCACCTCCCGCGCGACCATGTCGTACCACCCGGGCCGGCGGAACGAGTAGAGGTCGCGCGCGGCGAGCCCGTCGCGGGCGAACCAGCGGGGACGCTCCCAGCCGAAGACCTCCTCGTGCACCGCGCCGGCCTCGGCCAGGCGGTGGTGGAGCGGGCTCGGCCCGACGGGCCGGCCCGCAAGCCGGTTCAGGTGCGGGTACGGGAGCTCGTGGCGCAGCAGGTAGTCCTCGCGCGCCCTGGTCACCGCGTAGTCGCGGTCGGCGAAATCGCCGTAGCGGCGCGGGTCGAACTCGCGCATCGAGACCTCCGCCGCCCCGTGCACCATCCACTGGGCGAGGTACCTGCCCGCGCCCGGCCCCCATCCGATACCGATCTGGCACCCGCAGCAGCACCAGTAGTTCACGAGCCCGGGCGCGGGCCCGAGCAGCATGTTGCCGTCCGGCGGGTGGGTGATGGCGCCGTGCACCGCGCGCCTGATGCCGAGCTCGGACAGGACCGGCATGCGCTCCATGGCGTTCTCCAGCCACGGCATGACGCGGTCGTAGTCGGGCTCGAACAGCTCGTTCTCCGCCTCCCACGGCGCGCCGTCGAGCCACACGCTGTTGGGGTTCGCCTTCTCGTAGATGCCGATGAGCCCGGACTTCTGCTCCATGCGGACATAGCCCGAGACCCTGGCGTCGTCGCGCACCACCGGCAGTTCGCGGTCGAGCTCGCGGAACTCCGGCACCGGCTCGGTGACGAGGTAGTGGTGGGTCATGCAGGTGATCGGCAGCTCCAGCCCGTTCCACTGCCCGATCCGTCGCGCCCAGGCCCCGCCCGCGTTCACCACGTGCTCGCACACGTAGTCGCCCTGCTCGGTGGCCACGCGCCACTCGCCGTTCGGCTCGGGCCGGATTCCGGTGACGCGGTTGCGGCGCACGACCTTCGCCCCGCCCCGGCGGGCGCCGGCGGCGAGCGCGAACGCGGCGCCGGCCGGGTCGACGTGGCCGTCCTCCGGCGTCCACAGCGCCGCCCTGACCCCGTCGAGGTTGTAGAAGGGGTGGAGCCGGCGGATGGCGTCCGGGCCCACGATCTCCATCGGGTGTCCGAGCGCGGCGCCGACGCTCGTGGTGTAGCGCAGCCAGTCGAGCTCGTCGTCGGAGTAGGCGACGCGGAGCGAGCCGCAGTCGTGGAAGGTGACGGACTGGCCGGTCTCCGCCTCGATGCGCCGGTAGAGGTCGATCGCGTAGCCCGCCATGCGTCCGAGCCCGTAGCTCGACGTGGAGTGCGTGACCTGTCCGGCCGCGTGCCAGGTCGATCCGGAGGTGAGCTCGCCCTTCTCGAGCAGCACGCAGTCCGACCAGCCCTCGTGGACGAGGTGGTAGGCGAGGGAGCATCCGAGGATGCCCCCGCCGACGATGACGACGCGCGCGTGAGTGGTCACCCGGCGGCTCCCGCGGCTGGAATTCCGGGTGAGGTTCCGGCCGGGGCTCGACGAGCGGCGCGGGGATGCCCGGGCATGGAGCGGTGGTCTTCCATGCCGGAGGGCCGGCGGCGGAGCCGACACCCGGGCCCGCGTGATCGCCCGGGCATGGAGCGGTGGTCTTCCATGCCGGGGGACCTGGCTCCGGAAGGCACTGGGTCGTGGCCGCTTCGCTCCACCGGAAAGCCGTGACTGGACGCCGCGTTCACGGCGCGAATTTCGCAACGAAAATTCCCTCGACGCAACCGGCGATCGCGGATTACGCTTCGCGCGCTCCGGGCCGCCGGGCCCGGGAGGTGCGAGGCCATGAGCACGAGTCCGGTATACGCCCTCGACGCCGCGCATTACACCGACGCCGCCCGCTTCGAGCGCGAGCAGGAGCGCATCTTCCGGCGCACGTGGCAGTGCGCGGGGCACGTCTCGCAACTGGAGCGCCCCGGCGACTACTTCGCGCTCGAGCTTCACGGGCGGAGCCTCTTCTGCGTGAAGGATCGCGAGGGGGTCGTCCGCGCCTTCTACAACGCCTGCCGGCACCGCGCCCACCAGCTCGTGGAGGGAAGCGGCCGCGCGCGGGTGCTGGTGTGCCCGTACCACGCCTGGACCTACGGGCTCGACGGCCGGCTTCGCGCCGCTCCCGGCGCCGGCAGGACGCCGGGGTTCGACGTGTCCGGGATCGGTCTCACCCCGGTGCGGAGCGAGATCCTCGGCGGGTTCATGTTCGTCAACCTCGACCCGGACGCGGCCCCGATGGAGGCATGGTATCCGGGCATCTCGGCCGCGCTCGCCGAGTACCTGCCGGACTCCGAACGGCTGCGGCCGGTGTGTACGCACGAGGTGGTGGAGCGCTGCAACTGGAAGGTGTCGGTCGAGAACTACAGCGAGTGCTACCACTGCCGGCTGAACCACCCCACGTTCTCGAGCGGCGTGGTCGAGGCCGACAGCTACGACATCGTCCCGCACGGGCACGTGCTGCGCCACGTGACGAAGTCGGTGCCGGTGGAGTCGCTGAGCTATCGTGTCGACCCCGACGCCCACCCGCACGCGCTCGACTACACCTCCTGGTTCCTGTGGCCGACGTTCTCGTTCCAGGTCTATCCCGGCAACGTCCTCAACACCTACGCCTGGCAGGCGGTGGACCGCCGGACGACGCGCGTGGTCCGCCAGTGGTTCGCGGCCGACGGCGTGGAGCCGGGCCTGATCGAGGCCCTGGCCGAGCAGGACCTGCGCACCACGGTGGCCGAGGACGTGCGGCTGGTGGAGTCGGTGCAGCGGGGCCTGGAGAGCGGGGGCTATCGACCGGCGCCGCTGATCATCGATCCGGCGGGGGGAGTGAACAGCGAGCACTCGATCCGGGCGCTGTACGAGTGGCTGGGGGAGGCGATGGCGTAGCGGGCCGGACCCGGGGGCACGTCCGATCGGAATTCTCTCATATCCTTGTAAATCCGGATTCCTTGTCCATAATTGCAAGGATGTCGGATCGTGCGATACCGCGCTTCCTGAACGCCCGCCTGGAGGAACGCCTGCGGCAGTTCCCGGCTGTCGCACTTCTGGGGCCGCGTCAGGTCGGGAAGACAACGCTGGCGCGAACCCTGGCGGAGACGAGGGCCGGAAGCGGACCGGGGGTCATCGAGACCGGGTTGTACCTGGATTTGGAGAGCCCGGTCGATCAGGAGAAGCTGGCCGACGCGCGCGGCTACCTCGGCACGAAGCGCGGCCGGCTGGTGATACTGGACGAGATCCACCGTGCCCCGCAGCTCTTTCGGACGCTGCGGGGCGTCATCGACGAGCGCGTCCGCAGCGGCGAGCGGTCGGGGCAGTTCCTGCTGCTCGGCTCGGCCTCGCTCGATCTGCTGCGGCAATCGGGGGAGAGCCTCGCCGGCCGGATCGCGTATCTGGAGCTCGGCCCGCTGGACGTCCGCGAGCTTGCGGCGCGCCATCAGACGCGCCTGTGGACGCGAGGCGGTTTCCCACGCAGCTTTCTCGCGCCGACCGACGCAGACAGCGCGGTCTGGCGTGAACAATTCATCCGGACCTACCTCGAACGCGATATTCCGGCCCTCGGACCGCGGATTCCGGCCCAGACGCTGCGTCGGTTCTGGACCATGCTCGCGCACTCGCAGGGCGGCCTGTGGAACGCCGCGTCCGTGGCCCGAAGCCTCGCGGTGGATGGCAAGACAGTAGCCCGGTACGTCGATCTGCTGGCCGACCTCCTGCTGGTGCGCCGGCTGCCGCCGTTTCACGCCAACGTCCGCAAGCGGCTGGCGAAGTCACCGAAGGTCTATGTGCGCGACAGCGGCATCGTCCACGCGCTGCTGCGGCTCGATGACCTGGAGAGTGTGCTCGGTCATCCGATTGCGGGCGCGAGCTGGGAGGGCTTCGTCATCGAGACGCTGCTGCGGGCGGCCCCGGAGCGTGCCGAGGCCAGCTTCTATCGCACGGCCAGCGGTGTCGAGATCGACCTCGTGCTTGAATTGCCGGGCGGTCGGCTCTGGGCCGTCGAGATCAAGCGTGGGCCTGCCCCGGCCGTCAGCAGGGGCTTTCGGGTCGCGCTGGACGACGTGCGGCCGGACCGGGCGTTCATCGTCCACGGCGGCGAGGACCGCTATCCGAAGGGAGACGGCGTGGAGGCGGTCGGGCTGAGGGAGCTTGCGAACGAGCTGGCGGGCTGAACGGTGCCAGCACGCCCCGAACCGCGCCGCGAGCGAGATTCGACTCGGACGGATCGAGGAAGAACGTCGAGACGAGGCACTGCCTTCGACTCCAGGGCTCTCCAGAAGTCGTGACGAGCGGTTCATCAGACCCTCGCGCCGGCCCTTCGATGCCGGAAGACCGCCCGTCACCGTGCGATCTTCCGTCTGGGCGGTCAATGACCGCGACTTTTGAATGGTCCTGCCTTCGACTCGAAAGGGCTGGACAGCACCCGGACCGGGCACGGATAGTCGCGGTTGCCCGCGGCAAGGCAGCCGCCATCGATGGAGGCAGACCCGAACGTGCGTGAACGTGAAGTGATGCTCGTCACCGGCGCGAGCCGGGGGATCGGCGCGGCCTGCGCGCTGCTCGCGGCCGAGCGCGGATACGACGTGGCGATCAGCTACCGGCGCGACGCCGGCGCGGCCGAGTCCGTCGCCGAACGGGCGCGGGCCCACGGCGCCCGGACGGCGACGGTCCGGGCGGACGTCGCGGACGAGGACGACGTGGAGCGGATGTTCGCCGCCGTCGACACCGAGCTCGGAACCCTCGCGGTGCTGGTCAACAACGCCGGCACCCTCGGCCTCCAGATGCGGCTCGACGAGATGGCCGTCGAACGGGTCGAGCGCACGTTGCGGGTCAACGTCCTCGGCGTGTTCCTGTGCTGCCGCGCCGCGGTGCGCCGCATGTCCACGCGCCACGGCGGCGCCGGCGGGCGCATCGTGAACGTCTCCTCCGTGGCGGCCCGGATAGGCGGAGCGCGCGAGTACGTCGACTACGCGGCGTCGAAGGGCGCGGTGGACACCATGACCGTGGGCCTCGCGAACGAGGTGGCGGAGGAAGGCATCCGCGTCAACGCGGTCCGGCCGGGGATCATCCACACCGGGATCCACGCCCTCGGCGGCGAGCCGGGCCGGGTGGACCGGCTCAGGGCCGTGGTCCCCATGAAGCGCGGCGGAGATCCGGCCGAGGTCGCCCGCGCCGTCCTGTGGCTCGCCTCGGAAGAGTCCTCGTACTGCACCGGCTCGTCCGTCGACGTGTCGGGAGGACGCTGAATGGCGCGGAACCCGGCCGCCCTCGCCGCCTCGCTGTGCGAAATCGCGCACCGGGCCGGAAGCGAGGTCCTCGCGGTGTACGGAAGCGATTTCGCGGTCCGCGACAAGGCCGACGCCTCGCCGGTCACCGAGGCCGACACGCGGGCGGAGCGGGTCATCCTGGACGGGCTCGCCGCCTGCGCGCCGGGCGTCGCGGTGGTGGCGGAGGAGTCGGCCGCGGCCGGCAACGTCCCCGACGTGGACGGCCGGCCGTTCTTCCTCGTCGACCCGCTCGACGGCACCCGCGAGTTCATCGGCCGCAACGGCGAATTCACGGTGAACATCGCGCTCGTCGAGGACGGTGCGCCCACCGCCGGGGTGGTCCACCTCCCCGCCCTCGGCGAGACGTTCTGGACGGCCGGCGACGGGGCGGCGTGGCGCGTCCGCGGCGCCGGCCCGCCGGAGCGGATCGCCTGCCGGCGGCCCGGCCGGCGGCTCGTCGCGATCGCCAGCCGCTCGCATCGCAGCGCCGGGACCGACGCGTACCTGCGCCGCTTCGAGGTCGCCGAGACCGTGAGCGCGGGCTCGTCGCTGAAGCTCTGCCGCATCGCCGAGGGCGCGGCGGACCTGTACCCGCGGCTCGGCCGCACCATGGAGTGGGACATCGCGGCCGGCCACGCGCTCGTCGCGGCGGCGGGGGGCAGCGTCGAAACCCTCGCCGGCGAACCGATCGCCTACGGCAAGCCGGAGTTCGAGAATCCCCACTTCGTGGCCCGCGGACTGCCGCCCGAAGCGGACAGGGAGGCAGCCCCATGACCGCACCGGCGATTCCCTCCCGCATGACCGCGATCGGGATCTCCGGCCCCGGCGGCCCCGGCGTGCTCGTGCCCGCCGAGCGCGAGGTGCCCGAGCCCGGGCCCGGCGAGGT
Organism: Gammaproteobacteria bacterium; assembly: GCA_965202735.1. GTDB lineage: Bacteria > Pseudomonadota > Gammaproteobacteria > HK1 > HK1 > HK1. The sequence continues at coordinate 1,383,043 of OZ241844.1, forward strand.
GCTGGTGGCGGTCGAGGCGGCGGGCGTGAACCGCCCCGACGTGATGCAGCGCCAGGGCCTCTACCCGCCGCCTCCCGGGGCGCCGGACATCCCGGGGCTGGAGGTCGCGGGCACCGTGGCCGCGCTCGGCGCCGGTGTCGACACCCCGGCGGTCGGGTCCCGCGTGTGCGCGCTCGTCGCCGGAGGCGGATACGCCGAGTACTGCGCCGCGCCCGCGCCGCTCTGCCTGCCCGTGCCCGCCGGGCTCGACGCCGTCGAAGCCGCGGCGGTCCCCGAGACGTTCTTCACGGTATGGACCAACGTCTTCGAGCGCGCCCGCCTCGCCGAAGGGGAGGCCATCCTCGTGCACGGGGGCTCCAGCGGCATCGGCACCACGGCCATCCAGCTCGCGAAGGCGTTCGGCGCGACCGTCTACGTCACCGCGGGGTCGAAGGCGAAGTGCGACGCCTGTCTCGCCCTCGGCGCCGATGCGGCCATCGACTACCGCGAAGAGGACTTCGTCGAGCGCATCGGCGCTCTCACCGGCGGCCGCGGCGTCGACGTGGTGCTCGACATGATCGCCGGCGACTACGTTGCCCGGAACCTGAAGTGCCTCGCCGTCGAGGGCCGGCTCGTGATCATCGCGGTGCAGCACGGTCCGAAGGTCGAGCGGCTCAACGTGCTGCCCATCATGCTGCGGCGTCTGACGGTGACCGGCTCCACGCTCCGCCCCCGCTCGGTCGAGCAGAAGGCGGCCATCGCGCACGCGCTCCACGCGAAGGTATGGCCGTTGCTGGCGGCGGGCGCGGTCAGGCCCATCGTGCACGCGCGGTTCCCGCTCGCCGACGCGGCCGGCGCCCACCGGCTGATGGAGAGCAGCGGGCATATCGGGAAGATCGTCCTGGAGGTGTAGCCCCCCTTGCGGGCCCGTCGTCCGGGCCGGCGGCGCCTCGCCTCGCACGGCGGGAGAGCGGCGGCCCCGGATCGGCGAGACGCTCGGACGGGTCCTCGGGACGGTGAGCGAAACAGGGCTGCCGACCGCATCCGGAAGGGCCCCGTCCTTGCGCACTGGTACGCTCGACACGCGGCAGGGGAATTCTCGCCAGCGTCCTCAGTCGAGCGTGTCCAGCACCGGATCGATCTCGTCGACGAGCGCGATGCCGCGCTCCAGGTCGATGGCCATCTCGCGGTCGGCGTCCCGGAACGCGATGCGCTCCCGGATCAGCCGGTGCACCGCCTCGAGGCGCTCGCTCGAGCGCAGCGGGCGCAGCAGGTCGATGCCCTGCGCGGCCGCGACGAGCTCGATCGCGAGCACCCGCCGCACGTTGACGACCACGGTGCGGAGCTTGAGCGCGGCGCCCATGCCCATCGATACATGGTCCTCCTTGTCCGCCGAGGTGGGGATCGAATCGATCGAGGCGGGATGGCACGCCACCTTGCTCTCCGCCACCAGCGCCGCCGCGGTGACCTGCGCCATCATGAACCCCGAGTCGAGGCCGGCGTCGCGCGCGAGGAACGGCGGCAGGCCGGAGAACGCGGTGTTGGTCAGCTTCTCGATCCGCCGTTCGCTGATGGAGGCAAGCTCGGCGAGGGCGATGGCCAGGAAATCGGCCGCGAACGCCATGGGCTGGCCGTGGAAGTTGCCGCCGGAGAGGATCGCCGCGCCGTCGCCGTCCTCGCCGCCGGGGAAGACGAGCGGGTTGTCGGTGACCGCGTTCATCTCGACCGCGACCTTCGCCTCGACGTCGGCGAGCACGTCGCGCACCGCCCCGTGCACCTGGGGCGCGCAGCGCACGCTGTAGGGATCCTGCACCCGCACGTCGCCCGCGCGGTGGGAATCGCGGATCGCCGAGCCGCGCATCAGCGACCACAGGTTCGCGGCCGAGGTGCGCTGCCCCCGGTACCCGCGAAGCGCGTGCAGCCGCGGATCGAAGGCGGTGTCGGTCCCGCGCAGGGCGTCGGTGGAGAGCGCGGCGGCGAGATCCGCGACCCGCACGAGGCGGCGCGCTTCGAGGCACGAGAGCGCGAGCAGCGAGGTCATCGCCTGCGTGCCGTTGATGAGGGCGATCCCCTCCTTCGGGCCGAGCGCGAGCGGCGCGAGCCCGGCGCGGCGCAGCCCCTCGGCCGCGGGTGCGGCCCGGCCATCGATCCGGACCTGCCCGCACCCGAGCAGCGGCAGCGCGAGATGCGCCAGGGGGGCGAGGTCTCCGCTCGCCCCGACCGAGCCCCGGCTCGGAACGAGCGGCAGCACCCCCGAGTCGAGCAGGCCGATCAGCGCCTCGACGACCTGCCGCCGCACACCCGAATGTCCGCGCGCGAGGGTGTTGGCCCGCAGCAGCAGCATGCCGCGTACCGCCTCGTCTTCCAGCGGCTCTCCGAGCCCTGCCGCATGGCTCAGGATCAGCCGCCGCTGGAGCTCGGCGATCCGGTCTTCGGCGATGCGCACCGTCGCGAGGTCTCCGAAGCCGGTGTTCACGCCGTAGACGGCATCGCCGGCTTCGAGGACCCGGCGCACCGTGGCCCGCCCGGCGTCGATCGCGGTCAGCGCACCCGCGGCGAGCGCGCACGCCGCACCCCGGCGCACGATCGCGTCGAACTGCTCCAGACCGAGCGAGGCTCCGTCGATCGGGACAGGGGGCGGCACGGGGTCGGGCTCCGTCGGCAAGGTCTCTGGCGGCAAGGTCTCTGGCGGCGAGGTCTCTGGCGGCGAGCGCGCCGGAGTGTGGCGCGATCCCGGCCCCCGCGCCAGCGGCCGCGTCACTCGTCGCGCGGCGACGCGTAGTACGTGAGCGGCGTTCCGGCCCCGCGCTCCCTCGCCTTCTCGTACGCGAGGTGCCCGAGCACGATGTCGCTGATCGCGAAGCCCTTGTGCCAGAACAGGATGCGCTCTTCGTCCGACTCCCGTCCCGGCTTGAGCCCCGCGACCACCTCGCCGATCTCGCCGTGGATGTGCTCGTCGCGGATCGCGCCCTCCCGGATCATCCCGGTGAAGGTCCCGTACTGCGACGTACGGCACTGGTTCCAGTCGTCGACGACGAACTTGTCGACCGAGAAGGGCAGCGTGCGCTCGACCGAGAGCACCGCGCCGTAGGCCTGGAGCAGCGCCCCGGGCTTCACCGCGCGGTCCGGGACCAGCACCTCCTCCTCGGTGAGGCGCGAGGCGTCGATGATGATGTCCGCATCGCGCACGGTGTCGAGGCAGTTGTCCATCACCCGGACCTCCTTGCCGAGGCGCTCGGACATGATGCGGCAGAAGCGCTCGCGCGACTCCGGACGCTTGCTGGTCACCCGGATCTCCTCGAAGTCGAACAGGAGGTCCATCATCGCCACGTTGTACCAGGACGTCCCGCGCGCCCCGATGTGGCCGAGCACCTTCGAGTCCCTGCGGGCGAGGTGCTTCGCCCCCATCGCGGTCACCGCGCCGGTGCGCATCCAGGTGATCGCGGTGGAATTGATGATCGCGTAGGGGGCGCCGGTCTCGGGGCGGATGAGCAGCAGGGTGGAGAGCTCCGAGGGCAGGCCGTGCTCGTGGTTGCGGCTGAAGTCCCCCAGCACCTTGACTCCGACGGACCGGACGGGGCCGACGTAGCCCTTGAGGATGTTGAAGATGTTCTGCGGCCAGTTCAGCGGGATGTGGTCCTTCGACGGGAGCAGGACGTCCCCGCGCCCGTGGGCGTCGAGGCCCGTCTCGACCGCGTCGAGCATGTCCTCGAGGCTCAGCTCGAGCGAGTCGATGTCTTCCTTGGAGAGAAACAGGACTTCTATCGCGGACACGGGGCATCCTCCTCGGTGGTGGGTCGCGAATCTCGATGGTACGACGAACGCCATCCGGAGAGGGGCTCGAGGGCATCCGCCGCATCGCGGGATCAGCGGCGGGCTTCGATGGCGCGACGAGCGCCATCCGGAGAAGCTCGGACACCGTGGCGCCGAACACCGGTCCGGCCCCGGCGAATCCCCGGACGCCAGGAGCGCCCTGCCCTGATTCGCCTGGATCGCATGACACCCGATCCGGGCGATCCGGCAGGTCCCGGACGCCGGGGGCGCCCCGCCTTCAGCCGAGGCACGGGTATCCCGACGCGGCCGCGGCGCGCTCCATCTCGCGCAACCGCTCGTACGCATCGGCCGGCAGGATCGAGAGGCCGGAGAGGAGCAGCGCCTCGCGGGTCGCGGCAAGGTCGTCGCGGGCGAACGCCCGCGCGAGCGCACTCCGGATCGATGCGAGGGTCGCGTCGGAGACGTCCCCGGCGGTCACGAACGGCAATCCCGGAGCCTGCGCGGTGCGGACCGCCACGTCGAGCCCGGACACCGCCGAAGGGCGGTAGCGGGCATGCAGCGCCCACGTCACGCAGTCCACCGCGCAGACGTCGGCCCGCCCGGTGCGGACCGCCTCCATGCTCGCGGCGTGGCCGCCGGTCTCGACGGTGCGCGCGAAGAAGCGCCCGCCCCGCGCGAGAGGCGCGGCCATGGCCCTCGGCGCGTTGTACCCGGACTGGGAGTCGCGCGAATTGAATGCGCACACCGCCCCGCGCAGGTCTTCCAGGACGGCGACGCGGCTCGTCTCGCGCACCACCACGACGCTCGAGTACCGGGGGCCATCGCAGCCGGGCGCCGCGTAGTGCGGGGTCGCGACCACCCGCACCGTGCCGCGCAGCGCCGTCGCGACCGGATAGCCGCACGACTGCGAGAGCAGCAGCCCGTCCGGCCGCCATGCGGCGTGGTGGTCCGCCGGACGTTCGAGCGCGTCCGGCACGCCGGCGACCCCGGCCTCGCGCAGCTCCCCGGCGACGGCGCTCCAGAGCCCGTCGGTCCATTCCCGGACCTCGGGCAGGTCGTACATCGGCAGGCTCGCGCGCAGCATCACGACTCCTCCGGGGCCGGCGGAAACATGCTCTCGACATCCCCTCGACCGGACGCGCCGAGGGCCGGAACCGCGCGGATTCCCGCCACGGCGTGGCCTCTCCGGGCGTGCGCGGGAATCGCTGCCGGGATGCCGTCCCTGCCGGCCCGGTCCGCCCGCGCACGGGAAGCGCGGCCCCGTCACCCGGCACGTAGGTCTTGTCTCCGTCCGATCCGCCCGCGCACGGGAAGCGTCCCGGCCGCTGTCCGGCAGCCGGATCGCACCTGGCCCGATCCGCCCGCGCACGGGAAGGGTCGGAATGGCGGCCGGGCGGGCCGGAGGCCCGAGCCTGCCCGCGGGCGGGGAGTGTTGGCCGGCCGGGGGCAATTCCCGCCAGGCGGGACCCGAGCCCACCCGCGGGGGGAAGTGTCCTGCATCGGCTTCAAGGACTTTCCTGGCCGCGCCCGAGCCCACCCGCGGGGGGAAGTGTACGGAATCTGGCGATCCGGGAACGGACAGAGCCGGGCGGCGTGCCGGTTGCCGATCCGGGAACGGACAGAGCCGCTTCCGCCGGGATCCGAAAGGTCCGGTCCTTCTCAGACGCAGGTTGCTCGATTACCCTTCCGGACCATGCGGCGTCCGGCTGCGATGGACATCGCCCAGGCCGCCGGCCCGGCGGCACCCACGAAACGACCCCGGAGGAGACTCCCCATGGCGAGAGATCGAGAACATCCCGGACTGAAACAACTGAAGCGGCAGTTCAACGAGGGCAGGCTGGGCCGCCGCGAGTTCATCCGCTACGCGACGCTGCTCGGCGTGTCCGCGACCGCCGCCTACGGCATGGTGGGCATGGTCGCCCCCGGGACGGCACGCGCCGCCGACATGCCCAGGGGCGGGTCGGTGCGGATCTCGATGCGCGTGTACAAGGTGGACAGCCCGCACACCTACTCCTGGCTCCACGACTCGAACCAGGGACGCGGCACCCACGAGTACCTCACCCGGACCGGCTCCGACAACGTCACCCGGCCCTACCTCTGCAGGAAGTGGGAGGCGAGCGAGGATCTGAAGACCTGGGACCTGCACCTCGAGAACGTGCAGTGGCACAACGGCCGCGACTTCACCGCCGACGACGTCATCTGGAACATCGAGCACTGCCTCGACCCGAGCACCGGCTCCTCGGTCCTCGGCCTGATGAAGGGCTACATGCTGGAGGAGTACGACACCGGCGAGAAGGACGACGACGGCAACGCGAAGAAGAGCACCCGGCTGTGGGACGCCAACGCGATCGAGAAGGTGGACGACCACACCGTGCGCCTCAACCTCAAGGAGGCCCAGGTCGCGGTGCCGGAACACCTGTTCCACTATCCCTTCGCCATCCTCGACCCGGAGGAAGGCGGCGCATTCGGTGCGGGCTCCAACGGCACCGGCCCCTATCCGCTGGTCGAGCAGAGCGTCGGCGAGAAGGCGGTGCTCAGGAAGCGCGACGGCTGGTGGGGCGGCGAGTCCTTCCTCGACGAGCTGATCTACGTCGACCTCGGCGACGACCCCTCGGCCACCGTCGGCGCCATCGCCTCGCAGCAGGTGCACGGCCAGTACAGCGGCGACGCGGACATCAACACCCTCGACATCCTCAAGAGCCTCCCGCACGTCGACGTCCAGGAGGTGATCACCGCCGGGACCGGGGTGGCGCGGCTGCAGATGGATCGCGAGGAGTTCAGGGACCCGCGCATCTCGCGGGCCATGCGCCTCGCGGTCGACACCCCGCGCTGCCTGGAGCTCGCCTACCGCAACATCGGCTCCCCCGGCGAGCATCACCACGTGTGCCCGGTGCACCCGGACTACAAGAAGCTGCCCTTCATGAGCCGCGACGTCGAGGCGGCGAAGAAGCTGCTGGCCGAGGCGGGCTACCCGGACGGCATCGATCTCGAGATCGCGTCGAAGAAGGAGCCGGCGTGGGAGCTGCAGGCGGTGCAGGCGATGGTGGAGCAGTGGAAGGAGGCCGGCATCCGCGTGAACATCAACCTCATGCCGTCGGCGCAGTTCTGGGACGTGTGGGACAAGGTGCCCTTCGGGTTCACGTCCTGGGCGCATCGCCCGCTCGGCTTCATGGTCCTGGCGCTCGCCTACCGCTCCGGGGTGCCGTGGAACGAGTCGCGCTTCAGCGACGCCGAGTTCGACGCGCTGCTGACCCGGGCCGAGGGCACGCTCGACCTCGCCGAGCGCACCGAGATCATCGGCCAGCTCCAGACGATCATGCAGGAGCGCGGCCCGATCACCCAGCCGCTGTGGCGCGGCCAGTTCGCCGCGTTCGACAAGCGGGTGCTGGGCTTCAGGGTCCACCCGACGGGATACATCTTCCCCGAGGAGCTTGCCCTGCAGGCGTGAGCCGCTTCGGCTCGAAGCCGCCCGCCGCCGCTCGCCCGAGCGGCGGCGGCTCCGTCCGGGTCGCGGGACAGGCCCGCCGCGGCCCTCACCCGGCGCCGATCATCCATTCCCCGGGGTCATTCCCGGACGCCGCGCCCGGTCGCGGGCCCGAACCTCAGTCCGGCCGGTGTGGTCTTCTCGTCGAGCTCGGGTGTGCGGCGGTACGCGACGAGTCCCTCGGGCCACAGCAGGTTGCATCCGGTCAGGCGGCGGGGCCGCCTCCCTCCCGCGTGTCGTAGCTGGCGATCTCGATGAGGTTGCCGTCCGGGTCGTTGAAGTACACCGACGTCATGGCGCCGGCGGCCCCGGTCTTGGGGACCGGTCCCTCCACGATCCCAATCCCCTCGCCGCGAAGGTGCGCGACGACGTCGGCCAATGGCCATGTGGTGACCAGGCACAGGTCGCCGGACCCCACCGCGGCGCGGTTCCTCGTCTCCATGCCGAGCACCTGGAGGTTGATCTTCTGGCTCCCGAAGTGAAGGGCCCGGCGCCCGTTCGCGAACGTGGAGTCCGTCGCCAGGAGCGCGCGCCGGTAGAACACGACCGACGCCTCGATGTCGCCGACGGTCAGGACAACGTGGTCGATGTGGCTGATCATTCGAGCTCTCCCGGCTCACTCCGTGGGTGGCTTCCCGTGCGAATCTGTCTCAAGGTCGCCGGTCGATGTTTTCAGATGATCGAAAGATAGCGTAACTGTCTGATAACATACAATTCTTTCTCCTTGCAGAGAGCAGGTGCCCCGAGATTCGATTTTTGAGACGGGTTCCCGTCATTTGATGCCCTCGTTCGGGAGCCGGCCGATGGTCGATACCATTTCCGACCCGCCCGCCACCCTCACGCCCGCAGCCGTTCATTGCGGGGGTCCCAGGCGGGCTCGGCGAGCACCGTCGCCTCGCGGGGGGCGCCGAGGACGTCGATCGAGAACGTCGTGCCGGGCGCCGCGAGGTGCGGCTCCACGTAGGCGAAGCCGAGACTCTTCCCCGTGTAGTGGCCGAAGGCGCCCGAGGTCGTGACCCCGATCACCTTCCCGTGCGCGATCACCGGCTCCCCGCCGTGCACGTCGCAGTCGCCGGGCTCGACCTCCACGTAGACGAGCTGCGTCGCGATGCCGGCCTGCCTGACGCGCCGCGTCGCCGCCCGGCCCACGAAGTCGTCCTTGTCGAACGCGGCGAAGCGCTCCATGTCCGCCTCCACCAAGGTGATCTCGTTGGTGAGCTCCGCCCCCCAGCCCCGGTACGCCTTCTCCATGCGGAGCGAGTCGACCGCGTACGCCCCGAAGTCCGCGATGCCGAACGCCTCGCCGGCCGCCCACACCGCGTCGTACAGGTCGGCGAGCCGCGCCATCGGGCAGTGCAGCTCCCAGCCGAGCTCTCCGACGTAGCTCACCCGGAGCGCGCGGACCGGGATCTCGGCCGCCTCGATCTCCCGGCCGGTCAGCCAGCGGAAGTGCCCGTTGCCGAGCTCCGCGTCGGTGAGCTTCGCGAGCACCGCGCGCGAGCGCGGACCCGCCAGCACCAGCATCCCCCAGTCCCCGGTGACGTTGGCCACGGTGACGTCGAGCCCGTCGCGCGGGCCCTGGACCAGGTGGTCCAGGTCGCGGTCCTCGGCCCCGGCGCCGGACAGCACGTAGAAGCGGTCGGGAGCGAGCCTGGTGATCGTCGACTCGCCGAGGATGCGGCCCTCCGGCGAGAGGTAGTGCGCGAGCACGATGCCGCCGGGCCGCCGCGACATGCGGTTGGCGGTGATCCGGTTCAGGTACGCCTCGGCGTCCGCCCCGGTCACGTCGAACTTCGCGAAGCTCGAGAAGTCCATCACCCCGACCCGCTCGCGCACCGCCCGGCACTCCGCCGCCACCACCTCGAACACGTTGTTGTGGCGGAAGCCGACCTCCTCCTCCCGGCCGTCGAGCGAGAACCACTTCGGGCGCTCCCAGCCGTTCGCCTCGGTGTACACGCAGCCCTTGGCGGCGAGCGCGTCGCAGAGCGGGGTCACCCGCTCGCCGCGCGAGGCGGGGCGCTCCTCGCCGGGCAGGTGCAGGGCGTACATGTGCTCGTAGTCCTGGTGGGACTTCGCCTTCGTGTACCCGCCCGGCGCGTAGCCGCCGAACCGGCGCGGGTCGAGGCCGGCCATGTTGATCTCGCTGTCGTCGTGCACCATCCACTGCGCGAGGTACCTGCCGCAGCCGGCGCCCGACGCGATGCCGATGGACGCCCCGCAGCACTGCCAGAAGTTGCGCAGGCCCGCGGCCGGGCCGAGCAGCGGGTTCGCGTCCGGGGTGTGCGGAATGGCGCCGCACACGATGCGCCTGATGCCGGCGTCGCGCCACATCGGAATGCGCTCCATGGCCCGCTCGACGTAGGGCGCGAGCCGGTCGAGGTTCGCCTCGAACAGCTCGTTCTCCGCGTCCCACTCCGGCCACCCGCCCCGGTGCGTCCAGCACTCGGCCGAGTCCGCAGTCTCGTAGATGCCGATGAGCCCCGCCTTCTGCTCCTGGCGCAGGTACCCGGAGGTCCAGGGATCGCGCACCACCACCATCTCCTCGTCGCGCTCCAGGAACTCCCGGACCGGCTCGGTGACGAGGTAGGTGTGCTCCATGTTGGTGATCGGCACGTCGGTGCCCGCCATTTGGCTCACCTGGCGCGCGTAGCAGCCGGCGGCGTTCACCACCATCTCGCACACCACGCTGCCCCGGTCGGTGACGACCTCCCACTCGCCGCCCGGACGCTGCTTCAGGTCCGTCACCAGGGTGCGGCGGGCGATGGCGGCGCCCATGTCGCGCGCGCCCTTCGCGAGCGCGCTGCAGCAGCCGGCGGGGTCCACGTGGCCGTCCTCGGCGGTCCAGGCGCCGGCGAGCACCCCCTCCACGTTCACGAACGGGTTGATCCGCCTGATCTTCTCCGGGTCGATGATCTCGCAGTGGAAGCCGATGAGCTTGCCGACGCTGGCGACGTGGTGGAACCACTCCACCTCGGCCGGCTTCATCGCGAACCGGATGCCGCCGCACCCGTGCCAGCTCACGTACTGCCCGGTCTTCTCCTCGAGCTTCGGGTACAGCCTGACCCCGTAGTCGTGGATCTTCGCCATGTTGTAGTCGGCGATGAAGCTCGGGCACTGGCCCGCCGCGTGCCACGTCGAGCCGGAGGTCAGCTCCCCCTTCTCCACGAGCAGGAGGTCGGTCCACCCCTCCTCGGCGAGGTGGTAGAGCAGCCCCACCCCCATCATTCCCCCACCGATGACGACGACTCTGGCGTGTGTCTGCATGGTGACCTCCAGCGATGCGGCCGGGCGAGCCCGGGAAGAGTCGGCGATTTCAGATCACGCGGATGCGGTATGCAACATCGGGGGCGCGATCGCCGCCGGAAGCCGGGCGCCGCCGGGGCCATTCAGGAAGGGCCGGCCGGGAGTCGCGGTCACCGGCCGAATGCGGGGCCGTTCGGGCGGCGAGACGGTAGGCGACGTGGGCGAAGTGGATGACGTCGCGGTCACTGGCCGAATGCGGGGCCGTTCGGGCGCAGGCGCATCCCGGGCCGGAGGCGGGTCCAGGCGAGCGCGGCCGGGTCCGCCACCATCGGTCCCGGCGCCACGCAGATCAGCACCTCCGACGCGATGGGCTCGAAGTCGGCCCGGAAGTGGACCGAGCTCTTGTTCACGACGATCTTCCGGGTGGCGGGCTCGATCCCGCAGTGCCGGTACATCGACAGGTCCGCGAGCTGCGCCTTGCGGCTCCCGACGAGCACCTCGATGTCGCGGATACGGAGCGACGCCATCGGTCCGAGGTCCATGCGCGCGCCTCCGTACATCGGGCCCGTGCCCGCGAACCGCCCGTCTCCGACCCGCTCGACCGTGAACTCGGCCTCGAAGGGCGCATCGCCCGGAATGCCGGACTTGCCGCCGAGCGCGAGGGCGATGGCCGATCCCGCCCCGGCGGCGTGCGCGGCAAGCGCCGCCTCGGGGTCCACCATCATCCCGAGCGCCGCCCTCGGGGCGTCGTGGCGCACGAGCGCGCGCAGCATCCCGGTGGTATCGGAGTCGCCCCCGGCGCCCGGATTGTCCTGGGTATCCGCGATCACCACCGGGCGGGACGCGGTGCGCGCGATCCCGATGGCCCGCCGCACGCCTTCGTCCGGCGAGTGGAGCACGCCTTCGAACTCGCCCTCCCTCCGTTCGATCTCGCTCGCGAGCGCGTCCACCGCGCGCTCGACCGCGGCCGGCGACCGGCCGCAGCCGAACACCGACGGCGCGCAGTGGCGGATGTCCGCGGCCGGGAAGCCCGCCGCCACCGTGAGGCTCGCCACCTCCCCGCCCTCGGCGTCGTCGCGCATGGCCATGACGGACCGCATCGGCTCGCTCGTCGTGCACTGCCAGGTGAGCGGGATCATGAACGGGATCTGGCGAAACACCTTGTGCACCGCGCCCGAGCCGCCGAGCAGCCGGTCGAGGTGCCGGGCGGCGCGCCGGCCCGTGTCGGCCATGTCGATGTGCGGATAGGTGCGGTAGCCGACGAGCGCGCTCGCGTGCGCCACCATCTCCGGCGTGGTGTTGGCGTGGAAGTCGAGCGAAGCGACGACGGGGACGCCGGCGCCGGCGAGCGCACGCACCCGGCGCAGCAGCTCGCCCTCCCCGTCCTCGAGGTGCTCGGCGACCATCGCCCCGTGCAGGCAGAGGTACACCGCGTCGAAGGGCCGCGCGGCCCGCAGCCCGTCCAGAATGAGCCCGGCGATGTGCTCGTAGGCGTGCTCGGTGACGAAGGAGGACGGAGACGCCGAGCCCCAGGTCGTCGGCAGCAGGCGGTGTCCGGCGCGCTCGGCCTCCTCGATGAACCCCGCGATGGGGAGGTTCATGCCCCGCACCCGTTCCGGCAGCCCGGGTCCGGTGGTCAGCCCCGGCCACTCGTCGGCGGTCTCGAACTCGGCCAGCGTCGCGAGCGACGGTGCGAAGGTGTTGGTCTCGTGCTGGAAGCCGCCGATCGCGATGCGCGCCATGACTCATGCTCCCTGGGACAGTGATCGAAGCTGGGGTGCCAACCGCACCCGGAAGGACCCCCGCTGTTGCGCCGCTCCGCGGACCCGGCCTGATCGCGGTCCGGCCGCAGGCGCCAACCGCGCCCCGAAGGACCCCCGTTGTCGCGCCCCGGTCGAGGCGCGGGATTGCGCCGCCCGCAGGGGTCCACGCGGACTCACCCCGCGAGGCGCAGCGCCCGCAACGCCACGCAGGCCGCGCCGTAACCGTTGTCGATGTTGACCACCGCGAGCCCGGGGGCGCAGCTCGACAGCGAGGCGTCGAGGGCGACCCGGCCGCCGGCGGACACGCCGTAGCCGTTCGAGGTCGGGACCGCGACGACGAGCCCCGGCACCTGCCCCCCCACCACGCTGGGCAGCGACGCCTCCATCCCCGCCACCGCGATCACCACCGGCATCGCGCGGATCTCCTCCAGCCGCTCGAGCAGACGCCACAGCCCCGCGACGCCGACATCGTAGACCTCCAGGGCCGGCTCGCCGTAGTACGCCAGCGTGCGCACCGCCTCCCTCGCCGCCGGCACGTCCGAGGTGCCGGCGGTCACCACCGCGACCCGCGCCGGCCCGAGCCCGGACTCCGCTCTCGTACCCAGCACCGCGGTACGGGAGACGGGGTCGTAGTCGAGAGCGGCCCGATGGGCGGCGGCGAGCGCGTCGACGGTATCCGCGCCCAGCCGGGTGAGGAGCAGGGGCCGGCGTGCTTCGATGCTCCGGGCGAGGATCGTGTCGAGCTGGCGAGGAGACTTCCCGGCGCAGTAGATCGACTCGTCGAAGCCGATTCTCGCGCGACGCCCGTCGTCCGGCACTACTTCGCGTTCAGACATGTCCGAAGCCTCCCATGGACCCGGGACGACGGACGGACTCGTGCGGACCCGGTGGGCGCTCGTTGCGGGCCGGGGGAGGCTCGTTGCGGGCCGCACGGCGCTCGTTGCCGACCGGGCGGAGTCTCGTTGCCGACCGCACGGCGCTCGTTGCGAGCCGCGCGGCGCTCGTTGCCGGCCGGGCGGAGGCTCGATACGGGCCGAGCGGAGGCTCGATGCCGAAGAGCGGCGCTCGTTGCCGGCCGCACGACGCTCGTTGCCGACCGGGCGGAGGCTCGATGCGGATCGGGCGGCGCTCGTTGCCGACCGCACGACGCTCGTTGCCGACCGGGCGGAGGCTCGATACGGGCCGCGCGGAGGCTCGTTGCGGATCGGGCGGACATCGTCGAAGGCCGCGCGGTCACGCTCCCGCGGAGGGCCTCAGAAACGCGCTGCCCATGCGGTAGGGCTCGAACCGGATCGCGCGCGGCGCCCCGGCCGCGGCCATGCGCTCCGCCACCTCCCCCGCGAGTACGTCACGGCGGTGGGCGTCGAGAGCGGCAAGCGTCGCGGCGTCGAGCTCGACCACCACCGCATCGCGGCGCACCCGGCACCGTACCGTGCCGGCCGCCCCGACCGTGCCGGCCCCGGTCGCGTCGCGCACGAGCCGCTCGCACGCATCGACCGCGGCCAGCACCCCGGGATCGATGGCGATGCCGGTTTCCACCCGGCTCGACAGGCACGGCGCGGCCGGAAGCTCGGCGAGGTCGCGGAGCCCGAGCCCCGACGCGATGGCCCGCACCGCGGGCTTGCCGATGCCGCACTCGACGTAGGGATGGCGCACCCCGTACCCGGCCGCGGCCGCCAGTCCCGGCCGGAAGTCTCCGAGATCGTCGGTGTTGGTGCCGGAGACGATGGTGGCGCCGCCGCCGGCGAGCGGGACGATCGTCGAGTAGAGATTCGTCTTGCAGAAGTAGCAGCGGTTGACGGGGTTGGCGACGTAGCGCGCATCGAGGAGCTCGCCCGCGTCGACCCGCTCGAGCCGCCATCCTTCGCGCCGCGCGTATCGCTCGACGCGGCCGGTGGCGTCGGCCGGGACGGCGGCGGAGACCGCGTGGACCATCGTCGCCGACTCCCCGAGCGTGCGGTGCGCGACGACCGCGAGAGTCATGCTGTCGACGCCCCCGCTGACCGCCACCGCGACACGGCCGATTTCCTCGAACACACGTCCGAGCTGCGTGATACCGGTCTTCATGCCGGTCTTCATACCGGTCTTCATGCCGGACTTCATGCCGGCCTTCATGCCGGCCTTCATGCCGGCCTTCATGCCGGTCTTCATGCCAGCCTTCATTCCGGACTTCATACCGGCCTTCAAACCCGACTTCACCCCAGGGCTACCCATCCCGCTCCCTCCGGCTGCGGCGCCCGAACCCATCTCCGGCCCGGCCATGCCCGCGGACCGGACCGGAGCCGGCGCGCCACGAGCGTGGGTCGTCGATGCCTCACGCCCGCTCACGCATCGCCCCCGCCGCCCGCCCGCTCGGCCGAGGCCCGCACCCGCACCCGGTCCGCGTGGCCGCCCGCCAACGGCGCCAGGTCGTCGATCTCCGCCTTGGAGGTCCGTACCTCGCCGGGGCGGCGGGCCGATTTCACCCGCACGGAGCGGCCCTCCACCATCACCGTCGCCGAGGCGCGGGCGAGCACCGCGCGGTCCACCTCGTGGCACCGCACCCCCAGGGTGGTGGTCTCGCGAAAGCACGATTCCATCACCGGCGCCACCGCCCCGGTCCGGGCGAGAAGACGCACATGCACGGCGATCCGGCCCTTCTTGCCGTGGACCGCGTGGCTCGCCACGTCCAGGACGCCATCGAGGCCGCGCAGGCGATCCAGCGCCAGGGCCAGGTCCTCGCCGGTCTGGTCGTCGACCTCGAACTCGCACACCGCGATGCGCTCGCGCCGCACCGGCGCGTCGAGCCCTCCGAGCGGCTCGAACGCGAGCAGCCGCAGGACGTTGCTCGTGCCGGGAAGCCGGCTCGTGCCGAAGCCGGTCCCGGAACGGTGGAGACGCATCGGGCCGGGCAGCGGCGCGAAGCTCGGCGCCAGATGGGAGACGATCGCGGCGCCGGTCGGGGTGACGCGCTCTCCGCGATGCATGTCCTGGTCGACGACCATCCCGCGCAGCAGCTCCACCGTCGCCGGCGCGGGGACCGGGAGCCGCCCGTGCGCCGTCTCGACGTGGCCGCGGCCGAGGGGGAGCGGCCCGCACGACCACGATGCGTCGAGATGCTCGGTGAGCCACGCCGCGCAGACGACGTCCGCGATCGAGTCCCAGGCGCCGACCTCATGGAAGCTCACGTCGTCGACGGGCACGCCGTGCACCGCGGACTCCGCCGCGGCGAGCCGCGCGAAGATGTCGAGGGCCCGGGTCCGTACCCCGGAATCGAGGTCGGAGCCTTCGAGCAGGGTGCGGATGTCGCGGTAGAGGTGATGCTCGCGGGCGGACCCGCAATCGTGCCCGCGGCCACGATCGCCGGTGGCGGGCGCATGGGGCTCGCGACCCGCGCGACCCGTCCCGAACCGGTGCGGCGCATGGCCGGCGCCGCTCGTCCCGGACCGGTGTGGCGCACGGTCGGCACGGCTCGTCCCGGACCATTGCGGACCTCGGTCGGCGACGCCCGTTCCGGACCGGTGTGGACCTTGGTCGGCGACGCCCGTCTCGGACCACTGCGGACCTCGGTCGGCACGGCTCGTCCCGGACCATTGCGGACCTTGGCCGGCGCCGCTCGTCCCGGGCCGGTGCGGACCTCGGTCGGCGGCGCCCGTCTCGTGCACCGCGAACCGCGACCCCGTCAGCGCATGGTCGGCGCAGTCGACGCGCTCGACGGTGGCGATGGCGTCGAGTCCGGCGCGCGCGAGGGCCGCGACGAGCGGCGCCTCGAGCTCCGGCCATGCGTCGAGCACCGCCGCCGCGAACATGTCGCCGGCGACCCCGCCGACAGGATCGAGCTGGATGTGCATGGGGACATTGTAAGTCGCACGCGGGCACCGCACACTCGGAGTACTCTGCGTTGCGGGGCCATTCGAAAGCCGTGGTCCCCGGCCGCCCAGCCGGAATACCGCACGGTGGTCGCGGGTCTCTCGGCATCGGCCTCGAATGCCCGGCCCGGGCGCCCGATGAGCCGCTCGTCGCGACTTCCGGACAGCCCCGCTTCGCGTTGCGGGACAGGGCGTCCCGGCCGGCGCGGCCGATGCGAACGTGAACCCGGATGCGCCGGCCGGGCTGACGGGTCGCCTGCGACCCGGGGAGGCAGCGATGATCGTCGAGCTCGAATACGGCCGCGGGCGGCTCCCGGTGCGCATGCCCGACGGCTGCGAAGTCACGGTGCTGCGCAAGAAGCCGCTGCCGGTAGTCGAGGATGCGGCCGGCGCGGTGGCGCGCGCGTTCGCCGAGCCCACCGGGGCGCCGCCGCTGGCAAGCCTTGCCCGGGGCAGGCGCTCCGCCTGCATCCTCGTCTGCGACATCACCCGCCCGGTGCCGAACCACGTGTTCCTCGGGCCGATGATCCGCACCCTCGTCGACGGCGGCATCCCGGCCCGGAACATCACCGTCCTGGTCGCGACCGGACTGCACCGGCCGAACGAGGGCGAGGAGCTCGCGGAGCTCGTCGGGGACCGATGGGTGCTCGACACGGTCCGGGTCGAGAACCACTTCGCGCGCGACGGCGAGGCGCACGTCGACCTCGGCGTCACCGCGACGAGGGGCACGCCGGTGAAGCTCGACCGGCGCTTCGTCGATGCGGAGCTCCGGATCGCGACCGGGCTCGTCGAGCCGCACTTCATGGCCGGCTGGTCCGGCGGCCGCAAGATCGTCGCCCCCGGGGTGGCGCATGAGGACACCATCCGCACCTTCCACAACGCGCGGTTCATGGAGGACCCGGCCGCCGTCCAGTGCAACCTCGACGGCAATCCGCTGCACGAGGAGCAGCTCGAGATCATGCGCATGCTCGGGGACGTCCACGCCGTCAACACCGTCATCGACGAGCGACGCCGGCTGTGCTTCGTGAACTTCGGCGACATCGTCGAGAGCCACGGCGAGGCGGTGCGGTTCGCGCATGGCTCCTGCGCGGTGCCGGTCGGCCGGAAGTTCTCGACCGTCGTCACCTCCGCCGCGGGCCATCCGCTCGACCGGACCTACTACCAGACCGTGAAGGGCATGGTGACGCCCATCGACATCCTCGCCCCGGGCGCGAGCCTCATCATCGCCTCCGACTGCTCCGAGGGAATCGGCTCGCCCCACTACCGGGAAGCCCAGCGCCGGCTCGTCGCGGACGGCCCCGACGGATTTCTCGCGAGCATCCTGCGCAAGCCCCTCGCGGACATCGACGAGTGGCAGACCGAGATGCAGCTCAAGCCGATGCGGCTCGCCGGCATCCACCTGTACTCGCAGGGCCTGCCGGCCGAGGACCGGGGACTGACCGGGGTGAACGTCGTCGATTCGATCGAGGATGCCGTCGCGCGCTCCGTCGAGGAGAGCGGCGACCCGGCGGTCGCGGTGATCCCGGAAGGCCCCTACGTGGTGCCCCGGTTCATACCGGGACGTACCGATGGTGCAAATCCTGCCAGCGCCCGCCCCGCATGAACCTGAGGAAAAGCCCGCAGTGACAGGGCGTTATGGTTCAGACTCTCCCGCACCTCCAAGCGGCTTCCACGACGAAACGCCGTCGCGGCCGGCATCGTCGCGGCGATCAAGCATACCGAAAGGAAGAAGCGATGAGCACCTTCGGAGAAGACCTGATCCAATCGCTCAACGAGGCCCTTGCCCACGCCGAGGGCAAGGGCTCTGCCATCGTGCATGCGCCCGTGACGCCGCGCGAGGTCCGCAAGCAGGCGAAGCTGACCCAGGCGCAGATGGCGCCGCTGGTCGGCATGAGCCTGTCCGGCTATCGCAAGTGGGAACAGGGAACGCGCCGGGTCAGCGGCCCGGCGGCGGCGCTTCTGCGCGTGATCCAGAAAGAGCCGGAGGCTGTCAGGCGCGCATTACTGTCTGCATAATCCGCAGCTTGCGCTTATTCACGCGAATGCTCGTAAGGGATTGATCTGTCTACTGAATCCCGAATCTCGTATCTATGTGGTGTCAAAGACGGGTTAGAGTCTGGCCCGAGACTCACTCCAGGAGCCCTTCCCCACCGCACTTCAATAACGCCCTTTACGGGACGCTTACGGGAAACCAGCTCTACATGCTCGCCGCCATCCTGGCGCACAATCTCACCCGCGAGATTCAGATGCGAATCGCTCCGCGCGCGCCGAACCACACCAAAACGCGCCGCCCTGTGGTGCTTTCGCGAAATCGGGACCCTTCGCCATACCCTCATTCAGCGCGCCGGGCGCATCATTCGCCCCGAAGGAACCGACGGCCGGATGCCGCGGTCGGGACGACATCGCGCCGCGCGTTCTGCTTGCCATCGCCGACCGTGCGGACCGCACCGATGATCCCCCGGTGCGCGGGCCGTTTCGCAATTGCCTCGTCGCCATGTGCTTCCTGCACTACCGCTTGGAAGCCGCGCAGCGGTCTTGGGATCGTCTCCGCAAGTGCACGGCGGGCGCTGCCGCTCAAGCGCCGCTCGGGCTGAATGCTTGTTGCGCAACGGCTTTCATCGCCCGACGGATTGAGCGGTCAGGAAGCAGAATCAAGACGCCCTTCAGCGCGTCCATGACACACCGGCGCCCATGGTGCCATTCCTGCCAGCGCCCACCCCGCATGAACCCGAGGAATTGCGTTTCTTCGATGCCCTTGCCGGTCCGCCGTCGCCGAACGACCGCCTCCGCGCGGCGCTGGAAGAGCACGCAAGGCGCGTCGACTCGCGTTGACCGATCCCGATACGCTCATTGTCGAGCCGCTCGGCAGACGGCACGACCGGGTGGCCTTTTCATGCGGCCTTCCCGAGCTGGACCGCTATCTGGCGCGCCAGGCCGGTCAGGACGTCCGGCGCCGGATCGCCCGGGTGTTCGTCTGCACCGCCGGCCACGCCGATGCCATCCTCGGTTTCTACACGCTGAGCGCCCTGTCGATCGACCTGGCCTCGCTGCCCGATGCGCTGTCGAGGAAGCTGCCGCGCCATCCGGTGCCTTGCGCCCTGATCGGCCGGCTGGCGGTCGACCGCTCGGCGCACGGGCGCGGTCTCGGACGCATGCTTCTCGCCGATGCGGTCAAGCGGACCGTGGCCGCCGGTGAAACCGTGGCCATGCATGCCATGATCGTGGATGCCGCGAACGAGGACGCAAAACGCTTCTGCGAGAGGTTCGGCTTCGCACTGCTCACGGGCGACCCGATGCGCCTGTTTCTTCCGCTCGGCCATACCGCCCTGCAAGGCCCGTCGGCGCGTCCATGACAGACCGGTACGCGGCGCCGGCGGGCATACCGCCATGGGTCCGCTTGACGAGCTCCGCGACCACGAACGACTCGAGCCCGGAACGCGGCGCCGAAGGGCATGCCGCCATGAGTCCCGCCCGAGGCGGCGGCCGCCGGGTGACGCCCGGCCAGGGCCGGGGACGTCGCACCGGTGCCGCCGGCCCCATCGGTGGCGGCCGCGGTCCGATGCGTTCGCTCAGTCGTAGCGGCCCCGCAGCCGTTCGAGCGGCGGATTGCCGGCATCGGCTTCGGGCCGCGCCAGCGTCATGTCGACGAGCAGGTAGCCGCCGCGCATGACGGCCTCGTCCGGCTTCCCGAGCGCGCGGGTGATCCGCAGCATGTCCGCCCGCTCCTCGGCGGCCAGCGCCTTGCGATAGCGGACCGGCCCGGTACCCAGGCTCTCGGCGCGATAGCCCCGGTCGGCCCACAGCGCGTTCAGCGCCGCCCAGTCCACGTCGGGACGAGGGCAGCAGATGAACCAGGGCCGGGCCGCATCGCCGCAGCCGTCGAGAATGCGTTCGAACGCGACCGGCAGCAGATCGCCCACCGAGCCGCTCTCGACCACCAGGTCCACGCCGCGCAGGAAGCGCGCCAGCCCGGCGCTCGGCGGGTCCTCGACGAGGTTCTCGTGGAAGGCCCGATCGAGGAACCCGAGCGCCGCGGCGTACTCCAGCGCGACCCCGGCGATGTCGGCGCCGCCGATCTCGAAGCGTGCCGGTTCCTCGCGCCGCGCGGCGAAGAAGGCCGCGTCCGCTTCCCAGTACCGCCTGGCGTCGGCCGGCCGCCATTGCCGCTCGCCGTACCGGGCGTAGATCTCCGCCACGGAGATATCGTGTCGAAGCAGCGCTCCGACGGTCCCGTAGCCGCAGGCGAAGTCCAGCACCCGCAGCGTGCCGCCGGTGCCGCGGGCGGCGCACACGGGACGATGGATGGCCCTCAGCGCACGCGCCAGCGCCTCCGGCATGCGGTAGTCGGACGGCCTCAGTGCGGTGAAGTAGCGGCTCGGGTCTTCGAGGTCGTAGACCCGCGCGAAGTCGTCCTTGTGCCTGGGGAGGCTGTCGATCGGCTCCGGCATCGAGGGCCCGCGTCACGAGACGGCGGCCACCTGCACGTCGTCGCCCTCCCCGACCCGGCAGGCGCTGCTGTCGGAGCGGACCCGCGGCGAGAGCTGCCGTGTCCAGTGCTCGTGCGCCTCGCAGCGGTAGCCGTCCATCACCATGAGGTCGGCCAGCGCGGGAGTTGAATCACTCTCATGGAACGGCTCGTGGCGGACATCGGTCGGGAGTGCGGAGGATACGGGGACTGCGCCGGCAGGTGAACACCGCGGCGCTCCGGCCCGGACTTGCTGCCGGTCCGCTTCGCCGACGGTATAATTGCAGCAACGAGGCATGGTCGGGACTGAAGCCCGGACCACTCCGCGGTAGAGGCAGACCAGGCGAAATGTTGACCCGCCTTGAAGTCGATGGATTCAGGAACCTGATCGGGTTCGCCGTCGACTTCAGTCCGTACACCTGCATTGCGGGACAGAACGGGACCGGGAAATCGAATATCTTCGATGCCATCCATTTCCTGTCCCTGCTGGCCGATCATTCGATCCTCGAAGCCGCAGTCCGCGTCCGGGCGCGGACGGAAGATACCGCACGTCTGGAAGATCTGTTCTTTCGCGGGGAGACGGCCAGTCGGGATTCATTCAAGCTCGCCGCCGAGATGCTGGTGGAGCAGGACGTCACCGATGACTTCGGGCGCCCGGGCAAGGCCAGCTCGACTTTCTTGCGGTACGAGGTCGAAATGGGAAAGAAGTATTCGACTTCGGAAAAGTCCTCCCGGTCAATTTTCGACATGGAGCTTCTCTCGGAGTCCTTGCACCACATTCGGCAGGGAGACGCAAGGAAGAGACTTCGGTTTCCCCATGCGAAAGCGCATTTCAGGGACAAGGCGGTTCGAAATCGACGGTTCGCCAGGACCGGGTACATCTCGACGGAGCGGAGTGCGGACGGGGCGACGGAAATCATCGTGCATCAGGACGGCGGGTCGAGAGGTCCCGGCCAGAGAGCCCCGGCTCGCTCAGCGCCACGGACGATCGTGGGCACGACCAATACGGTTGCCACTCCGACAATCCTTGCCGTACGCAGGGAGATGCAGAAATGGCGGTTGCTTTCACTCGAACCGAGCGCCATGCGTCGTCCCGATCGTCTCGGAAGAGATCCGACGGTCGTTTCCGACAACGGAGCCCATCTTGCCGCTGCGCTGAACCGGCTGAAGGAAACGGAAAGTCCCGGCGGAAGCGTCGTCGCGAGAGTCTCTTCGAGACTGGCCGAGCTTGTGCCCGTGATCAGTGTCGATGTCGCACGCGACGACGTTCGTGAACTTCTGACGCTTTCGGTGACCGAAGCCGGTGGCCAGCAATTCGCGGCGAATGCGATTTCGGACGGCACGTTGCGTTTTCTTGCGCTCTCGGTACTGGCCGAAGATCCGGAAGCCAAGGGCCTGATCTGCATCGAAGAGCCCGAGAACGGCATTCATCCCGAAAGATTGCCGGCCATGGCCAGGCTGATTCGGGAGCTGGCCGTGGATGTCGACAGCCCGATTGATTCCGAAAACATCATGCGTCAAGTCATCCTGGCAACCCATTCTCCGTACTTTCTGCAGCTTCAAAACGCCGATGACGTACTGCTTGCACAAGAAGCCACGCTGCGATACGGCGATTCATCCGTGCGTGGCCTCCGTTGCTACCCGTTGAAAGGCAGTTGGCGGACAGAGGCCGAGGGTGGAGGCCCGGCTCTTGGACTGTCGATGATGCAGGACTACCTGCAGCCGCCCGATGGTGTACAGCTTCGCTTGCCGTTCGATTCGACCCGATTCCCGTGAACGACCGCCTGATTCGCTTTCTCCTCCTGTGCGAGGGGACTTCGGACCGGGCGCTGGTTCCACACCTCCGTCAGCTATTGGCGCATTGCGGCGCAGCGGAGGTGGTCGGGACAGCGGTCGCCCTCGCCAGCGTGGATGATCCCGTGAAGGGAGGAGGCTCGGTGCTGGAGAGGAAATTGCGAACCGTCCTTGCCGGGGAATCCGAGTTCGATGTGCTCTTTGTCCACCGTGATGCCGATTCGGCCGGAATCGAAGAGCGGTCCAGGGAGATTGCCGAGGCATCGAACAATGCGGAACTGGAGGTCGATCGCGTCACCGTCATTCCCGTCAGAACGACAGAGGCATGGATTCTTCTGGATGAGGCCGCGATTCGCAGAGTTGCCGGCAACCCGAAAGGAAGACAGCCGCTGAACTTGCCACGACCTGCAAACGTCGAGCACGAAGCAGACCCGAAGACAAGGCTGGAATCCGCTCTGATTGCGGCCAGCGGCCATCGGGGACATCGTCTCAGGAAATTCAGAAAGAAGTTTCCGCAGCATCGGCGAATCCTGCTGGAGCAACTGCCGGTCGGCGGCTCTCTCGCTGAAGTACCCGCATGGGCGCGACTCGAGCGGGCGGTGTCGGAGTTCGTTTCCCGGCCAGCCTCCGCATAAGGCCCGCAGGAACCGGAGAACGTCGAGCAGCGGTTGCGTTCGCCGCGACCGGCGCAGACGGACAGGCCAGCCGGAATACTTTCCTCATGTTCGGGCGCGACCCTCGAGGCCGCATACCCGATGCCTGCGTCCAGCTACTTCGAATCGACACCGTCTACGACCCCGAAATGACGATGTACCCCCGGGCCGGAGGCGGCGTGCACTGCATGTGCCGGCCCCTGTGCCGCGAGGCGGCCTGGAACGCGAGGCCCGCCGATGCGGCGAGTCCCGGTGGCGGCCGCCAGCGTCGCGACCGGCGCCGCGGGGTGGGGAAGCATTCGGACGG
Source organism: Gammaproteobacteria bacterium (assembly GCA_965202735.1). Lineage (GTDB taxonomy): Bacteria > Pseudomonadota > Gammaproteobacteria > HK1 > HK1 > HK1. The sequence continues at coordinate 1,406,353 of OZ241844.1, forward strand.
CGCCGGATGCATCGGGCGCCATCAGCGCGATTCACGCTCCCGGCGGAGAGCTTCCGCGGGCGATGGATTCAGCTCCTGCTCCCTCGGCTCCGGCTCCGGTGGCGGACGCCCGGATTCGCGAGGTCGGGCATCGCCTTGCGGGCCGGCGCCCGGTCGGGCTCGCGGCGCCGGCCGCCCGAGCCGCTCCGCGAGCGCGCGCAGAGCCCGCGCGAGCTCCGGGAACAGCTCCACGCCATCGCGCAGCGCCGCCGCCTTGCGGTCCAGCGCGAGCTGGCCCGGCATCCGCACGCCGCGCGACGGGTCCGCGCGCCGGCTCGCAACGCATGCCTCGGCGAGCCGGTCCACCTGGCGGGAGAACGCCTGCGCGCCGGCGAACCTCGGTGGCGCGAAGGCGAGGACCAGCACGCTCGCACCCCAGCCGCTCGGCTCGTCGGCGCGTCCGAAGCCCGCCAGCCCCTGCGTGAGCGCCTCGACCAGCAGGCCCAGGGCGAAGCCCTTGTGCCCGTGGTCGAGCCCCCCGAGCGGCAGCAGGGCCCCTCCGCGGTCGAGGGCTTCGGGGTCGTCGGTGGCCTCGCCCGCGGCGTCGATGAGCCATCGTCCGGGCAGGCGCTCCCCGCGGGCGCGGGCGCGGGCGGTCAGTCCCGCGGTGGTGATCGAAGTGCTCAGGTCGAGGAGGATCGGTGCGTCGCGGCCCGGGATGCCGGCCGCGATCGGGTCGGGGGTGAGCACCGGGCTCGACCCCCCGAACGGCGCGACCAGGGCGTCGCCCGGGTCCGAGCACAGCACCAGCACGAGGTAGCCCTGCCGCGCCGGCGATTCCAGAAACGACGCGAGGCATCCGATGTGGTGGCTGCGCCGTATCGCCACCGCCCCGACCCCGAACGAGTCCGCCCGTTCGCGGGCTTCGTCGACGGCGCGCGCGGTCACCCAGATCCCGGGAAGCCGCCGCGCGTCCCAGCACGCCGCCGCGCCGCGCGAGGCGAGGACGTCCGGCACGCCGTCTGTCGCCATCTCGCCGGACTCGACCTCCGCGACGTAGTCGGCGAGCAGCGCGAGCCCGTGGGTGGTGTGGCCGTAGAGGTCGGCCTCGACGAGGCCGCCGGCCACCACCGCCGCCTTGTCCCGCGGCATGCCGGCGGCCGCGAGCGCACCGGCGGCGAAGGCGCGAAGGCCGTTCGCGTCGAAGCGCTCGACCGCGCTGCCCGCCGGGCCGGGCGGTGCGGGCGGTGCGGTGGCCGGAGCGTCCCCGGGCGCCGGGCGGCGCTCGCGCCGCGCATCCTGCGCATCTTCCGGGCCCGCCCCCTCCGGCGCCGGCCCGCGTGCCGAGCCCGGTGTCCGGCCGCTCACGAGGCGATCCTCCGGACCGAGATGTGCCACGGGATGAGCAGGCGTTCGGCCAGGGTGACGAGACCGAAGACCGCGAGGCCGAGCGCGGTGAGGAAGAAGATCCCGGCGAACGCGAGGTCCGGTCGCATGTTGCCGGTCACAATCTGGATGTAGAAGCCGAGCCCCTGGTCGCTGCCGATGAACTCCGCGATGGTGGCGCCCACGGTGGCGTTGATCGCGGCGTACTTGAACCCGACGAAGCACTGGGGCATCGCGGCCGGCAGCCGGACCTTCACGAAGCTGCGCCACGCGCCGGCGCCGGTGGCCCGGCAGAACCGCGTCAGCTCCTCGCTCAGGGAGCCGAAGGCGAGGATCGCGTTCAGCACGATGGGAAAGAAGCACACCAGGAACACGATGATCACCTTGGGCAGCAGTCCGAACCCGAGCCACGAGATGAACAGGGGCGCGAAGGCGATCTTCGGCGTCATCTCGATGCTGACGAAGAACGGATAGATGGTCTGGCGCAGGAAGCCGGAGAACGCGATGGCGAGCCCGAGTGGCACCGCGATGACGATGGCCGCCGCGTAGCCGAGCACCGTCTCGGTGCCGGTGATCCACGTGTAGTACAGGAGCCGGTCGAGGTCGACGGCGCTCTTGATCACGATCGTGGAGGGCTTGGGCAGGATGTAGCGGGGCACCTCGAGGACGTCGACCAGCACCTCCCAGGCGACGAAGAACCCGGCGAAGAACGCGAGAAACAGCCACGACCGCGCGAACCAGCGTCCGAGCCAGCCGAGGGCGGCCATGACGGGGGACCGGGAGGTCACGGCCGGCACGACCGACCGACCGGCCACCGGCGCTCCGGGTCCCGAAGGAATGGCGGCGACGGGCGCAAGGTGGGTGCGGTCGCGCCGGAGCGGCGGCGCCGGCCCGCGACCGGCGTCTCAGAGTACGCCATAGCCATGGAAGATCTCCTGAATTCTCGCGAGGTGCGACACGAAGGGCTCGCCGCGCCGGACGTCGAGCCCGCGGGGCCACGGCAGATCGATGTCGATGACATGGTCGATCCGCCCCGGGCGCGGCGTGATCACGCACACCCGCGTCGAAAGCTGCACCGCCTCCTCGATGCTGTGGGTGACGAACACCACCGTGGGACGGCGCCGCATCCACAGCTCCTGGAGATCGGCCCGGATCCGCTCCCGGGTCATGGCATCGAGCTTGCCGAGCGGCTCGTCGAGCAGCAGCGTGCCCGGCTCGTGCACGATCGCCTGGCAGAGCGCGGCGCGTTGCTGCATCCCGCCCGAGAGCTCGTGGGGCGCGCGGTCCTCGAAGCCGTCGAGGTGGACCGAGCGCAGGAGGTCGTCGATGCGTTCGCGGTACGCGCCGACCTCGAGCCCGCGCAGCTCGAGCTGCAGCTCGACGTTGCCGCGCACGCTGCGCCACGGGACCAGCGTGCTGTCCTGGAACATGATGCCGACGTCGGTGCGCGGCGCGTCCACCACCTCTCCGTCGACGAGGATCTCTCCGTCGGTGCGCTCCAGCAACCCCGCGATCATGAGCATGAGGGTCGACTTGCCGCACCCGGAGGGGCCGAGCAGCGAGACGAACTCCCCCGGTGCGATGCCGAGATCGGACGGGCCGAAGGCGTGCACCGCCTCGGCGCCGCCGCCGAAGAGCTTGCGTACCGCTCGTATCTCGATGGATGCGCTCGCGGCGGGGACCGGCTTCATGCGGCGCCACGCATCGGGCGGCCCGCCCCGCCGGGGCCCCGGCGGGGCGGCGCGCCCTTCAGGGCAGGAACTCGTTCGTGTAGAAGGCCGACGCCGGCTGGTCGGTCTCCAGATCATTGAAGTCCTTCATGAGGGAGAGCATGTCGTCCCAGTCCGAGGCCACGTGCAGGCCGAGCTTCCTGCCGGTGTTGGCGTTGGAGTAGAGGATGCTCAGGGTGACGTCGAGCACCGCCCGCGCCTGCTCCCTGCCCTGGTCCTCCGCCATGGAGCCGCCGACGATGTCCGCGATCGCGGCGATCGCGGCGACCGCGGCGTCCGGGCTCCGCTCCGTCTCCGCATACGCCTTCATCGTCGCCTCGACGAACCGCCGCACGAGCCCGGGCCGCTCCTCGACGGTCTTCCTGTGCGTTGACAGGCAGTATCCCACCTGGTTCACCCCGAAGTCGGAGTAGGCGAAGGTGACCGGAGTCCCGCCTCCGTTCGCCTTGATCTCGGCCGGCTTGTCGTCGAGGCCGCCGAGGATCGCGACCGCGCCGCCCGCGCCCTGGAGGTAGCTCGAGACGAGCGCGCCGTCGGGCACGTTGGTCAGGTTCACGTCGGACTCCTGCATGCCGGCGTTGCGCAGCACGAGCGGGAAGAACGTGTTGACCCCCGCGTTGGCGGTGGTGAGGATCTTCATGCCCTTCAGGTCCTGGATGCTCGCCACCCCCGCGTCCGGACGCACGATGACCGCCTCGGTACCCGCCGCGTCGATGACGCCCACGGAGACGAGGGGCGCGCCCTGGGCGGCCAGCGTCACCATCGCGGCGCACGAGCCGTAGGCGAAGTCGCTGTCGCCGTTGGCGACGAGCCGGTGGGCGGAGCTCGATCCGTTGCCGGAGCGGATGTCGAGGTTGATCCCCGCGTCGCGGTAGTACCCCGAGTCCTTGCCGAGCGCGAAGCCCGCGTGCGAGCCGTAGTACATCCAGTTCAGCCGCAGCCGGGCGTCGTCGAGCGCCGTCGCCGGCACCGCGAGGGTGGCGGCGCACAGCGCCGTGGCGGCGAGGGCCGCGTGTCTCATGCCTTTCATCGTTCTCTTCTCCTTCTCTCTCGTCGCAGCCGGCGCCGGACGGGGGGCGCCGTTCCCCATCCGCCCGGCCCGGGCTCCCGCGTCACGCCGGGAGGCAGGCGGGCCCGAGCGGTTCGTAAGTCTTGTATCCGAGGACGAACTCCTGGTGGCCGAGCGCCTCCGACCGGGTCGGGAGGCCGGAAGCCGTCTCCACGATCGCGGCGAGGACCCGCTCGCCGACCTGCTCGATGGTCTCCACCCCGTCGGCGATGGTCCCCGCGTTCACGTCCATGTCTCCGGCCATGCGCTGGTAGACGCGCGTGCTGGACACGCCCTTCACGAGCGGGGCGACCGCCTGCCCGACGACGGAGCCCGCGCCGGTGGTGAACACGACGAGGTGGCAGCCGGAGGCGACCATCTCGGTCACCGTCTGGGTGTCGTTGATGTTCGGGATGCCGTAACGCACCTCGCCGTCGTTCACCGTGTCCATGAGGTAGAGGCCGGGCCGGGTCGGGCGCACCCCCGGCTTGAGCAGTCCGGCGATCGGCCGGGTCCCGCTCTTCGCGTACGCCCCGAGCGACTTCTCCTCCAGGGTGGAGAGTCCGTACTTGATGTTGCCGCCGCCGAAGCTTCCGTGGCCGAGGTTGCGGTAGTAGCGCTCGGCCTTGCGCACCGCGGCGCGGAGCGCCTCGCCGAGCGCCGGGTCCGCGGCGCGGGCGGCCATGTGCTCCTCGCAGCCGATCAGCTCGCACGTCTCCTCGAACATGACGGTCGCGCCGGCGTCGACGAGGCGGTCGAACGCATGGCCGACGGCCGGGTTGACGGTCACCCCGCTCAGCCCGTCGGAGCCGCCGCACTTGGTCCCGACCACGAGGTCGGCCAGCTCGATGGCGCGGTCGGGCGGTGCGCGCTCGGCGAGGCGGGCCTCGACCCACCGGCGCCCGCGCTCGATGGTCGGCGCGGTGCCGCCGCAGCCCTGGATGACGAGCATCTCCACCGCCCGGCCGGAGGCGCGGATGGTCTCGCGCAGCGCACTGCGCCTGAACTCCTCGCAGCCGAGCGAGACGAGGAGCACCGCGCCCGCGTTGGGGTGGGTGCACATCGCTTCGAGCACCCGGTGGGCGTAGGCGCTCGGATAGCAGCCGGGAAAGCCGATGAGCTGCACGCCCTGCCCGGCGTAGGGGTCGACGATGCGCCGCGCGACGTGGTGCGCGCACTCGACCAGGTACGCGACGAGGACGTAGTCGCGGATCCCGACGCGGCCGTCGGCGCGGGTGTAGCCGCGCATGCGGGCGGGGCCCGGACGGGCCTCGGGGCGGGCTCCGGCGCGGGGCGGGCGGCTATTCATGATCGTGAGCGATCCAGAGAGCGAGCCCGCTCCGGCATGGACGCGGAGGGGCGGACTCCGGCGCGGGGCGGGCGGCTATTCATGGTGGTCCTCGTCGTTGTCGAAGTAGCGGCTCGCCACGTTGTGGACATGGACGAGGCCGCCCGCGGCCACCCGCGCGGTCGCGACTCCCACCGGCACCCCGAAGCGCACCACGAGCGCGTCCGGCTCGATGTCCACGAGCGCGATCTTGTGGCCTTGGGGGATGCGTTCCGAGGCGGCCAGCGCCCGGCCCCGCAGGGCGCGCGCTCTCTCTCCGGCGGGGATGTCGCGCGTCGCGATCCCGACGTTGTCGCCCGGCGCCATCACCACCATGTTCGCTGCCGGCATGTCCATGTCCGCCGCCGGGCTCACGCGGCTCCGTGCCCCGGGTGCTCGCCGAGCCGCGGGCACCCGATGGCCTTCAGCATCTCGTACGCGGCTCCGCGGTAACGCTCGCGCACGTCGCGGGTCGGCGGGCGGCAGCGGCTCGAAGGCAGCCCGACGAGCTCCATGCACAGCTTGTCGAGATAGCCGTCGCCGCTCGTGTACTCGCGCTCGATGCCGACCCACAGCTTGTAGAACGGCATCGCCTCCTCGACCATCATCCGGGCGACCTCGGCGTAGCTCCGCGACCGCACCTCGTCGAGCAGCCTGATGCCCCACTCGGGCCAGAAGTTGCACAGATGCACCTCGAACGCCCGGGCGCCGAGCGCCGGCATGGCGCTGAAGGCGAAGAACAGGTTGTTGTCGATGATGGTGAAGCGGTCCGAGAAGCGGGAGGTCACGTCCTCGAACTCCATGGCGTCGGTGCGCGGCGTCGCCCACTTCAGGCCGACCACGTTCGGGATCGCCGCGAGGCGCTCCACCATCGCGAACGAGAGTCCCGGCGACGTCCAGAAGGTGTTGTAGACGATGATCCCGACCTCGGGCGCCGCGGCCGCCGCCTCGCGCACGAACTCCTCGAAGTCGTCCTCGCCGTGCTCGAAGTAGAACGGGCACGAGACCTGGATGAAGTCCGCCCCGAGGCGCTGCGCCGCGCGGGCGAGACGCACGAGCTCCAGGGTGCTGGTGGTCTGGGCGCCCATGGCGACGGGGACCCGTCCCCGCGCCTCGTCGACGACCACGGACGCGACGTGGACCCGCTCGTCGAAGGTCATGGTGGAGAAGTCGCCGGCCGCGCCGCCGGCGAGCAGCGTCGCCCGGCCGCCGTGCAGCCCGTGGTCGACGAGGAAGCGCACGTAGGTCCGAAGCGCCGCGTCGTCGACCGGCCAGCCGTCGCGATCCTCGAATGGAGTCGGCACCGTGACGTAGCAGCCTTCGAGCGCCTGCCGGCGTTCGTGCGTGTCCATCCCGCGCGGCCGGGCCCGACGACGGGCGGTCCGGGCCTGTCCGCGTTCGCGCGTGTCCATCTCCCCGCTCCTGGCCCGTTCGCATCGGTGGCGCCGCGAGCGCCTGCACACGGGCTCATGTTCGACGCTCGCCGATGCTCGTGATTGACGCAACGAGACAGTATATTGATGATTCCGGAAACGAAGGACATCGGCCGCATCGCGGGTAGTGGGTCGGTTTGACTCCAGGACCGCCATGTCGGTCGAGGAAGAAGTTCAAACTGACCCACTACCGCATCGCGGCCGCGACTTCCGCCAACGCCCGGAGAGGCCGTACCGTGGCGGGATTCCGGCGGGATTCCGGCGCGATTCCGACCCTCGGGGCGCCGGGTCGAGGGGGAGCTCGGGAGCATGTTTCCACCTGGCGGGAGGCGCCGGGGGCGACACCCTGTACGGCGGTGATGGCTGGCATCGCAGGGATTTCGAGACGTGCCGACACCCGAGGCGCAGCGCACGGCCACGACGCGGCAGGCGGACCGCGTCGGGCCGCCGTCCTTCGCGTTCGTGCTGCAGCCCGAGTTCCCGCTCGGCGCCGCGGTGCTCGCGAGCGAGGCCCTGCGCTGCGCGAACCAGAACCGGGCCCGGGAGCTCTTCCGCTGGTGCTTCGTGTCGCAGACCGGCGAGCCGGTGCGCGCGAGCAACGGACTCTGGATGCCGGTCGATCACGACATCGACTCGATGCCGGCCGCGGACTTCGTGCTCCTGTTCGAGGGCAACCTCCCGACCCAGCGCAACTCCCCCCGGCTGCTCAACCGGCTGCGCGGCGCGCACTCCTCCGGCGCGAGCGTGGGCGGGGTCGACACCGCCGCATTCGCGTTCGCACAGGCGGGGCTCATCGGCGACGGGGAGGCGGTGCTGCACTGGGAGGCGGCGCCCGCCTACCGCGAACGCTTCCCGGCCAGCACCACCCGCGACCAGCTCTACCGGATCGACGGCCGCCTCCTGCACTGCGCCGGGGGCGTGGCGACACTGGACCTGATGCTCGATCTCATCGCGCGCCGGTACGGCTCGGTGCTTGCGACCGAGGTGGCGAACGCACTGGTCCACACCCCTCGACCGGCCGGGGCGCCGCAGCGCGTCGATGCGACGCTGGAGCCGGCCCGGCGGTCCCTGGCGGACCGGATGCTCGCCCTGATGGAGAGCAATCTCGACTTCCCGCTCGCTCTGGAGGCACTCGCGGCGCGACTCGGCGTCACCGCGCGCACCGTCACGCGGGAGTGCCGGCGGCGTTTCGACGATCCGCCGATGCGCCTCTACCTGCGCATTCGGCTCCAGGCGGCGCGAAACCTGCTCTTCTACGAGGAGTTCCCGATCAAGACGGTGGCCACCGCGTGCGGGTTCTCGTACCCGGCGGTATTCTGCCGCGCGTTCAGGGCCCGGTTCGGAGAGACGCCGAGCGAGTTCCGCGCTTCGCTGCGCGCACGCCAGAGCGAAGTCCGGCGCCCCGAGCTCCGCCGGCTCGCGCAGCGGTGAGCGTCCGGCCCGGACGGGGGTGTTCGGATTCCCGGAGGCGCGGGCACACTTCCCGTGCGCACTTTCACGGCGGACACAAGCCGATGCGAACCGAAACGTACGACTACGTGATCTGCGGCGCCGGCTCGGCGGGCTGCGTGCTGGCGAACCGGCTGAGCGCCGACCCCGGCCTCCGGGTGCTGGTGCTCGAAGCCGGCCCCATGGACCGGAGCCCGATGATCCATGTCCCGGCCGGCGTCTACGCCGTGCATGCCGACCCCCGGCTCAACTGGAGCTACGAGACCGAAGACGAGCCCGAGCTGAACGGGCGCAGGGTGTATACGCCGCGCGGCAAGGTCGTCGGCGGCTCGTCGTCGATCAACGCCATGGTGTACATGCGGGGCCATCCCCGGGACTACGACCGCTGGGCCGCCGAGTACGGGCTCCGGCAGTGGACCTACGACCAGTGCCTGCCCTACTTCAAGGCCGGCGAGGCGAGCGACCGCGGCGCCGACGACTGGCGCGGGGCCGACGGACCGCTCGGCGTCACCAGGGGCAGCCTCCAGAACCCGCTGTTCGACGCCTTTCTCGACGCCGGCGAGCAGGCCGGACAGGGACGCTCGGACGATCTCAACGGCTATCGGCCGGAAGGGGTCGCCCGGCTCGACAGCACGAAGAGGAACGGCCGGCGCTGCAGCGCGGCGGTGGCCCACCTGAGGCCCGCGTCGAGGCGCGGGAACCTGTTCCTGGAAACCCGCGCCATGGCCCGCCGCATCGTCATCGAAGGCGGCCGCGCGGCGGGGATCGAGTACCAGCGCCATGGCGAGGTCCGCACCGCCCGGGCCGAGCGCGAGGTCATTCTCTCGGGCGGCGCCGTCAACTCGCCCCAGTTGATGATGATCTCCGGCATCGGACCGGCCGACCACCTGCGCTCGGCCGGCATCGAGCCGAAGCTGGACCTGCCCGGCGTCGGGCGAAACCTCCAGGACCATCCGACGGTCATCGTCCAGGTCGCGTGCACCGAGCCGGTCGCCATCGACTGGATCGCGAAGCCCCACCGCAAGCTCCTGGCCGGCGCCCGGTGGCTGCTCACGCGCTCCGGCATCGCGGCGTCGAACATCTGGGAGGCGGGCGGCCTGGTGTTCGGCAACCGCGACGTCCCGTATCCGAACCTCCAGTACCACTTCGGCCCGGTGGGCTTCTCCCGGGAGGGCGGCGAGATCAGGCTGCGCCAGGCATTCGCCATCCACGTCGACCAGCTCCGTCCGACGAGCCGCGGCCGGATCGACCTCAGGTCGCCCGACCCGTTCGAGAAGCCCGCGCTGCACTTCAACTATCTCGCGACCGAGCACGACCGGCGCGAGCTGATCGAGGGCGTGCGTCTCGCGCGCGAGCTGATCCGCCAGCCCGCGTTCGACGCCTGGCGCGGCGCCGAGATCCTGCCGGGCGCCGACGCCGTGAGCGACGCGGACCTCCTGGCCTTCCTCCGCAGCGCGGTGGAAACCGACTATCATCCCTGCGCGACCTGCCGGATGGGCACCGACGCGATGGCGGTCGTCGACGGCGAGATGCGCGTGCACGGGATCGAGGGCCTGCGCGTCGTCGACGCCTCCGTCATGCCTCGGGTGATCAGCGCCAACCTCAACGCGCCGACGCAGATGATCGCGGCCCGGGCCGCGGACTTCATTCTCGGCAGGGAGCAGCTCGCGCCGTTCAGGGCGCGTTTCCATTTCTCGGACGGCCAGCCGGCTCCCGGACAGCCAGCCGGAGGCGCCCGCCCGCCGGTACAGGCGCCTGGGCATCAGCCATGAGGCTTGCGTCCTGCCCGGCTCGTCCTCCGCAAGACGTTCGGAAACGAAACCGATGACCCAGCCGGAAGCGAAGCCGGCGACACCGCCGAAAGCGAAGCCGGCGACACCGCCGAAAGCGAAGCCGGCGACCCAGCCGGAAGCGAAGCCGGCGACGCTGTCCGGAACGAAGCCTATGAAGCCGCCGGGAACGAAGCCGATGAACCTGCAAGAACCGGAAGACCGTCACAGCACCGTCCGCGTCAGCGGCCGGCGTTTCGAGGAATCTCCCTTCATCGCCCGCTACGACGGTCCGGAGCTGGTCCGCGGCGTCTACGCGGGCCGCTTCTTCCCGATCTTCAACGGGGAAGACACCGTCCGGAAGTACTGGGTGCTGAGGCGCAAGGCCCTGATGTTCGACACGCCCGAGAAGCCGGTGGAGGTGTCCGGACCCGATGCCCCGGCGTTCCTGGACAAGGTGCTCGCACGGACCGTCTCGACCCTCGAGGAAGGGTGCGGACGCTACGCCCTCGCCTGCACGCCGCAGGGCGGCGTGTTCATGGACGGCATCGTGTTCCGGCTCCACCGCGACCGCTTCTGGTACGTGCAGGCCGACGGCGCGCTGGAGGCATGGCTCCTCGCCCACAGCGGAGGCTGCGACATCACCATCTCCGACCCGCGGTCGCGGGTGATCCAGATCCAGGGGCCGGCATCCCTGGAGATCATGCGCGCGGCTTCCGCCCATCGGATCGACGAGGGCCTGCGCTACTTCCGGGCCGGCTTCTTCGATCTCGGCGGCCAGGAGGTCTATGTCTCGCGCACCGGGTTCACCGGCGAGCTCGGCTACGAGATCTACGGCCTGGGCGATGCGACCGACCACCTGGCGCTGTGGGACCACCTGATGGCTTCGGGCGAGCCGCACGGCATGGAGTTCTCCACCACCAGCCCCATGACGATCCGGCGGATCGAGGCCGGCATCCTGGGCAACATCACCGACATGGACACCACCATGACGCCGTTCGAGGCCGGTCTCGCCCCGTTCGTCGACCTGGAACGGGGCGACTTCGTCGGCCGGGCGGCGCTGCTTCGCGCGGACCGGCGGCGGACGCTCTACGGCCTGAAGTGCCTGGACGCGCTGCCGTCCGCCGCCAGCACCGTGCTCGACGGCGACACGCCGGTCGGGCGAATGACGATGGGGGTCCGGTCCCCCACCCTCGAGTGCGGCATCGGCTACGTCAGGTTCGACGAGCCGGGCGACTGGAAGGGGCGCTCTCTCCGCATCAGGCGGCCGGACGACGAGGTCCACGCCTGCGAGATCGTCGACCTTCCGTTCCTCGACCCGGAGAAGCGGATCGTCCGGGGCCTCGACAGGACAGTCCCCTGACCGCCGACGGCGGCTCCGGAGTCCGTCGGAGATCGTGTCGGCCCGACCTCGGCGGGGCGCGGGAGGGCGTGGTCGTGCAGCGGGCATCCGGGTTCCCCGCGTCCGGGGGTAGTGTCTCAGTTTGACTCCGGGACCGTTGTGTCGTGTCGAGGAAGAAAGTCGAGCCGAGGCGCCACCCGTCGTCGGGAAGGGCGTACGTCCGGTTTGCGAGAGCCCTGGTTTCCGGTTCCGGACGACCCTGGGGACAAGGGCATCGTGCGCTCGGTTCGCAAAGGCGGGATGCCCCTGGTCCCGAAAGAAGCCCTCTCCCCCCGGGAGAGGGGTTGGGGTGAGGGGACCGAATCATCGCCGCGCCCTCACCCCCGGCCCCTCTCCCGGGGGGAGAGGGGAGAATGCGGGGGTCTTCTCCTGAACCCGGCGACGGGCGAGCGGCATGGAGACCTCGTGCTCCGGTCCGAGGGGAGAATGTGGGGGTCTTCGGACCGCACGCCGCTTCCACTTCATGCGGCGCGAGGGTCAACCCGGCCATGAGCCCGGCCATGAACATTCCGACACCGAGCCAGGGAGGGCCTCGGCTTGGCTTCGGGGCAGTGATGTCGCGCGGAGCAAGAAAGTCGAAATGAGACACTACCCGTCCGGGTTCCCGCTTGACGTGTGCAAGAGCGTTCGCGCCGGCCATGTGCAGAGCGATGCGCATTGGACGAGAGGCTGGAGGCCCTGCAAGATTGCGCGGAACCACACCCGGCGGACGGATGTCTCACGGAGAACCCGATGCTTTCCGGCACTGGGACCACGGTACACCGCCACACAGGACGCATGAACGATGCCCGGGAAGCGCAAGCGATCACGATCCGCCGCCCGTGGTCGCCGGCCCCGCAGTGCGACGGCCCCGAAGCGCACCGTGACCGAGTCCGCGAGCGCGACGGCCTCGAAGCGCACCGTGGCCGAGTCCGCGAGCGCGACGGCCCCGGAGCGCGCCGTGGCCGAGTCCGCGAGCGTGCCGGCCTCGAAGCGTTCCGAAGCCAGAGCCGAGTCCGGTATCGCGCCACCCGCCCCCGAGCGCGCCGCCGCCGGACCCGCGGGAGCGCCTGCCCGGAAGCGCGCCGCCGGCGCCACGGCGCCGGCGCACCCGGTGCGGTCCCTCGACAACTGGATCCTCGCCCTCGCGGGGCTCGGGGTCCTGCTCACCGGGTACCTGACGCTGGTCGCCTGGCTCGGCGAGCACCCGGCGTACTGCGGAGCGGACTCCGAGTGCGACCTCGTGCAGTCCAGCCGGTGGTCGACCCTGCTCGGCATGCCGATGGCGCTGTGGGGACTGATCACCTACGCGATCCTCGCGGGACTCGCGTGGCGCCTGCGCACCCGGCCGTCGGCATGGCGCGCCACCCTGCTCTTCGCAGGCATCGGTGCCGGCGTGAGCTGGTTCCTCACCCTGGTCTCGGTCTTCCTGATCGAAGCGACTTGCGGATACTGCCTCGCATCGTTCGCGCTCATGAACGGGCTGCTCGTGCTCGTGCTGCTGCGCCGCCCCTCGCGGATGCCCGAGCATGCCTGGGGGAAGGCCCTGCCGCTCCCGGCCGGCGCCGCCATCGCCCTGGTCCTGGGCCTCCACCTGCATTTCAGCGGACTCTTCGATCCCGCCGCCGGCCCCGAGGACCCCTATCTCAAGGCGCTGGCGACCCACCTGCGCGACAGCGGCGCGCGCTTCTACGGCGCCTGGTGGTGCCCGGCCTGCCAGGAGCAGAAGGCGCTCTTCACCGCCTCCGTCGACCGGCTGCCGTACGTCGAATGCACCCCCGGAGGCCGCGGCGGACCTCGCGCGGTCGAGTGCGTCACCCGCAACATCCAGGAATATCCGACATGGATCATCGACGGGCAGCGCCATACCGGGGTGGTAAGCGTCGAGCGGCTCGGCCGGGTGTCGGGCTTCGACCGGAGCCCGACGATCCGGCAAACCGCACCGGAGGGGCAGGAATGAGCGCGGCGCCAAGGGCGGCGCCGAGATTCTCGATGTGATCCGCAAGCCTCCCGATGGCTAAACAGCAATTCCCGCCAGGTGGAAACATGCTCCTGAATTCCCCTCGATCCGGCGCCCCGAGGGTCGAAATCGCGCCGGAATCCGACCACGGTACGGCCTCTCCGGGCGCTGGCGGGAATTGCTGATGGCTAAGGGCGGAGCGCATCGCACAGGCGCTCGGCTCCTTCCGCGGCAATCGCCACCGCCGACAGGACCATTTTTTTGTCGTGTTCGAGTGTCGGCAGCCGGTGCGAAGTCGCCTGCGGCGGAGGCGCCGGGAGATCCAGAAAGCTCAACTTGGCACACGGACAACGCATCGCGTCCACAAATGGGCCGCTTGAGCGCGCCTCGGCCCCTCCGGGCCGACAAAAAACGAGTCATGCCACCGCCGGGCACCGGGAACCCGGTTCATCAAACCCGCCAGGACCATTCAAAAGTCGTGGTAACCGGCCGCCCAACCGGAAGATCGCACGGTGATCGGTGGCCTTTCGGCATCGAAGGCCCGGTGCGGGCGCCTGATGAACCGCTCGTCACGACTTCCGGACAACCCTGCCCAGCCCGCACAGGCGACGCCCCTTGAGCGCGGAAGCTCTTTCGGCCTCCGAGTCTCGGGAGGCGTCGGGCTGCCACCACTGCGGCGCGGCGCTCGGCGTCCGATCGCCGGCGCTCGTGGTCTCGGGCCGGAAAGTGCGCGTATGCGGCGACCCCTGCCGCATCGCGGTCGAGACCATCGCCGGCGCCGGGCTCGACGCCTGGTACGACCTCCGCACCCACTCCGACGCCCAGGGCGCCGCCACCGCCGACCCCCGCTACCAGGCCGAGCTGGAAGCGTGGCGGGTCCCGGAAGTCGAAGCGTCGCTGCTGCGGCGCGTTGGCGACAGCGGCACCGGCGGCGATCACCGCGCCTTTCCTGCGCGACGGCCTGCCCATTGCAGGATCGGCGACAGCGGCGGGGGCCACCGCGCCGGCGCCCACCATGACGAAGACGCCCGCGACGACGGCGGACGCGCCGCTCCCTCCCCCACCGCCGTCTCCCTCACCGTCGAAGGGATGCGCTGCGCCGGATGCGCCTGGCTGGTCGAGCGCCTCCTCGCCTCGGCCCCGGGCGTGACCACCGCCGTCGTCGACTTCCCCCTCCGCCGCGCCGAGGTCCGCTTCGACTCCCGCGCCACGCGCCTGCACACCCTGCTGGAAACCCTCGCCAGGGCCGGATACCGCGCCATCCCCTACACCGTGCACGCGGAGGAGGCGGCCATCGAGTCGGAGCGCCGCGCCCGCATCCGGGGCCTCGGCATCGCGGCGCTGTTCGGGATGCAGGTGATGCTGCTCAGCGTCGCACTCCACGCGAGCGACTGGTACGGCGGCATGGAGGCGGGCTTCGAACAGCTCTTCCGGTGGCTCGCGATGATGCTCACGGTCCCGGTGCTCGCGTGGCCGGGACGCACATTCTTCACCGGCGCGGTTGCGGCGCTCCGCGCCCGGCGCCTGACGATGGACGTGCCGGTGGCGCTCGGCCTGTCCATCGCCTTCGCCGGAAGCGCCTTCGCGACCGTCACCGGCGAGGGAGCGATCTGGTTCGACTCGGTGGTGATGTTCGTCACCCTGCTGAGCGCCGCCCGCTACCTGGAGCTGCTCGCCCGCCGCCGGGCCACCGCGGCGGTCCGCGCCCTCGCCCGCTCCGCCCCGCTGGTCGCCACCCGGGTGTGCGGGGACCGCACCGGTGGTGAAGCCGAAGGCGGCGCCGAGAGAGGAAGCGAGTACGGCGCCAGGCGCGAAACCGCGGCCGAGGGTGGAGTCGCGAACCGGACGGAGCATCGGAGGACGACGGCGACGGGCGCCAGGCACGGAACCGAGGCCCGGTTCGAAGGGTGTGCCGTGGACAGCCCCGGAGCCGGGACCGGCATCGGGACCGGCATCGAGACCGGCATCGGGACCGGCATCGGGGCCAGCATCGGGACCGGCATCGGGACCGGCATCAAGACCGGCATCGGGACCGGCATCGGGACCGGCATCGGGGCCAGCATCGGGGCCGGCATCGGGGCCAGCATCGGGACCGAAGCCAGCGCCGAAGCCGAAGCCGAAGCCGGGGCCGGGGCCGGGAACGATACCGGTGACGCCGATGGCAACGGCGGCGACGGTGACACCGAACGGATACCGGCCGCCGCGCTTCGCCCCGGCGACCGGGTGCGGGTGCGTCCGGGAGAGGTGGTCCCCGCCGACGGCACGATCCGCTCCGGACACTCCGCGTTCGACGAATCGCTGCTCACCGGCGAGCCGAGTCCGGTCGCGCGGGCGGAAGGCGCCCGGGTGCTCGCCGGCAGCGTCAACGGTGCCGGGGTGGTCGAGGTCGAGGTGACGAGCGCCGGGGATGCGACCGTGCTCGGGGCGGTGCTCGGCCGCGCCAAGCAGGCGGCCCGCGCGCGGCCGGCCATCGCCGAGCTCGCGGACCGGGCCGCGGCGTGGTTCATCGGCGGCGTCCTCGTGCTCGCCGCCGGCGTCGCCATCGGGTGGCTGGTCCACGATGCGGCCAGGATGGTCCCGGTGCTGGTCTCGGTCCTCGTCGTGACCTGTCCCTGCGCCCTCTCGCTCGCCACTCCCGCCGCGATGACCGCGGCCCTCGGCGCGCTGGCCCGCGCCGGTCTCATCGCCACCCGCGCCAACGCGGTCGAACGGCTCGCGCTCGCCACCCACTGCCTCTCCGACAAGACCGGCACCCTCACCGAGGGCCGGTTCCGGCTGCACTCGGTCACGACGTTCGCCGGTATCGAACCATCGCGGTGTCTTGCGCTTGCGGCGGCCCTGGAGCGCTACGCCACGCATCCGGCGGCGAACGCGCTCGTCGCGGCCGCGGGCGGCGACGGTGGCGGTGACGGTGGAGGCTTCAGTAACGGTGGCGATGGCGGAGGCGGAGGAGGCTTCAGTGACAATGGCGATGGCGGTGGAGGCGTCAGTGGCGATGGCGGTGGCGGAGGAGGCGTCAGTGGCGGTGGCGGTGGCGGTGGCGAAGCATCCCGCATCGGGAAGATCGATGCCGCCGAAGCTCCAGGCGGAGGACGCGCGGACGAGGGGCGTGCCGGCGGGCGCACGCATTCCATCGGCGCCGGCGCATCGCACGCGGACCGTGCCGCCCCGGAGATCGAGGATCCGGACACCCGCACCGGCGGCGTCACCGGCCGGATCGACGGCGTCCCCCACGCGGTGGGAAGCCGCGCATTCGTTGCCCGTGCCTGCGGCCTCGACCCGGCCGCATTCGCAGTCGGCCGCACGGGCCACGAATCTTCCGCGTCATTCCTTCGAGACGGCTCCGGCGCTGGCGCCGATGCACATGAGCCGGACGTTTCCGGCGCCGGGAACGACGACGGCGCCACCCATGTCTTCCTCGCCCGCGAAGGCGCCCTCCTCGCCCGCTTCGTCCTCGCCGACACCCTTCGCGCCGACGCCCCGGCACTGGTCGAGGGCCTGCGCCAGCGCGGCATCGAGACCACCATCGCCTCCGGCGACTCCGCCGCCGCGGTCGAACGCGCCGCCCGCGCGCTTCGCGTGGCGCGCCACCTCGCCGGCCTCTCCCCGGACGACAAGCTCGACGAAGCGGCCCGGCTCGCCGCGTCCGGAGAGCGGGTGCTGATGCTCGGCGACGGAGTCAACGACGCCCCCGCGCTCGCCGGCGCCCACGTCTCGGTGGCGATGGGCCGCGGGGCGGCGGCCGCCGCGGCCCGCGCCGACGCGGTGCTCATCGGCGACGACCCGGGCCGGCTCCTCGCCGCCCTCGACATCGCGCGCCGCGCCCGGCGCATCGTGAAGCAGAACCTCGCCTGGGCCCTGGGCTACAACCTCGCCGCCCTGCCGCTCGCCGCCTCCGGCGCGGTGCCGCCGTGGGCCGCGGCCATCGGCATGTCCCTGAGCTCGCTCGCGGTGGCGGGAAACGCGCTTCGCGTCGGCCGCACACCAAGCGCGAGCCGGGTCCAACCGGGCGCCGGCCCCGGACGCCCCGGATGCCCCGGACACTGACGAGAATTCCCTTGCCACGTGTCGAGCACACAGCAATTCCCGCCAGCGCCCGGAAGAGGCCGTACCGTAGTGGAATTGTGGTGCGATTTCGACCTTCGGGGCGTCAAGTCGAGGGGATTTCAGGGGTTTGTTCCCGCTTGGCGGGAATTGCTGTCGAGCACACCATTGCGCAAGAACGGCGGCCCTTGCGGGTGCGGTCGGCAACCTTGCTTCAAGCGCCGTCCTGACCGCGATGGAGATCCTTCCGCTCCTCATCGGAATCTCCGTCGTCGCGGTCATCGCGGTCGCCGGGGTCTTCGTGTGGGCGGTCCGCTCCGGCCAGTTCGACGACCTCGACACGCCGGCGGTCAGGATCCTCACCGACGACGACGAACCGCCTCCCCCCGGCTGACAGGGTCCTGCGAGGTTCGGCAGGACTCTCCAGAAGTCGTGACGAGCGGTTCATCAGACCCTCGCACCGGGCCTTCGATGCCGGAAGACCGCCCGTCACTGTGCGATCTTCCGTCTGGGCGGCCAATGACCGCGACTTTTGAATGGTCCCGCGAGGTTCGGGCCATGCGAGTCGATTGGTATCTCTATTTGATACCATTTGTGCATTGTGAACCGAAAGCACCGCACCATCCTGGCCGCCCTCTTCCGGAGCCCGGTCGCGACGGACGTCCAATGGCCGGATGTGGAGAATCTGGTGGTCGGCGCCGGCGGCAGCGTCAGGGAGGGCCGCGGGTCCCGAGTCCGGTTCGAGTTGAACGGCGTTTGCGCAAACTTTCATCGCCCGCATCCGCGGAAGGAAGCGAGGCGCTATCAGGTGCGGCACCTTCGTGAATTCTTCACCGCATCGGGGGTCAATCCATGAAATACAGGGGATACGAAGCGCTCGTCTCCTTCGACGAGGACGACCGGGTGCTGTGCGGCCGCGTGCTGAGTACACGCGATGTCATCTCGTTCGAGGCCGAGTCGGTGGACGGGATTGAACGTGCCTTCCATGAAGCCGTCGACGACTACCTCGAGCAATGTGCAGAGGCGCGACGGGACCCCGATCGATCGTTTTCCGGCAAGCTGCTCGTCAGGATGCACCCGGACCTGCACCGCGAGGTCTACCTGGAGGCCGCCCGATCCGGTGCGAGTCTGAACGCGTGGATCACCGAATCGCTGGAGTCCAGAGTCGCCGGGAGCCGCGGTCGTTCCGCCTCCGTTGCGTCCCGCCGGTCACCATCCGCCTCCTTCGGGCCGGACGAAGCTCACCGGGCCGTCCGTCCGGACGATGCCGGCATGATCCGCCGCGACTGACATCGTGGGCGGTTGCCGCGGAGTGGGCGTCGAGCACATGTGCGCCCTCGCGGACGGAAGGACTGCGCAGCTCCTGACCGCAGCCATCGCCGGCGCCTGGAGGCCGTCTCCCTCCGGTCCTCGTCTCCCTCGATCCGGAGACGGCAGGCGCGGGTGATCCCGGCGAGCGAGGCGGAGGTCAGCCCCCCGGCTCGTCCGGCCACACCCGCCGCCCCGCGACGTAGGTCGCCCGCACCGCCCGGTCGTCGCCGAGGACCGCGAGGGCGAAGAGCGTGTCCTCCAGGCTCTCGGACAGCGCGTGCCGGGCCTCCAGCACCGGGGTGGCGGCCGGATCGAGCACCACGATATCCGCCCACCGGCCCGGCTCCAGGGACCCGATCTCGTCGTCGAGGCCGAGGTTGACCGCGTTGCCGCGGGTCGCGAGGTGGAAGAGCTCGTGCGCGGCCGGTGTCCTCCCGCGCAGCATCGCCACCTTGTACGCCTCGCCGAGGGTGTGGAGCATGGAGTAGCTCGTGCCGCCCCCGACATCGGTGGCGACCCCGATGCGCACGGGCCGGTCCGCGCGCCCGACGTGGGCGGCGTCGAAGAGTCCGGACCCGAGGAAGGTGTTCGAGGTCGGGCAGTGCACGACGGTGGCGCCGGTCCCGGAGAGCCGCGCGCACTCGCGCTCCGAGAGATGGATGCCGTGCGCGTAGAGGCTGCGGGGGCCGAGCAGGCCGAAGCGGTCGTAGACGTCGGTGTAGTCCCTTGCCCGGGGGAACAGCTTGCGCACCAGCTCGATCTCGCCCGGGCTCTCGGACAGGTGGCTGTGCACGTGGCAGTCGGGATGCCGGGCGGCGAGCGCGCCGGCCTCGCGGAGCTGCTCCTCGGTCGAGGTGATGGCGAAGCGCACGGTGATCGCGTAGCGCAGCCGCCCGCGCCGGTGCCAGCGCTCGATGAGCGCCTCGCTGTCGCGCACCCCGGACTCGGGATCGTCGCGCAACGCCTCCGGGGCATTGCGGTCCATCAGCGTCTTGCCGCTGACGATGGCCTGGCCGCGGCGTTCGGCCGCCGCGAAGAGGATCTCGGTGGCGGATCGGTGCACGGTGGAGAAGACGACCGCGGCGGTGGTGCCGTGCTGCACCAGACGGTCGAGGAACGCCTCGGCGGCGGCCCGCGCGTGCGGGGCCGAGGCGTAGCGCCGCTCCTCGGGAAAGGTGAACCGGTTCAGCCAGTCCAGCAGGTCCTTGCCGGGGGCGGCCAGCATCCGGTACTGCGGGAAGTGGACGTGGGCGTCGATGAACCCCGGCAGCACCAGCGCCTCGCCATGATCCTCCGACGGGAGGGAGTGGAACCGCCGCGGCAGCCGGCTCGCATGGCCGCGCCAGGCGATGCGCCCGTCCCCGGAGACCGCGACCGCGCCGCGGCGATGGAAGCGCACCGCGCGTTCCGGCCCCGCGACGACGGGGTCGTCGCGGTAGCTCAGTACCGCGCCGCGGATCACCCGCCCGGCGTGCGCCGCGGTCACGGCGCCTCCCGAGCCTCGGGCGCCGGCGTTCGCGGGTCGGGCGCATCCGGGCTGTCGTGCGCCGCGGTCACGGCGCCTCCCGGCCCGCAGGCGCCGGCGTTCGCAGGTCGGGCGGCGTCCGGGCTGTCGTGCGCCGCGGTCACGGCGCCTCCCGAGCCTCGGGCGCGGGCGTTCGCGGGTCGGGCGGCATCCGGGCTGTCGTGCGCGGCGGTCACGGCGCCACCCGGTCCTCGATCCGGAACCGCAGGATGCGCTCGACGTGGGCGAGGGCCGCCGCGCGCTCGGCGCCGGCATCGTTGTCGACGCGGGACTCGAAGGCCGCGAGGATCGCCTCCTTCGCCGCCCCCCTCACCGCGAAGATGAAGGGGAATCCGAAGCGCTCGCGGTAGCGGTCGTTCAGTTCGTGGAACCGGGCGAACTCTTCGGCGGTGAGCCGGTCGAGCCCCGCGCCGGCCTGCTCTCGCCGCGATTCCCGCGCGATGGCGCCGGCCACCGCGGCGCGGCCCGCGAGGTCCGGATGCGCGCGCAGCAACGCGAGCCGCCTCTCGCGCGGCGCGGCCCGCACCGCACCGGTGAACGCGCCCACCAGCGCCTCGCGATCGGGGAACGGCCGTGCTCCGAAGGCGGCTTCGGCGACCCACGGCGAGGCCTCCCCCACGTCGCCGAAGCGAGCGGCGAAAGCGGCCGCGTCAAGCTCGTTCACCGCATCAATCGACAGAAGGTTCATCGCCCGCGCCCCGGGACCGGATCCGCCGGCCGCCCGCATCCCGCCGGCCGATGCCTTCGCCCGCGATCATGAATCCATGCGTTTCCGCGACGAACCTCCCGCCCCGCGCCAGCGCGAAGCGCCTTCTCCTGGTGCGCGGCACCGGTCGCGCTCGGATCCCGCTCCGCGCCAGCGCGAAGCGCCTCCCTTCACTCGCGCTCATGAATCCATGCGGCTCACTTCTCTCGATTGCCTGAGCCGCGCCAGCGAGTTGTCCGCCCTCGCCGGCCACCGGACTCACCGCCCCTGGGAGGCGAGCCACGCGCCGAGTCGCGCGCGCTCCGCGTCCGTCATCCCGGTCGGGTTCCCGAGCGGCATCGCGCGGGTGCGCACCGAGTGGAGATCGACCAGCTCCGCGTAGCGGCGCAGATCGTCGGCGGTCTCCAGCACGATGTTCTTCGGCGCGGCCCTGAACGCCGGATGCGCCGGCCGCTGCGCGTGGCACGAAACGCAATGGGCATCGGTGATCCTCAGCGCCTCCACGTCGCTCACCGGCTGGGCGGCCCCCGAGTCCCGGAGCGCCGGGGCCGTCATCGTGACCGCGACGGCCAGCGCCACCGCCACCACCGGCAGGGTCCAGGCGACCGAGGCGAACGGCTTCCCGACCTCCACGTGGACCAGGAAGTGCCGCGCGCAGCCGCCTCCGACGATGATCAGCGCGACCAGCAGCCACGCGTGCGGGTGCCCGGTGAGCATCGGGTAGTGCCCGCTCACCATCAGCAGCAGGACCGGCAGGGTGAGGTAGGTGTTGTGCAGCGAGCGCTGCCCGGCCACCCGCCCCAGGCGCGGGTCCGGCGCCTCGCCCGCCAGCAGCGACGCCACCACCTTCTTCTGGTTGGGGATGATCACCATGAAGACGTTGAACGCCATGATGGTCCCGATCAGCACGCCGGCGTGGACCAGCGCGGCGCGGGCGGAGAACACCTGCGTGTAGCCCCAGGTCGCGGCGACCAGGAGCACGAGGACCGCGCCCGCCAGCACCACCGCGTTCGCGCCCGCCTTCGAGCGGCACAGCACGGTGTAGACGACCCAGCCCGCCGCGAGGCTCGTGGCGGAGATGGCGACCGCCTGCCAGGCGTCGAGCGGCATCACCGCGGGGTCGATGAGCCAGGCCGGGGCGTCGAGCCAGAACTGCACCACCAGCAGCGCGAAGCCGGTCAGCCACGTCAGGTACGCCTCCCACCGGAACCACGTCAGATGCTCCGGCAGCCCCGGAGGCGCCACCGCGTACTTCTCCACCCGGTAGAAGCCGCCGCCGTGCACCTCCCACGCGGCGCCGGTGACGCCTTCGGGGGTGGCGGCTTCGAGGGTGGCGCCTTCGGGGACGACGCCTTCGGGGGCGTCGCCTTCGGGAGTAGCGCCTTCGGGGGTGGCGCCGTCACCGCGCCGCAGCGAGAGGTCGAGGGCGATGAAGTAGAAGGAGGTGCCGATCCAGGCGATGCCCGCCACCAGGTGCGCCCAGCGCAGGAGCAGGTTGGCCCAGTCGGCGGCGAAGGCGGACATCATGCGGGGGAGGCGCGGGGCGGGCGCTCACCGGAGGGGATGCGCTCCCACAGGCGCCGGCTCGTTCTCCGGACCGGGGCTGAATGGCACGGGACCATCAATGCCGCTGGTTCGGATGGCCGCGGAAGGAGGGGAGATCGCCGGAATCGGCGGGCTGACTGGCTCGTCGACCGCTGTTCCGGTCATCGGAACGTCTCGAAACATGCTGCGGGCAGACCAGTGGGCGCCCATGGAGTGCGCTCCCCGGAGCCCGGCAGATACGGCGCACGGCATCAAGGACTCCGGGGAAGACCAGTGGGCGCCCATGGGATGCGCTCCCCGGAGCCCGGCAGATACGGCGCACGGTATCAAGGACTCCGGGGAAGGCCGGTTGGCGCCCATGGAGTGCGCTCCCCGGAGCCCGGCAGATACGGCGCACGGTATCAAGGACTCCGGGGAAGGCCAGTGGGCGCCCATGGAGTGCGCTCCCCGGAGCCGGGGAGCGCACTCGGGACAGGGCTCGAAACAGGATTGCCGACCGCACCCGGAAGGGAGCCCGTTCCTGCGCAACGGGGCGCTCGACACGGTAGTAGGTCAGTTTGAACTTCTTCCTCGGCCGACATGGCGAGCCTGGAGTCAAACTGACCCACTACCCTCGACACGCGGCCGGGGAGTCCCCGTCGGCGTCCTTGCCGCATCTACTGCGGCAGCTTGTCGTCGATGCCCTGCACGTACCAGTTCATGCCGAGCAGGACGCCGTCGTCGAGCACCTCGCCCTCGCCGATCACCAGCTCGCCCGCCTGGTTGCGGATCGGGCCGGTGAAGGGGTGGAACTCGCCGGAGGCGATCTTCGCCTTCATCTCCATGGACATCGCCGCCACGTCGTCCGGGAGGTTGGTGTAGGGCGCCATCGCGACCATGCCGGGCCCCATGCCGTCCCAGGTGTCCTCGGACTTCCAGGTGCCGTCGAGAGCCGCTCCCACGCGCCGGACGTAGTACGGCGCCCAGTCGTTGATGATGGCGGTGTACTGGGCATCCGGCGCGAACTTGATCATGTCCGACGCCTGCCCGAAGCCGTGCGCGCCCTGCTCGGCCGCGATCTGGAGCGGCGCGGTGGAGTCGGTGTGCTGGGAGATGATGTCGGCGCCCTGGCCGATCAGCACCTTGGCCGCGTCGGCCTCCTTGCCGGGGTCGAACCACGTGCTCACCCAGACCACCTTCACCTTGAAGTCCGGGTTGACGGACTGCGCGCCCAGCATGAACGAGTTGATGCCCCGCACCACTTCGGGGATCGGGAACGACGCGATGTATCCCGCGATGCCGCTCTTCGACATCCGCGCCGCGATCTGGCCGATGACGTAGCGGCCCTCGTAGAAGCGCGCGGAGTACGTCGTCACGTTGTCGGTCCGCTTGTAGCCGGTGGCGTGCTCGAACTTCACGTCCGGGAAGCGCCCGGCCACCTTGATGGTCGGGTCCATGAAGCCGAACGAGGTGGTGAAGATGATTCCGGCGCCCTGGCGGGCGAGGCGCGTGATCGCGCGCTCGGCGTCCGGACCTTCGGCCACGTTCTCGACGTAGACGGTCTCGACCCGGTCGCCGAACGCCTCCTCGACGGCGAGCCGTCCCTGGTCGTGCTGGTAGGTCCAGCCGTGGTCGCCGATCGGGCCGACGTAGATGAATCCGACCTTGAGCCTGTCGGCGCCGGACACGGCGCCGACGGCGAGCGAGAGCGCCAGGCCGGCCATGACTGCGAGCAGCTTTCTCATCGGGTCTTCTCCTCCTTTGCGGTTGGGGTTCGGTCCTGCGGTCGGGTGGTCCCGCGGTCGGGGTCCGGTCCGCGCTACCGGTCCGGCACGAAGGGCTGGCCGATGCAGGCGGGCGTGTTCACCTTCGTCAGGACCCGGTTCCCGGAGATCAGCACCAGGGCGGCGATCGTGACCAGGTAGGGCAGCGCCGCGAGGAGCTGGGCCGGAACCCCGACCCCGATCCCCTGCACGTAGAGACCCATGATCCACACCGTGCCGAACAGGTACGCGCCGACCGCGACCCGAAGCGGCGCCCAAGTGGCGAAGACCACCAGCGCCAGCGCGATCCAGCCGCGGCCGGCGGTCATATTCTCGATCCATTGCGGCGTGTACGCCAGCGCGAGGTAGGCGCCGGCGAGCCCCGCGCAGGCGCCGCCGAAGGCGATGCAGGCGTAACGGACCGCCACCACGTCGTACCCGAGGGCGTGCGCGGAGTGGTGGTTGCCCCCGGTGGCCCGGATCACGAGGCCGATCCGGGTCCGCGCCAGCACCCAGGCGGCGAGCGCCGTGACCGCGACCGATGCGTACACGAGCACGTCCTGGCCGAACAGGACGGGTCCGACGAACGGCAGCCCGCTCAGGCCCGGAATGTGGACCGGCGCGAGCTTCACTCCCGGGAGCCCGGTGAACGCCTCTCCGATCAGGCCGGACAGCCCGAGCCCGAAGAGCGTGAGCGCGAGCCCGGTCGCCACCTGGTTGGTGACCAGGGTCTGGGTCAGGAAGCCGAACACCAGCGACATGGCGATCCCGGCGCCGAGCCCCGCCACGATCCCGACCGCCGCCGACCCGGTGGTGTACGCACCGGCGAAGCCGCACACCGCGCCCATCACCATCATCCCCTCGACCCCGAGGTTGAGCACCCCGGAACGCTCGACCACCAGCTCGCCGACGGCCGCGAGCAGCAGCGGCGTCGACGCGGTGATGATGGTGAGCACGACGGCTTCGAGCGCGGTCATCGGTTCATGGTGCTCGATATCTTTCGTCGAATTCGTGGTCGGTCATCAACAGCAACAGTATCGCCTCGACCAGGGCCACTATTGCCGGGATGAAGGTCCAACAGAAGAGTATGTAGATTATTCCGCTTCCCGGTCGGTTCATGTAGAACCTGTGGAGACCGATGCCCCCGAGGAATATTGCGAGAAGAATCGCGACTACACGTGGCTTCATCATCATCTCCTTTCCGGTCGGCTCCTGACCCGGTCGCGACTCCCCGGCTCTCCCGGCGCCGGCTGCCGGCCGACCCACCGGACCCGGTACCGGATCAGGGTGTCGCAGGCGAGGATGAAGAACAGCAGCACACCCTGGAAGACCGTTGCCGTCTTGTCCGAGATGCCCAGCTCCACCTGCGCCGCTTCGCCGCCCAGGTAGCTGATGGCGAGGACGATGCCCGCGAGCAGCACCCCGATCGGGTTCAGCCGGCCCAGGAAGGCCACGATGATCGCGGTGAAGCCGTACCCGGGCGAGATGTGGGGCTGGAGCTGGCCGATCGGCCCCGCCGCCTCGCAGATCCCCGCCAGTCCCGCGAGCGCGCCGGCCAGCCCGAAGCAGAACCAGACGGTGCGCGGCCGCGAGAACCCGCCGAAGCCGCCGGCGCGCGGGGCGTCGCCGCTCACCCGGACCTCGAAGCCCTTGAGCGTGCGCGACATCAGCACGAACAGCACCACCACCGCGATGATCGCGAACACCGCCCCGAGGTGCACCCGCCCGAAGCCGAGCGTCGGCAGGAGCTGCCAGTCCTGGAACGCGGCCGTCTTCGGGAAGTTGTAGCCGTGGGGGTCCCGCCACGGACCGCGCACCAGCCAGTCGAGGAGATACTGCGCGACGTACACCAGCATCAGGCTGGTCAGGATCTCGTTGGCTCCGAACCGGTTCCTGAGCAGCGCGGGGACCGCGGCCCACGCCATGCCGCCGGCCATGCCCAGCGCCAGCATGAGGGGAAGCGCGAGCCACGGGACGAGGTCCGGGGCCAGGACGGGGACCGCGCCGCCCGCGATCGCGCCCGCGGTGAGCTGGCCTTCGGCCCCGATGTTCCAGAGGTTGGCCCGGAAGCAGACCGCGAGGCCGGCCCCGATCAGCACCAGCGGCGCGGCCTTCACGACGAGCTCCTCGATCGACCACATCGTCGTCACCGGCTCGACGAAGTAGACGTGGAGCGCGTGCAGGGGGTCGAGCCCGCGCGCGGCGAACACCACGCCTCCCACGCACACCGTGAGCGCGATGGCGATGACCGGGGAGAGCGCGGTCATCGCCCGGCTCGGCTGCGGCCGCGCCTCGAGCCGCAGCCTCATGCCCCACCGTCCACGCCGCCCGGACCGGGCGCGCCGGGTCCGGCATCCGGCCCGCACCCTCCGGGAGCGACGCCCCCGCGAACGCCCGCGGTCTCGCGCACCCCGGCCATCAGCAGGCCGATGCGCTCGCGGTCGATCTCGCCCGCCGGATACGCCGCCGAGAGACGGCCGCGCGAGATCACCGCGATGCGGTCCGCGATCTCGAAGATCTCGTCCAGGTCCTGGCTGATGACGAGCACCGCGGCGCCGCCCTCGGCCATGTCCGCCAGCACCTGCCGGATGAGCGCCGCCGCGCCCGCGTCCACCCCCCAGGTCGGCTGGTCGACCACCAGGACCGCGGGCGCCCGGTCCAGCTCGCGCCCGACCACGAACTTCTGGAGATTGCCGCCGGAGAGCGCCTGCGCGGGAGGGTTCGCCCGGCTCGTGCGCACGTCGAACCGCTCCATGACCCGGTCCGCCACCGCGCGGACTCCGGGCCGGTCGATGAAGCCGGCGCGGACCAGACCGCCCCCGGATGCGTGGCGGGTGAGCAGCACGTTGTCCGAGAGCGCGAAGCCCGGCACCGCGCTGTGCCCGAGCCGCTCTTCGGGCACGAACGCGGCGCCGAGCCGCCGGCGGGCGGTGACGCCGCGGGTGCCGCACGGCTCGCCGGCGATCGCCACCATCCCGGATGCCGGCGCAAGCCGCTCGCCCGACAGCGCCTCGAACAGCTCGGACTGCCCGTTGCCCGCCACCCCCGCGATCGCCACCACCTCGCCCGCGCGCACCTCCAGCGAGACGTCGCGCAGCGCCACCCCGAACGGACCGCCGGCCGGCAGCGAGAGCGCCGCGAGGGCGAGCATCGGCGGGCCGTCGGGCGCATGCGTCCCGGCGCTCACCGCGCGCACGTCCGCGCCCACCATCAGGCGTGCGAGGGAGGCCGCGGTCTCCGCCTGCGGATCGACGTTCGCGACCACCTTTCCGTGGCGCAGGATGGTGGCGTGGTGGCAGAGCCGCTTCACCTCCTCGAGCCGGTGCGAGATGTAGAGCACCGCGCAGCCGTCGCCGGCGAGGCGGCGGAGCGTCACGAAGAGCTGGTCCGCCTCCTGCGGGGTCAGCACCGCGGTCGGCTCGTCCATGATGAGCAGGCGCGGCTCCTGCAGCAGGCAGCGCACGATCTCGATGCGCTGGCGCTCGCCCACCGAGAGATCCGCGACCAGCGCGGTCGGCCCGAGCGGCAGCCCGTACTCGGCCGACACCCGCGCGATGCGCTCGCCGAGCGCCGCGAGATCGAACCTCCCGGGCAGGGCGAGCGCGATGTTCTCGGCGACGGTGAGCGCCTCGAACAGCGAGAAGTGCTGGAACACCATGCCGATCCCCAGCCGCCGGGCCGCCGCCGGGCTGGGGACGACGACCCGCTCGCCGCGCCACCGGAGCTGCCCGCCGGTGGGCTGGAGCGCGCCGTAGACGATCTTCACGAGCGTCGACTTGCCGGCGCCGTTCTCGCCCAGCAGGGCATGGATCTCCCCCGGCGGCAGGCGCAGCGTCACCCGGTCGTTCGCGGTGAAGTCGCCGAAGCGCTTGACGATATCGATCGCCTCGAGGAGGTAGTCGCCCTCGGGGCCCGCCGGTCCGCTCACCGTGGCCCCGCAGGGCTGGGTCGGGTGGGGCGCGGCGAGGCGAGACTCGCCACCAGGGCTCGACGGTCCGCTCATCGTGACCCCGCAGGGCTGGGGCAGGTGGGGCGCGGCGAGGCGAGAGCCGCCGCCGGGGCTCGACGGTCCGCTCATCGTGACCCCGCAGGGCTGGGTCGGGTGGGGCGCGGCGAGGCGAGAGCCGCCGCCGGGGCTCGACGGTCCGCTCACCGTGGCCCCGCAGGGCTGGGTCGGGTGGGGCGCGGCGAGGCGAGAGCCGCCGCCGGGGCTCGACGGTCCGCTCATCGTGACGCCCCGGCCGCGGCGCCGCGCATCGGGGCCGCCGAGGCGACGAGCGCTTCGGCCCGCTCCAGGAGCTGCGCGGCGACGCCCGTCGCGACCGCGGCCGGGTGCTTCGAGCCGATGGCGGGCAAGCCGATGGGGCAGACGAGCTCCGCGATGCGCGCCTCGGGCACCCCGGACCCGCGGAGCCTT
Source organism: Gammaproteobacteria bacterium (assembly GCA_965202735.1). GTDB lineage: Bacteria > Pseudomonadota > Gammaproteobacteria > HK1 > HK1 > HK1. Next base: position 1,435,105 of record OZ241844.1, read on the forward strand.
CGCGTGAACCGGGCGCGCTTGCCGGCCGATCCGATGAGCCCGACGTAGCCGAACCGTCCCGCCGCGAGGGCGGCGTGCACGATGGCGAGATCCCGGGCGTGGCTGTGGGTCATCACGACGACCAGGGCGCCATCGGGCGCCCGGGCCACCTCGCCGGCCGGATCGGCGCTCCGCACCGGGCGTACGCTGGCGGGCATCGCGGCGGGAAACGCACCGGTGCGCTCGTCGATCCAGGTGACCTCGAAGGGCAGTGGCGCCAGCGCGAGCATCAGCGCACGGCCGACATGCCCCGCGCCGAACAGCCACACCGGGCGCCGGGGATCGCAGAACCGCTCGACGATGAAGCCGTCGCCCTCGAGCACGACCGCGAGCCCCCCGTGCAAGCCGCCGGCAGCGCCGTCACTTCCTCGCCCCCTCGGCCTTTCCCCGCGCGCGGCAGCGCCAACGGCCGGGGAATCGGCGATGACCACGGCGGCGCCAACGGCCGGGGAATCGGCGAGGGCCGCGGCAGCGCCAACGGCCGGGGAATCGGCGATGCACGCGGCAGCGCCACCAGCCGGGGAATCGACGAGGGCCGGACGGCTCACCGGGTGGTCGGCTCCGCGCGCGTGACGCACGCCGGGCATCCGCTCGCCCACCGCCAGTCGTCGCCGCGGCATCGTTCCGGCGCCCGCATGGCGCACGCCGGGCATCCGTTCGTCGACCACGAGGCGTTCCACACCGAGCGAGCCGATCCGACCCCGGGTCACGAACGGACCGGCGGCCTCGCGCGCGGCGAGCGCGCGGACCTCGTCGAGCCGATCGCGGTCGAACACCTCGGTCAGCAACCGCACGCTGCCGCCGCAGCACTGACCGAGATCGGGTCCGAGGACGAGACGGCTGAGCGACGCGACCGGAGTGCCTCGCGACAGCGCGTCGCGCGCGGCGCCGATGGCCCGCCATTCGAGCTCGCCGCCGCCGATGGTTCCACGAAAGCCGCCGTCGGGGGCGATCACCATGCGCGCACCCGGCTCGCGCGGCACCGAGCCGCGGACCGCCGCGACCGTCACCAGCGCGCAACGCCGGTGCGAGGCGACCATCTCCGCAACCATCGCCCACGTCCGCACTCGTTCATCCCTCCGTGCATCCCTCCGTGCGCACCGGCTTCGCTTCCGATCCGCAGGCCGACCATGGCAGGGCTCTCCAGAAGTCGTGACGAGCGGCTCATCAGGCCCTCGCGCCGGGCCTTCGACGCCGGAAGACCGCCCGTCACCGTGCGACCTCCCGGCTGGGCGGCCAATGACCGCGACTTCTGAATGGTCCTGCCGACCATGGCGATTCGATTGGCACGGACCGAAATGTGCCCTTCCTTCGCCATGCTCCGCAACGCCGATTCAGGGCTCTCCAGAAGTCGTGACGAGCGGCTCATCAGACCCTCGGTCCGGGCCTTCGATGCCGGAAGACCGCCCGTCACCGTGCGACTTCCCGGTCGGGCGGCCAATGACCGCGACTCTTGAATGGTCCTGGGCGGCAAACGACCTGCCTTGATGGCGACGCAACCGGCGGATAGCCTGCAATCGGTGTCAATGCGGGAAGCTCGAGACCATGGAGGGCATCGGGATCGGGACCTTCAATCCAGAGACCGGAGCATGAGCGGAGAAGCCCCCATCGGTTACGGGCAGATTCTGACCGGCCCGCTGTTCAGCGAGCCGATGCGGGTCGAGACCGTGCGCGCGAACGGCGCCGGCGCCTGGGTCGCGGGTCTGGTGGGGACGCGGACCGAGCGCTTCCGCAGCGTCGCGCTCACCGCGGACGACCTCGCCAGCCTCGAGGTGACCAGCCCCGCCCTGTCCTGGGACGGCGACGGCCGCCTGCTCCGGCTCGGCCTCGAAGCCCGCGCGCTCGGGATCGCCCACGAGTTCGATCCCTGCTTCGGGCTCTCGATCTCCCGCGTGGACCCGCTGCCGCACCAGCTCGAAGCGGTCTACGGGCACCTGCTCAAGCTGCCCGCGGTGCGGTTCCTGCTCGCCGACGACGCCGGCGCCGGCAAGACGATCATGGCCGGCCTGCTGGTGCGCGAGCTCACCTTGCGCGGGCTCGCGGAACGCATCCTCGTGGTCTGCCCCGCCAACCTGACGTTCCAGTGGCAGCGCGAGCTCAGGGAGAAGTTCGACGAGAAGTTCCTGGTGCTCAAGGGCGGCGACATCCGCGAGCAGTTCGGCGTCAACCAGTGGCTGGAGCAGCAGCGCATCATCACCTCGCTCGACCTCGCGAAACGCGACGACATCCTGCCCGGCTTGCGGCAGGTGCGCTGGGATCTGGTGATTGTCGACGAGGCGCACCGCATGTCCTGGTCGCCGCCGGCCCGGAAGACGGCGCGCTATGCGCTCGGCGAGCTGCTCCGCGACCGCACCGACCACATCCTCCTGCTGACCGCCACGCCGCACAAGGGCGACCCGGAGAACTTCACGCTGTTCCTGCAGCTCCTGGACCGGGACGCCTACGCCGACGTCAGGTCCATCCGCGAGGCCATGGACCGCCGGCGCGCACCGTTCTACCTGCGCCGCACCAAGGAGGCGATGGTCCACTTTCCGGAGCGTGAGGCCGGCGATGCCGGTGACGTCGGCGACGTCGGCGGCGCCAGCGGTGACAGCGGTGACAGCGATGCCGGCGGCGCCAACAGTGCCGGCGCCGCACACGGCGCCAGCGGTGACAGCGATGCCGGCGGCGCCAACAGTGCCGGCGGCGCGCACGGCGCCAGCGGTGACTGGAAGGCGCGGCCGGTGTTCACCAGGCGCATTCCCCGCACCGTCGGGTTCACGATCGACGACGCCGAACAGGAGCTGTACGCGGAGATCACCCGGTTCGTGAAGCGGCAGAGCGTGCGCGCCGCCGCCCGGGGGGACGACCCCCGCGCGCGGGCCGTCGGCTTCCTGATGGCGCTCTACCAGAGGCGTCTCGCCTCCAGCACCTGCGCGATGCGGCGCTCGCTCGAGAACCGGGCCAGACGCCTCGAAGACGGCCTGAAGCGCGCGCAGGCGGTGGCGCAGGCCGCACCGCCCGGACTCCCCGGCCCCGAGGAGCTCGAGGAGATGGAGGATGCGGAGCGGGAGCGCCTCGAAGCCCTCCTCGATGCGATCACCCTGGCCGGCAACGCCGAACAGGTGCGCGCCGAGATCGCGGAGCTGCGCCGGTTCGCCGACAGCGCCCGGGCCGTCGAGGACTCCGGCGACGAGGCCAAGCTCGCCCGGCTCCGGGACATCCTGCGCAAGGAGGGCTTCTTCGACCGCCCCGATCAGCGCCTGCTTCTCTTCACCGAGTTCAGGGACACGCTCGACTACCTCATGGACCGCCTCGGGGCCTGGGGCTTCACGGTCGGCTGCATCCACGGTGGCATGAAGCCCGGCTCGCGCGACGAGCCGGGCACCCGGCTGCACGCCGAGCAGCGGTTCCGGGACGGCGACATCCAGGTGCTGGTCGCCACCGAGGCGGCGGGCGAAGGCATCAACCTCCAGTGCTGCCACATCCTGTTCAACTACGACATCCCCTGGAACCCCAACCGGCTCGAACAGCGCATGGGCCGCATCCACCGGTACGGCCAGCGTCACGACTGCCTGATCTTCAACTTCGTCGCCACCAACACCATCGAAGGGCGGGTGCTCGGCCGCCTGATGGACAAGCTTCAGGAGATCCGGGACGCGCTGGACGACGACGCGGTGTTCAACGTGGTCGGCGAAGTGCTGCCCGCCGCGCAGATCGAACGCGTACTGCGGGACTACTACGCGGGCCGGCTCGGCGAGGCCGACCTCGAGGACCGGATGCTGAAGGATGTGGACGAGGGCCGCTTCCGGGCGATCTGCCGGACCGCGCTGGAGGGCCTCGCCGCGAAGAGGCTCAACCTCGACATGCTGGTCGAGCGCCGCGCCCGGGCGCGGGAGCGGCGCGTCGTGCCGGAGGACATCGCACGGTTCATGGAAGCATGCGCCAGGGAGGCGTCGCTGGCCCTCAGGCCGGTGGCGAACCTCGCCCATGCGTTCGAGCCCGGACGGACGCCAGCCCTCCTGAAGCGGCACGAGCGCGCCCGGGACTGGAAGCTGCCGCGGATCGCGGACCGCTACCCCCGTCTGTCGACGGACCGCGAGACCGCGGACCGGAACCATCTGGAGTGGGTCACGCCCGGCCACCCGCTGTTCGAGGCGCTGCGCCGGCACGGCCTCGAAGCCGCGCGGGACGCCTTCGCCCGAGGGGCCTGCTTCCACTCCCTGAGCCATGGAGCGCCGGCCCGGCTCGACGTGTACCGGGCGAGGGCCGTGGACGGACTGGGGCGCACCGTGCATGAGCGGCTGTTCGCCGTCGAGCTGTCCGAAGACGGCGTACCGCGGCAACGGGACCCCCGGTTGCTCGGCGATCTCGTCCCCGCTTCGCCGCCGGCCGGGCTCCCGGCGGCGGCGTCTCTTCCGGAGGCCGCCGGCTGGCTCATGGAAGCCGCGTTGACGCCGTTCCTCGAAGAGATCCGGTCGGAGCGCGCGGCCGAGGTCGAGCGCATCGCCGAGCATGTGGAGCTGTCCCTCACCGAGGTGCTGCACCGGACCGACGAGGAGATCGGCCGCGCCGCCGAAGAGCTGAACAGGGGAAGCGCCGGCGCCGAAGGCCGTTTCGCCCAAGCCGAAGCGCGCCACGCCGAGACGCTGGCGCGGCGCGACCGCCGCCGCGAGGAGCTGGAACGGGAGCGCGCCGTGACGCTGCAGGGCGTCGAACGGCTGGCCAGCGCGCTGATCCTGCCCCATCCCGAGCGCGAGGCGCCCGAAGTCCGGCGGCTGCGGCCGAACCCCGAGACCGAGATGACCGCGATGCGCGTGGTCATGGACCACGAGTCCGCACGAGGATGCCAGGTCTACGACGTGCACGAGCGGAACCTCGGCTACGACGTGACGAGCCTCGATCTCCGCTCGGGCGAGCTCCGCCTGATCGAGGTCAAGGGGCTCGCCGCCACCACCGGCAGCATCCTGCTCACGCCGAACGAGCGCCGCGTGGCCGAGGACCGCCGCGATTGCTACTGGCTGTACGTGGTCACCGATTGCGCCCGGAAGCCGGTCCTGAACGAGCCGATCCCCGACCCCGCCCGGTTGCAGTGGCGCGAGGTGACGAAGGTGCAGCATTACTGCCTGACCGTTGGCGCGATCGAGGACGAACGAGAGGAGACCGGGATCACCGGCGCGACGGGACGATGTCGATGACGGTCAGCGCGGGGGAGGTCGCGTATCGTCTGGGCAAAGCCCCATGTTCAGGCGTCGGCCTGCAATGGTCGGAGGACGAATCGAGCGCCGCGCTGGATGGCCGGGTTGCGGCTGTACTGTTCGACGACGAGGGCAGAGCGAACATCGAGGACATCCTCGCGGGCCTGGCCGAGACGGACTTTGCCCAGGACCGACTGCGGCGCGTGCTGAAGGACCCGGGCGAGATCGAGGACTGGCGGGTGGGCGAAGCGATCGCGGATGCCTACCTCACCGACCATCGGGCGTGCAGCTTTCCCTGGCCGGACGGACGGGACGAGAGAAAGCGCGGGTCCAGTCTGCCGGGCGCGGACCTGGTTGGATTCGGGAACGACGACGATGGCGACTGCCTCGCATTCGGCGAGGTCAAGACTTCGAGCGAACGCCGATATCCTCCCGGGACGATGCACGGGCGCACGGGATTGAAGCGCCAACTGGAAGATCTGCGCGACAACGAGGCCATCCGCGACGATCTCGTGCGGTATCTCGGCCACCGGGCGAGGTTGGCGCGGTGGCGGGCCCGGTTCGAGCGCGCGGCAGGCAGGTATCTCCGAAACACGTCGGACGTCCGGCTCTACGGAGTGCTCGTCCGTGACGTGGAGCCTCATCAGGATGACCTGCGGAGGCGGGTCGGCGCCCTCGGGAATGGATGTCCCGAAGGAACGTGCATCGAGCTGCTTGCGCTCTATCTGCCGCCGGAGAGACTGGACGGCATCGGGGAGGAGATGATCTCGCGGCGGGCGGGAGTGGAGCGATGAGCCTGTCCGACACAGCATTGAAGAGACTCCATGACCATTGGGCGGTTGCCGCCGTCGGCGCCGACGAGCTTGGGCGCGCGGACAATCTCGTCCGCCAGCGCCTGGCGCGGCGGGCGGTCGGAAGGCAGATCAGCTTCTCGTTCGCGGAGAACGCGGAGGACGAGCCTTTCCTGAAGCGGGTGGCGCTCGCCTTCGAGCTGGCCGCCATCGAGGGGCTCGACGAGCTGAGTCGCCCGGCCGGGGAGAACCGCCGTCTGCGGGACCAGGCGGTGGCGGCTTCGTTCCGGGCCTTCGACATCCGCCGCCTCCTTCCCGTCCCGGCAGAGACGCATGAACGCCTGTTCTTCGTGCTTCAGCTCTCCGCGATTGGCTACTGCGGTGATCGCTGGTCCGACCTGCGGCGCTGGTACCGGGAGCAGGGGGAGGCGTTGAGGGCGCCGAGCGTGGCGGACACGGAATGGGACCGCAGGCTCCTGTACAGACTGTTCGCGTGCTGGGTCCGGCTCTTCCGCAAGCAGGGCTGGGACGATCTGGATCGCATCCGCGAGATCATCGCCGGGCTGCGGAGCGACCAGAAGGTCCACGAGGCACGTCGTCTGCAAAACGGTTCGGAGGCGGAGGACCGGGCGATCGCGCTCCGGCTGGCGGCGCTTTACCACTGGGCGAAGGGCACGGAGACGCTCGCAGGGTACATGTTGCAGGGGGAGCCCGCCGATCCGTTCGGCACGCTGGACAAGCACTTCGAGGCGGGCATCGGGGCCGCGGGCGCGTCGGGGGACGCGCAACACGAAGTGATGCTGCGGTGGCTGCATGCGACGTCGCGCATCATGGTGACGAATTCGCTCTGGTGGGCGACGCGGAGGGTCAACTCGCGCACGTCGGAATTCGTGCGCTCTCTGACGCACCGGGAACATCAGGCGATGTTCGAGCTTCTGCCGCCGCAGCGCGCGGCGCTGCTCGAACAGGGACTGCTCGACCAGGCGAAGACCGCGATCGTGGTCGACATGCCGACCTCCGGCGGAAAGACCCTGCTCGCGCAGTTCCGGATCCTCCAGGCGCTGAACCAGCTCCAGGCCGACAAAGGATGGGTCGTCTACGTCGCTCCAACCCGCGCCCTGGCGGCGCAGATCACGCGGCGCCTGCGCGCGGACTTCGAGCCGATCGGACTGCGTGTCGAGCAGTTGACCGCGGCGGTCGAGGTGGATGCGTTCGAGGAAGAGCTGCTTGCCGAGAGCGACAGTCCGTTCGACATCCTGGTCGCAACGCCCGAGAAGCTGTCGCTGGTGATCCGCAACCGGAAGGTAGCGCGCCCTCTCGCGCTGGTGGTGATGGACGAGGCCCACAACCTGGAGTCCGAAGGCCGGGGCCTGCGGGTCGAGCTGCTGCTGGCAACAGTGAAGCGGGACTGCCCGCAGGCGAACTTCCTGCTGCTCATGCCCTACGTGGAGGGAGCGGAGTCGGTGGCGCGCTGGCTGGCGCAGGACATCGACGCGGGCAACGCGATCAGCCTGGGTACGGTTCCATGGAAGCCCAACGAGCGGATCATCGGCCTCTATCGCGCGGTAGCCGATGACAGCGTGCGTGGCGGCTGGCGCCTGGACTTCGAGACGCTGACCGCGACCGGGAAGGCCATGCCGCTTCACGGCACCCACCGCGTGGGAGGCGTGAAGCCGCTCGACGTGCCGAAGAGCCGGGTACTCACGAAGGGGGCGCAGAAGGGATTCGGATTGCAGACGACGGCAATCGGCGCGGTGATGTCGGCACGGGGCACGAGCGTTGCGGTGGCAAACAGCATTCGCACGGTCTGGAACATGGCCGGGGAGGCGGCGCGGAGCCTCCCGGAGATGGAAGACGTGCCGCCGGACATCCGGCTGGTGCAGGACTTCCTGCGTACCGAGATCAGCGCCGACTTCAGGCTGGTCGGCCTGCTCGAGAAGGGCATCGGCGTCCACCATGCGGGGCTGTCCGACGAAGTCCGGGCGCTGATGGAATGGCTTGCGGAGACGGGCAGCCTTCGGATGCTGTGCGCAACGTCGACGATCGCGCAAGGGATCAACTTCCCGGTGTCGTCGGTCTTCCTGTCCTCGCGCCACGTGCCGCAGAGAACGATGCCGGGAAGTACCACCCAGCGGGAGATCGCCCCGCGGGACTTCTGGAACCTCGCCGGGCGGGCAGGGCGCATCGGCCAAGACAGCGTCGGGGTGGTCGGTCTGTGCGAAGGGACCGATCACGATGCGCTGATCGAGTTCGTGAGCCGGAGCACCGGCGCACTCGTCTCCCGTCTCGTGGTGCTGCTTGACGAGCTTGCGGCCCAGGGGTCGTTGGCGGAGCTGTCGGATGTGCTCTGGAAAGATCAGTGGGAGGACTTTCGCTGCTACATCGCCCACCTGTGGGCGGAGAAGAAGAACCTGGATGCGGTGCTCGCGGACTCGGAGCAACTTCTGAGACAGACCTACGGGTACACCTCGATGCGCAACGATCCGGAGCAACGGCAGAAGGCGGACGCGCTCCTGGATGCGGCACGGAGATATGCCCGCAAGCTCGCCGATATGCCCGAGGGGATCGCGGAGCTTGCGGATTCGACCGGCTTTTCGCCCGAAGGGGTCCGGGCCGCACTGGGTGAAATTGGGCGCCTGGAGCGCAGGCTCACCGTATCGGACTGGGCGCCGGAGAGCCTGTTCGGCAGCGGCGGCAGAATGGCCGACCTCTTCGGCGTCATGCTGAAGGTGCCGCAGCTCAGACAGGATCTGGTGGAGCTGGGGGGCAAGGGGTTCGACCGGGTCCGGATCTCCGAGATCACCAGCGACTGGGTGAACGGAAAGGGACTGGAAGCGATCGCGAGGGAGTATTTCAGCCGCGACAAGGACGACGCGGCAGGCACCGATGCGCTGACGGATGCCTGCAGGGCGATCTATCGCACCATCGTCAACAGCGGAACATGGGGCGTTTCCGCCCTCAGCCGGATGTCCGGGATCGAGCTCGATGCGCTCCCGGAATCGGACAAACGGCGAATCAATGCGCTACCGGCCATGATCTATCACGGCGTGCGCACCGAAGATGCGGTGCTCATGCGGATGAACTCGGTACCTCGAAGCGCGGCCGAGGCGCTGGGCAGCCGATACCGGGAGGTCGCCGGAGAGGACCGGGGCAGGTATTCGACAGGACAGGCGCGACGCTTCCTGCGGGGACTTGGCGCCGATGACTGGAACGGGGTGAGGCCCGACGGAGCGGCATTGTCGGGAACGGGATACAAACGGGTCTGGGAGATCCTCGCAGGCGAAGCGCGTTGAGGAAGACTCGGGTGGAAGCAAGTCGGAGAAGGAGTGAATTCCGTCCGGTTTCATTGTGTTCGGGAGCCGGGGGGGCGTCATCACTCGTGAAGGGCTGCAAGCTCGAAGTGGATGCGCTCGAACAACGGAGGCGAGTGCGGAAGGGAGCTGTCCGCCCGAGAGAAAAGGACAGGGAGAAGGATGGGTAATGCGAGGCGGGGGCGATGCCGCCAGTCCGAGGCGCTCGCGCGGAGCGGACCGTTCGCCGTGGCCGACAGGGTTCTGGACGTGGGGATCGCGCTGGAGCGGATGTACGTGCTGGACGCGGGGAAAATCTCCCGAAAGCTGCGGAACCGGGCCGCCAGGTATCTCGCAACCGAAGAGCCGGGCCGGGAGAGGATCAGGAAGAGCGCACGAGAACTCTACAACGTGCGGTCGGATATCGTTCACAACCGGCTGGACGCTGGACAGGCTGACTCCGGAGAGAGTGCACGCGGCGCTCCGCGACGGCTTCGACATCGCGCGGAAGTCCCTGTTCAAGCTGCTGCGCGAAGGGCCGCCGGAGGACTGGAACGCGCCGGGGAACGCGGGAGAAGGCGGGAGCCCGACACCGAAACCGCATGGTGGCGGCGCTTCGGCCGTCCCTTCATTGCGTGCAGGCGGAACCCGGGCAGGTTCACGCCCTCGTGTTCATGCCCCCGGAGACAGTCTCCACGGAACGGCGCAAGGTCGCGACCGCGAAGCCGGGGCGGATGACCTGCTTCGAGTCCGGTGTCCGGAGTCTGGAGGAGAGTCATGGCCGGGAAGTACGCGCTCGGCGCCGCTCGCATGGTGAACCTTGACCGCTATCCGATCGAGGCCCCTGATTCGACCGGCGGCGCGGCATTCGCGCGAGGGTGCCGGCGGCGCTTTCTCGAAGACGGCCTCTGCCTGCTGCCGGAGTTCATCCGGCCGGAGGCGCTGGAGGTCCTGGTCGACGAGGCGAGCCGGTGCATCGGCGACGCCTGGTTCTGCAGGAGCACCCACAACGTCTATCTCACCCGGAACGACCCCGGCGTACCGCCCGGAGACGTGGCGAGGCGGCAGGAACGCACCTTCGTGGGCTCGGTGCCCTACGACCGGATCGGAGACGACTCCTCGCTCCGGCGCCTGTACCGGTGGGAGCCGCTGAAGCACTTCGTCGGAGCGGTGCTCGGCAAGCCCCGGCTCCATCGCTTTGCGGATCCCCTGGGGGCATGCTCCGTGAACGTCTTCGTCGACGGAGGCGAGCACGGGTGGCACTTCGACGAATCGGAGTTCACGGTCACCCTGATGCTGCAAGCGCCGGAGTCGGGAGGATCCTTCGAGTACGTGCCCCGGATTCGGGGGAGTGGGGACGAGCGGGAGACCGTCGCGGCGGTGCTCGACGGCGCTCGCGACCGCGTGCGGACGCTTCCGTTCACGGCGGGCGCACTGCTCATCTTCGGCGGCCGGCAGACGCTGCACCGGGTCACTCGGACAGGCGGAAGCCGGCCCCGGCTCGTGCCGGTCCTTGCCTATGCCGAACGGCCCGGACTCGTGAACAGCGACGCGGTGCGCATACTGTTCTGGGGCCGCACAGGCACCTGATGCGCCTTGCGATGGCCTTCTGGAAGATGTCCCGGCAGGGAGGCTCGCGCCGAACCCGTCCGGCCGCCTGATCGCGGTCTAGAGATATCCGTCCTCCGGCTCGCCCGGCCATACCCGTCGCCCCGCGGATGCAGGCCGCCCGCACCGCCCTGTCGTCGCCGAGAATCGCGAGGGCGAAGAGCGTGTCCTCCAGGCTCCCGGATAATGCGTGCCGCGCCTCCAGCACCGGGGTGGCGGTCGGATCAAGCACGACGATATCCGCCAATACGGCACGCGACAGGGCCGGTACAGACGCACGGCGCACCGAGGCTCCTCCGGTCGACCCTGGCGAGCCGGCCCTGGCGGGGCTTGCGGGCTGGCGCGAGGCGCGGACCCTGCTCGCCATCCGCGCGGTCCCGGGGCGAGTTGACCCTGGCGGGGCTTGCGGGTCCATCCGCGCCTGCCGGGCGTCACGAGCACCCGATGCGGCCGGCCCGCATCGCGTCCGCCGCGCGCAGGATCGCCTCCGGCGTGGCCGGCGCATCGAGGGGCGGCACGCGCCCCGGGGCGAGGCTCGCGAGCGCGTGGGTGATGGCCGAGAACACCGACAGCGCCAGCATCAGCGGCGGCTCGCCCACCGCCTTCGAACGGTGGACGGCCGGCTCGCGGTTGCGTCCGGGCTCGAACAGCTCCACCCGGAAGTCGGCCGGCACGTCCGAGCAGGTCGGGATCTTGTACGTCGAGGGGGCGTGGGTGAGGAGCCGCCCGTCCGCGCCGAAGACGAGCTCCTCCGTCGTCAGCCATCCCATTCCCTGCACGAAGCCGCCCTCGATCTGCCCCATGTCGATGGCCGGGTTCAGCGATCGGCCGGCGTCGTGGAGGATGTCCACCCGGTCGACGCGCATCTCCCCGGTCTCGATGTCGACGGTGACCTCCGAGCAGGCGGCGCCTCCGGCGAAGTAGAGGAAGGGGCGCCCGCTCGCGGTGTCGCGGTCCCAGGTGATCTTCGGGGTGGCGTAGTAGCCGGTGGCGGAGAGCGACACCCGCTCGGTGAACGCGAGCTGCGTGAGCCGCTCGAAGGGGATGGTCTCCTTGCCGACCCGCACCATGCCGCCGCGGAACGCGACGTCCGCCTCGCGCACCTGGCAGAGCCGCGCGGCGAGCCCGGCGAGGCGGCGGCGGATGGCGCGCGCGGCGCGCAGAGCGGCCATGCCGTTCAGGTCGGAGCCGGACGAGGCGGCGGTCGGAGCGGTGTTCGGCACCTTGTCGGTGCGGGTCGCGGTGGCCCGCACCCGGTCGATGCCGATGCCGAGCTCCTCGGCCACCACCTGCGCCACCTTGATGTAGAGCCCCTGCCCCATCTCCGTCCCGCCGTGGTTCACCTGCACCGAGCCGTCGGTGAAGACGTGCACCAGCGCGCCGGCCTGGTTGAGCTGCTTCAGCGTGAACGCGACCCCGAACTTGACCGGCGTGAGCGCGATGCCCCGGCGCAACGTCCCCCCGCGCCCCGCGCGCTGGGCGCGTTGCGCTCTCGTGTTGAACCGCGCGATCGCCCGGCGCCGCGCCGCGTACCCGCTGGTGCGCTCGAGCCGGCGGACGATCCGGGGGACGACGTGCTCCTCGACCCGCATGCCGTAGGGGGTGACGTCGCGCCCCGGCGCGTAGAGGTTGCGCTTGCGCACGGCCAGGGGATCGAGCTCCAGGGTGATCGCGACCGCGTCCATCATCCGCTCCGCGAACAGCATCCCCTGCGGTCCTCCGAAGCCCCGGAACGCGGTGTTCGACACGGTGTCGGTGCGCACCCGCCGGGAGTGGACCCGCGCCGCCGGGTAGTGGTAGGCGTTGTCGGCGTGGAACATGGCCCGGTCCACCACCCCGAGGGAGAGGTCGGCCGAGCACCCGCAGCGGGCGTCGAGCTCCACGTCGACGCCTTCGAGCACGCCGTCGCCGTCGAAGCCGCAGCGCCAGCCCACGCGGAAGTCGTGGCGCTTCCCGGTCATCGTCATGTCGTCGTCGCGGTCGAGGCGGAGCCTGGCGGGGCGGCCGGTCACGTGCGCGGCGAGCGCGGCGAGGCAGGCCCACTGCGCCGCCTGCGACTCCTTGCCGCCGAACGCCCCGCCCATCCGCCGGCACTCGCACACCACCGCCGCGCCGGGCGCCCCGAGCATGTGGGCGACAAGGTTCTGGACCTCGGAAGGGTGCTGGGTCGAGGAGAAGACCCGCATCTCGTCCGCCTCTCCGGGAACCGCGAGCGCCGCCTGCCCTTCGAGGTAGAAGTGCTCCTGGCCGCCGATGCGCACCACGCCTTCGAGCCGTCGCGGGGCGGCGGCGATCGCGGGCGCGGGCTCCCCGCGCCGGAACTCGTAGGGCGCCAGCACCTCGGCGCCGGCGGCCAGACCGTCGTCCACGGTGACGCGGGGCACGAGCGGCTCGACGTCGATGCGGGCGAGGCGCGCGGCGCGGCGGGCCGCGTCACGGGTCTCGGCCACCACCGCGAAGACCACCTGCCCGTGAAACAGGATCTCGCCCGCGGCGAGGATCGGATCGCCGCCGAAGGCCGGGCTGCAGTCGTTCGCGCCGGGAATGTCCGTGGCGGTCAGCACCGCCACTACCCCGGGAGCGGCCCGCACCAAGTCGAGGTCGACGGAGCGGATGGCGCCGCGCGCGACCGGAGCGCCGCCGGGCGCGACGTGCACGGTGCCGGCCGGCTCGGGCAGGTCGTCGATGTAGGCGGCGGTCCCCCGGACATGGCGCTCGGCGCTGTCGTGGGCGAGGGCGCGCCCGACGCTGGCGCCCTCGCCGAGGTCCGGCCGGTCCGCGAGCGTGGTGTTGGTGATGGGAGAGCTCGACGTCATCGGCGGTATTTCAACACGAAATTTCAGCTCTCCGTCCAGCGATTCCCGCCAGCGATTCCCGCCAACGTCCGGAGAGGCCGTCCCGTGGTGGGATTCCGGCGCGACCCCGACCCTCGGGGCCCATCCAGCCAGACAACTCGCGTGCTGCAACACCGGGCCGTTCCCGCCCCTGCGGACACCGGCTCCGGAATCCCGCCGTCACCGTCATGTCGGCCAGCACGGAGTCCGGCGTCGCCCGCGCCCCGATGCCCGGATATCGCAAAGTCGCCATGTCCGATCTCCCCGGTTGCGATTCTGCCGCTCCCTCTCCATCAGCGGCTTCGCTCCCGTCCGGCTCTTCTCTACTTCTGCGATGCCGGACGTCGCGGCCCGCACGAAATCGGTCGAGACAAACCTTGATCGTTCGCGCATTTTTGTGCGAGGGTGCCGTCCGTGAGCGGGCGTGAATTCATGGCGAGGGTGAGAAAGCTGGCGCGCAGGAACGGTATCGCGGTCAGGTTCGACCGCACGCGGGGCAAGGGCAGCCACGGCACCCTGTACTACGGCGATCGCCATACCGTAGTGAAGGACCGCAGGAAGCCCCTCAAGACCGGCACGTTTCTGGGCATGTGCAAGCAGCTCGGCATCGACCCGAACGGCCTGTAGGGAGCTCCGATCATGGCAATGCGATACAGCTACCCCATCGACCTCCACAAGGAACGCGAAGGCGGATTTTCGGTGACCTTCCCGGACTTCGACGAGGCGTTCACGGACGGCGATTCGTTCCGCGAGGCCATCGAGGAAGCCGCCGACTGTCTCGAGGAGGCGCTTGCGGGCCGAATGGCGCGGCGCGAGGACATTCCCGCGCCGAGCCCGGCGAAGGGCCGGCCGGCGGTGGTTCCCGGCGCGGTCCTGGCCGCCAAGACGGCCCTCTACGAGGCTCTGCGCGAGCAGCGGCTGTCCAACAGTGCCTTCGCGGTGGCCCTGGGCGTTCAGGAAAGCGAGATTCGCCGCATGCTCGACCCCCGCCACGCCACCAAGATCGGCCGGCTGGAGGAAGCCCTGGCGCGGTTCGGAAAGCGCCTCGTGATTACCGTGGAAGCGGCCGCCTGACTGTCGTTCCGCGCCGGTACTTGTCTGGGTCTTGCCGTAGCGGCCATGCCGGCATCCGCCGGTCGACGCTGCGGCCCCGCGTGGGTCGTGTGACGGTGGCAGCCGCGCCAGGGACGCGAGCGGCGGATGCCGGCTGCGTAGTAGTGCGCTGGTCGAGCAGCGGCGTTCGAGGGCGTCAGCGTGCATTTGCAAGACGGGCAAAATTTACAGGGTCACAGTATGCGGAGAATCGCGTTTGCCATTGTTCTCGCCGCGCACGCAGGTGCGCCGGTATTCACGGCATCTGCCGGTCCAGCGGGGCGTGCCTCCAGAACTGATCAGTATCAATGAATGCATGTCCGCCGAAGAGGCACCACGTTGTCAGGACAAGCCACGTCGGCTCGATACGTCTTCGCGAGCACAGGCCATGCATGGTCGAACCGCTGACTCTGCACGAGCGAGCGCAGGGTCCCGCCTCAGCGACTGTCTGATGTCGGGCTTGGCGGTGTGCGGGCTGAAGTATCCGTCGCTGCTTCAGTTCGACCGCGATGCGAGGACCGACGAGACGGTGCGGGCGAATCTGACACCCTCCCGGAGAAACCGATGACCGCAGTACGGATGGCGCTCGAAACAAGGTGGTCAACCGCCAACCGGAAGGGAGCCGGTCCTCACGTGATGTCGTGCTCGACACGTGGCTGGTCATTCTCGTCAGCGTCCCGGGGCATGCGGAGTCCTGCTTGTCGGTACGGGACATGCCGTAACGGTCGGATGCTACGATCCGGCGAGCGGGGTTCGGCTTCGTCGGGCCGGACGGCGGCGGCCGCGAGGCGTGCGTCCATTCCAGCGTGCGGTTCCGTTCCGGCATGACCGGCCTGCTGCCGGGGCAGCGCGTCTTCGTCCGCGCGGAAAGCGTGCCGCGCGGGCTTCAGGGTGCTGGGCACGAAGATGACCCGGCGGGGAGGCTCGGACCGCGCCTCCAGCAGGGCCGAGACACCGTCGGCGCAGGGCGGCGAACTTCGGGCCGCTCCGGGCAGGCCGGGCGCGGCAGGGAACGGCAGCAATGGAGGAAGACATGAACGAACAGGAAGCACCTCAGTCGGTATCGCCGGACGAGGAGGCACGGGTCGGCGAGATACCGGCGGTCTTCGCGAACAAGGTCTTCGTTTCGCCCTTGCCGGGCGGGGCGAAGATCACCTTTGCCGAGGCGCGCCGGGCGTCCGGCGAGCACGGGTCGTCGCCGCGCATGGCGGTGTTCCTGCAACACGCCGACCTCGTCGCCCTGCGCCGCCTGCTCGACTGGGTGGCGACGGCCGCCGAGTCGTCGCCCGGACGCGTCGGTGGCTCGATGCACTGAGCCGCGGGGGAGGCCGCCGCCCCCGAACGCGGCCATCCGAAGCTGAAGCCGGACCAGGCATGTACGCACGCCCGACGACCCTGGACGACGCGCTTCGACTCCTGAGCGATCGTCCGCACCGGATCCTCGCGGGCGGCACCGACGTGTTTCCGGCCGCCGCGGCCGCGGTCGGCCGGGGAGGTCCGGGAGTCGACCACCCCGGCCGCCCGCCGATTCTCGACATCACCGGCATCGGCGCCCTCGCGGGTATCCGGCGCTTCCCGGACCGGACCGAGATCGGCGCCCTCGCCACCTGGACCGACGCGATCGAATCCGACCTGCCGGCATGGTTCGACTGCGTGCGGCGGGCGGCCCGCGAGGTCGGCGGGCCGCAGGTCCAGAACCGCGGCACCCTCGCGGGCAACCTCTGCAACGCGTCCCCCGCGGCCGACGGCGTACCCGCCCTGCTGGTCCTGGACGCGCGGGTGCGGCTCCAGCGTCGCGGAGGCGCGCGGGAAATCCCCCTCGCGGAGCTCGTCACCGGCAACCGCCGCACCTGCCTGCGTCCGAACGAGCTGGCGACCGCGATCGTCATCCCTTCCCCCGCCACCGGGGCCCGCTCCACGTTCCTCAAGCTCGGCGCGCGGCGCTACCTCGTGATCTCCATCGCGATGGTCGCGGCCTGCCTGGAGACGGCGCACGGACGCATCCGCGAGGCACGCGTCGCCGTCGGCGCGTGCTCGGAGGTCGCGCAGCGCCTGGCCGGCCTGGAAGCGCGCCTGGAAGGCGCGCCGGCGTCCGGGGCGCCGGCCATGGTGCGAGAGGAGGACCTCGCGCCGCTCTCTCCCCTCGACGACATACGGGCTTGCGCATCGTACCGGCGGCACGGGGCGCTTGTGCTCGTGCGCCGTGCGCTCGACACTCTGGCTCACCGCGCTGCGGGCCCGGCTCCACACGCAGGGCCGAGACGGTGAGCCGGACCCGCCGCCGCGACCGGCCGCATGATCCGGAACCACTCGAGGCTGGTCCGCTCGGCCTGGCCGACGCGATCGCCGACGCACCGCGAACCGACCGCATGATCCGGAACCGCTCGAGCCCCTCGAACATGCCGAGCACGACGACGCCGGCCCGCCACCGCGAACCGGACTGGATGATCCGGACCCGCCGCCGCGAGAGAACGCCTTGACCGGACCGCATCGATTCAGCGTCAACGGCCGGGCGGTCGAGGTCGACGCGG
Organism: Gammaproteobacteria bacterium; assembly: GCA_965202735.1. Taxonomy (GTDB): domain Bacteria; phylum Pseudomonadota; class Gammaproteobacteria; order HK1; family HK1; genus HK1. Next base: position 1,452,467 of record OZ241844.1, read on the forward strand.
CGCCCGCGACCCGGCTCACGCGCGTGCTCCGCGACCACCTCGGCCTGACCGGGACCAAGGTCGGCTGCGACGCCGGGGACTGCGGCGCGTGCACGGTCCTCCTCGACGACGAGCAGGTCTGCGCCTGCCTGGTGCCGCTCGGCCAGGTCGCGGGCCGGTCCGTCACCACCGTCGAGGGTCTGGCCGAGAACGGCGGCCTGACCCGGCTTCAGCAGGCGTTCCACGAGCACGGCGCGGCGCAGTGCGGGATCTGCACCCCGGGCATGCTGATGGCGGCGCGCACGCTGCTCGGTCGTCCGCGGCCTCCGACCGAGCCGGAGGTGCTCGATGCGCTCGGCGGCGTGCTGTGCCGGTGCACCGGGTACCGGAAGATCGTGCGGGCGGTGCTCGCGGCGACGAGCGGTACCCCGCGCACGTCCGGCTCCGCGGCATGGGAATCGGATGCACGGGGCCCCGCGGCCGGTCGATTCATGGGCCGGCGGGTCCCGAGCGTCGACGGCCTCGCGAAGGTCACCGGCCGGACCGTCTTCGGCGCGGACGAGGTGCCGGACGGTGCGCTCCGGTTGCGGGTGGTGCGGTCTCCCTGCCCGCACGCCCGCTTCACGCTCGGTGACTGCGCCGCGCTGCACGCCCGCCACCCGGGACTCGCCCGCGTCCTCACCGCCGCCGATGTCCCGGGCGTCAACGGCTTCGGGATCTATCCCGACATCAAGGATCAGCCGGTGCTCGCGCCCGGCATCGCGCGCTACCGGGGCGAGGCGGTCGCCGCGCTGGTCGGAGACGACGACACCATCGACCGCCTCACCGACGATCAGCTCCCCATCGACTGGGAGCCGCTGCCGCCGCTCGGCGACCCGCGCGATGCGGTCACGCCCGGAGCCGCGGCCGTCCAGCCGGCCCACCCGGACAACGTGCTCGTCCGCGGCCGCGTGCATCGCGGGGAGGTCCCGCCGCCGGGCCGCGACGGGCTGCCGGAGGCGAGCGGCGAGTTCGAGACCCCCTTCGTCGAACACGCCTGTATCGAGCCGGAGGCGGGGTTCGCGCGGCCCATCGAGGGCGACCGCATCGAAGTGGCGGCCAGCACCCAGACGCCGTACATGGACCGCGACGAGGTGGCCAACGTGCTCGGCATCGAGCCCGAGCGGGTACGCATCCGCCCTTCCGCCTGCGGCGGCGGCTTCGGCGGCAAGCTCGACCAGTCCGTCCAGCCCCTGGTGGCGCTGGCCGCATGGGTGCTCGGGGCGCCGGTGCGCTGCGTCTACACGCGCCCGGAGTCGATGGCCGCCACCACCAAGCGGCATCCGTCGCGCATCCGCGCCCGCGCGGTGGCCGACCGAACCGGGCGCCTGCTCGCCTGGGAGTTCGACGGCGACTTCGACACCGGCGCGTATGCGTCCTGGGGCCCTACCGTGGCCGGGCGGGTCCCGGTGCACTGCATGGGCCCGTACCGGGTGCCGAACGTGCGGGCGGACTCGCGCGCCATCCTCACGAACTCGCCGCCGTCGGGAGCGTTCCGGGGCTTCGGCGTGCCGCAGGCCGCGATCGCGCACGAGACCCTGATGGACGAGCTGGCGCTCGTCCTGCGCCTCGACCCGCTGGAGTTCCGGCGCCGCAATGCGCTACGGGCCGGCGACCGGACCGCCACCGGTCAGGTGCTGGAGGCGAGCGTCGGGCTCGTCGCGTGCCTGGATGCGCTGCGCCCGCGCTGGAAGGCGCTGCGCGAGGAGGCCGACGCCTTCAACACCGCCGCGGCGTCGGCCCGAGAGCCGCGGCGGCGCGGCGCCGGGGTCGCCTGCATGTGGTACGGCTGCGGCAACACCTCGATGTCGAACCCCTCCTCGATGCGCGTCACCCTGTCGCGGGACGGAAGGGTCGTGTTCCGCAACGGGGCGCAGGACATCGGCCAGGGCTCGTCGACGATCCTGCTCCAGATCATGGCCGACGCCCTGGGCCTGTCGATGGAGCGGATCGACATGGTGGTCTCCGACACCGATCTGACCGAGGACGCGGGGAAGTCCTCGGCCTCGCGCCAGACCTTCGTCTCCGGCCGGGCGGCCCGGCTCGCGGGGGACGATCTGCGCGCGAAGATCCTGGGGCTCGTCAACGCCGGCCCGGACGCCGGCATCCGGCTCGACGGCGAAGCGCTGCGCATCACCGACACCGACGGGGTCGAGCACACCGTGGCGCTCGGACGGCTGCCGATCGTCGCGGACGACGACATCGTTCTCGAAGGCCGCGGGGTCTTCGACCCGCCCAGCACCCCGCTCGACGAGAACGGTCAGGGGACCCCGTACGCGACCTACGGCTTCGCCGCGCAGGTCGCGAGCGTGGAGGTGGACCTGGAGCTCGGCACGGTGAGGCCGTTGCGCATCGTCGCCGCCCACGACGTGGGCGCCGCGGTGAACCCGACCCTCGTCGAGGGACAGATCGAGGGCGGCATCGCGCAGGGGATCGGACTCGCCCTGATGGAGGAGTACGTGCCGGGCCGCACCGAGAACCTCCACGACTACCTGGTCCCCACCATCGGAGACGTGCCGGAGATCGAGTGCCTGCTCGTCGAAGACCCCGAGCCGCTCGGCCCCTGGGGCGCGAAGGGGATCGGCGAGCCCGCGCTGATCCCGACCGCGCCCGCCATCCTCAACGCGGTCCACCACGCGGCCGGGGTGCGCCTGCGCCGGCTGCCGATCCTCCCGCACCGCGTGCTGGAAGCCCTCGGAGCGGTAGGCCACACCAGCCGCACCGACCGCGCCGACCGTACCGACCACACCAGCCACACCAGCCACACCAGCCGCGCCGACCGCGCCAGCCACATCGACCGCACCGACCGTACCGGCCACACCAGCCGCACCGACCGCGCCAGTCGCACCGGCCACATCGACCGCACCGACAAGTTCGGCGCCCGCGAGGAATCCGGGATCGTGCGCTGCGACGCCTGCCCGATCCTGTGCCGCATCAAGCCCGGGAAGCTCGGCGCGTGCGACCGCTACGCCAACGAGAACGGGGTGCTGGTGCGCACCGATCCGCTGGTTCTCACCCAGCGGGCGCTGGAAGCGGGCGCTCCGGTGGTGCCGTTCGCGGGCGACACGCCGGCCGACTGGGACGGCAGGGCCTTCACCAGCGATCGCACCTTCGTCACCGGCATCGGCTCGGGCACCACGTACCCCGACTACAAGCCGGCCCCGTTCATCGTCGCGGCCGAGTACGAGGGGGTGGACACGGTGACGGTGGTCTCCGAGGGCATCTTCTCGTACTGCGGCGTGAAGGTGAAGATCGACACCGACCGCCACCTCGGCCCGGAGTGCGCGACCGTTCGAGTCGAAGGCGAGCCCGTCGGGCACGTCACCACCGCGGAGTACGGCTCGCAGATGCTCGCGATCGGCGGGGTGAACCAGCTCACGGGCGGCACGCGCCGAGCCGGACGGATCACCTGCGAGACCCTGCTTGCGCTGTGCAACCGCGAAGCGGTGGAGCTCGCCATCGACGGCGGCAGCACCGTGGTGACGCAGGCCGGCCGCGCGCCGGTGGTGAACGGCGTCGAGGAGCAGCGCATGCGCGCCGGCTGCGGCTCGGCCACCATCGGCATGTTCGCGCGGCAGTGGCACGGGCACGTGGACGAGGTGATCGTGGTCGACGACCACATCACCGGGGTGCTGACCGAGCATCAGGCCGGGGTGTGCCTCGGCATGCCGCGGGGCGGCATCCGGGTGCGGGGACGCAAGTCCACCCCGGGACGCTACTTCCAGGTCGCGAGCCCCGGCACCGGCTGGGGCGGCACCGACATCACCGAGCCGCTCACCATGATCCGCAGCATCGACCCGAAGGTGGCGTGGCCGGGGATGCGGGTGCTGCTCACCACCACCACCGGCGAGGACAGCCTCTACTGCATCCTCGACGAGGACCGGCGGACCCTGCGGCCCGCTCCCGTCCCGGAACCGGTGCGGGTGGTGGTCGACCGCATCGGCGAGAACTGCGAGCCGTCGCTGTGCTCGGTGCTGTTCATGGCCGGGGCGGGCGGCTCGCTGCGCTCCGGCGTCACGGAGAACCCCATCCGGCTGACCGACTCCATCAAGTCCGCCGCCACGCGGGTCACCATGGGCGGCGCCCCGGCGTACATCTGGCCGGGGGGCGGCATCACCGTCCTGGTCGACGTCACCCGGCTGCCCGCCAACGCGTTCGGATACGTGCCGACGCCGGCCATCGTCGCGCCCATCGAGTTCACGGTGCCGGTCGCCGACTACGAGGCCCTCGGCGGACACCTGGACCAGGCGATCCCGTTGTCCGAAGTCCTCGCGGAGACCGGAGGCGAGGCCGACGTGCGCGCCTGGAACGCGGCCAACCCCTGGCCATGGAAGCCCGCGGGGCGGCGCTGAACCTGGAGTACATGGCGAGGAACCCCCGGTCCCCGAGCCCCCTGGCCATGGAAGCCCGCGGGACGGCGCTGAACCCTCGTGCCACCCCCGGAAGGTCAGCCGACATCGCTCCTCGCCTCTCCCGGTCCGGAGAGCGCTGAAAATCGTCCAGTACCGGCAACGAGACCGGCCGGAAGCCGAAAGAAGCCCCTCTCCCCCCGGGAGAGGGGTTTGGGGTGAGGGGAATTTGCTGTCCGCCGCCGAGCTCGACCGCGAGCCTGTGCTCGTGACAGTAGAAATCGAGAATGTATCGACCGGCCGGATGCTGGCGGCGAAACTTCCTGCCGGCAAGGCGACGATCTCACAGCAACCCCCACAGGAGCTGCTCGGCATCGGTCTGCTTGCTGCGCAAGCTGCGTGCGTGCTTGAGCATGTCCGAGGGGACCGGAGGTTTCCGGCTCTCGCCCCCACCCCCGCCCTCACCCCCGGCCCCTCTCCCGGGGGGAGAGGGGAGAAATGCGGGGGGCTTCGGCCGGACCTGGTGGAAAGACTTGAGCACTCGGGGTCCCTCTCCCGGAGGAAGGAGAATGCGAGAGTCTTCAGCGCGCGCCGCCGGTGTGCTCCGAGGGCGCCGGGTGTTCACAACTCATGGCCCCTTCTCACCACCGACCCCATCGCGCCGGACGTGCGGTCGAAGCCGTGTTCACAGCTCATGGTCCCTTCTCACGGACTGCGACCGGTGAACTTCCCCGATGTGGCCCACAGCCCGTCCGCACGGCGGACACCGATCTTCATTCCACGGGATGGTCCAGCACGGCGGCGGCCATGATCGTCCTGGCGGTTTGCAGGATCACCCGGAGACGATTGACCGGTTCGCGACCGGATCAGGCGCCGTCCTTCCGGGAGCCGGCCGGCGACCGCCGCCGGGCGAGCCGCAGGAAATCCTCCTCGTCACGACACTCCATCGCCGCGTGCACCAGTGCCGCGGCAGAGACTTCTTCCATCCCCGGGAGCCGCTCGCGCAGGGAGTCCGGGACGGGAATGCCCCGCGATTCGAGCACCTGAAGCGCCGCCGCCCGCATCCCCTCCTCCCGGCCTTCGTCCCGCCCTTTCGACCGCCCCTCGGCGTAGCCCGCCGTCCGCCCTCTTTCCCGCCCCTTGGCGTAGCCCGCCGCACGGCTCTCCCGGCGCTGGCGGCGCAGGAACGGATCGTCGTCCGGCCCCGTGCCCTGGGCCGCGCCCATGGCCATGCCCACCCGGTGCAGCACCCGGGCGGTCTCGTCGGACAACGCGGCCTCGTTCAACGCCCGGTGGATCTCCTCCGCCGTCCAGCCCGGAAACGCGCGGCTCACCGGCGCGGTGCGAAAGCCGTCCCGCCCCCGCAAGTGGATCGTGAGCCCCGGGCGAAGGGACCTGGGGCGGTGGGTCTCGGGCTCGTCCGGCACCTCCACCCAGAGCTCCGGAAAGCCCCACGACTCGTAGAGCCCGAGCTTGCCCCGCCGGACATCCGTGGTGTTGTCTACCTCCAGCACCACGTCCGGCAGGGCATCCGTCCCCACCTCGATGGCCTTGCCGCGGGGAATCGTCCGCGCCGGACGCAGGAACAGGATCTGGTCGGCCTGCATGATGCGCTGCCGCTCTCCGCGCGGGTTGCGCAGCAGGAGGTCGGTGTGCCCCACCGCCTCGATCGGCGCGCCCCGGGCGGCGGCGATCCGATCGCTCAGCCTGGCGAGGCGGTGCAGCGGGCGTTCGTGGTAGTAGCTGGTGGGCTCGCACACCATCGCGATCCCGGTGCGGGCGTCCCAGAACTCGAAGCGGCCCTCATAGGCGTCGATGTCGTCGCGCGAGATGTACACCGGACGGCAGCCCGGAAACTCCAGTGCCTCCGGCGCATGGTCCTCGGCCGGCGGCGGCCTCGGGACCGCGGTAACGATGGATTCGGTCGTGGTGTTCGCCTCCGGACGCCGCCCCGCGGGAATGGATGCCGCCGTCTTCATGCCCGCAGTGTAGCCACCGCCCGGAGCATGGCAAGGCTTGCGTACCGGGCTTGCTGTACCAGGCTCGGCAATTCCCGCCAGGCGGGAACATGCCCCTGAAATCCCCTCGGTGGGCCGCCCTGGTGGCCGGAATCGCACCGAAATCCCACCTCGGCACGGCCTCTCCGGGCGTCTGGCGGGAGTTGCTGGACCAGGCTCGGCAATTCCCGCCAGGCGGGAACATGCCCTCGAAGTCCCCTCGGTGGGCCGCCCTGGTGGCCGGAATCGCACCGAAATCCCACGCGGCACGGCCTCTCCGGGCGTCTGGCGGGAGTTGCTGGACCAGGCTCGGCCATTCCCGCCAGGCGGAAACATGCCCCTGAAATCCCCTCGGTGGGCCGCCCTGGTGGCCGGAATCGCACCGAAATCCCACCTCGGCACGGCCTCTCCGGGCGTCTGGCGGGAGTTGCTGTACCAGGCTCGCGCACCGGGCCTCGACATTCCGCAACCGTGCGCCCGCTTCGGGGAACCCGTGCCGGTTCCCGCCGTCGATCGTCCTGCCGCAATCCTGGAGACGTTGCGACTGGGCCCGCTTCGGGTAACCTGCCCCTTCCGCCCTGGCCCGGCCAGACCGGGGTGCGTCGAGGGCAGTGCGGCGACCGACTCGCGCCGGGTTCCGCGCCGAGGGGCTGACCGCCCGGAGCATACGGGACGTCGAGAGCAGTGCGGCGACCGACTCGCGCCGGGCTCCGCGCCAAGGGGCTGACCGCCCGGGGCGTGCGGGACGTCGAGAGCAGCGCGGCGACCGACTCGCGTCTGGAGCACCCATCCAATTCCGGAGCTCCCGTCCGATCATGACCTCCGGCTGGCCGCGCATCATCCTGCACGCCGACATGGACGCGTTCTACGCGGCGGTGGAGCAGCTCGACCGACCGGAGCTGCGCGGCAAGGCGCTGCTGATCGGGGGCACGGGACCGCGCGGGGTGGTGTCCACCGCAAGCTACGAGGCGCGCCCGTTCGGAGTCGGCAGCGCGATGCCGATGGCGCTCGCACGGCGGCGCTGCCCACACGCGATCGTGCTCCCGCCCCGCTTCGAGCGCTACCACGCGGTCTCCAGGGTGGTGATGGACACCCTCGGCGCCTTCTCGCCGCTGGTCGAGCCGCTGAGCCTCGACGAGGCGTTCGTCGACATGACCGAATGCGAGGCGCTGTTCGGTGCGCCGGGGACGATGGGCGCGGCGGTGCGCCGCGCGGTCTTCGACGCCACCGGGCTCACCGTCTCGGTCGGGGTCTCCGCCACCAAGTACGTCGCCAAGGTCGCGAGCGATCGCCGCAAGCCCGACGGACTGACCGTGGTCGGCCCCGACGAGGTGATCGGCTTTCTCCACTCCATGCCGATCGACCGCCTCTGGGGCGTGGGGTCGCGCACGTGCTCGCGGCTCCGGGCGAAGGGCCTCGACACCATCGGCGACGTCGCGGCGACTCCGCTCGACGACCTCGAGCGCTGGCTCGGCAGCCTCGGCGCCCACATCCATGCGCTCGCGCACGGCCGCGACGAGCGCGCGGTGGTCCCGGAGCGCGACGCGAAGAGCATCGGCTCGGAGAACACCCTCGACACCGACATCGTCGGGGAGTCGGCCATCCGTCCGTGGCTGCTGCGGGCGGCGGACACCGTGGCCCGCCGGCTCCGCGCCGAAGGACTCGCCGCCCGGGGCGTGCGGGTGAAGCTGCGCACCGCCGACTTCCGGCTGCACACCCGGCAGACCGTCCTCAGCGCCGCGGCCCACGCCACGCGCCCGATTGTCGAGGCGGCCGAGGCCCTCCTCCACGAATTCGACCTGAGAGCGCCGGTACGCCTCGTCGGCGTGGCCGCGTTCGAGCTCGAGGAAGGCGGCGCCGGCGGAATCCGGCAGCTCGACCTGTTCGACGCCCTGCGCGAGGCGCACGACGAGCGGCTCGATCGGACCCTCGACGTGGTGCACGAACGCTTCGGCCCCGGCGCCCTCACCCGCGCCCGGCACGTCGACCGGGGCTCCCGTCCCGGGCCCTGAAGCCCGGACCCTGCCGGCGGAGCGGAGACGTGACGTCACGACCGGCTGCCGGCGACATCGCGGCGGTGGACCCCGTTCCCGGCGACGTTGCCGGGGCGGATTCCGTCGTCGGCGACGTCGCGGGCGCGGCTCCGCGCCGTGCCCTCGGGCTCCCTGACGAGGCCGGGGCGGACCCCGTCGCCGGCGACGTTCCCCGCGCGGCTCCGCGCCATGCCCCCGGGCTCCCCGACGAGGCCGGGGCGGATTCCGTCGTCGGCGACGTCGCGGGCGCGGCTCCGCGCCGTGCCCTCGGGCTCCCTGACGAGGCCGGGGCGGACCCCGTCGCCGGCGACGTTCCCCGCGCGGCTCCGCGCCGTGCCCTCGGGCTCCCTGACGAGGCCGGGGCGGATTCCGTTGCCGGCAACGTTCTAAGCGCGGCCCTGCGGGCCGGCTCGCACGTGACCCGGCTCGCGAACGGTGCGACGGCATCGCGGCTGCATGGGGGCCGGGTCTTCCTGCAGCACGGGCCGATCAACCTGATCGTGCGGGCCGGCGGGACCGCATCGGCGGTCGAGGATGCTTGCCGGGCGCTGATCGACGCATTCCCGAGCTGGCTCGGGGCGCTGGTCGCCGAGCTTCCGCGCCTGCGCAGTCCCGAGTCGCCCGGGCTCGCACTGCCCGCGGGTCCCATCGCGCACCGCATGGTCGCCGCGGCCCGGGCCTGCACGGAGACATCGGGGACATTCGTCACCCCGATGGCGGCGGTCGCCGGCGCGGTGGCCGACGAGGCGGCGGCGGTGCTCGCGGCGCGGCCCGGGATCGAGCACGCATATGTGAACAACGGTGGGGACATCGCCCTGCACCTGACGCCCGGCGCGCGGCTTTCGGTCGGCGTGGTGCCGACGCTGCGCGACGCAATCCCGCGCGCGCGCATCGGGATCGGGGCCGACTCCGCCGTGCGCGGCGTCGCGACCAGCGGATGGCGGGGCCGCTCCCACTCGCTCGGGGTGGCGGACGCGGTCACCGTGCTCGCGCGGAGCGCGGCCCTGGCCGATGCGGCCGCGACCCTCGTCGCCAGCGCGGCCGATGTGGACCACCCCGGAATCCGCCGCGAACCGGCGCGCGTGCTCGACGAGGACAGCGACCTCGGCGACCGGCCGGTCACGGTGGCGGTGCCCGCACTGGACGCGGAGGCCATCGAAGCCGCGCTCGACGCCGGCGCAACGGCGGCTCGCGCCCTGCGGGCCCGGGGCGTCATCGAAGGCGCCGCCCTCACCGTGCAGGGACGCTGGCGCGTGCTCGAAGACTTCGGAGCCGAGCCGGGCGAGGCTCGCGGGCGGACGGGCGCGACGGGGGCCGGGCGCCTCCGGAAACGCGCATGAGCGCCGGGGCAGCCATGCTCCGACGACGAGTCCGACGGCTCGGGACGCGCCTGTCGACGAGTGCGTGTGTCGGGCGAGCCCAGGCAGCGCTCCGACGACGAGCCCGACGGCTCGGGACGCGCCGTGTCGCCACGTGCCGGATCCTTTCCGCCCGAAGCATGGCACCATCGAGACCGGACCGCTGCCGGTCGTGATCGAGCTCCGGAAATGAGTCATCGCCTCGCGGGCGTGGACGTGGGCGGCACGTTCACCGACCTGCTGTTCATGGACGAGACCGCGGGTGACGTGCGCCTCGCCAAGGTCCCGACCACCGCCGGGAACCAGGCGTTCGGAGTGCTCGCGGCGCTGGAGCGGGCCGGGGTCGACCCGGCGTCGCTCGACCTGCTGGTGCACGGCACCACCACGACCACCAACGCGCTGCTGGAACGCAAGCTCGCAACCGCCGGCCTGATCACCACCCGCGGCTTCCGCGACGTGCTGGAGCTCGGCCGCCGCACCCGGCCGAAGCCCTACGGACTGACCGGCCGGTTCGAGCCGCTCATCCCCCGCGAGCTGCGCCTGGAGGTGCCCGAGCGCATGGACGCGGAGGGCCGGGTGGTGGTGCCGCTCGACGAGGCGGCGGTGGCGGCGGCGGCGCGCGAGCTGCTCGCGCGGGGATGCGAGTCGGTGGTCATCCACTTCCTGCACGCCTACCGCAACCCGGAGCACGAGCGGCGGGCCCGGCGCATCGTGGCGGCGCTGTGGCCCAACGACTGCATCACCGCCGGCCACGAGGTCCTCTCCGAGTTCCGCGAGTACGAGCGCGGCACCGCGGCCGCGGTCAACGCCTGCGTGCAGCCGATCCTCGCGCGCTACCTCTCGCGCCTCGTCGACGAGCTCGCGTCGCGTTCGTACCGGCGCGACGTGCTGGTGATGCGGGGAAACGGCGGCACCGTGTCGGCGCGGGTGGCGGCGGGGACCGCGGTGAACACGGTCATGTCCGGCCCGGCCTCCGGCGTGATGGCGGCCGCGTACACCGCGGCCGGCGCCGGCTTCGAGAACGTGATCACCTGCGACATGGGCGGCACGAGCTGCGACGTCGGGCTCATCCGGGGCGGGGTGCCGGCGGTGAGCTCGGAGCTCGAGGTGGAGTACGCGGTGCCCATCCACGTGCCCATGGTGGACGTGCACACCATCGGCGCCGGCGGCGGCTCCATCGCCTTCATCGACGAGGCGGGGCTGCTCCAGGTCGGACCGGAGAGCGCCGGCGCCGCGCCGGGTCCGATCTGCTTCGGCCGCGGCGGCGAACGGGTCACCATCACCGACGCCAACCTGCTGCTCGGCCGGCTCGACCCGAACGCGCTGCTGTCGGTGGAGGATCCGGTCTCGCCGGAGGCCGTCGCGGCGCGGTTCGACGCCCAGGTCGGCGCGGGGCTCGGGCTCGACGCCGAGGACGCCGCGGCGGCGGTGCTGCGCATCGCCAACGACCGCATGGCGGGGGCGCTGCGCATGGTGTCGCTGTCGCGCGGCCACGACCCGCGCGACTTCGCGCTGTTCGCGTTCGGCGGGGCGGGCCCGCTGCATGCGGCGGAGCTCGCCCGCGAGCTCGGCATCCCCACGGTCATCGTGCCGGCCCGGCCCGGGATCACGAACGCGCTCGGGTGCATGGTCGCGGACCTGCGCCACGACTACGTGCGCACCATCAACGCGCCGCTGGCCACGCTGGATGTCCGCACCGTCCACGAGACCCTCGCCGAGCAGACCCGGCAGGGGCGCGAGATGCTGGCGCGCGAGCGCGTGCGGCTCGAAGCGGTGCACGTCATCCACCGCGCGGACATGCAGTTCCAGGGCCAGAGCCACATCCTGAGCGTGGCGCTCGATACCGCGACCCCCGGCCTCGACGAGCTGCAGCGTCTCTTCGAGCGGGCCTACTGGAGCCGGTTCGAGGTCGAGCTTCCCGAGATCCGGGCGGTGCTCGTGAACCTGCACACGGCGGTGCTCGGACGGCGGCCGGGCATCGAGCTCGCGGCCCTCGCCGGCGGAGGCGAGGCGGGATACGGAGCGCGGCGGGCCGGGAGTGACGCCTCCACCACGAGCGGAACCTCCGCATCCATCGGCCCGGAGCGCGCCTCGATACCGGCATCGGCGCCAGCCCCCTTCCCGGACGGGAGTGACGCCGGGGACGGGACCGCGAACCGGCGCACCGTGCGGTCGATACCGGCATCGGCGCCAGCCCCCTTCCCGGACGGGAGTGACGCCGGGGACGGGACCGCGAGACGGCGCGCCGTGCGGCCAACGCCGGCATCGGCGCCGAGCCCCCTCCCGGACGGAAGAGACACCGGGAACGGGGCCGCGAGACGGCGCGCCGTGCGGTTCGCGGCTGGTCGCTGCGAGACGCCGATACTCCGGCGCGAATCGCTCGGTCCGGGAAGGACGCTGGAAGGACCGGCGGTCATCGAGCAGCTCGACACCACGACCGTGCTGCCGCCCGGGTTCCGCGCCGTCGTGGACGACGCCGGCAACCTGATCGTCGCGGTGCCCGGCACGCCGCACCGGTGAGGATGCCGCCTCTTTCCTCCACGGAGCTTCGCCCATGACGGATTCCACCGGTCCCCGCGACGCCTTTCGAGCCCCGGCCACGAGGACGGCCCCTTTCGGAGGAGCCCCGCTGGCCCCTTTCGGAGGAGCCCCACCGAGGGGCGATTCCACCCCTGCTCTCCGCGGAGTCCGTCAACCGGCGGTCGGCGCGGCGGTCGCCACGCCCGGCCCGTGGGCCGTGACCGCCGCACCCCCCGGAATCCGTCAAGCAGCGGCCGGCGCAGGTAGTGTCTCAGTTTGAATCCGGGACCGTGTGTCGTGTCGAGGAAGAAAGTCGAACCGAGGCGCCACCCGTATGCCCCTGGTCCGGAAAAGAAGCCCCTCTCCCCCCGGGAGAGGGGTTGGGGTGAGGGGACCGAATCATCGCCGCACCCTCACCCCCGGCCCCTCTCCCGGGGGGAGAGGGGAGAAATGCGGGTGTCTTCTCCTGAGCCCGGCGACTCCGGCAACAGTCGTTCGAGCTCTCCCCCGGGATGAGAGGAGAATGCGGGTGTCTTCGGGCCGCACGCCGCCTCCACTTCATGCGGCGCGAGGGTCAACCCGGTCATGAACCCGATCATGAACATTCCGACACCGAGCCAGGGAGTGCCTCAATTCGACTTCGGGGCAGTGATGTCGCGCGGAGGAAGAAAGTCAAAATGAGACACTACCCCGGCGCAGCTCAGGGCCCTCCGGAAGCCGTGGCGAACGGTTCATCGGACGCTCCAATCGGGCCTTCGATACCGGAAGACCACCGGTCACCGTGCGGGATTCCGCTCTGGCGGCCGGTGACCGCGACTTTCGAATGGCCCTGCGGCGCAGCTTCGCGCCGACCGCCGCGGGGTGCGGTCCCGATGCGGCCGCCGGCCGCGGAGAGCCGCCGATGAACGACCGGACCGCGATCGCCGGCCGCGAAGCTGTTGGCCGCGAAGCTCGGCCGGCCGACGACCCCGCCGCCTCCGGCGGCTCCGGCGGCTCCGACGCCTCCAGCGGCTCCGGCGGCCTCGGCGGCTCCGACGCCTCCGACGGCCCCGGCGGCCCCGGCGGCCCCGACGGCCCCGGCGGCTCCTCCCGGCTCGACCCGATCACCCTCGCGGTGATCGGGAACGGCCTCCAGCAGGTGTGCAACGAGATGGACCTGGCCTTCGTGCGGGCCGCGTTCAGCCCGGTCATCTCCGAGGCGCTCGACCGCTCCGACGGCATCTACCACCCCGTCACCGGCGAGCTCGTCGCGCAGGGGGAGCTGGGCCTGCCGGTCTTCGTCGGCACCATGCAGTTCGGCACCCGGGCGGTGATCGAGCGCGCCCGCGACCTCGCGCCGGGCGACCTCTACATCGTCAACGACCCCTACCTCGGCGGCACCCACCTGATGGATGTGCGGTTCGTGAAGCCCTTCTTCTACCGGGGCGAGCTGTTCGCGTGGCTCGCCAACACCGGCCACTGGCCGGACACCGGGGGGATGGTGCCGGGCGGGTTCTCCGCCAACGCGACCGAGGTGGAGCAGGAGGGGCTGCGCCTCCCGCCGGTCAAGCTCTTCAAGCGCGGGGTGATGGACGAGGAGATCCTCTCCATCATCCTGTCCAACATCCGCATCGCGGACCAGCGCATCGGAGACATCAAGGCGCAGGCCGCGGCGCTCACCGTCGGCGAGCGCCGCCTCACCGCGCTCATCGACCGCTACGGCCGCGACACCGTCCAGGCCGGCATCGGGGAGCTCAGGGGACGGGCGGAGCGGCAGATGCGCGCGCGCATCGCCACCATCCCCGACGGCCGCTACCACGGACGGGCGTGGGTCGACTCCGACGGCGTGGTCGACGAGCCGCTGACCATCGACATGCGCATCGAGAAGACGGGCACGGACCTCCACTTCGACCTGTCGGGGTCCAGCCCGCCCTGCGCCGGGCCGATGAACAGCGTGATCGCCACCACCCGGTCGTCCATCTACCTCGCGATGAAGCACATCTTCCCCGAGGTGCCGATCAACGCGGGCACGTTCGCGCCGCTGCACATCGCCGACCCGGACGGCACCTTCCTCTACGCGCGCTACCCGCGCCCGGTCTCCGGCTGCGCGGCGGAGGTGAGCCAGCGCATCGCCGAGGCGGTGTTCGACGCCCTGACTCCCGCCATCCCCGAGCGTCTCTTCGGCGCGCCGGCCGGCACCAGCGGCAACTTCGCGCTGGGCGGCCACGACCCGGAGCGCGGGCGCGCCTACGTGATGTACGTGATATCGGGCGGCGGCTACGGCGGCTCGCCGGCCGGCGACGGGATCTCCAACGGGTGCTCCACCATCGGCATCTCGAAATCGACCCCGGTGGAGGTCTTCGAGCAGCTCTACCCGGTGCTGTTCGAGGAGTACGCGCTGCACGAAGGCTCCGGCGGCGCGGGCGAGCGGCGCGGCGGCTTCGGGCTGCGCTATCGGGTGCGGCTGCGGCGCGGGAGCGCGCAGGCGTCGTTCGTGATGGACCACGGCCGCACCGGCCCTCTCGGCGCGCTCGGCGGCGAGGACGGCGGGGTCAACGTGGTGACCGTCACCCGCGACGGCGTCCCGTACCGCCCGCCGCACCGGTCGAAGGATCAGGGGATCGTGCTCCAGCCGGGGGACACGGTGGAGGTGCGCACGCCGGGCGGCGGCGGATACGGCTCCGCCGTCGAGCGGCCGCCGGACCGGGTCGCGAGCGACGTGCGCCGCGGGTACTACACCCCGGAGCAGGCACGTGAACGGTTCCTGGTCTGCCTGTCGCCGGAGACCGGAGAGGTCGACCGCCCGGCCACCGCCGCCCTGCGCGAGCAGGCGCGCGGAGCGGGCCGCGACCGGAGTCGGCAGGCATTCCCGTAGGCGTTCCCGGCGGCGCGACGGCGGAAGCGTCGGGGGAGGGAGAGCGCCGAACGCACGAATGGCGGACCCGTGGCCGCGGCGGCCTCACCTCCCGGCGGACGACGCGCGTCGTCCGCAACCGGCGATCCCCGGACCAGCTCGGCCGGCGATCCCCGGACCAGCTCGGCCGGGGATGGCGAGCCCTGATGCCATGTTACGATTTCCCTGCGGAAATCGAAGTCGTACCTGAGCCTGTGGAGAGGGTCGTCCTGTGAACAAGTACGCCGTAGTTCTCCTTGCCGATGAGGAGGAGCCGGGCACGGTCGTATCCATTCTCCGAACAGTAGACGCCTCCGTGTATGAGCACTACGCAGCGAGGGGGATATACTTCGCCCGATTCGCCGGGACCGCGCAGCAACTCGCCGAGAGGCTGGGATTCGCCAATGACTACGGCGCGAAGCGGGGCATTGTCATCGGGGCGGGCGGTCAGTACTACGGCTACGCGAATCGGGACCTGTGGAATTGGATGGGCGGCACATGAAGGCCGAGGAACCGGGCGCCAGCCCGCCGTCACCCGATGAGACGGGAGGGGCGAACAAGCCCCAACAAAGGGAATTCATCACAAAACGCGATGTCGCCATGGTAGTGATTGCCGTAAGCCTTGCCTTGGGCGTTGCGGCATACTTGGATAAACGGCTCAATCAGATCCAGACTGCAGTCCATGACAATGCGCGCGGCCTTGCCGTAGTACAGACCGAAATCACCGCCCTGCGCCGGGATGTCATGCGCTTGGAGAAGCACGCAGCGCATGACGAATCCGCCCCGTCATCGGACCCCGATAATCTCGCACTCCGATGACGGGGGCTCGGCACCGACCCCGCCCAGGGATAGCTCCCTTTCATTGGCCCTGCCCGCCCGGCGGCTTCGCCCGCAGGCGGCACCGTCGGCGGACGCGAGGAGGGACTGGATCATGAACCTTGATGATGCGGCGCTGGTGGTGATCGACGTACAGAACGACTTCTGTCCCGGAGGCGCACTCGAAGTACCGGACGGAGACGCCGTGGTCGCGGTGATCAACCGCATCGCCCCCCGGTTTCCGGCCTGCATCCTGTCGCAGGACTGGCATCCGCCCGGTCATCTCTCGTTCGCATCGAGCCACGAGGGGAAGGCGCCGTTCGAGACCGCCACCCTCCCCTACGGCGAGCAGGTGCTGTGGCCGGACCACTGCGTGCAGGGCACCGGCGGGGCGGCCTTCCACCGGGACCTCGAGACCGGCGGCGCGGACCTGGTGCTGCGCAAGGGCTTCCGGCCTTCGATCGATTCCTACTCCGCCTTCTACGAGAACGACCGCACCACCCCGACCGGGCTCACCGGATACCTGCGAAGCCGCGGCATCGCGCGCCTGTTCTTCGCCGGGCTGGCCACCGACTTCTGCGTGGCGTGGTCGGCGATCGACGGCACGCGGGAAGGCTTCGAGGCCGCGGTGATCGAGGACGCCTGCCGCGGCATCGATCTGGACGGCTCCCTGGATGCGGCGTGGGAACGGATGGCGGAAGCGGACGTGGCGCGCGTGGATTCTTCCGGGCTTTGAGCCAGGTCAAGAGACTCGGTTGATGATCAGCGATTCCCGCCAATGCCCGGAGAGAGGCCGTACCGCGGGAATTGCTGGTTGATGATGCTGAAATGCTGATCGGAAACCGAAACGGTCTGGCGATCGAGCTGGAGCCCCTCGCTCCCACCCTCACCCCCGGCCCTCTCCCGGGGGAGAGGGGAGTGGTTGACCACCCCGCCGCATGAAGGGGCACCGGGCCGCAACGCGGCGATTGCTGGAGCACGGGTAGCCTTTCCATGTGCGCGATCCCGCACCGCATCCCCGAGCGTACTTTGACGGCAAAGCTCAATCCCCGCGGCGCACCCCGACGTAGCGGATCAGCGGCTCCGGATCCCGCGCGAGGCTTCCGGGCGTCGCGTGGGCCCGGACCCGGCCGTTCTCGATGAACGCGATCCGGTCCGCCACCGCGAGCGCCGCCTCCACCTTCTGCTCCACCAGCAGCATCGTGGTCCCCGCCGTCCGCAGCTCGGACACGGCCTCGAGGATCCGATCGACGAGGCTCGGCTGGAGCCCCTCCGTCGGCTCGTCCAGCAGGAGCACCCGGGGGCCGGAGGCGAGCGCGCGCGCCATCGCCACCATCTGCTGCTGGCCGCCGCTCAGGCGCCGGGCCGGCGTGTGCATCCGGTCCTTCAGCGCCGGAAAGAGATCGAGCGCGAAGTCGAGCCGCTCCGCGGACTCCCCGCGGCCGGCGAGCGCGCCCAGGCGCAGGTTCTCCTCGACCGTCATCTCCGGGAACAGGCGCCGCCCCTGCGGGACCCAGGCGAGCCCGTGGCCGGGGACCCGATGCGCGGGCAGCCCCGCCAGCTCCGTCCCGTCGAGCGCGATGCTTCCGTGCAGCGCGTCGACCAGACCCATGATCGCGCGGATGGTCGTGGTCTTGCCGGCGCCGTTGCGTCCGAGCAGGCCGAGGATGCGTCCCGGCTCGAGCGCGAGATCGACTCCGCGGAGCACCTCCACCCGGCCGTAGCCGGCCCGGACGTTGCGCAGACGCAGCACTATCGCCGCCCGTCCGCGAGGCGCCGACGCGCCGGACGCGCCCGCACTTCGGTCGAGCCGCCGGCGCGACCGGCGATCGTCGCCCCCCGATGCGGGACTCCGGGGCCGGAAGTATCGCGGCGCGGTATCATCGCCGGCCCAGGTAGGCGCGCTGGACTTCCGGGTTCGACTCCACGCTCGCCGGGTCTCCGTCGGCGATCACCCGGCCCCGGTCCATCACCGTGATGCGCGAGGCGAGCCGGAGCACCACCCGCATGTTGTGCTCGATGAGCAGCACCGTGGCGCGCGAGGCGATGTCGCGCACCCGTCCGCAGAAGGTGTCGATCTCGTGCTCGGCCAGTCCCTGGGTGGGTTCGTCGAGGATGAGCAGCCGCGGCTCCAGCGGGAGGCCCATCGCCACTTCGAGCAGGCGCTGGTGCCCGTAGGGCAGCTCGCCGGCGCGGCGCCCGGCGCCCTCCTCCAGCCCGAGGGTGCGCAGCGCGCCTTCCACCCGCCCCGCCAGCGCCGGCTCGTCGAGGCGCAGCCAGGCGCCGGGCGAGTCCATCAGCCGGCGCTGGGCCGCCAGCACGAGATTCTCGCGCACCGTGAGCGCGCCGTAGATGCTCGTCACCTGAAACGTGTAGACGATGCCCGCGGCCACGCGACGCCAGGCCGGCATCGCGGTGATGTCGCGGCCCTCGAAACGCACGGTGCCGGCGCTCGGCCGCAACCGCCCGCAGATCATGCCGACCAGCGTCGTCTTCCCCGCCCCGTTCGGCCCGATGACGGCCCGGACCTCGCCCGGCGCCACCGCGATGGAGACGTCCTCGACCGCGCTCAGGCCGCCGAAGCGGCGCCCGAGCCCTTCGGTCTCGAGCAGCGCCGCGGTCATGGCCGCCGCCCCCGACCGCAGGGGCGGCCGCTCCCGGTGACCGTGCGCATCGGGCTCGACCCGCGCCGCGCTCACGGCAGCCACGGGGCGAGCTTCGCGCGCACCGTGCCCATGATGCCGAGGGGGAAGAAGAGCACCAGAGCGAGCAGCGCCCCGCCGACCACGAACAGATAGGCGCTGGTCCAGCCGCTGGTCACGTCCACCAGGTAGAACATGAGCCCGGTGCCGAGCACCGGCCCGACGGTGGTGCCGGCGCCGCCCGTCAGCACCCACAGCAGCGGGTAGATCGAGTGCAGGATCGCCGCGAAGGACGCGCCCACGTAGGAGAACAGCAGCGCGTAGGCGGCGCCGGCGGCGCCGGCCATGCCGCCCGAAATGACCAGCGCGAGCAGCTTGCAGGCGTACGTGTGGTAGCCGAGCAGGCGGGTGCGCTCCTCGTTCTCGCGGATCGCGACCAGGACCCGGCCGAGCGGCGAGCGCACGATGACGAGGCTCGACAGGAAGCAGACGGCGAACACCACGAGCGCGACGTTGTACTTCACGTCCGGGTCCACCAGCGCCTCGGGGAGCCGTCCGGAGAGGATGAAGCCCTGGTCGCCCAGGGTGACCTCGTTGAAGTAGAGGATGGCGAGGTAGCAGGCCTGGCCGAACATCATGGTCACGATGAGGAACGAGACCCCGCTGGTGCGCAGCGCGAACAGGCCGAACAGCGCGGCGAGGACCAGCGCCGCCAGCACCCCCAGGGCGAACCCCGAGAACGCGCCGAACCCCAGGTAGTAGATGCTCAGGCCCGCGCCGTACATCCCGGCCGCGAAGAACATCGCGTGCCCGAGGCTCATGAGGCCGGTGTAGCCGAAGAGCAGGTTGTAGCCCACCGCGTAGGCGGCGAGCACCATGATGCGCGCCACGTTCGTGTGGTGGTACTCGGCGAGCACGAACTGGGCCGCGAACAGCGCCACGATCAGCCCGACATGCAGCGCGAGCACGCGACCACGTGATGCCGCCATCCGGCGCGTTCTCCGTCGAGATCAGGACCCGCGCCCGCGACGGGCGCGCGCCGCGCCACCGCGGCGGGGCGGCAAGGACGGTGAAGGGAACGCCCCGGATCGCAACGGGAGCCGCCGCGCGGTCACGGCCGCTCTCCGAACAGGCCGGCCGGCCGCACCACCAGGACCAGGGCGACCAGCAGGGTCGCGAGGATCTTCGCGAGCGTGGGCGAGAAGAACATCGAGATCACGCCGTCGCTCAGTCCGATGACGAAGGCGGCGACGACGGTGCCGCGCAGGCTGCCGAGCCCGCCGATGATCACCACGATGAAGGACAGCAGCAGCGGGTCGAGCCCCATCAGGTAGTGGGCCTGCTGGATCGGGACGATCAGCACCCCGGCCACCGCCGCGAGCATGGCGCCGGCCGCGAACACCAGCGCGTAGACCCGGCGCACCGGCACCCCGTGGGCCAGCGCCATCTCCGGGTCCTGCTGCGTCGCGCGCATGTACAGGCCCGCCCTGCTCTTCGCCACCGCCGCCCACACCCCGAGCAGCAGCACGATGCTCGCCCCGATGACGATCAGCTTGTAGCCGGAGTAGCCGAACCAGGGGAACGCGACCCGGAAGTAGATGGGCGCCTCGACCGGGCGCGCGTCCGGCCCGTACCCGCTCAGGACCGCCTGCTGGAGGATGTAGAGCAGGCCGATGGTGGCGACGATGGTGCTCTCGGGGTGGTAGCCCACCCGGCGCAGGACGGCCCAGTCGGTGGCGAGCGCGAGCGCGCCGACCACCAGCGGGGCGAACACCAGCGCGAGCAGGAAGCCGCCGAGCGGCGAGCCCTCGACCATCGATGCGCAGAACCACGCCAGCACCGCCCCCAGCATGTAGAGCTCGCCGTGCGCGACGTTGACGATGCGCATCACCCCGAAGACCAGAGAGAGCCCGAGCGCGGTGACCGCCAGCACGCAGGCGGTCACCGTGCCTTCGAGCAGCGCCAGCAGCAGGTGCGGGCCGAAGCTCACGGGCGGGGCTGCGCACTACAGCGGCTGTGTGGTGTAGTCCGTGTCCGACTCGTACCTGCCGTCCTCGATCGACGTGGTGTGCACCACCTCCAGCCTGCCGCCCCGGACCTCGGAGATGAACTGGCGCCCGAAGCACTGGTGCAGCGCGCCGTCGAACTCCTTGTAGCCCTGCGGGTGGGCGATGCCTTCGTTGAAGCCGCGGAAGCCTTCCATCGCCTCGATGAGCGCGGCGACGTCGCCCGGGGTCCGGCTGCGGTAGCCGCTCTGCTCGACGCCCTGCCTGATCGCGTACAGCGTCTCCCAGCAGCCGAACATGTGCGAGTTGGTGGAGACGTCCTTCGGGTCGTCGGCGCTCGCGCCGTCGGCGCCGATGCCGACCCGCTCCCGGTAGTGCCGGTTCGCCGCGGTGTCGAGGCCGTTGGCGTAGCGCGGCATCGCCTCCCAGAAGTACGTGCCCTCGAGGAAGGAAAGGCCCGGGGCTGCGATGTCGACACCCTCCAGCGAATCGATGAAGCCGAAGATCCGCGGGCGCCGGGAGCCGAAGTGCTCGCCCATCTCCTTGACGAAGGTGAGCACGCCCGGTCCGACCATGACGTGATAGAGCACCTCGGTGTCGGCCGGGATCTGCGGGAAGTACCTGGTGTACGACGACTCGGTCGGCGGGATTGCGATCTTCGCCGCCACGCTCCCCCCGCGCGCCTCGACCGCGGCGGTGAAGTGGTCGCGGTGGTCGTACCCGAACGCATAGTCGGGAAACATCATGGTGACCCGCCGGCCGAGGTTGCCCATCACCCACGGCGCCATCGCCGTCACCTGCGCGCGCACGTCGGTGATCCCGGGCTGGAACACGTAGCGGTTGAGCATGCCGGAGGCGACGTGGGTGCCCTCGCTCACCACGAAGTAGGGGATCTTCAGCTCCCCCGCCCGTGGGGCGGAGCCGATGACCACGTGGGAGAACAGGGTCCCGAAGACGAAGTCCACCTTGTGCCGGCTCGCGAGCTTCTCCACCACCTCCGCCCCGCGCTTCGGGTCGGTGCCGTCGTCCTCGGGCACGATCTCGACGGGCCGCCCGGCGATCCCTCCAGTCTCGTTGATCCAGGCCGCGGCCGCGGCCGTGGTGCGCTCGTACCAGCGCCCGTAGGTGGCGCCGATGCCGGTGCGGTGCACCTGGAAACCGATGCGGATCGGCTCGTCGCTGCCGGCCGCGTAGGCGATGCGCGGCACGGCGCCGGTCACGAGCGAGGCGGTGCCGGCCATCGCCGCGGCCCCCGCGGTGGCCGCGGTCGCCCTGAGCAGGCCGCGGCGGGTGACCCTGCGTCCTTCCGGACCGGTGTCCGTGACGGCGGCGGGGCTGCTGACAGTGCCGGAGCTTCTGGTTTCGTCGTTCATCTCCCTTCCTCCTGGCCCTGAGGCGTCGGTGCGGGCGCGCCGCCACGGGTTCCGGGCGAGCTTCCCGCTCGCTGCGGTCTATAGCATGACCCACGCGAGTCGGTCCACGGCGCCGACTTCCGGAGCAGGACCATTCGCAGGACCATTCGAAAGTCGCGGCCCCCTGGCCGCCCAACCGGGATATCCCACGGTGGCCGGCGGTCTTTCGGCATCGAAGGCCCGTTTCGAGCGTCTGATGAACCACTCGTCACGACTTCCGGAGATCCCCGGCTTCCATTCGCGCTGGGGGTCGCGACCGTCGTCGTGGTGCTCCTCTTCCAGCGCGCGCTCGAGGTTTGCATCATAGGGATTACGCTTTCCGGGGCGTTCAGGGGCGCACGAGAACGAATTCGCCTTGACCCCGGGGCGCCCGATATTGAAGTCGCCCGGTGCTTCTCAATATGGTGTCCGCCTCGCCTCAGCACGGCACGGCACGGCACGGCACGGATGATGCGCGGCCCAGCCGACGAGGAGCAAGAGCGGAACGGTTCGATGGGCACGGTTCTTGAAGACGTCACAAGCGAATCCATCGACGCGCAGCACATACGCCGGCGCGTCGATGACTGGGAAAAGCGCCTCGGCGGGCTCTTCGCCGCGATCGGCGGCTGGCTGCCGGATGGATGGGAAGCTCGCCAGGGCGCCCCGGTCGCCATGGACGAGCCATTGATGCGCAAGTTCGGCGTCGCTGCGAAACCGATGCCGACACTCGAACTCGAAGATCGCGCAGGCCATGTTGCCAGGCTCGTTCCGCGCGGGCTGTGGATCATCGGCAGCAACGGCCGAGTCGACCTGAAGCAGAACGGGTTTCGCTACCTGATCTTCGACATGGCCGAGAACTTCGAAGCGCCCGACTGGCAGGCCGCTCCCGCCGAACAGCGGTGCGCCCGCGAGGCGGTGAGCGAAGATTGGCTGAAACGCATCCTGCGGTGAGCGATCTCGACGCCATCGCCGTTCTGTTTCAGCAGGTCGACAAATCACTGGAAGACTTGCGCGAGCAGCACGATGCGGCCGGCGAGGCCGAATTGAACGGCGGCTTCAGATAGGGGGACACGCGAATGTGGCGGTGTCCGCTTCACCGCGGACGGGGCCAGTATGGCGCCGCCGGCAGGGGCGGCCGGAGCCTCGATCGGTCGGGAGCCCGCTTGAAGCACGGCGCGCGGCCGCTCAGGCCGCGACCGGGGTCGAGAGCAGCCAGAGACCGAACAGGGTGTAGGCGATCATCAGCGCGGTGAGGGGGATCTCGCCGCGTACCGTCGCCGTCCGTTCGCCCCGGGACTCCTCTGCGAGGACATGCAGAACGACCACCGCGGCCACGTGCGCGAGCACGATCGCGGCGGTCTGCGCGTACCAGATCGCCTCCACCGATGCATGGTGGGCAAGGAACGAGGCGGTGACGTGCAGGTCGCGCGTACCGAGCAGGTTCCAGCCGGCGTCCAGGGGATCGGAGAGCGCCTTCAGCGCGTACTGCCCGTCGACGAGGAACGACGGCAGGTAGTGCGCGAAGTGGTAGCCGAACGCGATGGGCACGATGGAGACGACGAGCCGCCGCAGCGCCGTCGCCGTGGACGACCCGGACCATCGGGCGCCGGCCGCGGCGGTGATCACATAGGCCGCGAGCAGCGCCGCCGCGGCGCCGGCCAGGCCGAGGGTGTTGCGTGCGGCGAGCGCGGTGCGCCCCGGGTGCTCCAGCGGGTTCTCGCCCACGAGATCGAGCCACCAGAACGTGCGCGAGAGCCCGTCGAAGGAGACCGTGGCGAGCGCCACCACGACGAAGACCACGCCGGCCGCGGGCAGCGGGTCGACACCGAGCAGCCGGGCGCCCGGAACC
The DNA here is from genome assembly GCA_965202735.1 of Gammaproteobacteria bacterium. GTDB lineage: Bacteria > Pseudomonadota > Gammaproteobacteria > HK1 > HK1 > HK1. The sequence goes on from OZ241844.1 coordinate 1,476,318, forward strand.
GTTACCGCGAGCCGCCGCGCACCCCCCGCCTCCACCGTGCCGAGCGGCGCGACCCAGCTCACGATCCGGAAGAACCGCGCGAAGATCTCGACGTGGCGTTCCCACGCTTCGTCTCCGAACAGCGCCATCCCGATCACCGTGAAGACCGAATACCCGGCGACGGCGAAGGCCAGGATCGCGGGGTCCCGCGGTGCCGGGTAGACGAGCTCGAACCAGGCGAAGAGCACCAGCAGGGCGACGGCCGGCCAGGCCCCGAGCGCCTTCGGCCAGGCCGGCGCCCCCGCATGGCCGCCTCCGGTCCGGCCCAGGACCCGGCGTACCAGGCGTGCCGGGGCCGTCCACGGATTGACGATGGGCCACAGGTAGCCGAGCACCGCGTGGGCGAAGGTCAGCCCCACCCACATCAGCGTCCAGACCGAGAGCGGCAGGGGATTGGCGAGCGGATCGCGGCTGCCCGCGAGACCCGCCGCAACGAGGACGACGAGCACCGCCGACGCCGCTGCGTTCGTTCCCGGGATGCGGCCGGGCACGGTACACGGCTCCCACCTCGCGCACTCCAGCGCCCGACGCAGAGCGGACCCCCGAAACCGGATGACGACCAGGAACGATACGGCCACCGCGACCGTGCCCCCGGTGATGAACAGTCCGGTCGGCAGCAGCATGATGAAGCCGCGTTCCCCGGCGTGCGCCAGGACCGGGGGCGCACAGGCGGTGGACAGCACCACGAGCCCGAATCCGGCGGCGATGCGCTTCAGCCCGGCCATCGGCTCGGAACGGACATCCCCGGCCACTCTCCGGGCTCGGGCGCCGCCGTCCCCCATCGGCGCCTCCGCGCCGGACGCCTCATGTTCCATCCGCATCTCCCGGGCCGTCGCGGATCGCTCCGGCACACAGCCGGCTCGTCGTGGTCGAATCGAATTATGATCGATCCCATGAGCGCTCCCCCCACCCGGACGCTGCGCGGGCGACTCGCCGCCATCGCGGAGAGCCCGCGCTTCCAGCGCGCCATCATCGCGCTGATCGTCGTGAACGCGATCACCCTCGGACTGGAGACCTCGCCCGCGGTCATGGCGTCCGCCGGCCCCGCCCTGATCGCGCTCGATCGCGTGGTGCTCGCGATCTTCGTGGTCGAGCTGGCGATCCGGATCGGAGCCTGGGGGCGGAGCTTCTTTCGGGATCCGTGGAGCCTCTTCGACTTCGTGGTGGTGGCGCTGGCGCTCGCGCCTTCGACCGAGAACTTCTCGGTGCTGCGCGCGCTCCGGGTGCTCAGGGTGCTGCGCCTCGTCACCGCGGTGCCGCAGATGCGGCGGGTGGTCGGGGGGCTGCTCTCCGCCCTGCCGGGGCTCGGTGCGGTGGTCGCGATCCTCGCGCTGGTGTTCTACGTGGCGGGGGTGATGGCGACGCAGCTCTTCGGTGGAGACTTTCCGCAGTGGTTCGGCACGCTGGGGAGGAGCCTGTACTCGCTGTTCCAGATCATGACGCTGGAGAGCTGGTCGATGGGGATCGTGCGGCCGGTGATGGAGGTCCACCCTCATGCGTGGGCGTTCTTCGTGCCCTTCATCCTCATCGCGACGTTCACCATGCTCAACCTCTTCATCGGGGTCGTGGTCAACGCGATGCAGAGCTTCCACGACATGGAGGCGGAGCACGCGCAGGCGAGCCGCTCGGAGCACGCCGAGCTCCTGGCGGAGATCCGGGCGTTGCGCGCGGAGCTGCCGGCGCTCGATCCGAAGCGCAGCGACGACTGACCGGAAGATCCTGTGGGGCCGGGGTGCTCGACGCCGGGCGGGGCGGTCAGACCGCGAGCTCGGGCCGATTCGCGAACTGGTCGAGCGCCTCCGGGTTCGCGAGCGCCTCCCGGTTCTTCACCTCGCGGCCGTGCACCACGTCGCGCACCGCGAGCTCGGTGATCTTGCCGCTCCGGGTTCGCGGAATGTCCGTCACCCGCACGATCCGGGCCGGCACGTGGCGCGGCGTCGCGTTGACGCGGATGTGCGCCCTGATCTTCGCTTCCAGCGCCTCGTCGAGCGCGTGTCCGTCGCGCAGGACCACGAAGAGCACGACCCGGACGTCGCCCTCCCACTGCTGGCCGACGACGAGGGCCTCCACCACTTCCTCGAGCTGCTCGACCCGGCGGTAGATCTCGGCGGTGCCGATGCGCACGCCCCCGGGATTGAGCACCGCGTCGGAGCGCCCGTAGATGACCACCCCGCCGCGCTCGGTGATCTCCACGTAGTCGCCGTGGCACCAGACGTTGTCGAACCGGGCGAAGTAGGCGTCGTGGTACTTGCGGCCGCCGGGGTCGTTCCAGAAGCCGACCGGCATCGACGGGAAGGCGCGGGTGCAGACGAGCTCGCCCTTCTCGCCGACGACGCTGCGCCCTTCGTCGTCGAAGGCGCGCACATCGAGCCCGAGCCCGAGGCACTGGATCTCCCCGCGATGGACCGGGGCGGCGGGGTTGCCGAGCACGAAGCAGGAGATGATGTCGGTGCCGCCGCTGATCGAGGAGAGGCACACGTCGCGCCTGATGGACTCGTAGACGAAGTCGAAGCTCTCGGGGACGAGCGGCGAGCCGGTGGAGAGGATCGTCCCGAGCTTCGAGAGGTCGTGGGTCTTCGCCGGGACGAGGCCCGCCTTCCTGACCGCGTCGAGGTATCTGGCGGAGGTGCCGAAGGTCTCGATGCCCTCCTCCGCCACGTAGTCGAAGAGCGCGTTGCCGTCGGGGTGGAACGGCGAGCCGTCGTAGAGCGCCAGCGTCGCCTCGCGCGCCAGCGCGCTCACCTGCCAGTTCCACATCATCCAGCCGCAGGTGGTGAAGTAGAGGAGCCGCTCGCCGCGCTTCACGTCGCTGTGCAGGGCCAGCTCCTTGACGTGCTGGAGGAGCGTCCCGCCCGCGCCGTGCACGATGCATTTCGGCGCCCCGGTGGTGCCGGACGAGTACATGATGTAGAGCGGGTGGTCGAAGGGCAGGCGCTCGAACTCGATCTCCGCCGGGGTCCGGCCGGCCACGAGCGCGTCGAGGGTCACGGCCTTCTCCACCGCGCGGAGGTCGGGAGAATCGGTGGTGTACGGCGCCACCACGATGCGTTCGATGGACGGGATGCGCGCCGCGATCGGCGCCAGCCGGCCGACGGAGTCGAACCGCCTGCCGCCGTGGAAGTAGCCGTCGGCGCTGAACAGGATCTTCGGCTCGATCTGTCCGAAGCGGTCCACGACCCCCTGCACGCCGAAGTCGGGGGAAGCGGAGGACCAGATCGCGCCGATGCTGGTGGTGGCGAGCATCGCCACGACGGTCTCGGGCATGTTGGGCATGTAGCTGGCGACGCGGTCGCCCGCCGCCACCCCGGCCGCGCGCAAGCCCTGGGCGAGCACCGACACCGCGTCGTGGAGCTCGCGAAAGGTGAGCGAGCGCCGGACGCGGTCCTCGCCCCGGAACAGGATCGCGGGCGCGTCGTCGCGGCGCCGGAGCAGGTTCTCGGCGAAGTTGAGGCGCGCGCCGGGAAACCACTTCGCGCCCGGCATCCGGTCGCCGTCGACCAGCACCGGCCCGTCGCCCCGGTCGCCGATGACGGCGCCGTAGTCCCAGACCGCCGACCAGAACGCGGCGCGATGCTCGACCGACCACCGGTGCAGCGCCGCGTAGCCGGCGGCGTCGAGGCCGTGGCGCTCGCGCACCAGCGCCGCGAAGCGGGTAAGGTTCGCGCCCGCGATCCGTTGCGGAGAGGGCTGCCAGAGGATCTCGGCCATGGGTGTGTCCTCGGGAGATCGGGGGGGGGGGGATGCCCCGATCCTAACGGGAAACGGCGGGACCGGTTCGAAGTCGGGAGAGCGTACGTCCGGGACGGGATGGACACAGAATCGGGATGGACAGTAGTGTGTATGATGACGTCGATACATCATGTGGCGGATTGTCAACATGAAGGCCATTCAAGTCACCTTCGACGAAGCGTTGCTCGAGAGGCTCGACCGGCATCCCGCAGTGCGCGAGCGAGGCCGCTCGGCGGTGCTGCGACAAGCTGCGGCCGAGTACCTGAAACGCCGGGACGCCGAGGAGATCGCTCGCCGGTATCGAGCGGGATATCGCGACCCTTCCGCCCTCGATGACGAGCTCGAAGGATGGGCCGCCTAGGGAGCGTGGCCGGAGGAGTGATGGCGAAGCCCCGTCGGGGAGAAATCTGGCAGTATCGATTCGCGGCGCCCGACCGGCGGCGGCCGGTTGTCGTCCTGACCCGCCAGGACGTCCTTCCCCTGCTGCGAACCGCGATCGTGGCGCCGATTACGTCGACGATTCGAGGGCTGCCGAGCGAGGTCGTCGTCGGCGCCGGCGAAGGTCTGAAGCACGACTCGGCCATCAATCTGGATCATGTCCAGACCGTCGAACAACGATCCCTGCACAGCTTCGTCGGAACCTTGAGCGAGACGAAGATGCGCCAGGTCTGCCGGGCGCTCGCCCTCGCGACCGGTTGCGCATGAATGCGCCGAACCCGGCCGAAGGCAGTCGAATTCCGCCGCACGGTCCGTCCACCCGGCAGCCCGCACGAGGAGAGTCGAGAATGAGCACCGAGCGAGGCGCGAATCCGTTCGAAACCGACCTTGACCGCACCGCGGCGAACTTCACTCCGCTCACCCCCCTGACCTTCATCGAACGCGCCGCCGCGGTCTATCCCGACCACCCCTCCGTCATCGACGGCGACCGGCGCTTCACCTGGGCCGGGACGTATGCCCGCAGCCGGCGGCTCGCCTCCGCGCTCGCCCGTCGCGGCATCGGCCCCGGCGACTGCGTGGCGGTCTTCGCGCCGAACGTCGCCGCGATCTGCGAGGCGAGCTTCGGGGTGCCGATGCTCGGCGCGGTGCTCAACACCATCAACATCCGGCTCGATGCGGCCACCGTCGCGTTCATCCTCGGGCACGGCGGGGCGAAGGCGCTGCTCACCGACCGCGAGCTCTCGCCGGTCGTCGCGGACGCGCTCTCCCGGATGCGCAGCCCCCCGCTCGTCATCGACATCGACGACCCCCTCGCCACCGGCGGCGAACGCATCGGGGAGATCGAGTACGAGGCGCTTCTCGAACAGGGCGACCCCGCGTTCGAGTGGTCGAGCCCAGACGACGAGTGGCGCGCCATCTCGCTCAACTACACCTCGGGCACCACCGGGAACCCGAAGGGCGTCGTCTACCACCACCGCGGCGCGTACCTCAACGCGCTGTCGAACATCGTCGGCTGGAACCTCGCGCACCACCCCGTCTACCTGTGGACGCTGCCGATGTTCCACTGCAACGGATGGTGCTTCCCGTGGTCGCTGGCGGCCGTCGGGGGGACGAGCATCTGCATGCGCAGGGTGGATGCGGGAGCCATCTACCGCGCAATCGCCGAGGAAGGCGTGACCCACATGTGCGGCGCGCCGGTGGTGCTGGGAATGATCCTGAACGCGAGCGAGGAGGAGCGCCGGACGTTCCCGCCCCCCGTCCACGTGATGACCGCCGCCGCGCCTCCGCCCGCCGCGGTGCTGGAACGCATGGAGCGGGAGGGGTTCAGGGTGACCCACGTCTACGGCCTGACCGAGACCTACGGCCCCGCGGTGATCTGCGCGTGGAAGAACGAGTGGAACGCGCTGCCGACGACGGAGCGGGCGGAGCGCAACGCCCGCCAGGGCGTGCGCTACCACGTGCTCGACGGCCTGGAGGTGATGGACCCGGAGACGATGACGCCGGTGCTGAGGGACGGCGAGACGCTCGGCGAGGTGATGTTCCGCGGCAACATCGTGATGAAGGGCTACCTGAAGAACCCGGCCGCGACCGAGGAGGCGCTCGCCGGCGGCTGGCTCCACTCCGGCGACCTCGGGGTGGTGCACCCCGACGGCTACCTCCAGCTCAAGGACCGGTCGAAGGACATCATCATCTCGGGGGGAGAGAACATCTCGTCCATCGAGGTCGAGGACACGCTGTACCGCCATCCGGCGGTGCTGGAGGCCGCGGTGGTCGCCCGCCCCGACGGGAAGTGGGGCGAGACCCCCTGCGCGTTCGTCGCCCTGCGGCCCGGGACGGACGACGTCACCGAGGGCGACATCATCGCCTTCTGCCGCGAGCACATGGCGCACTTCAAGGCCCCGCGCATGGTGGTGTTCGGCCCTCTGCCGAAGACGTCGACGGGGAAGGTCCAGAAGTTCAGGCTGCGCGAGCGGGCGGAGGCGCTGTGAATCCGGGCCCGGCGCGGAAAGGGGGCAGGGTGGATCGGTCCCGGAGACAAGCGACGACCGAAAACAGCGCTCTTCAGGAGGTTTCATGCGCTCTCGGGGGACGAAGCTCCGCGAGACTCATGACCTCCCGTTCCGGGCAGCCTCGCGGCGAGGAACGCCCGCATGTGGAACTCGGCCTGCGGCGCGGAGTACGCGGCATCCCGGCCGACCGGGCACGCGTGGCGGGCGAGGCACCCTGCCCCGAGGCAGGCCGCGCCGCTTCGGCCGGCGATGTGCGTGACGCATCCGGCGACGTCGTAACCCGTCGCGGAGAACGCACCGACGGGACAGGACGAGAGGCACGGGCGATCGGCGCAGGTCTCGCAGGGGCTGGCTCGGTCGTCGCGGGGCGGGAGGTCCAGACGTTCGCGAAATGCGATCGCGCCCCGGTAGGCGTGCCACAGGCCGAAGTCCGGGTGCACCAGCGGTCCGATGGGTGACGGGTACACGGGGCCCGCCCGCTGCGCCCATCGGATGAACGGCAGCCAGGGAGGACCGCCGAAGGGGAAGTGCGCGGCGCCGCCGAGGGCGTTCGCGAGGCGGGAGACCACCCGCCGGCTCCATCGGTCCAGGGCGTCGGGCGCGCCGTCGCTCATTTCTTCCGAGGCCGAGAACGCGGCCCACATCCCGGGACCCGTGTTGCCGACGAGCATGAGGGTCGCCGCGGGAGCACCGTCCGCGAACGGCGGCACCGCGTCGTCCGCGTCCGGATGGAACGCGCCCCGGCTCGCAAGCCCCTCCGCCTCGACGGCGGCGACGATGGTGTCGATGGCGGCCCGCTACTCGTAGGTCCGGGCGTCCTCGATCACCTTGCCGTCGTTCGCGAGCGCTCCCGGCGGCACGATCTCGATCTCGCCCCGCAGCTTGCACACGTCGCGCACGGAGGCCGCGACCGCGTCGGCGAGGCCCGCGCCGCCGGTCTCGCTCTCGCACCGCAGGGTCATGACGTCCTGGTTGTCGACGCTGCCGACCACGAGCCTTGCCCGGACGACCTCGGCGTGCCGCCGCACGACCTCGGCCACCTGGGACGGATGCACGAACATGCCCCGGACCTTCGTCGCCTGGTCGGCGCGCCCCATCCACCCCCCGATTCGGGTGTTGGTGCGTCCGCACGGGCTCGCGCCCGGCATTACCGCGGAGAGATCGCCGGTCGCGAACCGCACCAGCGGGTAGTCGGGGTTCAGCGGCGTCACCACCACCTCGCCGACCTCGCCGTCGGCCACCGGGTCGCCGGTGCCCGGACGCACGATCTCCACGATGACGCCTTCGTCGAGGATCATCCCTTCGAGCGCCGGGGATTCGTAGGCGATGAGGCCGACGTCGGCGGTCGCGTAGCACTGCATGACCGCGACGCCGCGCTCGCCGATGGCGGTGCGAAGGCTCGGAGGAAGCGCCTCGCCGGAGACGAGGCCCTTCGTGACCGAGCGCATGTCCTCGCCGAGCTCGGCCGCCTTGTCGAGCAGGATGTCGAGAAAGGACGGCGTGCCGACATAGGCGTCCGGGCGCAGCCGCGCGATCACCTGCACCTGGAGCTCGGTCTGGCCGACCCCGGCGGGGAACACCGTGCACCCGATGGCCCGCGCCCCGCCCTCCAGCATCGCCCCGGCCGGGGTGAAGTGGTAGGAGAACGTGTTGTGGACGAGGTCGCCCTTGCGCACGCCGGCCGCGAAGAGCGCACGGGCCATGCGGAACGGGTCGGCCCGGCGCGGCACCGGCTCGAAGATGGGGCCCGGCGACGCGAACACGTTCGCGTAGCCACCGATCGCGCCGGGCGTCAGTCCCCCGAACGGCGGCGCGTCGGCCTGCAGCGCCATCAGCCCGGATTTCCGGATCACGGGGAGCGCGGCCAGCGCGTTCCGGTCCGTCACCGCGTCGGGGTCGACTCCGTCGAGCAGGCGGGCGATGGCCGGGGCGCGCATCGCAGCTCGCAGATGGGCGCGCAGCGCGGAGAACAGCTCCGCCTCGCGCGTCTCGGGGCTTCGCGTTTCCAGGGCGTCGTAGAAATCGCGGTCCATGTCTGATGCGACTCAGGCCAAACACGAGGCCGGTTCGGACATCCCCAATCGGCGGAACCATTCCTTCCCGGCTCGGCACGCCGGTTCAGCGAGGCGATGGAGATGCAAGGAGGCGTCTATCCAATGGAGAACCTGTTCAGCAGGAATCGGGCGATCCTGCCGGGCACTCCCCTCGACGGCTGAAGCGCGACGACGACGATCAATCCCAGGGTGATCGCAAACATCATCGCCACGATCACGGCCACGAGCTCACCGGTCTCGATGTCCATCGCATTCAGCTTCGGCTCCTACGCCAGCCAGCGCTTGCGCCGGCGGTAGTGCTTGGTGTCGCGAAAGCTCCTCCGCCCCGCTCCGCTGGTGCCGAGGTAGAACTCCTTGACGTCCTCGTTGTCGGCGAGCGCGCCGGCCTCGCCGTCCATCACCACGCGCCCGTTCTCCAGGATGTACCCGTACCGGGCGTAGCGCAGCGCCATGTTGGTGTTCTGCTCGGCCAGCAGGAACGTCACCCCCTCGTTCTCGTTGAGCCGCTTCACGATCTCGAAGATCTCCTCGACGAGCTGCGGAGCGAGGCCCATCGAAGGCTCGTCGAGGAGGATCATCGACGGCCTCGCCATCAGCGCGCGGCCGAGCGCGGTCATCTGCTGCTCGCCGCCCGAGGTGTAGCCGGCCATCGCGCGGCGGCGCTCCCTGATGCGCGGGAAGTAGCTGTACACCATCTCCAGATCGCGCTCGACGGCGCCCCTGCCGTCGGTGCGCGTGTACGCACCGGTCAGCAGGTTCTCCTCGACGGTGAGGTGCTCGAAGCAGTGGCGGCCTTCCATGACCTGGACCACGCCCATCCTGACCAGCTCCGAGGGCGTGCGCGCGTCGACGCGCTCGTTCCGGTACAGGATCGACCCCTTCGTCACCTCGCCGCGCTCGGCGCCGAGCAGGTTCGAGATCGACTTGAGCGTGGTCGACTTCCCCGCGCCGTTGGCCCCCAGCAGGGTGACGATGCCCCCCTCGGGAACGTCCAGGGACACCCCCCTGAGCACGAGGATCACGTGGTCGTAGATCACCTCGATGTTGCTCACGCTCAGCAGGGGTGTCCCGTTCTTCTCCATGGTCTCGTCGTCCCTCTCAGCAGGCTGTCACGCGCCCCGCGCCCGCCTTCCGTCAGCCGCAGTCGCTGTCGAGCGACATGCCGGAACGCGGCGTGATGCCCTTCTCCTCGGCGTACTGCGCGGAGGATGCCTGGATCATCGGATCGACGATCGACTTGTCGGTGGCGATCCAGTCGGTGATCTCTTCCCACGAGGTCCCGCTCCACTGCAGGAACTTGACTCCGCCCCCCCCCTCGTGGTCGGCGCAGGTGACCTTGAGCGGCGACATCAGCCCCTCGGCGCCGAGCTCCGAGATGCGCTCGGAAGTGACGTCCAGGTTCTCGATGCCCCAGCGCACCTGCTCGCCGGTCAGCGGCATGTTGCCGTACTTGCCCTGCGCGATGCGGATCGCCTCCACCGACAGGATCGCGGCGATCAGGCCCCGGTTGTAGTAGATGGTCCCGACGCGCTGCGGGCTGATGTTGCCCTTGCCGACGCCGTGGACCTTCTCGAGGATCTCATCGATGACCGGGAAGTCGGCGCCCGAGGGATGGAAGCCCGCGGCGATGTAGCCGACCGCCGCCTTGCCGGCCGGAATGACGTCCTCCTCGGCACCGCTCCACCACACCCCGACGATCCGGTCGGCCGGGAAGCCGACCCGGGACGCTTCCTTGAGCGCGGTCGGGTTCATCACCCCCCACCCCCGCAGGATCACCCAGTCGGGCTTGTAGCGGCGCGCGATCTCGAGCCACGTCGCCTTCTGGTCGAGTCCCGGATGCGGGACCGGGAAGTGGCGGATCTCGAAGCCGTAGATCTCGGACTGCTTGTCGAGGACCGGGATCGTCTCCTTGCCGTAGCTCGACTCGTGGTAGAGGTTGGCGATCTTCTTGCCCTTCAGGTTCTCCATGCCTCCCTCCCGCATGCCCATGAACCTGATCTTCGCGGTGTTCTGGCTCCAGTAGTTGGTCACCAGCGGGAACACGTAGGGGAAGACCTTGCCGTTGGTCGCGTCGGTGCGCCCGTACCCCATCGAGATGATCGGAATCTTGTCCACCGTCGCCCGCTCGATGAGGCGATAGGTGACGCCGGTGCTCAGCGGGTGGATCATGCTTCCGCCGGTCGGGCCCTTGCCCTTCAGGCGCTCGTAGCACTCGACGCCGCGGTCGGAGTTGTACCCGAACTCGCACTCCTCCCAGGTGATCATCACGCCGTTCACGCCGCCGTTGATGTTCACCATGGTCAGGTAGTCGAAGAATCCGCCGGCGATTCCGGTGCCGCCCGCGGCATACGGTCCCACCCGGTAGATCGGGTAGGGGATGAACTGCTCGTTCTGGGCCTGCACGGCCGTCACGGGCGCCGTCAATATGCCCGCGGCCGCCAGGGAGAGCAGGGCTGTCCTGAATTTCATGCGTCGCTCCTCCATGGTCGGGGTGCCGCCTCTCGGACGGCGGTGGGGGGATTCCAGGTCCACCCGGACCGGATGCCGCGAACGGAGCCCCCCGGCACCGTGCGCGGCCCGCCTGACCGCGGCGGGGTGGTGAGCCTTCCGTCTCCGGGACTCCTCCTGCGTCGTTGCGTCCCTCCGGCTCAGTACGGGAAGGGCCACTGCCTCAGCTTCTCCTTCATGATCTGCCACAGACGGGCGAAGCCGTGCGGCTCCACGATGAGAAAGAAGATGATGGTGCCACCGTACACGATCAGCTCCAGGTTCGAGAGCACGTTGCCGTGGAGCGTCCCGCCCATCACCGCCGAGGCGAAGATGTTGAGGAACACCGGCAGCAGCACGATGAACGCGGCGCCGAGGTAGGAGCCCATGATGCTGCCCATGCCGCCGATGATGATCATGAACAGGATGTTGAACGAGCGGATGAGGTCGAACGCCTCGGTGTCCGCGTTCCCCACGTAGGTGAATACGTACATCGCGCCGGCCACGCCGCAGTAGAACGAGCTGATCGCGAACGCCATCAGCTTGGTGCGCAGGGGCCGCACGCCGATGATCTCGGCCGCGATGTCCATGTCCCGGATGGCCATCCACGCGCGGCCGGTGGCGCTGCGCACCAGGTTCTTCGCGAGCAGGGTGAGGACGACGACGACGGCCAGGGTCACGATGTACTTGACCTCCGGCGTCGCATGGGGGCCGGAGACCACCACGTTGATCGGGGCGAGGAAGTCGAGCGGGCCGCCGGCCTCGGCGAGACGGCCGAAGAGCGTGCTCTGGGGGGCCGAGGCGACCCCGGCCGGGTCGTAGTTGGTGAACCAGCCCACGTGGTCGAACAGCCAGAGCAGGAAGAACTGCGAGGCGAGCGTGGTGACGGCGAGGTAGAAGCCCTTGATGCGCAGGCTCGGCAGTCCGAACACGACCCCGACCAGGGCGGCGATCACCCCCGCGATCAGAAAGCTCAGGACGGGGGGAATTTCGGGAACGCGGAGCACCAGGTTGTAGCAGGAGTACGCGCCCACCGCCATGAACCCCCCGGTGCCGAGCGAGATCTGGCCGGCGTAGCCGGTGAGGAGGTTCAGCCCCAGCGCGGCCAGCCCGAACACGAGGAGCTGGGTCAGGATCGGCCCCATCAGGTACTGCGAGCCGGTGAGCGGGGGAACGATGAACGCGAACGCCACCAGCCCGAGCACGAACCAGTAGTCCTGGCGGATGGTGAAGATCGCCTGGTCGCTGGCGTAGGTGGTCTTGAACTGGCCTGCTTCGCGGTAGAGCATCTCGTCTCTCTCGTCCCTGGTTTCCCGCTGCGCGCGTCCCGACCCGCGAGCTGGCCGCGCCGGGCCGCGCGCGGCGCCTGCGGGGCGTCACACCCGCTCGATGATCCTCTCTCCGAACAGCCCCTGCGGCCAGACCAGCAGGAACAGCGTCCCCAGCATGTACGGGCTCCAGTTCTCGGTCCCTCCCCCGAAGAACGGGATCCCGACGTAGACCTCGAAGAGCTTCTCCGTGGACCCGACGATGAGCCCGCCGACGATCGCGCCGGGGATGGAGGTGAACCCGCCGATCAGGATCACCGGCAGCGCCTTGAACGCGAGCAGCGAGATCGAGAACTGCACCCCCAGCTTCGACCCCCACATCAGCCCCGCGAACAGGGCGACGATGGCCGAGGCGGCCCACACCACGGCCCAGATGTTCTTGAGCGGAATGCCCACCGAGAGCGCGGCCTGGTGGTCGTCGGCGACCGCCCGCAGACCCCGTCCCACCCGGGTCTTGTTGAAGAACCACGCGAGCGCGGCCACCATGATCGCCGCCGTCACCGCTGCGGCCACGTCGAAGGTGCTGACGAAGAGGCCGAGGCTGTCCACGAGCCACTCGATCGGCACGTCGGGGATGCCGATGTCGAGCGGATGCACGTCGGCGTCCCACACCCCCTGCGCCACCCCCTCGATGACGAAGTTCAGTCCGATCGCGGCCATGAACAGGATGATCGGCTCCTGGTTCAAGAGCGGGCGGAGCACGATCCGCTCGATGGCGATGGCCATCATGATCATCACCAGCAGGGTGACCGCGAGGGCGCGCCACAGCATCGCCTCGTCGAGGAAGAAGCACACCACCGCGAGACCGAGCAGGATCCCCGCCGCCCAGTGCGGGGTGCGGGCGCCGACGGTGAGCATCAGGAAGGTGAGCTGGACGATGAACACCGCCCGCCACATGGTCTGGCCGCCGTCGAACACGATGGGCAGGAGCACGACCGCGATCGCCGCGAGCACCACCGGGGTGCGTCCGTACCGGACCGGCTCGTCGAGCACGCCGGTGAACCGGCGCAATCCGAAGATCACCGCGGCGAGCCCCGCGAACACCACCGCGAGCCAGCCCGTCCAGCTCCAGAAGTCCGGTCCGACCTCCAGCATCAGCACGAAGGTCAGCGCCGCGAACAGCACGAAGGCGCCCTGCGCGAAGTTGAAGATCTGGGACGCCTTGAAGATCAGCACGAGCCCCAGGGCGACCAGCGAGTACATGATGCCGGTCAGCAGCCCTCCGACCAGCACCTCCAGGAAAAACAGCAGCTCTTCGACCATGTGCGTATCCGCCCGGTTCTTCGCCGCCCGTGCCCGGCGCTCATCCCTGTCCGAGGTAGGCCCGGATCACGACGGGGTCGTTGCGCACCTCGTCCGGGGTCCCTTCGGCGATCTTCACGCCGTGGTCGAGCACCACCACGTGGTTCGAGATGTCCATGACCACGCTCATGTCGTGCTCGATCAGCACCACCGTGGTCCCGAACTGGTCGTTCACGTCGAGGACGAAGCGGGCCATGTCCTCCTTCTCCTCGAGGTTCATGCCCGCCATCGGCTCGTCGAGGAGCAGGACCTTCGGCTCCATCGCCAGGGCCCGCGCGAGCTCCACGCGCTTCTGGAGCCCGTAGGGAAGCCGGCCGACGGGAGTCCGGCGGATCGCCTGGATCTCGAGGAAGTCGATGATGCGCTCGACGAACTCCCGGTGCCTGATCTCCTCGGCCTGCGCGGGCCCCCAGTACAGGGCGTCGGTCACGACGTTGTACTTCATCTTGAGCAGCCGGCCGGTCATGATGTTGTCGAGCGTGCTCATGCCCCGGAAGAGCGCGATGTTCTGGAACGTCCGGGCGAAGCCGAGCCGCGCGACCTCGAAGGTCTTGAGGTGGGTCCGGTCCTGGCCCTCGAACAGGATGCGGCCGCTGGTCGGACGGTAGAACCCGCTGACCACGTTGAGCATGGAGGTCTTGCCGGCGCCGTTCGGCCCGATGATCGAGAACACCTCCCCCGGATGCACCGAGAAGCCGACGTTCTCGAGCGCGGTGACGCCGCCGAACCGGAGCAGGATGTCCTCCACCTTCAGGAACGACTCCGCCGATGCCGAGCCGGTGGTCTGGTGGCGCCGGCGCATGTCGGCGAGGGCGAGCACCGCGGCGTCGCGCGATTCGAACAGGTTGGCGCGGAACTGCTCGCTCTGCGCGTGCGAGCGGATCGACTCGCGGAGACCGGCGTTCACGCCGAACCGCGCGGACCCGAGCCCGTAGCTGATGTTCGCCCGCTTGCCGCGCTCGGCGAACGCGGCCCACGCCTCCGGCGCGATCGCGCAGCCCTCGTAGTTGACGAGGAAGTACCAGCGCGACCCGGACTCGCCGACCCTGGCGTCGACCACGTCGTAGAACGCCTCGACCTCCGCGGCGCCGCGGAACGTCATGCCCGAGAAGTCGACCTCCATGATCTCCCGGTCGTCGTGGAAGGTGATGCGCTCCGCGATCGGCCGCTCACTCATCGAGGCGCCCCCCGGTCATGCCGCCGATCGGCCATCGGGTGGGACATCGGACCGGTCATCGGGCGGCGTCAGCCGGCCCCGGCCATCGCGCCGGGGAGCACCCCGGGGAACACCGGGACGTCGTCGATGTTCAGGTCGGCGCTGATCCTGCCGCGGCGCCCGTCCTCGAACACCACATCGGTGTCGATGTGGCACGTTTCGGCGTCGGAGTAGAGGGCGTCGACGAGAGGCGCATAGCGCTCGGCGACGATGCCGCGGCGCACCTTCCGGGTGCGGGTGAGCTCCCCGTCGTCGGCGTCGAGCTCCTTGTGGAGCACGAGGAACCGCCTGATCTGGGACGACGCGAGCTGCGCGTCGCCGGCCAGGTCCTCGTTCACCCGCGCGATGCAGTCCCTGACCATCGCGTACACCTGCGGATGCGCGGCGAGCTCCTGGTAGCTCGCGTAGGCGATGTTGTTGCGCTCGGCCCAGTTGCTCACCGCGTCGAGGTCGATGTTGACGAACGCGGCGGCGTAGTCGCGCTCGTGGCCGAACGTGACCGCCTCGGCGATCTGGGGGAAGAACTTCAGCTTGTTCTCGAGGTACTTCGGCGCGAACATCGCCCCGTCGTTGAGCTTCCCGACATCCTTGGCGCGGTCGATGATGCGCAGGTGGCCGTCCGCGTCCAGCAGCCCGGCGTCGCCGGTACGCACCCAGCCGTCCCCGGTCTTCGTCTCCCGGGTCGCCTCCTCGTTCCGGTAGTAGCTCCGGAACACGCCCGGGCTCCGGTAGAGGACCTCGCCGTTGTCGGCGATCTTCAGCTCCACCTGCGGGGCGGCCGGCCCGACGGTGTCGGCGCGCACGTCGTCGTCGGGCTGGATGGTGACGAAGACCGCCGCCTCGGTCTGTCCGTAGAGCTGCTTGATGTTGATGCCGAGCGAGCGGTAGAAGTCGAAGATCTCGCCGCCGATCGCCTCGCCGGCGGTGTACGCGAGCCGGATGCGGGAGAAGCCGAGGGTATTCTTCAGCGGCCCGTAGACCAGCAGGCTCCCGAGCCGGTACATGCACCGGTCCCCGAACGACACCGGCTTCCCCTCGAGGATCCCGACCCCCACCCGCTTCGCGAGCTTCATGAACCAGTGGTACATCTTCCGCTTGACGAGGCTCGCGTCCTCGATGCGGATGCTCACGGTGGTGAGCAGGCTCTCGAAGACCGCGGGGGGCGCGAAGTAGTAGGTCGGCCCGATCTCCTTCAGGTCCTGCATCACCGTCTCGGCGCTCTCCGGGCAGTTCACGCAGAACCCCGCCACGTAGCTCTGCCCGAAGGAGAAGATGTGGTCGCCCACCCAGGCCATCGGCAGGTACGCGAGCACCTCGTCGTCGGCCCCGAGCCTGTCGAACTCCACCGAGTTGCGCGCGGTGATCAGTACGTTGTCATGGGTGAGGACCACCCCTTTCGGGTTGCCCGTGGTACCGGAGGTATAGAGGATGACCGCGGTGTCGGAGCCGGCGCCCCGGGCGACCTGCTCGTCGTAATGGGCGGGACTGGCGGCGGCGAACTCCTTCCCCCGCTCCTGGACCGACGTGCAGGAGTGCAGGAAGGGCTGGTCGTAGTGGCGCATGCCCCGCGGGTCGTCGTAGAGGATGACATCGAGCGAAGGGCACTGGTCCTTGAGCTCCAGGAGCTTGTCGACCTGCTCCTGGTCCTCCGCGATCGCGAACCGGGCGCCCGCGTGATCGACGACGAACTGGAGCTCCTTCGCCACCGAGTCCTGGTACATCGGAACCGGCACGCCGCCGAGCGCCTGCGCCGCGCACATCGCGCCGTAGAGACGCGGGCGATTGCGTCCGACGATGGCGAGCCGGTCGCCCCGCTCGAAGCCGAGCGCCGCGAGTCCGCAGGCGAGCCCTTCGACCTCCGCCTTCAGCTCGCTCCACGTCCAGCTCTGCCAGATGCCGTATTCCTTCTCGCGCGCCGCGTGCCGGTTCGCGAACCGGCGGGCGTTGAGAGCGAGCAGCTTGGGAAACGTGTCGAGACCGGCCACGGCGTCCGTGCCTGCGTCTGCTGCTTCGGGCATCGTCTCCTCCCCTCCCCCGGGCACACCCCCGCCTTCGCTGCGGCATCGAAGACGGTGCGCCCTCCTCGCGCGCGCGGACTTTCGTGCGCGGCCCGCGAGCGCGATCCGCCGCCGCCCTCGTTGCGGGACGCTCCTGACGGGACGGCGGTCAATGATAATGCATACGATACGGCAGTAAAGCCGATGTCCGCGCTCGGGGGCCCGCCCGTGTTCGAATCGCCTCCAGAGCTCCCCGGAAGTCGTGACGAGTGGTTCATCAGACGCTCGAAACGGGCCTTCGATGCCGAAAGACCGCCGGCCACCGTAGGATATCCCGGTTGGGCGGCCGGGGGCCGCGACTTTCGAATGGTCCTGGAACCAGGGCTCTTCAGAAGTCGTGACGAACGGTTCATCAGGCCCTCGGTCCGGGCCTTCGATGCCGAAAGACCGCCCGTCACCATGCGATCTTCCGGTTGTGCGGCCTATGACCGCGACTTTTGAATGGTCCTGGTCCTGAAACCGCCTCCCGATGAGTGGCCGCCCGGGGTCTGTATACTCCGGCCGCAATACCCCGGCGAAGAGGAACCCCGATGACCCCGGAACGCCGACAACGGGCGGAGAAGCTCACCGCCGCCCTGGAGCCGCGCCTGCCGCCCATCGCGGTCGCCTTCCGGGAGACCGTGCCGGACGGCGTCCCCGAGTTCGACCGCCCGGTCCCGGCCGGATGCGTGTTCTGGCAGGAGGCCGCGAAGCGCACGTTCGCCACCTCGGCGAAGCATCACGCCCTGTGCTCGATCGGCGTCCACACCATGAACCTGTCCGGGGCGCCGGCCTCGCAGCCCGAGGAGCTCCGGGCCGCGCTGCGGGCGATGGCGGGGCTCGACTACGTGCGCGAGGAGGAGGCCGCCGCCATCCCCGTCCTGCCGCGCGAGGTCGGGAACGCCATCTACGGCCCGCTCGCCGACTTCCCGACCGAGCCCGATGTCGTCCTGCTGTTTGCCGATGCCCGGCAGGGGCTGGTGCTGAGCGAGGCGCTCGGACGGGTCGACGGCGGGGTCCCGCCGGCGATGGGGCGCCCGGCCTGCGCGGCCCTTCCTCAGGCGCTCAACCGCGGGGCCGCCGCCATGAGCCTGGGCTGCTGCGGCGCGAGGGCCTATCTCGACGCGATGTCCGACGACGTGGCGATATGGGCGCTGCCCGGCCACCGGCTCGATCGGTACTGCGAGCAGATCACCGCGTTCGCGAACGCCAACCGGACCCTGGCGATGTTCCACGGGCGCCGGAGGGAGGACGTCGAAGCGGGGATGCGGCCGACCGTGCGGGAATCCCTGCAACGGCTCGGGTGATGCGGCGGGGAGGCGCGGAACTCGCTCCGTGGGCGACGAGGAGGGCCGGAACCGTGTCCCCGGACGGCCGGCCGTCCCCCTGAACCCGCGGACGATGAGCCCGCGGACGGCCCCCGGACGCGAGCCGCACGCGGCTCGGCTCCGCTGACCGCAAGCGCCGCCGCGCCATGCCGGGCTTCATCAGGGTCTACGTGCGCCGGGTGGAGGCGGTCAACCGCCGGGTCGGCCGCTTCGCGATGTACCTCGTCTTCGCGATGGCGGCCATCCTGCTCTGGTCGTCGGTCTCCAAGACCTTCTTCCTCCCGTCCCTGTGGACGCTCGAGATGGCGCAGTTCACGATGGTCGCCTACTACCTGCTGGGCGGCGCCTACTCCATGCAGCTCGACAGCCACGTGCGCATGGACCTCCTCTACGGCGCGTGGTCGCCGCGCACCCGCACCTGGGTGGACGCGTTCACCATCGTGTTCCTGCTCGCCTACCTGGCGCTGCTGCTCTACGGCGGCTTCTCCAGCACGCACTACGCGCTGGAGTACGGCGAGCGCAGCTACTCCTCGTGGCGCCCGTACATGGCGCCGATCAAGGTCGTGGCCTGCATCGGCATCCTCCTGATGCTGCTCCAGGCGTTCGCGGTGCTGTTCAGGGACATCGCGAAGCTCCGGGGGGAGGCGCTGTAGATGGGCCACGAGATGATCGCGCTGCTGATGTTCACCTCGATGATGGTGATGCTCATCACGGGGCAGCGCGTGTTCGCCGCCATCGGCGCGGTGGCGGCCATTTCGGCGCTGCTGCTCTGGGGCGAGGGCGGGAGCGAGATGGCGTTCTCGGCCGCGATGAAGCTGATGAAGTGGTATCCGCTCCTCACCCTGCCGATGTTCATCTACATGGGCTTCATGCTCTCGGAGTCCGGGATCGCGGACGACCTCTACCGGATGTTCCACGTCTGGTTCGGGCCGGTGCGGGGCGGGCTCGCCATCGGCACCATCGGCCTCATGGTGGTGGTCTCCGCCATGAACGGGCTGAGCGTCGCGGGCATGGCCATCGGGGCGACCATCGCGCTGCCCGAGCTGCTGCGGCGCAACTACGACCGGATCATGGTCACCGGCGTCGTCCAGGCCGGCAGCTCGCTCGGGATCCTGGTGCCGCCGAGCGTGGTGCTCGTCCTCTACGGCATGATCGCCCGCCAGCCGGTCGGCCAGCTCTGGCTCGCGGGGGTGTTTCCGGGCCTGATGATGGCGGGCCTGTTCATCCTCTACATCGCGGTCCGCTGCCGGCTCCAGCCGCACCTCGGTCCGGCGCTCCCGGCCGGAGAGCGCCGGCTGCCGTTCGTCGAGAAGCTCTCCCTGCTGCGGGCCGGCATCCTGCCCTTCCTCATCTTCTTCCTCATGACCGGCCTGTTCCTGCTGGGCTACACGAGCCTCGTCGAGAGCTCGGCGGTGGGCGCGGTCTCCGCGACCCTCGCCGCCCTGGCGCGCGGCCGGCTCACCCGCAGGGTGATGGAGGAGACGGTGCGCAAGACGCTCGGGGTGAGCTGCATGTTCATGTGGATCATTCTCGCCGCGCTCTGCTTCGGCGCGGTGTTCGACGGGCTCGGGGCGGTGCGGGCGATCGAGGGCTTCTTCCTGGAGCGGCTCGGCCTCGGTCCCTGGGAGGTGCTGATCCTGATGCAGCTCTCGTTCCTGCTGATGGGCACCTTCCTCGACGACACCGCGATGCTGGTGATCGTCGCCCCGCTCTACGTGCCGCTCGTCAAGGTCCTCGGCTTCGACCTCGTCTGGTACGGCGTGCTCTACACCATCACCTGCCAGATCGCGTACATGACGCCGCCGTTCGGCTACAACCTGTTCCTGATGCGGGCGATGGCGCCGCCCGAGATCGGCCTCGGCGACATCTACCGCTCGATCATCCCCTTCGTGCTGGTGATGGTCCTGGCGCTGGCGCTCGTGATGATCTTCCCCGGGCTCGCGCTGTGGCTGCCGGAGCAGCACTACGGGAGGTGAGAGCGGCGACACGGGACCGATTGGCGCCGCCGCCGCGAGGCGGCCGGTGCCGCCCGGCCCGACGATCCGGCGCCGCCCGGCCCGACGATCCGGCGCTGCCCGGCCCGACGGGCCGGCGCCGCCCGGCCCGACGATC
This sequence comes from Gammaproteobacteria bacterium, assembly GCA_965202735.1. Classification (GTDB taxonomy): domain Bacteria; phylum Pseudomonadota; class Gammaproteobacteria; order HK1; family HK1; genus HK1. The sequence continues at coordinate 1,496,396 of OZ241844.1, forward strand.
CGGCGTGCCCGGCCCGACGATCCGGCGCCGCCCGGCCCGACGATCCGGCGCCGCCCGGCCCGACGATCCGGCGCCGCCCGGCCCGACGATCCGGCGCTGCCCGGCCCGACGATCCGGCGCTGCCCGGCCCGACGGTCCGACGTGCCCGGCCCCACGGGCCGGAGCGGGCCGATGCCGGTTCCCGGCTGCCTGATGATCGATGTACGGGCCGGGGCTACCATTGACCACTGTCGGGCCTGTCCCTGACCAGTCGACCGGCACGGGCGACCGGGAACACCGCCGAGCCGGTCCGTGGGGCCCGCTCGGCCAGGCGCGGGCGGCGGCGCATGAAGCCCGCCCGTCTCGCGCCTCCGCGGCCGGAGCGCGCGCGGGCCAGGACCTGATGCCCGGCGTCACCGGTGATTCCACGACCGAGAAGGAGATCCGAACCATGACAAGCAGACGCAGCTTCCTGAAGAAGGCGGGCATGGCCGGCGCCGCGGGCGCGACCGCCATTGCGGCCCCCGCCGTCCACGCGCAGTCGAAGACCACGATCAAGTGGCGGCTCCAGACCTACGCGGGCCCCGCACTCGCCGAGCACGTGATCAAGCCGTCGATCGACTCGTTCAACCGGGTCGCGAACGGGGAGATGGAGATCGAGCTCTACTTCGCTGACCAGCTCGTGCCGACCGGCGAGCTGTTCCGCGCCATGCAGCGCGGCACCATCGACGCGGTGCAGTCCGACGACGACTCGATCGCGGCCCCGGTGGACATCTCGGTGTTCGGCGGCTACTTCCCGTTCGCCACCCGCTACAGCCTCGACGTGCCCGTGCTGTTCCACCAGTGGGGGCTGAACGAGATCTGGGCCGAAGCCTACGGCGAGGTCGAGGGGGTCACCTGGCTGAGCGCGGGCGCCTGGGACCCCTGCCACTTCAACACCGTGAACCCCATCCGCAGCCTGGAGGACCTGAAGGGCCTCCGGGTGTTCACCTTCCCCACCGCCGGCCGCTTCCTGTCGCGCTTCGGAGTGGTGCCGGTGACCCTGCCGTGGGAGGACATCGAGGTCGCGGTGCAGACCGGCGAGCTCGACGGCGTCGCGTGGTCCGGCATCACCGAGGACTATACCGTCGGGTGGGCCGACGTCACCGACTACTTCCTCACCAACAACATCTCGGGCGCCTGGTGCGGCTCGTACTTCGCCAACTCCGAGAGGTGGGACGCCCTGCCCGCCCATCTCCAGGAGCTGTTCCGGCTGTGCATGGACAGCTCGCACTACTACCGGCAGTACTGGTACTGGGGCGGCGAGGCGGACCTGCGGGTGAACGGCACCAAGCTGAAGCTCACCTCGATTCCGGACGAGGAGTGGGCGACGGTGGAGGCCGAGGCGGTCAAGTTCTGGGACGAGATCGCGGCCGAGACCCCGCGCACCGCCAAGGTGGTCGGCATCCTGCGCGAGTACAACGCGACGATGGCCAGAGCGGGGCGGCCGTATCGCTACACCTGAGGCGCCGGACCCTGCCGGCGAATCCATGCCGGGCAGCAATTCCCGCCAGCGCCCGGAAGAGGCCGCACCATGGTGGAATTGTGGTGCGATTTCGACCTTCCGGGTGTCGAATCGAGGGGATTTCAGGGGTCTGCTCCCGCCTGGCGGGAATGGCTGCATGCCGGGCGAATCCATTGACACGCCGATCGTGTCCGCATAGCGTTTCCGGCGCGTCACACCACGACGGGGAATCACCATGAAAATGTCGAATGGAACCATCGCGGCGGCTCTGATCGCCATCGCTTCCGTCACCGGCGTCCGGGCGGATTCCGCGGATCCGATCAGGATCCCGATCAACGAGTGGACCGGCCAGCACATCTCGGCCCACATCACCGGATCGCTGCTGCAGAAGGCCGGCTACGCCATCGAGTACGTCACCGCCGGCGCCGTCCCGCAGTTCGCCGCGATCGCCCAGGGCGACCTGCACGTCCAGCCCGAGACCTGGACCAACAATGTCGGCGACATCTACCCCAAGGCGGTGGAGAGCGGTGACATCGTCGTGCTCGGCTCGCTCGGCCTCAAGCCCCAGGAGGGCTGGATCTACCCGCCCTACATGAACGACAGGTGCCCGGGCCTGCCGAGCTACGAGGCGCTCTACGACTGCGCGCAGGCGTTCGCCGCCGCGGACACCTTCCCCAGGGGCCGCCTGATCACCTACCCGGCGGACTGGGGCACGCGCTCGAAGGATGTGGTCGACATGATCGAGCTTCCGTTCGAACCGGTCGCCGGCGGCTCCGAGGGCGCGATGATCGCGGAGCTCAAGAGCGCGGTGGCGGCCGAGCAGCCGATCATCATGATGTTCTGGCAGCCGCACTGGGTCCACGCGGAGATCGACTTCGACTGGGTGGGCTGGGACGCAACGGAAGGCGAGTGCGTCGAGGAATCGGGCCAGAAGCGGGGCTCCGCCTGCGGCTTCCAGCAGGCGACGATCGACAAGATCGTGCACAGGGACTTCGCGGACATGTGGCCGGGCGCCTACAAGCTGATGGAGGTCATGTCGATCGACAACACCACCCAGAACGCGCTGATGCTCGAGATCGACAACAAGGGCCGCAAGCTCGAAGAGGTGATCGCCGAGTGGGTCGACGCGAACGAGGCGACCTGGGGCCCCTGGGTGGAGGCCGCGAAGGCCGCGATGCGCTCATGAGCTGACGAGCCGATGTTCCGGTCGCGGAAGGAGGACGCCGGGATGTCGGCGTCCTCCTTCTCCGCACCCTGAATTCTCCGACGAGCGGCAAGGCCAGGCATGCAGGTCCGGACCCCGGACGCCGCGCCGGTCAAGCTGTCGTGCCGCAACGTGTGGAAGGTCTATCGCGGCGAGGCGGCGCCGTACTTCGACAGCGAAGCATCCACCCGCGGCGCCGGCGAGCTGGCCCGGCGCATGCGCGCGGACGGCGCCATCCCCGCGGTGGTCGACGTGAGCTTCGACGTCCATGTCGGCGAGATCTTCGTCGTCATGGGACTGTCCGGCTCCGGGAAGTCCACCGTCGTGCGGTGCCTGTCCCGTCTCGTCGAGCCGACCCGGGGCGAAGTGCGGCTCGACGGCGAGGACCTGCTCGAGAAGTCCCCGCGGGAGCTGATCGACATCCGCCGCCACAAGATGGGGATGGTGTTCCAGAACTTCGGGCTGCTCCCCCATCTGAACGTCTTCGACAACATCGCCTTTCCGCTGAGCCTTCAGGGCATGCCCCCGCCCGAGCGAAACGAACGGGTGAGCCGGGTCATCCAGCTCGTGGGCCTGGAGGGACGCGAGACCTCCTTTCCGCGACAGCTCTCGGGCGGGCAGCAGCAGCGGGTGGGCATCGCCCGGTCGCTGGCCGTCGAGCCGGAGCTCTGGTTCCTCGACGAGCCCTTCTCCGCCCTGGACCCGCTGATCCGGCGCCAGATGCAGGACGAGTTCCTGCGCATCCAGAGCCGCCTGAAGAAGTCGATCGTGTTCATCACCCACGACTTCCTCGAGGCGCTGCGGGTCGCCGACCGGATGATGATCATGCGCGACGGCATGGTGGTGCAGGTCGGCGCCCCCGCCGACCTCATCCTGAGCCCCGCCGACGACTACGTCGCGGAGTTCACCGAGGACGTTCCCATGGTGCGCGTGCTGAAGGCGTCGGACGTGCTCGACCCCTCCCGCGCGGCGACACCCGGAATGCCGCAGCGCGACGCGGATACGACGGTCGAGGACCTGCTGCCCCTGCTCGCCTCCCATCCCGAAGGCATCTCCATGGTGCGCGACGGCGCCTCCATCGGCGTGGTGACCGACGCGAGCGTCATCTCCGCCCTCGCCCACGACAGGCACGACCGCGCCGGCGCCGACGCGCCCCCGCCGGAGCGGCGCGGCGGCCGCGAGGCGCCGTAGCTTGCGCGGGCTCGCCGCGAGCCGGCCCCTCGACTGGGTCTGGGCCGCTCTGATCCTGGTCACGCTCGCCCTGCTGGCGCTGAGGGACACCGCCGGCTGGCTGGTCGAGTACCCGGAGACCTGGGTGGTGCCGATCACGCCCTGGCTCAACGTGTTCATGCTGTGGTGCGTGGACACCGCCGGCCCGGCCTTCCGGGCGTTCTCGGCCGCGGCCGACGTGCCGATGGCCGCGGTGCGGGAGCTGCTGAGCTGGCTGCCCTGGTCGGTCACCCAGGCGGTGCTGACGTTCGTGGTCTGGGCCGTCGCGGGCTGGCGGCTCGCGGTATTCGCGTTCTTCGCGACCCTCTACATGCTGGTCATCGGCTACTGGACCGAGTCGATGAACTCGCTCGCGCTGGTCGCGATCTCGGTGCCGACCGCGGTGGCGATCGGGTTCGCGCTGGGCACCCTCGCGTTCCACTCGAAACGCGCGGAGCGGATCATCACCCCGACGCTCGACCTGATGCAGACGGTGCCCGCCTTCGCCTACCTGCTGCCGATCCTGCTGCTGTTCGGATTCGGGCCCGTGGTGGGACTGATCGCGAGCATCCTCTACGCCTTCCCGCCGACGGTGCGCAACACCCATCTCGGGCTCTCGCGCGTATCGACGGAGGTCATCGAGGCCGGGCTGATGGCCGGCGCCACCCCCGGCCAGCTCTTCTGGCGGGTGCGGGCGCCGAGCGCGCTGCGCCAGATCCTGCTCGGGGTGAACCAGACCACCATGGCGGCGTTCTCGATGGTGATCATCGCCTCCATCATCGGCGGCACCGCCGACATCGGCTGGGAGGTGCTCTCGACCATGCGCAAGGCGCAGTTCGGCGAGAGCCTGCTGGCCGGCATCGTCATCGCGCTGATGGCGATGGTGATGGACCGGCTCACGGCGGCGGCCGCCACCCGGGAGCCCCGGGACCCCGGCGGGCGGCATGATCTCCTCGCGCGGCGCCGCACCGTCCCGATCGCGGCGGGCCTCGGGCTGGCGGTGGGGCTGCTGGCGGAGCTCGTTCCGTTTCTGAAGACTTGGCCGGAGGCCTGGGAGGTCTACCCGGCGCACTATCTCAACGACGCCGTCACCTGGCTCGTGGTCGAGCACGCCGGGACCATCAACCTCGTCAAGAGCTGGGCCTTCTTCTTCGTGATGCTGCCGGTGAAGACGGGGTTCGAGACGACCATCTCTCCGTTCACCTGGGGGTTCGAGCTCACCCCGGGCCTGAAGCGGGGCTACGCCCTGCTCGCGGCGGCCCTCGTCGTGTACACGGCGGGGCGCCGGGGCGTCGGCCGGGCGTCACTGGTCGCATTCCTCGCGATCCTGCTGTTCTTCGGGATCTCGCGGATGCCCTGGCCGGCGCTGCTGGCGATGGCGACCCTGCTCGGCTGGCGGCTCGGCGGACCGCGGCTCGCGTCCGGAACCGCCGCCGCGCTCGGATTCCTCATCCTCGCCGGAGTGTGGTCGCAGACGATGCTGTCGGTCTACCTGTGCGGGCTCGCGGTGCTGCTCTCGTTCGCGGCCGGAGTCGCGCTCGGGGTCCTCGCCTCCGAGTACGACGGCGTCTCCGCGTTCCTGCGCCCGATCAACGACACGCTCCAGACCATGCCGCTGTTCGTGATCCTCATCCCCTTCGTGATGATCTTCAAGATCGGCGAGTTCACCGCCCTGCTCGCGATCATGGCCTACGCCATCGTGCCGGCCATCCGGTACTCGGAGCACGCGCTGCGCAGCGTGCCCGCCCAGGTCGTGGAGGCCGCCACCTGCTGCGGCTGCACGCGGACCCAGCTCCTGTGGCGGGTGAAGCTGCCGCTCGCGATGCCGGTCATCATGCTGGGGCTCAACCAGACCATCATGTTCGGCATCGCGATGCTGGTGATCGCGGCCCTGGTCGGCACCAACGGGCTCGGCCAGAGGGTCTACATCGGGCTCGGCGACGGCGATTTCGGAGTGGGGTTCGTGGCCGGGATCGGGATGGCGTTCATCGCGATGATCGCGGACCGGATGACCCAGGGCATGAGCCGCGCCTGCCAGGAACGGCTCGGTCTGCGGGGAGAGGCCTGACGAGGCGCCGTCAGTGTAGATCATCGTCTCGCTCGACGCGCGCGCGCGTGGCGGGCGAGACGCCCGCGTAGTACCCCGCAACGAAGCCCGGGCCGAGATCGACGTCCTCGGCACCTGCCCGCCCCGGAGCCCACCCCGGAACGCACGGTGGCGCAACGAAGCCCAGGCCGAGGTCGACGTCCTCGGCGCTCACCCGCTCGCGCACACGGCCACATCGGAGCCCCTCGGGCGTAGCTCCCGCAAGACCGCCACTCACCCGCGCGCGGCCACATCGAGGGCGCGGGATTCCGCTCCGAGTGCGGTACCGCCCCCCTCGCGGCCACATCGGCCTCATCCCCGCCGCTCGTCGAGAACGACGGGCACCGCGCGCGGCCACATCCTCTGCCCACCTGATCGGCAGCCTCATTGAAGCCGACGGGCACCGCGCTCGCGGCCACATCGCTCCCCGAGCTCAACTTCCTGCGGCACCGCCCCGACGGGCCCCGCGCACGGACGCATCGTCGGCATCACGGTGCCCGACCTCGACACGGCGCGACGGGCCCCGTGCGCGGCCACATCGTCCATGCGCTCCGTCGGATGGGCCGTCGGATGGGCCGTCATGGCGGGTCACCTCCCCTCGCGGCGGACGGCCAGTACGAACGGTTCGGGATCGGCCCGTGCCCTGCGCACCCACACCAGCTCCGGCTCCTCGTCCCGGGAAGTTTCATGAACCTGTCGCCCGGCCGCGGGCCGGAAGAGAAACCAAGGAGATCCCGATGAAACGCATGACCAGACGACTTCTCGCTATCGTCGCGTCGAGTGCCGTAGCCCTGCCGATGGCGGCGCAGGTACAGGCCGACGAGATGGAGATGAAGGTCGAGCCACACGACCATCCGGCGATGTACGAGCACGAGCACGAGATGGAAGACGGCTCGATGGCACCGCTTCACGCCCACGCGCACCCGTCGCACCCGCACTCCGAGCTGCACGGGCACAGTGCGACCGTCTACGGAAGCCTTCGCTACGGAATGACGATGAGCGACGATGGTAAATCCGACTCCAAGACCAAATGGGAGCTCGGCAATGACTACGGCAGCCGATTCGGTATCAAGGGCTCCGTCGGAGCTGGGGCAGGTCTGACGGCCGGTTTCCAGATCGAGAGAGCCATCAGCGACACCCTTGACAAAAGGTTCCACAACGTCTCGCTGTCAGGCGCATACGGCACGATCACGCTCGGTCGGCAAGGCTCGACGTACTACGGCGCCACGACCTGGGACGGCGCTGCCCATCTTGGTGGCGTTACCGATGTAGGCGACAAGATCGACGGTGTGAGCATCAAGAGCTCGCTGGGGGGACCCTTCGACTTTGCCGTCCTTGCCAGCACCGGCGACGATCTCGCCAAAGAGGCAAAGAGGACGACGGGCAATAGGGCAGACCATATCGAGGCTTCCGGCAGTTTGGCCCTCGGACCTGTCAGCTTCGGTGCCGGTTACAGGGAAGAGGCGGACGATGGCAAGCGCATCGGCGGAATGGTAAGCGGGACCATGGCAAATATCACCCTGAAGATGGGGTATGAATCTGCCAAGGACATCACGTGCATTGAGAAAGAGGACGCTACCGTAAAAACGTCTGTGACGGGAACGTCTGTGACTCACACCGTAGATAAAGCAGCGGTGCCGAAGAAAATGTGCGACGAGGACCGGTACGGATTCGATCTGAGCTACCTCGTCGGCGAGGGAGCAGGCGGCGGGAAAGCCTACGTGCAGTACGGAGAACGCAAGTCCGACGAGGCTGGAACTAACCGCGAGGTGGATGAGAGGAATGTCGACTATTGGACTCTGGGATATTCGTACTATGTCTCGGATGCCGTCACAGTCAACCTGGTGCATCGTACGAAAGATGCATACAACAAAAAAGCAAGCATGAGACTGAGAGATCGCACGTCGGCCGTGGTCATGAAGGTCGACTTCTGAACGTTGCTTCGATCTCTTCACGAGAGATCGGGACGTGACTGCGGGGCGCCCTTCGGGGCGCCCCGCTCTTTGGCTCCGGGAGCCCCTCCCTTCCCCGCTCCGCCCGCTCTCCGGCACTTCTCCGCCACAATCGCGAGACCGCCTCCGTTTCCAGCCGAGTCTCATGGATTCCTCCCCACCGTCGCGGGGACGGGCTGCGCGGGAATGACGTCACTGACCGCGACCGCAGGCCCACGGGGGGGGGGGGTGCCGAGGAATCGGCAGACCGGCGTTCCGACCTTCCCGAGCCCGGTTCGGTGGATCGGGCTCGCGATGCGCCGGACGAGCCCGCACCGACCGCGAGGCGTTCCCGAGCGCCGGGACGCCAGCCCGCCACCTGCCCGGCACGCGCACGCACGCCGAGCGAGACCACGGCCTACGCCGAAGGCGCTCCGATGCGCACGAGGCCGGCTTCACCCCTGCGGACACCGCGGTAGAATTACTTTCGTGCCATCGCAGCAGCGAAAGGTCATGATGCGCTCCGGCCTGTCCAGACTCAGCCAGGAGACCCTCGCCATCCTCGGCGTGGGTGTCGCCCTGGCGGCGCTGATGCTCACCAGCATCTCCGGGCTGCGGACCGAGATCCAGGCCGTCCGAACCGAAGCGCGTGCCGACCGCGAAGCCGTTCGAGCCGAGATCCAGACCGTTCGGGCCGAAGCACGCGCTGACCGCGAAGCGATGCGGACCGAAGCCCGTGCCGATCGCGAAGCCATCCGGGCCGAAGCCCATGCGGACCGCGAAGCCCTGCGCGCCGAAGCGCGCGCCGACCGCGAAGCCTTCCAGAGCCACATTCTCCGACTCGCCGAGCAGCAGGGCGTCCTGAGCGCCCGCCTCGACGGTCTCTCCGGCCCGCCGGCGCCGAGCCGGCTGGACGGGGACCGCGACCGGACATCGAGCTTCGGCGAGTAGTCCCTCGGAGCCGCCCCCGGCGAGGCGAGGACGCGGGATGACACGGTCACGGTCCTCGCCATACGGAACCAGGGCGCGGCTCGGATCGTGTCGCGCGCTGGGCGAGGTCAGGGCCGTCCCGCTTCAACCCCTCGGCACGCGCGCGTACGCCGAGCGAGACCACGGCCTACGCCGAAGGCGCCCCGATGCGCACGAGTCCGGCTTCACCCCTGTGGACACCGCGGTAGAATGACTTTCGCGTCGTCTCAGCAGCCGAAGGTCATGATGCGCTCCGGCCTGTCCAGACTCAGCCAGGAGACCCTCGCCATCCTCGGCGTGGGCGTCGCCCTGGCGGCGCTGATGCTCACCAGCATCTCCGGCATGCGCGGCGAGATTCAGGCCCTCCGCGACGAGCTGCGGACCGAGATCCAGGCCGTCCGAGTCGAGGCGCGTTCCGACCGTGAAGCCGTTCGAGCCGAGATCCAGACCGTTCGGGCCGAAGCACGCGCTGACCGCGAAGCGATGCGGACCGAAGCACGTGCCGACCGTGAAGCCCTGCGCGCCGAAGCGCGCGCCGACCGTGAAGCTTTCCAGAGCCAGATCCTGCGGCTGACCGAGCAGCAGGGCGTTCTGAGCGCCCGCCTCGATGGTCTCTCCGGCCCGCCGACGCCGAGCCGGCTGGACGGGGACCGCGACCGGACATCGAGCTTCGGCGAGTAGTCCCTCGGAGCCGCCCCCGGCGAGGACGCGGGGCAACGCGGTCATGGTCCTCGCCATGCGGGGCCAGGACGCGGCTCGGACCATGTCGTGCGCTGGGCGAGGTCAGGGCCGTCCCGTTTTCGACCCCGCGGCGCGCGCGTACGCCGAGCGAGACGACGGCCTACACCGAAGGCGCCCCGATGCGCACGAGTCCGGCTTCACCCCTGCGGACACCGCGGTAGAATGATTTTCGTGTCGTCGCAGCAGCGGAAGGTCATGATGCGTTCCGGCCTGTCCAGACTCAGCCAGGAGACCCTCGCCATCCTCGGCGTGGGCGTCGCCCTGGCGGCGCTCATCCTCACCAATGCGATCAGTGTGCGCGGTGAGTTTCAGGCGGTTCGGGCCGAGATCCAGGCCGTCCGAGTCGAGGTGCGTGCCGACCGCGAAGCCGTTCGATCCGAGATCCAGACCGTTCGGGCCGAAGCACGCGCTGACCGCGAAGCGATGCGGACCGAAGCACGTGCCGACCGCGAAGCCATCCGGGCCGAAGCCCATGCGGACCGTGAAGCCCTGCGCGCCGAAGCGCGCGCCGACCGGGAAGCTTTCCAGAGCCAGATCCTGCGGCTGACCGAGCAGCAGGGCGTTCTGAGCGCCCGCCTCGATGGTCTCTCCGGCCCGCCGACGCCGAGCCGGCTGGACGGGGACCGCGACCGGACATCGAGCTTCGGCGAGTAGTCCCTCGAAGCCGCCCCCGGCGAGGACGCGGGGCAACGCGGTCATGGTCCTCGCCATGCGGAGCCAGGGCGCGGCTCGGACCATGTCGTGCGCTGGGCGAGGTCAGGGCCGTCCCGTTTTCGACCCCGCGGCGCGCGCGTACGCCGAGCGAGACGACGGCCTACACCGAAGGCGCCCCGATGCGCACGAGTCCGGCTTCACCCCTGCGGACACCGCGGTAGAATGATTTTCGTGTCGTCGCAGCAGCGGAAGGTCATGATGCGCTCCGGCCTGTCCAGACTCAGCCAGGAGACCCTCGCCATCCTCGGCGTGGGCGTTGCCCTGGCGGCGCTGATGCTCACCAGCATCTCCGGCATGCGCGGTGAGATTCAGGCCCTCCGCGACGAGCTGCGGACCGAGATCCAGGCCGTCCGGACCGAGGCACGCGCTGACCGCGAAGCGATGCGGACCGAAGCCCGTGCCGACCGGGAGGCCATCCGGGCCGAAGCCCGTGCGGACCGCGAAGCCATTCGGGCCGAAGCGCGCGCCGACCGCGAAGCCTTCCAGAGCCACATCCTGCGGCTGACCGAGCAGCAGGGCGTCCTGAGCGCCCGCCTCGACGGCCTCTCCGATCCGCCGGCGCCGAGCCGGCTGAACGGGGACCGCGACCGGACATCGAGCTTCGGCGAGTAGTCCCTCGGAGCCGCCCGCGGCGAGGACGCGGGGCACGCAGTCACGGTCCTCGCCATCGGAGCCAGGGCGCGGCTCGGATCGTGTCGTGCGCTGGCCGAGGTCAGGCCGGCCCGTTTCGACCCCTCGGCATGCGCGCGTACGCCGAGCGAGACGACGGCCTACACCGGAGGCGCCTTGATGCGCACGAGGCCGGCTTTGCCTCCGCGGACACCGCGGTAGAATGACTTTCGTGCCATCGCAGCAGCCGAAGGTCATGATGCGTTCCGGCCTGTCCAGACTCAGCCAGGAGACCCTCGCCATCCTCGGCGTGGGCGTTGCCTTGGCGGCGCTGATGCTCACCAGCATCTCCGGACTGCGGACCGAGATCCAGGCCGTCCAGACCGAAGCGCGTGCCGACCGCGAAGCCGTTCGAGCCGAGATCCAGACCGTCCGAGTCGAAGCGCGTGCCGATCGCGGAGTCGTTCGAGCCGAGATCCAGGCCGTTCGGGCCGAAGCACGCGCCGACCGCGAAGCCCTGCGCGCTGAAGCCCGTGCGGACCGTGAAGCCCTGCGCGCCGAAGCGCGCGCCGACCGGGAAGCCTTCCAGAGCCACATTCTCCGACTCACCGAGCAGCAGGGCGTCCTGAGCGCCCGCCTCGACGGTCTCTCCGGCCCGCCGGCGCCGAGTCGGCTGGACGGAGACCGCGACCGGGCATCGAATATCGGCGAGTAGTCCCTCGGAGCCGCCCCCGGCGAGGCGAGGACGCGGGATGACACGGTCACGGTCCTCGCCATGCGGAGCCAGGGCACGGCTCGGATCGTGTCGCACGCTGGTCGTGTCGTGCGCTGGGCGAGGTCAGGGCCGTCCCGTTTCGATCCCTCGGCACGCACGCGCACGCCGAGCGAGACGATGGCCTACGCCGAAGGCGCCCCGATGCGCACGAGTCCGCTTCACCCCCGCGGACACCGCGGTAGAATGACTTTCGTGCCATCGCAGCAGCCGAAGGTCATGATGCGTTCCGGCCTGTCCAGACTCAGCCAGGAGACCCTCGCCATCCTCGGCGTGGGCATCGCCCTGGCGGCGCTGATGCTCACCAGCATCTCCGGACTGCGGACCGAGATCCAGGCCGTCCGGACCGAAGCGCGTGCCGACCGCGAAGCCGTTCGAGCCGAGATCCAGGCCGTCCGAGTCGAAGCGCGTGCCGATCGCGGAGTCGTTCGAGCCGAGATCCAGACCGTTCGGGCCGAAGCACGCGCTGACCGCGAAGCGATGCGGACCGAAGCGCGTGCCGACCGCGAAGCCATCCGGGCCGAAGCCCATGCGGACCGTGAAGCCCTGCGCGCCGAAGCGCGCGCCGACCGGGAAGCCTTCCAGAGCCACATTCTCCGACTCACCGAGCAGCAGGGCGTCCTGAGCGCCCGCCTCGACGGTCTCTCCGGCCCGCCGGCGCCGAGCCGGCTGGACGGAGACCGCGACCGGGCATCGAATATCGGCGAGTAGTCCCTCGGAGCCGCCCCCGGCGAGGCGAGGACGCGGGATGACACGGTCACGGTCCTCGCCATCGGAGCCAGGGCGCGGCTCGGATCGTGTCGCACGCTGGTCGTGTCGTGCGCTGGGCGAGGTCAGGGCCGTCCCGCTTCGACCCCTCGGCACGCACGCGCACGCCGAGCGAGACGATGGCCTACATCGAAGGCGCCCCGATGCGCACGAGTCCGGCTTCATTCATGCGGACACCGCGGTAGAATGACTTTCGTGCTGTCGCAGCAGTGGAAGGTCATGATGCGTTCCGGCCTGTCCAGACTCAGCCAGGAGACCCTCGCCATCCTCGGCGTGGGCGTCGCCCTGGCGGCGCTCATCCTCACCAATGCGATCAGTGTGCGCGGTGAGTTTCAGGCGGTTCGGGCCGAGATCCAGGCCGTCCGGGTCGAAGCGCGTGCCGACCGCGAAGCCGTTCGAGCCGAGATCCAGACCGTTCGGGCCGAGGCGCGTGCCGACCGCGAAGCCCTGCGCGCCGAAGCCCGTGCGGACCGTGAAGCCCTGCGCGCCGAAGCGCGTGCCGACCGCGAAGCCTTCCAGAGCCACATTCTCCGACTCACCGAGCAGCAGGGCGTTCTGAGCGTCCGCCTCGACGGCCTCTCCGGCCCGCCGGCGCCGAGCCGGCTGGACGGAGACCGCGACCGGACATCGAGCTTCGGCGAGTAGTCCCTCGGAGCCGCCCCCGGCGAGGACGCGGGGCACGCAGTCACGGTCCTCGCCATCGGAGCCAGGGCGCGGCTCGGATCGTGTCGCACGCTGGTCGTGTCGTGCGCTGGGCGAGGTCAGGGCCGTCCCGCTTCGACCTCTCGGCACGCGCGCGCACGCCGAACGAGACGACGGCCTACGCCGAAGGCGCCTTGATGCACACGAGTCCGGCTTCACCCCCGCGGACACCACGGTAGAATGACTTTCGTGCTGTCGCAGCAGTGGAAGGTCATGATGCGTTCCGGCCTGTCCAGACTCAGCCAGGAGACCCTCGCCATCCTCGGCGTGGGCGTCGCCCTGGCGGCGCTCATCCTCACCAATGCGATCAGTGTGCGCGGTGAGTTTCAGGCGGTTCGGGCCGAGATCCAGGCCGTCCGAGCGGAATCGCGCGCCGACCGGGAGGCTATCCGGGCCGAGGCACGCGCCGACCGGGAGGCCATCCGGGCCGAGGCACGCGCCGACCGCGAAGCCCTGCGCGCCGAAGCGCGCGCCGACCGTGAAGCTTTCCAGAGCCAGATCCTGCGGCTGACCGAGCAGCAGGGCGTCCTGAGCGCCCGCCTCGACGGACTCCACGACCCGCCGGCGACGCATCGATAGGGCAACTGCCCGGGCTCGATTCCGTCGTTCGACAGGCGCCTGGCGAGCTCCGTCGACAGGTTGTCCTTCTCGAAGCTCGTCGCGCTCAGCGTGTAGTAGCCGGCGGCCCGTTCGGGCGGGGCGCCCGCCGCGACGAAGACCCGCGCGACGCGCCGCCGGGCGTCCCGGGAAGCCTGCCGGCGAATGTAACGCTCAAGGGACGGTTCCCCCCGCAGGCGAAGGACGCGGGGTCGTGATGTGGACCGAGCCGCTCGACCGTCAGCGGCGATTCATCCACCGATGCGCTCGCGGTAGCGGCGCACGGCGGACGGCCCGCTTCAGCACAGCGTTCGGCGCGGGCGGGTCGAGCAGCGCGTCATGGAAGGCGTTCCAGTCTGTCGCCGGGAGCACGATGCGCTCGCGCGCCTCGATCACCCGCTCGGCCGCGGCCACGGCGTTGTACAGAACGAAACGGCTGACCGTGGTTTCCTGTAGGCCGCCGCACGTTCGAGCTTGCGCTTGCTTCTCGGCTTCACCGGAATCCGCATACTTCCATCGACGTTCTCTTCGCCCGGTATTCCGACGAGCCGAAAAAGAACCTTCCCATCAAGAGGTTACGCTTTCCGGGGCGCACGAGAACGAATTTGCCCTGACGCCCTCCCCCGGCTTGTCGCTCTCGCTGGAATCGGGGGCCGCCGCGCCCGCGACGATACGCAAGGACACGATTTGGAGGCAGGCCGGTTCGACTTCGGGGCGGGGCTTCGATGGTGTGCGGAGCTGTCCGGCTCTCGCGCCCTCCGGAAACGAAACGGGGCGCCCCGAAGGGCGCCCCGTGAGTGTCTTCCGAGAGACTACGGGAAGACTTCGGTTAGAAGCTAACGACGACAGCCACAATCGACAAGGTTCCGTCATCTTTCGTATCCCGATGCTCGGCGACGACGCTGACACCCGCTCCCAGTCCATAGGCATAGCCTGCGGACCATGTAGTGCCGTCATTGCCCTTCATGCCTTTCATATCGGAGACGTCCGAGAAGTAGTAGTAGGCCTTGCCTTCGCCATGGCTGTAAGTCAGGTTGAATCCGCCGTGCTTGGTATCCTCCTTGCCGTCGGCGTCGTAGTCCATCGTCTCGAAGCCCACCGCCCATCCGATATTGGCGAAGCTGCCGCCTACTTTCGCACCCATCGTGGTCGACATGTCATCGTCGGCATAGCCGGCACCAACGCTTACAGAACCCAGAGAGAGTGTGCCTCCGATCTCCACCTTGTCTAGGCCATCGCCGTATCCGGTTTTCTTGTTTTCCTTCATCTCCGAATTGTCGTCGACGATCATAGCCGAGAAGTCGAACGGGCCACCCAGATTGCTGGCATAGCTGACGCCGGATTTGCGGGAACCGATCTGTTCGTAAGAGCCGCCCGTGAACCATGCCGGGTCCCAGCTCGTATTCCCCTGGTAGGGCGACCCCTGCTGACCCAGCGTGATTCGTCCTGCGGCGCTTTCCAGCCAGACGTTCTGGTGTCTGGTGCGGAAGTTGTCGAGCCTCTTCTCAATCGTCATACCCGCCATCATGCCCGCACCGATTTCCTGGGACGCCTTGACGCCGATGCGGCTGAACAGCCTGTCCGCGCTGTCCAAATCACCGGCATCGGTGGCGCCAATGTCCCACACGGTGTCTTCACCAGCAGCATCGGGGTTTTTCACCATGATGCCGCTGCGGATGCTGCCGTAGAGAGTGGCATCGACCGCCGACGCGACGGGCGCGAACCCGAGCGTGCCCAGCAGACCGGCCACCACAGAAGTCGTCAGTACGCGTTTCATCGTCAATTTCTCCTGTGTTCCTGTGTATCGGACGAGAATGTCCGGCTACTCGCCATCCGGCCCGGCGGCCGGGCGACAGGTTCATGAAACTTCCCGTGTCACGGACCTGGAATTCGGAGATCCCGGAAAAATAAATTCTCTTTCTATTCAATTAGTTGAATTCACCATGGCCTGCTGCGGCTTCGTGCCTGGGCATTCCGGATGGTCTCTGCGAGACCTATCCGATCCCGAAGGTCGGCTCCGGGGAAGAGGAGATGGACAGCCCTGCGGGGCGCGAGGAGCTTCGTGCGCCGGGACGGGCTCCGAACGCGAGAATCCTCGGGCCGGGGCATGACGAGAGCGCTGGCGGACGTGGCTTCCCGTCCGGCCCGGAGTCCGCCCGAGCCGCGGATTGCGGGCGGGCGCGATTCGTGCCAATGCGTCTTGGGGAGTCCCTATTCGGTCCCCGACCTCACCAAGCCGCAAAGGAGAAGATGCATGGCCAGGATCACCAGAAGGGCCGTCGACGCGCTGACCGCGCGGGACCGCGAGTACATGTTGTGGGATGGCGACATCAAGGGCTTCGGCGTGCGCGTGCACCCGTCAGGGCGCAAGGTCTACGTCGTGAAGTACCGGGATGGCGGGCGCGTCATCAAGAAGACCATCGGCCCCCACGACGCCATTCCTCCGGCCGCGGCACGGGGCCGGGCGGCCGAGATCATCACCGCCGCCCGGACGGGCCGGGACCTGACGGGGAAGGTGCTGCCGCCGCGGGCGAGCGACCCGCCGACCGTGCACGAGCTCGCCCGGCGGTTCCTGGAGGAGCACGTTCCGGGCCATTGCAAGCCGAGCACCGCGCACAGCTACGAGCTCGCCATCCGCCGGCACGTACTGCCTCGGCTCGGCGGCCGGCGGGTCGCCGAGGTGACGCGCGCGGACGTGGCCGCCCTGCATCACCGCATGCGTTCGATCCCCTTCGCGGCCAACCGCACCCTCGGGATCCTGTCCGCCATGTTCAGCGCGGCCGAGCTCTGGGGCCTGAGGCCGCAGGGCTCGAACCCGTGCCGGTACGTGAAGCGCTTCCGGGAGAAGAAGCGCGAACGGTTCCTGTCCGATGCGGAGTACCGGCGCCTCGGCGCGGCGCTGCGAGAGGCGGAGCGCACCGGAGCGGTGGCCGCTCCGGCCGTCGCCGCCATCCGTCTGCTGATGCTGACCGGCTGCCGCCTGTCGGAGATCATGCACCTGCGATGGGACCACGTTGCGCTGGAGGCCCGGGAGCTGCGGCTGCCCGACAGCAAGACGGGGGCCAAGGTCGTGCACCTCGGGGAGTCGGCGGCGGCGGTGCTGCGCGGCCTCGCGCGCAAGGTGGGCAACCCTTGGGTGATCACCGGACGCCGGCCCGGGACCCGCATCGCCTCCCTGCACTTTCCATGGAAGCGCATCCGCGCGCGGGCGGGCCTGGACGACGTGCGGATTCACGATCTGAGGCACTCGTTCGCCAGCGGCGGCCTGCGGGTCGGAGAGGGCCTGCCGATGATCGGGCGGCTCCTCGGCCACAGCCAGGTGAAGACGACGGCGCGCTACGCGCATCTGGCCGACGACCCGGTGAAGGCCGCGGCCGACCGCATCGCGGGCCGCATCGCGGATGTCGCCGGCTGACCCCCGCCCCGCAGGGCTGTCCGGAAGCCGCAACGGGCGATCTCCCGGGCGCTCGATGTCCGCCGCCTCGATGCGGAAGATGCCCGCCTGCCGCAGCTCCACCCGGCTCTGTCGCGAAAAAGCAACACTCGGGCCGCCTTTGTCGCAAATTCGTCGAACTGCGTTGCGATTCGACGTGCCCTTTGCCACACTCGCCCCCGCTTCTCGGTGTCACGGGAAGTGTCGGGAACGGATCTGCCGGCCACTGCCGGGAGAAAACGGTCATTCGACGAATCACCCGCAGCCGGACCGACAGTTTGCGAGTGCACGAGTCGGAGACATCAGCTCACAAGGAACACAGGAGATTCTGATGAAACGCGTAATGACGACTTCCGTGGTGGCCGGTCTGCTGGGTGCGCTCGGGTTCGCTCCCGCCGTCTCGGCCGAAGGCACCCTCTACGGCAGTGTCCGGAGCGGCATCTACATGGTGGACCCCCAGATGTCGGGCAAGGACACCACCTGGGACATCGGCACCGCCGATGCCGGCGATCTCGGACAGGGCGACCAGTTGTGGAGCCGCATCGGAGTCAAGGCTTCCCATGAGCTGGACGGCGGGATGATGGCCGGACTGCACATCGAGAAGCGGCTCGACAATTTCCGCACCCGGCATCAGAACGTGTGGCTGTCCGGCGCCTTCGGCAAGCTGACCCTCGGCCAGCAGGGCTCCGCCTACTACTCCGCCACGACCTGGGACGGAACCAACCTCTTCGGCGACTGGAACCGGGTAGCCGGGTCCCGCGTATCGGGCATCAAGTACTCCAGCAACCTCGGCGGTCCGTTCAACTTCGAAGCCATGGTTCTCGACAGCATGTCCGGATCCAGGACGGCATCAAAGGCAATGATGGTCACCGTCGAAGATACTGACGGAGATGAGCACGAACTGACGAAGTCGCCGGCCATGAAGACCGGTCACTCCGACGGCGTGAACGCAACTCAGATCGCCGGCACTCTGAAGACCGACATGATCACGCTCTCTGTCGGCTACATGAATGTGAGCGCGGATGGAATGAATGCGGGCGAGGAAGGCGTTGACTGGTACGGCGGCAGCGCGGGCGGCGCGATGGGCGGGCTGGACTGGGATGTCGGCTTCGAGATGGGCGATGCCGACGACGAAAACGACGCCGAGAGATACGGCTTCACGCTGGGCTACACCATGGGCAGCACCAGGGCCTACGTCCACTACGAGGACCTGCAGTACGACGACAACATGAATGAGAACAACTTCATGGTGTTCGGTCTCTCGCACACGCTGGCTCCCGGCGTCGTCGTCATCGCCGAGTACCAGGCGGCCGACGATGACGAGGACAAGAACCCGAATCGCGGAGCCGTCGCGGTCAGGGTCGACTTCTGACCACACCCGTCGGCGATTGCATCGACGACCATGCGGGGCGCCCTTCGGGGCGCCCCGTTTCGTTTCCGGAGGACCCGGAAGCCGTCCGGCTCCGCATCATCGAAGCCCTCCCCATCGAAGCCCCCGCTCCGAAGCCCCCCGCCCCGAAGTCGAGCCGGGCCGCTTGCATACCGGATCCTGACGAACCGCCGCGCACACGCCAGCCTGCGGATGGCGCCGGTAGCCAGCACGTAATGGAAGTGCGAACCGCCGCGGGCGCACTACCCTGCGAAACGGGGCGCAACACTGTCCACGGCCCCGCGTTCGCATCCCCGACGAGACCGCGGCCTACGCGAAGGACGCCCCGAGGCACATGAATCCGGCCTCGCTCCGGTGGGTGGTGCGTTAGAATGCATATCGTGTCATCGGGATGGAGCTGCACGGTACGCCCGGAAATGTCCAGACTCAGCCAGGAAACCCTCGCCATCATCGGCGTCGGCATCGCGCTGGCCGCGCTGATCCTCACCAGCACCGCCGGCGTGCGCGGCGAGATCCAGGCCGTCCGCGACGAGCTGCGGGAAGTCCGGGCCGAAGCGCGCGCCGACCGGGAAGCCATACGCGCCGAGGCGCACGCCGACCGGGAAGCCTTCCAGAGCCAGATCCTTCGGCTCACCGAGCAGCAGGGCGTCCTCGGCGGACAGATCGGAATCCTCCGCAGCCAGCTCGCCACCGGAAAGTGACCACCGGTATCCCGCCATGCCCAGACTCAGCCAGGAAACTCTCGCCATCCTCGGCGCGACTATCGCGCTGGCCGCGCTGATCCTCACCAGCACCGCCAGCGTGCGCAGCGAGATCCAGGCCGTCCGCGACGAAGCGCGCGCCGACCGGGAAGCCTT
The DNA here is from genome assembly GCA_965202735.1 of Gammaproteobacteria bacterium. Taxonomy (GTDB): domain Bacteria; phylum Pseudomonadota; class Gammaproteobacteria; order HK1; family HK1; genus HK1. The sequence continues at coordinate 1,515,861 of OZ241844.1, forward strand.
CCAGAGCCAGATCCTTCGGCTCACCGAGCAGCAGGGCGTCCTCGGCGGACAGATCGGAATCCTCCGCGACCAGATCGCCACCGGAAAGTGACCTCCGGTATCCCGCCATGCCCAGACTCAGCCAGGAAACCCTCGCCATCATCGGTGTGGGCGTCGCGCTGGCCGCGCTGATCCTCACCAGCACCGCCAGCGTGCGCGGCGAGATCCAGGCCGTCCGCGACGAGCTGCGGGAAGTCCGGGCCGAGGCGCGCGCCGACCGGGAAGCCATACGTGCCGAAGCGCGCGCCGATCGGGAAGCCATACGCGCCGAGGCGCACGCCGATCGGGAAGCCTTCCAGAGCCAGATCCTTCGGCTCACCGAGCAGCAGGGCGTCCTCGGCGGACAGATCGGAATCCTCCGCAGCCAGCTCGCCACCGGAAAGTGACCACCGGTATCCCGCCATGTCCAGAATCAGCCAGGAAACCCTCGCCATCATCGGCGTGGGCGTCGCGCTGGCCGCGCTGATCCTCACCAGCACCGCCAGCGTGCGCGGCGAGATCCAGGCCGTCCGCGACGAGCTGCGGGAAGTCCGGGCCGAGGCGCGCGCCGACCGGGAAGCCATACGTGCCGTAGCGCGCGCCGATCGGGAAGCCATACGCGCCGAGGCGCACGCCGACCGGGAAGCCTTCCAGAGCCAGATCCTTCGGCTCACCGAGCGGCAGGGCGTCCTCGGCGGACAGATCGGAATCCTCCGCAACCAGATCGCCACCGGAAAGTGACCTCCGGTATCCCGCCATGCCCAGACTCAGCCAGGAAACCCTCGCCATCATCGGCGCGACTATCGCGCTGGCCGCGCTGATCCTCACCAGCACCGCCAGCGTGCGCAGCGAACTTCAGGCTTTCCGCGACGAGGCACGCGCCGAGCGGCAAGCCATCCGGGCCGAGGCGCACGCCGACCGGGAAGCCTTCCAGAGCCAGATCCTTCGGCTCACCGAGCAGCAGGGCGTCCTCGGCGGACAGATCGGAATCCTCCGCAGCCAGATCGCCACCGGGAAGTGACCCCCGGTATCCCGCCATGCCCAGACTCAGCCAGGAAACCCTCGCCATCATCGGCGTGGGCGTCGCGCTGGCCGCGCTGATCCTCACCAGCACCGCCAGCGTGCGCGGCGAGATCCAGGCCGTCCGCGACGAGGCGCGTGCCGAGCGGCAAATCATACGCGCCGAGGCGCGCGCCGAGCGGCAAGCCATCCGCGACGAGGTGCGCGCGGACCGGGAAGCCTTCCAGAGCCAGATCCTTCGGCTCACCGAGCAGCAGGGTATCCTGAGCGCCCGCCTCGATGGCCTCCGCGACCCGCCGGGGGCGAATCCATAGCGCGCCGGGAAAACGCCCGCGACCTCGAAGCACCATTCCCCCCGGACATGGACCGCGCCCAGCGGAGCCGAGGCCAGGCCCAGGGCCCACTCCCCCCGGACATGCCCGCGCCATGCCCCGCGGGCTGCGGCCCGCACGTGTTGTCCGAACGCGCGTGGCGCACACGCAGGTTCCGCCGACACCACTGCTCGCTCATCCGTGTCGTCCGAACGCGCGTGGCGCACACACGTTGCCCGCACCGGCGCCATCCGATGTAATGCCCGCCCATCGGCCCGCACCCGGACGCCCCCGCGAAGACGATGGCCTGGCTCGGAAAGATTCTCGGCGGCGCCGTCGGCTTCGCACTCGGCGGACCCCTCGGCGCGCTCGTGGGGGTCGCGCTCGGCCACAACCTCGACCGCTCCGCACGCGCGGACCGCGGCCGGGCGGACCCCGATCTCCTCGACGCCGACGATGCGGCGGACTTCCTGGACTCCCCCGACGTCCTGAACCCGACCGAGCGGACCCAGACCGCGTTCTTCACCGCCACGTTCGCGGTGATGGGGCATCTGGCGAAGGCGGACGGCCTTGTCACCCGAGACGAAATCCGGCTCGCCTCCCGGGTGATGGACGAGATGCGGCTCTCCGCCGCCCACCGCCAGCTCGCCGAACGGCTCTTCCGCCAGGGGCGGTCCTCCGATTTCCCCATCGGCGAGGTCCTCGACCAGCTCCGCCGCGAGTGCCGGTACAGCACCCACCTCGTCACCATGTTCGTCGAGATCCTCCTCCACGCGGCCTGGGCCGACGGCACGCTGCATCCGGAGGAGCGGACATTGCTGGAGTCCGTCTGCGCGCGGCTGCGCCTCCCCACCGGAGAGCTGGAGCGCCTGGAGGCCATGGTGCGGGCGGAGCACCGTGCCCGGAGCGGCAAGCCTTCGGATGCGCTCTCCGTCGCCGACGCCCGCGCCATCCTCGGCGTGGACGAGACCTGCTCGGACGCGGAGCTCAAGCGGTCCTACCGCCGGATGATGAACCGCCACCACCCCGACAAGCTGGTGGCCAAGGGGCTGCCCGAGGAGATGATGCGGGTCGCGACGGAGAAGACGCGCGAGATCAAGGCCGCGTACGATCGGCTCAAGGAGGCGCGCGGCCTCTGAGACCCGGCGCCTTCCGGCGAGGACAGGACACCATGGACATCCAGTCGGCGATCCGTGCCGTCACCGAGCGGCGCGACCTCGAGGGCGCGCAGATGACCGGTGTCATGCACGCCATCATGACCGGCGAGTGCACGCCCGCGCAGGTCGGGGGGTTCCTGGTGGGCCTGCGCATGAAGGGCGAGACGGTCGAGGAGATCGCGGCCGCGGCGGCGGTGATGCGGCGGCTCGCCACCCGGGTCGAGGTCGGCACGACGCACCTCGTGGACACCTGCGGCACCGGCGGCGACGCGAGCGGCACCTTCAACATCTCCACCGCGAGCGCGCTCGTCGCGGCGGGAGCTGGGGTACGGATCGCGAAGCACGGCAACCGCTCGGTCTCCGGCCGCTCGGGGAGCGCCGACGTGCTGGAAGCGGCCGGAGTCCGGCTCGACCTCTCACCGGAACGGGTCGCACGCTGCATCGACGAGGCCGGCGTGGGCTTCCTGTTCGCGCCCGCCCACCACGGGGCGATGAAGCACGCCATCGGTCCGCGCCGCGAGATGGCGGTGCGCACCGTCTTCAACGTGCTCGGCCCCCTCACCAATCCGGCCGGGGCGCTCCGCCAGGTCATCGGGGTCTTCGCTCCCGATCTCGTCGAGCCGCTCGCGCGCGTGCTCGGGGAGCTGGGCAGCGAGCACGTGATGGTGGTGCACTCCGAGGACGGGCTCGACGAGCTGAGTCTCGGGGCGCCGACCCTGGTGGCGGAGCTTCGCGACGGCGCGGTGCGAACGCTTGCGATCGACGCCCGCGATCTGGGGTTCGCCCGCGCCCCGGTCGAATCCGTCACCGTCGATTCCCCCGCCGCGAGCCTCGCCGTGATTCGCGCGGTGCTGGCCGGCGCATCGGGACCAGCCGCGGACGTCACCGTCCTCAACGCCGCCGCGGCCGTCTACGTGAGCGGCATCGCGTCGAGCCTGGAGGACGGGATCGAGCACGCGCGCGAGAGCATCGGCTCCGGCCGGGCCGCGGCCGCCCTGGAGCGGCTGGCGGCGATCAGCAACGAGCAGGCGCGGACCGCACGCCCGGCCGCAGGCGGGACGGAGCGGGACGCATGACGACACCCGACGCACCAGCCGGCGGGCGTTTCGCGGCACCCGCCTCCGCCGCAGCACGATCGGCCGCAGGCGGGACGGAGCGGGACGCATGACGGCACCCGACGCACCAGCCGGCGGGCGTTTCGCGGCGCCCGCCTCCGCCGCGGCACGCCCGGCCGCAGGCGGGACGGAGCGGGACGCATGACGACGCCCGACGCATCGTCCGGCGGACCGGCCGGCATGCGTTCCGCCGCCCCGGCCCCGGCCTCCGGCATCCTCCGGGACTGCCCGGACGTGCTCCTGCGCATCATTCGCCACAAGGCCCGCGAGGTCGCCGAGCGGGCCGAGCGCACGACCCTGCGGGTGCTGGCCGAGCGGGCGGAGGCGCAGGCCGCGCCGCGCGGGTTCGCGACCGCGCTCCGCACCCGCATCGCGGCCGGCGAGCCCGCGGTGATCGCGGAGCTGAAGAAGGCGTCGCCGAGCAAGGGAGTGCTGCGCGAGGACTTCGAGCCGGAGGCCATCGCGCGCGGCTACGCGGCGGGCGGCGCGGCGGCCCTGTCGGTGCTGACCGACGAGGCGTTCTTCCGGGGCGCCGACCGCCACCTCGCGGAGGCGCGGTCCGCGAGCGGCCTGCCGGTGCTGCGCAAGGACTTCACCGTCGATGCGTACCAGGTCTGGGAGGCGCGTGCGCTCGGCGCCGACTGCATCCTCCTCATCGTCGCCGCCCTCGGCGACGCGCAGCTCAACGAGCTGGCGGGGCTCGCGACGCATCTCGGCATGGACGTCCTGGTCGAGGTGCACGACGCGGCGGAGCTGGAGCGCGCCGCCCATCTGGAACCCCTGCTGCTCGGAATCAACAACCGCGATCTCCGTACCTTCGAGACCACGCTGGACACTACCCTCGATCTGCTCGACCGAGTCCCCGCCGGCCGCACCGTCATCACCGAAAGCGGCATCCACACCCGGGCCGACGTCGCCCGCATGCGCGCGGCCGGCGTCCACGGGTTCCTGGTCGGGGAGGCGTTCATGCGCGCCGGGGACCCCGGCGCGAAGCTGCGGGAGCTGTTCTTCGATGGTTGACGCGGGCGTTGGCGCGGGCGGGCATGCGCAGGGCCGCATCGGCGCCGCGCCATCCGGCACGAGGCGGCGGCCGTATCCGTGACCGATCGGGGAAGGCCATGAAAGCGACCGTGAAGTGGCTCGATGGCGTCGCCTTCGTCGGCGAGACGGGCAGCGGACATGCCGTCGTGCTCGACGGCGCACCCGCGGCGGGGGGGCGCAACATCGGACCGCGACCCATGGAGGCCATCCTCGCCGGGCTCGGCGCATGCAGCGCCTTCGACGTGGTGACCATCCTGCGCAAGTCCCGCCAGGCGGTCACCGATTGCCGGGTGGAGCTGGAGGCGGAGCGGGCGGACGCGGTGCCGGCGGTGTTCACCCGCATCCGCATGGTGTTCGTGGTGACCGGGAAGGAGCTGCGCGAGAGCGCGGTGCGGCGCGCGGTGGACCTCTCGGCGGAGAAGTACTGCTCGGCCACCGCGATGCTGCGCGCGAGCGTCGAGATCGTCCACGAGTACCGGATCGAGCCGGCCTGAAGCCCGACTTCCCGACCGCTCGCGCCGCCGCTCCGCGGCCCGATGGTCAGTCGTCGACGGGCAGGCGCTGGTCCGGCCTCCCTCCGCACTGCGTCCAGATCATGCGCAGGGTCTCGTTCTGCCGGCGCAGGGTTGCGTCCTGTCTGTCGAGACGGGTTTCCACCTGCTCGAATCTCGTGTCGACCTGCTCGAACCTCCTGTCGACCTGCTCGAACCTCGCGTCGATCCTCTCGAATCGCGGGTTGAGCCGCCTCTCGATCCGCGCCTCCGCCGCCTCGGTCGAGGCATCCAGGCACTCCTGCAGCGCCGCGGCCAGCCCCTGGATGGCGCGCGCCTGACGTCCGTTCGGTCTGCTCATGGCTCGACTTCTCCCGGTGCGGATCTTCACTGCTGCGAGGCCTCGATCATGCCATGCGCACCCCATGCGCGCATGCGGCCCGGGTCCATTTCCTTGCAGGCGCCGGCCGCCCTCGATGTAGTCCCGGGGCCATGCGGCCGGCGTGCCGGGCTCAGTCCGCCTTGTACGGGTCCGCCGCGTCGCGCAGGCCGTCGCCGAGGAAGTTGAAGGCGAGGACCGTGATCACCACCGGGACCACCGGGAACATGAGCCAGGGGTACAGCGCGACCGCGTTGATGTTCTGCGCCTCGGTGAGCAGCACCCCCCAGCTCGTCACCGGCGGCCGCAGGCCGAGCCCGAGGAAGCTGAGCGCGGTCTCGCCGAGGATCATCCCCGGGATCGAGAGCGTCGCCGACGCGATGAGGTGGCTCATGAAGTTCGGCAGGAGATGGCGCGCGATCACCCGCCCGGGGCGCGCTCCCATGAGCACAGCGGCGGTGGTGAAGTCCTCCTCGCGCAGCGCCAGCAGCTTCGAGCGCACCGCGCGGGCGAGGCCCGTCCAGTCGATGAGGCCGAGGATGATGGTGATGCCGAAGAACACCCCGATCGGGCTCCAGGTCACCGGCAGGGCGGCGGAGAGCGCCATCCACAGCGGCAGCTCCGGGAACGAGCGGATGATCTCGATGAGCCGCTGGACGAGGCTGTCGACCCAGCCGCCGTAGTAGCCGGCGAGCCCCCCGAGCACGAGCCCCACCGCGAAGCTCACCGCGATCCCCACCAGCCCGATGGTGAGCGAGACCCGCGCCCCGTGGACGATGCGCGACAGCACGTCGCGCCCGAGCCGGTCGGTGCCGAGCAGGAACAGCGTGCCCCCGTCCTCGACGCACACCAGGTGGAAGCTCGCCTCGAACCGCCCCCAGAACCGGTAGGGGTCGCCCGAGCACAGGAACCGCAGCCGGTAGCGCCGCTCCCGATCCTCGCTGTACACCCGCTCGAGGTTCTCCATGTCGAGCCGGTACCGCAGACCGTAGACGAACGGACCGGCGAGCTCCCCGTCGTGGAAGAGCCGCACCGGCTGCGGGGGCGCGTGGATGAAGTCGCTGTGGCGCGAGTGCAGGTCGTAGGGCGCGACGATCTCGCTCACCAGCACCGACAGGTACAGCAGCGCGAGCACCGCCCCGGAGACCACCGCGAGGTGATGCCGCCTGAACCGCCACCACATCATCCGCCATTGCGAGGCGAGGAAGAACCGCTCCTGCTCCGGGGTCAGGGCCTCGATCGAATGCGGATCGAAGGGCTCGGTCGAGACGTAGTGCTCGAGGCGGCCTCCGGGCGCGTCAGCCGTCACGCGCCACCCCCTCGCAAGGCAGGCAGGTCCGGAGTGCCTTCGGCGCTTTCTTTCGGAGCGCAGCGAGCGGTTGCCTTTTGACCTCGCAAGGCAGGCAGGCCCGGAGTGCCTTCGGCGGTTTCTTTCGGAGCGCAGCGAGCGGTTGCTTTTTGACCTCGCAAGGCAGGCAGGCCCCGGAGCGCCTTCGGCGCGCCGCATTCCGGGGAGCGCGAGGCTGGTTCCCGGGAGCGCCTCACCGCCGCGCTCCTCCCCCCAGCCGGATCCTCGGGTCGAGCGCGGCGAGCGCGAGGTCGGACAGGAACATCCCGACCACGGTGAGGACCGCGAGGAACATCAGGAAGGAGCCCGCCAGGTACATGTCCTGGCTCTGCAGCGCCCGCACCAGCATCGGCCCGGTGGTCGGCAGCGAGAGCACCACCGACACGATGGCGGCGCCGGAGATCACCTGGGGCAGCAGGTTTCCGAGGTCCGCGATGAACGGGTTGAGCGACATCCGCAGCGGATACTTCACCAGCAGCCGGAACGGAGGCAGCCCCTTGGCGCGGCCGGTGACCACGTACTGCTTCTGCAGCTCGTCCAGGAGGTTCGCGCGCAGCCGCCGGATCATGGCCGCGGTCCCCGAGGTGCCGATCACCACCACCGGGATCCACAGGTGCTCCAGCACCGACACGAGCTTCGGCCAGCTCATGGGCTGGTCGATGAACTCGGGGTCCATCAGCCCGCCGATGGAGGTGCCGAACACCACGTTCGCGAAGTACAGCAGCACCAGAGCGAGGAGGAAGTTCGGGGTCGCGAGCCCCAGGAAGCCGACGAGGGTCAGGCCGTGGTCCCCCCAACTGTACTGGTGGGTGGCGGAGTAGACGCCGATGGGGAACGAGACCACCCAGGTGAAGAGGATGGTCGAGAACGAGAGCAGGAAGGTCAGGAACAGCCGGTCGCCGATCACCTCGCTCACCGGGAGATCGTGCTCGAACGAGTAGCCGAAGTCGCCATGCAGCATCCCCAGCACCCAGGTGGCGTACCGCTCGACCACGGGGCGGTCGAGCCCGTAGTGGGCACGCAGGAACTCGACCTTCTCCTCCGACACCTTCTCGCCGGTCGCCTCCAGCTCGGCGATCCAGGAGGTGAGGTAGTCGCCCTCGGGAAGCTGGATGATGGTGAACACGAGCGCGCTGATGATCGCCAGGGTGGGGATCATCACGAACACGCGCCGGACGGTGTACTGGAGCATCAGCGGCCGCTTCCCGCGTCCGTCGATCCCCGCCCGGGACAGTGATCGGGGCAGGGCCGCCGACCGCGCCCGGAAGGAGCCGGGGACCGGAGGCGTTCCCGGCGCCGGCCGAGGGTTGCCGGCCGCGCCCGGCCGCAGCCCCGTTCCCGCGCAATGGTGCGCTCGACACGCGGCAAGGCAACGCTCGTCGGCATCCTCAGTCCTCGAACCAGAAGATGTCGGGGCGGTAGATGCCGAAGTGGGCGCCGGGGTCCCAGTTGTAGATCCCCTTCTCCGGGACGTTGCGCAGCCGCGCGTCCACCACCACCGGCTGCGGCACCCCGGAGACGATGCCGATGCTGAACACGTTGTCGGCGCGGATCGCGAGCATCCGCTCCCAGATCGCGCGCCGGGCGGCGGTGTCCGGCGCCGAGAGCCAGCCCCGGCCGCCGAGCTCGACGAGCTCGCGCGCCGGAGCGAGCGTGGGGGCCTCGCCCGACGCGCCCCCCGTCTCGTGGAACTGCCCCCACCGCGGCCACTGGTACTGGTCGTGGCGGGTCGGGGCGAGGTCGCGCGGACTCATGTCGGGGAGCGGCAGCCCGTTCTCGAGCCCGCCCCACACCGAGACCACGGTCTGCCCCGAGGCGATGCGGTTCCGGAACACCTCGCGCTGCAGGGGCTTGGAGAACAGCTTGATGCCGGCCTCCTTCCACGTCCAGCCGACGAGCTCCAGCACGTCGGTCTGCTCGGTGTCCTCGCCCGCGGTCTCCACGGTGATCTCGAGCGGCCGGCCGTCCGGCATGAGCCGGATGCCCTCGTCGTTGCGCTCGACGAGCCCGACCTCGTCGAGGAGCGCGTTGGCGGCGTCGAGGTCGAACCGCGCCCAGCGCGTGCGGTACTCGTCGCGGTACAGCGGTCCCTTCGCGTGGACGGTGTCGTTCCCCTCGGTCGCGAGCCCGAAGTAGATCACCTGGTTGACCTCGTGGCGGTCGATGGCGAGCGAGAGGGCGCGGCGGAACCGCACGTCGTGCAGGAGCGCGCGCCAGCCGTCGTCCTCGACGTTGAGGTTGGGATAGAGCGCGACGTGCGCCCCCCGGGTGGTCTGCCACAGCCGCACCCGCTTCCCGTTGCGCTTCTCGCTCCGCTTGAGGAACGTGTAGTCGTCGAAGGTGAGGTGGCGCGCCTGGAGGTCCGACTCGCCCGCTCCGGTCCTGGCGGGAATGAGCTTGCCGTCCGAGATGTTCATGACCACCCGATCGATGTAGGGAAGCTGCCGGCCGTTCGCGTCCACCCGGTGGAACCAGGGGTTGCGGACGAAGACGTGGCGCTGGGAGGGCGGCGCCGTGGTGGCGACCCAGGGCTGGAGCGAGGGGAGGTCGGGGTTGGTGTTCCTGTAGGGCCGGAAGCGGCTGGTGTGGACCGCCGCCCAGTTGCGCCTGCCCTCCTCCTCCGCCAGGCGGCTCAGCTCCGCCCCGTCGGCGTAGCGGGCGTGGAAGGCCCCGAGGTAGTGGGCGGGCGCGTACAGCGGCTCGGGCCGCGCGCCGGCGAGCGCCGGCAGGAAGAACGGGTTCGGCCGCGCCCACGTGTAGCGCACGGTGTGCGCGTCGAGGGCCTCGAAGCGCGGCGGCTCGCCCTCGACGAGGTACGCGCGGGGCGGACCGAAGGGGGCCAGCGACTCGTTCGTGGCGATGTCCTCCCAGTAGTAGCGGAAGTCCTCGCTGGTGAACGGATGCCCGTCCGACCACCGGTGGCCGGGGCGGAGCCGCAGGGTGAAGCGCCGGCCTTCGGCGGCCTCCACGTCCTCGAGAATGTCGGGGACGAGCCGGTAGCCCCGGTCGTAGCCGACGAGCCGCGCATAGCCGTAGACCACCATCAGCCGCACGTCCCTGGCGCGGCCCATCAGCAGCCGCAGCTCGCCGCCGTGCCGTCCCGGCGCGAGGCCGTCGCCGGCGAGCGCGACGACGCTCGGCCGCGCCGGCAGGCGCCGCTCGACGGGGGGCAGCCCGCCGCTCGCGACCCGCGCCGCGAGCGAAGGCGTCTCGAGGTAGGGCGAGCCGGCAGCGGCGGCGCTCGCGAGCAGGGCGGGGAGCAGCGTGGACAGGACGAGGCGGGCCGCATCACGCCGGGCGCGCATCATGCCACCTCGCCACCGGCCCGCACCGAATGCCCCGGCGCGACCTCCACGAGCTCCGGCCGCCGTCCCGCGCCGTCGGTGAACGGCTCCGGCCACTCGGCCGGATTCGACACCCTGCCCTCCATCAGCGCGCCGAGATCGAGACGGGCCGCCGGGTCGGTGCGGGGCACCGCCGCGAGCAGGGCGCGGGTGTAGGGGTGGACCGGGTTCTCGAACAGCCGCTCGCGGGGGGCGACCTCCACCAGCCGGCCCGCGCACATCACCGCGATGCGGTCCGCCATGTAGTCGACCACCGCGAGATTGTGCGAGATGAAGAGATAGGTCAGGCCGAGCTCGCACTGGAGGTCCTTCAGCAGGTTCAGCACCTGCGCCTGCACCGAGACGTCGAGGGCCGAGACCGGCTCGTCGCAGATGATGAGCTCGGGGTTCAGCGCCAGCGCCCGGGCGATGCCGATGCGCTGCCGCTGCCCGCCCGAGAAGCTGTGCGGGTAGCGCGAGAGGCAGCGCGGGTCGAGGCCGACGTGGGCCATCAGCTCCTGCACGATCGCGGCGCGCCCGGCGCGGTCTCCGACGCCGTGGATGACGAGCGGCTCGCTGACGAGGTCGAACACCGTCATGCGGGGGTTGAGCGAGCTCACCGGGTCCTGGAACACGTACTGCGCCCGGCGGCGGAACGCGGTGAGGGCCTCGCCCTCCAGATCGAACAGCGAGAAGCTGCCGCCGGCCTCGTGGTACGTCGCCTCCCCCGCGTCCGGCTCCACGACGCGCATCAGGATCCGGCTGACGGTGGTCTTGCCGCATCCGCTCTCGCCGACCAGCCCGAGGCACTCGCCGCGGCGGATGTCGAAGCTCACCCCGTCGACGGCGCGGACCGGCGCCCCGGCCTTCGCCGACTTCCGGACCCCGTACGTCCTGGTCAGGTTGCGCACCTCGAGCAGCGGCTCGCCCGGCGCGACCGCTCCCGCTGCCCCGCCGTCCCGACCGGTGCGCACGTACCCGGACGCGGAGCGCTCCACCTCGCGGATGGGGGTCAGGCGTTCGCCGCGGTCGAGCCCGATCCTCGGCACCGCCCGCATCAGCGCCTTCAGGTAGGGGTGGCGCGGGTTCGCGTAGAGGTCCTCCAGCGCGCCGCGCTCCATGAGCCGGCCGTGGTAGACCACCACCACCTCGTCGGCCATGTTCGCCACCACCCCGAGATCGTGGGTGATGAGGAGCACCGCCATGCGAAGCTCGGACTGGAGGTCGCGGACGAGCTTCAGGATCCGGGCCTGGATGGTCACGTCGAGCGCGGTGGTCGGCTCGTCCGCGATCAGCAGCGCCGGGCGGCACACCAGCGCCATCGCGATCATCGCGCGCTGGCGCAGCCCGCCGGAGAGCTCGAAAGGATAGCTGTCGAGCGCGCGCGCCGGGCGGGGGAAGCCGACCATCGCCAGCATTTCCGCGGCCCGGTCCCGCGCCTCGGCGCGGGTCGCCGCACGGTGCAGCCGCACCGCCTCGCCGATCTGGTCCCCGACCGTGTGCAGCGGCGAGAGCGAGGTCATCGGCTCCTGGAAGATCATCGAGATCCGGCCGCCGCGGATCGCCCGCATCGCGGCGCCGTCGGGAGCGAGGGCCGCGATGTCGACGCCCTCGACGTCGTGCGGGTCGGCCCGGAAGCGGATCTCGCCACCGGCGATGCGCGCCACCGGCGGCAGGATCCCCATCACCGACTGCGAGATCACCGACTTCCCGGACCCCGACTCGCCGACGAGCGCGACGGTCCTTCCGTGCGGAACCCGAAACGACACCCCGTCGACGGCGCGCAGCAACCCCTGGCCGTGCAGCCGGAAGTCCACCCGCAGGCCGGACACTTCGAGGACGTTGCCGCTCATGCCGAGGTCCCGAATCCCCAAGGCGCCACAGCCGGGCGCAGTCGGGCGCGAGCGCCCGCGCTCCCGAGGACCGGGCTGGCCGCCGCGCTCATGTCCGGCCGCCCGTACCCGGCTCCCGGGCCGTGACTCCCAGAGCATCGAGGTTCGCCCGGGTCGTGGGGTCGGGCTCCACCCCGCAGCGCGACGCGGCGCGCCACGCCCGGCCGACCAGCTCGTCGAACCGCTCGAGCCTCGAGTCGACCCGCAGGGTCGCGGCGGAGCTCGCCACCCTGAGCTCCATCCAGCCGCGGGCGCCGTCACGCCGGGTGGAGAAGTAGCGGAGCCCGAACCGGGTGATCTCGTCCCAGGCGATGCGCCGGCGCAGCGGCGAGAACCGCAGGCCCTCCTCGTCGGTCTCGACCCGGGTCCGGTGCCGGCGCGCCACTCCGAGCCCGTGCAGCGCGAAGCCCAGGCTCAACAGGCCGAGGATCCAGGCAGTCACGGACGGCAGCTCGAACATCACGAGCGGCGGCAGCGTCAAGGCAAGCCCGCCCCCCGAAACGAGACAGTCCGAGACCATGGCGGAGGGCGGATAGCGGTGTTCCGTCATTCGCATGCAAGAGCGCCGGGAGCGGTTCGACGGAAACGCCTGTCCTCCCGCCAAGGGCACCGACGAGAGTTGACTTGCCACGTATCGAGCGTGCCATCCTGCGGGAGCAGGGCCCCTCCGGGTACAGTCGGCAACCTTGTTTCGGCCACCGTCCTAAGCCGCCGAATGAAGCTGCCAGCCCTTGTCCGTGTCCTCGAACCGAAACTCGTCGTCCCCGGCCATATCGTCCAGCATCGCCAGCTCCTCCAACACGTTCCTTATCTTTTCGTTCTCCCCGGCCTGTTCGGCGTAAAGCACGCGCACCACGCGGTCCGCCGTGCCGTCGATTCGGCTCTGGCCCTTCTCCCAGCGCGCCACGGTCTGTGCGGTCTTCCCGAGCAGCATCCCGAGCAGCTTCTGGGACAAGCCCATCTCGACGCGGAGAAACCGGAGCTCCGCTCCCGTCAGCGTTCTTTTCTCCCTGGCGAGATGCGTCCCGATGGCCCGATGCAATCCATCGACGTCCTCGATGCTGACCGCTCTCCCATGTCTCGTCTCCCTGAAGGTGAAACCGTTGAGCAGGAAGACGTTGGCCAGTCCGCACTCCCGGTAGTGATGCAGTTCGCTCGTCATTGCTCCTCTCGATATGTGAAGCTCGCATTGTTACATCACGGTAATGACATCCAGATTGTCGTCATGGTCCGAAACCGCCACGACAACCTGAACGATGCGCCCGGCGAAGCGTCGCCGCAGGGTCATTTTCCACCGGCCCTCCCCGTCCGGAACAATCTTTCCGTCGATCCGCCCCCCTCGTATCGTTCCGAGCGCCTCACGCATGATGATGTCGCGTTCGTTCATCCGCTCCTGCGCGTGTTCCGACCAGAAGATGTTTCCGGTGCGTCCGGCCAGGCCGCGCACACGCTCTTGCGCATCCTCGTGCAATGGCGGTTGCCGGAAGGGGACGATGGATGACTCCACGGATCTATCATCCTGACAGGTTTCGGGCAAAGTCAAGAGGGCGCTGACCGGCTCCCCGAGGCCAGCAGCGCAGGCGGTCGCGCCCCTGCATGTCTCCAGGGCTATCATCGCCAGCCCATGACGACGGCGCCCTCACCGGCGGCCCGCGTTCGATTCCACTCGATCGTCTGGCCCCTCGCGATCGCGGAGACGATCGTCTGGGCGGCCATGTACTACGGCTTCCCGGCCCTGCTCCCGACCTGGGAGCGCGAGCTCGGCTGGTCGAAGACCGAGCTCTCGGTCGCCTTCACCCTGTCGGTGCTGGTGTCGGCGTCGCTGGTGCCGGTGGCCGGACGCCTGATCGACCGCGGTCTGGCCCGCGCGATCTTCACCGGCGGCACGGTGCTCGGCGCGGCGCTGCTCGCGCTGCTCTCGGCCGTCACCGAGCTGTGGCAGTTCTACTGCGTCTGGATCGGACTCGGCGTCGCGATGTCGGGCACGCTCTACGAAGCCTGCTTCGCGGTGCTGGTCCGCTCGACCGGGGACAGGGCGCGGCGCGCGATCACCATCGTCTCCGTCGTCGCGGGGCTGGCGGGCACGGTGGCGTTTCCGAGCGCGCACCTGCTGGCCGGGACCCTCGGCTGGCGCGGCGCGGTGCTGGTGTTCGCGGTGGTGGTCGGCGCCGTGGCGGCGCCGCTCGTCTGGACCGCATGCCGCCGCGCCGAGGTCCAGGCCACCATGCACGCCCCGGAGCCGAGCGCGAGCGCGGGCCAGGCGCTGGCGGTGGCGCGAAGCCCGGTCTTCTGGCTGCTCGCGGGCGCCATCTTCCTCGCCGCGCTGGACCACGGCATGCTCATCTCGCACGTGCTGCCGATCCTCGACGACCGCGGGGTCGACGCCGGCTTCGCGGTCCTCGCGGCGTCGTTCATCGGCCCCATGCAGGTCGCCGGGCGGCTGGCGCTCATGGCGACGGACCGGTTCGCCTCCATCGCGGTCGCCTCCACCGGCTGCTTCGCGATGCTGGCGGCGGCGGGGGCCTGCCTGCTCCACGCCGATGCGGCGCCGGCCCTCGTCGCCGGGTTCGTGGTGCTGCAGGGCGCGGGCATCGGCATCTCGAGCGTGATGCGCCCGGTGGTCACCGGGGAGCTGCTCGGCCGGAGGAACTTCGGCGTGGTGTCGGGGCTCGTCGGACTCATGCACATGAGCGGCTACGCGCTCGGTCCGTCGGTGTCGGCGATGGTGTGGGCGTGGGGCGGATACGACCGGGTGATCGTCCTCGCCATCGGCGCCGCGGGCGCGGCGGCGATGGCCTTGCTCGCGGCCTGGAGGGGAGGCCGGCGGGGCGGGCCGCGCGAGTCGTCCCCGGGCGGCTGAGCGCGTCGTCCGCTCGGGGCTCGGGCCGCCCCGAGGCGGGGACCGGCGCCCCGCGGCCCGAACGTCGCAACGAGGCGGCTCCCCTGCCCCGGCCGGGCCGGGCCGGACGGCGGACGCGGACGGCCGGGTCCGGGGGCGGTGCGCGGGTCTCGAGACGCGCGGGCGCGGCGGCTGCCGCGCTACTCGTGCAGCGCGACGAGGCAGCGCCCCAGCCCCAGGTACTCGGAGTTGGGCAGCGAGAACAGCCGGCGAAACTCCGCGACGGAGAGGTCGCCTTCGAGGTAGTCGTGAAGGAAGGCCCGGCTCGCCCGGTGCATGTGTCGCGGCAGGGTGCAGCCGGCACCCACGGCCGGGTTCGTCCCGGCCGATGCGGTCCGTTTCGCGGGCGGCGCGGCCGCGGACAGAGCCGCCGCGAGCTCCGTGTGCCCGCGCCGTCGAGCGCGTTCCGCCGGGATCAGGCGGTGGTCGTCGACCGCCGCGGCCCGCGCGCCATGCGCGAGCAGCAGCGCCACCGCCTCGCCCCGTCCCCGGTCCGCGGCCCAGTGCAGCGGAGTACCGTAGAGCCGGCTGCGGGCGTCGGGGTCCGCCCCGTGCGCGAGCAGCAGCCGGGCCGTATCGACATGGCCCTCGCGCACCGCGTAGTGCAGCGGCGTGACGAGAAGCTCCGGGGTCGTCGCGCCGACCGCCGCCCCCCGCCGGACGAGGAACGCGGCAAGCCCGGTGTCGCCGCGCAGCGCCGCGTAGTGCAGCGCGGTGTTGCCCTTGCCGTCGCGCGCACCCACGTCGGCGCCGAGCGAGACGATCAGCACGGCGGCCTCGCGGCGCCGGGCCGCCGCCGCCCAGTGCAGCAGCGTGCGGTCCCGCGCGAGGCCCGCGTCGGGGTCCGCCCCACGCGAGCGCAGGAGCTCGGCGACGGCGCGATGCCCGCCCAGCACCGCGATGTGCAGCGGCGTGCGCAGCAGGCCGTCGGCGGGGTCGACCGGTGCGCCCGCATCCAGCAGAGCGCGCGCAATCGCCACGCTTCCGGTCCGCGCGGCCCGGTGCAGCGCAGCTCCGTGGCGCCGGCTTGCGGCCCCCGGGTCGGCGCCCTCGCGCAGAAGACGCGCGACCATTTCCATGTCGTCCCGGTCCGCGGCCCGGTGCAGCGCGGTGACCTCGTCGCGGTCCGCCGCGTTGACGTCCGCGCCTTCGCGCACCAGCAGCATCGCGAGGTCCCGGTGCCCGTACTCCTGCGCCCAGTGCAACAGGGCCGTCCCGTCGGCGTGCCGGGCAGAGGCCGAGCCGCCGCGGGAGAGACAGGCGCGAACCGCGTCGGCGTCTCCGCGTCCGGCGGCCTCGAAGAGCGCGGGACCGGGGCACGGGCCCGAGAACACGGCACGCACGCCCCAGACCGTCACCAGGAGCAGGGGCGCGAGCCCGAGGGTCAGCCGCAGCCGACCGTGCCCCGGGCGCTCGCTCCACCACTCTCCGTAGTGCGGCCCGATCAAGGGAGCCTCCCCGGTGATCCCGCCGCGGCCCCGGCGAGCACGGTCTCCCGGGGCCGGCCGGGGACGATGAGCGCCTCGAAGCGCCGCGCGCCGGCCATGGTCAGGACTCCTTCCGGCCCGCCTTCCCGCCCTTCGGCCTGCCGCGCCGGTCCCGCCCCTCCGACCCCCGTCCGGGGGGCACGTAGATCCCGCTCGCCTCGCGCGCCTGGTTCATCGCCTCGATCGCCTCCTCCATGGTGAGCAGCGGAATGGTCTCGGTGGCGGTGACGGTGCCGGCGGCGCTCAGGGTCATGGCGAGCGAGGCGGCGCCCACGTTGTCGGGCAGCTCGAACAGCAGCACGATGTCGTACTCGCCGAAGCAGAAGAAGTAGTAGTGCAGGCGCCCGCCGACCTCCTTGAGCAGCCGGGTGGTGGTGAGCATCCGATCCTCCGGACGCTGCACCAGCGCGTTCATCGAGTCCTGCGCGTACTTTGCGCGCAGCAGGTAGAAGGCCATGGCGTCTCGCTCCCGTTCGTCGCCGCATGGTGCGGCGCGGGAAAGTGTGCCACGACCGGCGCCGGCCATGCCCGGCGCCGGTCCGCGGTGCGGGCCGGCTTTCGCCGCGGACGGCGGGCGAGGGCATGGGCACGGAGGCGGTAAGGGAGCCGGCGGAGCGATCGGGCTGCGATCGCGCAGCCGAAACGGAAACGGATCCCGGTGCCGGCGAGAAACGAGCCCCACATGCTCGCGCCGATGCCGCTGTCCAGCGTACGAAGCGGGAACGGACCCCGGTACCGGCGAGGAGCGAGCCCCACATGCTCGCGCCGATGCCGCTGTCCGCGCGTACGAAGCGGGAACGGGTCCCGGTGCCGGCGAGGAGCGGGACGCTCCGGCGACATCGGTGACGGGGCGACCGCACGCGGCCCGGGGCGCGGCGCACGATCGAGCCGCCCGGCGGTGCGTCGGGACAGGAACGCGGGCGCGATGCGGTCGAATGGAGGATGGCGCGCCCGGAGAGATTCGAACTCCCGACCCCCTGGTTCGTAGCCAGGTACTCTATCCAACTGAGCTACGGGCGCGCTGGGGAGGCGCGATTATAGATGCTCCCATGCCCGAGGACGAGCATGCCGACAGCCTGCCAGCAATTCCCGCCAAGCGGGAACATGCCCTCGAAATCCCCTCGATTCGACGCCTTGGTGGTCGGTATTGCGCCGGAATCCCATCGCGGCACGGCCTCTCCGGGCGTTAGCGGGAATTGCCGACAGCCTGCTGCGGGACCCCTCGCCGAACATGCGACGCGCCTTCAGAGCTCCACCACCATCCCGTCGAACGCGCACTCCTCCGGGACCTCGTCCGCGTGGGCGAGCATCTCCCGGCTCATGTGGGTGAGGATGATGCGCTTCGCCCCGAAGTCCTGCCTGTGCGCGACCACCTCGGGGTAGTTGAGATGCTGGCGCACCGGCTTGTCGTAGAAGTAGCACTCGGATACCAGCAGGTCCGCGCCCCGCGCGGCCAGGGCCATCTGCTCGCCGAACTCCCCGTCGCCGGTGTAGCAGATCACCTTGCCGCCGACCTCGGCGCGGAGCGCGGTCGGGTTCGTCTGCCACGTGTGCTTCACCGGGCGGGCGGTGACGAGGATGCCCCCCACCGGGGTCGGCACGCCGGGCTCGAGCTCGACCCACTCCAGGTCGAACTTCGGCTTCATCGCGTGCATCCCCGGAAAGAGCGCCTCCGAGATCAGGAACATGCGGTAGCGCAGGTCGCGCGGGCCGGCCACGACGAGCGGCCGGTCGCGCTTCGACCCCAGCATCGCGTCCACCAGCAGGAACGGCACCCCGCCGCAGTGGTCCCCGTGCAGGTGCGTGAGGAGGATCACGTCGATGGAGTTCGGATCGAGGTCCTGCTGGCGGAGCGCGATCAGCGACGAAGCTCCGAAGTCCATGGCGAAGCGGACCCCGGCGGCATCGACCAGGATGCAGGTCTGGAAGCGCCCGCCGCTTCCGAAGGAGTCGCCGGAGCCGACGAATCGTACCGTCGCGGTCATTGCCGTCCGTCCTCGTCGGTGTGCATCGGCGGAGCCATTCAGGAGTCGCGGTCACTGGCCGCGAGTCCCGAACATGGCACGGCGGCCCGCGCGCGGTCCTTCGGCATCGAGAGTACCGATCGAGCGTCCGGGGGATCGCTCGATGCGCGAGGCCGCACCGGCGGTGGCGGGCGCGTGCGGGAGCGGCGCCGCTACGCCGCCCGAATCCAGACGCGGTTGTCGTGGAACGCGCACCCGCCCGCCGGGGCCGCCGCGTCCGCGCCGGTCAGCACGTTGATGCCCTTGCCCTCCTCGAACGCGTGGTTGGGCCAGATGCTCTCGACGACCACCACCCCGCGCTGCATCCCGCCGAACCGCTCGGCGTGGATGACGAGGCTGCCGCGGTCGTTGCCGAGGCGCACCCGGTCGCCGTCACGGACTCCGAGCGCCATCGCGTCCTCCGGGTGCAGCATCACGCTCGGGCGGCGCTCGCGGCGGACCGAGGTCGGGGTCTCGGTGAACGACGAGTTGAGGTAGTGCCGCGCGGGGGCGGTCACCAGGCGGAAGGGCATCTCCTCGGTCGCCTCCTCGATGACCTCCCAGTGGTCGGGCAGCGGCGGCATCGACGCCAGCAGCTCGTCGCCGACGAAGCCGCGCGGCGTGAACGCCGTCCAGTCGGGCGCGAACCGGAACTTCCCGTCCGGATGCGCGAAGCCGCCGACGTAGTGCGAATCGTCGAAGTCGGGCTGGCAGTCGAACCAGCGCTCTTCCTCCAGCCGGTCGACGCCTTCCCATCCCGAGGCGCGGAGGGTGTGGTCGATGAGCTCGCGCGGCGTCATGTCGAAGCCCGGGTGCTCGGCCCCCAGACGCTTCGCGAGCGCGCGCACCACCTCGTGGTTCGAGCGGCACTCGCCGGGCGGCTCGACGATCTTCGGGCCGAGGATGATGTGCTGGTGGCCGCCGGACTGGTAGACGTCGTCGTGCTCCAGGAACATCGTGGCCGGCAGCACGATGTCCGCCATCGCCGCCGTCTCGGTCATGAACTGCTCGTGCACGCACACGAAGAGGTCGTCGCGCGCGAACCCCCGGTGCACGCGCTCGAGCTCCGGCGCGATCATCATCGGATTGGTGTTCTGGATGAACAGCGCGGTCACCGGCGGACCGTCGCCGAGGTCGAGCCGGTCGCCGTCCAGGATCGGTCCGATGCGCGACTGGTCGAAGACCCGGACCGACGGGTCGATGACGTCGTGTCCCTCGAGCATCGACTTGTCCCAGCGATAGATCGCGCCGCTGTTGTGGAACGCGCCGCCGCCCTCGTGCAGCCACGCGCCGGTCACCGCCGCGATGGAGAGCGCCGCGTGCATGTTCACCGCGCCGTTGCGCTGGCGGCAGAAGCCGTACCCGAGGCGGAGGTAGGTGCGCGGGGTGGTCCCGATCATCCGGGCGAGCGTCTCGATGGTGCCGGCCGGCACACCGGTGATGCGCTCCGCCCACGCGGGCGTCCGGCTCGCGAGGTGGCGCTCCAGCTCGTCCGGGCAGTCGGTATAGCGCGCGAGGTACTCGCGGTTGGCGTGGCCGTCGCGGAAGAGCGCGTGCATCACCGCGCAGGCGAGCGCCCCGTCGGTGCCGGGACGCACGCAGACGAACAGGTCGGCCTGCTTCGCGGTGGCGTTGCGGTACGTGTCCACGACGACGACGGGGGCGCCGCGCCGGCGCCGCGCCTCCAGCGCGTGGGTCATCACGTTGACCTGGGTCGCGGCCGCGTTGGTGCCCCAGATGACGACGAGATCGGACTTCGCCATCTCGCGCGGGTCGGCTCCCGCAAGCCGGCCGGTCCCCGCGATGAACCCGTTCCAGGCCAGGGTGACGCAGACGGTGGAGTACTGGCCGGAGTAGCGCTTGACGTGGCGCAGGCGGTTGATCCCGTCGCGCATCACGAGGCCCATGGTCCCCGCGTAGTAGTAGGGCCACACCGCCTCCGAGCCGTGGCGCCGCTCGGCCTCGAGCAGCGATTCGGCCACGAGGTCGAGCGCGTCGTCCCACGACACCGGCGCGAAGCTCGCGCGCGAGCCCTTGTCCCCGACGCGGCGCAGCGGCGTGGTCAGGCGGTCGGGGTGGTGGATGCGCTCGGCGTAGCGCGCGACCTTGCTGCACACGACGCCGGCGGTGTAGGTGTTCTCCCGCGCCCCGCGCACCTTCCCGATGAGGCGCTCGCCGAGACGCTCGACTTCAAGCGCACAGGTGGAAGGACAGTCGTGGGGGCAGGCGCTGTAGCGGACCTCGGGCTGTGCAGCCATCGCAGGGACTCCTTCGGGTTTTCGACCGGCCCGTCGCCGAACCGGCGGACAGCCCAATGGTGAGTCATTTCGCGGGTCATTTCACGCCGCGCCGGTGAAGGGTAGTGCCTCATTTCGACTTTCTTCCTCGACGCGACATGACTGCCCCGAAGCCGAACCGAGGCCCTGCCATGCCGTCGGTGATTCCCGCCAGGCGGGAACAGACCCCTGAAACCCCCTCGACGACGCCCTCCCGAAGGTCGCAATCGCGCCGGAATCCCACCACGGTGCGCCCTCTTCCGGGCGTCCTCCTTTCCTCTCCTCGCATCCTGTTCCCCACCGCCGCCGCGCTTCGACCCGCGCCGCCAGCGCTTGTCCCGGCGCTCTGTCGCCGTGGGCGTTGCGCCCTACCCACACCGTTCGGCGGCGCTCACCTTCGGCTGTCCTCCCGGTCGGCTGGCACTCCTTTGCCCCGCCGTTGTCCCTCAATCGCCCCGCGGGTGAAATCCTGCGGGTCCGATCGGCAAGGTCGCTGAGGCTACTTGAACAGCAGACCTGGCATGGCCCCCGGCGGCGTCTTCTCGTCGTCATCCCCGGCTCCGTCTCCAGAACACCCCCGATGTCTCAATCCGGGATCCGCTTCGCCATGGACTTCGGAGCTTCGTCACTGACCGCGCTCCGCGCCGAGGTCGGCGGCAAGGTGATCTGCTACACCGGCGACGGGGAGTTCGGCGAGCAGATGGCCCTGGCCGCGCGGGGCGCGGACCTGCTGGTATCCGAGTGCTACTTCTACGACAAGCCGGTGCGCCAGCATCTCAACTACCCCGAAGTGGTCGCGCACAGGCAGGACTTCGGGGCGAAGCGCATCATCCTCACCCACATGAGCCGGGAGATGCTCGCCCACGCGGACGAGGTCCCGGAGGAGTGCGCGTTCGACGGGATGGTGGTGGAGCTCTGAAGGCGCGTCACATGTTCGGCGAGGGGTCCCGCAGCAGGTCCACCAGCGCGTCGATGTCGTCCTCGTCGTTGTAGAGGTGGGGCGAGACCCGCAGGCGGCCCCGGCGCACGGACACCGCGATGCCGCGTTCCGCGCACGCCTCCGCGAGCGCGTCCACATCCGCGGACGGCGGCCTGACCATCAGGATGCCGGCCCGGTGCTCCGGCGCCGGCGACACCTCGCAGCCGATGGCCTCCAGCGCGCCCGCCGCGCGATCGAGCAGCCCCGCGATGTGCGCGGCGGTACTGGCGACCCCGGCTTCGAGCAGCAGGTCCACCGCCGCGCCGAGCCCGTAGACCATCGGAAACGCCGGCGCCGCCTCCTCCAGACGGGACGCGTCGGTGCGCAGGTCGAACCGCGTGCCGTCGAAGGCGAACGGCTCCTCGACGCTGTGCCAGCCGACCAGGGCCGGGCGAAGGTCCGGCAGCAGGTCGCGGTCCACGTACAGGAACCCGATGCCCAGCAGGCCCAGCATCCACTTGTGCGAGCAGGCGGCCATCGCGTGGATGCCGCTCGCCCTGACGTCGATCGGGAACGCCCCGGCCTGCTGGATGCCGTCGACCACGAACAGCACGCCCCGGTCCCGGCAGACCCGTCCGATGGCGTCCACGTCGGTGCGATGGCCGCTCGCGAACTGCACCGAGCTCACCGCGACCAGCCGGGTGCGCGGCCCGATGGCTTCTTCCACGGAGTCGGGCGTCACCGCCCCGTCCACCACCCGCAGCTCGCGCACCCTGACCCCGCGGTTCGCGAGATGCTTCCACGCGTAGACGTTGGAGGGGTACTCGAGCGCGCTCGCCACCGCCACCTCGTCTCCGGAGCGCCAGTCCAGGCCCTCCGCCACCAGCGCCAGGCCGTGCGACGTGCTCCTGACGAACGCGATCTCCTCCGGCGCGGCCCCCACGAGCTCGGCGACCCGCGCCCGGACCTCCGCCACGCGCGCCCACCAGCGCTCCGACGCCATGCCGCCCCGCGCGACGTGGTCGTCGAGCCAGGCGCCGACCGCCGCCCGCACCCTCGTGGAGCCGGGTGCGACCGCGGCGCAGTTGAGATAGGCGCGGCCCGCGCAGGCCGGGAACGTGTCGCGGTACTTCAGGCTCGGGGACGGCATGTCGGCTCCTCGTGCGATGCGTCGGTGACCGCGTATTGCAGGGGGGTCGGAGGCACACCCCGGGGGAGGGCTCCGGAGGGCGCCGCGGGGTGCGTCATCGACCCATGTCGCTGCTCTCGTGCTCGGCCCCCGCGAGCCAGTCGTCCCTGATCTCCACCCCCCAGCCCGGGCCGTCCGGAATCGCCACCCTGCCGTCGCGGGCCACGAGCGCCGGCTCGAAGAGCCCCTCCTGCCACGGGTAGTAGTCCAGGCCCTCGATGGTGAACTCGACGTAGGGCCCCGCCCCCGGAATGGCTCCCATCATGTGGAGGGTGAAGACGGTGACCAGGCTCAGGTTGGCCGCGTGCGGCGTGCACGGCAGGCCCGCGGCCCGCGCCATCGCGGCGACGCGAAGGGTCCGCGTGAGCCCGCCCAGATAGCAGATGTCGGGCTGGACCACGTCGACCGCGCGCATGCCGATCATCCGCCGCCACGTCGCCAGGTCGCAGTCCTGCTCGCCGCCGGTGACGTCGATGTCGAGCGGGGCAAGCGCCTCGGTGACCTCCCGGGTCCAGCCCAGCTCCCAATAGGGGCAGGGCTCCTCGAAGTGGCAGACGCCGTGATCGACGAGCATCCGGCCCACCTCGACGGCGCGCGCCGGCGTAAAGCCGCTGTTGGCGTCGACCAGGAGGGCCGCCTCTCCGCGCAACGCCCGGCTCACCTCGGCCACGATCGACTCCGTGCGCCCCGGCCACTCGTCCTCGTCGCGGCCGCACTCGCGGCCGATGCGGAACTTGAACGCGTCGTAGCCGCATTCGCCGCGCAGGCGCACGAGCCGCTCGGCCTCGTCCCGCGGAGCGATATCGCGCCGCATGCTCGACCCGTACACCCGGATGGGCCGCGGCGTGCCGCCGAGCAGCTCGCACACGCTCTTCCCCTCCAGCTTGCCGCGCAGGTCCCACAGGGCGGTGTCGAGCCCGCCCATGGCGCGGCGCAGGTAGGAGCCGGGAAACTTGTGCTCCGCCTCCGGGATGCGATCCATGAGCGCGTCGATGTCGAGCGGGTCGGCGCCGAACGCGTGGGGGGCGACCTGGCGGTGCAGCACCCGCGCGGTGATGTCGGCGTGGTAGGGCGCGGTCTGGCCCCAGCCCTCCGCGCCGCTGTCGGTGCACACCCGCACCATGCAGACGTGGCGGTTGGTCCAGGTCTCGATGCTCCGGATCTCCATGCCTCTGCGCCTCCGTGCACCTCGGAAGCCTCACCCGCGGAAGCGCTTGCGACGGTCTCCCGCCGACCCGCGCTTCACCACGCGGCTCCGTTCGTCACCCGCACCGAACCCGCGCCCCTGCGATTCGCGGCATCCGAACGGCGCCGACTGGTCAGCCGACCGCGCCATCCCGGCGCCTGCGGCGGCTTCATCGCACGAGGACGGGACGGGGTCCGGATCAGACCGGCCGGACCCGCGTCCCCGGAACCTGCTTCGGGAAGTAGTCCTCGCAGCCGCCGCGGCGCAGGACGTCGCCGGTGGCGCAGTGCAGCCCGCCGCCGAAGGGATAGGCGTCGCGGAACGGGACCGGGATCACCTCGAACCCGAGCCCGTCGAGCTGCTCCTGCTGGTAGACCTCGCTCGCCTCGACCACCACCGTCTTCGGGTCGAGCACCAGCACGTTCATCGACAGCCACACGCTGGAGTAGCACAGCGGCGGGGGCCGGTTGTGGGCCGGAGGAGCGGCGTCCACGATCTCCCAGCCGTTGGCCTCGAAGATGGCCCGCTGGGGGTCGGGCAGCCGGCGCTTCGGGTTGTTGATGACGAGCCCGGGCCGGAGCGGCACGAACGTGGCGTCGATGTGGATCGGCCAGGGATCGCCGGGGAAGTTCACCGCGTGCACCCGATGGCCGGGGAAGTGGCGCTGGAGCCACTCCATCCCGCGCCGGTTCGTGGTCAGCCCGTGCTGGCAGAACAGGTCCCTGCCGATGCGCAGGATGTCGGCCGCGTCGAACAGCGGCTCGTGCTCGGTGGTGACGAAGTCGAGCGCGGCGGTGCGCGCGAGGCGCTCCTCGATGGTGATCTCGTCGAAGTAGCCCGCCTTGTAGGAGGCGTCGGTGAGCCGCGGACGCGGGGCCTGCTCCCAGCGGAACTCCGGGTCCTCGTCGAAGTAGCGCTGCATCAGCGGGTGGTAGGCGAGGTACTCCCAGTAGCGGCAGCGAAACGACATCGGGGCCGACAGGATCTCCTTGCCGACGGTGAGCAGCACGTCGCGCGGGGGCATGCAGCCGAACGAGGAGCCGGTCGTGAAGTCCGGCGTCACCACCGCCTGGTTCCACTGGATGGGGGTCGGGCGGTCGACGCGGACCCCGCGGCGCTCCAGCAACGATGCGAGGTGGTCGAGCTGGGCGTTCGCCCTCTCCACCGTCTCCAGCGGACGCGGCCCCCACATCCCCCGCATGTCGCTGTCCTCCGGGATCTTCGCCTGCGTGGCGGGCTCGGACGGCGGGATGCAGGTGAAGTCGGCGCGACCGACGATGACGTGCTCCAGCGGATCGAAGTCGTTCCACGAGCTGACGACGGTCCTGCCCATCTGCACGACTCCTCCCGTCGAACCGCGCGGCTGCATCGAGGCGAGGCGCGAGTGTGCCCGAAAACGGGCGGGGAAGGACACGCCTTGCCGCCCGCACCGCGATTCCCGCCAGCGCCCGGAAGAGACCCTGCCGTGGCGGAATTGTGGTGCGATTTCGACCTTCAGGGCGTCGAGTCGAGGGGATGTCGGGGGCCTGTTCCCGCCTGGCGGGAATGGCTGCCGCCCGCATCCCGGGGCTGGGCTGTCCTCGCTCGTGTCCGGCGAGATCGGAGCAATGACAGACCACGAGGGAAACCGGGCACCCGCGAAGGTGACGCCCGCCAGCGCGCCCGCGACAGCCAGGCGGCCAGGCGGCCCGTGCGGAGGCGGCTCCGGCTCGCTACGATCGGTCCAGCGCCGCACTTCGGGTCGAAGAGCCGAACGACGGCGAAGAGCCGAACGACGGCGAAGGGCGGGACGACGGCAATGAGCGACGCGGATCGCGAACGCTGGAACGCACGCTACGCATCGGGCGAGTACGCCGCCCGCATCCACCCGAGCCCCCTGCTCGCGGCCTGGATCGACCGCCTTCCACGCGGCCGGGCCCTGGACGTGGCGTGCGGACCGGGGCGCAACGCGATCCATCTCGCCGCGCACGGCTACGCGGTCGATGCGATGGACATCTCCGGGGTCGCGCT
Source organism: Gammaproteobacteria bacterium (assembly GCA_965202735.1). Lineage (GTDB taxonomy): Bacteria > Pseudomonadota > Gammaproteobacteria > HK1 > HK1 > HK1. Next base: position 1,541,925 of record OZ241844.1, read on the forward strand.
CGCGAAGGCCCGCGAGCGGGCCGAGGCCGCAGGGGTCGCGGTCCGCTGGGTCGAGACCGACCTCGAGGGCGCGGAGGTCGCGCGGGACGCCTACGACGTGATCGTCGTCGCGCGGTTCCTGGACCGGCGCCTGATCCCCCGCCTCGCCGACGCGCTGCGACCCGGCGGCCACATCGTCTACGAGCACCACTACCTCACCCCCGCGGATGTCGGCGGGCCGAAGAGCCGCCGGTTCCGCGCGCGGCCCAACGAGCTCCTGGAACGGTTCCGCACGCTGCGGGTGCTGTCCTGGGAGGAAGGGACCGTCACCGACCCCGACGGCCGGCGCATGGCGCTCGCGCGCCTCGTCGCCTGCAGGGGATCGCCGGGGTACTGAGGAGACCGCGCCGAACGGTGCCCGCACAGGCGGCGCGGAGGGTGGTGGCCGCGGCAGGCCGCGCTCCCCCTGCCGCCCGGCCGGGTCGCGGGCGACGCTCTCCGAAACGATCATGGCCGGATTGATGGCAGGACTCTCCGGAAGTCGTGACGAACGGTTCATCAGGCCCTCGGTCCGGGCCTTCGATGCCGGAAGACCGTCCGTCACCGCGCGATCTTCCGGTCGGGCGGCCAATGACCGCGACTCTTGAAGGGTCCTGGGATTGATGGCAGGACTCTCCAGAAGTCGTGACGAACGGTTCATCAGGCCCTCGATTCGGGCCTTCGATGCCGAAAGACCACCCGTCACCGTGCGATCTTCCGGTCGGGCGGCCAATGACCGCGACTCTTGAATGGTCCTGGGATTGATGGCAGGGCTCTCCGGAAGTCGTGACGAGCGGTTCATCAGACGCTCGAATCGGGTCTTCGATGCCGGAAGACCGCCCGCCACCGTGCGAGATTCCGGTCTGGTGGCCGGTGGCCGCGACTTTTGAAGGGTTCTGGGATCAATGGCCGGATCGACCGCCCCGCCGCATGGAGTGTGGTAGCTTCCCCGGCGGTCGATCACCGCAGCCCGAAGGAGAGCCGCACCATGGAAACCCGAGCCGCCGTCGCCCACGAGGCGGGCAAGCCGCTGAGCATCGAGACCGTCACCCTCGCGGGACCGAAGGCCGGCGAGGTACTGGTCGAGATCAGGGCCACCGGCATCTGCCATACCGACGAGTTCACCCTCTCGGGCGCCGACCCCGAGGGGCTGTTCCCCGCCATCCTGGGACACGAGGGCGCGGGGGTCGTGGTGGAGGTCGGTGCGGGCGTCACGAGTGTCAGGCCCGGCGATCACGTCATCCCCCTCTATACCCCCGAGTGCCGCCAGTGCGAGTACTGCCTGAGCGGCAAGACCAACCTCTGCCAGGCCATCCGCGAGACCCAGGGCCGCGGCGTGATGCCCGACGGCACCAGCCGCTTCAGCATGGGCAACGACTCGATCTTCCACTACATGGGCACGTCGACGTTCGCCAACCACACGGTGCTGCCGGAGATCGCGGTGGCGAAGGTGCGCGAGGACGCGCCCTTCGACAGGATCTGCTACATCGGGTGCGGCGTCACCACCGGCATCGGGGCGGTGATCAACACCGCGAAGGTCGAGCCGGGCGCGAACTGCGTGGTCTTCGGCCTCGGCGGGATCGGGCTCAACGTGATCCAGGGCCTGCGTCTGGTGGGGGCCGACATCATCGTGGGCGTCGACCTCAACCCCGCCAAGCGCGAGCTCGCGGAGCGGTTCGGGATGACGCACTTCGTCAATCCGGCCGAGGTCGAAGGCGACCTCGTGCCGTATCTGGTGGACCTCACGAAAGGCGGCGCCGACTATTCGTTCGAGTGCATCGGCAACGTCGGCGTCATGCGCCAGGCGCTGGAGTGCTGCCACAAGGGCTGGGGCGAGAGCATCATCATCGGGGTGGCCGGGTCCGGCCAGGAGATCTCCACCCGCCCGTTCCAGCTCGTCACCGGGCGGGTGTGGCGCGGCACCGCCTTCGGCGGCGCCAAGGGCCGCACCGAGGTGCCGAGGATCGTCGACTGGTACATGGACGGGAAGATCAACATCGACGACCTCATCACCCACACCATGCCGCTCGAGGACATCAACAAGGCGTTCGATCTCATGCACGCCGGGGAGTCGATCCGCAGCGTGGTGCAGTTCTGAGGCGGGCTCCAGGGTGGATTACGGAATGAGCGACACGACGGGTTCCGGCGCGGTGGAGACGCTCTCGGAGCAGCGCTGCCACGGCGGCGTGCAGGGCTTCTACCGGCACGCATCGCGCGAGACCGGAACGCCGATGCGGTTCGCGGTCTACCTGCCGCCGGCCGCGCGGCAGGGGCCGGTACCGGTGCTCTACTACCTCGCGGGGCTGACCTGCACCGAGGAGACCGCGACCATCAAGGCGGGCGCCCAGGCCCACGCGAGCCGGCTCGGGCTCGCGCTGGTGATGCCCGACACCAGCCCCCGCGGCGCATCCATCGAGGGCGAGGACGACGACTGGGACTTCGGGACCGGCGCCGGCTTCTACCTGAACGCCACGCGGGCGCCCTGGTCGGCCCACTACCGCATGTACGCCTGGGTCACCGGGGAGCTCCGCGCCCTGGTCGCGTCGCGGTTCCCGGTGAGGGACGACGCGACCGGCGTGTTCGGGCACTCGATGGGCGGACACGGGGCGCTGACCATCGCGCTGAAGAGCCCGGACCGGTACCGGACGGTGTCCGCCTTCGCCCCGATCTGCGCTCCGTCGCGGTGTCCATGGGGCGAGAAGGCGTTCAGCGGCTACCTGGGAGCCGGTCGGGCCGCCTGGGCCGGGCACGACGCCGCCGAGCTCGTCCGGTCCGGAGCGAAGTGCCCGCCGATCCTCGTCGACCAGGGCGAGAACGACCAGTTCCTGAAGGCCCAGCTCCATCCCCACCTGCTCGAAGCGGCGTGCCGCGAGGCCGGCCAGCCGCTCGAGCTCCGCCGCCACCCGGGCTACGACCACAGCTACTGGTTCGTCCAGACGTTCATCGCCGACCACCTGGAGCACCACGCGCGGGGCCTGGCCGGCTGATTCCACGGGGCCGTATCTTCGCCGCCGCGTGCGGCCCGCGAAGGGACACCGGCGGGCTCCACGCAAGCCGCCGTCGGCTACCCGCCGTCGCCGCGCGCCGCACGAAAACGCGCGAGCGCGACCGCACGCTCGCGGGCGTGATCGACGATCGGCGCGGGATAGCCGCGCGATTCGAGCGGCGCGTTCCACGGCCGGTGAGCCGCCTTGCCCGAAAGCCCCTCGAGCTCCGGAATCCAGCGGCGCACGTAGTCCCCGCCGGGGTCGAAGCGCTCGCCCTGCGACGTGGGGTTGAAGATCCGGAAGTACGGCTGCGCGTCGGTGCCGGTGGACGCCGCCCACTGCCAGCCGCCGTTGTTGCTGGCGGGGTCGCCGTCGACGAGCCGGCGCATGAACCAGCGCTCCCCCTCCCGCCAGTCGATGTGCAGATCCTTTGTGAGGAAGCTCGCGACGATCATGCGCGCGCGGTTGTGCATCCAGCCGGTGGCGGCCAGCTCGCGCATCCCGGCGTCGACGATCGGGTACCCGGTCATCCCCGCCTGCCATGCCCGCAGGCGGTCCGCGTCGTCGTCCCATTCGAGGGCGTCGCAGCCCGGCCGGAACGCGCCGTCGAGCACCCGGGGGTGCGCGTCGAGGATGGCGTGGTAGAACTCGCGCCACACCAGCTCGTCGATCCAGGTTCCGACCCCCTCCTCCGCCGCCGGCTCGGACGCGGCCAGCGCGAGCCCCGCGCGCACGCACTCGCGCACCGAGATCGCGCCGAAGCGCAGGTACGGCGAGAGCCTGGAGGTTCCTCCCAGGGCGGGGAAGTCGCGGTCGATGCGGTAGCGGCGCGCGGCGCCGCCGAGGAACGCGTCCAGCCGCTCCCGCGCCGGTGAGGCTCCGCCGCGCGGGATGTCGGCCGCCTCCGCCCTCGCTCCGCTCCGGTGCGGCGACCCATCGGCGGACTCGACGGCCAGCGACAACGAGCCCGAACGAGGAGGCCACGCCCCACTCCGGTGCGGCGACCCATCGGCGGACTCGACGACCGGCGACAACGAGCCCGAGCGCGGAGGCCGCGCACCGCACCGGTGCGGCGACCCATCGGCGGATTCGACGACCGGCGACAACGAGCCCGAGCGCGGAGGCCACACCCCGCACCGGTGCGGCGACGCATCGGCGGGGGCTTCGGGGATGCGCGGCGGCATCGCCGGAGTGGGGGCCGCGCCCGGCGGACGCGCCCGATACCGCCGCCACCACGCCCGCCGAAAGGGCGTGTAGACGGAGTAGACCCCGCCCCGCGCGGTACGGACCTCATCGCCTTCGAAGACGACGCGGTCCTTGAACGTGCGCACCTCGACGCCGTCGCGCGCCAGCGCGTCCCGCACCATCCGGTCGCGCTCCTTCGCATACGGACCGTAGTCGCGGTTCCAGGTCACCAGCGACGCCCTGCACGCGCGGGCCAGAGCCGGAAGGCAGTGGTGCGGAGCGCCCCGCAAGACGATGAGCCCGGACCCCGCCGCCTCGAGCGCCGAGGCGAGATCGTCGAGGCACGCGCGCAGGAACCGCAGCCGCGGACGGGCGTCGCGATGCCGTTCGAGCAGCGCGTCGTCCAGCACGAACACCGGCGCCAGCGCCTCGGCCCGCCGGCAGGCGTCGGCCAGCGCCGTGTTGTCCGCGATCCGCAGATCGCTCCTGAACCAGTGGATGACCCGCATGACGGAGACGCCCTTCTCCTCGGTCGGCAGACGTCGGCCCGCCCGGCGCGGACCACTTCGATGGTGGATGACCGCGTGACGGAGGCGCTTCCCGGTCAGGCCGCGCCACCATGTGTTGTGCGGCCCGGCGCACGCCGGCCCCGCGTCGAGCCACGCCCGGCGCGATCAGCGCGCATGACGAAGGATCGCGGCGGCGAGTGCGGCCGCATCGGCATTCGACGGCGCGACCAGAACCCCCGCGCCGACGAGCATCGCGGCCTGGCGCGCGCGGTCCTGCGGATCATCGTCGGTGCCGCAGACCGACGCGACGACCACGGGGCCCGCGCGGCCCGCGTCCCGAACCGCAGGCCCTTCGCCCACCGCGTCCCGGATCGCGTCGCACACCGGCCGCGCGGGGTCCGGATGGGCGCCGAGCCCGAGCACGACGTCGAGCAGCACCACCGCGACCTCCCGGTCGGCGAGGGCCTCGCGCAGCTTCTCGGTGCGGAGCGCGGGATCGATCATCGGGTGCGGCCGGCCCACGGTGTACTCGTCGGCGCCGAGGTCGATCACGCGATGCGGCGCATTCGAGCCGGACGGAGCGGGCGGAGCGGGACCGGGGGCGGCGTCGATCCCCGACGCGGCCAGCACCGCAAGCGCCTCCGTCGCCAGCGTGCCGCCGCAGAACAGGCCGCGCAGCGCGCGGCGTCCCGCCGCCAGCCGCTCCGCCTCGCGCCGCGCGACCCCTTCGGCGTCGTGGCCGGACGCGATCGGGCGTCCGGTCGCGCGCTCGACCGCGTCCTTCAGCGTCGGGACCAGAACCGGTCCCCCCGGCGGCGCCTCGATCCCGTCCGCCCCGAACACCACCGCGGTGCAGGGCTTCCCCGACGCCGCGAGCCGCGCGAGGACCCGGCGGGCGGTGCGCGGCCCGGGGGGCTTGGAGACGAGGATCAGGTGGTCCGTCCCCGCGTCCGACGCGAGGAGGCCGATGGCGTCGAGGGTGCTCGCCCCGCCGACCGCGTCGGACAGGTCGCGCCCCCCCACCCCGATCCCGTGCGAGATGCCGGCCCCGGCGCGGGCCAGCAGCACCGCCACCTCCTGCAGCCCGGTCCCCGACGCCGCGATCACCCCGACCCGGCCGCGGGGGACGACGTTCGCGAACGCGAGAGGGGTCCCCGCGATGTAGGCGGTGCCGCAGTCCGGTCCCATCACCAGCAGCCCGAGCGCGTGGGCGTGCTCCTTGAGCGCCCGTTCCGCCTCCAGCGGCACGTTGTCGCTGAACAGCATCACGTTCAGCCCGCGGTCGAGAGCCCGGCGCGCCTCGCGGGCCGCGAAGGCGCCGGGCGTCGAGACCAGCACCAGGTTCGCGTCCGCCATGCGGTCGAGGGCGCCGTCGAGGGTGCGGGGCCGCCACTCCACGTCCCCGGCCGGCGCGGTCTCCCGTTCGAGGGACCTCTGCGCGTGCGAGAGCGCGGCCTCGGCCGCCGCCCGGTCACCGGCGCGCACCGCGACGACGAGGTCGTTCCCTCCCGCCGCCTCGCCGGACGGAGCGAGCAGACCGGCCGCGCGCATGATCTCCAGGTTCGACGGCGTGCCGATCATCGCCACCGCGTCCTCGACGTCCGGCAGCGCCGCCAAGCTCGCCGAGATCTGCATCAGCGCCACCGAATCGAGGTAGAAGCCGGGCCGCACCTCGTTGACGACGACCGCGCTCATTCGCTGACCATCGGGTTGCCCGCCTTCATCTCGAGGGTCTCGAGGGTCTCGAGGGGCCGCGGGTCCGCATCCGAGCGCCCGCGGACGGCGGTCTGCCCGCTCATGGCGTACCCCCCGAAGCCTCGACCGGCCGCCACTCCCGCGCGAGCCAACGAGAACGCGAGCCCGGCGGTCACGCCGGCTCCATCCCTTCGACGAGCGCGACCAGGGCCTGCTCGAAGCACGCGAGCGGCGCGTTCACGATGCCCGCGCCCACCTGCCCGACCCCCGGCTCGCGGTGGGCGATGCCGGTGTTGATGGTCGGGGCGAGTCCGCTCGCCACCACCTTGCGCGTGTCGATGCCCGCCGGCACCCCGGCGAAGTCGAGCGCGGGGATCGTCCACTCGGGGTTCCGCGCCGCGGTGATCTCGTACATCGAGCGCGTCGCGGCCAGCGCCGCACTCGCGCCCGCGGCCCCCACGAAGCCCGCCACCGCCGGAGAGGCGGCCATCGCGAACCCGCCGAGCCCGACCGTCTCCACGATGGTCGAGTCGCCGATGTCGGGGTTCGCGTCGTCCGCGGTGAATCCGGGGAAGTAGAGCCCGCGCGGCATCTCCACCGGGGCGGTGAACCAGCGCTCGCCGGCGCCGGCGAGCCGCACCCCGAAGTCGGCGCCGTTCCTCGACATCGCGGTGACGATGCTCGAATCGCGGACCCCGCGCACCGGGTCCATGATCGCCTTGCCCATCGCCATCGCCACGTTGAGGAAGAACTGGTCGTTGCCGCCGATGAACTCGAACACCTCGCCGAGCAGCGCGTTGTCCCGGGTGGCGCGCGCAAGCGCCGGCGCAAGCGTGCGCAGCAGGAGGCTCGTGCACGCGACGTTGCGCTGGTGCATCTCGTCGCCCATCGAGAGCCCGCGGGCGACGAGCGCCTTGAGCGGCACCCCTTCGCCGGCGCGCAGTGTCTCGCCGAGCAGGGGGCCGAGGGTGGAGGCGAGCCAGCGCAGCCGGCCGAGCACGGAGGCGTCGTTGCCGCCGAAGCGCATGACCCGGCCGAGCCCCTCGTTCACGGTGCAGTACGCCCGATTGCCGAAGGCCCGGTTCTCCACCACCATCACCGGCATGGAGCGCGTGGTCAGCCCGGTCATCGGGCCGACCGCGTCGTGGTGGTGGTTCGGCGCGAACCGGACCTCCCCGGACGCGGCCAGCGCCCCCGCGGCCTCCAGGTCCGGCGCCCAGCCCTCGAGCACGATCGCCCCGGCGACGGCGCCGCGCATCGGGCCGCACATCCGCTCCCATTCGATCGGGGGGCCGGCGTGGAGGATCATGCGGTCCCCGAGCCCGGGCACGGCCTCCGCGGCCGGGCGCACGTCGACGAGCACGGGGTCCGCGGCGAGCATCCGCTCGACCGCCGCCGCGTTGGCCGCCTCGACCCGCCCGGTCAGCTCCGGGTCCGCCCCGCCGATGCGGTCGAGGGCGTCGAGCACCCGGGCGTCCGCGCTCGCCGGGGGCGTCCATGCGACGTCGGCGACCGGGACGCCGGTCGCGCGCAGGTCCTCGGCGAACCGGGGCAGACCGACGTTCACCACCCGCGGTCCGTTCGAGATCAGCTCGGCGGCGGTCAATTTCGATCCTCCGGGGTGTCGGGCCGTGACAGGGTGCAGAATATACGACCAGCCGGGGTTCGCGCGCGGGATGGCACGCTCGATACGTGGCAAGGCCATTCTCGCCGGCGCCCTGACGGGAACATCGGGAGCATGATGAACGGAGCGTTGCCGGCCATCTGCTCGACCGCGTGCGCATGGATGTGCGTGAGGAACATCGGGAACATGACGAACGGAGCGTTGCCGGAGTGAGTGGACACGCGCTCGCGAAGCGCTCCACGACCTTCGCCTGCGAGAAGCGGCCGGCGGTCGGGTCGCGGGCGATGGTGGTGACCAACCACCCGCTCGCGGCCGCGGCGGGAGCGGAGATGCTTCTCGGCGGCGGCAACGCGGTCGACGCGGCGGTCGCGGCCCTGTTCGCCCTCACCGTGGTCGAGCCGATGATGGTCGGGGTGCTGGGTGGAGGCATCGCCCACATCCGTCTCGCCGGCGGCCGCCACGTGGTGCTCGACGGGCTGAGCACCGCGCCCGCCGCCGCGCACGGTGCGATGTACGAGACGGTCTCCGACGAGCTGCCGGACTACCGCAGGACGGTGGGGCGCGCCAACGAGGTCGGCGCCGCGGCGGTCGCGGTGCCGGGCGCGCTCGCCGCCTGGTGCCGCGCGCTCGGCGACTTCGGCACCCTGTCGCTGGCCGACGTCACGGCTCCCGCCATCCGCCTCGCCGAGCGAGGGTTCACGGCGACGCCGTACCTTGCGGACTGCGTGGCGGACCTGGCGCCGGACCTGGGCCGCGACCCCGGGCTCGCCGCCCTGTTCCTGCCCGGCGGCGCGCCGCTTCGAGCCGGCCACCGGGTGGTGCAGCCCGAGTACGCCGAGACCCTGCGCATCATCGCCCGGGACGGCGCCGGCGCGCTCTACGGCGGCCCGCTCGGCGATGCGCTGGCGGACACGCTGTCGCGGACCGGCGGCCTCGTCCGCCGCGCCGACCTGGACGCCTACCGGGTGATCGAGCGCGAGCCGGTCCGCGGCGCCTACCGCGGCTTCGAGATCCTCGGCCCGCCACCGCCCGCGTCGTCCGGCGTGCACGTGGTCCAGATGCTCAACCTGCTCGAAGGCTTCGACGTGCGGGGGATGGGCTTCGGCTCCCCGGAGGCCGTGCATCTGCTCGCCGAGACGATGAAGATCGCCTTCGCCGACCGCGCGGTGGCGACCGCGGACCCCGCCTTCGTGGACGTGCCGGTGGAGCGGCTGACCGACAAGGGCTACGCGGAGCAGCGCCGCCGGCTCATCGACCCCGAGCGCACCCGGCGGTGGGAGCCCGGAGTGCCTGCCGCCGATGCCGAAGCGGCGGCCGGCGACGGCGCCCGCGGCGGCGAGTCGGGCTGCACCACCCACGTCACCGTGGCCGACGCCGAGGGCAACGTGGTGGCCTCGACCCAGACCATCAACGGCCTGTTCGGCGCCTGCGTCCGGGTCCCCGGCACCGGGATGATCGCGAACAACTACATGTTCAACTTCGACCCGCATCCGGGCCGCGCGCTCTCGGTCGAGCCCGGCAAGCGGGTGTTCACCTCGATGGCCCCGATGATGGTGCGCCGGAACGGGCGGCTGCTGCACGCGCTCGGCCTGCCCGGCGGGCTGCGCATCTTCCCTTCGGCGCTGCAGGCGCTGGTCAACCTCCTGGACCACGGGATGACGCTCCAGGAGGCGGTGGAGGCGCCCCGGATCTGGACCGAGGGCGGCGTGGTCGAGATGGAGGCGGGACTCCCCGAGGAGGTGGCGAACGAGCTCGCGCGGCGCGGGCACGAGGTCGCGAGAATGCAGCGCATCGGCGGCGGCATGAACGCCATCGCCTTCGGTGACGACGGATCGCTGACCGGCGCCGCGTGCTGGCGGGCCGACGGCACCCCGGTCGCCATCTCCGGAGGGCTCGCCCGGGCGGGCGTGCGCTTCTCCGGTGTCTGAGTCAAAGCCCCGTCCGGTGTCTGAGTCGGAGCCCCGTCCGGTGTCTGAGTCGGAGCCCCGCCCGGTGTCTGAGTCGAAACCCCGTCCGGTGTCTGAGTCGGAGCCTGCGCACCCATGACCGAGACGATCGTGGTCCTCGATGCGATCGGCGAGAGCGTCGCCGGCCGGCTGCGCGCCCTGCTGCCGGACGGCTTCGAGCTGACCCACGCCACCGCGCCCGGCGACGACCACCTGATGGAGATCGTCGCCGAGGCGGACTACGCGATCTCGGGCCAGGTCGCGGTCGGCGGCGCGGTGCTGCGGGCCGGGAAGCGGCTCAAGCTGCTGCACAAGTGGGGCGTCGGCGTGGACAACCTCGACCTCGACACCGCGCGCGAGCTGGGGATCAGGGTGGCGCGCACCACCGGCAGCAACTCGACGGCGGTGGCGGAGTTCACCATCGGACTGATGATCTGCGCGCTGCGGCACATCGCACACGGGCATCTCGCACTCCGGCAGGGAGAGTGGCGGAGCTGGCACGGGCAGAGCCCCTTCCTGCTGTCGGGCAAGACGGTGGGACTCGTGGGCTTCGGGGCGATCGGGAAGGCGGTGGCGCGGCTCCTGTCCGGATTCGGCTGCGACGTGCTGTACCACAAGCCGCATCGGCTTGCGGGCGACGAGGAGGCGCGGCTCGGCGTCGCGTTCGCGGCGCTGCCGGAGCTGCTCGCCCGGGCCGACGTGGTGTCGCTGCGCTGCCCGCTCACGCCCGCCACCGCCGGACTCATCGACCGCGCCGCGCTCACGTCCATGAAGCCGACCGCGGTGCTGGTCAATGTCGCGCGCGGCGGCATCGTGGCCGAGCACGACCTCGCATGGGCCCTGCGCCACCGCGTCATCCACGCCGCCGCGGTCGACGTCTACGAGATCGAGCCGCTCCCCGCCGACAGCCCCCTGCGGCACGCCGACAACCTCACCCTCACCCCGCACCTGGGGGCGATGGCCGCGGACACCTTCGAGCCGACGGTCAGGCGCATGTTCGGAAACATCGCCCGCGTCTCCCGGGGGGAGCCGCTTCCGGCGCTCGACGCGGTGGTGTCCTGACGCGGCCGCTTCACCGGGGCACGGACGACGAGGGCGGAGCTTCGGCCGCGCGTCCGTGGCGCCGGTCCGGAGGCTCTGCGTTCTCCCCGGATCGGGGCCGGACCGCAGGCGTCGGCACACCACTGAAACAGGGCCCACAGCCACCGGCCCCGGCCAACCGGCCCCACGTACTGCCGGGAGATCGTCGACGGCATCCGGCTCGCCCGGCGGCTGATGCGGCCAACCGGCCCCATGTACATGCCGGGAGTGCGGACCGCCGCCGGCCGGGGCCGCGGGGCGGCATGAACGCCATCGCCTGAAGAGTGCGGCCGCCCCGGCGCCACACATCGCCGGGCGCCACGCATCGCCGCCGGCCGGGCGCTGCCACGCTCCGGGGGGAAGGTCCCCGACCCGATCGATCGAGGACCTTCCCCGCCCCCGCCCCGGCCGTCAGGCGACATCGAAACGGTCGAGGTTCATGACCTTGCTCCAGGCGGCGGCGAAGTCATCCACGAACCGCTGCCGGGAGTCCTCGCATCCGTAGACCTCCGCGACCGCCCGGAGCCGGGAGTTCGAGCCGAAGACGAGGTCGACACGGGTGGCCGTCCACCTGAGGCCGCCCGTCGCGCGGTCGCGCCCCTCGAACAGGTCCCCGGATTCGGAGACCGCCTCCCACGTCGTGCCCATGTCGAGCAGGTTCACGAAGAAGTCGTTGGTGAGCGCCTCCGGCCGCTCGGTGAAGACCCCGTGCCGGGACTGTCCGAAGTTCGTGTCCAGGACGCGCATCCCGCCGACGAGAACCGTCATCTCCGGCGCCGTCAGTCCCAGCAGTTGCGCCCGGTCGACCAGCAGCTCCTCGGCCGGTACGGCGCATCGGCTCCCGAGGTAGTTGCGGAACCCGTCCGCGGCCGGCTCGAGCACGGCGAAGGACCCGGCGTCGGTCTGCTCCTGCGTCGCATCGGCGCGGCCCGGCGTGAACGGAACCGTCACGGGATGCCCGGCGTTCCTCGCCGCCTGCTCGACGGCCGCACACCCGCCCAGGACGATCATGTCGGCGAGCGACACCCTCTTTCCGCCGGACGCCGAGCGGTCGAACTCCCGCTGGAGGCCCTCGAGGGTCCGCAGCACACCCGCCAGCCGGGCCGGCTGGTTGACCTCCCAGTCCTTCTGCGGGGCGAGGCGAATGCGCGCACCGTTGGCCCCGCCGCGCAGGTCGGAGCCGCGGAAGGTCGAGGCCGAGGCCCAGGCGGTCGAGACCAGCTCGGAAACGGTGAGCCCCGAGGCGAGGATCCCGGCCTTCAGCCCGGCGATGTCCCGCTCGTCGGCCAGGGCATGGGTGACGGCGGGGATGGGGTCCTGCCAGATGAGCTCTTCCGACGGAACCTCCGGGCCGAGATAGCGCGAGCGGGGGCCCATGTCGCGATGCGTCAGCTTGAACCACGCCCGGGCGAACGCGTCGGCGAACTGATCCGGGTTCCGGTGGAAACGCCTCGAAATCGGCTCGTAGACGGGGTCCATCCTCAGCGCCATGTCCGCCGTGGTCATGATGGGCGCGTGACGTCTCGACGGATCGTGGGCATCCGGTACGGTGTCCGCGCCGGCGCCGTCCCCCGGCACCCACTGATGCGCGCCCGCGGGGCTCTTCGCCAGCTCCCACTCATGGCCGAACAGAGCGTCGAAGTAGCCGTTGTCCCACCGCACCGGGTCGGTGGTCCATGCGCCTTCGATGCCGCTGGTGGTCGTATCGGCGCCCTTGCCGGTGCCGAAGCGGTTCTTCCAGCCGAGCCCCTGCTCGACGATGCCGGCGCCCTCGGGCTCCGGACCGACCAGCGACGCGTCACCGGCGCCGTGGCACTTGCCGAAGGTGTGTCCGCCGGCGACGAGGGCGACGGTCTCCTCGTCGTCCATGGCCATCCGGGCGAAGGTCTCGCGGATGTCCCGGCCCGAGGCGACCGGGTCGGGACGGCCGCCGGGCCCTTCCGGGTTCACGTAGATCAGGCCCATCTGAACCGCGGCGAGGGGATTCTCGAGGTCCCGGTCGCCGGTATGGCGCCGGTCGCCGAGCCACTCGTCCTCGGAGCCCCAGTCGATGTCCTGCTCGGGCTCCCAGACGTCCTCGCGCCCGCCGGCGAAGCCGAACGTCCTGAATCCCATGGATTCCAGGGCGCAGTTGCCGGCCAGGATGATGAGGTCGGCCCAGGAGATCTTCCTGCCGTACTTCCGCTTGACCGGCCAGAGCAGCATGCGCGCCTTGTCGAGGTTGGCGTTGTCGGGCCAGCTATTGAGGGGCGCGAAGCGCTGCGTACCGGTCCGGGCCCCGCCCCGGCCGTCGCCGGTCCGGTAGGTGCCGGCGCTGTGCCACGCCATCCGGATGAAGAGCGGCCCGTAGTGACCGTAGTCGGCCGGCCACCAGTCCTGCGACGTGGTCATCAGGGCGAAGAGGTCCTTCCTGACCGCGTCGAGGTCGAGGCTCCCGAACTCCTCGGCATAGTCGAACGCCTCGCCCATCGGATCGGACAGGGGAGAGTGCTGGTGCAGAATGTCCAGCCTCAACTGGTTCGGCCACCAGTCCCGGTTCGACCTGCCGCCACGCGCGGCGCCGGCGCGAGCTTCGTGCATTACCGGGCACTTGCTTTCGTTCATGACTTTCTCCTTCGTGTGTGCCGCATGGGTCCACCGGAAGAACACTCCGTTCCGGCGACAGCCGACCTGGCTGTCGGAGGCGAGACTAGGGGTTGCCGATATTCGTGTATAGCGATTATTTTTTATTATAATAATCGTATTGTACGAACATTCGTTCCCGGAGACATCCAATGAGGCGCTTGCCCACGATGAAGCAGCTCCAGTACTTGGTGGCGCTGGCCGACACGCAGCACTTCGGCCGCGCGGCCGAGCGTTGCCACATCACCCAGTCGACGCTCAGCGCGGGCATTCGCGACCTCGAGTCGGTGCTCGGAGCCGCGGTCGCGGAACGTTCGAACCGGCGGGTGCTGATCACGCGGGCCGGCGCGCAGATTGCCGAGAGGGCGAAGGCGCTGCTGCGGGAAGCCGGGGAGCTCATGGAGGTGGCGAGGGCCGGCCGCTCGCCGATGACGGGGGAGATGCGCCTGGGGGTGATCCCGACGATCGGCCCGTTCCTGCTGCCGCGCGTCCTGCCGGCGCTGCGGGAAAGATTCCCGGGCCTGACGATCTATCTGAGAGAGGAGCAGACCGTCCCGGTCCTCGCCCGGCTGGAGGACGGGGAGCTGGACGCCGCCCTGATTGCCCTGCCCTGCGATACCGGGGACCTCGACACCGACGTCATCCTCGAGGATGAATTCCTGTTCGCCTGCCACCGGAAACACGCGCTCGCCGGCAGCGGCGAGGTCCCGCTCGAAGCGCTTGCGGGCGAAAAGCTCATGCTGCTGGAGGAAGGCCACTGCCTGCGCGGCCACACCCTGGACGTCTGCGGAGTCGGCGACGCGAGGGCGCGGGCACAGTTCGAGGCCAGCAGCCTGCACACGCTGGTGCAGATGGTTGCGGCGGGCATCGGCGTCACGCTCGTACCGAGGCTCGCGGTCGACGCTCGCATCACCCGGGGCACGGGGGTCTCGCTCTCGCGGCTCGCGGTGCCCGCCTCACGCCGCATTGGACTGGCGTGGCGCCGGACGTCGTTGCGGGTCGAGGACTTTCGATCGCTGGCCGACGCCCTGCGCGAGCTGACGACCGCGGCCATGGCGTGATGCCTCCGACTCCGGGCCGGCAGGTACCCTCGACCGCCGGAGTCTGTATAGTGACGGTCCCGCAACCGGGCCGTCCGCCGGGGCCGCCTGAAAAGTCCGGCCCCGTCCGCCGGACGCCGCGCAGGGCGCGAGCCTCCTGCGCCACGGACCGGGACCCGATCGCGTCGATCACATCCGGCGGTGGACACGGCAGGGGCGGTCGTGCGGGGAATGGCCGCACCGGAGCGAGAGGCGCCAATGCTGGACCGGTTCGAGCGCTGTCCCCTGACCTTCGGCCCGACGCCCATCGAAAGGCTGGACCGGCTGTCGGAGCACCTTGGCGGCGCGGTCGAGCTCTACGCCAAACGCGAGGACTGCAATTCGGGCCTCGCCTTCGGCGGCAACAAGATCCGCAAGCTCGAATACATCGTTCCCGACGCCATCGCGTCCGGCGCGGACACGCTCGTCACCATCGGCGGGGTGCAGTCGAACCACACGCGCCAGGTCGCGGCGGTTGCCGCCAGGCTCGGCATGAAGTGCCGCCTGGTGCAGGAGAGCTGGGTGCCGTTCGAGGACGCCGTCTACGACCGGGTCGGCAACATCCTGATGAGCTGCGTGATGGGGGCGGAGATCGAGCTGGTCGACGAAGGCTTCGACATCGGCATTCGCGAGAGCTGGGAGCGGGCGATCGAGGATGTGAAGGCGCGGGGCGGCAAGCCCTACCCCATCCCGGCCGGCGCCTCGGTCCACAGGCTCGGCGGGCTCGGCTACGTCGGCTTTGCCGAGGAGGTGCGGGCGCAGGAGGCGGAGCTCGGCTTCCGCTTCGACTACATCATCGTCTGCACCGTCACGGGCTCCACCCATGCGGGGATGCTCGTCGGCTTCGCCAGGGACGGGCGCGCGGCGAGGGTCGTCGGGATCGACGCCTCCGGCACCCCGGCGCAGACCCGCGCGCAGGTGATGGGCATCGCCCGCAACACCGCGGACCTCGTGGAGCTGGGCCGCGACATCACCGGCGACGACCTCGTCCTGCTCGAGGACTACGCCTATCCCGCGTACGGCGTGCCGTCGACGGAGACCAACGACGCGATCCGCCTCGCGGCCCGCACGGAGGGGATGATGACCGACCCGGTCTACGAGGGGAAATCCATGCAGGGCATGATCGACCTGGTGCGCAAGGGATACATCCCCGCGGGCTCGCGGGTCCTCTACGCCCATCTCGGCGGCGTGCCCGCCATCAACGGCTACAGCTACATCTACCGCAACGGCTAGCCGTACCGGCGACGCCGCCGACAGCTTCCATCCAGGAGGGCGACATGACCACTCGACGCATCGGCGATTATGTCGAGGTCGCGCCGGGCGTAGACCTCTACTACGAGGACGAGGGCGAGGGGGATGCGCTCGTCCTCATTCCCGGCTGGACGTTCACCACCAGGGTATTCGACCATCAGTTCGCCGCGTTCGCCGGCTCCCATCGGGTGATCTCGTTCGACCCGCGCAGCCACGGCCGCTCCACGGTGACGAGCGACGGCAACAACTACGCCACCCACGCCGCCGACCTCGCCAGGCTTCTCGAACATCTCGATGTCGAGAGCCCGGTGCTGCTCGGCTGGTCGGCTGGCTCGCTGACCGCCTGGCACCATGTGCGCAATCATGGCACGGCCGGCATTCGCGGCTTCGTCTCCGTCGACATGCCGCCGCTCGGGATGAGCTGCGGCGAAGGCGACTGGGTCGAGGGCGCGATCCCCGATCTCGCCGGCTTCTTCCAGGGGGTGCAGACCGCCCGGGGCCAGCGCGCGATGGTCACCTGGTACGCGGACAATGTGATGATCGAAGGCGAGATGTCGCCCGAGGTGACCGCGTGGGTGGTGGAGCAGTCGCTGGCGACGCCGCCCATGGTCGCCGCCAATCTCATCGCGGACGTGTGCTTCGCGAACTGTCTGGAGGAGGCGAAGCGGGTCGATGCGGAGATACCGTCGCTCTTCTTCGTCGCCGACCACTGGTCCGCGACCGCCGGGCCCTTCCTTGCGAAGCACTGCCCGAGATCGCGTATCGAGACCTTCGGCGGCCACATGATGTTCTGGGAGTATCCGGAGCGCTTCAACCGGGCGCTCGCGGCGTTTCTCTCCACGCTCTGAGCCGACCGCACCGCCGGCGGACGAAGGACCGGTGATGACGAGGAACTTCAGGGGAAGCTTCACCCAGCAACTGCCCATTCCCGAGGAGGCCATCGAGCGCGCGGTCGCGGTCATGCGCTCGGGAAGGCTGCACCGGTACAACGTCGTGGACGGCGAGGTGCCGGAGACCGTCGCGCTCGAGAACGAGTTCGCGGCGTACATGGGCGCGCGCTTCTGTCTCGCCTGCGCGTCGGGCGGCTACGCGCTGCAGACGGCGCTGCGGGCCTTCGGGGTCGCGCCCGGCGAGCCGGTGCTGACCAACGGCTTCACGCTGTCGCCGGTGCCCGGCGCCATCGCGGCCGCCGGCGGCAGGGCGGTGCTGGTGGAGATCACCGGCGACCTCGTCATCGACATCGACGATCTTGCGCGCAAGGCGCGGTCCAGCGCGGCGCGGGTGCTGATGCTGTCGCACATGCGCGGGCACATCGCCGACATGGGCGCGCTCATGGACGCCGCCGACTCGCTCGGCATCGCGGTCATCGAGGACTGCGCGCACACGATGGGCGCGCGCTGGGGCAACACCAGGAGCGGCGCCCACGGGCTCGCGGCCTGCTTCAGCACCCAGACCTACAAGCACATCAACTCCGGCGAAGGGGGGCTCATCACCTCCGGCGACGAGGAGCTGATGGCGCGCGCGACGATCCTCTCCGGCTCCTACATGCTCTACGGCAGGCATGACGCGGTTCCGGCGGGCGGCGTGTTCGACCGCATCCGGCTGGAGACGCCGAACTGCTCGGGGCGCATGGACAACCTGAGGGCGGCCATCCTCCGCCCGCAGCTCGCGGCGCTGGACCGGCTCGTCGAGGCGTGGAACGAGCGCTACCGGGCCATCGAAGAGGCGCTCGCATCGGCGCCCGGCGTGCGCCTCCCCAGGCGTCCGGAGCAGGAGAGGTACGTCGGCAGCTCGATCCAGTTCCTGGCGCCCGGCCTGGGCGAGGCGGGGGTCCGGGCGCTCGTGGAGGCGTGTCTCGCGCGCGGAGTGGAGCTCAAGTGGTTCGGGGACGCGGCGCCCGTCGCCTTCACCAGCCGCTACGACTCCTGGCGGTACCTGGAGCGGCAGCCGCTGCCGGCGACCGACCGGATCCTCGCATCGCTTCTCGACATGCGGATCCCGCTCACCTTCAGCGTCGAGGACTGCCGGCTCATCGGGCGGATCATCGCCGAATGCCTGGCCGCAGATATCCGACAGCCAATGCCTGGCAGCGATGCCCGCCAACGCAGGGCTCTCCGGAAGTCGTGACGAGCGGTTCATCACACGTTCGAACGGGGTCTTCGATGCTGAAAGACCACCGATCGCCGTGCGATAGTCCGGCTTGGCGGCCGGCGACCCCGACTTTTGAATGGTCCTGCCCGCCAACGCCTGGAGAGGCCGTACCGTGGTGGAATTCCGGCGCGATTTCGACGTCCCGGGCCCGGCGGGAATGCGGCGCAGCAGCGCGAGCGGCCGTACCGTGGTGGAATTCCGGTGCGATTTCGACCCCGGGGCGCCGGGCCAGCGATTCCCCCAGCGCCCGGGAGAGGCCGTACCGTGGTGGAATCGTGGTGCGATTTCGACCTTCAGGGCGTCGAGTCGAGGGGATTTCAGGGGCCTGTTCCCGCCTGGCGGGAATTGCCGGATTTCGACCCTCGGGGCGCCGGGCCGAGGGGAATTCGGGGTAATCTCCCGGTTTGACTCCGGGATCGCTGTGTCGTGTCGAGGAAGAAAGTCGAACCGAGACGCCACCCGTCGTCGGAAAGGGTGTGCGTCCGGTTTGCGAGAGCCCTGGTTTCCGGTTCCGGGCGACCCTGGGGACGAGGGCATCGTGCGAACGGTTCGCAAAGGCGGGATGCCCCTGGTCCCGAAAGAAGCCCCTCTCCCCCCAGGAGAGGGGTTTGCCGTGAAAATACTCTGGGATTCGGCGCAACGCAGCCTGTGCGCCGCCGGTCGGCGGCACCGGGCATTCACACCTTGCGGCGCTCCGGTTGCGGGCTGCGACCGGTAGGCGACCCCGATGTGGCCCGAAGTCCGCCCGCGCGACGAGCACCAATTTTCATTCTACGGGGTGGTCCAGCACGGCGTCGACCATGACCGTTTTGGGGTGAGGGGATCGAACCATCGCCGCGCCCTCACCCCCGGCCCCTCTCCCGGGGGGAGAGGGGAGAATGTGGGGGTCTTGGGGTGAGGGGACCGAATCATCGCCGCACCCTCACCCCCGGCCCCTCTCCCGGGGGAGAGGGGAGAATACCGGTGTCTTCTCCTGAACCCTTCGACCTCTGAGCTGTCCTGATGGATCGAGCATTGCGAGCCACCTCCGCCGAGCTGCTGATCGACGATGCGCAGCTCGGCCTGACCGCCGGGGAGCGTCCCGGCGAGCGCCCGGACCCCGCCGCGGTTTCGCGCCGGCCCGCGGAGCTGCTCGACCGGCCCACGCTGGAGCGGCTGTCGCGGCGGACCAACGTGCACGGCCTCGCGTACTTCCTGGTCCACTACGCGCTGATCGGCCTCGGCGGGTGGCTCTGCTGGACGACCTTTCCCGGGCCGCTGTTCTGGCCCGCGTTCGCGTTCCAGGCCGTCGTCACCGGATTCCTGTTCTCGCCGCTGCACGAGTGCGCGCACGGAGCGGCGTTCCGGTCCCGCTGGATGAACGAATCGGTGCTGTGGGTCACGGCGCTCGTCTACGTCGTGCCGCCGTACTACTTCCGCTACTTCCATCTCGGCCACCACCGCTTCACGCAGGTGTCCGGCAAGGACCCCTCCCTGGTGCTGCCGGAACCGGCGACGTTCGGGCAGTACCTGTGGTACTGCGCCGGGCTGTGGTTCTGGTGGCGCAACCTCTCGTGGATGGTGAAGCACGCCTGCGGATTCCTGCACCCGGCCGGCGCCATCTACGTGCCGGCCGGCCGGCGCGGCCTCATGGTGCTCGAATCGCGCATCATGGTGGCGCTCTACGCGGCGCTGTTCGCGGCGGCGGCGCACTTCGAGCTCGCGTGGGCGCTGCTGGCTGCCTGGATTGCGCCGCGCGTGGCGGGCGAGCCCATCCAGCGGATCATCCGGGTGGCCGAGCACGTCGGATGCGACGAGAGCCCGGACCTGCTGCGCAACACCCGAACGACGCTGACCAGCCGGTTCGTCAGCGCGATCGCCTGGCAGATGCCGTATCACGCCGAGCACCACCTGTTCCCGAACGTGCCGTTTCACGCGCTTCCCGCCGTGCACGCGCGGGTCGGCGACCGGGTGGTGGTGGAGCCGCGCGGCTATCTGGCCGGGCAGCGGGACATCATCCGGAGGCTCCTCGCATCCGCCCCTTCCGCCCGGACCGAAGGGACGCCCCGGTCGCCGCTGCTCTGACCTCGCCGGCCGGCCGGCCCGCGCCGCCGTCGGGAGCCGGGGGTGGCGGGAATCGGCCGTGGAGTGCCGCCGGGACCGCGGACGTGAATCGGCCGGCATGACGCAGACGCAAATGATCAGCACCGCAGCCTCCACCCGGGGCATGGTCGTCGCGCCCCATCATCTCGCGGCCCAGTCCGGGCTCGCGGTGCTGCGCGACGGAGGCAACGCCATCGAGGCGATGGTCGCCGCCGCCGCCGCCATCGCCGTCGTCTACCCGCACATGAACGCCATCGGGGGCGACGGGTTCTGGATCGCGCACGCCCCGGGCGCGGAGCCCGTCGCCATCGACGCGTGCGGAGCGGCGGCGGCGCGAGCCACGCCCGAGTGGTACCGGTCGCGGGGATTCGACGCGGTCCCGTCGCGCGGACCCCTTGCGGCCAACACCGTGGCGGGCACGGTGTCGGGGTGGGAGGCGGCCCTCGCGGTCGGCCGGCGCTGGGGCGGCACGCACTCCCTCGAGCGGCTGCTGGACGACGCCGTCCGCTACGCCGAGCACGGCGTGCCGGTCACCGCGAGCCAGCACGCCAATACCCGGGACAAGCGCGCCGGGCTCGAGGCGGTACCGGGATTCGCGCAGCAGTTCCTGCCGGGCGGGGCCGTCCCCGCGGTGGGCGACCGGTTCGTGAACGAGCGCCTCGGACGGACGCTCCGGCGGCTCGCGCGGGACGGGCTCGGCTCCTTCTACCGGGGTCCGCTCGCGGACGCGATCGCCGCCGACCTGGCGCGCATCGGCAGCCCGCTCCGCGGCGACGACCTGGCGCGCCACCGGGCGCAGTCGAAGGCGCCGCTCGCGCTCGCGCTCCGGCCGGGCACCGCGTACAACCTCCCCCCTCCCACCCAGGGGCTCGCATCGCTCATGATCCTCGGCATCTTCGAGCGGCTCGGGGTCGCCGAGGCCGACGGATTCGCGCACCTGCACGGCCTGGTGGAGGCGACCAAGCAGGCGTTCATGGTGCGCGACCGCGAAGTCGCGGACCCGGCGTACATGCGCAGCCGCCCCGAGCGGTTCCTGGCGCCGGAGGCGCTCGACGCGGCGGCCGCCGCCATCGACCCGGACGAGGCCCTCCCGTGGCCGCAGCCCCCGAGCGCGGGCGACACCGTCTGGATGGGCGCGGTCGACGGCGAGGGCCGCGCGGTGAGCTTCATCCAGAGCGTGTACTGGGAGTTCGGATCGGGCGTGGTGCTGGAGGAGACCGGCATCCAGTGGCAGAACCGCGGCGCGAGCTTCAGCCTCGATGACGGATCGCTCAACCGCCTCGCGCCGGGCCGCAAGCCGTTCCATACCCTGAACCCCGCCCTGCTGCTCTTCGACGACGGCCGCGCCATGCCCTACGGCACCATGGGCGGCGAGGGCCAGCCCCAGACCCAGGCCGCGGTGCTGACCCGCTACGCGTACTTCGGACGGTCCTTGCAGGAGGCGGTCAGCGCCCCGCGCTGGCTGCTCGGCCGCACCTGGGGCGAGGAGAGCACGACGCTCAAGCTGGAATCGCGTTTCGACTCCGGGGTGGTGACGGCGCTCGGACTCGCCGGGCACGAGGTCGAGCAGGTCGGCGCGTTCGACGAGCGGATGGGCCACGCCGGCGCGCTCGTGCGCCACCCGAGCGGCGTGATCGAGGGCGCCGCGGACCCGCGCAGCGACGGCGCGGCGGCGGCGTTCTGAACGATCCGGCAAGGGCCTTGCGAACGTCCTCGGACATCGATCGTCGGGACCGAGGCGCGCCAGGAGCCAGAATGCGCCCACCATCGATTGCCCGCCCGGCGCTCGGTATCCCGAGTCCGGGGCTCCTCGAACGGTCTTCGCCACGAGGATGGAATCGACGCGTACCCAAGGCAAACTCGTTCTCGTGAACCCCTGAACGCCCCGGAAAGCGTAACCCCTTGATACAACAATTTTTTTCTGCTCGCGGGAATTCCGTACGAAGAGAACCTCGATGGAAGTAACTCATTGAATTAATTGGAGATGATCGAGAGAACGAGTCAGCTTTGACACGTACCCCCTGTGCGCTTGCGTGACGGCAAGGACCACCGTATCTTGCCTTCGAACGAGACCGTTGTGCGGACCGGTGTCTGGATGAGCTCCGCCATGGTGCATGGCCGACACCGGATCGGATGACATGGCGGGAGTCTGCAGGATGAAACAGCCATACCTGACCACGCCTCACGGAGTCCTTTACGACGCGGATTGCCAATACCTCCTCGGGCACATGAAATCGGAGGTAATCGATACCGTATTTGCCGACCCACCGTTCAACCTTGGCAAGGATTACAAGAATGGATATATCGATACCGTGGATCGGAACGAGTACCTGAGATGGTGCAGGGAGTGGATCCTCGAATGCTGTCGAGTATTGAAGCCAGGAGGCGCCTTTTTCCTCTACGCCACACCTGAACTTGCGATACGATTTGCTCCGATCATGGGAGAAAAGATGTATTTCAGGCACTGGATCGCACTGACCATGAAGGGCACATATCCGCGCGGGAAAAAGCTGTATCCTGCTCACTATGCACTTCTTTATTATACCCGTGGAAATCCTCGTGTATTTAACAAAGTTCGTTTGCCCATCGAAAAATGCAGACACTGTGGCAAGGAAATCCGGGACTACGGCGGACACCGGAAGAAAATGAATTCGGAAGGAGTCAATCTGACGGATTTCTGGACCGATACATCCCCCAACCGCCACGCGAAATTCAAAGTCCGCCCTGGCGTGAACGAACTGAAGTCGATGATCCCGGAAAGGGCTATTCTGATCTCCACGAGGCCCGGTGATGTCATTTTCGATCCCTTTGGAGGGGGAGGATCGACCTATCAGGCGGCCGAGAAGCTTCACCGAAACTGGATCGGTACGGAGCTCCACGATTCGTCCCACATAAAGAAACGCATGCAAGCCAATTATTCACTCTTTCCCGCACGGAAGGAACAATTCAACTTCGAGGCGCTGTTTCACCATGAAGATAAGCAAGATCCGGTTTTACGGGGGATCGAGAGAGAAGGTATGCCGGCTGGGGCTGGCGCATCTTTTTCTCGAGTTGCTGGAGATCCTCGTCTCCACGGACGTTCGCGTGCTCGGGAAGAAGCAGGCGAACGGAGCCGCTCGTGTACGAGAGCTGATTGACGAGCGGTTTCGTGCCTCCCAGGACTGGATTCAGTCGAAGTCGGGAGATGTGGACTGGACCAAGAGACTTCGATACAACCAGACCATCGTGTCGAGAATGGGAGTCGAGATTCAGGTTTCCGGAAGAAGCGATCTTCTTGCTCGGGACATCGTTCACATACGCAACAACCTCCAGGACAGCCACATCGACGTCGGCGTGATTGTGGTTCCATCCGATGAATTCGAACATTGGCTGACCGACCGGGTGGCCAATTTCAGTTACGCCGTCCGTTATGTCGAAGAGGAGCTGCGGGAGGCGAAAGACTACCCAATCATACTGCTGGCCGTGGAGCATGACGGGTTTTCCGACGAGGCTCTTCCGAAGAAGAGAACGAACCGGGGCAAAGGCCGGTAGGCGAGGGAGCGGAGCCACCTTGCTCCGCCCGGCTCGGAGACGATGCTCCGGTCGAGCCATGGTCTCCGTCCCGAGCCACCACCCTCGACCTCGCCTCCGGTGGGGCATGTGATGATCGAAACGGCTCGCAACCGATATCCTGAAGCATTCGCCGACGCTTGGAGACACCGCATGAGCCGCCTCGCCATCGAGCCGCTGAACGCTCCGTTCGGCGCCCGGATCACGGGCCTGGACCTGACCACGGACCTGACCGAGGAGGAGGTCGAAGCGATCCGCGAGGCGATCGACACCCACTCCTTCCTCTGCTTCCCCGACCAGCCGATGACGGACGAGGCCCAGCTCGCGTTCACCCGCCGCCTGGGCGAGCCCGAGGCCGAGCACGTCACCCTGGGCACGACCGGCAAGGTGGTGTACTTCGGGACCGTCGGCAACATCGCCGCGGACGGGACCAGACAGGGCAGCGCCCACCCCCGCACCCACTACCAGAAGGGGAACCAGTTGTGGCATTCGGACTCGTCGTTCCGCCGGGTGCCCTCCTTCGTCTCCATCACCCACGCCCACGAGGTGCCCGGAGAGGGCGGCGCGACCGAGTTCGCGAGCATGCGCAACGCCTGGGCGAAGCTGCCGGCCGGGATGCGAACGATGATCGAGCCGCTCCACGCCATTCACGACTACGTCTTCTCGCGCACCCAGGTCGCGCCGGTGGACCCCGACCACGCCGCCTCCCTTCCCCCCGTGGAGCACAAGCTGGTGCGCACGAATCCGCGCAACGGCCTCAGGAGCTACTACGTCGGCTCGCACGCCCGTTCCATCGTCGGCTGGCCGGGGATCGAGAGCCGCAGGCTCCTCGACGATCTGCTGGAGCGGGCGACCGTGCCCGAGAACACGTATTCGCACCAGTGGCGGGCCCGCGAAACGGTGATCTGGGACAACCGCTGCCTCCTGCACCGCGGGACCGGCTACGACGCCGACCGCTGGCGCCAGCGAATGCGCCAGACCCGCGTGGCCGGGGCCGGGCCGACGCTCGAGGAGCCATGAGCCGGAGCCATGAGTCCGAGCCTGCGAGGCGCCATGGTCTGCGGCTCCCGCGCGTTCGTGCAGGTGAAGCATGAGCCCGGGCCCGCGAGGCGCCATGCGCACCGAGACACCGTCACCGCCGTCGCAAGCCCCGCGAGGCGCCATGCGCACCAGCGCGGCCATCGACGGTCCCGCCGCCCCCATCGGCCGGGCCGCCACCGTCCGGGGCGCGCTGGTCCGGGCGCGCGCGTCGCTCGAACCCGCGAGCGGGACCGCGCGCCTCGATGCCGAGATCCTGCTCGCGCAGGCGCTGGGATGGAGCCGCGCCCGGCTCCATGCCCATCCGGCCGCAGCCCTGGACGTCCGCTCCGCGCGCCGGTTCGAGGCTCTGCTCGAACGGCGGCGCGCGGGCGAGCCGATCGCCTACCTCACCGGCCGCCGGGAGTTCTGGTCGCTCGATCTCCTCGTCACCCCGGACACCCTCATCCCGCGCCCGGAGACCGAGCACCTCGTCGAGGCCGTCCTCGCGGCCGTCCGGCCCGACGAGACGGCGGCGATCGCCGACATCGGCACCGGGACGGGCGCGGTCGCGATCGCGGTCGCGCTGGAGCGTCCCCGGGCGTTCGTCCTCGGCTCGGACCGCTCGCCGGCCGCGGTCGCGGTCGCCCGGACCAACGCGGCGCGGCTCGGCGCCGGCAACGTCTCGTTCGTCGTGGCCGACGCCTGCGCCGCGCTGGCGCCGGGGCGGTGGTCGGTCATCGTGTCCAATCCCCCCTACGTCGCGGAGGGGGACCCGCACCTCCTCGGCGGCGACGTGCGCTTCGAGCCGCGCGAAGCGCTCGTCTCCGGACCGCGGGGGCTCGACATGCTGGAGACCCTGGCCCGGCACGCGCCCCGGCGGCTGGCGCACGGGGGCCGGCTGGTGCTGGAGCACGGCGCCGGCCAGGGGCCGGAGGTGCGCGCCCTCCTCTCCCGTGCCGGCTTCATGCCGGTCGAGACCTTCCGCGATCTCGCGGGGAACGGGCGCGTGACCCTGGGACGGCGCGCCCCGGCCGGTGACGACCGCGTTCGAGCACGCGCGCCGAGCGGGGACGGTCCGCTCGACGCTCACCGCGAGGAGGTCGACGGCGGCCGCGTTCGGACCCGCGCGCCGGGGCAGGGCTCTCCGGAAGTCGGGACGAACGGTTCATCAGGCCCTCGGTCCGGATCTTCGATGCCGGAAGACCGCCCGTCACCGTGCGATCTTCCGGTCGGGCGGCCAATGACCGCGACTCTTGCATGGTCCTGTGCGCCGGGGACGCCGCGTTGACGCCCGGTTCATCCGCCAGTCACGCGATGCAGGATCCGGGAATGAACGAACGGCTCGCCCAACGCTACAGCCGCCACATGCGGCTCGCGGAGATCGGAGAGCGCGGGCAGGAGCGGCTGAACGCGGCGCGGGTGCTCGTGATCGGGCTCGGCGGCCTCGGGTCGCCGGTGGCGATGTACCTCGCCGCCTCCGGCGTCGGCCACATCGTGCTCAGCGACTACGACGCGGTGGAGCTGTCCAACCTCCAGCGCCAGATCGTCCACCGCAGCGCCGACGTCGGGCGCGCCAAGGTCGAATCCGCGCGCGACACCCTGCTCGCGCTGAACCCGGAGATCGAGGTCACGCCCCTGCACTGGGCGCTCGACGACGACCTCGACGAGCAGGTCGCGGCCGCGACGGTGGTGGTCGACGCCACCGACAACTTCGAGAGCCGCTTCGCGCTGAACGCGGCATGCTGGCGCCACGCGACCCCGCTGGTGTCCGGCGCCGCCATCCGCATGGAGGGGCAGATCGCGGTCTTCGACCCGAGGGACCCCGAGTCGCCCTGCTACCGCTGCCTGTACAGCGACGACGGCCGCGCCGAGGGCGAGCCCTGCGCGCTGGTCGGGGTGCTGGCGCCGTTGCTCGGCATCGTCGGCAGCGTGCAGGCGGCCGAGACCATCAAGCTGATCGCGGGGTTCGGGACCTCGCTCGCGGGAAGGCTGATCGCGCTCGACGCGGCGGACATGGAGTGGCGCGAGCTCAGGCTCCCGAAGGATCCCGCCTGCCCGGTATGCGGCGCCGGACAGGTGTCGCCTTCGGAGCGGGCTTGACGCGACGCCGTGGAGTGGCGCGAGCTCAGGCTCCCGAAGGATCCCGCCTGCCCGGTATGCGGCGGCGGACAGGTGTTATCTTCGGAGCGGGCCTGACGCGACGCCGCGGCCCGTTCGGCGTCCGGCACGGGCCTCGAGAACCACGACCACGGACCGAAGGATCCCGCCGTGCGAATCGCGACCTGGAACGTCAACTCCCTCAACGTGCGGCTGCCGCATGTCCTCGACTGGCTGGACGAGCATCGTCCCGACGTGCTCATGCTCCAGGAGACGAAGCTCACCGACGACCGGTTCCCGGTCGAGGCGCTGCGCGGCGCCGGCTACCACGCGGCGTTCTCGGGCCAGAAGACGTACAACGGGGTCGCCATCCTCTCGCGTGACCCTCCCGAAGATGTGCTCCGCCGGTTTCCGGGCGTCACCGACGAGCAGCGCCGCACCATCGCCGCCACGGTCGGGGGGGTGCGCGTGGTCGATCTCTACGTCGTCAACGGACAGGCGGTGGGGTCGGAGAAGTACGGCTACAAGCTGGAGTGGCTGCGCCAGGTCACCGGGCACCTGCGCTCGGAGCTCCGCGCGCACGAGCACGTCGTCGTCGCCGGCGACTTCAACATCGCACCCGAGGACCGCGACGTGCACGACCCCGAGGAATGGAAGGACGCCATCCTGTGCAGCGGCCCGGAGCGCGACGCTCTCGGCGCCATCACCGCGCTCGGGCTCACCGACGCGTTCCGCCTCTTCGAGCAGCCCGAACGCTCGTTCTCGTGGTGGGACTACCGGGCCATGGCGTTCAGGCGCAACCGGGGGCTGCGCATCGATCTGATCCTCGCGACGCAGGGGCTCGCGCGCCACTGCACGTCGTGCCGCATCGACCGGGACGCCCGGTCGAGGGAGCGGCCGTCCGATCACGCTCCGGTGGTGGCGGAGTTCGATCTCTGACCCGATGCCGGCGCCCCTCTCCGTGATGAAGTACGCGGGACCTCGCCCGCATCCGACTCCTGCCCGGCCGGCCGCCGGTCCCGGACCGTGCGTCGCGCAATGAAGTACGACGATCTCCGCTCCTTTCTCTCCGCCCTGGAGTCGCGCGGGGAGCTCAGGCGGGTCACGAAACCCGTCGACCCGTACCTCGAGATGACCGAGGTGTGCGACCGGACGCTGCGCGCGGAAGGGCCGGCGCTGCTGTTCGAGCATCCCGTGAACCACGACATCCCGGTGCTCGCGAACCTGTTCGGCACGCCGCGACGGGTCGCGCTCGCCATGGGCGCGGAGTCGACCGGCGCGCTGCGCGAGATCGGCCGCCTGCTCGCGTTCCTCAGGGAGCCGGACCCGCCGAAGGGGATGCGCGACGCCTGGAAGTCGCTGCCCGTGTTCAAGCGCGTGCTCGACATGGCGCCCCGCACCGTGAAGTCCGCGCCGTGGCACGCGGCGACGCTGGAGGGCGGCGACGTCGACCTCGGCCGCCTCCCCGTCCAGACCTGCTGGCCGGAGGACGCCGGGCCGCTCATCACCTGGGCCCTGGTGATCACCCGGGGGCCGTCGCGCGAGCGCGTCAACCTCGGCATCTACCGCCAGCAGGTCATCGGGCCGAACCGGGTCATCATGCGCTGGCTCGCGCACCGCGGCGGCGCCCTCGACTTCCGGCAGTGGCGGCTCGAGCGCCCCGGCGAGCCGTTTCCGGTCTCGGTGGCGCTCGGCGCCGACCCCGCCACGATGCTGGCGGCCGTCACCCCGATCCCCGACTCGCTCTCCGAGTTCGCGTTCGCGGGGCTGCTGCGCGGCTCGCGCACGGAGCTCGTCGAGAGCGGCCTGAACGGACTGCCGGCGCCGGCCAGCGCCGAGTTCGTGCTCGAAGGGCGCATCGCGCCCGGCGACGAAGCGCCGGAAGGCCCGTTCGGCGACCACACCGGCTACTACAACGAGGTCGAGCGCTTCCCCGTGTTCACCATCGAGCGCATCCACCACCGCGCATCGCCCATCTACCACAGCACCTTCACCGGGCGCCCGCCCGACGAGCCGGCGGTGCTCGGCGTCGCCCTGAACGAGGTGTTCGTGCCCCTGCTCCAGAAGCAGTTCCCCGAGGTCGCCGACTTCTACCTGCCGCCGGAGGGCTGCTCGTACCGGGTCGCGATCGTCACCATCCGCAAGCAGTACGCCGGTCACGCCAAGCGGGTGATGCTGGGCGTGTGGTCCTTCCTTCGCCAGTTCATGTACACCAAGCTGGTGATCGTGACCGACGAGGACGTCGACGCCCGCGACTGGAAGGACGTCGTGTGGGCGCTCTCCACCCGGGTCGACCCCGCCCGCGACACCACCTTCATCGAGAGCTCGCCCATCGACTACCTGGACTTCGCCTCGCCGGTCGCGGGCCTCGGCTCCAAGATGGGCATCGACGCCACCACGAAGTGGCCCGGCGAGACCGATCGCGCATGGGGCCGGCCGATCGCGATGAGTGGGGAGGTGAAGGCCCGGGTCGACGCGATGTGGGACGAGCTGGGCATCTGAAATACCCTCGACGCGACGCCCTGAAGGTCGAAATCGCACCAGAATTCCACCATGGTGCGGCCTCTCCGGGCATTGGCGGGAATCGCTGCGCGCGGTCAGGTAATGGGGTGTACGTCCGACTTGTGAGACCCCTCGTTTCCAGTTCCGGGAGACCCTGGAATCGAGGGCATCCTGCTCTCGTTCGCAAGGGCGGGACGCCCTCGACCCGGGGACGCCACAAAGCGGACGTACACCCCCGGTAATGTCTCGGTTTGACTCCGGGACCGTTATGTCGTGTCGAGGAAGAAAGTCGAACTGAGACACTACCAGGGAGTGCCTCAGCTTGACTTCGCGACAGTGATGTCGCGCTGAGGAAGAAAGTCGAAATGAGACACTACCCGCGGTCCAGCAATTCCCGCCAGCGCCCGGAAGAGGCCGTACCGTGGTGGAATGTGGTGCGACTTCGACCTTCGGGGCGTCGAGTCGAGGCGATTGCAGGGGCCTGTTCCCGCCTGGCGGGAATTGCTGCGGCCAGTCAGTCTCGACCCGGTCCGGGATCCGGGATAGACTCCGCCGCCTTCGATCGCGGAACCATCGCGAGAGCGACGACATGAAAGCCGACATCCACCCCGAGTACGGGGAGGTCACCGTGACCTGCAGTTGCGGAAACACCTTCCGGACGCGCTCGACCCTGATGGGGGAGCTGCACTTGGAGGTGTGCTCGCAGTGCCATCCGTTCTACACCGGCACCCAGAAGATCATGGACACCGCCGGTCGGGTCGACAAGTTCCGGCGACGGTACGCCCGGACCTGATTCGGACCCGGAGAGGCGACGGAACGAGTCCGATTGCGACAAGGATCCGGCCTGCATTCCGGGCGCCGCCGCCGCCGGATTCCGCTCTCCCCCTCCGACGGGAACCGTCCCGGCAACGTGCCGCGGACACCGCTCGCCAACCGTCCCGGCAACGTGCCGCGGACACCGCTCGCCAACCGTCCCGGCGATGTGCCGCGGACACCGCTCGCCAACCGTCCCGGCGACGGGCCGCCGACACCACACGCCAACCGTCCCGGCGACGGGCCGCCGACACCACACGCCAACCGTCCCGGCGACGGGCCGCCGACACCACACGCCAACCGTCCCGGCGACGGGCCGCCGACACCACACGCCAATCGTCCCGGCGACGGGCCGCAGGCACCGCTCGCCAACCGTCCCGGCGATGTGCCGCGGACACCGCTCGCCCCGGCTCAATCCGTCTCCCGGATGGCCGGGACGCTTTCCTTCCGGCGCGGCGGGTCGGGGTCGAGGTCCTGGCCGAGCCAGCGGTCCAGATGGTCCGGGAGCTCCCGGCGTCCGATCTGCCTGGTCGCGGAGAACGCGATCGCGCCCGCCCGGTCGCCGCACCGGGCGAGGCGGCCCCGCACATCGGAAAGCGCGGCGCCGCGCCGTCCGCGGGCGAGCTTGTCGGCCTTGGTGAGTACCGCGAGGACCGGAACGCCGGCGGCGAGACACCAGTCGAGCAGGCTCCGGTCGAGATCGGTGAGCGGGTGGCGGATGTCCATCAGCACCGCCACCCCGGCCAGGGAGTCCCGCGACTCCAGGTACGCGCGGACGAGCACGCCCCACTCCCGGCTCATCGCACGGGACACCTTCGCGTAGCCGTATCCCGGCAGGTCCACGAGCCGGCGGCCTTCGTCGAGCGCGAAGAAGTTGATGAGCCGCGTCCGCCCGGGGGTCCGGCTGGTGCGTGCGAGGTTGCGCCGGCCGGTGAGCGCGTTGATGGCGCTCGACTTCCCGGCGTTCGACCTCCCCGCGAACGCGACCTCCCGGCCGCGGTCGGGGGGAAGGTCGCGAAGGCTCGCGACGCTGCCGAGGAACCGTGCCTGCCGGTAGTCGACAGCGGGCGCCGGCGCTCCGGCGGACGGCTCGGCCGGCTCCGGGATCAAGTTGACCGCGTTTTCGCGCATTGCTATATAGCCGCTTCCGTCCCGCCTGCCCGCCTCACGTTCGCCGCGGCGAACCCGTTTCACGGCATCATCCGGAGGAACCGGCCTTGAAGCAATGTCTCACCACGGTCCTGCTCTGCGCGGCGGTCTCGTTCAGCGCGCTCGCCGGAGACCCGGCCGCGGGCGAGGCGAAGGCCGCGCTGTGCGTGGCCTGTCACGGACCGGCCGGCAACAGCACCAACCCGGAGTGGCCGAAGCTTGCGGGCCAGCATGCCGCGTACACCGCCAAGCAGATCCGCGATTTCATGGCCGGCGAGACGCGCAGCAACGAGCTGATGGCGCCGATGATCGCGGGGCTCTCCGATCGGGACATCGAGGACATCTCGGCCTACTACGCGATCCAGAAGGGCACCGGCGGATTCGCGAGCGAGGAGCTGCACGCGCTCGGCGAGCGCATCTACCGCGGCGGCAACGGGGAGTCCGGGGTGCCCGCCTGCATCGCGTGCCACGGCCCCAGGGGCGGAGGCAACGCCCTGGCCGGGTTCCCGGCGCTGGCCGGCCAGCACGCCGTCTACACCGCGAAGCAGATCGACGACTGGCGCCTCGGGACCCGCTCGAACGACCCCAGCCGCATGATGGCCGACGCCGTGCGCTACCTCACTCCGCGGGAGACGCGGGCGGTGAGCGAGTACATCGCGGGACTGCACTGAGCTCGGGAGCACCGGCGGCCGAACTTTTCCGCCGCCGGCGGGTCCCTGCCCCGGGTTCCGGCCGATGCGTTCCGCGGGCCGGCGCACCTGTCCACCTGTCCAACCGGAGACATCCACGATGATCCCATGGCTGCGCTGTCTCGTTGCACTCGCATGGGTCACGGCCGCGTCCCATGCCGCCGCCCAGTCCGGGGGACTGGACATCGAGGGCCGGTACGAGCTCCTGCAACCTCCCCAGCTCACCGAGACCGGCGACCGGATCGAGGTCGTCGAGGTCTTCTGGTACGGCTGTCCCCACTGCTACACCTTCCTTCCGGTGATGGAGGCGTACGACATCGCCAAGCCCGAGTACGTCGAGGTCCGGCGCCTGCCGGCGATCTTCCGCGAAGGCTGGGCGGCTCACGCCCGCGCCTTCTACACCGCCATGCTCCTCGGCGTCGTCGACCGCACGCACCGGCCGCTGTTCGAGGAGATCCACGAACGGCGCAACCCCACCGACCACAGGGAGGCGCTGGCCGCGTTCTTCGAGCGGCAGGGCGTCGACCGGACCACGTTCGAGCAGACCTACGATTCGTTCGCGGTCGAATCGATGGTCCGCAAGTCCATCCTGATGCAGCAACGCTACGGGATCACGGGCACGCCGTCGGTCGTCGTCAACGGGAAGTACCGGGTCACGAGCCGGCTCGCGGGGGGCCAGGACAACGTGATCCGGGTGGTGGCGGCGCTCGTGGAGAAGGAGCGCGAGGCGCGGCAGGACGCCTCGAACTGATTCGAACCGACCGGCCGGCCCCCGGTGCGGCGGGACGCCGGAAGTCGCGAGGCTCAGCCGCCGCCGATGCGCACCACCGCGCGGCCGGTGACCGTGCCCGCCATGTAGCCGTCGAACGCCGAGGGCAGGTCGGAGAGTGCGATCTCCGAAGTGACGATCCGCTCCATGCAGCGCGGCGCGAGGTCCGAGGCGAGGCGCTCCCACACCCGTTCACGGCGGTCCCTTCCGACGTGGACGCTGTTGATGCCGAGCAGGTTCACGCCGCGCAGGATGAACGGCATCACCGTGGTCTCGAGCCCGATCCCGCCCGCGAGCCCGATGGACGCGATGTTGCCTTCGGGCTGCATCGTGCGGGTGAGCCACGCGAGCTGATCCCCGCCGACGTTGTCGACCGCCCCCGCCCACAGCGCCTTCTCGAGCGGGCGCGTTCCCATCTCCACCTCGTCCCGGTAGAGGATGCGGCTCGCCCCGAGCGCGCCCAGGTACTCGTCCCGCTCACGCTTGCCGGTGAGCGCGGTCACCTCGTAGCCGAGCCCGGCGAGCATGTCGATGGCGAAGCTTCCGACGCCGCCGGTGGCGCCGTTGACGAGCACCGGCCCCCGGTCGGGGCGCTGGCCGTTGCGCTCCATCGCGTCGACGGCGAGCGCGGCGGTGAACCCCGCGGTGCCGATGGCCATGGCGTCGCGGAGCGACATGCCGTCGGGGAGCCGGACGAGCCAGTCGCCCGCGGCGCGCACGTACTCGGCGTAGCCGCCGTCGAAGTCCTCGCTCAGGCCGAAGCCGGTGATCACCACCGCGTCGCCCTCGGCGTAGCGGGCATCGCCGGACGCATGCACGGTGCCGGCCACGTCGATCCCGCCCACCAGCGGGAACCGGCGCGCGATCCTGCCGGCGCCGGTCGCGGCCAGCGCGTCCTTGTAGTTGATGCCGGACCACGCGGCGCGGATGACGACGTCGCCCTCGTTGAGGTCGTCGAGGCCGATGCGCTCCAGGCGTCCCCCGATCTTCTTCTCCTCGTCCCTGTGGATGCGGTATGCGAGAAACGGCTCCATGTCCTTCTCCCTCGTGAGGTCGAGCTCGTGCGGGCAGTGTCCCGGGGCGACCTTCCGCGAAGCGTCCCGGCCCCAAGCCGGACGCCCGTTGCGCCGGGCGGGGAAAGTCGAGCGGGGACATTATCCCCGGGCCAGCGATTCCCGCCAATGCCCGAAGAGGCCGTACAGCAATTCCCGCCAGCGCCCGGAGAGGCTGTATCGTGGTGGGATTCCGGCGCGACCTCGACCCTCGGGGCGCCGGGTCGAGGGGAATTCAGGAGCATGTTTCCGCCTGGCGGGAATGGCCGGAGGCCGTATGCCCGGAGAGGCCGTACCGTGGTGGGATTCCGGCGCGACCTCGACCACCACGGCGTCCAGTCGAGGGGATTCCAGGAGCATGCCCCCGCCTGGCGGGAATGGCTGTCCTCGGGCGGGCGCTGCAGGGCTCTCCAGAAGTCGTGACGAACGGTTCATCAGGCCCTCGATCCGGGCCTTCGATGCCGAAAGACCGCCCGTCACCGTGCGATCTTCCGGTCAGGCGGCCAATGACCGCGACTTTTGAATGGTCCTGGCGGGCGCTGCGTCGCCGGGGACGCGAGTCCTGTACTATCGGCCGGATTCGCACTCGGGTACGGGTACGGGTACGGGCCGTTGGGGACGGGCGCGGGGCAGGACGACTTCCGGACAGCCCCGGGACGCGGGGAGGCACGCGGGACATGCGGCTCATCGAACCGTCGGACCGCTCGTTCGACGAGATTCGGGAACGCTTCCGGTGGAACGTTCCCGCGCGCTACAACATCGGCGTCGACGTCTGCGACCGGCACGCGGGGATCGGCGACCGCACCGCGCTCCACTTCGAGAACGCGCGGGACGAGGAGCGGACCTTCACGTTCGCGGAGCTGAAGCGCCTCAGCGACCGCTTCGCCAACGCGCTGGCCGGCCTCGGGATCCGCCGCGGGGACCGGGTGGGGATCATCCTGCCCCAGCGCATCGAGACCGTGGTGGCCCACATCGCGGTCTACCGGCTCGGGGCGGTGGCGCTGCCGCTGTCGGTGCTGTTCGGCCCCGACGCGCTCGCGTACCGGCTCGCCGACAGCGGCGCCCGCGCGCTGGTGACCGACGCCGCGCGCCGCGATCTCGTCGAGTCCATCCGCGGCGGCCTCGACGACCTGGAGCACGTCATACCCTGCGACGGCGAGGCCGGGGGCTTCTGGAGGCTCATCGCCGCCGCGAGCGACGCCTTCACCCCCGCCGACACCAGCGCCGACGATCCGGCCCTGCTCATCTATACCTCGGGCACCACGGGGCCGCCCAAGGGGGCGCTGAACGCCCACCGGTGCCTGCTCGGCAATCTCCCCGGCTTCGAGCTGTCACACGACTTCTTCCCGCACGAGGGCGATCTGATGTGGTCCCCGGCCGACTGGGCCTGGACCGGAGGGCTCCTCGACGCGCTCGTGCCGGCGCTGCGCTACGGGGTGCCGGTGCTCGGCTTCGACGGCGGCAGGTTCGACCCCGAGCGGGCGTTCGCGCTCATCGGGAAGTACCGGGTGCGCAACGCCTTCATCCCGCCCACCGCGCTCAAGCTCATGATGCAGGTGCCGGAGGCGACGGCCCGGCACGGCGTGTCGATGCGCTCCATCATGTCGGCCGGCGAGCAGGTCGGCGCGGAGGTGTTCCACTGGGCCGACGAGGCGCTCGGGGTGAAGGTCAACGAGATGTGGGGCCAGACCGAGACCAACTACCTCGTGGGCAACTGCGCGGCGGTGATGGACGTGCGGCCGGGCTCCATGGGCAAGCCCTACCCGGGACACGCGGTCGGGATCGTCGACGACGCCGGGAACCCGGTGGACGACGGTACCGTGGGAGAGCTCGCTCCCCGGCGCGGCGACCCGGTGATGTTCCTCGGCTACTGGGGACGCGAGGACGCGACGCGGGAGAAGTTCGCCGGCGAGTGGTTCCGCACCGGCGACCTCGGCTACCGGGACGCCGACGGCTACTACTGGTACATGGGGCGCAAGGACGACGTGATCTCGAGCGCGGGGCACCGCATCGGCCCCGGCGAGATCGAGGACTGCCTGCTGAAGCATCCCGCGGTGCGGCAGGTCGCGGTGGTCGGCGCTCCCGACGCCCTGCGCGGGCAGCGCATCAAGGCGTTCGTCGTGCTCGCGCCGGGGCACGCCGGCTCCGATGCGCTGGTGGAGGACATCCAGCGCAGCGTGCGCACGCGCCTCGCCGCGCACGAGTATCCGCGCGAGGTGGAGTTCATCGACGCGCTGCCGATGACCACCACCGGGAAGGTCCGGCGCATCGAGCTGCGCGAGCGGGAGAGGGAGCGGGCGCGTGCGGGGGGTGAGCGGCCGCACGGGGCGAAGCCGCATCGTACATGTCCGGATTCGGAAGAATCCGAGGCGAAGCCAGGCAATCGACGACGTGAAGGCGTCGTGACCACCACGGGCGATGCGCCTGCGCCCTCGGGTGCGCCCCGGGGCAGGCAATCGACGACGTGAAGGCGCCGTGACCACCACCCGTGACTGGGAGCGCGCGCTCGCGCATCTGCGCCGCCGCGACCGCGCCCTCGAACGCATCATCGACATCGTCGGGCCGGGCAAGCCCGCGCGCATCGGGTCCGCGCAGACCCCGTTCGCGACGCTGCTGCGCTCGATCGTCTACCAGCAGCTCTCCGGCAAGGCGGCGGGGACCATCCATCGCCGCCTCCTCGCGCTGTTCCCCGGCCGTCGGCCGAGCGCCCGGGCGCTGCTCGCGCTCGGCGACGCGGAGCTGCGCGCGGCGGGCCTGTCGCGCTCGAAGGTCCTTTCCGTGCGCGATCTCGCGACGAAGGCGGCAGCCCGACAGCTCCCGAGCCGGCGGGCGCTCGACGCCATGGACGACGAGGCGATCATCGAGCGGCTGACCGGGGTCCGCGGCATCGGCCGGTGGACGGTCGAGATGCTGCTCATCTTCACCCTCGGCCGGCCCGACGTGCTCCCGGCGACCGACCTCGGGGTCCGGCGCGGGTTCATGGTCTGCCGGGGCGGCGAGGCGTTGCCGGAGCCGGCCGACCTGCTCGCGCACGGAGAGATCTGGCGCCCCTGGCGCAGCGTCGCGAGCTGGTACCTGTGGCGGGCGAGCGAGCTGTGAGGACAGTCTCGTCCGGGCCCGACAGCCGGCCGGACAGGTTCGGGGTGCGCGATGTCGTGAGCGGCTACGACGCCGAAGCGGGCACCCTGGTGGCCGAATACGAGCGCTTCCCGTTCGAGAAGATACACGCGCCGGTGCTCGACCTGGTTCCGGAGTCCGCCGGCTGCGTCCTCGACGTGGGCGCGGGCAGCGGACGCGATGCCGCCTGGTTCGCCGCGAGAGGGCACCAGGTCGTCGCGACCGAGCCATCGGTGGAGATGCGCACCGCGGCGAAGGAGCGCCACGAGTCGCCCGACATCCGGTGGATGGACGACACCCTGCCGGCACTGGACAAGGTGCTGCGGTCGAAGCTCACCTTCGACCTGATCTGGCTGAGCGCGGTGTGGATGCATGTTCCGCGAAGCACGCGCGCCCGAGCCTTCCGGAAGCTGGTCTCCCTGATGAGTCCCGGCGGCAGCATGATGGTGAGCCTCCGGCAGGGGCCGCCCCCGCCGGGGCGTCCGATGGAGCCCGCCTCCGCCGGCGAGGTCGAAGTTCTGGCCCGGCGGCACGGCCTGCAGACGATTCGCAGCAAGGTCCATGCGGATGCCGCCGGACGGCCCGGGATCCGGTGGGAGGTCATCTGGCTCCGCCTCCCGGACGACGGTACCGGCGCCCTTCCGCTGCTCCGCCATGTCGTGTTCAACGATCGCAAGTCGTCGACGTACAAGCTTGCCCTCCTGAGAGTGCTGATCCGGATCGCGGACGGCGCCGGCGGCTTTGCCCGCCCCGGCCGCGACGAGCGCCACGTGGACCTGCCGCTCGGTCTGGTGGCGCTCTTCTGGGTGCGCGCCTTCCGGCCGCTGATCGCCCGGGACCTGCCTCAGCACCCCGCGGGCAATCGCCGGCTGGCCTTCGTCGAGGAGGGCTTCCGGGGCCTCGCGGCACGCTCCCCGCACGACCTCGGAGTCGGCCAGCAGTTCACCGGTGGCGATGCGCGGAACCTGATCCGTGCGGTGCGCAGCGCCGCGCGCTGCATTCGCAACATGCCCGCCACGTACACGACGTACCCGGGAAGCTCCGAGCCCATGTTTCCATGCGAGCGAGCCGGACCGGTACGAATCGGGAGCGCGGTCCGCCTCGACGAGGCGTTCCTGTGGTCGTTCGGCACCCTGTCGGTGCCCGTCGGCCTCTGGCAGGCCATGGCCCGATACGCTCCCTGGATCGAGCCCGCGGTGCTCAACGAGTGGGTCGAGATCATGGATGGCTACGCATCGGAGCCCGTTTCCCGGGACGCCTGCATGGCGGCCCTTCGCTGGCTCGAGCCCGAGCACGAGACGGGCGGTATCCGCAGGCTGGGACACCGGCTTCGCGAAAGCGGGTCACCGCTGTTCTGCGTGTGGACCGGGCGCCGCCTGACGAGGGAGTTCGACATCGACCACTGCTTTCCCTTCGCGGCGTGGCCATGCAACGACCTCTGGAACCTCCTGCCGAGCGCGCCGGCCGCCAACCGCAGGAAGGGTGACCGGCTGCCCGCGCCCGAAGCCCTCGAGCAGGCGAAGCCGCGCATGCTGGAATGGTGGGACCACGCCTATCTGCGCGATGCCGCTCTGGCCAGGAGATTCGACGACGAAAGCCGAAGCGCGCTGCCGATGGCGGTTTCGGACACCGGCGCCGTCACGCCCGAATCCCTGTTCGAAGGCGTGATGGTCCAGCAGATGGTGCTCAGGCGCGACCAGCAGCTTGCGGAGTGGCGACCCTGAACACCATGCAGCGAGGGGACTGCCGTGCATGCCAAACGGCGTGGTCGTCGGCCCGGTGTCGATCGGCTTTCCTGACTACCCAGTGTTTTCCAATCCTGAAATGAGCCTGAACGAGGAGTGAGAGTCGGCGGTTGGGGGAGCGATGTCGGGTTGTGGGAGGAGGGTGCGGGTGGGCCGTGCGACACGGCGGGGTGGGCTATTCAAGGAACATGGCGTTCAGTCGGCGTTCCCATTCCTCCTCGTCGACGATCTCGAAGCGCATCCCGATCCGGCTCATCGCCGGGACGAACTCGGCCCAGTCGGCCTTCCTCGCGTGCTCGGAGCAGATGTCGAAGACGGACCGCTTGTAAGCCGTGTCCTCGGCCTGCTTGAGGTGGAGGCCCTTGGTTTCGATCACGAAGGCTCGATGGAAGGCGTCGCCGCGATCGGGTTCGTCAGGTCGCAGGGTGGCGATGAAATCAGCGTAGATCCGGCCCCGCTTCCAGCCCTGGACGAAGTAGTCCTTGCGTGGACGGTTTCGGTACCAGAAGAACAGCCGCTCCTGCTGATCCAGATACGTGGCGACCTTGTGCTCCAGCTCGTTGAGGTCGTCCTCGGCCGTCAGCTCGAAGAGGTTGCGCTGATACGGGCTTCCGTCCGTTCGGTTCGCCTGCTTCGAATCCGAAGGCTGCTGAATCTCGCGAGGCAGGCGGGTGAAGCCCAGCTCGTCGGCCACCACGATGAACCGCATCGTTCCGCTGTCGAGCAGCGCCTCGAACACGCCCCGTGACAAACGATCACACTCGTCCTGCAGGTGTCTGCGCAGCTCGTCGAGCACGAACACGTAGCTGCCGACGACCTGCTCGCGAGGGTACTTCTCCAGTAGCGCATCGAACGTGCGGCGGATCAACCCGTAGCCACGCCAGGGGTTGGGCATCACGTCCAGCAGGTGACTGGCAGCGAAGGCGTAGTCGACCGTGCGCTCGTCGCAGAAGGCGGCGGGTCCGGTGGCAACGGCGGGGGCGACGGCCACCGGCACGCCCCCAACGCCGGTACGCAGCTCGATGTCGCGTCGGACCTCGTCGGCAAG
Organism: Gammaproteobacteria bacterium; assembly: GCA_965202735.1. Classification (GTDB taxonomy): domain Bacteria; phylum Pseudomonadota; class Gammaproteobacteria; order HK1; family HK1; genus HK1. The sequence continues at coordinate 1,581,704 of OZ241844.1, forward strand.
CGGCAGATCGAGGACCTCCTGGACGTTGACGTCGTCCCACGGCACGCGCGACAGGATGTCCGCCTCGTAGCGCACCAGCCGCCATTTCCGACCGTCCCTGATCATGAACGCCGGCAGCACGAGGTCGCGAGTCGACTTGCGGTACCTGCGACGCTGGTGAACAGCTCGTACGCCGGGCTGCATCGAAGCGTCCGCCTCCGCGATTCGCCCCCGGAGATCACCCAGCCCCTCCAGGCCGAAGCCCTTCCGGACTTCCTGCAGCAGATCGTTGCCGCGGCGCTGAAAGCAGAAGACGTAGCTCTCGTCGAGCCAACGGACACCCGTCTTCCTCGCGCGCGGCTGTCGAAGGATGCGCCCGACAAGCTGGGTCAAGGCGCTCCTCGAGCCGGGGTTCGTCAGGATCGTCAGCACGTAGGCGAACGCGCAGTCCCAGCCCTCCTGCAACGCCTGCTTCGTGATGATGAACCGGATGGGACAGTCGCGCGAGAGCAGGCCGCCGGCCTCGTCCACGTCCTTGAGTTCATCCCTCTGGCTCGTCTTGACGGCGATCTGGTCCGCGTTGATGTCGCGCCGTCCCAGGAGGTACTCCCTGACATCCTCGGCGTGTACGACACCCGTCCGGCGCTGATCCCGACCTGTGCGTTCGACCTGCACCAGACAGATGGGTCGAATGTACTCGCCGGTATCGGCCTCGTACCGCCGCGCCTCGTCCTCCAGCCGCTGGCGGTGCTCGATCGACGCGAGCAGCGCATCCTTCCAGCTCGCGCTGGCGATGTTCCTGATGCGCAGATCGAGCTTGATCATCTCCTCCGCGTTCAGCTCGCGACCGCTGATTGCGACGAGAACGTTCGCGCCGGGCGGAGGCGTTGCGGACAGCTCGACGATCATGCATGGATTGAACCCCTCCAGCGTCGCCCTCGCGTTCCGGCTGTAGGCCCTGTGCCCTTCGTCGAGAACGATCAGGGGACGCAGCAGGCGGAGGGTGTTGCCGAGCGACGTCTTCGCCTGCCGTCCCCAGAAATCGCCCTCCTGGTCGAACGTGTCGAGGTTCGGCGTCCGCTTCAGGAGCGACGCGTGCCCGCTCACGTCATCGTCGGCCGGGAAGAACCGCTCGAAGCCGCCGCTGTCGCGGAACATCCGGAGCTGCGCCCTGGTCTCGCGATTGGCGGACGGCAGCATCAGCAGCAGGATGCAGAGGTTCTCCTCCACGTCTCGCGGGCCGAAGCCACTCGTCTTCTCCAGCACCAGCGTGCGCCCGCCCGACGCCAGATCGACCTGCTGCCGGTACGGATGCCCCCGGTCCTTCAACGCCCTGAGCGTCTGGTTGTAGATCTGCGTCGTCGGCACGATCCACAGCACCAGGCCGCGCGGCTCTCGCCGATAGCGCACGTTGACGAGGTCGATGATCCTGGTCGCGAGCAGCGTCTTGCCGCCGCCGGTGGGGATCTTGAGGCAGAACGCCGGAAGCGGCTCGCCCAGGCCGTTCCGGCGCGGCGAGTACGGGTGCGCCGGAACGGTCTTCTCCCACGCCTCGCGCACCCAGTCGATAGCCCTGTCAGGATGTGTTTGCAGGAAGTCCGCCTGGGCGCCGCGCCATTCCGCCAGCCGTTGGAGGAACTTGTCGACGGATTCCAGTGCGCGCTTCTGGTACTCCTTCAGGATCATGTGCCGGCATCCCGGGAACGCCTCCCGGCCGTCTGCGCGACCGTTTCGTAGATCTGAAACGGAAGTTGCTGAAACGTGATGTGGTACTCGTCCAGGAAGTCCTGATCGAGGTACTTCGTGGGGGCGAAAACGAGCCGGCGGCGTCCATTCCGATCCGGCAAGCCGCGGGCAATTTCCAGCGTCAGCGCCAGGTCCTTGAGTTGCTCCACGTCCGGCTCATAGATCAGAAATATGTCGTGCAGCCGGCTTCGGCCGATGAACCACCGCTCCCTGTCGATCTGCTCCGCCGAGAACTCCTCACCGGTCGCGGTAAAAAATACATAGCCGGCGAGCGTTTCGTAGCCTGGCAGCGCGGATCCGTCCAGCAACGACTCCTGACGCATCGCATCGCCCAGCCTGAAGTAGCTGAACGTCCCGCCCAACCCGGTCTTGAGCGCAGGGTCCTTCGCTCTCGGCACACCCTTGACGACACGCCGGACCCTCTCGGCGGTAATCGATTCCACGTAGCTCTCGCACTCGATCAGCACGAAACGGCGGTTGCCGCCGTCCGCCCTGTTCAGCGCGAGTACCGCGTGCGCGGTTGTGCCCGAACCGGCGAAGGAGTCAAGGACAATGGCGTCCTTGTCGGTGGCGATCTGGAGAATGCGCTTGATCAGACTGGTGGGCTTCACGGTGTTGAACACGTCCTCCGACTTTTCGAAGTCCAGCACGGAGACGAGTTCCTTCTTCGCATCCTGCGTGTGGCCCACGTCCGAATGGAGCCACAGCGTCTGCGGTACGACTCCTTTCTTTACCTCCGACAGATACCGCTTGAGCCGAGGCATGCTGCCGCCGTCCGGTCCCCACCAAATTCGTCCGTCCGCATTCAGATCGGCGAACTTCCTGGACGCTACCCGGAAGTAGTTCCCGACTGAGGGCCTGAACTTCCTGCCAGAAGGACTCGTAACTTCATATGTGCCTTGACTGTAGAAATTCCGTGCAGTCAGGTCGCTCGACGACCATGGTCCGCGCGGGTCATCGTCCGGGTTCTTGTATCGTTCGATCGCCCGGTTTTCACGTTCCAGCAGATTCGGCTCCCAGCGCTTGATGTCTCGTGCGTAAACAAGGATGAAATCGTGGTCTTCAGAGAAGTACTTTGCCGTGTTCTTGGGGGAGAAGATCTTCTGCCAGACTGCGGTTGCAACGAAGTTCTCCTCCCCGAACACATCGTCCATCAGACAACGCAGCCGGTGCACCTCGTTGTCGTCGATGGAGATGAAGATGGCGCCGTCGTCGCGCAACAACTCGCGCAGGAGCTTCAGCCGGGGCAGCATCATGCAGCACCACTTGTCGTGGCGCGTGAGATCCTCGCGATCCACGACCTTGCCCAGCCAGTCACGCATCATGGGAGAGTTGACCCGGTCGCTGTAAGCCCAGCCCTCGTTACCCGTGTTGTAGGGCGGATCGATGTAGATGCACTTGACCTTGCCGTGGTACGTCGGCAGGAGCGCCTTCAATGCGGCCAGGTTGTCGCCTTCGATGATCAGGTTGTCGTGCAGGCTCGCCTTTGGACTCAGCCCCCGGGATCGGACCGGCGTCAGCTCGTGGAAGGGCACCGCCAGATGGTGATTCTCGACGAAGGTCCTGCCCTTGAATTGCAGCGATGGCATCGCATCGTCCTTCAGGCCGTCACCCGTTACCGTCAATACCGGACCGCACCCTCGGAGGCCGCTCGCCCGGGGCGGTTCGGCCGCAACCGGGATCGCCCGAATACCAGCGGCCGGCGGGTGACCACCTGGGGCGTCGAACAGCAATCATGCTACCACTTCCGGTGCTCCACCCCCTGCTATTCCACCCCTGCTACTCCACACCCTCCCGGCGCAGCGCGGACGCGCGCGCCATCGCCACCGCGGTGCCTGCCACTCCACCCCCGCTATTCCACCCCTTCCGGCAGCTCCGCCTCGCGCTTCGCGATGTACTCGCGCAGCGCCTCGTCGACCGCCTCGTCCATCGGCGGCGGCTCGTAGGCGCGGAGCATCTCCTTCGCGCGGCGCAGCCCGCGCTGGTTCGCGTCGAGGGCGCCGTCCACCGTCCACTGCTCGAAGCTCGTGTTGTCGAGGAGCTTCGGGGCGAAGAACGCGGTCTGGAACTTCGCGAGCGTGTGGGCGGTGCCGAGGAAGTGCCCGCCCGGCCCCACCTCGCGCACCGCGTCGAGCGCCTCTTCCAGGTCGCTCATGTCCACGCCGGAGCCGAGGCGGTGGTACATCTCCATCTGCTCGGCGTCGAGCACGAACTTCGCGAAGCTCGCGCTCAGCCCTCCCTCCAGCCACCCCGCGGCGTGGAAGACGTAGTTCGCGCCCGCGAGCAGCACCGACTGCATGGTCATGCTCGACTCGTACGCGGCCTGCGCGTCCACGAGCTTCGATCCCGCGGTCATGCCGCTCGACCGCCACGGCAGCCGGTAGCGCCGCGCGAGCTGGCCGATGATGAAGTTCATCAGGCTGATCTCGGGCGTGCCGGCCATCGGCGCCCCGCTCTGCATGTCCACGGTGGCGAGGAACTGGCCGTAGATCATCGGGGCGCCGGGGCGGACGAGCTGCGCGAACGCGACGCCGGCCAGCGCCTCGGCGTTGAGCTGGGCCACCGCGCCCACCGTGCTCGCCGAGGTGCTCGCCCCCGCCATCACGAACGGGGACGCGATCACCGCCTGGTTGCTCGCGGCGTAGACCTTGAGCGCGTCCAGCATCGTCGCGTCCCACACCAGCGGCGAGTTGCAGTTCAGCACTCCGGTCAGGACCGTGTGTCGCTCCAGGAAGCCGTCGCCGAACGCGATCCGCGCCATCGCCACCGTGTCCTCGGCCCGCTCGCGGGCGGTGGTCGCCCCCATGAACGGCTTGTCCGAGTGGCGGAGCAGGCTGTAGACGACGTGCAGGTGGCGCTTCGGCACCGCGACGTCCACCGGCTCGCAGATGATGCCGCCGGAGAGGTGCATGGAGGGCGAGAGGTGCGCGAGCTTGTGGAACGCGTGCAGGTCGTCGAGCGTGCCGTAGCGGCGCCGGTTGTCGAAGTCGAGCACGAACGGCGAGCCGTAGGTCGGCACGAACACCATGCTGCGCCCGCCCATGGGAACGCTGCGCTCGGGGTTGCGGGCGGTGAACGTGAACCGCTCCGGCGCCTTCGCGACCAGCTCCATGAGCAGCGACCGATCGATGCGCACCCGGTATCCGTCGACGTCGGCCCGCGCCCGCTTCCAGTACGCGATCGCCTCGTCGTCGCGGAAGTCGATGCCGACCTCCTCCAGGATCCGCATCGAGGCGTCGTGGATGCGCTCGACGCCGTCCTCGTCCAGCACTTCGTAGTACGGCAGCGCGAGCTCGAGCGGCGGCAGCATCGGCGGCGCCGTTCCGACCCGCGCCCGGTGCCGGGCGGCGCGGCCACTGCTTCCCGAACGTCGAGCGGTCATGGCGTGGGCAGCTCCTGTCGAGGTACGGAATGATCTGTCCTGCGCGGAAACTTCACCGATTCAAGGCCATGAACGGAGATTCCGCAAGGTGCCGCGGCGGCTTCGGCTCGCGGGCTCGTGCGAAATGCGGGCGAAGGTTCGTCCCGATCCGGTACCCCTCTGCCCACACATCTCCCACGCAAGATCATGCGAACGCCAACCGGTAAAATTTTCACGCTGGTCAATCGGCAAAGAAATCGCGTCTCAGCTCTTCCTCGGGGATGAACCGGCTCGCCTGCCTGTAGATCGCATGCACGGTCCCGGCGGTCAACTGTCGATGCATTGGGACGATCAGGATTTCTCTCCGGCCCGGGGACGGAGCTCGAACGAGCTTGGCGTGGCTCCCCCGCGTCGAGCGTACTTCGAATCCATGACGGGCGAGGACACGAACGATCTCGCGAGCCCCGAGCCGCTTCAGACGCGGCATCAGGAGACGTGTGTCGAGGTCTCGAAGCTGATGAGCAACCGAGGCTCGGGCGCCAAGCCCAGTACGACGGGGTCTTCGCCGCTTACGTACAGCTCCAGCGCCTCGCGCAAGTTGCCGAGCAGCTCGTCCAGCGACGCGCCCTGGGTCACGACCGCGACTTCGAGGCAGTCCGCCACATACTGCCCTTCGCTCTCCACGACCACGGCGTGAATCACCGATCGGGCCGCGGCGGAATCCGAATCGTATGGGGCCCGGGTCTCGGCGACCCGGGAAGACGGAATTCCCGTATCCGGCCCGCAGCGGGATCGTGGTGCCCGATACTCCTTCGTCAGCTCGTACAGTCCACGACGGAGACGCCTGAAGTACGGCCACCGATGGGCATGATGCTTCGGCGCGTCGACGCAGCATCGGCTGACGATGTGGGTCCTCACCGACCCTTCGTTCAGGTGAGGCAGGGCGTGCACGACTTCCGCGGGCGTGAAGCTCCAGCTCCGGCGAGCGGTACACAGCCGGCGGACGGCGGCCAGAATTTCCTCGTGGATCTTCATTCCGAGTTACAAGTGTATATATATTACTGCAATATTTACAAGTCCCGACGATAACTGCCTCGTCGGTACGGTGTCAACATCGATCGTCGGGCGGGTGGATGCCGGGCCGCGGCGGACGTCACGTCCGGTCTCGGGAACGCCGGCGGTAGTGCCGGGCGATGTAGTCTTCGGTGAACTTCCCGCTGTCGCGGTCGGCGGCGACGAGGGCGGGGTCGCGCTCGGCCGGGTCCCCGTAGCCGCCGGCGCCGGGGGTCTCGATGACGACCGCCTCGGTGCGCGCAAGCCGGTACTCGCCGCACTTGTCCGGGAGCTTCGCCTCACCCCCTTCGGCGTCGCGCAGCAGGAACCTTCCAGTGGCCCCCGGCGCACCGCCGAACACCCCCCACGGCCGGTGGCGGAAGCGTTCGCCGACGCCGTTGAAGACGCAGTCGTGGCCGACGGGGCGCACCACCCGGCGCAGGCCCATGCCGCCGCGGTGGCGGCCGGCGCCGCCGGAGTCCTCGACCAGGCTGTACTCCTCCACCCGCAGGGGATACTCCTGCTCGATCGCCTCCACCGGCAGGTTCGACGTGTTGGTGATGTGGACCTGCACCCCGTCCTTGCCGTCCCCGGCCACCCGTGCGCCCATGCCGCCGCCGAGGGTCTCCAGGTAGAGGTAGCGGTTGCCGCCGCGCGGGTCGATACCGGAGAACACCGCGGTGGTGTTGGCGCCGTTCGCGGCCCCGATGACCCGCTCCGGCAGCGCGTCGCGGAACGCGCCCAGCACCACGTCGATGATGCGCTGGCAGGTATGCGCGCGCGACGCGACGGGAGCCGGGAAGCGGCCGTTCACCAGCGTACCCGGCTCGGCGTCGATCTCCGCCACCGCCAGCACCCCCTGGTTGTTGGGCACCTCGGGGTCGAGCATCGCCTTGAGCGCGTAGCAGACCGCGGCCTGGGTCGCGTTCATGGTGACGTTGACGTTGCCCTTGACCTGGGGGCTCGTGCCGGCGAAGTCGAAGCGCGCCCGGTCCCCCGCGATGGTCACCCTGAGCCGGATGGGGATGTCCACGGTCTCGACCCCGTCGCCGTCCATCACGTCCTCGAACGCGTACTCGCCGTCCGGGACCTCGGCGATGGCGTCGCGAAGCCGCCGCTCGGTGCGCGCGACGATCTCGTCGAACGCGGTGCGGATCACGGCGGCGGAGTGGAGGTCCACGACCTCCAGCAGGCGCCGCGCACCGAGGCGGCACGCGGCGATCTGGGCGTAGTGGTCGCCGCGCCGCTCCTCCGGCACCCGCACGTTGAGCAGCAGGAGGTCCATGATGTCGCGCTGGAGCTCACCCCGCCGGAAGAGCCGCACGACCGGGATGCGCAGGCCCTCCTGGTAGATCTCGCTCATCCCGCCGGCCATGGACCCCGGCGCCATGCCCCCCACGTCGGCGTGGTGCGCGAGGTTCGCGACGAAGCCGAACAGCTCGCCTTCGACGAACACCGGCATCGCGTAGTTGATGTCCGGCAGATGGGTGCCGCCCGCGGTATGCGGGTCGTTGGCGATGAAGAGGTCGCCGTCGTGGATGTCTCCGGCGAACTTCTCCAGCAGGCAGGCGATGAGCCCGCTCATCGACGCGATGTGGATGGGCAGCGCCGCGGCCGCCTGCACGATGAGCCGGCCGCCCGCGTCCATGATCGCGGTGGAGTGGTCGCGCCGCTCCTTGATGTTGGTGGAGTACGCCGACTTCATCAGCGCGACGAAGGTCTCGTCGGTAATCGAGCGCAAGGCGTTGGAGACGATCTCCAGGGTGACGGGATCGACCGCGTGGCCGGGCGGGTCCGCGTCGTGGCAGGCGCCGCCGTCCGCGTGCCGTCTCATGTCCCGCTTCGTTCCATGGTATATGTCTCCCTCGTGCCCTGGTTCATGTTCCGGCATGCGCCCCGGTGATCTGCGCCGGCGATGCGGATGGCGAGGTTGCCCGCGCGGTCCACCACCGCCGTGTCGCGCGGGAAGATCGGGGTGGTCGAGTCGAGCTGCTCGACGATGGCCGGACCCTCCAGCACGTGCCCCGGCCGCAGCGACGCGCGGTCGTGGACGGGACAGGCGGCCGGGGTCCCGGAAGCGAAGCGCACCAGGCGGCGCTCGAACGGCTCGGGCGGCGGGCCCGGGTCGCCGGGCTCGGGCGGCTCGGGCTCCTCGAGCAGCCGGCCGCGGGCGGTGAGCCTCACGTTGACGATCTCGATCGGGTCGTGCGGGTTCGCATATCCGTACGCCGCCTCGTGGACGGCCAGGAACCGCTCGCGCAGGGCATCCGGCGAAGGGATCCGAACCGGGGCGGCGGCGGCCGCGAGCGGAACCGCCAGCTCGAAGTTCTGCCCCACGTAGCGCGCGTCGACCGCGAGCTCGAGCCGGCGGCTCCGGGCCGGGATGTCCTCGGCCTCGAGCCAGGCGCGGGCGCGGGCGGCCAGCGCCTCGACAAGCCCGTCCAGGCGTTCGAGCCCGGCCGCGTCGCCGGGGATGCGCTCGCTCGCGACGAAGTCCTCCTTGAGGTCGGAGACGATGAGGCCCTGCGCGCACAGGATCCCCGGGGCCGCGGGCACCAGGACCTCCCGCATTCCGAGCGCGAGCGCCACGTCGCGCGCGTGCAGGGGACCCGCGCCGCCGAACGCCATCAGGGTGAACCCGCGCGGGTCGTAGCCGCGCTCGACCGAGATAGTGCGGATCGCCCGCACCATGCTGGCCACCACGATGCCGAGCACGCCGTCGGCGGTGCGCTCGACGTCGAACCCGAGCCGATCGGCGATCGGCGCGAACGCGGCCCGCGCGAGCGGCTCGTCGAGCGCCATCTCGCCGCCGAGCAGGCCGCGGCTCGACAGCCGCCCCAGCACGAGGTTCGCATCCGTCACCGTGGGCTCGCGGCCGCCGCGCCCGTAGCACGCGGGGCCGGGGTCCGCGCCCGCGCTCGCCGGACCCACCTTGAGCAGCCCGTCGCGGTCGAACCACGCGATCGAGCCGCCGCCCGCTCCCACCGTCTCGATGTCCACCGCGGGGAGGCGCACGGAGAAGCCGGCCACGTCGCGCTCGAACGAGATGTCGGCCCGGAAGTCGCGGATCAGCGCGACATCGGCGCTCGTGCCCCCCATGTCGAGGGTGATGACGTCGCGCCGTCCGGAGAGCTTCGCCGAGTGCGCGGCCCCGACCGCGCCCGCCGCGGGCCCGGACAGCGCGGTGCGCACCGGCAGCGCCCGCGCCCGCGCGGGCGACATCAGCCCGCCGCTCGACTGGTTGATGCCGATGGCGGCGCCGGGCGCCACCCGCGAGAGCCCCTCCTCGAGCGCCGCGAGATAGCGGCCCAGCACCGGCTGGAGGCAGGCGTTCAGCACCGTGGTGGAGAACCGCTCGTACTCCCGGAACTCGGGCTGAACCTCGAACGAGGTGCAGACCGGAAGGTGCGGCAGCGCGGCCCGCACCGCGGCCGCGATGCGGTGCTCGTGCTCCGGGTTGCGGAACGCGAACAGCAGGCAGACCGCGCACGCCTCGGCGCCGCTCGCGCGCACCTGCTCCACCGCCGCGGCGATGTCGGCGTCGGCGAGCCCGGCGACCACCTCGCCGGCCGCGTCCATGCGCTCGTCGATCTCGAACCGGTGGCGGCGCTCCACGAGCGGCGGCGGGTGGTCCTCGGTGAGCGAGTACATGTGCGGGCGGGTCTGGCGGCCGATCTCGAGGAGGTCGCGAAAGCCTCGCGTGGTGACCATCGCGACGCGGCCCCCGCGGCGCTGGATGAGCGCGTTGGTGCCCACCGTGGTGCCGTGCGAGAGCCGGCGCAGCGCGCCGAGGTCGATGCCGTGGCGGGAGGCGAGCGCCCGGAGTCCCTCGATGATCGCCCGGGCGGGGTTGTCGGGCGTCGACGGCCTCTTGGCGGTAAGGACCGCGCCGGTCGTCTCGTCGAGCACGTGGAAGTCGGTGAACGTGCCGCCGATGTCCACCCCGATGCGGTATCGCTGCCGTGATGCATCCATGTCCCGATCATTCCATCGAGCGATTGAGCGCTGGAGCGCCGGCGGCGCCCCGCCGCCCGGAAGCTCGCCGTCGCGCCTGCGAGCGGGCGGCCGTCGCGTGGACCCGCCCGCCTCGACGTCGGCCCGTCACCGGAAGCGTAACGCAGACGGATGGAATCCGGTGCGCGTCGCGGCCTGGACCCGGTGATCCTCGACCGCCTCATGGAGCTGCCGCGCACCTGCTTCTTCACCGGGGGCATGCCGGAGGCGGTCCAGGTCTACGCCCGCTCCTCGGGCGCGGCCGGCAGCACCCCGACCTCCGACGCGGGCATGCCGGAGGCGGTCCGGGTCTGCGCCCGCTCCCGCCGCCTGTCCGACCCGTTCCATGGGCCTGCGATGCCGATGGCTCAATGCCTGATGATCTTGCTCACGAACTCCCGGGTGCGGGCCTGCTGCGGCGCGTCGAACACCGCCTCCGGAAGCCCCTGCTCCACCACCCTGCCCTCCGCCATGAACACGACCTTGGCCGAGACCTCGCGCACGAAGCCCATCTCGTGGCTCACGATCAGCATGGTCATGCCCTCGCCCGCAAGACCCCGGATGGCATCGAGCACACCGGACACGAGCTCCGGGTCGAGCGAAGCGGTCACCTCGTCGAGGAGCAGCACCTCCGGCTTCAGGGCCAGCGCCCGCGCGATGGCGACGCGCTGCTGCTGACCGCCGGAGAGCTCGTCGGGGTACGCCTTCATCTTGCCGGCAAGCCCCACGCGCTCGAGCAGCGCCACCGCCTCCGCCTCCACCTCGCGCCGCGGGCGCCGCTGTACCTTCACCGGCGCCACGGTCACGTTGTCGAGCGCGCACATGTTCTGGAACAGGTTGTACTGCTGGAACACCACCGCGAAGCGGCTGCGGAGGTCGCGGAGCTGGGTGCGGTTCGAGTAGTCGACCCGCGCCCCCCCGACCGACACGTGCCCCCCGGTCGGCGGAAGCAGCCCCATGAGCACCCGCAGCACCGTGGACTTGCCGGAGCCGGACGGTCCGATCAGGCTGACGATATGACCCTTGTCCACCCCGAACGACACGCCGTCGAGCACCGGGGTGCGCTGGTACGCGGCGGCGACGTCGACGAGATCAACGTGCGGCAAGACGGGCCTCCACGCGCTGGCCGAGCTTCGTGAGCGGATACGAGAGCACGAAGTACAGCACGAGGATCGAGCCGAAGGCCGGGGTGGCCGAAAATCCCTTGTTGTTCAGCACCTTTCCGACGTAGGTCAGCTCCACCACGCCGATCTGCGACGCGAGCGCGGTGTCCTTGATGAACAGGATGAAGAAGCTGAACGCGGGCGGCAGGATCACCTTCCAGGCCTGGGGCAGCACCACGTAGCGCAGCGTCATCGGCAGCGTGAAGTTCATCGCCGCCGCCGCGTCCCACTGGTTCCGGTGCACGGACTCGAACCCGGCGCGCACGATCTCCGCGATGAAGGCGGCCGCGATCACGACGACCGCGGCGGTGGCGACCCAGAACACCGAGAGGTCCAGGTCGAGGACCTCGAAGGTGTAGAAGAAGACGAACAGCGTCACCAGGAACGGGATGCGCCGAAAGAGCTCGGTGACGAGGAACGCGAGCGCGCGCAACGGCCACGCGGCCCAGCTCCGGGTCTGGCGCAGGGCCGCCATGAGGAAGCCGAAGAAGAAGCCGCCGAGACAGCCCACCGCGGTCAGCGCCAGCGTGGTGAGCGCCGCCCGACCGAGGAAGATCAGGTTGTAGTAGGTGAAGAACCGCGGGGCCTCCTCGAGGATCCGGTCGAGCATCCGCCGCCTCCCTCACACCAGGCGCATCTTCGCGCGGAACAGCCAGCGCCCGGCCAGGCCGAGCAGCAGGTTCGCGGTCAGGGTGACGGCGACGTAGATCCCGGCGGTCAGGGTGAAGACCTCGATCGACCGGAACGTCTCGGAGTTGACGTTCAGCGCCCGTCCGGTCAGCTCCTCCACGCCGAAGATCGCGGCCATGGAGGTGCCGAGGGTCATCAGGATGTAGTGGTTCGAGAGTGGAGGGAAGAGCGTGCGCGCGATGTGCGGGAGGATCACGTAGCGCACCTGCTGCAACCTCGACATCCCGAGCGTCACCGCCGCGTCCATCTCGGTCCGGCGCACCGACATGAAGCCGGCCCGCTGGATCTCGGTGAGATAGGCTCCGGCGTTCAGGGTCATGCCGAGCAGCACGGCCTCGTAGCTCGTCAGCAGGATGCCGGCGTCGGGCAGCGCGAAGTAGAGGAAGAAGATCTGGACCAGCTGCGGCGTGTTGGTGAAGAACACCACGTAGGCGTGGGCGGCGGCGTGGCTCGCGCGCCCCCCGAAGGTCTTCATGAACGCGCCGACGGTCCCGAGCAGCGCTCCGCCGATGAAGGCCAGGCACGCGATCTGCAGGCTCAGCCAGGCCCCGCCCAGGAGATACGGCAGGTGGGAGAACACCTGCTCGTAGATGACGGTGTAGCCCATGCCCGGCGTGCGCTGCGTCCCCGGCCCGCCCTTCTCACCGGGTCGAGGATGCGGGGATCATGCGCGAGAGGGGCGAGCGAACGTCCTGCCCGGCCCCCTTTCCGGTCCGCGTTCGCCGCGCTCAGAAGTACGCGCTCATCCCCACCGGATAGAGCATGTCGATGCCGAACCACTTCTTCCACATCGCGTCCACCTCGCCGTCGCGATGAAGCTCGAAGATGGCGACGTTCAGCCAGTCCCGCAGGCTGTGGTTGCCCTTCCGCACGCCGAGGCCGCAGTAGTAGACGTCGACCGGGGTCTCCAGGACCTTCCACGCGACGTCGTGCCTGTTCATGTGCTCGCCGACGAAGTCCACCACGTCGAGCAGGGCGTCGCCGCGGCCCTGGGCCAGGGCCCGGACGACGTCGGGGTAGTTGTCGAGCAGCAGGACCTGCGCGTCGGGCAGGTTCTTCTCGATGAACTTCAGAGGGGTCGTGCCCCGGACCTGCACCATCGTGACGTCGGCGGAGTTCAGCTCCTGCCACGTGCTGAACGGCTTCCCCTCGAGCGTCAGGACGCCGAAGATCTCGGTGTGCACGGGCAGGGTGTAGTCGATGATCAGGGCCCGCGCCGGAGTGCGGGTCATCGCGCCCATCACGTAGTCGATCTTGCCGGTCGAGACGAAGGGGATCCGGTCGGGCGAGCCGACCTGCACGACCTCGAGCTCGACGCCGAGCATCTCGGCGATCCTGCGCGAGAAGTCGACGTCGAATCCGTCGATCTCGTTCCTGTCGTTGTAGATGCCGAGCGGCGGGAGCGTGGGGTTCACGCCGACGCGGAGCACGCCCGACTTCTGGATCTCGGCGAGCGGACGCGCGTCGGCCGGCGAGCTGAAGAGGCCGAAGGCGGCGACCGCCGCCACCAGGCCCGGGAAGATGCGTCTCAACATGGCTTCCGTCTCCTGTGACTGTGAATGGATCCCTCTCGGCAGGCGCCGGGCATGCAAACCGGACCCGCGGCGCTCGCCATCGCGGCGGTCTTGCCGGACTGGGAGCGCTCGGCAGGCACCGGGCATTCAAGCCGGATCCGCGGAGCCGGCACGTCGTGCGGCACGGAACGCCGGCCCCTCGGGGCAGTATACGCGGTATCTTGCGGGTGCGGACTGGGACGGCCGACGCGCCCCAGGGCCTCCGGAAGTCGTGGCGAACGGTTCATCAGACGCTCCAATCGGGCCTTCGATACCGAAAGACCACCGGTCACCGTGCGAGATTCCGCTCTGGCGGCCGGTGACTGCGACTTTCGAATGGCCCTGCGACGCGCCCCGGCATCGAGGACGCGGGAGACGGGAGCCTGCCGTGACGGGTACTCGCAAGGATGAAGGGCCGGCAACGCTCGGCATCGCGTTCCTGTGGAACGGAGCCGAGATCCGCTGCCGCCCGGGCGAGACGATCGCGACCGCTCTGCTGTGCGCCGGACAGCTCGAGCTGCGTCGAAGCCCGCGCGCCCGGGAGCCGAGGGGCGCCTGGTGCATGATGGGCGTCTGCCAGGAGTGCCTGGTCCGCGTCGACGGCGAGGTGCGGCAGGCGTGCCTGACCCCGGCCGAGAATGGCATGCGCGTCCGCGCGGCCACTGTCCGATGAGCGGGCGAGGTTTTCACCCTTGCGGGCACGAACACTTGCAGGCACGAAGCACCCCGTGTGTCGTCGAAGGCGAGGCATGATCCCGGCCACGCAGGACCATTCAGAAGTCGCGGTCATTGGCCGCCCGACCGGAAGACCGCACGGTGACGGGCGGTCTTCCGGCATCGAAGGCCCGGACCGAGGGCCTGATGAACCGTGCGTCACGCCTTCCGGAGAGCCCTGCCCGGCCACGCCTTCGCGCCCGGTGGACCTGGCGGTGCTCGGAGCGGGGCCCGCGGGTGCGAGCGCCGCAGTGGCCGCCGCCGAGGCCGGACTGTCCGTGCTCCTCGTCGACGAAGCGCGCTCGGCCGGCGGCCAGATCCATCGCGAGACGCCCGGCTCGCTCCTGCCGGACCGGCGCGACGACGGCGAAGCGGACCCGGACCGGCGCACCGGGGACGCGCTTCGGCGCGACCTCGAAGAATCGGGGGCGGCGACCGCGTTCGGCTGGCGCGTGTGGTCGGTGGTGCGCCTGGAGCGCGGCTTCCGGCTGGACGCCATCGGCGGCGATGCGCCGCACACGGTGGAGGCGGCCGCGCTGCTGGTCGCGACCGGAGCCATCGAGCGCATCCTGCCCTTTCCCGGGTGGACGACGCCCGGAGTGTTCGGCTTGGCCGCGGCGACGATCCTGCTGAAGTCCCAGCGCGTCTCGCCCGGCCGGCGCGTGGTGGTCGCCGGTGCGGGCCCGTTGCTGGCGGCGGTGGCCGCCGGGGTGCTGAAGGCGCGCGCCCGGGTCGCGGCGGTGGTCGATCTGAACGGTCCGGCGCAGTGGCTGGCCGCGGCACCGAGCCTGGCGCTGCGTCCGCGGCTCGCCGCGCGGGGGGCCGGCTGGACGCTTCGCCTGCTGACCGCACGGGTGCCGGTCCACTTTTGCGCGAAGGTCGTGCGGGCGCTCGGCGGCGAGCGGCTGGAGGCGGTGGAGGTCGCCACCCTGGGCCGCGGCGACGGCCGCCCCTCGAGGAAGACACCGGTCAGGATCGGCGCGGACGCGCTCTGCGTCGGCCACGGCCTCGCGCCCGCGACCGAAGTCCCCCGCCTTCTGCGCGCCGAATGCGTCTTCGACCGCGCCCTGGGCGGCTGGCGGCCGAATGCGGACCGGCTCGGCCGGACCAGCGTTCCGGGGCTGTACGTCGCCGGCGACGGAGCCGGCGTTCTCGGCGGGCAGGCCGCGCTGCTTGCGGGGCGGACCGCGGGAGCGGCGATTGCGGCGGACCTGCGCGGAGCGGCGCCGGCCGTGCGCGCATCGTGGTCCGGCTGGCGCGCCCGGCGGTTCGGCGCGGCGATGACCCGGCTGACCGCGACGAAGACCGCGGTGGCGGCGGAGGTCCCGGCGGAGACGATCGTCTGCCGATGCGAAGACGTGACGCGCGCCGAGATCGACGCCGCCTGCGACGCCGGCGCCCGGGACGTCAACCAGCTCAAGCACTTCACCCGTTGCGGGATGGGTCCCTGCCAGGGACGGAGCTGCGGCGAGGCCGCCGCGGAGCTGCTCGCGCTGCGGCTGGTCGCGACCGGCGCGGCGCCGGACATCGACGCCGGCCGCCGCCGCGCCGGCCAGTGGACCGGACGGGTACCGCTGCGCCCGGTACCGCTCTCGGCGCTCGTGGGCGAGTTCTCCTACGCCGACATCCCGGTGCCGGAGCCCGCGCCGCTGTGAGCGCCGCCCGTCCGCCTGACTCCCCGCCCGAGACGCCCGGCGCGCTCCGCCGGGCAGCATCCGGCGCGGGCCGCTGCACCCGCGCAACGACGGCCGCCGAATCGCCATGACCCGCACCGCGCCGGACTCGTTCGACGCCCTGATCGTCGGCGGCGGCATTCACGGCTGCATGGTCGCCCTCACCCTCGCGCGCGCCGGAATGCGCACGGCGCTGGTCGAGCGCGGCGCGCTCTGCCGAGAGGCATCCGGCGTGAACGCCGGCACGCTGACCATGCAGATGACCCGCGTCGCCCTCATCCCCTACGCACTCAGGGGCCACGCCCTGTGGGCGCGCGCGCGAGAGTGGCTGGGCGACGTCGGATGCGTCGTCTGCGACGGACTCTCCGTCGCGTTCACGGAGCACGAGGCGGAGCTGCTCGCCTTCCGCGCGGAGAAGCGGCGCGAGGCCGGCGCACCGATCGAGATCGTCTCCACCCACCGGGCGCAGGCGGTCGAGCCGGGGCTCTCCGACCATCCGGTACTGGCCGCCCACTGCCCGGTCGACGGCTACGCCAGCGCATATCTGACCGGCCGCGCATTTCTGGCCGCGCTGCGCGACGCGGAGGTCTCCGTGTTTGAAGACACCACCGTCACCGGCGTCGAGCCGGACGGCTCGGGGTATGCGGCGCGGGCGTCGGGCGCCGACGGCAGCCCGCGCGTGCTCCACGGCACCCGCCTCGCCCTGTGCGGCGGAGTCTGGCTGGAGCCGATGGCGGGCTGGCTCGGGGTGCGGCTTCCCATCAGGACGCTCGTGAACCAGCTCGCGGTAACCGAGCGGACCCGGCCGGTGATGCGGACCGTCCTCGGGGTGGCGAGCGGGCTGCTCTCCCTGAAGCAGTTCGCGAACGGCACGGCGGTCATCGGCGGCGGCTGGCAGGGGATGGGCGATCGAACACAGGGCGGCGTCGCTCTCCGGCCGGAACGCCTCGTCGGCAACGTCCGCCTCGCCTGCCACGCCGTCCCGGCGCTCGCGCAGACGCGGCTCGTCCGCGCCTGGGCAGGTCTGGAGGCGGAGACGGCGGATGCGATGCCGGCGGCCGGCCCCCTCCCCGGGCATCCGGATGCCTGGGTCTGCGGCGCCGTCCACTCCGGCTACACCAGCGGCCTCTGCATCGCGCAGCTCCTGGCCGAGCGCATGCTGGACCGGGAGCCCGCCATGCCGCTGTTTCCCGTCGACAGACTGCTCGCGGGCGCCGAAGACGGCGGCCTCGCCACCGGCGCCGCGCACCGGGACCGGAGCTCCTGACGCCGGCCGTCCGCGCCGGCGCCGGGGTGGGCTCGCGGTCGACTTCCGGGTCGCGGGGGTCGGGCGGTCGGACCCCGGCCGCCGGGGTGGGCTCGCGCCGAAGCAGCGATTCCCGCTGGCGCAGGAACATGTCCTCGAAATCCCTCGCCCGGGCGCTTTGGCGGCCGAAATCGCGCCGGAATCCCCCTGCGGCACGGCCTCTCCGGACGCTGGCGGGAGTGGCTGGCGCCGAAGGACTGATCTTGCAGCCGCGGCCCGACGGCGACATGCTCGGCTTCCCCCCCGCCGCCGACCGTCACGGAGGCCGACGTGGAAGAGATGCTCGCCCGCATGAATCGCGCCGTCGACCGCGAGGTGGGCGCGCTCGCCGCCGAGGGCGCCCGGCGCCCGGCGGGCCGCTGAGGCGCCTGCCGTGATTCCCGGCGGTCCCGCCCCGTTCCGCGGCGTCTACGCGGCGACGCCCGCTCCCCTGACGAGCGACTTTGCGCTCGACGAGCCGAGCCTGCGCGCCCTGCTGGCGGAGCTCGCCGCGGTTCCCGGTCTCGCCGGCTTCCTCGTGAACGGCCACGCCGGCGAGAATCCGTCGATGCCGCTCGCCGACCAGCGCCGCGTGGCCGAGATCGCGGCCGAGACGGTCGGCGGCCGCAGCACCGTGATCTCCGGCGTGAACGCCGAGAACAGCCTCGCCGCCGCCGCCCACGCCCGCGATCTGGAGACCGCGGGGGCGGACGCGCTGATGGTCTTCGCGCCGAACGGCTGGGCGCTGTTCCAGGACGAGGACACGGCGCTGATTCACCACCGGCGCATCCTCGATGCGACCACCGCGCCGATCGTGCTCTTCCAGGCTTCGGTCGGAGCCGGGACGATGGCCTACCGGCCGCAGACGCTGCGCCGCCTGGTCCGGCTCCCGCGGGTCGCGGCGATCAAGGAAGGGAGCTGGGAGGTCGCCGCCTACGAGGCGAACCGCCGGCTGATCCGCGATGCCGCGCCGCACGTGGCGGTGATGGGCTCCGGCGACGAGCACCTCTTCACGAGCTTCGCCGTCGGCAGCGAGGGCAGCATCGTGAGCCTCGCCGCGGTGGTCCCGGAGGCCGTGATCGCGCTGTTCGACGCGGTGAAGGCCGGCGATCTCGCCGCCGCGCGCACGTGGAACGAGCGCGTCTATCCACTTGCCCGCGCCATCTACCACACCCCGCCGGGCGGGCGGGCCAACGCGAGGCTGAAGACCTGCCTGAAGCTCCTCGGCCGCTTCCGCGAGGATGTGATGCTGCCGCCGCACACTGCGACGCCCCGGCCGGAGCACGCGGCGCTGCGGGCCGCACTGGCGACTGCGCGGGACGAGGCGGCCCCATCAGGCGAGCGGCCGGCGAGGGGATCGGCCTGAACCGGCCAGACGTCAGGACGGTGAGCGAAGCAAGGTTGCCAACTGCATCCGGAAGGACCCCCGTTCCTGCGTGATGGCACGCTCGTCACGTGGCGAGGTCATCAGCAATTTCCGCCAACGCCCGGAGAGGCCGTGCCACGGGGGGATTCCGGCGCGGTTTCGACCACCAGAGCGCCCGGGCGAAGGGAGTTCGAGGACATGTTCCCGCCCGGCGGGAATTGCTGCGAGGTCATTCTCGCCAGCGTCCTCGGGACAGTGACCGAAACAGGATTGCCAACTGTCCCCGGAGAGGCTCCGCTCTTGCAGGATGGCGCGCTCGTCACGTGGCGAGGCCATTCTCGCCAGCGTCCTGCCCGTCGTCCTTCCTGCCGCTGACGGTGGCGTGGCGGGGCAGGGAGTCGGCGATCTCCAGCCACCTCAGCCGCTCTTCGTAGTACACGTGGAAGGCGGGGGGCAGCGCCTGCGGGTCGTCGAAGGTGCTGACGTAGAAGTGGGTCTCGCCCGGAAAGCGCTCCCCTTCGTAGGTGAGCGGCGTGCCGCAGCGCGCGCAGAAGCCGCGCTCGACGCCCGGGGAGGATGCGTAGCGGGCCGGCTCGCCCGCGGTCCAGGCCACCGAGTCCGCGCGCGCTCCGACGAACATGGTGACCGGCGCGCCGGTGCTCCGCCGGCAGCTCGTGCAGTGGCAGTAACCGGTCCAGAGCGGGGGCGCGCCGACCCGGTAGCGCACCGCGCCGCACAGGCAACCGCCTTCGAGTGATGGTTCGGACATCGCTCACTCCTGATAGTCATACGGGCGTGATCGTCATACGGGGTCCCGGACGGACTTCATCGCGTTCCGGTTCGAGCTCAGTGCGCCCGGTCGAGGCGCCACCGCAGCAACGCGCGGATGCGGGTCGCGTGGAAGAATGCGGCGGGGTGCAGACCGGCGTCGCCGGCAAGCAGAACCGCCCGCGCCCGCGCGGCGAGCGCCTCGTCGCCGAAGCGCTCCGCGACCTCCATCGTGGCGTCGAGGAGCACCGCCGAAGGCGAAGGCATCGGCCCGTCGGCGATGGCGGGCTCGGTCCCCGACCAGGGAAGCCCGGGCGCATCCGACAGACGCCATCCGTGCGGCGCGCGGAAGCGCTCCCACGCCCCTTCCACGATCCCGCGCGCCGCCGTCCAGTACCTCTCGTCCCCGTGCGCCTTCGCGAACGCAATCAGGCCGCGGGCGGCGTAGGCGTAGTCCTGCAGCGTCGCCGGTGTGACCGTCCGCTCCCCCGCCCCGTGGTCGGCGGGCCGGCCGGCGCGCGCGCGCACCAGCACCGGTCCGTCCCGGAGCTCCTCGGTGAGAAGGCGCACGACGCCGCGAGCCGGCGCCTCGAACCGGGCGCCTCCCGGCCGCTCCGATGCGCGCACCAGCGCCGAGAGCGCGAGGCCGTTCCATGCCGCGAGGCGCTTCTCGTCGCGCGGAAGCCCGCGTCCGGCGCGCACCGCGAGCAGCTTCCTCCGGGCCGAGTCGAGCCGCGCCACCGTGTCCCCGACCGAAAGACCGACGGTGCGCGCCACCTCCCCGCTCGACTCCGCGGCCTGGACCGGCAGGTATCCGTGCCCGATGGGCGAGGCCCCCTCGAACCCCCATGCGGCGGCGGCCACCCGGCGCTCCTCTTCGTCCAGCGCAAGCTCCAGGTCGTCCGCGTCGAACAGGTAGTAGCCGCCCTCCACGTCCGCGGCGTCGACGGCGGACAGGCTGGAGAAGAACCCGCCGTCGGTGGAGGCGAGCTCGCGCACCATGAACGCGACGGTGTCCATCCCGATCCGCTCGAACGCGGGCTCGCCGAGCACGTCCGCGGCGTCGAGGTAGAGCTCGGCGAGCAGCGCGTTGTCGTAGAGCATCTTCTCGAAGTGCGGCACCTTCCAGCCGGGGTCGGTCACGTAGCGGAAGAAGCCGCCGCCGATCTGGTCGCGGAGCCCGAGCGACGCCATCGCCCCGAACGTGAGGCGCAGGAACTCCGCGAGGTCATCGACCGGCTCGCGGCGCTGCGAGTCCAGGAGCAGCGCGAGCTGCGGCGCGGACGGGAACTTCCGCGACTGGCCGAACCCGCCGGCGAGCCCGTCGGCCGTCTCCGACGCCTGCTGCGTGAACGCGTCGGCGAGCGCGCGCACGCGCGCCGCGTCCATCGCTTCGGCCGGCTGGGGGCGCCTTGCGTCCTCGAGCATGTCGGACACGGTGCGCGCGGCCGACGCGAGCGAGTCGCGATCGGCCGTCCATCGGCTCGTGATCTGCTCCAGGAGCCGCGTGAAGTCCTCCACCGGCAGGTAGGTGAACCCGAACAGGGGCGCTCCGTCCGGGGTGAGCACCACGTTCAACGGCCATCCCGCGTGGCCGAGCGTCGCCTGCACGAACCGCAGGAGCTGCGCGTCGAGCGCGGGGTCGAGCTCGCGATCGACCTTCACGGAGACGAAGTGGGCGTTGAGCAGCGCCGCCGCGTCGGGGTCCGAGAAGCTCTCGCGCTGCATCACGTGGCACCAGTGGCAGGCGAAGTAGCCGACGGAGACGAAGATCAGCCGGTCGTCGGCGCCGGCCCGCGCCACCAGCTCCGGGCTCCACTCCTCCCAGTGCACGGGGTCCTGCGCGTGCAGCCGCAGGTAGGGCGAGGCGGAGCGCGCCAGGGCATTGGCCGCTCCGTGCGCGCCGAGCGATGCGCGCGGCGCGATTCCGAGCGCGAGCGGCAGGCAGAGCGCGAGGACGATCGCGGCGTGGCGGAGCGTGTCCGATGGATATCCCGGCGGAATCACTGCGCCGGAAGCGTCTCCGACGCGGCGCCCGCGGCGCCCCCCGACGCCGCCTCCCGCGAAGCGCGCACCGCCTCCCTCGCGAGAAAGTCGTCGATCGCCGCCGCGTCCACCGGCCCGACATGGCTCGCGACATACTCGCCGTGCGGGTCGACGAAGAACGTCGACGGGAGTCCCTTGAGCGGCTCGAAGGGGAGGACGGGAGTGTCCCCCGCGCGCACCACGAGGTAGTTGATGCCCATCTCGTCGATGAACTTCACGAGGTCGGGGGTCTCGATCTCCTCGAAGTTGACGCCGATGACGACCGCGTCGTCGTCCTTGCGCCGCTCGTGGAACCGCATGAGCTCCGGGATCTCCACCATGCACGGCCCGCACCAGGTGGCCCAGAAGTTGATGACGACCCACTTGCCGCGGTGATCGGACAGGCGATGCTCCCGGCCGTCCACATCCGGGAGCGAGAAGTCGACGAGATGGGAATCGGCCCGGGCCGCGGTCGCCGAGGCCGCGAGGAGCACCAGCATCGCCACGCACCGCATCACCATACCGCTCCGCATGCCGCTCCGTCCGTGCGCCATCCGGGCGATGGGGCCCGGAGCCTTCCCGAACCCGGTGACCCGCGCCACCTCTCGCCCGGCGTCCGTCCCCATGCCCGTCGTTCCGATCCACTCATGAGGCCGCTCACAAGGCGTCGATGCAGGACACCACCCCTCCGCCGGCGGCGCTCGATGTCCGCGGAGCGATGAAACCTCCGGAGCTGTCCGCGATGCAATCCCGATCCTCGATGGTAATCAGCCTGCGGTACGGCTCGGGGGTAATCGTTACGCACGACTGTCCCGGAACAGTGTACATCACGATCGGGATGCCGACCGATCGGGCAATCGTCGGTAGCGTCTCAGTTCGACTCCGGGGCCGTCGTGTCGCGTTGAGGAAGAAAGTCGGACCGAGGCGCCACCTGTCGCCGGGAAGGGTGTACGTCCGGTTGGCGAGAGCCTTGGTTTCCGGTCCCGGGAGACCCTGGGGACAAGGGCATCGTGCGCACGGCTCGCAAAGACGGGATGCCCCTGGTCCCGAAAGAAGCCCCTCTCCCCCGGGAGAGGGGTTGGGGTGAGGGGGACCGAGCCATCGCCGCGCCCTCACCCCCGGCCCCTCTCCCGGGGGGAGAGGGGAGAAGATCGGGTGTCTTCTCCTGAACCCGGTGACGGGCGAGCGGCTCGGAGACCTCGTGCTCCGGCCCGAGGGGAGAATGCGGGTGTCTTCGGGCCGCACGCCGTCTCCACATTCATGCGGCGCGAGGGGCAACCCGGCCATGAGACCGGCCATGAACACTCCGACTCCGAACCAGGGAGTGCCTCAGCTTGACTTCGGGGCAGTGATGTCGCGCGGAGGAAGAAAGTCAAAATGAGACACTACCCAATCGTCCGGCGGTTGGCGATCGCCTGGCTTCATCGCTTCGTACTCCCCCTGCCCATCCGTCAACTCCAGAGAAAGGGCAGGACCGGCTCGGCGATCCCCCTTTCGCCGGCGCCATCCTTGACCGTCTGGTCCGGTAGTGCCTCAGTCCGACTTTCTTCCTCGACACGACATGACGGTCACGGAGTCAAACCGAGGCACTGCCCGACGAGCAGCGATTCCCGCCAGCGCCCGGAGAGGCCATACCGTGGTGGAATTGTGGTGCGATTTCGACCTTCAGGGCGTCGAGTCGAGGAGATTTCAGGGGCCTGCTCCCGCCTGGCGGGAATTGCTGCCCGACCAGTGATCGGCTTGACCGGACCGGGTGGCCGGCTCCCGCCGGAACCGGTGGCCGGCTTCACCGGAGTACGCGGCGGATTCGCCTCGACGGGCCGTGACGGGCCGTGACGGGCCGCGACAGGCCTCGGCGGGACGGGACGGGACGGGACGGGACGGGACGCGACGGGACGCGACGGGCCGTGACGGGCGACGGCCCTCATGCGCGAACGAGATGCGCGAGCGGGCGAGTGACGAGCGGTCATTTCCTGCGCGATCCAAGGATTCCGCCCCGGCGCGCGTCGTATCGACAAGGCACCGAGCCGCGCCGCAAGATGGGTCCGCATGGGTGACGACATCGATGGTGCGCTGGCCCGCCGGGCCGCGGCGGGCGACCGGGAAGCGTTCGCCGCGCTGCTCGAGCGCCACTACGACCGGATCTACCGGATCGGCGTGCGCGTGCTCGGTGACCCCGACGAGGCGGCGGACCTGGCCCAGGACATATGTGTCGCCCTGCCCGCCAGGCTCGCGTCCTGGCGCGGCCGGAGCCGGTTCACCACCTGGCTCTACAGCGTCGTGGTCAATGCCGCACGAGACGCGCTGCGCCGCAGGGCCGCACGGCGGCGCGGCGAGCGGGGCTACGCCGAGCTCGATGCCCTGATGCGCGACCATGCCGCCGCCCGCGCGTGCGAGTCGTCCTGGCTCCGGCAGGCGCTCGGCCGGCTGTCGGAGGATCTGCGCGTCACCGTCGTCCTCGTGCTCGAGGAGGGCTTGCGCCATGCGGAGGCGGGCGAGGTGCTCGGCGTCTCGGAAGCGACGGTGTCGTGGCGGATGCACGAGGTCCGCAAGCGGCTGCGGGCCCTGGCCGCCCGCGAGGAGGAAGCGCGGTGAGTGACGAGCTCTCCCGGCTGCAATCCGCGCTTCGCGCGACTTCGCCACGGGCGCCGGAGGCGGCGCGCGAGCGGGCCCTCTCCGGGGCGATGACGGCTTTCGATCGCCACCACCAAGGAACCGGCGACGGGGC
This sequence comes from Gammaproteobacteria bacterium, assembly GCA_965202735.1. Lineage (GTDB taxonomy): Bacteria > Pseudomonadota > Gammaproteobacteria > HK1 > HK1 > HK1. The sequence goes on from OZ241844.1 coordinate 1,605,801, forward strand.
GCGTCACAGGACACGAGTGCCGGAACGCGGCACGTCATGGATACGGAGACTCGCCATGCCCCTGTCACGCCCCTCGCTCGCGCTCGCCGGAGGCGCCGCCGCCGTCGTGGTGGCCGGAATCGTTGCCCATCAGGTGCTGCTGACACCGTCCCATCGGATGCTGTCGGCACGATACGAATCGCCGGCGCCATCGCCGGCATCATCGCCGGCGCGGGTCGCACCGATGACGACTGCGGAGCGTGCACGCTCCGCTCCCGAGCATGACCCGGCACCGGCGCGGCGGCCGACGGCGATCGAGTCGCCGGCCGAAGACGCCGAGGTCGCTCCGGCCAACGCCGCCGCGCCTGCACCGCCGGTCACGGCGCCACCCGGCGCCCTCCATCGACTCTCCCGGCGTGACGACGAGAGAGAAGCTCGGGCTCATGCCCGGAGCGAAGCGGTCGTTGCGCAGCTCCGTCAGGCTCTTCCGATGGCGAGCCGAACGGAGTCCCCGGAGTCGGCTTCGCCGTGGCTCGCATACGAGCTCAGAGAGTTGAACGAGAGCAACCGCGTCGCGCGGGAAGCCCTCGGAGAAACCGGCCTGATGAATCGTGCCCTGCCTTTCCCGCACGCGCATCGGATGCTGGCAGAACAGGAAAGCCACAGCGCAACCGGCCCTGAAGGTCGCGCATACGATCCGAGCGAGTCGAACGAGCACGACCGCGCCGAGCGGAGCCGCGACCGCTTCACCAAGCTCATCCCCAATCCGGTGAAGGTCGTCGCCGAGGAGCCGGTGTCGACGTTCTCGATCGATGTCGACACCGCCTCTTACGCCTTCCTGCGCGCCGCGCTGAACGAGGGCATCCTCCCGCGCCGGGACGCGGTGCGCATCGAGGAGCTCGTCAACTACTTCCCCTACGACTACGCGCCGCCCGAGACGCGCGACCCGCCGTTCGCCACCCATGTCTCGGTGATGCCGGCGCCCTGGAACGACGCGGCCCGGCTGATGCACATCGGCATCCGGGGCTACGCGCCGGACCGCGCCACCGCCCCGCCGGCGAACCTCGTGTTCCTCGTCGACACCTCGGGCTCGATGGACGAGCCGGACAAGCTCCCGCTGCTGGTGCGCTCGTTCAGGCTGCTGCTGACGGCGCTGGCGCCGCAGGACCGCGTGGCCGTCGTGACCTATGCGGGGTCGGCCGGCGTGGCGCTGCCGCCGACCCCGGTGGCCGAGCGGGGCGCGATCCTCGCCAGCCTCGAACGTCTCGCCGCGGGCGGGTCGACCGCCGGCGCGGAGGGGATCCGCATGGCCTATCGGCTGGCCGAGCGGCACAGGGTCGAGGGCGGCGTCAACCGGGTCATCCTCGCCACCGACGGAGACTTCAACGTCGGCATCACCGACCCCGACGCGCTGGAGGACTACATCGCGCGCAAGCGCTCGAGCGGCGTCTCCCTCTCGGTGCTCGGCTTCGGGATGGGCAACTACAACGACGACCTGATGCAGCGCCTCGCCCAGAGCGGCGACGGCAACGCCGCCTACATCGACACGCTGTCGGAGGCGCGCAAGGTGCTGCTGGAGGAAGCGGCCTCGACGCTCGTGACCATCGCCAGGGACGTGAAGATACAGGTCGAGTTCAATCCCGCCGCGGTGCGCGAGTACCGGCTGCTCGGATACGAGACCCGGCTCCTTGCGCGCGAGGACTTCCGCAACGACCGGGTCGATGCCGGCGAGATCGGCGCGGGGCACACGGTGACCGCCCTCTACGAGCTGACGCCCGCCGGAGCGGGCGGAGAGCGCATCGCGCCGCTTCGCTACCAGGGCCCGCAGCCGGAGCCGGGCACCGCCTTCGAGGACGAGCTCGCCTTCCTGAAGATCCGCTACAAGCTGCCCGGCAACGAATCGAGCGCGCTGATCACCCGGCCGGTGACCGCCGCCGACGCATTCGGCGCCGTGGACGCCGCGCCGCGCGACGTGCGCTTCGCGACCGCGGTCGCGGCCTTCGGCGAGCTCCTTCGCGGCGGGCGCTACACGGGCGGCTACGGCTACGGAGACGTCATCGCACTCGCGCGCGGGGCGCGGGGCGACGACCCCTTCGGCTACCGGAACGAATTCCTCCGCCTCGTGCGTCTGGCCGAGTCATTCGCGATCGCGGCTCCGGAAGAATGAATGGCCGCGGACGGACGCATCGCGCATCGAGAGGCCACCGGTCCGCGGCATCGCGCCGGCGCATCGTGCGGTCCGGCGGCCCGCGGCCCTCCGTGAGGGTCATGCCCGGCCGATGCGGCTGTGTCCGCCCGGACGCGAACACCGGCGCCTCTCCCCCGCCGGGACGGGGCAGGGTCCGGGTGCAGGCGGGGCACGACACGGGCTTCCGCGGGGGGGGCGCTGCTACGACCTTTCGACCGACTCCGCAGGCTGGAGCGAGGCCAGCAGCGATACCATGCGGTCATCATCCGATGCGGCGGCATGATCGCGTGCGGTACGGCCGCTACTGTCCCTGAGCTCCACCGAGCGCAGCGCCACCGGCAGCCGGCTCTCCATTCGAGCCAGATAGTCAACCAGCGCCACCATGCCGAGCTCGACCGCCAGCATCAGCGGTGTGCGCCCACGCATGTCCGTAGCCTGGAGCAGCTTCACCCGCTCCTCGTCATCCCGGCGCCATTCCATGACCTGGTCCATTTCCTTCAGGCTCTCCGCCAGCACCGCTTCGTGCAACAGACTGGGCGGAAGCGTTGCCCTGGCCGCGACATAGCTGGCCAGCGACGGGATCGGACAGGCGAATCTTCCGTCCCCGGCTTGCTGCAAGATTCCGGCATGCAGCATCGCATCGAAGGTCTGACCGGCCGTCATTCCTTCCGGCAGGGAACCCGGACCGAAGTCATCGGGCGGACCATCCCGATACGCCCTGCCGATGGCATCCATGATCAGGCTGTCCGGCATCGGCGGCATCCGCCTCATCTCTTCAAGAACCTTCGATACCAATACATACCGGCTCTGCAAACCACCCTGCATGCGTTGCGCATAGAAAATGAAGCGCAACTGCTGCGCCCTCATGCGCACCGCATCCAGACTCACCGCCTGCGGCCGCCAGTCCTTCCGCCTGATCTCTTCACATAACGCAATCAGGAAGTTCTTGCAGTGCATCGGCCAGCCCTGGCTGTCCCGGCAGAGCGCCGCACCCCAACGCTCGAGAGTCGATTGCGCCGGCCTTGCCGATGACAGGTGCTCCTCGACGAACCGCGTCGTCAGCTCATCCATCTCGTCGTCACTGAAGCTCGGCAGGGTCAGCTCCGAGCCCAGGGCAAGCCGGGTCAGACCAGCGGAACGCAACAGGTCCGCACTGTTGGCAAGCCCCCCATAGACCGGAAAGACCGGCGCGTCATGCTCACCCGTGTGCAGCAACCGGATGTTCTTCGCCAGATCCGTCTGCGGATGCAGGCCCGCCCCGAGAAGCACCGACTGAATCTCGTCGAACAGCAGAATGACCGGCGTGAGTGAATGCCCGCTTGACTGCGAAGCATCCACGTCAAGAGTGACATCGGCCATACCCGCCACATTCACCGACAGCGACCGGAACCGCGCCAGGGTTCGCCGGATACCGGAATGTCCACCCGCTTTCCGGGAGACGACCGCGAGCAGCTCTCCCATGGGCAGCTCCAGCGAGCTGGCGGCAATACGGATGGCCGCCGGCCTTCCCTTCTCCCCCAACGGCCAGTCTTCCGCAATCTTCTCGAGCAGGGCGGACTTGCCGGCGCCCGGCGCTCCCTGAACGACCGTCGTCAAGTCGGTACCCGGGGCGCTTTCACCTTCGCTCTGGCGTTCAACCAGCAAATCAAGCCGGTCCCTGACGAGCGCCAGCTCCGCCTTGCGCCCCACGAATATCCCGGCCCGCCCGCGGTCACCTCTCACGGAGAACTTGTGCAGAGCCGCACGCTGTCCCTCGCTCAGTTGTTTACCTTTGTCCCCCATGATTTCAAGTGCGCCCCGGCGGTCCTCCTGCGCATGTCGACATGATGATCCGGGTGCTCCTTCGCGGTCCCGGCCGGGCAGAAGGTCAAAGCAGCCGAAGCGCGGTGGCGATGGCGATGAACCCGCCGACGATGGCGGGCGACTGCGCATCGTCGAAGCCGGCATCACGCAGCCGATCGGCGGCGGCGAGAGTGTCGAAAGTGCTTGCGGCCATGAGTCTGTCCCCGATGGTGGTGAAGGTCCGACGCAACTACTCACTCGGTGTATGCATCGGTCCAAACGGTCCTGACGACCCTTCATGCGGCCCGCACGCACAGCTCCACGCCTCGCCGCGGCATCACGACCGGAGATCCGGAGCCGCCGGCCGGGACGCGCTGACCGCGGCCGCGGCCGTCGGCGCCGTCGCCCGCTCGACGACGCGGCGGAAGTCGTCCGCGTCCATGTACCCCACCACCCGCAGCTCGCGGCGCTCGCGTCCGTCGGGGCCGAAGAACTGGATGGCGGGCGGGCCGAACAGGCCGAACTCCGCGAGCAGCGCCCGGTCGAGCGCGTCGTTGGCGGTGACGTCGGTCTGGAGCAGGAGCACGTTCGCCAGCGCCGCCCGCACCGCCGGGTCGCTGAACGTGAACCGCTCCATCTCCTTGCAGCTCACACACCAGTCCGCGTAGTAGTCGAACATGACGACCTGGCCGCGGGCCGCCGCGGGACCGAGCGCGGCGCTCAGGCCGTCGATGCCCTTCACGCGCCTGAACGCCAGCTCGCGCTCCGCGCCCTCCCCCGATACCAGCGCGACACCCTTCAGCGGCCGGAACAGGTCGCCTCCGCCTCCCGCGACACCGACCATCAGGAGGACCCCGTACACCAGGACGACCAGCCCCGCGCCCTTCCACAGGCGCCGCCAGCCGCCGCTCGCCGCGGAGAGCGAGTCCAGCGCGCCCATGTAGATCGCGCACACGATGAACAGCGCCGCCCACAGCAGCAGGGCCGCGGACTCGGGCACCACGCGCTCCAGCAGGTAGATGGCGACGGCGAGCAGCATCACGCCGAACACCGCCTTCACCGCGCTCATCCACGCGCCCGCCTTCGGCAGCAGCCGGCCGGCCGAGACGCCGGCCACGACGAGCGGCGCCCCCATCCCCATCCCGAGCGCGAACAGCGCGACGCCGCCGAGCACCGGGTCGCCGGTCTGGCCGATGTAGATCAGCACCCCGGCGAGCGGCGCGGCCACGCAGGGACCGACGATCAGCGCCGAGAGGGCCCCCATCGCCGCGACCCCGGCCCAGGTCCCGCCGCGCTGGCGATGGCTGAGGGCGGCGAGCCCCGCCTGCCACGAGGCCGGCATCTGGAGCTCGTAGAACCCGAACATCGAGAGCGAGAGCAGCACGAACACACCGGCGAAGGCGGACACGATCCAGGGGTCCTGGAACGCGGCGGCGAGGTTCGCCCCGAACAGCCCGGCCAGCACCCCCGCCACGGTATAGGTGAGGGCCATCGCCAGCACGTAGACGAGAGACAGCGCAAGGGCGCGGCGGGTCGAGGCGGCGCCGGCGCCGGGCTCCGCCCCCCGGCCCACGATGATGCTGGTGAGGATCGGCACCATCGGCAGCACGCACGGCGTGAACGTCAGCAGCAGCCCGGCCCCGAACAGGGACAGGATCACGAGCCAGCGGTTGCCCGACATGAGCGCGGCGGCGACCCGATCCTGCTCCGGGAGCTCGACCGGCACGCCCGCGCTTCCTCCCGGGTCCGACAGGCCCGGCGCACCGGCGCCCGGACCCGGCGGTCCGGAGCCGAGGCCGAGACCGGTGTCGGCCTGGGCTGCGGGCAGCAGCAGCGACACCGTCGTGGTGATCGGCGGGTAGCAGAGCCCCGCCTCCGCGCAGCCCTGGTAGGTGATGTCGACGTCGATTGCGGACCCGGCGCCGGGGGCGCGGGCGACGGGCACCAGGGCCGCCACGGAGTCGTAGTACACCTCCATCGGCCCGAAGTACTCGTCGTCCTTGATCTTCCCTTCAGGAAGGCCGGCTTCGCCGAGCGTCGCCCCGGACCCGTCCGCGGCGAGGAACCGGAACTTGTCCCGGTAGAGGTAGTAGCCCTCGGCGATGTCCCAGCGCGCTTCGATGGCGTCGGGACCGGCTGGGACCGCGCTCAGCACGAAGGCGGCGTCGGGGTCGAGGAACTCGGCCCCGGTGGAGCCGCCGATCACGATGCCGTCGCCGAGACCCAGCAGCCTGGAGAGGGCGGACGAGGTCTCCGCAGGCGGCGCCGTGGCGGGCGACGCGGCCTCTCCCGCCGTCGCAGCCCGGCCGGGCGACACGTCCGCCGCAGCAACCGCGGCAGCGACCGCGGCGGGTCCGTCATGTCCGCCGTCATGCTCGACGGCCTGGACCGCGGGTCCGGCCCAGGCCACGACCAGCGCGACCAGCGCGACCAGACACGAGCGCCGCGCGAACCGGGCCGGAGCGGCCCGGGCCGCTCGCGTCCGGACCCGCTTGCCGTGCAGGCTCGCCTGATGCCCGAAGCCGCCTGATCCGTTTCGAACCGCGTGCATCCGAGGTCCCCGCCGGACGCCATGCCGAGCGGGATCATAACTCCCGCGAGGCTCCGGGGGATGCCGCGTCAGCTCGAATCGGCCGACTCCGCCTGCGCGTAGAGCCGGCGCGCCTGCTCCGGATCGCGCTCCACTCCAAGGCCCTGCTCGTACATCATGCCCAGGGTCATCAGCGCGCCCGCGAGCCCCTGGTCGGCGGCGCGGCGGAACCACCGGGCGGCCTCCGCCTCGTCCTTCTCGACGCACTCCCCGTAGAGGTACATCACCCCGAGCCCGTGCTGGGCGAGACCATGGCCCTGGCGCGCCGCGTCGCGCATCGAGGCGAAGGCGAGCGCTTCGTTCACCACCCCGCCCAGTCCGTTCCGGCTCATCACCGCGACCCGGAACTGCGCCTCCGCCTCGCCGCGGGCCGCGAGGGGCGCGAGGAGCTGGAAGGCGCGGCGGAACTCCTTGGCCTCGAACGCCGCGACCCCGCTCGCCAGATCCATGTCCGCATCGTTCATCTGCGTCGGTCCGATGTCCCGGGCGGGCCGGCGGTCGACGTGTCCGCGACTGGACCGGCCCCCTCGCCAATCGCCTGGTGCACAATCCCGCAATGCCTGCGGAAGCCGCAACGTGAACCCTCTCTCCAGAGGGGCCACCATCGAGGTGCTGCGCACCTGCGGGGCCGATCACGCGGAAGCCGCAACGTGAACCCCCATCCCGGGTGTGCATCCCCCGGATGTGCGGCCTCTCCCAGCTCCTCCTCTCCCGGACCGGCGCCGCGTCGGGTGACGGGAGCGCGCGGGTGCGGCATGACCGCCCTCCTCCTCGCCGGCGGGCTCGCCGTGCTCACGGACGCGCCCCGCATCGCGGCCGCCCAGGATCTGGAACGCGAACGCCGCCTGGAGGCGGAGATCGTCGACATGATCCTCGACGGGGAGCCGGTGCGCCTCGACGCCGGCGGACACCCGTTCCTCGCCATACACACGGAAGCCGTCGACGGCGCGCCGCGCGGCGCGGTCATCGTGCTGCACGGGCGCGGCCTCCACCCCGACTGGCCGGAGGTCGCCGGGCCGCTCCGCACCGAGCTGCCCGAGCACGGCTGGGAGACGCTGGCGTTGCAGATGCCGGTGCTCGGGAAACGGGCGAAGTACTACGACTACGTGCCCGTCTTCCCCGCCGCCTTCCCGAGGATTCGGGCCGGCATCGAGTATCTCCGGGCCCGCGGCGCGCGTACCGTCGTGCTCGCAGCGCACAGTTGCGGCGTGCATATGGCGATGGCGTTCGTGCGCCTTCACGGCGACGCCGGATTCGACGGGTTCATCGGCATCGGGATGGGCGCCACCGACCGCGGCCAGCCGATGCGCGAGCCCTTCCCGCTGGCCGCGATGTCGGTCCCGGTCCTCGACCTCTTCGGCGACGAGGACTATCCGTCGGTGCCGAGAGAGGCGCCCGAGCGCCTCGCGGCAATCCGGGCCGCCGGGAATCCGCGCTCGGCCCAGCACATCGTCCCCGGCGCCGACCACTACTTCCGCGACCGGGACGAGGCGCTCGTGGGCGCGGTCGCGGAATGGCTCGCGACCCTGAACGACGACGGGTGAGCGCACCCGGTGCGGCACGCCGGACACACCGGGTACGGGCGGGCCGAGGGCTACTTCTGCTTCTGGCTCGCGTAGTAGGCCGCGATATCGTCGATATCCTCATCCTTCAGGGGCGCCACCATCGGCGCCATGGTCGGATCGACGCGCACGCCGTCGCGAAAGGCCCGTATCTGCTTCGCGAGGTACGCCTCGTGCTGGCCCGCGAGCTTGGGCCAGATGGGATTGATGCTGTTGCCGTCCACACCGTGGCACGCCGAGCACACCACGGCCTTCTTCTTTCCCGCGGCCGCATCGCCGGCGTGGACCGGCGCGACGGCCGCGGCCGCACAGCCGAGAACGATGGCAGTCATGTAGGTCCGAATCATGTTCGAATGCTCCCTGTTCGAGTGTTCCCCTGAAGTGTCGTGCCGCCGGTGCGGGAATCCCGCCGCCGGAGGCCGGAACGTCGCCCGGAAACTCTAGCGCATCGTCCCCACTTGCGCATGTCCAGGCTGCTGGCGGACTTCCCGTTCCGGGATTTGGCGCATCGTCCCCGCTCGCGCATGTCCAGGGACGGACACGTCGCCCAGCCGGCGCCGGAGGCGGCATCGTCCCCGCTCGCGCATGTCCAGACGACGGTCCAGGCGACGAGCCGGCAATTCCCGCCAAGCGGGAACATACCCTCGAAATCCCCTCGGCGGGCCGCCTTTGTGGTCGGAATCGTGCCGGAATCCCATCGCGGCACGGCCTCTCCGGGCGTTGGCGGGAATCGCTGGCGACGAGCCGTCCTCGATGCGCGGAACATGCGCGGAACGGTGCACGCGGGGCGCGCATGAGCGATCGATCGGCGCTAGCGCTCCCACTCGAATCGGTGCATCACGTCCTTCGCAGGATCCGCCTGCGCGACATCGGCCTGCGCGCCCTGCCCCTCGTCGAGCAGGGCCTCGCGCCTGCGCTCCGCTGCGCGCATTCCCCGGGCGAGCGCCCTCCTCGCCTCCGGTATCTCTTCCCGGATCGTGTCGGTCTGCTCCAGTCGCTCCAGCACCCGCTGTGCGAAGTGCTTCAGGTGTCCGCGCTCCAGCGCCTGCGCCCCCTTCCTCGCCTCGTCGACGACCTCCTCGGTCTCCGCTCTCTCGTTCTTCGGCCAGTACGCGCTCAGCACGACCCGGGTCAGCAGCCTCGGTCCCATGGGGTGGCTTCGCCACCACCTCGTATAGAGCGGGTCGACGTCGGCCAGCAGCCTGTCGCTGCTCAGCCCCGGCCATTGATTCTGGTGACGCCCCAGCCACTCGTCGAGGACGTCCCTCTCGATGAGCACCCGGTTGCTTGTGATGATCATGCGTCCCCGACACGCCATCACCTCGGCGACCATCTGTGCCTCGTTGTCGTCGCAGAGTCGCCCCTGCGCTCTCGGGAACGCGTCCGTCGGCAGGCCATCGCGTCCGAGCAGCGCTCTCGCCAGCGCCCTCTGCTCGCGGGTCAGCCTCTTCAGCCGGTACGGCCCGTTCTTCCGCCTCCACTCTCCAATCCACCAACGCTCACCACGGAGTCGGCGCACTTCCTCGGGAGCGTCCTGCAGGGCCTCGGCCTGCTGCGTCTGCCCCTCGCTCCATCCGAGCGCCCTCTCCTCGACGAACGGTGCGAGCTTTCTCGCCACCGCCGGTACGACCTGGACGTAGCCTCCGCTCAGCTCCATGTCCGCTGCGTGCAGCCGCCGATCCGTCTCATGGATCAGCCGGTTCTGATCGTGATACGTCGCGAGCTCCATCATCCGGGCTCCCCCTCCACCGCCTGTCTGATGCGTCTGGCCAGAGCCCGTCTCTGCTTGCGCTGGGCCGCGTAGAGCTTCTTCAGTGTCGGCTTGCAGAGGACCTCCTCCAACGCCGTCCCGCTCGCGGCGTTCTCGAAGGTCTGCGTGGCGGTCTCGTTCCCGTCGCTCTTCTCCTTGGAGGCCGCGGGTCCGGGTCCAACCGCCTTCATCTCGATCCAGCGCTGCGTGAGCCACCGCTGCTCTTCATCTCGTGTCGTCGCCATCGTGTCCCCCCTCGATGCGTGCATTCGCCTGCTGGTCGGGGCAGTGACCGAAACAAGGTTGCTGACTGTACCCGGAGGGACCCTGCTCCCTTAGAGATCCCCTCATAATTTAGCTGAGAATTCGTCTGTAACTGACTGAATTAATGTACAGGTTGCAAGACCCGACCATTTCATGCCTCCTTGAGCACACGGCTCGTGTTGCCAACGCGAAGCTCCGGGGTCACGCTCGCGCCTGCGAGCCACCGTGGAGCCATCCGATGTCCCGACCCATCATGCTGCGACGAGACGACATCCGCGAATTCATCACCGCAATGTACGAAGGCGACCTGCACGCGAAGCGGGTCCTGTCGCTGGCCAATGCGACGCTGGGGGTGTTGACCAGCGCCTCGCTGGCGGTGCATGCCATCGGCCAGGGACTGGCGCAGGCGATGGGCACGCTCGGCAAGCACGGAGTGAAGCAGGTCGACCGGCTGCTGAGCAACGACGGCATCGAGATGGAGACATTCTTCGACTCCTGGGTGAAGTACCTCGTGGGTGCGCGCTGCGAGGTGGTGGTGGCGCTCGACTGGACGAGCTTCGCGCGCGACGGGCACGAGACGATAGTGCTGTCGATGCTGACCGGGCACGGTCGGGCGACCCCGCTGATGTGGCGCACGGTGCAGGCGTCGACGCTGAAAGGCCATCAGAGGGGGCATGAGGATGCGCTGCTGCGTGCGCTGCGCGGTGCGATGCCCGAGGCGGTGAAGGTCACGGTGGTGGCGGACCGGGGATTCGGCAACGCGCCGATGATGCAGTGCCTGAGCCAGGAGCTCGGCTTCGAGTACGTGCTTCGCATCCGGGGCAACCTCTGGGTGACGAGCGCGAAGGGCGAGCGGCGCCGGGCGTCGCAGTGGGTGGGCGTGCAGGGGCGCTCGTGCACGCTGCGCGGTGCGACGGTGACCGATGCCCATGCCCTGACGGTGGGCAAGGCGGTGTGCGTGCACGCGCCGGCGATGGCCGAGCCGTGGTGCGTGGTGGCGAGCGAGGAGAAGGTGGCCACCCGCACGCTGATTCGCTATTACGCCAAGCGCTGGGGTATCGAGACGAGCTTTCGCGACCTCAAGGACTGGCGTTTCGGGATGGGGATGGGGGCGATGCGGGTGCGTCACACGGCGCGGCGCGACCGCCTGTTGCTGCTCAGCGCGTTGTCGATGGCGTTGTTGACGTTGCTCGGTGCGGCGGGGGAGCGGTTGGGCTACGACCGGTGGTTGAAGGCGAACACGGTCAAGACCCGCACGCACTCGCTGTTTCGCCAGGGGCTGATGCTCTATCACCATCTGCCCAACTGGCCCGCGCATCGGCTGCGTCCACTGGTCGAGGAGTTTGCCCACATGCTTGTGGAGCAGCGTGTGTATCGGGAACTCTTCGGGGTCATCTGACGGCAAAATAATGAGGGGATGTCTGAGGGCGGGCATGTCAGCCCCCGGACCCGTCTCCGGGATGGCAAGCCCCGTCCTGCGCCGGCATTCCACTTTCGCTCAGAGGGTCTCCCACCCCGAAATGCCCCTCCATCCAGAGATCACCCAGTTGAGCACCAGCATCCATGAACGCCATCACCTTCCGGTTCCTGTTCAGGGGATGACACTGCGTGTAGCCGGATCCATCGCGCCAGAGCACTCGCACTTCACCGGGCCGCAGCGCGTCGAGAAAGAACGGTGAGTGGGTGGTCACGAGGATCTGCGTGGAGCCGGCCGCGGCACGGCATTCCTCCGCAAGTCCGTAGAGCAGTCGGGGATGGAGAAAATTCTCCGGCTCCTCGATTCCAATAAACGGAGGCGGAACCGGATCGTGCAGCAAGGCCAGATAGGCAAGCATCTTGAGCGTGCCGTCCGATGCGAACCGGGCCATGATGGGCTCGGCAAACGGGGCATCCTTGATCCGCATCAGCAGCCTTCCATCCGGCATGGAATCCGCGGTCACCTTTTCGATCCTGGGGACTCTTTCCCGGAGTCTGTCGAATATAAAGCCCAGGCGCTCGGGATGCTCTTCGGTCAAGTACTGGATTACGTTGGCCAGATTGTCTCCGGTCTTGCTCAGTTGCTCCTGCGGCCCTGCCTCCGGTTGTCCTCTCGCGTCCTCGGACGAAAGATAGGACACATGCCATCCCCTGATGAAATCGCGCAGCGCGACAACACGGGGATTCTCCGCCAACTGGCCCAGTGCATTGACCGCAAGAGTGTCCGGAGAGCTCAGCGGAACTTCAATCCGATCGTCGTGTGCATCCGGCAATTCGCCCGAAATGACCCGCCCGGCGCCGCTGGCATAGTCGAGGAACCTGAAGGGCGCTCCATAGCTTCCCCGCTTCCAGCGGAGCCATTCCCGCACTACGACGGGTCGACCGTTTCTCTCGTCGACCTCCAGATGATACGTGATCAGGGGTCTGCCCGGCTGCTCACGGTATGCAGTCTCAATCAGAACGGAACCTTCTCCACCGCCCTTTCCGCCGCGCGATTTCAGCTCCCGAGCCTTGCCACGCTTTTCCCACGCCCGGCGCAAGCCGCTCTCGAAGCATTCGGCCAAAAAAGCGAACACATCGAATACCGTGGATTTTCCACTACCGTTCGGACCAAGCAGCACGGTGAGCGGGGTCAGGTGGGTCAGCTCGACGTCGCGCAACGCGCGGAAATTCCGTACCTTGAAGCGTTCTATACGCGGCGGTGTCTCGCCTGCCTTCGTCATCGCGTTCATCTCGGGATCTGCATTTTTCACACCCCACAGGGCATTCATCCAGCGGGCAGGCAACGCCCCTGTTGAGAGTACAGGCAACGCCCTTCGGCGCGCCGGTGCTCACACCCCCCGCAGCGCTGCCCCGGATGCCGGCGGGGCGTGCATGCGCTCGGCGAAGTCGGCCGCGTATGCGGCGGCGGCTTCGCTCGATGTGATGGCGTCCGCGTGTCCGAGCACCTTCTCGAAAGCCTCCGCGTACTGGTCCAGGATCTCCGGCGAAGCGGTCGGGAACGCGGGCAGCTTCATCAGGACTTCGCGCCCGGCGCGGGTCGCGGGCAGGTCCTCGGGGTCGTAGCGCGGGGCCGCCATCCCCTCGGGGAGCCGGGCGATCCGGGCGAAGTGGCCTTCGGTGAAGAACGGCTGCTGGTGCACCAGCGGATAGCGCGGGGCCGAGGCCTGGCACCCTTCCGCGTGCAAGGCGGCGGCGAGCAGCGCCAGGGGCAGTCCCGTGCGCTCCGGCTCGCAGCGCACGATGAACTCGAAGTACGTGCGCTCCACGTGCGGCGGGGGCAGGAAGGTGTGGATGCCGAGGGCCTCGAGCTTCGTCGAGAGGCGGACGACGTTGGCGTTGCGTTGCGCGTTGTGTTCGGACAGGCGGGCGAGCTGGGAGCGGCCGACCGCGGCCGAGACCGGGGCGATGCGGCCCTTGACGCCGAAGCTCGTTCCCGCGAACCGCCTGGCCGGCGAATCCAGCTCGATGATGCGCGTCACGTCCCCGAACAGGACCGCGCGCTCGTGGAGGTCCGGGTCCCGGCACAGGAGCATCCCGCCTTCCCCGGCCGGGGCCAGCTTGTCCCCCTGCAGGCTGAAGACCCCGATGTCGCCGAGGGCGCCGCACGGATGATCGCGCCACTTCGCGCCATGGGCGTGCGAGGCGTCCTCGACGATACGCAGGTCGTGGCGCTCCGCCAGCGCCCGGATCCCGGACATCCTGGCCGGCAGCCCCCACAGGTGGACGACGACGACGGCGCGGGTGCGGGTGGTGATCCTGCGGGCCATGTCCGCGGGGTCGATCCCGAGCCGCTCCGGCTCGCTCTCGCAGAACACCGGCACCGCGCCCGCCCACACGATGGGCAGCACCGAGGCCCAGAACGTGGCGGACGGAACCAGGACCTCGTCGCCCGGCTGGAGATCGAGGGCGAAGAACGCGGCGTGCAGCGCCGCGGTGCCGTTGGCATGGGCCAGTGCGTGGGGCACCCCCGCGAGGGCCGCGTAGTCGGCTTCCAGCTCGCGGATGACCGGGTGCGTGGACAGATTCCCGTCGCGCAGCACCCGCAGCACCGCGCGCTCGTCGCGTTCGTCCAGCCGCGGCCAGCGGTTGGCCTCGTCGTGGCCGGCGGTGACCGCCGGCCGTCCCCCCAGGATCGCGGGAAGCGCCATGTCTCGTTGCTCCAGGCAGGAACCTGTCTCAAGAATCGAATTTCGGGGCATTCTCTCTCTGCAAAGAGGAAATTTCGATTATCAATCGATTACATGATTTTTCGATCGGCTGAAAACACTGGTGGCGGCTCAGTTTGACCTTCTTCCTCTGCGCGGCATGACGGTCCCGGAGTCAAACCGACCCGCTACGCCGACCGGCGATCTTGAGACAGGTTCAAGTCATCCGGAAGGCGGGGCTACACCCGGGCGAGCACCTGGTCGAGCTCTTCGGCAACCCGTCGGCGATAGCGGTCGAGCTCGGCCTCGGCGCGTGCGGAGTCGCCCCCCATGAGCTCCAGAGAGAGCCGGCGCAGCCGCTCGACATGCTCGTCGCGCCAGCCGAGTCCGCCCCGCGGCACCCACTGCGCGATGTTGGTCCGGCGGCGCAGATAGTCCTCGAGCGTACATGCGAACTCATGGTCGCGGCACCATGCCGGCGCAGGCATTCCCTCCTCCAGCTCCGGGGGAAAGGCTGCTTCCGTCGGGAAGGCGGCTTCATTCCCGCCGGCAGTCCATGACGGGTCCTGCGCTCCCCGCTGGCGCGGACTTCCGCCTGGGTCGCGATGGCCGGGGCCGGGCCTCGCCCCCTCGCCTCCGCGATGGCCCGTCGCACCGGGCGGGGGGAGGTATCGGCGCAGGCGCCGTATCGCGCGGTCCGCCGTCTCCGCGCATCCGGTCAGCTTGCCGCCGTAGACCGACACCCACGGGCGCTCGTCGTCCGCCGCGACGCGGGGCCGGCGCGAGAGGTCGAGCGGGTATCCGCCGTCCCGGTGCCCCACGGGGACCGCGAGCGGCCGAACGCCGCACCGCAGCGCCACGATCGCGTCCTTCGACCCCGGGTCCCGCAGCCGCCGGGAACGCAGGTCGAGGAGGAAGCTCACGTCCTCCGGCGACGCACGCAAGCCCTCCTCGGGGTCGCGGATGGAGGTCTCGGTCGGACCCCACAGCTCGACCGGACCCCACGGGATGCTCGTGACGACGTCGTCCTCGACCCCCATCTCCAGCACGAGCCCCGCCCGCTGCTCGGGGAAGCGTTCGAAGACGAGATAGACCCCCTTGCTGAAGGCATGGCGCCAGGGCGAACGGACGCCGAACCGGGCATTGACCCGGTCGGTCCATACGCCGGCGCAGTTGGCGATCGCGCGGGCGCGCACCTCGATCTCCCGGCCGGTCAGGGTGTCGCGCACCTCGAGCCGCCAGCGGCGCTCGGCGGCGCACCAGGCGCCGCCGCGCACTTCGGCGTAGTTCAGGGCCGCCGTGCCCGCCCGCCGGGCGCCGGGCGCCAGCCACCGGAGCACGAAGCGGCTGTCGGACTGCCGGAGCATGGCTTCCTCGAAACAGAGCGCTGCGCCCGGGCGCGCGAGACGCACGATCTCGTCGTAGGTTGCCCGGGTGCGCGGTCGCCGGCGGCGGCCGCGACCGAGCAGCCAGTACAGTTGGAGCGCGGCCATGGCCGGGAGCCGGCCGAGCCTTCCGCTCGGGGCCGGAACGAAGCGCAGGGTCAGCCGCGAGACCGCCTCCGGCTGGCCGTGGACCATGCGGTCCTGCGCCCGGGAGAAGTGGAGCACGGCCGGCAGATCGAGGTTCCGCAGGTACAGCAGGCCGCCCCAGATCATCATGCCGGAGGCCTGGCTCGTACCGCAGGCGAAGTCGCCGCGATCGAGCACGATGGCGTCGTACCCCGCGTCGCCCAGCCGGCGGTGGAGGCTCGCCCCGTTGATCCCGCCGCCGATGACGGCGACGTCGAAGGTGGTGCGGGAAGCCCTCTCCAGCATGGTCTCCCTGGCGGTCAACGGCACCCCCTCTCCTTCCCGGAACCACGCGGGAGCGGGGCCGGCCTCTCCCGGCCGCGGGCCCGCAGCTCGCAGCCGGCCGGGAGCGGCCCGCGCGCCGCGTCGCCGCTCGCGCGGCGGCGGGGCCGGTACCCGTGTCGGCCTCCGCGATGTTGCCGGGGACAGCCTCCGCCCGGTGTTTCCGCCGCCGCCCGCAATGTAGTCGAGGCAGAGGGCCTCGTCCACGGAGACGGGGCGCGTCTCGAAGTCCTCGTCGCCCCCCGGACGCCGCACCCGCCGGCGTTCCACGCCGCGCACCGGCACGGAGGCACGGATGGTCAGGACGCGAGGTCCCGGCGCATCCAGCGGGACCACAGGCCGTCGATGCGTCCCGCGACCCCCGGCACCCGCCCGAGCGCCCCGGCAATCCACCGGCGCCGCGCCAGACGGTCGGGTCCGTCGTCGCGCACGTCGCAGGTCAGGCACACGCCCGTCTTCTCGCCCGGGGCGAGCAGCGCCCTGCGAACGGCGCCGAGGTCGCGGTACAGGTGAAACAGTCCGTAGCCGGGCTCGGCCAGGTCGCCGATGATGGCCTCGCGATGCTGCGGAGCGTCCGATCGGGTCTGGCAGCACATCATCCCCTTGCCGTCGTAGTCGATCACGACGTGCCGGACCGGCGCCATGCAGACCGCCCGCCTCCGGTAGCCGGTGAGCTTCCCCACCTCCACCAGGCCGCCACGGGTGGAGACGTTGGACCCGGTATAGAACGGGATGTCCAGGGTCGCCTTCATCCCGAGCCCGGCCACCCGGTAGCTGAACGCCCCGGTGCGCTCCAGGGCCATGCCGGTGCGGCGGGAGAACTTGCGCAGGCCGGCCGCGATCGCCTCCTCGTCGCGCTCCCGGCCGTCCGGCAGGTACAGATCGATGATCAGCCGGTCCAGCCCCGCCGCGTCCAGGCGAGGCAGGGTCTTGCGATCGAGGTAGTCGCCGTTGCTGACCATCACCAGCCCGGCGTTCGGCAGCGCCGCCCTCGCCGCCTCGACCCGTCCGAAGATCCGCGGACTGGCCAGGGCCTCGTGGTATCGCGACCAGGTCAGCGCCCCCGAGTAGCCGATCTCCCTCAGGTCTCCCAGGATGGTCTCGAACACCGGCTCCGGCATCTCGTGGGAGATCGAGCGCCGGTCGATGAAGGCGTTGGGACAGAACCAGCACACCCGGTTGCAGAAGCTGTGGTTCTCGATCTCGACCTGATCGACGTATCGGGAGAAGAGCTCGCGGGCCCGGTCGAGGGACAGCGCGCCGGTCAGCAGGTCCTCCGGCAAGGCGTTGGCGAAGACTGCCTTGACCAGGATGTTCAGCGTCCTTCCGGCCGCCGTCGATGATGCGCGCATGGACGAATCGCTCTCGTGCCCGTGGAGCGCGGAAAGCTCAGGCCTTCACGATACGCATCGGGTCACGGCTCCGGATCACCGGGAAGTACCGGCGCCCTCGACCGCGCCGCGACACGCTCATTGCTCCGTCGAGACGAAGGGCGAGCATATCCGGGGAATGTCGGCGCCCTCGACCGCGCCGCCCCGCGTTTGTTGCTCCGGCCGGGCGCGTCACCCGTGACCTCGCGATGCGTTCGAAGGGGCCGCGACACGCTCATTGCAGCAATTCCCGCCAAGCGGAGACATGCTCCTGAAATCCCCTCGACTCGACGCCCCGAGGGTCGAAATCGCACCACGATTCCACCCCGGTACGGCCTCTTCCGGGCGCTGGCGGGAATCGCTGCGCTCATTGCACGTCGCGGAGGGGGACCAGCGCGTACCCGAAACCGAACGCGATGCGTCCGGCCGCGCCGCGACACGCTCACTGCGCCGGCCCCTGCGCGAAGCGCCGATAGTCGGCGGCCAGCTCTCGGGCGGCGGTGGCGAGCAGCTCGCGGCCGTGCCGCGCACGGGACAGCGCGGGGTGGGAGCCGACCCGCCCGTCGGGAAAGGCCGCGCGGTGGACGCGGGCGTCTTCGTGGGCGTCTCCGGCATGGTCGCGGAGATACTCCGCCGGCAGCCCGGTCGGCCGCGGCGGCCAGAGCGCCTCCTCCGGCCCCGGAGACCGGTCCGCGGCGAGGGCGAGGGTGATGGAGATCTCGCTCGGGGTGGCGTGCATCCCTTCACCGGCGCCGTAGAGCCGGCGCCGCAGCGCATCGGTCTCGGGAAGCTCCCACCAGCCCTTCAGGCGAAACCGGAGCGGCGGCGGGGCCGGGTTCGCCAGCACCCGGCGCTGATGGGCGTCGTGACAGGCGCAGCGGACCGGCGCGATGTTGGCCCCATGGCCATTGAGGAAGTAGAAGGCGGTGAAGCCGCCCGCGGCCAGCGAATCGACCACATCCTGAACGACCTGAACGAAGGTCGCGGCCCTCACCGAGACGGTGCCCGGAAACGCCAGGTTGAACTGGGCCGGCGCGTAGGCGAGCGTCGGCGCGACCAGGATGCCGTCGTCCCCGGAGGCGGCGCGGGCGGCGATGCCCTCGGCGACCAGAGCGTCGGTGCCGATCGGCCCTCCGGGCCCGTGCTGCTCGGTGGAGCCGAGGGGGATCAGGATGGCGGTGGATCGCTCCAGGTAGGCATCCACCTCGACCCGGGTCGCGAGCTGAAGCTTCACCCCGTTGTCACCGATGCCGCCAGGCCTCGTGCCCGGCCCGG
Organism: Gammaproteobacteria bacterium; assembly: GCA_965202735.1. Lineage (GTDB taxonomy): Bacteria > Pseudomonadota > Gammaproteobacteria > HK1 > HK1 > HK1. Next base: position 1,624,538 of record OZ241844.1, read on the forward strand.
CGCCCCGGCCCGCCGGCCGGCGGTGAGGACCGGGCATCCGGCGGGGCGCGGCCGAGAGGCGGGTACCGAAGGAGGCGGCCGAGCGCTGCTCGTGCCGGGGCCCCGTCTCGGGCCCCTTCGGACGGCGGCGCCGCACTCCCGATCGACGCCCGCCGCCGTCGTTCGCCGCGACGGCGGGCGCCGGGGCCCGGCATCAATCCCGGTCCTGGTCCTGGGCCCTAGTCCTGACCCTGGATCCCCCACTTCTCGTTGAGGGACCTGAAGTAGCCGGTCTCGTGCTTGATGCGCATCCAGTTGTTCAGGAAGCCGAGCCACACGTGGTCGTCCTGGGGCACGATGAACGACAGCGGCAGGCTGTTGGCCACCTTCTGGAAGGGGATCACCAGCGTGTCGTGGGTCGCGGACAGCTTGCCCGCCTCCAGGATGCTCGAGATGGTCACGTCCACCCGGCCCGCGAGCAGGTCCTGCCAGTCCCGCGCCGGCGACTCCACCTCCTTCACGCTGGCGTCGGGCAGGCGGAGCTTCACGAAGTCGGCGAAGGAGGTGCCCAGGTTGTAGCCGACGGTCACGTCCGGATGGTTCAGGTCCTCCCAGGTACTGAACCGGTCCGCGATCTCCTTGCGGGTCAGGGGCAGGTACCCGGTGCGCCCCCACGGAATGGTGTACCCCGCCGCCTTGGCGCGGGTCACGGTCATGGAGGTGCCGGTCATCGCGATGTCGTACTTGCCGGCGACCACGCCGTTGATCAGGGTCTTCCAGTCGGTGGCCACGAACTCCACCTCGACCCCCATGTCGGCGGCGAGCTGCTTCGCAGCGTCGATCTGGTGGCCGCGGTACTCCTTCGTCTCCGGGTCCTTGAACGACATGGGGTTGAAATCGCCGGTGGTGCCGACCTTCAGCGTCCCGCTGTCGAGGACCTTGTGCAGGATGGACCGGCCGTGGTTGTCGGCGGCGGCGCTTCCGCACGCCACCGACGCCGCGAGGGCAAGAATGCTCAGCCACTTCGTCATCGCTTCGTCTCCTTTCGCGAAATTGCGCCCGGAACCGTCCGGGCGGCCCGCATCTTACCGGGGATGCCGGGCCGGGGTCCGGCCAGTCCCGGCCCGATCCCGCAAATCCCGGCCTCAGGCCCGAACGGATGCGTTGCCGGACTCCCCGTTCGACCCGGCGGCCGCACGCACATGGGCTTCCCGGCGCTCCGGGTCGAGCCGGTCGGAATCGAGCACCGCGCCCGCGACGCGCCGGCCCGCGGCGCGGAGGTCCTCCGCGGCCGGCCGGTCCGCGCCCGGCCACCGGAAGACGGTGTCCTGGCAGTACGTCGGCACGGCATCCAGCCCGAAGGCGTCCGGCTGGCGCACCGGCTCGCCGGCCGCGAGCGCGCGGATCCGGCGGCGGAGCAGCCTGCGCAGCCTCGCCACCCCGGCATCGGACGACGCGCGATGCTCCAGCGCATGGATGGCGATGGGACGCTGCGAGACCTGCGCCTCGTAGTCGCCCGGCTGGCGCTGGCGCTCCTCGTAGGGGCGCTCGTCCCCGGTCTGGCCGACGAAGTCGATGGACTCCCGGCCGACCCGGTCCGGATCGTCCTGCCCTCTCGGGTCGAGCCGGCGGCTGAAGAACCGCCAGCCGACGGTGCGGGTGGCGGTGTCGTCCACCGGCACCATCCACCGCAGCATGGCGCAGCGCCGGAACGCCTTCTCCTCCTCCGCCTCCTCCCAGATGGCCCCGGTCTGATTGGCGTTGGGCAGGATCGAATCCACGGTCCGCACCCAGACGCGCCCGTCCACCTGCCGGGTCTGGACGTTCATCATGCCGAGCGGAGTGTCCAGGTACTCGACGATCTGATCGATGCCGGACGCGGCGCCGAACTGGACCCCGCTCGAGCGGGCATGCAGGTGCAGCACGTGGATGGGGTCCTGGGTGTTCTCGTAGATCTGGAGCCAGTTGCAGGGCGTGGTGAGCGAGAACGGCTTGCGGGTGGTGTCCGGGGCCTGCTCGCTGTCGAAGACGGGAAACGGCGGCCGTTCCCCGGGCGGGCCCAGGTAGGCGAACAGCAGGTCGCCGTGCTCGTGGACCGGGTAGGCGCCCTGCACCACGTTGCGGCGCACGGGGCTGTCGAGGGGCTCCGACCCGGCCCGGAGGATGGTGCCGTCGATGTCGTAGTGCCAGCCGTGGTAGCAGCAGATGATGCCCCGCTCGGCGACGATCCCGTACTCCAGCGAGGCGCCGCGGTGCGCGCAGTGGCGATGCAGCAGGCCCGGGCGCCCGGACCCGTCCCGGAACAGCACCAGGTCCTCGCCGAGCACCCGCACCACCCGGGGCAGCGCTCCCAGCTCCTCCGACATCGCGACCGGCTGCCAGTAGCGGCGGAGGTACTCGCCGCACGGGGTGCCGGGGCCGACGTGGGTGAGCTCCTCGTCCTCGCGGGCGCTCCCGACCTGGTGATAGCCCTGAAAGCCCGCGGGGCGCGCCGGCTCGCTCATGATCGCTCCCATGAAGACGTCTCGCTGGTGGATTGGTGGATGGTGTGTCCGCCGTGAAACGGCGTTCATGCTTCGGGGTGGTCCGGCACGGCGGCGGCCATGAACGCTGGGTGGACGGTGCGCTGGTGGAGGGTGCGGCTCGCCGGACGCGGGAAAGGCTACCATGAAGCGCGGTATCGAGCCGGCCGGCGGCCAGCCGCGCGGACGCGGGGCGCTCGATACCCGGCCCATCCGCAACGATGGCGCCTCGAAGAGTCCGGGGCTCCCCGCGCACGCTCCGTCCGGGGAGAGGTCCGGAGACCGCCACCCGGCGAGGCCGCCCGGCTCCCCGACGACGAGCCGCAGCCCGCCGCCACCGACAGAGGTTCACCCGATGAAATCGCTGCGCACCGGCCTCGCGGCCTGTCTCGCCCTGCTCTGCACCGGATGCTCCAGCTCGCAGACCTGGGGATGGTACGTCATCAACCCGACCACGAAGCAGGGGCGGATCAACGTCGAGTTCCTGCTCTCCGGGGTCCAGTGGACGGTGGCGCTGACGCTGGCCTGCGTCGCGCTCTCGCTGGTGCTCGGGTTCCTGATCTACCTGCCCCGGATCGCGAACAACCCCTGGCTCGACGTCCTGAACCGGAGCGTCGTGGAGCTGTTCCGGTCCATCCCGCCGCTGGTCTCCATCCTGTGGGTGTACTACGGGCTGCCGGTGCTGACCGGGGTGGATCTCAATCCGTTCATCTCGGGCATGGTGGCGCTCTCGCTCTACGGCGCGGCGTTCATGGCCGAGATCTACCGGGGCGGCGTGCAGTCCATCGGGCGCGGCCAGTTCGAGGCGGCGGACAGCGTCGGCCTGTCCACGTTCGACAAGCTGGTGTTCGTCATCTTCCCCCAGGCCCTGCGCCGCTGCCTGCCGGCGATGGGCAACCAGTTCGTCATCCTGCTCAAGATGTCGTCGCTGGTCTCGGTCATCGGCCTCGCCGAGGTGGTGCGCCGCGCGAACGAGCTGGCGGTGACCGAGTACCGGCCCCTGGAGATCTATACCTTCCTGGTCCTGGAGTACCTGGTGCTGGTGCTGCTGGTCTCGGCCGGGGTGCGCTGGATGGAGCGGCGCCTCGGCGCCGACGAGAGGCGGCGGGTCGGGGAGGGGTAGGGCCTGCCGGGCGCCGGGTCCCCCTCGGGACCATTTCGGGGACGGACTCGGTCTGCGATTCCAGCGCGATCGGTACACTGTCCCGGAGCGACCACACCGCGCGCTGAACGCCATGCGCTGTCCGGTGGTACGGCTCGATTTCAGCGCCGGGCACTTCCCCACGCGCGAGAGCCTTGACGAGAACGTGATGGAGCAGCTCGCCCGCATCAAGCCGGCCGCGCCCTTCAGTCGACCACCACGCAGTCCTTCGGGAGCCTCGGGGCGTATCGCGACGCCTCGTCCCGCATCCGCGCCACCACGCTGCGGTGAATGCGCGCGCCCCGCGGAAGGACCCGCCGGCGGCTGCCGCGGAGCCGCCAGAACCCGTCGAACGACTCGTACATCGTCCCCAGCGGGTCGCCCCGGTGCGCAGGGCTCCCCAGGGCGTCCGCGTCGACGTGCAGCCCGCGCGCCCGCGCCCTGCCCAGCATCCACTGGAGCGCGAGGTTCGACAGCCCCCGCTCGTCGTACCAGCCGCCGACGTCGGAGTGCGCGCCCGCGAACCACCGGCGATACGGCACTCAGGCTCGGCCGTTTCTTCGGCACCACGGGCGAGTTCTGGCTTAACCTCCAGAAGCTCTACGAGTTGCGGCTCGCCGAAGAGAAGAACGGCGCGGCGATCGCCCGACTGCCGAGGCTTGACGCCGGAACGGGGCTGTCAGCGGCAGGCTGAGAGCGGAGCTGTCTCCAAGCCGGCCAAGTGTATGGCGTAAGGCAGCAGTCCCGTCGGCGGATGCCGAGCGCCAACCGGGCCGCTCAGTCCCCGGGGATAGCTCTTCCCGTTCACCGTACTCCTGGCTCTCCCACTGGTGGGCAGTGCACTCGGCGCTGAAGTGGCCTGTCCCATACAGCTAAAGTCAGCAACACCAACCCCTCCTGACCGAGCAAGCAACCGCTCAATCCCGTTTTCTGACTTCCGCGCACACGCCTTGGCAAACTTCGCCACTTCTTCGCGGTCTCGGGCGAGAGCGCGACCCGGGTCTCCTGCGGATGGGGCTCCCTCGGTACCGCCAGCTTCATGGACTCGACCCGCCTCGGACAGCCTCGACCGGCACCTCAACACGACATGACGGTCACGGAGTCAGGCTGAGGCACTACCTGCGCGGCTGTGCGCTCGACTTCGCCGAGGCGGTGTCCCATGATCGGCCTCGTCGCGACAGTTGGCGGGCCGTCCGCCCGGCGGCGGCATCCCGCCGCGTCCGGCGCGCCGGCCCGCCGTATCCGCGGCAACCTTCTTCCGGGACCGCTCATGGAGCACGCATCGAACGGCTCGACCTGGCAGGCGACCTACGACATCTGGCTCGCGGCCCTCGACAACACCTACCGGGAGCTGGTGCGGACGACCGCGGCCTTCGTGCCCGACCTCGTCGGCGCCGCGCTCCTGTTCCTTCTCGGCTGGCTTCTCGCCATCGCGCTGCGGGCGTTCATCCTCCGGCTGGGCACCGGAGTCGATCGCATGTTCTACGCGGTGCGCGACCGCTTCGGCCAGACCCAGGTCGAGCTCCGCTGGCCGATCTCCCGGATCCTCGCCCACACCGTCTACTGGCTGGTGATCGTGTTCTTCCTCGCCGCGGTGTCCAGGCTGCTCGCCCTGCCGGGGCTCGTCGACATCTTCGCCAGGGTGCTGCTCTACCTGCCCCTGCTGCTGGTGTGGGCCATGGTCCTGCTCGCGGTGTACATGGCGAGCGGCCTCGCGGCCGGCGCGGTGACCCGGGCGGCGCGCTCGGCGGGGCTTTCCGGCGCGGGTCTGCTCGGCCGTCTGACGAGGGTGTTCATCCTCATCCTTGCCGTCATCATCGTCGCCGGCCAGCTCGGCATCGACGTCACCCTGCTGGTCAACGTGGTCACGATCGCGACCGCGGTGCTGCTCGGCGGCGCCGCCGTCGCGTTCGGCATCGGCGCGGGCGGGGCCGTCGGCAACATCATCGCCGCCCACTACGTGCGCCAGAGCTACCGCGCGGGCCAGCGGGTGGCGGTGGGGTCGTTCGAGGGCGAGATCCTGGAGATCACCCGCTCGGCGGTCATCCTCGACACCGAGGAAGGCCGGACCATGGTGCCGGCGCGGCTGTTCAACGAGAACGCCTCGGTGCTGGTGGACCGGGAACGCTGACGTGCTGGGCCGGATCGCGTCGGAGTTCGCCGAGGCGTACCCCGCCGACGCCGCCCGGGTCATGGAGGCGGCGACCACCGAGGTCGTCGGGGAAGCGCTCGGGTCGCTGCCGGCGCCCGTCGCGGCGGCGGTGTTCCGGGCCATGGTCCCGCACGCGGCGGCGAGGGGCCTCGCGCATCTCGCGCCGGAGGCGGCGGCGGCGATCGTCGGGCGCCTTCCCGTCGAGCTGGCGTCGGCCCTGCTCCTGCGCCTCGATGCCGGCGAGCGCGGGAAGCTGATGAAGGCACTGCCCGCGAGGGTGTCGGTGCCGCTGCGGATGGTGCTGCGCTTTCCACCCGGAAGCGTCGGCTCCCTCATCGACCCCCGGGTCGTGACGGTCCGGGCGGAGACCCGCGTGGGAGAGGCGGCCGAGACCGCCCGGCGCGCGCCCTCGCTGCTGCGCAAGTACCTCTACGTGCTGGACGAGGCCCAGCGCCTCACCGGTATCGTCGACGCCCGCCAGTGCCTGACCCGGGACCCGGAGCTTCCGATCGGCAGGCTCGAGCGGGAGACGCCGGCCGCGTTGCGGGCCCGATCGAGCCTGCGCGAGGCGGACCGCAACCCCGGCTGGGAGCGCTTCAGCGTGCTGCCGGTGACCGACCACCGGGGCGTGTTCCTGGGTGTGGTGCGCCGCACGAGCCTGCGCCGGGCGCAGGCCGGTGGCGCCGCACCGGAGCCCGGGGCGGATCTGACGGACCTGGCGCTCGATCTCGCCGACCTGTACTGGCGGACCGCCGCCGGCTTCATTGCCGGCACGTCGGCCACCGGCGGCCGGGACGGGGACGCGCCGTAGGCCACCGTCCGGGCCCCGGGCTCCCGGAACGCCTGCAAGCCGGGATCGATGACGGCCCCGGACGCTTTCGGGTCCCGGACCCCCGGCCCCTTGCAGGCCGGGATCGATACCGGCGCCGGGCACTCTCGGGTCCCGGCCCGCCTGCAAGCCGGCACCGCGATGACGGCGCCGGACGCTTTCGGGTCCCCGGGCGCCCGGCCCGCCTTCCCGCAGGCGCCGGCGACCCCCTTACGAGCACGAGGCCCAGTGTCATGAACGACAACGTCATCCGCTCCATCGCCGAAGCCGAGGACCGGCTGCAACGCGAGTTCTTCTCACGCTACCCGACCGCCTCGATCGGGCCGCTGGAGCAGATGGAGACCGGGGCGCTGGTCGAGGTCTTCGAGCGCCAGCCGGTGCCGGCGATGCTCCCCGTCTGGGAGCGTCTGTCGCCGGACATCGGCCAGAGGCTGCTGACCGCGCTGCCCGCGACGGTCGTGACCGGGACCATGCGCGCGCTCGACCCGGGCCGGCTCGCCCATCTGCTGGGCGGGCTCGACGAGGACGAACGCGAGCGCCTGCTGGCGCTGGTCGGGGACCGCACCGCGAAGGAGGTGCGCGAGGCGCTGCGCTATCCCCCGGACCGCGCCGGCGCCCTCATGGACACCCGGGCGCGGTTGTTCCGCGCAGGCAGCACCGTCGCCGACGTGCTGGCGCGGCTGCGCCAGGACCGCCGCCCCGGCCGGGCGGGATTCTTCGTGGTGGATTCCGACAACCGGCTCACCGGCTGGGTGGACATGCAGGAGGTCGCGCTGGCCGGGCGGGACGAGATCGTGGGCGATCTCGTCCGGCCCGTCGAGGCCGTCGTCCAGCCGATGACCACCCGCGAGGAGGCGGGCGAGGCGCTGGAGGAGCACCGCCTGTCGGACCTGGCGGTGGTCGACCTCGACGGCCGGCTCGTCGGGGTGATCCGGCACGCCGCCATGGTCGAGTCGGAGAAGGAGCGCGCGAGCGTCGGCATCCAGACCATGGTGGGGGTGAGCAGGGACGAGCGGGCCACTTCGTCGGTCGGCTTCGCGGTGCGCAAGCGCCTGCCCTGGCTTCAGATCAACCTGGTCACCGCGTTCGTCGCCGCCGCGGTGGTGGGGCTGTTCGAGCACACCATCGCCCAGTTCACCGCGCTGGCGGTCCTGCTTCCGGTGGTGGCGGGGCAGTCCGGCAACACCGGGGCGCAGGCCCTCGCGGTGACCATGCGCGGGCTCGCGCTGCGCGAGATACGGGCCGCGCAGTGGCCGCGGGTGGTGTTCAAGGAGACCAACGTCGGCTTCTGGAACGGCGTGGTGGTGGCGATCACCACCTCGGTGGGCGTACTGGCATGGAGCGGCTCCTGGGGCCTCGGCCTGATCATCGCCACGTCGATGGTGCTCTCGATGATCATCGCCGGCATCGCCGGCGCCGCGATCCCGATCGTGCTCACGGTGCTCGGACAGGACCCCGCGCAGTCGTCCTCGATCGTCCTCACCACCGTCACCGACGTGACCGGATTCTTCAGCTTCCTCGGGATCGCGACGCTGATGGCGGGGCTGATATGACCGCGAGACCGCGGGTCAGCACCGCTCCGTTGGTGACGCGCACCCAGCCCGTGGTGCCGGGGTACGGGTCCGAGCAGACGATCCGGGTGTCGCCGTCGTCGCGTTCCCGCAACTGGAAGTAGTCGGGGTCCTCGGCGAAACGGCAGGAGACGTGGACCCGGGTGGGGCTCGCGAGGATCACGTTCATGGCCCGGACGTAGCGCGTGCGCTTCTCGATGACCGCGAGCCCGCGCTCCAGCGCCTCGTGCATGTCGCCGCGGTCGAAGCGCCTGACGTAGTTGAATACCTTCTCCGCGCCGATCCTCCCCCGCTCGCGGATGCGCACCCCGCGCAGCTCGCCGTTGAAGATGAACACGTGCCGGCCGTCGTCGAACGGCATGTTGTTCTCGACGCGGATTCCCTCGTCGCGAAAGGCGCTCCGCGCATGGGCGAGCAGGAGCGTCGTCTCGCCGAAGCCGTCGCGCCGGTCCTCCCACACCGGGCGGATGTCGCGGTACAGGCGCCACTCGCCGCCTTCGAGCCACGCGCAGCCCCAGCCGTGCCCCTGGTACTCGCGGCTCGCACGCGCGATGGCCGCGAACGTGTCGAGGTGCGGCCCGATGGCGAACGGGCGCCGCGAGTGGACGCAGAGCAGGCGGCACATCAGGGCAGCGGGCGCGCCGCCGGCGACGCGGTGGTGACGGCGACCCGGTACGCCGACGCGGCGCCGCGCATCCGCGACCCCCGACCCGGCGAGCCGTGCCTCCCCGGCCCTCCAGGCCGGGGCGCCGGAGTCATCGACCCCGACGCAGTCCGAGGGTACGCCGACGCGGCGCCGCGCATCCGCGACCCCCGACCCGGCGAGCCGTACCCCCCCGGCCCTCCAGGCCGGGGCGCCGGAGTCATCGACCCCGACGCAATCCGCGGGACGTCAGCGCACCGGGACATCGGGCCGGCCCGTCAGATCGGATGCAGGCCGGGAAACTCGAGACCGGTGGTCTCGTCGAAGCCGTGCATGACGTTGAACGCCTGCACCGCCTGGCCGGCGGCGCCCTTCATCAGGTTGTCGATGGCGCTGATGACCACCAGCCGGTTCGAGTCACGGTCGCGCTCGAAGCCGAGGTCGCAGTAGTTCGTCCCGGTGACGAGCTTCGGCTCGGGATAGCGGTGGATGCCGCTGCGCTCCTTCACGATGCGCACGAAGGGCTCGGCCGCGTAGTCCTCGCGCAGGATCTTCCACACGTCCTTCTCGCAGAGGTCGCGGTCGAGGAACACGTGGCAGGTCGCGAGGATGCCGCGCACCATCTCGATCGAGGTCGCCGAGAAGTGGACGCGCCCGGCGCCGAGCTCCTGGAGCATCTCCGCCACGTGGCGGTGCCCCGAAGGCTTGTACGAGCGCACCGCGCCGCTGCGCTCGGGGTGGTGGCTCGCATCGCTCGACGCGTTGCCGCCCTCGCTCGAACCGGCCTTCACCTCCACCACCGCGCTCCCGGCGAGCCCGCGGCGCCAGAAGGGACGCAGCGCGAGGAGGGTGGCGGTCGCGTTGCAGCCGGCGCAGGCGACGAGGGCGGCGGCGGCGAGCGCGTCGCGGTGCAGCTCCGGCACGCCGTAGACGAACTCCTCGAGCAGGTCCGGACGCGGGTGCTCGCGGCCGTACCAGCGCACGTAGCCGGCAGGATCCCGCAGCCGGAAGTCCGCGCTCAGATCGACGATCCGGGGCGCGGCCGCCCGGAACTCGTCGATGCGGGTCATCGACTGCCCGTGGGGCAGGCAGAGGAACAGCACGTCGCAGGGCTCGAGCTCGGCGGCGGAGGAGAACCTGAGCCTCGTGGCCCCCCGGAGGTTCGGGTGCGCGTTGCGCACGAGCTTCCCGGCGAGGCGCTCCGACGTCGCCTGGCGCACCTCGACGCCCGGGTGGAACAGGAGGAGGCGCAGCAGCTCGCCGCCGGTGTAGCCGGAGGCGCCGGCGATCGAGGCCCGGATCACCGCCCGCTCTCCATCGCCCGCTCCACCACCGTCCTCGGGGTCCGGATCATCGCCCTCCCTCCGCAAGGCGCGCCGGCATCGGCCCGCATCCGCAACCGGTCGGGGAGCTCATGCGAGACCATGCGGGAATCCATGGGACCCGAGCCGTACCCGGATGCATCGGGCCGGGTCCCCGATCACCCGCGCCCCGCCAGGTACTCCACCATCCGGCCGGGGATGTTCACGCCGGTGGTGTCGATGCTGTTCCGGAACTCCATGGTGTAGTTGACCTCGTTCACGAGGAAGCCGCGGGGGGTCTCGAAGAGGTCGACGGCGAGGATCCCGCCTCCCACCGCCCGCGCCGCGGCGAGCGACACCGCCGCCAGCTCGTCGGTGACCGGGCAGTTCGACGCCTGCGCTCCCCGCGCCGTGTTGGTGATCCAGTGCGCCGAGTCCCGGTAGATGGCGGCGATGCACTGGTCGCCCACCACGAAGCTGCGGATGTCGCGCCCGTCCTTCTCGACGTACTCCTGGATGTAGAAGATGGAGTGGTGGTAGCTGCCGAGGATGGTCTTGTGCTCCAGGATCGACTCCGCCGCATCGCGGTCGTTGACCTTCGACAGCAGCCGGCCCCACGAGCCGACGGCGGGCTTCAGCACCGCGGGATAGCCGAGGTCGTCGAGCGCCGCGAGCGCGGACGCCCCGGTGAACGCGACCCTGACCTCCGGCTGCGGGACCCCCGCTTCCTCGAGCGCGAGCGAGGTGAGCAGCTTGTCGCCGCAGACGTTCGCGACCGCGTAGCTGTTCACGCACCGGACCCCCCGGTTCTCCAGCAGCCGCAGCCCGTGCAGCGCCCGCGAGTGGTTGATGCAGCGCTCCAGCACCACGTCGACATCGGGGCCGCTCTTCAGGTCGAAGACCATCTTCCGGTCGTCGAGCATGACGACCTCGACCCCGCGGCGCTTCGCCAGCTCCTCCAGCAGGAGCTTCTCCTCCTTCCGGACGAGGGAATGGAGGAAGCCGACCCTCACTCGCCCCAGTCCTCCTCGGTCTCCGGCGCCTCGCCGAGATCCGGCGGGTCGACCGCCAGGACCTCCAGCTCGGTGCCGCAGTCCGGGCACTCGATGAGCTCTCCCGCCACCGCGTCGGCCGCCAGCTCGACCTCCGCCCCGCACACCGGACATTCCGCCATCCGCCCGCTCCTCCCGCGTCCTGGAAATGCCGTCGCCCCGGGCGCCGGCCGGCCATCGGGGAACGCGCCGATCGCGCCTTCCCGAAGGCGTGCGCATTGTAGGCGCGGGTCCGCGGGATGACGAGAACCGCCCGTCAGATGATCGCGTATCGAATCTTCGCCGATATCCACTCGCTGACGATGACCGTTGCGATGATCACGATCAGGATCATCGACACCTCGAGTCGTCGTGCCTGCCGGAGAACGCGGCCTCGAAGTCCCTGCCGGCCACCAGCCCGAGCTCGGACTCGAGGATCGCGGAGGGCGCCTTGTCGCGTCCACATTGTCGCGGCCACGCCGCAAGAGCCGCGCGAACGATGCAGCCCCGCCTCGCGAAGCGCGGCGCCGAGCCGCTCGGCCGGGGGGGTGGCCCCGGTCATCGTCGCCCGCCCGGTGGCCCGGCGCCCTCCCGCCGGGCGCGAAAGAACTCCAGCAGCCGGCGGGCGGACTCGCCGGCAAGCACCCCGCCGCGGACCTCCGGACGGTGGTTGAGCCGCCCGCCGCCGAGGATGTCGAAGACGCTGCCCGCCCCGCCCCAGCGCTCGTCGGCCGCCCCGTACACCACGCGTTCGATGCGCGCGTGCACGATGGCGCCCGCGCACATCACGCAGGGCTCCATCGTCGCGTACAGCGTGGTCCCGGGGAGACGGTAGTTGCCGGCGGCGCGCGCGGCGGCCCGGATGGCGCTGATCTCGGCATGGGCGGTGGGGTCGGCGGCCGCGATCGGCGCATTCGCTCCGGCCCCGATCTCCACGCCGTCGCGGACGATGATCGCTCCCACCGGCACCTCGCCCCCGCCGGCCGCCCGCGCCGCGAGGACGAGGGCGCGCCGCATCCAGCGCTCGTCGTCCTCCGGCGGGCGCGTGACGCAGCGCGTGCGCTCGGCCATCACTCCCACTCGATCGTCGCCGGCGGCTTCCCCGAGACGTCGTAGACCACGCGGGACACCCCCGGGATCTCGTTGATGATGCGGCTCGAGACCCGGTCGAGGAGCGCATGGGGCAGGCGCGCCCAGCTCGCGGTCATGAAGTCCACGGTCTCCACCGCCCGCACCGCGATGACGTGCTCGTAGCGGCGCCGGTCGCCGGTGACGCCGACCGACCGGACCGGCAGGTACACCGCGAACGCCTGGCTCACGGAGTCGTAGAGCCCGGCCGCGCGCAGCTCCTCGATGAAGATCGCGTCGGCGCGGCGGAGCACCTCGGCGTACTCCCTCCTCACCTCGCCGAGGATGCGCACGCCGAGACCGGGGCCCGGGAAGGGATGCCGGTGGACGAGCTCACGCGCCAGCCCGAGCTCCAGCCCGATGGCCCGCACCTCGTCCTTGAACAGCTCGCGCAGCGGCTCGACGAGGCGCAGGTTCATCCGCTCCGGGAGCCCGCCCACGTTGTGATGCGACTTGATGACGTGGGCCTTGCCGGTCGCGGCGCCCGCGGACTCGATGACGTCGGGGTAGATGGTGCCCTGCGCGAGCCAGCGGACCCCGTCGAGCTTCGCCGCCTCCTCCTCGAAGATCTCGATGAACGCGCGGCCGATGCGCCGGCGCTTCTCCTCCGGGTCGGCGACGCCGGCCAGCGCGGCGAGGAAACGGTCCCCGGCGTCGACCCGGCGCACGTCGACCCCGAGGTGCCCGGCGAACGCCGCCATGACCTGGTCGCCCTCGTGGAGCCGCAGCAGGCCGTTGTCGACGAAGATGCAGGTCAGGCGATCGCCGACCGCGCGGTGGAGCAGGGCCGCGGCCACCGAGGAGTCGACGCCGCCGGAGAGCGCGAGCAGGACCCGGTCGTCCCCGATCTCGCGGCGCACCCGCGTGATCGCGTCGTCGATGATCGCGGCCGGGGTCCAGCCCGGCGCACAGCCGCAGACGTCGTGCACGAACCGGCGCAGGATGCGCGCGCCCTGGCGGGTGTGGGTGACCTCGGGATGGAACTGCAGGCCGTAGAAGCCGCGCTCCTCGTCGGCGATGCCGGCGATGGGGGCGTTCCCGGTGGAGGCGATGCGCCTGAATCCGGGCGGCAGCGAGCACACGCGGTCGCCGTGGCTCATCCACACGTCCAGCAGCCCGTGGCCCTCGGCGTTCACCTCGTCCTCGATGCCGGCGAGCAGCCGCGAGTGCCCGCGCGCGCGGACCCGGGCGTATCCGAACTCGCGGTGCCCGGAGGTCTCGACCGCCCCGCCGAGCTGCGCCGCCATCGCCTGCATGCCGTAGCAGATGCCGAGCACCGGCACCCCCAGCTCGAACGCCGCGTCCGGAGCCCGGTATCCGGCCGGCTCGTTCACCGACTCGGGGCCGCCGGAGAGGACGAGGCCCTTCGGGGCCAGGGCGCGGAGCCGCTCGGGGGGAAGATCGAAGGCGTGGATCTCGCAGTACACGTTCGCCTCGCGCACCCGCCGGGCGATGAGCCGGGTGTACTGCGAGCCGAAGTCGAGGATGACGATCCGGTCGGCGTGGATGTCGGTGGCGGCGGTCAAGGGGCGATCCTTTCGCGGCGGACCCGGCTCACGCGGCGCGTTCCCGTCGAGGCCGGCCCCGCCGGACCCTGCCGGTCAACCGGTCCGTTCCGCCGGAGTGTGCATCCGATCCTGTGGTGCTCTCCCCCGAAGCGAGGGCCTCCCGGGACCGGAAGCGAGGGGTCCCGCACATCGGACATACACCCGTTCCGCCGGTGGCGCGGCGCTTCGCGCCGGCTAGCCGACCCGGTAATTCGGGGCTTCCCTAGTGATGCTCACGTCGTGGACGTGACTCTCGCGCATCCCGGCGCTGGTGAGCTGGACGAACCGCGCGTTCTCCCGGAACTCTTCGAGATTCCGGCAGCCCGTGTAGCCCAGGCTTGCCCGCAAGCCCCCGATGAGCTGGTCGATGACCGCGGAGAGCGGACCCTTGTACGGCACCCGGCCCTCGACCCCCTCCGGCATGAGCTTCTCCAGTTCGGTGACCGTGTCCTGGAAGTAGCGGTCCCGCGACCCTTCGCTCCCGCCCATCGCGCCGAGCGAACCCATTCCCCGGTACGACTTGTACGAGCGTCCCTGGTAGAGCTCGACCTCGCCCGGTGATTCCTCGGTGCCGGCGAACAGGCTTCCCACCATCACCGCGTGCCCGCCCGCCGCAATGGCCTTCGCGGCGTCGCCGGAGTAGCGGACTCCGCCGTCGGCGATGACCGGAACGCGGCTCGCGTGTACCGCCCGGCTCACCTCGTCGATCGCCGTAAGCTGCGGAACGCCGACCCCGGCCACGACCCGGGTGGTACAGATCGACCCCGGCCCGATGCCGACCTTCACCGCGTCGCACCCGGCCTGCACGAGCGCCCGGGCGCCCTCCGCGGTGGCGACGTTGCCCGCGATGACCTGCACGTCCGGCCAGCGCTGCTTGATGGAGCGCACCCGATTGACGACTCCCTGGGAGTGGCCGTGCGCGGTGTCGACGACGACCACGTCGACCCCCGCCGCGACGAGCGCCTCGACCCGTTCGTCGGTGCCCGGCCCGGTGCCGACCGCGGCGCCCGCCCGGAGCTGCTCGTGCTCGTCCTTGCAGGCGTCGGGATATTCGTGCGCCTTCTGGATGTCCTTGACCGTCACCAGTCCGCGCAGCTCGAAGTCGCCGTTCACCACCAGGACCTTCTCGATCCGGTGCGTGTGCAGGAGCTGCCGGATGTCGCCCCGGGAGGCGCCCTCGCGCACCGTGACGAGCTTGTCCTTCGGCGTCATGACGCTCGCGACGGGGGCGTCGTGGCGGGTCTCGAAGCGCAGGTCGCGGTTGGTGACGATGCCGACGAGCTCCGTGCCGTCGACCACCGGGACCCCGGAGATGTCGTGCTGCCGGGTCAGCTCGATCACCTCGCGGATGCTCGCCCGTGGTGACACCGTGATGGGGTCGGCGATGACTCCGCTCTCGAACTTCTTGACCGCGCGTACCTGCCGCGCCTGCTCCTCCGCGGTCATGTTCTTGTGGATAATGCCGATGCCGCCGGCCTGCGCGATGCCGATCGCGAGCCGTGCCTCGGTGACCGTGTCCATCGCCGAGGAGACGAACGGAATGTTCAGCTCGATGTTGCGGGTGAGCCGCGAGGACAGCTCGGTGTCGCGGGGGAGCACCTCGGAGTAGCCGGGAACCAGGAGGACGTCGTCGAACGTGAACGCCTGCTTCACCTCCAGCATCGGACGGGGCTCCTGGCGGGGTCGCGGGATGGCCGGGCAGTATAGGCCGCGCGGTGATCCCGGTAAACGAGCCGCGACGCGAAACAGCCATTCCCGCCAGGCGGAGACATGCTCCTGAACTCCCCTCGACCCGGCGCCCCGAGGGTCGGAATCGCGCCGGAATCCCACCACGGTACGGCCTCTCCGGGCGCTGGCGGGAGCTGCTGGACGCGAAGCCTTCGTGGCGCAACCGGTCCCCCGGCCGCGGGCAGAGGCGCGCGGGCAGCGGGAAATCCGGCGTGATCGGGCGCCGCGGTCCGCGCCCGGTCGTCATCGACACCGATGTCGGCATCGACGACACCCTCGCGATCGTGCTGGCGCTGCGCTCGCGGGAATTGCGCGTCGAGCTCGTCACCACCGTCGCCGGCAATGCCGGGCTGCGGGCGGCGACCGACAACGCGCGCCGCGTGCTCGCCCTCCTCGACCCGGCGGAACCGCCACGGCTGGTGGCGGGCGCAGCGCGGCCTCTGCGCGGCCGTTCACCGACCGCCGCCAGGGTGCACGGCGACGACGGCCTGGCCGGGCTCTCGCGCGTGCGCGACTCCAGGGGCCGCCTCCTGTTTCCCGCGAGCCGTGGGCCGCTCCCCGCCCGCGAAGGCGCTGCGTCCGCGATCGTCGCCAAGGCGCGCGAGCATGGCGGGGCGCTCACCGTCGTCGCCCTCGGCCCGCTCACCAACCTCGCACGGGCGCTCGACACGGATTCATCGGCGATGCGGGCCGTGGGACGGCTGATCGTGATGGGCGGCGCCGTCGAGGCCCCGGGCAACATGACCGCGGCCGCGGAGTTCAACTTCCACTTCGACCCGGAAGCCGCGGACCGAGTCCTCACCTCCGGGATGCGGATCACGCTCGTCGGGCTCGACGTGACCCGGCGGGTGCGCCTTCGCTGGCCCGTGGTACGCGATGCGCTGGGCGGCAACGAGTCCCCGCGCGCCCTCGCCATCCGTCACCTGACCCGCCCGGCCGACACGAACGACGACGGCCTGCTCCTGCACGACCCGCTCGCCATGGCGGTTGCGGTCGTGGCCCTGATCGCGGTGGACGCGGCCGGTCACAACCAGATTGCGGTTGCATCGGGCGCCAACTCGCGCCTCCGGCCGGCTCACCTGAGGGAGGGGCTGCGGCGCGTGCACATGGGCTCGGTCGTCATCGCCCAGCTCGAGGTGCCGCTCGACACCGTGGAAGCCGCATTCCGCGCCGCCCGGCGCGCGGGAGCCACGACGATGCTCAACCCCGCTCCCGTTCCCTCCTCCGCCGGCAAGGCCCGTGCGACCGCCCTCACTCGATCCGCTCCGAATGAAGCGCCGCTCGTCGGGCTGCTGCCGCAGACGCTCGTCACGCTCACCGACGTGGTGGTCGTCAACCGGATCGAGGCGGAGCAGCTCGCCGGCCTGTCGGTGACCGGCATCGTCCATGCGCGGCGGGCAGCGGCGGTGCTGATCGAAGGCGGGTTCGGCGCCGCGGTGGTGACTCTCGGCGACCGGGGGGCGGTCTGGACGGACGCCGCAGGCGGCGGGCGCGCCGCGGCGCCCAGAGTCAAGGCCATCGACACGGTCGGCGCCGGCGATACCTTCGTCGGCTATCTGGCATCCGGTCTGGCCCGCGGCGCTGCGCTCGGCGACAGCGTGACCGAAGCGGTGCATGCGGCCGCGCTCGCGGTGACCCGCCGCGGCGCACAGTCCGGAATCCCGCGCCGGGCCGAGGTCGCACGTTCCGTTTCCGCCGGGACCCGGTCTCCCGGGTCCTGACGAGGCACGACCGTTCCCATCGGGCTCCCACCGTATCCGACCGGGGGCCGCGAGCGCGGGGGCGTCCGGCCACCCCTCGGATCCCGCCCCGACGGCTCGCGCGGGCGGCGCTGTCGGCGCCGCAGCGATTCCCGCCAATGCCCGAAGAGGCCGTACCGTGGTGGAATCGTGATGCGATTTCGACCTTCGGGGCGCCGGGTCGAGGGGATCTCGGGGGCCTGTTCCCGCCAGCGCCCGAAGAGGCCGTACCGTGGTGGAATCGTGGTGCGATTTCGACCTTCGGGGCGTCGGGTCGAGGGGATCTCGGGGGCCTGTTCCCGCCTGGCGGGAATGGCTGTCGGCGCCGTCACGGACTTGTCGTCATCCACCGGTCGCGGCAGCATCGCGGGATGTCCGACGCGCCCCTGTCCGCCGCCGCCGACCCTTTCGCCCGCGACGTCTACACCGTCTCGCGCCTGAACCTCGACGCCCGGGCGATGCTGGAGGAGACGTTCTCGACGGTGTGGGTCGAGGGCGAGGTCTCCAACCTCGCGCGCCCGCGTTCCGGCCACGTCTACTTCACGCTCAAGGACGAGCACTGCCAGGTGCGGTGCGCGATGTTCCGCATGTACCAGCGCACGCTCTCGTTCGTGCCGGAGAACGGGATGCAGGTGCTCACCCACGCGAAGGTCGGCCTCTACCCCGAGCGCGGCGAGTTCCAGCTCGTCGTGCGGTACATGGAGGAGGCCGGCGCCGGGGCGTTGCGCCGCGCCTTCGACGCGCTGAAGGGCCGGCTCGGCGCGGAGGGGCTGTTCGACGCCGCACACAAGCGCCCGCTGCCCGTCCTGCCGCGGTGCATCGGAGTCGTCACCTCCCCTTCCGGCGCGGCGGTGCACGACATCCTGAGCGTACTGGACCGGCGGTTCCCGGCCGTGCCGGTGGTGATCCATCCGGTGCCGGTCCAGGGCGCCGGAGCGGGGGAGACGATCGCGCGCATGATCGATCTCGCCTGCGAGCGGTCCGAGTGCGACGTGCTCATCCTCGCCCGCGGCGGCGGGTCGCTCGAGGACCTCTGGGCCTTCAACGAGGAAGTGGTGGCGCGGGCGATGCACCGGGCGTCGATCCCGATCGTCACCGGGGTCGGACACGAGGTCGACTTCACCATCGCGGACCTCGTCGCGGACCTGCGGGCGCCGACCCCGTCCGCAGCGGCGGAATCCGTCGTGCCCGACGCGGCCGAGTGGGCGGCGCGGTACCGCGGCTTCGAGGCTCGGCTGGTCGCCGCGGCGCGCCGCGGGCTGGCGGCGCGCCGCGGCGAAGTGCGGATACTGGCGAAGCGGCTGGTGCACCCGCGGCGGAGGCTGTTCGATCACTCCCAGAAGCTCGACGCAATCACGATGCGCCTGTCGCGGGCCGCGAACGCGGGGGTGCGCGAGCGCCGGACGCGGCTCTCGACCCTCGCGGCCCGGCTCGCGCGCCATGCGCCGGACCGGACCGTCGAGATCCATCGTTCCCGGTGCGAGGCGCTCGAACGGCGTCTGGGGCGGGCGGCGCGCGCCGGGCTCGCCCGGCGCCGCTCTCGCGTGGCGGCGCTTGCGCGGGCGCTCGGCGCATTCGGACCCCAGGCGACGCTCGAACGGGGGTATTCCATCCTGCTTCGCGACGACAGCCAAGTGGTGCGGGATGCGTCCGAAGTGCGTCCCGGGGAGCCCCTGCGCGCCCGGCTCGCACGGGGGGCGCTCGACCTCGACGTCGCCGCCGTCAAGCCGGAAGAGTGATGCGCAGCGGTTCCCGCCAACGCCCGGAGAGGCCGTACCGTGGCGGGATTCCGGCGCGGTCTCGACCCTCGGGGCGCCGGGTCGAGGGGGAATGCGGGAGCATGTTTCCGCCTGGCGGGAACTGCCGGGCGATGCGCCAGGGCCACCCGGAAGCCGCGGTCAACAACGGCCGCCGGACCGGAATCCCGCACGGTGCTCGGCGGTCTTTCGGTATCGAAAGCCCCGCTCGGACGTCTGATGAAACGCTCTTCACGACTTCCGGACGGCCCTGAGTGATGCGCCGCAGGCTCCGGGACCCGGGGCGCCGGCCTCCGGGCTGACACGCTTCGGGACGAGGGGCGCATGTCCGTCGAGGCCCGGGGCGCATGAAGGCTCCTTGCCCCCGCCATCGCCGCGCGCTCCCCCGCCGCTCCCGCTCAGGCCACCGCCTCGCCGGCCGCCTGTCGGTCCGCGTGATAGGACGAGCGTACCAGCGGGCCGCTGGCGACGTTGTCGAACCCGAGGGCTCGGGCCTCCGCCGCCAGCGCCTCGAACTCCGCCGGCTCCCAGAAGCGCTCGACCGCGAGATGGTGGCGGCTCGGCTGGAGGTACTGGCCGATGGTCAGCATCCCGCAGCGGTGCCGGCGCAGGTCACGCATCACCGCGACGACTTCGTCGCAAGTCTCTCCGAGCCCGACCATCAGCCCCGACTTGGTCGGCACCTCCGGGTGCTCGGCCCCGAACCGTTCCAGCAGGTCCAGGGACCACCCGTAGTCGGAGCCCGGACGCGCCTTGCGGTACAGCCGCGGCACCGTTTCGAGGTTGTGGTTGAACACGTCCGGCGGGGCTTGCGCGAGACGCTCGAGCGCGACGTCCATGCGGCCGCGGAAGTCGGGGACGAGGATCTCGACGCGGGTATCCGGGCTCGCTTCGCGCACCGCCCGCACGCAGGCTGCGAAGTGCCCCGCGCCGCCGTCGCGCAGATCGTCGCGATCGACGGACGTGATCACCACGTAGCGCAGCCGGAGCACCCCGATCGCCTTCGCCAGACGCGCCGGCTCGTCGGGGTCGAGGGGGGCCGGGCGGCCGTGCGCGACATCGCAGAACGGGCAGCGGCGGGTGCAGAGATCGCCCATGATCATGAACGTCGCGGTGCCGTGCGAGAAGCACTCCGCGAGGTTCGGGCACGAAGCCTCCTCGCACACGCTGTGCAGGCCCTGCTCGCGCAGCAGGCGCTTCACCCGTCCCACCGCCGGACCGGACGGCGCCCGCACCCGGATCCAGGGGGGCTTCCTCGGCAGGGGTCCCTCGGTCGGGATCACCTTCACGGGGATGCGGGAGGTCTTGTCGCGCCCGCGCATCTCGCGCGACGGGCGCTGTCGGGATCCCGGGTCGGCAAAGGAGCTCATGCCCACAGTATAGGGTACGTTCCGCCATCTTCGGGCAGCGGCGGGGAGCCGCTCCGGGAGCCGCTCGCGCCGTCGCCGTCAGTCCGCTCGGGACGACTCCCCGCGCCCGTCCCACAGGTTCACGATGGTGCAGAACAGCTCCGCCGCCTTCCCGGCGTCATAGATCGCCGAATGGGCGTCGCGGGCATCCCACGCGAGGCCCGCCGCCTCCACCGCGCGGGCGAGCACCGTCTGGCCGAAGGCGAGGCCCCCGAGGGTCGCGGTGTCGAAGGCGGAGAAGGGGTGGAAGGGATTGCGCTTGAACGCGGTGCGCCTGACCGCCGCGTTGAGAAAGGACAGATCGAACGCGGGATTGTGTCCGACCAGCACCGCGCGGGTGCACCCGTGGCCGCGCACCGCCTTGCGCACCGGATCGAGCACGACCCGCAACGCCTCCCGCTCGGGCCGGGCGCCACGCAGCGGGCTGTCGGGGACGATTCCGTTGAACTCCAGCGCCCTCGGGTCGATGCGGGCATCCGGGAACGGCTCGACATGGGCCGAGTGGGTCGCCTCGATCCGCCATCGGCCGGCGCCGTCCACCCCGAGCAGCACCACCGCGATCTCGAGGAGCGCGTCGGTCTCGGCATTGAAGCCACCGGTCTCGACATCCACCGCCACCGGAAGATACCCGCGAAACCGGCCGGCGACCTCCCCCGGCCGCGCGCTCATGCCACGAGACGCCATGCGGCACCCCCGCTTGCCGAGGTCGTCGATGGCCTTGCGCGCCCCGGTCGCGCGCTCATGCCACGAGGCGCCATGCGACACTGCCCCCGGCGCGAAACGGCACCAGCGCATCGCCTCCCATCGACATCTCGTGCGGAACCGGCCAGGGCTCCCGGCGCAGCGTGATGCTCTCGCGGTTCGGCTCGACCCCGTAGAACGCGGCGCCGTTGCGGGAAGCGAACCCCTCCAGCGCATCGAGCGCGCCGGCCCGGTCGAACGCCTCGGCATAGAGCTCGATGCCGGCATGCGCGGTGTACAGTCCGGCACAGCCGCACGCGGACTCCTTGGCGTGACGGGGATGCGGAGCGGAGTCGGTGCCGAGGAAGAACCGCGCCTCGCCACCCGTGGCCGCCGCCACCAGCGCGGCGCGGTGGCGTTCGCGCTTGAGCACCGGGAGGCAGTAGTGGTGGGGGCGCAGCCCGCCCTCGAACAGCGCGTTGCGATTGAGGAGCAGGTGGTGGGCGGTGATGGTGGCGGCCACGCCGTCGCGGGCGGAGCGGACGAACTCGACACCGTCGGCCGTCGTCACGTGCTCCAGCACCACCTTGAGGCCGGGGAAGCGGTCCACGAGCGGCGCCAGCGTACGCTCGACGAACACCCGCTCGCGGTCGAAGACGTCGACATCGCGCTCGGTGACCTCGCCGTGGACCATCAGGGCGAGCCCGTGATCCTGCATCGCGCCGAGCGTCGCGGCGCAACGTTCGAGGTCCGTCACCCCGTGCGCGGAATTCGTCGTGGCTCCGGCGGGGTAGAGCTTGACTCCGATCACCTTCCCGCTGGCCGCGGCGCGGCGGATCTCCCCGGCCCCGGTCCGGTCGGTGAGGTAGAGGGTCATGAGAGGCTCGAACTCCGCGCCGGCGGGCGCCGCGGCAAGGATCCGGTCGCGGTAGGCCAGTGCCGCCGCCGTCGTCGTCACCGGAGGCGAGAGGTTGGGCATCGCCACCGCGCGCGCGAAACGCGCCGCGCTTGCGGGCACCACGTCCGCGAGCACCGCGCCGTCGCGGAAGTGCGCATGCCAGTCGTCGGGTCGGGCGAAGGTGATCTCGTTCATGGATCGTCGGTTCCAGTGCGCCGGTCCGGAATCCCCCCGCTGCCTTCACGTCAACGGTCATGGACCGTTCCGCCGCCGACGTGCGTCCGGCCCGCGCGCGAGCCCCCCGCGGGGTGCGTCGCGCCGGCGGACGGAGACCCGGTTCGAATATGAACGCGATGCGCGGACCGGGCAAGAGAGACAGCAATTCCCGCCAGCGCCCGGAAGAGGCCATACCGTGGTGGAATTCTGGTGTGATTTCGACCTTCCGGGTGTCGAATCGAGGAGATTTCGGGGGTCTGTTCCCGCTTGGCGGGAATTGCTGCAAGAGAGAGAGCCGCCTTGCGTTCGCTTCCTCCGAACGGGAACATCACGATGCCCGTGAACAGGAGGCGACGGCGCGGAGGACCACCCGCCTGCCCGCCCCGCCCGCCATCCGGAGAGAATCCCATGGCCGCCAATCCCCAGATGACCGACATCGACTCCGCCGAGACCCGGGACTGGATCGACTCGCTCCAGTCCGTCATCGAGCGCGACGGCATCGAGCGCGCCCACTTCCTCCTGACATCGGTGATGGACCACGCGCGCGAGAGCGGCGCCGGCCTGCCGTTCTCGGTCAACACGCCCTACATCAACACCATCCCCGAATCGCGCTCCGAGCACACCCCCGGCGATGCCGCCATCGAGTGGCGCATCCGCTCGCTCATCCGGTGGAACGCGCTCGCGATGGTGGTGCAGGCGAACCGCCGCTCCAGCGAGCTCGGCGGCCACATCGCGAGCTTCGCCTCCGCCGCGACGCTCTACGACGTCGGCTTCAACCACTTCTGGCACGCCCCGAACGAAGCCCACGGCGGCGACCTCGTCTACATGCAGGGGCACTCCGCGCCGGGCATCTACGCCCGCGCCTTCCTGGAAGGGCGCATCACCGAGGACCACCTGCACAAGTTCCGCCAGGAGGTCGACGGCGACGGGCTCTCGTCGTACCCCCACCCGTGGCTCATGCCCGACTTCTGGCAGTTCCCCACCGTGTCGATGGGGCTCGGGCCCATCATGGCCATCTACCAGGCCCGGTTCATGAAGTACCTGCACAACCGGGGGCTGCTCGACACCGCGCGGCGCAAGGTGTGGGCGTTCATGGGCGACGGGGAGATGGACGAGCCCGAGGCGCTCGGCGCGATCACCCTCGCCTCGCGCGAGAAGCTCGACAACCTCGTCTTCGTCGTCAACTGCAACCTCCAGCGGCTCGACGGCCCGGTGCGCGGCAACGGCAAGATCATCCAGGAGCTGGAGGCGGCGTTCCGCGGGGCGGGCTGGAACGTGCTGAAGGTGATCTGGGGCTCGTACTGGGACCCGCTCCTGCACCTCGACACCAGGGGGCTGCTGCGCAAGCGCATGGAGGAGGCGGTCGACGGGGAGTACCAGAACTTCAAGGCCAAGGGCGGGGCCTACACCCGCGAGCACTTCTTCGGGAAGTACCCGGAGCTGAAGAAGATGGTCTCCAACCTCTCCGACGAGGACATCTGGCGGCTGAACCGCGGCGGCCACGACCCGCACAAGGTCTACGCCGCCTACGCCGAGGCGGTCAGGCACACCGGCGCGCCGACCGTGATCCTCGCCAAGACCGTGAAGGGCTACGGGATGGGGGAGGCGGGCGAGGGGCAGAACATCACCCACCAGCAGAAGAAGATGGGCGAGGACGCGCTCAAGGCGTTCCGCGACCGGTTCAACATCCCGATCTCGGACGACGAGATCGCGGACGCCCCGTTCTACCGCCCCCCCGACGACAGCCCCGAGATCCGGTACATGCGCGAGCGCCGGGAGCGGCTCGGCGGCTACCTGCCCCAGCGCCGCCGCAGGGCCGCGCCGGTGGAGATTCCGGACCTCTCCGCGTTCGACGCGCTGCTCAGGGGCAGCGGCGAGCGCGAGATGTCGACCACGATGGCGTTCGTGCGCATCCTCACCGCGCTCACCCGCGACCGGAACATCGGGCGCTTCATCGTGCCCATCGTCCCCGACGAGGCGCGCACCTTCGGCATGGAGGGGCTCTTCCGACAGCTCGGGATCTATTCGGACAAGGGCCAGCTCTACGAGCCGCAGGACGCCGACCAGCTCATGTTCTACCGCGAGGCGCGCGACGGGCAGATCCTGGAGGAAGGCATCAACGAGGCCGGCGCGGCGAGCTCCTGGATCGCCGCCGCCACCGCCTACTCCAGCCACGGGATCAACATGATCCCGTTCTACATCTTCTACTCGATGTTCGGATTCCAGCGCATCGGCGATCTCGCATGGGCGGCGGGCGACATGCAGGCGAGGGGCTTCCTCGTCGGCGGCACCGCGGGACGCACGACGCTGGCCGGCGAGGGGCTCCAGCACGACGACGGGCACAGCCACGTCATCGCCTCGACCATACCGAACTGCGTCTCCTACGACCCCACGTTCGCGTACGAGCTCGCGGTCATCGTGCACCACGGACTGAAGCGGATGTTCTCCGGGCAGGAGAGCGTCTTCTACTACCTCACGGTGATGAACGAGAACTACCCGCAGCCGGAGATGCCGGCCGGCTGCGAGGAGGGCATCCTCCGGGGCATGTACCTGGTGCGCGAGGCGCCGGCGCCGGAGCAGGCGAAGGAGAAGCGCCCGCGGGTCCAGCTCATGGGGAGCGGCACCATCCTGCGCGAGGTGATCGCCGCCGCGGAGCTGCTCGACGCGGACTTCGCGGTCGACGCCGACGTATGGAGCGCCACCAGCTTCACCGAGCTCCGCCGCGACGGCATGGCGGTGGAGCGGTGGAACCGGCTGCATCCGACCGAGAGGCCGCGCCGGAGCTACGTCGAGGAGTGCCTCGAGGCGCGGGACGGTCCGGCGGTGGCCGCGTCGGACTACATGCGCCTGTTCGCGGAGCAGGTCCGGCCGTGGGTGGACCGGCGCTTCGTCACCCTCGGCGCCGACGGCTTCGGGCGCAGCGACACGCGGTCCCGGCTGCGGCGGTTCTTCGAGGTCGATCGGTGCCACGTGGCCGTCACCGCGCTGAAGGCGCTGGCCGACGAGGGCGAGATCGGCTCCCAGGTGGTCGCCGGCGCGATCGATCGGTACGGCATCGATCCGGAGCTGCCGGATCCCTGGACGCGGTGAGGAGGGCGCGCGCGTGACCGAGCTGACCGAAGTGCGAGTGCCCGACATCGGCGACTTCTCCGACGTGCCGGTCATCGAGGTCCTGGTCGAGGTCGGGGACCGGGTCCGCCCCGAGGATCCCCTGGTCACCCTCGAGAGCGACAAGGCCACGATGGATGTCCCGGCCCCGTCCGCGGGCGTGGTGCGCGAGCTCGCGGTGGCGGTGGGAGACAGCGTCTCCGAGGGCTCGGTCCTGGTGCGGGTCGAGGCCGAAGGCGCCGCGGACACGGCGCGGGACGGCCGGTCTGGAACGGCCGGCGGCCGGGATCCGGCGACGGCCGTCCGCGATCCCGCCGCGAACGGAGTGCCGGCGCGGGCCGGCGCCGACGGCGGCGAAGGCGGCGCCACGGACCGGGCACCGGTACCGACGGGCGCGGCGACCGGAGCCGCCCCGGCCGGGACGGAGCCATCCGGAGCGGAGTCGGGCAGGGCGGAGCCATCCGAAGTGGAGCCGGGCAGGACGGAGCCGGCCGGAACCGGCGCCTCGGCGCCGGACCCGCGGGCGCCGCAGGGCCGACCGTCGCCTACCGCCTCGCTCGCGCCCGAGCCGGCCCCGCGCGCGCTGTCCCACGCCACCCCCGCGATGCGGCGCTACGCCCGCGAGCTCGGGGTCGACCTCGCGCAGGTGACGGGTACCGGCCGCAAGGGACGGGTACTGCGCGAGGACATCAGCGGCTTCGTCAGGAAGTCCCTGTCCGCCCCGCCTCCGGCCGCCGCCGGGGACAGCGGCATCCCCCCCGTCCCCGTCGTGGACTTCTCCCGCTTCGGGGAGGTCGAGACACGCCCGCTCGGACGCATCCGGCGCATCTCGGGGGCGCACCTGCACCGCTCCTGGGTGAACGTGCCGCACGTCACCAGCCACGACGAGGCCGACGTGACCGAGCTCGAAGCGTTCCGCCGGTCCATCAGGGAAGAGGCCGCGGCCGGCGGCGTGCGCATCACGCTCCTCGCCTTCGTGACGAGAGCGGTCGCGGCGGCCCTCGGCGAATTTCCGACCTTCAACGCGTCGCTCTCCCCGGACGGCGGCTCCATCGTTCTCAAGCGGTACGTCCACGTCGGCATCGCGGTGGACACCCCGAACGGCCTGATGGTGCCGGTGCTGCGCGACGCCGACCGCAAGGGCGTGTACGACCTCGCACGCGAGATGGCCGAGCTCGGCGCCCGCGCCCGCGGCGGTGCGCTCAAGTCCGACGAGCTGCAGGGCGGCACGTTCACCATCTCGAGCCTCGGCGGCATCGGGGGCACCGCCTTCACCCCGATCGTCAACGCCCCCGAGGTCGCGATCCTGGGGCTGTCCCGTTCCCGCATGACGCCGGTGTGGGACGGGGCCGCGTTCCAGCCGCGCCTGATGCTGCCGCTCGACCTCTCCTGGGACCACCGCGTCGTGGACGGCGCCGAGGCGGCCCGCTTCCTCGCGCACCTCGCCCGCCTCCTCGCCGACTTGCGCCGGCTGCTGCTGTAGCGATGGGCGCGGACCCGGCAACCATCGCGGTCGCGGCGGGGGGAGCCGCCGGCCTCGAGGCGGAGGTGGTAGTCCTCGGAGCGGGACCCGGCGGCTATACCGCCGCGTTCCGGGCCGCGGACCTCGGCCTGCGAACGGTGCTGGTGGAGCGGTATCCGACCCTTGGCGGCGTGTGCCTCAACGTCGGGTGCATCCCCTCGAAGGCCCTTCTCCACGCCGCCTGGATCATCGACGCCGCGCGGGCGATGGGCGCCCACGGCATCGACTTCGGACCGCCCTCGATCGACCTGGCGAGGCTCGCGGGCTGGAAGGACGATGTGATCGGGCGCCTCACCGGAGGGCTCGCCGGACTCGCGAAGCGGCGCAAGGTCCAGGTCGTGCAGGGCGTCGGAACGTTCTCGTCGCCGCGGCGCCTGAGCGTCGCGAGCGCCGGCGGCGTCACCGAGGTCGGATTCGAGCGGGCGATCATCGCGGCGGGGTCGCAGGCGGTCGAAATTCCCGGGTTTCCGAACGAAGATCCGCGGCTGATGGACTCGACGGACGCGCTCGGGCTCGACGGGGTGCCGGGACGCCTCCTGGTCATCGGCGGCGGCATCATCGGGCTGGAGATGGCGACCGTGTACGCGGCGCTGGGCTCGCGGGTGAACGTGGTCGAGCTGACGGACGGGCTCCTCCCGGGCTGCGACCGCGACCTCGTGAAGCCCCTCGAGCAGCGCATCCGTTCCCGCTACGAGTCCATCCGGGTCTCGACCCGGGTCACCGCGGTCTCGCCGGAGGACTCCGGGCTCCGCGTCACCTTCGAAGGCGCGAATGGGGACGGATCGTCCGAAGAGCGGTTCGACCGGGTACTGGTGGCGGCCGGACGGCGCCCGAACGGCCGCCGCATCGGCGCCGAAAACGCCGGCGTGCACGTCGACGGACGCGGCTTCATCCCCGCCGACCGCCGGCAGCGCACCAACGTCGACCACATCTTCGCCATCGGCGACATCGCCGGCGAGCCGATGCTCGCCCACAAGGCCACCCACGAAGGCAAGGTGGCGGCGGAGGTATGTGCGGGGCATGAGGCGGGCTTCGACGCGCTGGCGATTCCATCGGTGGCGTACACCGACCCGGAGGTCGCATGGACCGGCCTCACCGAGACCGAGGCGCGCGAACGTGGCGTCGAGCTCGACAAGGCGACGTTCCCGTGGGCCGCGAGCGGACGGGCCCTCGGCATCGGCCGTACCGAGGGACTGACCAAGGTGCTGTTCGACCGCGAGAGCGGCCGGCTGCTCGGCGCCGGCATCGTCGGCCCGCACGCCGGCGACCTCATCGCGGAGGCGACGCTCGCGATCGAAATGGGCGCGGATGCGCGCGACATCGGGCTCACCATCCACCCCCACCCGACCCTGTCGGAGACGCTCGGCTTCGCGGCCGAGATGGTCGAGGGGACGATCACGGACCTGTACGCGCCGCGCCGCGGGAGGTAGCCGCCCGAACCCCGCCCTTGAAGACGCACCAGCTTCCGCTGCACGAAGGCGATTACTTCTCCGCCTGCCAGTCCCGCCTCGAAGCCGTCATCAATGAGCCCCAGTCGTCGGGCGGATTTCCTCGCGCAAGCATTCTGGCGAAGACCGTGTACGGATCGGTTCTGCTCCCCGACGAGCGCAGCGTGGACTGGTCATTGATCCACGCGTAGACGATCACCTTCGCCCTGGCTTCATAGCGGAAGTACAGTCGGAACCGCCCGCCGATCCTGGCGCGCCGCCAATGGCGGTAGCGCGGGCCGAGGGTGTTGCCCTGGCGGTACTCGTTCCGGGACGGATCCAGCGGGATGACCTCCAGCATCAGCCGGCTCAATGCATGGAACAACCTCACGTTCGCATTGGATGCGAACCCCGCGGGATCGCGTCGCTGTGCGCGCTCGACTGCGTGGTGGAGCCTGCGTAGCTGGTCGATGAGGCAATCGTGGAAGAGCAGCGTCCATCCGTGGCGCTGCATCAGAGGTCGACATCGCCGTCGATGTCCTCGTCCGGTCCCGCTTTACGCTGCGCATGTTCGAGCATGGCCCGCGCCAGATCGTCCGGGATCGCCCGAACATGCCGGCCGGCCCGGACATCATCGGCGAGCAGGTCCAGGAACGCACCGATGGCCGGATCTTCATGCTCGGCGTCGACGCGGCTGACGACGACATGTCCGTCCTCGTGGAGCTCGAATGCCACCCTGGCGCCGGTATCAACCCCCAGCGCCTGACGGATCGACCTGGGCAGGGTGATCCGGCCCTTTGCGGTCAGGGTGGCGACTTCGGCGATGATCGACATGACTGGCGCTCCTTGTGCCATGCAGGACCGTAAGGAGCATTCCTTTCCTCGTCAATGCCGCATGGGAGATGTGCGCATGGGAGATGGGGATGCGGTGACGCGGATGGTTGCGTGCCCGCGAATCCGATCTACGATCCGCACTCGATCACGCAGCCCGGACGCGCCGCCTGGACGGAAGGTTCCGCGGAACCCCTCGCGGACCCGGTCACCGAAGCCGTGACGCCTCCGTGAGGCCGCACGCGGGCCGCAGTCCTCGTCACCAGTGGAGGCGGATTCCATGCTCATCGGCGTACCCAGGGAGATCAAGGACCACGAGTACCGCGTGGGGCTCACCCCGGACAGCGTGAACGAAGCCGTCCTGCACGGGCACGAGGTCATCGTGGAGCACGGCGCGGGAGCGGGCATCGGAGCCGAAGACGCCGACTACGCCGCGGTGGGCGCCGAGGTCGCCGGCAGCGCGCAGGCGGTCTTCGAACGCGCGGAGATGATCGTCAAGGTCAAGGAGCCGCTGGCGGCGGAGCGCGCCATGCTGCGCGAAGGGCAGGTGCTCTTCACCTACCTCCACCTCGCCCCCGACCCGGAGCAGACCGAGGACCTCGTGAAGAGCGGGGCGGTGTGCATCGCCTACGAGACGATCACCTCGCCGGCCGGGGGCCTGCCCCTGCTCGCGCCGATGTCGGAGGTGGCGGGCCGGCTCTCCGTCCAGGCCGCGGCCCACGCGCTGGAGAAGGTCCACGGCGGGAAGGGGATGCTCCTCGGCGGAGTCCCCGGGGTCCTTCCGGCCAAGGTGGTCATCATCGGGGGCGGGGTGGTGGGCACCCACGCCGCGCACATCGCGATGGGGATGGGCGCCGACACGTGGGCCATCGACCGCTCGGCGGATGCGTTGAAGGCGCTGTGGCGCCAGTTCGGGCGCCCGCTCGACACCGTGTACTCGACCCGCACCGCCATCGACCGCCACGTCACCGGCGCGGACGTGGTGATCGGCGGCGTGCTCATCCCCGGCGCCGCCGCCCCGAAGCTCGTCACCGCGGACATGATCCGCCGGATGAAGCCGGGCTCGGTGGTGGTCGACGTCGCCATCGACCAGGGCGGCTGCTTCGAGACCTCGCGCCCCACCACCCACAGCGATCCGACCTACGTGGTCGACGACGTGGTCCACTACTGCGTCGCCAACATGCCGGGCGCGGTCCCCAGGACTTCGACGTACGCGCTCAACAACGCGACGCTCCCGCACGTGCTCACGCTGGCGAACAAGGGCTACCGCCAGGCCCTGATGGATGATCCGCACCTGCGCAACGGGCTGAACGTGCATGCGGGCGAGGTGACGTGCCGGGAAGTCGCGGATGCGCTCGGCTACCCGTGCCGGTCGCCGGTCGAGGCGCTCCTCGACGCGAGCCGGTAGCCGAGCCGATGTAGCGGGCCGGTAGCGATGGGCCGGTGCGACGGTCCGATGCGGTGAGCCGGTGTGCGCCGGCGGGCCGCCTCGTCAGAGGCCGCCCGCCGCGTCGGCGCGGATCATGTCCGCGGCCTTCTCCGCGATCATGATCGTCGGCGCGTTCGTGTTCCCCGACGTGATGACCGGCATCACCGAGGCGTCGACCACGCGCAGTCCGCCCGCGCCGCGCACCCGCAGCCGCTCGTCGACCACCGCGCCCGGCCCCCGGCCCATCGCGCAGGTCCCGGCCGGGTGGTAGATCGTCTGCGCGATGCCCCGCGCCGCCTCCAGCAGCGCCTCGTCGGTGCGCGCCTGCGGGCCCGGGAGCAGCTCCTCCTCCACGAACGGCCGCATGGCCCGTGAACCCGCGATCGCGCGCGTCATCCGGAGCCCCGCCACCGCCGCCGCGCGATCTCCCGCGGTCGCCAGGTAGTTGGGCTCGATCGCGGGGTACGCATACGGGTCCGGATGCTTGATGCGGATGCGGCCGCGGCTCTCCGGACGGAGCTGGCATACCGACGCGGTGAACGCCGAGAAGCGATGCAGCCCCTCCCCCGGCTTGTCGGCGCTGAGCGGCTGGAAGTGGAACTGGATGTCGGGCGTCTCGAGCTCCGGGCGGGTGCGGGCGAACGCGTAGACCTGGCTCGCGCCCATGCTCATCGGCCCGGTGCGCCGCAGCAGATACTCCAGCCCGAGGAGCGCCTTGCGGAAGGGGTTGTTCACCTCGTCGTTGAGGGTCGGCCGGGTGCACCTGTACACCGCGCGGATCTGGAGATGGTCCTGGAGGTTCTCGCCGACGCCGGGAAGAGGATGCACCGTCTCGATTCCGTGACGTTCCAGCAACGCCGCCGGCCCGACCCCGGAGAGCTGGAGGATCTGCGGCGAGCCGACGGCCCCGGCGCAGAGCACCACCTCCGCGCGCGCCCGGGCCTCGCGCACGTCGGAGCCGACCGCGTAGCGCACTCCCACCGCGCGCCGGCCCTCGAAGCACAGGCGATGCACGTGCGCCCGGGTCACGACCCGCAGGTTGGGCCGCCGGCGGGCGGGCCGCAGGTAGCCGACCGCGGTGCTCCACCGGCGCCCGTTGCGCGCGGTGAGCTGGAAGTATCCGGCGCCCTCCTGCTTCGCACCGTTGATGTCGTCGTTGCGCGGGATGCCGACCTCCTCCGCGCCGGCGATGAACGCGTCGCAGACATCGCGCCGCACCCGCATGTCGCTGACCGCCAGCGGACCGCCGGCGCCATGCCACTCGTCCGCTCCCCGCTGCTGGTCCTCGGCCCTGATGAAGTACGGCAGCACGTCCTCGAACGACCAGCCGGCGTTGCCGAGCTGGCGCCAGTGGTCGAAGTCCTGCGCCTGTCCGCGCACGTAGAGCAGTCCGTTGATCGAGCTGGACCCGCCGAGCACCTTGCCCCGCGGCCAGTCGAGGCTGCGGCCGTTGAGCGCCGGCTCGGGCTCGGTCCGGTAGCGCCAGTCCGTGGCCGGGTTGTGCATGGTCCTGAAGTAGCCGACCGGGATGTGGATCCAGGGGCTGGAGTCCCGGCCGCCGGCCTCCAGGAGGAGGACGCGGGTGGACGGGTCCTCGCTCAGGCGAGCCGCCAGCACACAGCCGGCGGAGCCCGCGCCCACCACGATGTAGTCGTGGTCCGTCATCGCCCGTCACCCCCTGCCTCGTCCATGCCGGTATCGCCCCGGCGCGGCTTCGCCGTCAGCCCCCGCACCGCGCCCGGCCGCGAAGCGAGAGCGCGAATCCGGCGGGAGCGGCGGGGCGAACGCGGGTCAGGACGCGCAGGCGCGCCTGACGGTGCGTCGAGCGCCCCGGGGCGCCTGCGTCGCGTTCAATGCGGCCGATGCGCCCGGGTCCGCGTCCGCAACCGTGACCGCGCGCAATGCGGGGGCTACGCTCACGGACCCGGTGTGATTCGGCAGGGAGCCGTCCATGGACCTCATCGAGCAGCTCATCGAACGCGCGAAATCGCGGCGCCGCTCCGTCGTCCTTCCCGAGGGCGAGGACACGAGAATCGCTCAGGCGGCGCGCCGCCTCCGGGACGAGGGCATCGCACGCCCCATACTAATCGGAGAGCGTGCGGTGCTGGAAGCGGCCGCGGCCTCGGCGGGCGTCTCCCTCGACGCGATCGAGTCCGTATCGCCCCGGACGAGCGGCGCCCTCGACGCCTACGCCTCGCTCTATGTCGAAGGCCGCCCGAAGGCGAACGAGCGGGTGGCGAGGCGGCTGCTCGCGAAGCCGCTGTTCTACGCCGCGATGTCGGTGCGGGCGGGAGACGCCGATGCGCTGGTGGCCGGCGCAAGCCAGCCCACGGCGCGGGTCATCGAGGCGGGGCTGATGTCGGTGGGCCTCGCGCAGGGGATCTCGACACCGTCGAGCTTCTTCGTCATGGCGCCCCGGGAGGGCGGCGCGCCCCTCGTCTTCGCCGACTGCGCGGTCAATGTCGAGCCCGGCGCCGAGGCGCTCGCGGATATCGCGATCGCCTCGGCCGGGAACGCGGAGCGGTTGCTCGGCACGACGGCGCGGGTGGCGATGCTGTCGTTCTCGACCCACGGCAGCGCGAAGCACGACCGGGTCGGGAAGGTCCGGCGCGCGGTCGAGATCGTGCGGTCGCGGGCGCCGGGGCTCGCCGTCGACGGCGAGCTCCAGGCGGACGCGGCGATGGCGCCGAGGGTTGCGGAGCTGAAGGTCAGGCGCCCGAGCGACGTGGCGGGCCGGGCCAACGTCCTCGTGTTCCCCGACCTCGACGCCGGCAACATCGGCTACAAGCTGAGCGAGCACCTCGGCGGGATGCGCGCGATCGGTCCGTTCCTCCAGGGCTTCGCCCGGCCGCTGTGCGACCTGTCGCGCGGCGCCACGGCCGACGATGTGGTGGCCGCGGCCGCGATCACCGCGTTGATGTCCTGAGCCCGCCGATCCCGAACCACGCTCCGCGGGCCCCCGCGTTCACCCGCTCGGGTCCGGTCGGGGGGAAGCCGGCAAGGGCCCGCCACGTTCAGCCCCTCCCGAACCACGTTCCGCGGGCCCCCGCGTTCACTCACCCCCGGGTCCAGTCGGGGGGAAGCCGGCAAGGGCCCGCCACGTTCAGCCCCTCCCGAACCACGTTCCGCGGGCCCCGCGTTCACTCACCCCCGGGTCCAGTCGGGGGGAAGCCGGCAAGGGCCCGCCACGTTCAGCCCCGCGCCTCGATCGGAACGTACTCCCGGGCCTCCGGTCCGGTGTAGAGCAGGCGGGGGCGGATCAGGATGTTGTTCTCGATCTGCTCCATCGCCTGCACCGTCCAGCCCGGGATGCGTCCGATGGCGAAGATTGGAACGAAGAGGTCCTGACGGACTCCGTGCAGGTGGTAGACGACGCCGGCGTAGAAGTCGACGTTCACGTTCACGCCGTGGCGGGCGTAGGGCCGCATCGCCTCCACGAGCGCCTCCAGGATCGCGTACCAGTGCGGCTGGCCCATCTCTTCGGAGAGCCGCCTGACGCCGGCCCGCATGTGCCGCGCCCGCGGGTCCTCGGCCCGGTAGACCCGGTGGCCGAAGCCCATGATCGGCTCGCGGGCCTTGCGCCTGGCCTTGACGTAGGCCGCCGCCTTCGACGGATCGCCGATCTCCCGGGCCATGTGCATCACGTTCTCCGCCGCGCCCCCGTGGGCGGGGCCGGAGAGCGCCGCCACCGCCGCGGTGACGGCGGCGTGCAGGTTCGCCTCGGTGCTGACCACCACCCTCGCGGTGAACGACGACGCGTTCGAGCCGTGCTCGGCGTGCAGCACCATGTCGGTATCCATCAGCGACGCGGCGTCCTCGCTCGGCGCCTCGCCCTTGAGCATGTAGAGGAAGTTCGCGGCGTGGCCGAGGTCGGCGCGGGCCGCCACCGGATCGCGCCCCTGCCGGATGTGGTGGTGCGCGGTCACGACCACCGGTACCTGGGAGGTGAGCCGGATGCCCTTGCGGCGGGTCGCCTCCAGCGAGTTGTCGCCCGTCTCGGGGTCGAACGCGGCAAGCGCGGACACCGCGGTGCGCAGCACGTCCATCGGATGCGCGTCCTTCACCGCGCGGATGATGTCGTGGACCGCGCCCGGGACCTCCCGCGCCTCCTTCAGCGCCGCATCGAACGCGTCGAGCTCGGCCGCGGTGGGGAGCGCGCCGTGGAGCAGGAGGTAGGCGGTCTCCTCGAACGTCGAGTGCGCGGCGAGATCATGGATCGAGTAGCCGCGGTAGCGGAGCTCGCCGGCCCGGCCGTCGATGAGGGTGGTGGGCGACCGATCAAAGCACAGGTCCTTCAAGCCGCGGTGCACCGCGGGCTGATTCGCATCCGTCATGAGCGGCGTCTTCCTCTTCCGAATGTCGGTTGCTGGTCGGGCGCGGTCTTATGTAGATTCCCCGCGCACTGCCGGCGACGGAGAGCCGTCTCCGCTCCCGAGCCTGAAGTCTAACCGTTGACACCGGCGCGGCGCTCCCGCTCCGCCCGCGAACGCCGCGAGCAGCTCTCATTCCGGCGTCCGGCCTCGGCCCGGGGCGCATCATGCCCACTGTCCGGCCCAATCGAGGCCAGGGCCGGACCAGGCGCCGGACCCGCCCCGCCGGAGGGCTGCGCCGGGACGCTCGGCGGTCCGGCCGCGGGCGGTACCGGGGACCAGGCGCTGGACTCGCACCCCCGGAGGGCTGCGGGTGGGCGCGCCATCGGGAATCGCCGGAACGCCGCGACACGACGGGCGCCGACATCGGAGGCCGACACGATGGCAAGAACGAGGGGGCCCGACCGGGTCCGCGCCGCGCTCGAAGCGGCCTCTCTCGAATGCGCGATCCACACCCTGCCCGACTCCACCCGCACCGCGGTCGAAGCGGCCGCCGCGGTCGGATGCTCGGTGGGCGAGATCGCGAAATCTCTCGTGTTCCGCGCCGGAGACCGCGCGGTGATCGCGATCATGAGCGGCGACAATCGACTCGATCCCGGAAAGCTCGCGGCCGCGGTCGGCGAAGAGGTCGGCCGCGCCGACGCGGATTTCGTGCGGGCGGCCACCGGATTCGCGATCGGCGGCGTCCCGCCCCTCGGGCACGCCACGCCCGCCGACATCTACATGGACGCGGAGCTGTTCCGCTTCGCCCGGGTCTGGGCCGCGGCGGGAAGCCCGTTCAGCGTGTTCGCCATCGCGCCGGCCCGCCTGCGCGATGCGAACGGGGCGACGGTGATGGATCTGAAGGTGGGCTGACGGCCGGCGCGGGGGAGACCGGCACGCGACGCCGCTTGCCGTGGCCGGCGATGGCGATGGTGACGGCGACGGCGATGGTGATGGCGATGGCGATGGCGATGGCGATGGCGATGGCGATGGTGATGGCGATGGCGATGGCGATGGCGATGGCGATGGCGATGGTGATGGTGATGGTGATGGTGATGGCGACGGCGACGGTGATGGTGATGGATCCGAAGGCGGGCTGACGGCTGCCGTGCGGCGCACGCACCGCCCTGCAACCGCACCGCATACCGCCGGCGGGGTCCGGAGCGCCGGCAGATGAGACCCCGCCCGGAACGCCGGCGGATCGTCCGTGACGGACTGGTTCCGAACGGGTTTCCGTACCCGCACGGGGCAGGCCGCGGCGCGTTTCAGCCGATCTTCAGCAGCAGCTTGCCCCGGGTCTCGCGCGCTTCGAGGAGCCGGTGGGCTTCGGGTGCGGCGGCGAGCGGGAGGATGCGATCGATGGTGGCCGCCACCCTTCCCGCGGCGTGGTGATCGAGCATGGCCCTGCCGCGCCATGCCACCTCCCCGGCATCGCGCATGTAGTCGGCCATGTGCGGGCGGGTGAAGAAGAGCGAGCCCGCCTCCGCGAGAGCAAACGGCTCGACGGACTCCACCGCGCCCGAGGCGGCGCCGAAGTTGACGAGCGTTCCGCGCGGCGCGAGCGAGCGCATCGACCCCTCGATGGTCGCCCGGCCGACGGAGTCGTAGACGACGTCCACCCCGCGGCCGCCGGTCACCTCCCGCACCCGCGCGGCGAAGTCCTCCCGGCGATAGAGGATGACGTGGTCCGCACCGCGCGAGGCGGCGATACGCGCCTTCTCCCCGGTGCCGACGGTCGCCAGCACCTCGGCCCCCAGGCGCTTCGCGAGCGCGACGAGATACTGCCCGACGCCGCCGGCCGCCGCGTGCACGAGGCAGCGCATCCCCGGCTCGACCCGGAACAGCGAGTGCGTGAGGTAGTGGGCGGTGCAGCCCTGCAGCATCAGTGCCGTCGCCGCCGGCATGTCGACGGCGCCGGGGACCTTGACCAGGCGCCATGCCGGCACCACCGCGGCCTCCGCGTAGCTTCCGGGCGCGAGGCAGTACGCGACCCGGTCGCCCGCCGCGACCGATGCCACCCCCGGCCCCACCCGCTCCACGACTCCGCCGCCTTCGCGTCCCAGCGTGAACGGCGGCGTGTTCTCGTAGGTGCGGGACGCCGCGTACATGCCGTTGCGGTTGTAGACGTCGGTGTAGTTCACGCCCGCGTACTCGAGCCGGACCAGCGCCTCGCCGGATCCCGGCTCGGGCGTGGGGACCTCTCGCAGCACCATGTTCCCGGGGCCGCCGTAGGCGTCGATCTGCACGGCCTTCATGTCGCCCTCCCGGCGGTCTCGACGCTCAGCGGCCCGGCGCCGCCGCGAGCGCCCTGCCGACGTCCGACGGCGTGTCGAGTACCTCGACCCCCGCCGCCTCCAGCGCCTTGCGCTTCGATGCATAGGTGCCCTTGTCGCCCATGACGATCGCGCCCGCGTGCCCCATCTTCCGGCCCGGCGGCGATGCGCCGCCCGCGACGAAGGCCACGACCGGCTTGCGCATTCCCTGCGCGTACTCCGCCGCGTCCTCCTCCATCGTCCCCCCGATCTCGCCGACGATGACCACCGCCTCGGTGCGCTCGTCGGCGTCGAGCGAGCGCACCGCGTCGCGTGTGGTGGTGCCGATGACGGGGTCGCCGCCGATCCCGATGAACGCGGACTCCCCGAAGCCCGCCTGCACCAGATTGAGGCAGATCAGCGTGCCGAGGCTGCCGCTGCGGGACACCACCCCCACGCTTCCGGGCCGGAAGATGACGGTCTCGAACGCGGGCATGAATCCGACGAAGCACTCGCCCGGAGTCACCAGACCGGCGGTGTTGGGTCCGGCGACGGCGGCGCCGCTGGCCCGCGCCGCCGCGAGCACCTCCATCACGTCCTGCACCGGGACGTGCTCGGTCAGCACCACGAGCTGCCGGCACCCGGCCTCGATGGCGTCGAGGGCGGCCGCCTTCACGCCCAGCGGAGGGATGAACAGCACCGAGACGTCGAAGCCGACCTCGCGCATCGCCTCGCGGGCGCTCGCGTGCACCGGCACCCCGCAGTGCACGGTGCCGGCCTTCTTCGGATTCACTCCGGCCACGATGCGCGTGCCGTACGCCTGCATGCGCTCTGTCCAGAACGTGCCCTGCTTGCCCGTAATGCCCTGCACGAGCACCCGCTGGCCGCCGCGGACGATCATCGTGCGTCTCCCTCCGGGCCCCGGCCCGCATCCCGTCCCATGTTCCGGCCCGGGCCTCCTTCCGCGGGCCGGCCTGCTTCTCGGGCCGCCGCGACCGCGGCGGCGATCGCCTCGTCCATGGTCTCGTGCGGGGTCACGCCGAGACGGTCGCACAGCATCGCCCTCGCCTCGGCCGAGCCCGTGCCGTGCACGCTGAAGAAGACCGGTACGGAGGGGGCGAGCGCCTCCCACGCGTCGAGGACGCCGCCGGTCATCACGTCGGTGCGCGCGAACGCGCCGCAGAAGCTCACCACCAGGCACTTCACCCGGGGGTTGTCGAGGACGAGCTCGAGCGCCGGCCCGGCCTTCGTGTACGCCTCGCCGCCGATCTCCAGGAAGTTCGCAGGCCGCCCCCCGTGGTGCGTGACCACGTCCATCGTGGTCATGGTGAGCCCGGCGCCGTTGGCGAGCACCCCGATGTCGCCGTCGAGCTCGATGTACTTCAGGCCCAGGGCCTGTCCGCGCGCCTCGAGTCCCGTAAGCCGCTCCGGGCTGCCCGTGCGCGCGAGCGCCTCCCGGCGCCCGATGCCGGAATCGTCCAGGATGAACTTGCAGTCGAGGGCGACCAGCCGCCGGTCCTCGAGCCGGGCGAGGGGATTGACCTCCAGCAGCTCGGCGTCGTTGTCCCGGTAGGCCCGGTAGAGCGCGACGAGAGTCTCGGCGACCGGCGTCTCGTCCGCACCGAGCCCGAGCCCTTCGAGCATGCGGCGGGCGGACGCGAGGTCGAGCCCCCGGGCGATGTCGACCGGCGCGCGCCGCAGACGATCGGGCATCGAGGCCGCCACTTCCTCCACGTCCATGCCGCCCTCCGGGGAGAACATCACCAGCGGCCCCTTCGATGCCGCATCGTTCAGCACCGCCGCGTAGTACTCCGCCGCGACCGCGGCCCGCTCCTCGACGAGCACCGACTCGACGCGGTGTCCGGCGATCTCCATGCCGAGGATCGCTTCGGCCGCCGCGGCAGCCTCCCCGGGGGCGTCCGCGGTCCCGATCCCGCCGGCCTTGCCCCGCTTTCCGGTCGGCGCCTGGGCCTTGACCACCACCGGCACCCCGAGCTCCGCCGCCACCGCCTGCGCCTCGGCCGCGCTTCGCGCCAGCCGACCGCGCGGAACCGCGATGCCCGCGGCGCGGAGCAGCGGCTTTGCCGCGTGTTCCTCGAAGTTCATGGTGTTCGATGTCCTCTCTCATATCGTCGAGCCGTCCGATCATGCCATGAGAGAGCCGCTCCGCTCCGCCGGGCACGGGCGGGCGTCCCGACCATTCAAAAGTCGCGATCATCGGCCTCCCAACCGGAAGATCGTACGGTGACGGGCGGTCTTTCGGCATCGAAGGCCCGGATCGAGGGTCTGATGAACCGCTCGTCAGGACTTCTGGATAGTCCTTGGGCGGGCGTCCCGACCTGAATCCCGACCAGCGCGCGACATCGGCGCCGGCTCGTTCATCGCGACCGGGGTCGACGGAATGATCGTGCGCATCGACGCTCGTACGGGGGGATCAACGGTGCTGGCGCGCTCGGAAGGCTCGCACTGGGACGATCACTTGTCGGAGCTGGCCTGTCGGAGCTGGCCTGTCGGAGCTGGGAGTCCAGCCCGAATCGGGACAGGGGGGGAGCCCCGGAGGGCTCCGCCCCCTGGTCGGCCCGAGCTGCGCCGCTCAGCTCGAGGGTCCGGCGTCGAAGTTCGTCCTGTCCACGAGCCTGCTCGCGGCGGCGCGATGGCTGGCGATCTCCTGCAGCGACAGGGTATCCGACTTGAACGAGCCCCAGGATTCGACCAGAGGATCGGTCCTGATCCCCGCCTTGACCGGAAACTCGAAGTTGACGGTGGCATACATGCTCTGCGCCTCGTCGCCGGCGAGGAACTCGAGCAGGGCGACGGCATTGTCCCGGTTCTTCGCGCCCCTGATGATCGCGGCGCCGGAGATGTTCACGTGGTTCCCGCGCCCGTCCTGGTCGAGGAACTGCACGTTCACCGCATTCGCCCACTCCTTCTGCTCCGGCTTCTTCTCGTTCGTCGCCATCTTGCCCATGTAGTAGTGGTTCGAGATCGCGACGTCGCACACCCCTTCGTAGATGCCCTTCGCCTGGGCGCGGTCGTTGCCCTGGGGCTTGCGGGCGAGGTTGTCGCGAACGCCCGCGAGCCACTTCCCGGCCGCCGCCTCGCCTTCGTGGGCGATGACCGAGGCGATGAGCGCGACGTTGTACACGTGCTTGCCGGACCGGGTGCAGATCCGTCCCCTGAACTTCGGGTCCGCGAGATCGGCCAGCGTCTCGAGCTCGCCCGGCTTCACGCGTTCCTTCGAGGTCAGGGCGAGGCGGGCCCGGGTCGTGAGGCCGAACCACAGTCCGTCGGGATGGCGCAGGTGGGCAGGGATGGCCTGGTCGAGAACGGCGGAGTCCACGGGCTCCAGGAGCCCGGCCTTGTGCAGCGCGTCGAGGCGGCCGATGTCGACGGTCAGCACCGCGTCGGCGGGATTGTTGTCACCCGCCGCCTTGATCTTCTCCACCATTCCCTTGCTCGCGAACACGACGTTCACCCTGGTGCCGGTCTGCCTGGTGAACTCCTCGAGCATGGGCTCGATCAGGAACGGTTGCCGGTAGGAGTACAGGTTGACCTCGCCTCCTGCCCGGGACGGCGCCGCGACGAGTGACATCGCGACGGCGGCGAGCGTGATGATGATGTTGCGCATGGGTTCGGCCTCCGGATAGGTTTTCTTGGGAACGAGAATCAATCTCGATACGGCGTTGCGGATGCTAGCCGCTCCGCATCAAGAATGCAATCGATTCTCAAATGCAATTGTGAGCCCCCCTTCCTCCCTGCGCCCGCGACCCGCAACCGGCGACTCGTCGCCCGCACGGCCCGCCGTCGGGTGATGGGGCTGGAGATTTCATCGATCGAGGGCTCGCTCTCGCATCGGCGCCACCACCGCCTCGGAGCGTGCATGAAACGCCGAGCGCACCGAACGCTCATGGTCGCTGTGCTGGAACACTCCGAGGCATGAAACCTGTTTCACGGCAGGCCACCTCCGCCGACAGCCGTTGTCAAACGATCCGGAGAGGGAGCTTCTGGGTGGAATCAGCGAGCTGTCCGCCCATGTCACCCCTGTCGAGCCTTGGCAGAATGTGCTGTTGGCAGGATGTCCGCCGACACACGTGCCACAAAACGCTCACGGCCGGAACAGCGATTCCCGCCAGCGCCCGGAGAGGCCGTACCGTGGTGGAATGTGGTGCGATTTCGACCTTCGGGGCGCCGGGTCGAGGGGAATTCGGGAGCATGTTTCCGCCTGGCGGGAATGGCTGTTTGCCTGTCCTTTGCCTTGCGCCGAACGCGGCCGGGCCGCATGATTGGAGTGGAAGACCCGCCTCGCCGCCCACGAGCTGAAGAACGGAGCCCTCATGGACACCCAGTCGCAGACCGGCACCAGCCGCTATCGGACCGGCCCCGGCCGCTACGTCGAAAGCCCTCCGCCGAAATCCCGTCGCCGGCCCGGGCCCGGCCCGCGGGCGCCGGAGTTTCCCGGCTGCCGGCCGATACCGCTCGACCGCGAGGCGCTCGCCGACTACGAAGGGCGCTTCGAGTACTGGGACGGCGACACCGGGACCGCCTGGGTCGTCGCCGAGCCCACCTCCGCCACCCACGAGCAGCCCTCGCAGCGTCTCGCCGGCCTCGGCCACGTCATCGCCGGGGTGCGCGGCTCGCCCATCGAGTGCTACGGCACGATGGACCTCCTGCTGCGCAACGAACGCGGCGAGAAGTGGCGGATCATGCAGGCCGACCAATCGCTCTACCTGCACCCGCGGCACGCCCGGCTCCCGGTCGATGCGATGGAGATCGGCGATCACCACTACCCGGACGTGGTGCTGGAGGTGGACCACACCACCGACGTGCGCCGGGGGAAGCTGTGGCTGTACGAGGCATGGGGATTCCCGGAGGTGTGGGTGGACGTGCCG
The DNA here is from genome assembly GCA_965202735.1 of Gammaproteobacteria bacterium. Taxonomy (GTDB): domain Bacteria; phylum Pseudomonadota; class Gammaproteobacteria; order HK1; family HK1; genus HK1. The sequence continues at coordinate 1,666,620 of OZ241844.1, forward strand.
GAGTCGGGATACGCGGTGAGACGTCCGGCCGGTCTCGCACCGGGGCTGACGATCCACCTGCTGGAGGAGGGCCGCTATCGGAGCGCGCCGCGCAGCCGTGCGTTTCCGGACTGGACCGCGGCCGAGATCCACACCGCGCTGAACGAGGCGACGCTGTCGGCGGAGACGAGCGCGGTGCTGCGCCGGGTGGGACGGACGCTGGGCGCGCGGGAGGGCACCCGCCCCGACGACACGCCCTGGCTGCGCATGGAGCGGCAGGAGTCCCGCGCCGAGGGGCGGGCGGAGGGTCGCGCCGAGGGGCGGATGGAGGGTCGCGCCGAGGGGCGGGCGGAGGGTCGCGCCGAGGGGCGGATGGAGGGTCGCGCCGAGGGGCGGGCGGAGGGTCGCGCCGAGGGGCGGATGGAGGGTCGCGCCGAGGGGCGGGCGCTGCTGATCCGTCTGGCGACGCGGCGCTTCGATGCCGGGACGGGGGAGCGGCTGCGCGCGGCGCTCGCCCCCATCGAGGATCCGGATCGCCTCGGCCAGGTCGGTGACTGGATCGTCGATTGCGCCAGCGGCGACGAATTGCTCGCCCGCGTGAAGGCCCTCGACGCCCGGACCTGACCGGGTGCGTCGAGGAACCGGTCGAGGAGGCAGAAGGGGCCGGTCCCGCTCACCTCCGCGAGCACCGGGGTGCGGGCCGCGACCGGCAGCACCTCGCTCGCCATCTCCATCACGATCTCGTTCGCGTTGCCGGATGCCGAAAGACCGCCCGTCACCATGCGATCTTCCGGTTGCGCGGCCTATGACCGCGACTTTTGAATGGTCCTGCCACGGGTCCGTTTGTCCGGGCTCAGGGCCTGTGTGAGAATGCCCGCGAGGGAATCCGCTCCCAGCCGCAATCGGCCCGATCCATGACCACCAACATCGCAGCTCCCGCCGACGGCGCAAGAATCACCATTGAAAACGGCAAGTTGCGCGTTCCCGACAACCCCGTCATCCCCTACATCGCGGGCGATGGCATCGGGGTCGACATCTCGCCGGTCATGATCGACGTGGTCGACGGGGCGGTGGCGAGCGCCTACGGCGGCGCGCGCAGGATCCACTGGATGGAGGTCTACGCGGGCGAGAAGGCCAACAATCTGACCGGCTCGTGGCTTCCGGACGAGACCATCGAGCTCATGAAGGAGTACCTGGTCTCGATCAAGGGACCGCTGACCACCCCGGTCGGCGGCGGCATCCGCTCCCTCAACGTGGCGGTGCGGCAGATCATGGACCTCTACGTCTGCCTGCGGCCGGTGCGGTGGTTCAGGGGCGTGCCCTCGCCGGTGCGCAACCCCGAGCGGGTGGACATGGCGATCTTCCGGGAGAACACCGAGGACATCTACGCCGGCATCGAGTTCGAGGCCGGCAGCGAACAGGGCCGCAGGTTCCTCGACCTGCTCAGGGAGGCGTTCCCCGCGTCCTGGGACAAGATCCGCTTCCCCGGGACTTCCGGCATCGGCATCAAGCCGGTCTCCCGCGAGGGCACCGAGCGTCTGGTCCGCGCCGCCATCCGCTACGCGATCGACAACGGACGCAAGAGCGTGACCTTTGTGCACAAGGGCAACATCATGAAGTTCACCGAAGGCGCGTTCCGCAACTGGGGCTACGAGGTGGCGGAGCGGGAATTCGGCGCCGAGACCTGGACCTGGAGCGAGTGGGAGCGCATCGTGGCGGACAGGGGGCAGGAGGCCGCGGACCGGGAGCAGGAGGCGGCGCTGGCCGCCGGCCGCATCCTGTGCAAGGACGCCATCGCGGACATCACCCTCCAGCAGGTGCTCACCCGTCCCGCCGAGTTCGACGTAATCGCCACCACCAACCTCAACGGCGACTACCTGTCCGACGCGCTGGCGGCCCAGGTCGGCGGCATCGGCATCGCCCCCGGCGGCAACATCAACTACGACACCGGCCACGCGGTGTTCGAGGCCACCCACGGCACCGCTCCGAAGTACGCGGGCCGCGACATGGTCAACCCCGGCTCGCTGGTGCTCTCGGCCGAGATGATGCTGCGCCACATGGGGTGGAAGGAGGCCGCCGACCGGATCATCGCGGCCATGGACGGAGCCATCGCGGGCGGGAACGTGACCTACGACTTCGCGCGGCTCATGGACGGAGCCAACCGGGTGTCGTGCTCCGGGTTCGGCCGGATCATGGTCGGAATGATGCAAGCCGGACGGTGACGGACGGCCAGCTCGACGTCGCGCGCTGCTCGCGGCTCATCCACGAGGGATTCGAGAGCTACAACCGGCAGTTCCGGCGCATCACCGACCGGGCGCGGCGGCGTTTCGAGGAACGCGACTGGAAGGGCCAGATCCAGGACATCGGCGAGCGGGTCGAGCTGTACGACAAGTGGTGCCTGAAGATACAGCTCCGGCTGCGCCGCGCTCTCCGGGCCGGCCTCGACCGGCGCGAGTGCTGGCGCCGGGTGCGCGACCACTACGGGTCGCGGATCGAGAACGTGCCCGACGCCGGCTTCATGAAGACCTTCTTCAACTCCATCAGCCGCCGCACCTTCGGCACGGTGGGCACCGACGACATGCTCGAATTCGTCCAGCCCGCCCCGGAGGAAGGGCTGGAATCGCTGGCCATGCGGCGCTATCCGTGCTGGGACGACATCGAGACCAGCCTTCGCCGGATCCTCAAGGACTTCAGGTTCCGCGAGCCTTACCGGGACGCCGCCCGCGACGCCCGGTTCATGGCGGCTGAAGTCGTCGGCCACGCGGGCCGGCTGGAGGCCGGTACCGGCGGCATCCACCGTTTCGAGTTCATCGACTCCCATTTCTTCCAGGGCGCGCGCGCCTACCTCGTGGGGCGCATCATTCACGAACGCCGCCAGCTTCCCATCGTGGTGGCGTTCGTGAACACCGGGCGCGGCATCCGCGTCGACGCGGTGCTGCTCGAGGAGGCGCAGGTCGGCAACGTCTTCAGCTACACCCGCTCCTACTACTTCACCGACCCCACCTCGGTCGTCGGCGCGGTGCAGTTCCTGCACTCGATCCTGCCTCGCAAGCCGATCGACGAGCTCTACACGGTGCTGGGACGCCTGCGCCAGGGCAAGACCGAACGCTTCCGGCGCTTTTCCGAGCACCTGCGCCGGAGCGACGATCTCTTCGTGCACGCGGAGGGCGATCGGGGACTCGTCATGCACGTGTTCACGCTCCGATCCTTCAACCTGGTGTTCAAGGTGCTCCGGGACCAGTTCGGATACCCTAAGACCGCCACCCGCGAGCAGGTCATCTCCAAGTACCGGCTGGTGTCCAGGCATGACCACGCCGGCCGCCTGATCGACACCCAGGAGTTCCTGAACCTGAAGCTGCCGGCCGGCCGCTTCGGACCGCGCCTCCTCGCGGACCTGCTGCGGGGGGCGGCGGGGACCGTCCGCCGCGAGGGCGGCGACCTGGTCCTGAACCGCGTCTACATAGAGCGCCGCGTCCGCCCCCTGAACCTGTATGTTCGAGAGGAGGCCCGGGAGCGCGCCACCGCCGCGATTCTGGACTACGGGCAGGCGATCAGGGATCTCGCGGAGACCAACATCTTTCCCGGCGACCTGCTGCTGAAGAACTTCGGCGTCACCGCCTCGGGCCGCGTGGTGTTCTACGACTACGACGAGGTCGCGCTGGTGACGGACTGCCGCTTCCGCGAGCTCCCGGAGCCCGACGACGATCTGGACCTGATGGACCCGGGCGCCGTCCGCTACATCGGGCCGCACGACATCTTTCCCGAGGAGTTCATCAGGTTCCTCGCGATGGACGAGGGGCTGCGGACCGCATTTCTCGACGCCCACGGCGACCTCCTGACCGCGCGGTACTGGCGGGACGTGAAGAACCGCCGGCTCGCGGGCGAGATCACCCACATCATTCCATACCGGCGCACCGTCTCCTCCAGCGCCCCGAACAGGGCGGCATCCGCCGCCGGATCGTGAAAGGCCTGACCCGGGGCGTCGAGCTGCGACAGCCCGCCCTCCGGCAGGAAGAACCGGACCGGTCCGTCCATCCGGTTCAGGCGCGGATCAGCCCGAACGCGCGCCGTGGATTGCGCCACCGCCCGTGGATGCCACAGAGTGCCAAGCCCGCGAAATTTGCTGTACTTTCCCGCCCCGGAGGCAATGGACCGCCCGTCGCCGGCACCGTATCCGGGCCTGGAGGCCCGGGGGCGGGAGAGGAGAAAGTGCCGGCGCACACTCCGGCGAGCCGGGCCGCGAGGGGCGCGGATGCCGCGATGGCCGGGGGAGCCCGATGGGCCGTATCCGCCCCTGCGGATGCGGGTGTGCGGAAATCCGGCCGACGTCGAACGTCCGGCCGAACCGGACCCGAGCAGAGGAGGACAGAGCGATGAGTCCCGAAGAGCTGCAAGCCGCAATCAGCATGACCACGACGATCAACCTGGAGGTCTACTACTACTGGTGCACCGCCATCATGATCCTGATCCACGCGGGATTCATGATGTACGAAATGGGCGCTTCGCGAGTGAAGCACACGCTCGCGTCCGGAACCAAGAACGTTCTCGCCTTCGCCTTCATGATCCCGACGTTCTGGATGTTCGGGTGGTGGATCTACCTGTCGATGACGGCCGGCTTCGTCCCGAACTTCGAGGACGGCGCGGCGGCGGTGCCATGGGGCGCGTCGATGGGGCCGAATCTCGCGGACAACGCGACGGGCGTGTTCTGGGGGGCGTTCACGCTGTTCGCCTGCACCACCGCGTCCATCATGTCCGGCTCGGTGATCGAACGCATCCGGCTGTCGGCGTTCATCATCCTCGCCGTGGTGCTCGGCTCGGTGGTGTGGATCCTGTCCGCCTCCTGGGGCTGGCACCCGGCCGGCTGGATGGTCACCAGGTGGGGCTATCACGACTTCGGAGCCTCCGGGGTGGTGCACATCATCTCCGGCTTCTTCGCCCTCGGAGTCCTGATTCACCTCGGACCGCGGGTCGGACGCTTCAACGCCGACGGGTCGGCGAACATCATCCGCGGCCACAGCCTGCCGATGACCATGGTGGGTCTGATGGTGATCGTGGTCGGGTTCTTCGGCTTTCTGGCCGGCTGCCTGATCTACGGAGGCACCGGGCAGTGGACCAACATCTACGGCATGCCGACGACGCTGTCCACGATCTGCTTCAACACCCTGATGGGTATCGCGGGGGGCATCATCGGGTGCTACACCATGACGCGCGACCCGTTCTGGATGATGTCCGGCGCCCTGTGCGGGGTCATTTCGGTCGCCGCGGGCATGGACATCTACTATCCCGGGTTCACCTTCGTGCTGGCGTTCGCCGGCGGCCTCATCGGCCCGCTGTCCGCGAAGATCCTCGAGAGGTTCGGGATCGACGATGCGGTCGGCGCGGTCTCGGTGCACGGCACCTGCGGCATCGTCGGTGTTCTCGGCGTCGGCATCTTCGCCGGCGGCTACCCTCCCTTCTCCGAGGCCATCCCGCCGGCGACCTTCAGCGGCCAGTTCATGGGCATGCTGGTGATGGTGGCGCTCGGCTTCATCCCGGGCTACGTGCTGGGCCTGGTGCTGAAGCTGCTCGGGGTGCTGCGCACGAGTGACGTGGTGCAGGAGACGGGCCTCGATCTCGAGATCGAGAACGCCGCCTATCCGGAAAGCATCCAGACCGACCCCAGGCTGCTGTGAAACCCTCGCGCCTGTACGAATCAGGCCGACAACAGGAGAGCGACACATGAACACGAGCCCCATCACCTCATGGGAAGGCGCCGAGGCGTTCTACACCTACTTCGACGGTGGCGCCCTGTTCTGGTTCTGGCTTGCCGTGGTGTGCTGCATCATCCCGATCGTGGTGGCGTACAGGGCCGAGAAGCGAGCCGAGGACCGGCACAAGTAGCCGGCACAGGCAGCAAGCAGACGCCATCCGGCGATCGAGGCCCGGCGCCCGCCGGGCCTCGTCGCGAGGTTCGGCCGCACGCGCCGGCCGCCGGGCCGCACGCACCGCCGCCGCGAGGTCCGGACCGCGACCGGAGCCGCGGCGACCGCGGGCAGGCGAGCGGCTCCACCCGTCACCCGACAACCGAAGGGCTGCTCCGCGGGCGCCGGCCGGGCTGGCCGGAGACGGCCGCGCCCCGGGAGACCCCCGCGATTTCGCGGGTAGCCGCCGGCTCCGGAGGCAGGGCGGTCAGGCGCCGCCGAGGCACTCCGCGACGGTGTCCCCGAGGCGGCGCATGATCTCGAACCAGGCGTCCGCGCCCGGCTCGACCTCGACACCGAGGGGGTCGAGCGCCGCCGTCCGGACCCCGGTGCCCTCGATCACGGCCCGGACGAGATTCGGCTCGAACTGCGGCTCGCTGAACACGCACCGGATATCGTGCCTGGCGAGGGCGCCGCGCAGCGCGGAGATGCGTCCGGCGCCGGGGCGACGGGCCGGGTCGACGGCGACGGCGCCCTTGCCGTCGAGCCCGAACGCGTGCTCGAAATACCCGTAGGCGTCGTGGAACACGATGAACGCGCGGTCGCGCACCGGCGCCAGCCGCTCGCGCAACGACGACTCCAGCCCATCGATGCGCATTCGCATCGACTCGGCGTTGGCTCGCCAGAGGTCGGCGCGGCCGGGATCGATCCGCACGAGCGCGTTCGCGACGACATCGACGATCCGGCGGGCGTTTCCGGGATCGAGCCAGATGTGCATGTCGAATTCGCTGTGGTCGTGGCCGTGGCCGTCGTGCTGGTCCACGTGGAGCGTCCGCTCCTCGTCCCGCCATATTCCACCCTCGCGGGCGGGCAGCAGCTCCAGCCCGGCCGACTCGTGAAGCGTCACTACCTCGGCCCCGGACCCGAGAACCGCGACGGGACGGTCGAGAAACGTCTCCATGCCCTCTCCGACCCAGACGATGAGGTCCGCGGCGCCGAGCGCCGCGGCATCGGACGGACGCATCTGGTACGTGTGAGGCGACGCGGCGCCGGTGATCATGAGACGGGGCTCGCCGGCCTCGCCCATCACGCCGGCGACGAGGGCATGGATCGGCTTGATGCTCGCGACGACCTCGACGGCGTGCGCGTTCGATGGATGCACGGTGGCGAGAGCCCAGAGGACAGCGGTGATCGCCGCGCTGCGCATGGCCGGCTTCACCGGCCCGTGGCTGGTATCAGTCATATGCAATATTGTATCCGTATCGATCGAAAGCCATTATACCGCATCGCTCCGCCGCGGCGGACGCCCGCGAGGGAGCCGTTCATGCCGAAGGCGCACCGGGCGGCGCCGCACCTTCCGGGCCGCCCCCCTCGCCCGCCGAGGCGCATGAATGGCCGCGGGCCATGCCCACCGCCGTTCCGAGGAGCTTCCCGTGCCCCCTTCGTCCCCTGGTGACCTCTCGCAGGCCGCGCCGCTCGTCGAGGCGCGGGGGGTGAGCGTGCGGCTCGGGCGGCGGAACGTGCTGGAAGCGGTGGACCTCTCGGTACGCTCCGGCGAGATCGTGACCCTGGTCGGGCTCAACGGCGCGGGCAAGTCGACGCTGGTCCGCGTGCTCCTCGGCATCGTCCGGCCTCACCGCGGCGAGGTCGTGCGCGCGGCCGGACTGCGCATCGGCTATTCGCCGCAGTACGTGCACCGCGACCCGGTCCTGCCGATGACGGTCCGGCGCTTCCTGACCCTGAGCGCCCCGACGTCGCGCGAGCGGCTGGAATCGTTGCTGGCCGAGGTCGGCGCGGGGGCGATCCTCCACCATCCCCTGGCCGAGGTCTCCGGAGGGGAGCTTCACCGCGTGCTGCTCGCGCGCGCCCTGCTGCGCAAGCCTCGACTGCTCGTGCTCGACGAGCCGCTCGCGGGGGTCGACGTCACGGGCCAGGGCGAGCTCCATGGCCTGATCGCGGACATTCGGGACCGGTACGGCTGCGGCGTGCTGCTGGTCTCGCACGATCTGCACCTGGTCATGGCCGCGACGGACACCGTGGTGTGCCTCAACCGGCACGTGTGCTGCAAGGGACATCCGCACTCGATCGCGCGGCACCCGGAGTTCGTCTCCCTGTTCGGCCCGCACGTGGCGAGCGGGTTCGCGGTCTACCGGCACTCGCACGATCACCGTCACGACGCGTCCGGCGAGCCGGTGCCGATCGAGCCCGGCGTACCGGAGGCGGTGCGCCCGCCCGAGGCGACGCCCGCGCCCGAGGGACATCGCGGAGGCGGCACGTCCCGCACCGGGGGGCGTGCGGCGACGGGCGCGCCCGGGGGACACCGGTGATGGAGGACTTCTTCGTGCGTGCGCTCGCGGGCGGCATCGGTACGGCGCTCGCCGCCGGTCCGGTCGGCTGCTTCGTGGTGTGGAGGCGCATGGCCTACTTCGGCACCGCTCTCGCCCATGCGGTGCTCCTGGGCGTCGCCCTCGGCTTTCTGCTCGACGTGGAGCCGATCCTGGCCGTCTTCGCGATATGCCTCATGCTCGCGGGGTGTCTGGCTCTGCTGGAGCGCCAGCGGCTCGTTTCCCTCGACGCCCTGCTCGGGGTGCTTGCCCACGCGGTCCTCGCGGCGGGGCTCGTCGTCATCGCGTTCATGGAGCGATTGCGGGTCGATCTGGTCGGCTATCTCTTCGGCGACATCCTCTCGGTGGGGGTCGTCGATCTGTGGCTCATCTTCGCGACCGCCGCCGTCGCGGTCGCCGCGCTCGTCTGGCAATGGCGCAATCTCCTGGCAATGACCGTCAACGGGGACCTCGCGGCGGCGGAGGGCGTGCCGGTGGTGCGGGTGCGCCTGCTGCTCCTGTTCCTGCTCGCCGGGGTCATCGCGGTGGGGATGAAGATCGTCGGCATGCTGCTGGTGGTGTCGCTCGTGATCATTCCCGCCGCCGCCGCGCGCCGGATGGCGGCGACGCCCGAGCAGATGGCGGTCGCCTCCACCGTGATCGGCATCGTCGCGGTCATCGCCGGGCTGTTCGGTTCGCTGGAATGGGACGTCCCGGCCGGCCCGGCCATCGTGCTGGTGGCGAGCGCGATATTCGTCGCGAGCCTGCTCGCCCCCACCCGCGGACATGCCGGTCGAGAGGACTGACCACCGGCGCGGCGGCGCCGGCGCCACCCCGTCGGACCGGGCCGCAGCATCCCGCCACCGATCCTGTCAGAATGCCCGCCGCCATGCGCCACTTCACCGACATCCAGTTGCGGCGCGTCGTCCGCGCCCTGCTCGAGCGGGCCGGCAGCGAGCCCCCCGAGGCCGCCCGGGTGGCCGACCACCTGGTGGACGCGAACCTCCGGGGCCATGACAGCCACGGCGTCGGGATGATCCCCCACTACGTCCACAACATCACGAACGGGACCGTGTCGCCGAACACCGGGCTGTCGGTGGTGCGGGACGGCGGCGCGGTGATGGTGTTCGACGGCGGCATGGGGTACGGCCAGCGGGTCGGGGCGGAGATGATGGAGCGGCTGATCGGACGTGCCCGGGAGCTGGGTGCGGTGGTGGCGGCGCTGCGCAACGTCCATCACCTGGGCCGCATCGGCGCCTACGCGGAGATGGCGGTGGCCGCGGGTCTCGTCTCCCTCCACTTCGTGAACGTCACCGGCCACCCGCCCCTCGTCGCCCCGTACCGCGGCGGCCGGGCCCGGTTCGGCACCAACCCCATCTCCATCGGGGTGCCCGGCACCTCGCGGCACGAGCCGTTCCTGCTCGACATGGCCACCAGCCTCATCGCGCTGGGCAAGGTCCGGGTCGCCCTCAACAAGGGCGAGCAGATCGCGCCGGGGACGCTGGTGGACGCGCAGGGCCGGCCGACCACCGACCCGAAGGTCATGTTCCCCGACGACGAGGCGCGGCGCGGGGCGCTCCTGCCGCTCGGCCTGCACAAGGGCTACGGACTCCTGTTCGCGGCCGAGCTGCTGGCCGGCGTGGTCGGTGGCGGCGAGACGTCGCATCCGGGGACCGCGGGCCTCGATACCATCCGCAACAACATGCTGAGCGTGGTCGTCGATCCGGCCTCGCTCGCCGAGCCCGAGTGGATGGAGCGCGAGCTCGACACCATCATCGACTACGTGACCTCCTCGCCGCCGGCGAACCCCGACGAGCCGGTCCTGGTGGCGGGGGACCCCGAGCGGAGGACGATGGAGGAGCGGCTGGCGGAGGGCATCCCGGTCGACCCCGTGACCTGGGAAGGCATCCTCGCCGCCGGCGAGCTCGTCGGCCTCCCGCGCAGCGAAGCGGCCGCGCTGGTCTCCAGCGCCTGAATCCCGAGCCGTTCGGCTGAGGAGGAATTGACAGCGGCGGGGGAGCGTCCGGCCGAAAGACTGCGCCGGCCGGGGAGCGCGCACCCTCCCCGGCCGGCGCGGTACGGGAGCCGTCGCCCGGCTCAGTACTTCCTGCACTCCGGCACTTCGCGCCCCGGGGCGCCGATGGTGGCGAAGACCGCCGGGTCGAGCCCGAGGGTCTGGGACACGCCGGGCACCGTCCTCACAGCGATTCCCGCCAGCGCCCGGACAGGCCGTACCGTGGCGGGGTCCCGGCGCGATTTCGACCCCCAGGGCGTCCGATCGAGAGGATTTCAGGAGCATGTTCCCGCCTGGCGGGAATCGCTGCCGTCCTCACGAGCCGGTTGACGAGGTTGCCGTCGGCGTCCTCGACCACCTCGGTCACGAAGTTGGTGCCGATGGCCTGCCGGTTGCCGTCGAGCCTGATCATGCCGTTCGGCGCGTCGAGCTCCAGCGCCGCGAGCCCCGCCCGGAGCTTCTCGTGGCCGTCGCTCAGGTCGCCGCCGATGGCGTCGAGCACCGTGAACGCGGCGGTGGCCGCATTGTGGTACCCGGTCGCGAGCAGCGAGGGCGAGGGGAAGCGCTTGTCCGGCGGGAACGCGTCCTGGTACGCCTTCACGAATCAGACGTCTGCTCATTGCTCTCCTCTGCTCAGCTCATCCATTGTCCATTCCCGCCGTCCATGCCCGCCGCAGCGGCTCCACGGCGCCGCCGGAGAGCCGGAGACGGGGTCGTCACGACTGCTGCGCCATGCCGGAAGCGACCACGCTTCCTGCTCCCGCCTGCCGGTGGATGCGCTCCGCAGCATGGCGCGGGGTCTACCCCACGCACCGCTGCGCTGACCGCTGCGCCGGCCGGTTCGGACGGCCCCGAGCCGAGGCGCCGTCCGGGCCGGCCCGGTCCCCGCCGGGAAACTCCAGCACCGCCTCGCACCAGGCCGCGGCCCGGAACAGCGCGAACGTCTCCCGCGCCGCGCCGAGCTGCAGGCCGAGCGGCAGGCCGTCTTCGCCGAGGCACGCCGGCACCCCGCAGGTTGGCAGCCCGGCGAACGACCACACCGCGTTGAACTGCGCGTCCCCGGTGTAGTGGTCCTCGAACGGCGGGGCGCTCGAAACCGTCGCCGGCGACAGGGCGACGACCGGCCCCGCCGGCGCATCGAGGGCGTCGGCGAGATCGGCCGCGAACCGCTGCTGGTGCACGCGCGCGGCCCGGTAGTCGACGGCGGACGCCGCGAGTCCCTCCTCGATGAGCCGGGCGATCCCCGGACGGTACGTATCGGGGCGCTCCGCGAAATCGCGGCGGTGCACCTCGGCCGCCTCCACCGCCATCACCAGGCCGTGGCTCGCGTGCAGGCCGGCGAAGCTCGGGGGAAGGGGGAGGGGCTCGATGGCTGCTCCCGCCTCCTCGAGCCGGGCGACGCACGCCCTGAACCCAGGGCTATTTCACGCTAGCAGTAGCTGATTGACTGGGCAGTTGGTGTGCCAGGGTCTGGCTTTTCGTGTCGGCTTGGTGCATGCTGGCGGGATGCGAGATGGGTTTGACCCGGCCGAGGTAGTCGTTGGCGAAGTCGAGGTGCGTGCGGTGCGCGGCGACGAGCGTCGGCGCTGGGACGCGCTGATGGCGGCGCACCACTACCTTGGGTTCCGGCAGTTTGCGGGCCGGGGGTTGCGCCACGTCGCGACGTGGCGCGGTCACTGGCTGGCGCTGGTGGGCTGGCAGTCGGGGGCGTTCAAGTGTGGTCCGCGCGACCGCTGGCTGGGCTGGCACCGTTCGGTGCAGTTCCGGCGGCTGCACCTGATCGCGAACAACACGCGGTTCCTGGTGCTGCCGGAGGGGTCGGGGGTCGCGCACTTGGCGTCGCGGGTGCTGGGCCGGAGCCTGCGCCGGCTGAGCGCGGACTGGGCGGCGCGGTATGGCCATCCGCTGGAGCTGGCGGAGACGTTCGTCGACCCGGCGCGGTTCCGGGGCACATGCTACGCGGCGTCGAACTGGGTGCGGGTGGGGCGTACGAAGGGCTTCGCGCGCCACAACGGGGCGTACACCGACCCGCACGAGCAGCCGAAGGAGATGTATGTGCGGGCGCTGCGGCGCGACGCGCGCCGCAGGCTGGTGGCCCCCTTGGACCGTGCCGAGTGGCAGTGCCGGGCGACCCCGGTGCGCTACACGCGCGCCGAGCTGCGGTCGCTGCGCGACCTGTTCGCGCAGGTGCCGGATGCACGGCGCGGACAGGGCCGCAAGCACTCGCTGCCGACCGTGCTGTCGGTCTGCGCGTTGGCACGGCTCGCCGGCCAGCACGGGCCGGCGGCGACGGAGCGATTCGCACGCCACCTCAGCGAGGCGGAGCTGCGGGCGCTCGGCGCGTGGACCGACCCGGCGACCGGGCGCCGGGTCGCACCGTCGGACTCGACCCTGTGCCGGGTGCTGATGGACACTGACCCGGACGACCTGCAGGCGGTGCTGGTGCAGTGGGCCGCGCCGCGCCTCGCCGAGGGCGGCGCGACGCCGGCGCTGGCCGCCGACGGCAAGCGCATCCGGGGCGCCAACCGGCACGCGGGCCCCGACGCCCACTTCGAGATCGTGACGCTGGTCACCCACGCCGGACGGCCGCTCGCGAGCCGCTGCTGCCGCGACGAGGGCGGCGAGACCGCCGCGCTGCGGGCCCTGCTCGAAGACGTCGACCTCACCGGCTGCGTGCTCACCCTGGACGCGCTGCACGCGACCCGCGACACCGCGCGCGCGATCGTCGAGGCGCACGGCGCCGACTACGTGTTGGCAATCAAGGCGAACTGCCCCGACAGCTTCGCGCAGCTCGCCGCGATCGACTGGGACACCGCCGCCGTGCGCCGCCACGCCGATGACCCGGTGAAGGCGCACGGACGCATCGAGACGCGCCGCATCGCCGCGTGTGAGCTGCTCGCCGGCACCCTCGCGCCCTTCCCCGGCGCCCGCCAAGCGTTCCGCGTCGTGCGCACACGCACCAACGCGAAGACCGGCACCACCTCGACCGAGACCGCCTACGGCATCACCTCGGCCCCCGCCCGGCGCGCCGGACCGGCCCAACTGCTCGCCTGGAACCGCGGCCACTGGCAGGTCGAGAACGCCAACCACTACCGCCGCGACGCCACCATGGGCGAAGACGCGAGCCGCGTGCGTGCGCGCCACGCGCCCGCCAACCATGCCACCCTCAACAACATCGCGCTCGCCGTCGTGTTCCATCGCGGCTTCCGCTACCTGCCCGACGCCCATCTCCACTTCATGATGCACCGCGACGACGCGCTCGACGCCGTCCTGTCCTCCGACTGAGCCGGCTTCCGGCCACCCCCTCTCGCAGCAAGCCTCCGCGTCCGAGGGCCGGCCGACCGACCCCGACCGCTGCGAAACCGCGCCCGGAGGACCCCGCCGCACCCTGCCGCGCAGGTCACCCCTTTCGTGTCATCGCGAGGATCGGTAGCGTGAAATGACCCTGGCGGGGCAGTGTCTCATCTTGACTTTCTTCCTCAGCGCGGCATCACTGCCCCGAAGCCAAACCGAGGCACTCCCCGGCTCGGTGTCGGAATGTTCATGGCCGGGCTCATGGCCGGGTTGGCCATCGCACCGCATGAAGTGGAGGCGGCGTGCGGCCCGAAGACACCCGCATTCTCCTCTCATCCCGGAGGGAGAGCTCGAACGGCTGTTGCCGGAGTCGCCGGGCTCAGGAGAAGACACCGGATCTTCATCCCCTCTCCCCCCGGGAGAGGGGCCGGGGGTGAGGGTGCGGCGATGATTCGGTCCCCTCACCCCAACCGGGGGGAGAGGGGCTTCTTTCGGAACCAGGGGCATCACAAATCCCACCACGGTACGGCCTCTTCCGGGCGCTGGCGGGAATTGCTGGCTGGTGCGGCACGGTGTTGAGCGGCTGCCCGCGGAGCGGGGATGTGGTATACATGCGCCCGCATCGGCCCTTGCCGGGGCCCGAGCCATCGCCCCCCGCGACGGTCCCCGGCCGGAACAGGTGGGTTCCCATGACGCAGACGGCCATCGAGCGCACAACGTGGCGCACCGTCCCGGACGGTGCGGCCCCGGCCTGCCGACATGTCTCTACCCCCCCCCCCCCCCCGAGACTCCGGGCGGGGGGCTGAGCCGCCGGGCAGCGCGCCGAGCACACCCCCGCGCCTGAAGCGCGTCCCGACCGGGCGCGGACGCTCTACCCCACGACCCCCGCCGCGGCCGGCCCGAGGCGGTGACGCCATCTTCCATCCACACCCCCGCCCGGCCAGTCCCGGCACGTGCGCATCGGTCGATGCGCGCCGCCGGGCGGCGGGCTGCACCTGAGCTGAGGAGACGACACCATGACGCAGAACATTTCTCGCACCGGCGGCAAGCGTGCCGACACCCTGGACGGCGGCAATGGCAATGACATCCTGAAGGGCCGCGGGGGCGCCGACATCCTGAACGGCGGCGACGGCGACGACGTCCTGAAGGGCGGCAATGGCGACGACACCCTGAACGGCGGCCGGGGCGACGACAAGCTGAGCGGCGGTCGGGGCGACGACATCTTCGTGTTCAAGGCCGGAGACGGGCACGACACCATTGGCGGCTTCCGCAAGGGCGACACCATCCGCATCGACGGGGTGTCCGGCGGGTTCGCGGGGCTGGTCATCGAGCAGGACGGCGACGACACGGTCGTCCGCTACGGCGACGACGGCGACAGCATCCGGCTGAAGGGCGTGTCGGCAGACACACTCGGCGCGGATGACTTCGAACTGCCTGCCGGCGTGACACTGACAGGCAGCGACGGCATCGATTATTTATACGGCGGCAGTGGCAACGACCGCATCGACGGCAAGGGCGGCAAGGACTACCTCTACGGCGGCAACAACAGAAACGATGGCGACGACGGAAACGACACGCTCTACGGCGGCAACGGCTACAACAGACTGGTCGGCGGCAACTTCAGGGGCGATGGCGACGACGGAAACGACGAACTGGTCGGCGGCGGCGACGGAAACCTCCTCATCGGCGGCAATTCGTTTGGCGATGGCGACGATGGGAACGACAAACTTTATGGCGGCAACAGTCGGGACATCATCGTAGGCGGCAATTGGCATGGCCACGGCGATGACGGAGATGATGAACTCCACGGCGGTGCCGGCAACGACACACTCTACGGCGGCAATAAAGACCCCTATAACTGGGAAAGCGGCAGCCGGGCCGACGGGAACGACGGGAACGACACACTCTACGGCGGCGATGGGAGCGACCGGCTCGTGGGCGGCAACCATGGCAGGGGCGACGACGGCGACGACAAACTCTATGGCGGCGATGGCGGCGACGAGATGTTCGGGGGCAACACGGGCTTCGAAGACGACGACGGCGATGACGGCAACGACTACCTCGAGGGCGGCAACGGCGACGACCGAATGTGGGGCGGCAACTGGGGCGGCAACGGCGACGACGGCGACGACACACTCTACGGCGGCGACGGCGACGACTGGCTCTCGGGCGGCAACGGAGGCGGCGGGGACGGCGGCGGCGGCGATGGAAACGACAAACTCCACGGCGGCGACGGCGACGACGACATGTGGGGCGGCAACTGGGCCGGCAAGGGCGACGACGGCGACGACGAACTCCACGGCGGCGGCGGCAACGACGAGATGTGGGGCGGCAACTGGGGCGAGGGCGACGACGGGAACGACACGCTTTACGGCGGCGACGGAAACGACACGCTCTACGGCGGCAACCGCTGGCTCAGCTTTACCGGCTATCGCATGAGCGAAACCAAGGTAGACGGCAGTGGAAACGACAAGCTCTACGGTGGGGCCGGCGACGACAAGCTCTACGGCGGCGGCGGCGACGACACGCTCGAAGGCGGCAAGGGCAACGACGACCTCTGGGGCGGCACCGGAGCCGACCGCTTCGTGTTCGACCGGGAGTCCGAGACCGACACCATCCACGACTTCGAGGACGGGAAGGACATCCTCGTCATCAAGGGCGGCCTGAAGCTCTCCGGCCTCGACATCAAGCAAGACGGCGACGACGCCGTGATCAGCGGTCCTTCCGACGCCTTCTCGATCGTGATCAAGGACTTCGACGCCTCGCTGCTGACCGCGGACGATTTCGACTTCATCGCCTGACCGGCCGGCGCGCCGGTCCGACCCGCCCCGGTGCTGACGACGTGGCGGGGGCCCGGTGTGCCGATCATCGGCCCGGAGGACCTGCCGGAGTGCGCGGACGGCATGTCCGCCACCCGGCGGGCGCCGGCCCTGGCGGCGAGCTTGTCCGGGTCCGGGAATCAGGGTCAGGGAACGGCTGCGATCTCCTCGACGACGAGCTCGGGGCGCTCCTCGCCCCGGAACGCGTTGACCACGAGCCGATAGGCCATCCGCACCTCGCCGTTCTCGCCGGTGACCAGAGGCGGCGCGCGGTTGAACGCGATCGCGTCGAGCGTGGGCTCCGCCCCCCGCGGCCGGAGCCTGAGCTTCGTGTGCCGCCCCCCCACGAGCCGCTCTCCCGCCACCCGGAAGACGCCGTCGAACACGGGCTCGGGGAACCCCTGCCCCCACGGGGCGGCGTCGCGGATCGAGCGGGCGAGATCGAGGTTGAAGTCGGCGCCGGGAATCTCCCCGTCGGTGAGCACTACCGCCCGGAGCGCCTCCTCGGGGATCGCCCGGCCCGCTTCGGCCGCGAACGCTTCCCGGAACCGCTCGAAGCACCCGCGCCGGATGGTCAGCCCCGCCGCCATCGCATGGCCGCCGAAGCGTTCGATGACCCCCGGGTGGCGGGCCGCCACGGTGTCGAGCAGGTCGCGCACGTGGACCCCGGGAATCGAGCGCACCGAGCCCCTGAGGCGCGCGCCGTCCGCATCCGGCGCGAATGCCGCCACCGGCCGGTGCACGCGGTCCTTCACCCGCGAGGCGAGGATGCCGACCACCCCGGGGTGCCAGTCCTCGCGATACAGCGCGACCGCCGCGCCGGAACCGGCATCGTCGACGGCGTCGAGCAGCGCCGCCGCCTGGGCCTGCATCCCCGCCTCGATCTCGCGCCGCTCGAGGTTCAGCGCATCGAGCTCGCGGGCGATGCCCATCGCCTCGTCCTCGCGCTCGCAGAGCAGGCACTCGATGCCGCGGCGCATGTCGGCCAGCCGTCCGGCGGCATTGAGCCTCGGGCCGGCGGCGAAGCCGAGGTCCGCGGCCACCGTACGCCGGACGTCCCGCTTCGCGACCCGGAGCAGCGCGGTCACGCCGGGGGACGCCCGGCCGGCCCGGATCCACCGCAGTCCCTGCTCGACGAGGATGCGGTTGTTGTGGTCGAGGGGGACCACGTCGGCCACCGTGCCCAGGGCGACGAGGTCGAGGAGCGAGGCGAGGCTCGGACCCCCGCCACCCCCCGCGCGCTCGCGCCGCCGGGCGCGCAACGCGCCGAGGACGTAGAACATCACCCCGACCCCGGCCAGGCACTTGCTGCGGAAGCCGTCCCCCGGGCGGTTGGGGTTGACGATGGCGCCGGCCGCGGGAAGCTGCGCGCCGGGCAGGTGGTGGTCGGTGATCAGGACCTCGATACCGAGCGCCTTCGCGCGGGCGACGCCCTCCACGCTGGAGATGCCGTTGTCGACGGTGACCAGGAGGCGGGGCCGCAGCGCGTGCGCGACCTCGACGAGCTCCGGGGTCAGCCCGTAGCCGTGGCGCCTGCGGTCCGGGACCACGTACCGCACGTCGACGGCGCCGAGCAGCGCCAGGCCCCGCACCGCGAGGGCGCATCCGGTCGCCCCGTCCGCGTCGTAGTCCCCCACCACCACGATGCGCGACGACGACTCGATGGCTTCGTCGAGCAGCGCGGCGGCGCGGTCGAGGTCGAGAAGCCCGTGCGGCGGGAGCAGGCGCGCGAGCGAGTGGTCGAGGTCGCCGTCGCCGCCGACGGCGCGGGCGGCGAGCACCCGGCGCAGCACGGGATGGCGGTGCGGCAGGAACGCCGGGTCGAGGGCCGGCGCCGCGCGGCGCTGGATGCGCCTCACGCGGGGCTCCTCGCGGGGAGGCATCGCACCACGGGTCCGCTCCGCTTCAAGGGCGGCGGCGCCCGAGGCCCGACCGGGCAATCTTCGCCGCGAGCCCGGCGCGCCGCCACCATCGAAAGCGTCCCCGGCGGGTCGCCGAGAACCGGTGGCCGCGCTCGTCGTGGATCGACACCCGGGCGACGGCGCCGCGGTCCAGCGCGTCGAGCAACGGCCGCGCCCAGGAACGGCTGAGGCGTCCGACCCCCTCACGCCACGCGTCCACGTCCGCGCGCCGCACCGCCGGGTACAGTGCGTCGAAGGCGGCCAGATGCACGCCGGGGCGCGGGTCGCCGGCCAGCCACTCCCGCGCGCCGGCCGGCGCCGGGCCGCGCTCGACGCCGCAGTGGCGCGCCAGTCCGCACAGCAGGGCGTCTTCGGCCCACACCCGGGCGAACGGCGCCGGGGCGCCGCCGGCCGGGGGGAGGCTCCCCGCGCCCCATACCCAGACGCTGTTGACGGGCGCCGCACGGCGGCGCTCCCGCTCCACGTTGACCGGACACTCGTGCAACGCCATCTGCACCTCGTTCATCCAGCGGTGCCACCACGCCGCGTCCGGGCCGCGCGGCAGCGCCCCGGACACGCCGGCGCCCGCCACCCGCGAGAGCGGGGTGGTCGCGATCCGCACCGGCGCATCGAGCGCCACGTACCAGCGATGCGGATGCGCGGCGTCGATGCACGGTCCGCCCGGACCGAGCGCGTCGTTCACGGTGCGCGCGAGCTCCTCGGCCTCACACCGCGTGACGTCGATGTCCGCGGCGTCGAACAGCACGAGATCGTCGATGCCGGTGCGCAGATGGACCGGGTCGGCGCGCAGCCGGAACCGGCTTCCTTCCATCGCCTCATGGTCCACCAGGGCCGTGAAGGCGGCCGCCGGCCAGTCCGTGCCCGCGTCCGGCGCCGCATGCCCGAACGCGCGGAAGGCGAGCGCTTCGAGCGAGCCGTCCGCGTTCGGGCCCGGGACGTGCCGGGCCCGGTCGAGGAGCCGATCGAGCGCGTCGAGGTCGAGCCCGCCGACGAGCGCCCGCGCCGCCTCCGGACCCCCGGAGCCCGCGGCCGCGGGGCCGAGCAGCCCCGGAACGATCAGGACGAGCTCGACCGGCGATCCGGTCCGCACCGCGGATCATCCCGGAGGCGCGGGCCGAGCGCGCATCCCGCCGCCTGCCGCCGCCGGCGCCATCCATGGATTCCCGCTCCCTGCCTTCGCCCCCGCCATCCGGGGAAATCCCCGAACCGACCGAGATGGCGCCATCCATGGGTTCCCGCGCCCTGCCTTTGCCCCCGCCATCCGGGGAAATCCCCGAACCGACCGATATGGCGCCATCCATGGGTTCCCGCGCTCTGCCTTCGCCAGGGCGCGACCGGCGGGCATCACGCCGGGGACGCCCGCAATCGACCGGTCCGGCGATCCGGCATGCCCGGTGCGGACCGGGGTCGCCGTCAACCGTCCAAGTGCTCCATCCGGATGCATGTCACCTCGCCTTCGACCACCGGCAGCGCCTCGACCCGCGCGACCGCCTCGTTCACCTGCCGCTCCCGCACGCGATGGGTCAGCATCACGAGCTTCGCCTGCGCGGCGCCGCGCGGCGGCTCGGGCTGCACCACCGCCTCGATGCTGATCCCGGCCTCGCCGAAGATGGTCGCGACCTCGGCGAGCACGCCGGGACGATCCGAGGCCAGCATCTTCAGGTAGAAGGCCGTCTCCGCCTCCTCGATGGACAGCACCCGCACCGGGGTCAGGGCGTCGGGCCGGAAGGCGAGGTGGGGGACGCGGTGGTCCGGGTCGGTGGTCAGGGCGCGCACCACGTCGACCAGATCGGCCACCACCGCCGATGCCGTCGGCTCGGCCCCGGCGCCGGGGCCGTTGTAGAGCGTGCGTCCGACCGCGTCGCCCTTGACGAGCACCGCGTTCATCACCCCGTTGACGCTGGCGATGAGCTCGCGCTCCGGCACGAGCGTCGGGTGCACCCGCATCTCGACACCCTCCCCCGTGCGCCGCGCGATCCCGAGATGCTTGATGCGGTAGCCGAGCTGCTCCGCGTAGCCGACGTCCTCCGGCGTCACCCCGGTGATGCCCTCGGTGTGCACCCGCTCGAAGCCGAGCGGCATCCCGAACGCGATGGCGGCGAGGATCGCGAGCTTGTGCGCGGCGTCCACCCCCTCGACGTCGAAGGCGGGGTCGGCCTCCGCGTAGCCGAGACGCTGCGCCTCGGCGAGCACGTCGGCGAACGCGGCGCCGCGCTCGCGCATCTCGGTGAGGATGAAGTTGCTGGTGCCGTTGATGATCCCGGCGAGCCACTCGATGCGGTTCCCCGCCAGCCCTTCGCGCAGCGCCTTGATGATCGGGATGCCGCCGGCCACCGCGGCCTCGAACGCCACCACCACCCCGCGGGCGTGCGCGGCCTCGAAGATGGCGTTGCCGTGCATCGCGATGAGCGCCTTGTTCGCGGTGACCACGTGCTTGCCGCGCTCGATGGCGTCCAGGACGAGCCGGCGTGCGGGGTCGGTGCCGCCGATGAGCTCCACCACGACGTCGATGTCCGGATCGCGGACGATCTCGTCCGGGTCGACGGTGAGCGCGATGCCGTCGGTGGCGCAGATGCGGGCGCGGCCGGGCGAGCGCACCGCCGCCCGCGTGACCACCACGTCGCGGCCGGCCCGGCGCGCGATCTCCTCGGCGTTGCGTCCGAGCACGTTGACGGTGCCGCCGCCGACCGTTCCGAGGCCGAGCACTCCGATGCGTACCGGGGTCATCCGCCGGGACTCCATGGGTGAAGGGCGTCCGGGACCGCCGATCCCGTCGCGCAGGGGGGGTTGAAGACACGAGCGTCCGTGGCGAGCCCGCATTCTACAAACCGCACCGCTCGTGATGCTATGCTCGAAACCGCCCTCGCACCCGCCGTGGAACCGACCCATGAGCCAGGCCCTCGACATCGTCCGCAACGACATCCTCGCCGCCGGCGACCTCTCCGAGCGGGACCTCGAGTCCACGCTCGGGCGGCTGCTGGAACACTCCGTGGACGAGGCGGACCTCTACTTCCAGTCGACACGGTCCGAGGGCTGGGTGCTCGAGGACGGCATCGTGAAGCAGGGCAGCCACAACATCGAGCAGGGCGTCGGGGTGCGGGCGGTGAGCGGCGAGAAGAGCGGGTTCGCGTACTCCGACGAGCTCGCCTCGAGAGCGCTGGCGCACGCCGCGGCGGCCGCGCGCAGCATCGCGCGGTCGGGCGGCGACGGCCGCGTCGAGGCGTGGCGCAGCTCGTCCGTACCGGCGCTCTACGCCGCCCTCGACCCGATCGAGTCGTTCGACGAGAGCGAGCGAATCGCCCTGCTGGAGCGCGCAGACGCGGAGGCGCGGCGGCTCAGCCCGTATGTCCGCCAGGTCATCGTCAGCCTCGCCGGCGAGTACAGCCGGGTACTCGTCGCCTCAAGCGACGGCACCCTTGCCGGCGACGTCCGCCCGCTGGTGAGGATGAACGTGAGCGTCATCGTCGAGCGCGACGGCCGGCGCGAGCAGGCGTCGGCCGGCGGGGGCGGACGGTTCGACTACCGCTACTTCACCGGCGACGAGGATCGCGCGTGCGTCTACGCGCGCGAGGCGGTGCGCCAGGCGCTGGTCAACCTCGAGGCGGAGCCCGCGCCGGCCGGCACCATGACCGTGGTGCTCGGCCCGGGCTGGCCCGGAGTGCTGCTGCACGAGGCGGTCGGGCACGGGCTTGAGGGCGACTTCAACCGCAAGGGCAGCTCGGTGTTCGCGGGCCGCATCGGCGAGCGCGTCGCGAGCGATCAGTGCACGGTGGTCGACGACGGGACGCTCGCGCGGCGCCGCGGATCGCTCACCGTCGACGACGAGGGCACGCCGACCCAGTGCACCACCCTCATCGAGAACGGCATCCTGAAGGGCTACATGCAGGACAAGATGAACGCGCGCCTCACCGGGACGAAGCCGACCGGGAACGGGCGGCGCGAATCCTACGCCCACCTCCCGATGCCCCGCA
Organism: Gammaproteobacteria bacterium; assembly: GCA_965202735.1. GTDB lineage: Bacteria > Pseudomonadota > Gammaproteobacteria > HK1 > HK1 > HK1. The sequence continues at coordinate 1,688,843 of OZ241844.1, forward strand.
TGACCAACACCTGCATGCTGCCCGGGCGCTACGAGCACGACGAGATCATCGCCTCGGTCGACAAGGGGCTCTACGCGGTGAACTTCGGTGGCGGACAGGTCGACATCACTTCGGGCAAGTTCGTCTTCTCCGCGAGCGAGGCCTACCTCGTCGAGGGCGGCAGGGTGACGCGGCCGGTGAAGGGCGCGACCCTCATCGGCAACGGACCGGACGTACTGACCCGGGTGAGCATGGTCGGCAACGACCTGGAGCTCGACTGGGGCGTCGGCGTGTGCGGGAAGGAAGGCCAGAGCGTGCCGGTGGGGGTCGGGCAGCCGACGCTCAGGGTGGACGGCCTGACGGTGGGGGGCACCAGCGTCGGAGCGTGACTCACCGACCGGGCCGGCCGCCATCGGCGCCGTGGACCATCAGCGATTTCCGCCAGCGCCCGGAAGAGGCCGTACCGTGGCGGGATTCCGGTGCGATTCCGACTTCGGAGCGTCGGGTCGAGGGGATTTCAGGGGCCTGCTGCCGCCTGGCGGGAATTGCTGGTGGTCCATCGAAAACGGACCCGGTCCGGCTTTCACTCCGCCGAGGGCGGCACCACGGGGGCGTTCGGCTCCACGTCCGCGTTCTGCCCGCGGTGGCGCAGGCAGTGGTCCATCAGCACGATGGCCATCATGGCCTCGGCGATCGGGGTCGCCCGGATGCCGACGCAGGGGTCGTGACGGCCGTGGGTGACCACGTCCACCGGATGTCCCGCGGTGTCGATGCTCCGCCCGGGAAGGCGAAGGCTCGAGGTGGGCTTGAGCGCGATGCTCGCGCGAATGTCCTGGCCCGATGAGATCCCTCCCAGAATTCCGCCCGCGTTGTTTCGCAGGAACCCCTCGGGTGTGATCTCGTCGCGGTTCTCGGTCCCGCGCATCTCCACCACCCGGAAGCCCGCGCCGATCTCCACCCCCTTCACCGCGTTGATGCTCATCAGGGCGTGCGCGAGGTCCGCGTCGAGGCGGTCGAACACCGGCTCGCCGAGCCCCGGGGGCACGCCGGTCGCGACCACGTCGATGCGCGCCCCGATGGAGTCGCCGGACTTGCGGAGCGCGTCCATGAACCGCGCCATCTCCTCGACGGCCTCGGGGTCGGGGCAGAAGAAGGGGTTGCGCTCGACCTCGTCCCAGTCGAACGCGGCCGGCCGTATCGGGCCGAGCTGGGCGAGATGGCCGCGCACGAGGATCCCCGCCCGCTCACGGAGATACTTCTTCGCGACCGCACCCGCGGCGACCCGCATCGCGGTCTCGCGCGCCGACGCGCGCCCGCCTCCGCGATAGTCGCGGACCCCGTACTTGTGGTGGTAGGTGTAGTCGGCGTGCGAGGGGCGGTACACGTCCTTGATCCTGCCGTAGTCCCTGGGGCGCTGATCGACGTTCTCGATCGTCAGGTTGATCGGCGTGCCGGTGGTGGCGCCTTCGAACACGCCGGAGAGGATCCGTACCTCGTCGATCTCCCGGCGCTGGGTGGTGTGCCGGGATTTCCCCGGACGGCGCCGCTCCAGGTCGGGCTGGATGTCGTCCGCGCCGAGCGGCAGCCCGGGCGGGCAGCCGTCGATCACGCAACCGATCGCCGCCCCGTGGCTCTCGCCCCAGGTGGTGACGCGGAACGCCTTGCCGATGGAGTTTCCGGGCATCGCGCGATTCTACGGCAGGACCGCGCGCGTGAGGATTCGGCGCAGGACCACTCCGGGGAGTCCTCGTTGTAGGCGTACACGACGAGATTGACGTCCGGAACGATCACGAAGGCTCCCGATCGCGGCCGTGGGGCCGCTCCAGGAACTCGTCCACTTCCAGCTCGTCCACGAGCTGGTTGAGCTTCAGGGGATCGATGCCGGGCAGGAACCCGCGCCGGGCCGACGCCACTGTGAACGGCTCTCGATCCGGCGCCGGCTTTTCGCCGGACATCAGGCCCCTCCGCATCACCTCGTTGACCACGGCCCTGAACGTCCTGCCGCTGTCGCGCGCAAGGGCCTTCAGGGCCGTCGCGACATCGTCGTCGATCGTCAGCGTGGTACGCATGCCGGCATCATAGTGCGCGCCAGACGGAGCATCAATGTGCCCCCGGATCGATGCGTCCGTCGGCGTCCCCCGTCGCGGGCGGAGCGTCCGGCGCGCCGCTCACCACGATGCCTGCTCCCCGAGCTGCGCGCCCGTCAGCAGGAAGATCCCTTCCCCGCCCCGCGCGAGCTCGAGCCAGATGAACGGGGCCGTGGGGTATGCGCGTTCGAGCGCGGGACGGGACGCGCCCACTTCGCACACCAGCACGCCGCCGGAATGGAGGTGCGCGCTCGCTCCGGCCAGGACCCGGCGCACGCAGTCGAGACCGTCGGCGCCCGCCTCCAGGCCGGTCCGGGGCTCGTGGAGGTACTCGGGGTCGAGCGCCGCCATCGTTTCGGCGTCGACGTAGGGGGGATTGCCGACGATCAGGTCGTAGCGTCCGCCCACCCCGGCATACACGTCCGACTCGAAGAGTGACACCCGGTCGCCGACGCCATGGGCGACGCAGTTCTCTCGCGCCAGTGCGAGCGCTTCATCGGAGATGTCCACCGCGTCGACCGCCGCGTCCGGGAACGCCAGCGCGCAGGCGATCGCGATGGCGCCGCCGCCCGTACCGATGTCCAGCACCCGCTCGACGGCGTCCGGGTCGAGCCACGGCTCGAAGCCCCGCTCGATCCACTCCGCGATGGGGGAGCGCGGAACGAGAGCGCGCGCATCGCAGGCGAGCTCCAGGCCCGCGAACCATGCCCGGCCGGTCAGGTAGGGAGCGGGGATGCGCTCCCGGATGCGGCGCACGATCAGCCCGACCGCGGCGCGACGCTCCACGGCGACGAGGCGCGAGGCGAGCAGCGGTTCGGGGGCGCCGGGGCGCAGCCCGGCCGCGTGCAGCACGAGCGCGAGCGCCTCGTCCACCGCGTTGTCGGTGCCGTGCCCGAACGTGACGCGGGCTTCGTCGAGCCGGGCCGCTCCCCAGCGCACGAGGTCGGTGACGGTGCGGAGCTCCGCGACCGCGGCGCGTGCATGTGCGTCGAGACCATCGTCATGCCGATGCGCAGCCACGGAACGACCGCAACCGGCCGTCTCAGTCCCCATGCTCCGGGTCGGACTTCGGGTCCGAGGCGCCCGGTCCGGCGCTCTTCGTGGCGCTCTTCGTGGCGGTCTTCTTCGATGCCTTCTTCTTCGACGGCTTCTTCCGCGCTCCGGCCGCCGCCTTCGTCGCGGTCAACTTCGCGGCCGCCTCCGTCCGCCGACGCGCCGGCGCCGGGCCGTCGCCGGCGGCCAGGGCGACGATGAGCTCGTTCATGCACCGCACGAACGCGACCGGGTCCTCCAGACGGCCACCCTCGCTGAGCAGCGCCTGGTCGAAGATCAGGTTCGCCCAGTCCGCCTGACGCGACGCATCGCTCTCCGCCGCGAGCCGCGCGACCATGGGGTGGTCGGGGTTGATCTCCAGGATGGGCCGGACCGAGTCCACCTTCTGGCCCGCGGCGTCGAGGATGCGCTCGAGGTGGCGGCTCATCTCGTGCTCCTCGCTGACGAGGCAGGCCGGCGAGGTCGAGAGGCGGCGGGTCACCCGAACGTCCTTGACGCGGCCGGAGAGCGCGTCGCAGAACCGCGCGAGCAGCGGCGCATGGTCGCCGTCGTTCCGGTCGCCGGGCGCATCGTCCCCGGAGGCGGCGCCGCCGAGGTCCAGCTCGCCCTTCATCACCGACACGAGCGGCTTGTCCCGGTACTCGGTGAGGTGCATGACCAGCCACTCGTCGATGGGGTCGGCGAGGAGCAGGACCTCCAGGCCGTGCCTGTCGAACACCTCGAGATGGGGGCTGTTGCGCGCGGTGCGGTAGCCGTCGGCGGTGATGTAGTAGATGCCCTTCTGCCCGTCCTTCATGCGCGAGACGTAGTCGTCGAGGGAGACGGTCTCGGCGTCGCCGGCGTCACGGGTGGACGCGAACCGCAGCAGCTTCGCGATCTGCTCGCGGTTGCGGCCGTCCTCGACCACGCCCTCCTTGAGCACCCGGCCGAAGCTCTCCCAGAACTTCGCGTACTTCTCGGGGTCGTCCTTCGCGATCCCGCCGAGCAGGTCGAGCACCCGCTTCACCGCGCCGGTGCGAATGGACTGGATCCGGCGGTTCTCCTGCAGGATCTCGCGCGAGATGTTGAGCGGCAGGTCCGCGGAGTCGATCACGCCGCGCACGAACCGCAGGTACGCCGGCATCAGGTGCTCGGCGTCGTCCATGATGAAGATCCGCCGCACGTAGAGCTTCACTCCGCGGCGCACGTTGCGGTCCCAGAGATCGAACGGGGCGCGCGCCGGGACGAAGAGCAGCAGGCTGTACTCCAGGTTGCCCTCGACCCGGCTGTGGACCCAGGCCAGCGGATCCTCGAAGTCGTGGGCGACGTGCCTGTAGAAGCCGTTGTAGTCGTCGTCGACAAGCTCGCCCTTGTTGCGGGTCCACAGCGCGGTGGCGGCGTTGATCGTCTCCTCGTCCCCCGCGCCGTCCCGGTCCGCGTCCCCGTCGCCGGCCTCGTCGCCGGCCTCGTCGCCGGCCTTGCCCTCGCCCGGCATCAGGATCGGGACCGGGACGTGGTCGGAGTACTTGCGCACGATGCTGCGCAGGCGGTAGCGGTCGAGGAACTCGTCCTCGCCGTCGCGCAGGTGGAGCACGACTTCGGTGCCCCGCGGCTCCACGTCGACGGTCTCGACGGTGAACTCGCCCTCGCCGCTCGACTCCCAGCGCACGCCTTCGGCGGCGGGACTGCCGGCGCGGCGCGAGGTCACGGTGACGCGGTCGGCGACGATGAAGCTCGAGTAGAACCCGACGCCGAACTGGCCGATGAGCCGGGTGTCCTTCGCGGCGTCGCCGGTCAGCGCCTCGAAGAACTGGCGGGTGCCGGAGCGGGCGATGGTTCCGAGGCTGGAGGCCGCCTCCTCGCGGGTCATGCCGATGCCGTTGTCGCGCACGGAGATGGTCCGGGCATCGGGGTCGAACGAGATGCGCACCCCGAGCTCGCCGTCGCCCTCGTAGAGCCCGTCGTCGGACAGGGCCTCGAAACGGAGCTTGTCCGCCGCGTCCGACGCGTTGGAGATCAGCTCCCGGAGAAAGATCTCCTTGTTGCTGTAGAGCGAATGGATCATCAGGTCCAGAAGCTTCCGGACCTCGGTCTGGAACCCGTGGGTCTCCTTCGTCCGCACCTCGTCCATCACGCAACCTCCCTCGCGCGCGGTCCGCCCCATTTCCGAGGCGCGGATATGGGGCCGGCCGGCGCCGCTTCCAAGCCTCGCGGCGTCCGGCGCCGCAGCAATTCCCGCCAACGCCGGAGAGGCCGTACCGTGGCGGGATTCCGGCGCGATTCCGACCCTCGGGGCGCCGGGTCGAGGGAAATTCGGGAGCATGTCTCCGCCTGGCGGGAATCGCGTCCGGCGCCGAATGCCGATAGCGCATCCCGCTTCATCGTGGGATGCTTCCGTGTTCGCAGCCTCTCGATGTCCGCTCCTTGCCCGTGACCTCCGCGACCACCGACGCCGCGCCGGGGAACACTCCGGTCATGGCGCAGTACCTGCGCATCAAGGCGGACCATCCCGACACCCTGCTCTTCTACCGGATGGGGGACTTCTACGAGCTGTTCTTCGACGACGCCCGCCGCGCCTCGAAGCTGCTCGACATCGCGCTCACCGCGCGCGGGCGCTCGGGCGGGGTTCCGGTTCCGATGGCGGGGGTGCCGGCGCACTCGGTCGAATCGTATCTGGCGAAGCTGGTACGCAAGGGCGAGTCGGCCGCGGTCTGCGAGCAGATCGGGGACCCGGGCGGATCACGCGGGGCATCCCGCGGTCCGGTGGAGCGGCAGGTCACGCGCATCGTCACCCCCGGGACGCTGACCGAGGAGCACCTGCTGGAAGCCCGCCGCGACAACCTGCTGGTGGCCGCCCACTGCGCCGCCGGTCGCTGGGGCATCGCGGGGCTCGAGCTCTCCAGCGGCCGGTTCACCTGCACGGAGGCCGGAGACGCCGAGAGCGCCCAGGCCGAGATCGAGCGGCTCGCCCCGGCGGAAGTGCTCCTGGCGGAGAACGCGCCGGAGCCCGGTCCGGTGGGCGGGCACCCGGCGCTGCGGCGGATGCCCCCGTGGCACTTCGATCCGGAGTCGGCCCGGCGCATCCTCGCCGAGCAGCTCGGAACCCGCGATCTCTCGCCGTTCGAGCTCGAGGATCGGCCGCTCGCGACCGGAGCGGCGGGGGCGCTGATCGTCTACGCCCGCGACACGCAGCGCGGCGCGCTCCCGCACATCCGCACGCTGCGCTTCGAAGGCCCGGACGATGCCCTGATCCTCGATGCCGTCACGCGGCGCAATCTGGAGATCACGCACGCGCTGTCGGGCGACGACTCCGCGACGCTCGCCGCCGTCATGGACCGGGCGGCGACTCCCATGGGAAGCCGGCTCCTGCGCCGCTGGCTGACCCGCCCCATCCGCGACCACGGCGTGCTCGCGACGCGCCTCCACGCGGTCGGGGTCCTGATCGAGCACGGCGTGCACGAGCCCGTGCGCGCACTGCTCGCCGACGTGGGGGACCTGGAACGCATCCTGTCGCGCATCGGTCTCGCGACCGCGCGGCCACGCGACCTCGCGCAGCTCCGCACCGCGCTGCGCACCGTCCCGCGGCTCCGCGACGCACTCGCCGGCGCCGACAGCCCGCGCATCCGGGAGCTCACCGGCGCGCACCGCGAGTTCCCGGAAGTGGCGGCGCTGCTCGACCGCGCGGTGGTGGAGGCCCCGCCGGTGCTGGTGCGCGACGGCGGGGTGCTCGCCCCCGGCTACGACGCCGAGCTCGACGAGCTGCGCCGACTGTCCACGGACGCCGACTCCTTCCTCGAGACGCTCGAGGCGCGCGAGCGCGAACGCACCGGGGCGACGAACCTGCGGGTGGGGTACAACCGCGTGCACGGGTACTACATCGAGCTCTCGAAGGCGCAGAGCGAGCGCGCCCCGCCCGACTACGTCCGGCGCCAGACCCTCAAGGGGGCGGAGCGCTACGTCACCGCCGAGCTCAAGCGCTTCGAGGACCGCGTGCTCGGGGCGCGCGAGCGCGCGCTCGCCCGGGAGCGGGCGCTCTACGACGAGCTCGTGGCGCGGATCGCCGAGGATCTGGGGCACCTGCAGGGCTGCGCCCTCGCGATCTCCGAGCTCGACGTGCTGTGCAGCTTCGCCGAGCGCGCGGAGTCGCTCGACTACCGCGCGCCGCGGCTCGACGAGCGGCCCGGCATCGAGATCGAGGGCGGCCGCCACCCCGTGGTCGAGCGCAGGTCCGAGCAGCCGTTCATCCCCAACGACGTCACGCTCGGCGACTCGCGGCGCATGCTCGTGGTGACGGGGCCGAACATGGGCGGCAAGTCGACGCTCATGCGCCAGACCGCACTCATCACGGTGCTCGCGTACGCCGGGAGCTTCGTTCCCGCCACCGCCGCGCGGATCGGCCCCATCGACCGCATCTTCACGCGCATCGGCGCCGGCGACGACCTCGCGCAGGGACGCTCCACCTTCATGGTGGAGATGACCGAGATGGCGCGGATCCTGAACAACGCCACCCCCCGGAGCCTGGTGCTCGTCGACGAGATCGGCCGCGGCACGAGCACCTACGACGGACTCGCGCTCGCGTGGGCGTGTGCCCGGGACCTGGCGCTCCGGGCCCGGTCGTTCACGCTGTTCGCGACCCACTACTTCGAGCTGACCGAGCTGCCCCGCCACGCCGATGGCGTCGCCAACGTTCACCTCGACGCGGTGGAGCACGGCCGGCGGATCGTCTTCATGCACCGCGTGAAGGAGGGGCCGGCGAGCCGGAGCTACGGCCTCGCGGTGGCGGCGCTCGCCGGGATCCCGGACGAGGTGATCGCGAGGGCGCGCGAGATCCTCGGCACGCTGGAGCAGGCGCCCCGCGCAAGCGCCTCCGAGCCGCCCTCCGCGCAGCTCGGCCTGTTCGACGCCCCTCCCGCGCCGGACGACGCGGAGCTCCGGGAGGCGCTCGACGCGATCGACCCCGACTCGCTCTCGCCCCGGGAGGCCCTCGACGCCCTCTACCGGCTGAAATCCACGGCGCGCTCGTGAGCCGCGCGGCAATTCCCGCCAGCGCCCGGAGAGGCCGTACCGTCGCCGGATTCCGGCGCGGTCTCGGCCCTCGGGGCGCCGGGCCGGGGAAGATTCGGGAGCCTGTCTCCGCCTGGGCGGGAATTGCCGCGAGCCGCGGCCCGCTCAGTGTCAGTGTCTGCCACCGCCGGTCACACCATGGCATGATTGCCCATGGCTACCGGCACCGCACCCGACATCGAGGGACTTGAAGCGTTCGCCGCGCTGTCCGATCGCCGCCTGACCGCGTTCTTCGTCGGCCGTGAGCAGGAGATCGCCTTCATCACCAAACGGGTGCGGGCGGTCGCCGCCGGGCATCGGGCGGGCGACAGGGAAGCGGTGGCCGGCAGCACGGTGCTGATTACCGGCGTGCCCGGCGCCGGCAAGACCTCGCTGATGATGAAGCTGCGCCGTCAGTGGAGCAGCGCGACGGGTGAGGCGCCATTCGGAGTCGTGATCGGCGTCAGCGATCTCGGCAGCGCCGATGGACTGGCACGGGCCATCCAGAGATCTGTTCCCACCGGCAGCAGCCGACAATGGCTGGCCCGCGCTTTCAGCTTGTTCAGCTCGGTCAACCTCGACGTCCTGGGCACCAGCCTCGGCGTCGATCTCCGTGATGCCGGATTCGGGATGGAACAGGTCAGCCGGCCGATCGTGCTCTTCATCGACGAGATCCAGACCTTGCCCAGGGCGGGCGAGGCGGCAGTTCTGGCGTTGCAGGCGCTGCATCTGGGCACCCACGGCGCGCCGGTCGTCCCGGTGCTGGCCGGCCTCGCCCATTCCGTCTCGGTGCTGACGGATGCCAGCCTCAGCCGGTTGTCGCCGCCGGACGGCCTGCCGCTGGGCAGGCTGGGACCGGACGAGGCGGCCCGGTCGGTGGAACTGTTCCTCGATCATTTCCAGGTGGCCGGCGACCGTGCCGGCTGGCCGGAAACCATCGCCAGATGGTCCGATTGCTGGCCGATGCATGTGCACAATTCGCTGCAGGCGCTGGCCGGGGAACTCTCGGGCAACGGTGGCGATCTCGGCCGCATCGGGCCGCTGGCCGTGAAGAAGCGGGCGGCAGCGCTGCGGGCCGGCTACTATGGTCAGCGCACAGGCGATGTGTTGGAGGAACATCAGGAGGTGCTGGGCCGGGTGATGGCGAAGATCGGCACCACCGGGAACAAGGCCGGCATCAAGCGCCTGCTGGTCGAGCATGGCGGCGACCGCCCACTTGGCATGACAGCCGAGGCGGCCTTCCGGCAGATGCTGGCCAGGGGGGTGATCCAGGGCGACAGGAATCGCGTCTACAGTTGCCCGATTCCGTCGCTGGAATCGTGGATTGCCTGCGGCGGCAGTCCCTTGCACCAGGAAGTGATGCGCGGCGACGCCGAGGGGGTCGCCGCGCTGATCGCGGCGGGCGCCGATCCGGGCGCACAGGACCTGCGCGGCCGCACGGTGCTGCAGCTCGCCCGCGAGGAAGGCTGGGACGACATCGCGGGCATGCTGGAAGCGGCGGCAGAACCGGAGGATGACCGGGCGAGGCGGTGCGGTTGAGGACGATGGGCCCGGTCGGGACGCCCGGCAGGCGCCCGCCCGCGTTCACACCCGTCTTATGGTCCAGAGCACCTTCCCGCTACAGGCTCATTTCTCATTGGACAAGCAGGGCTCTCCGGAAGTCGTGACGAGCGGTTCATCAGACGCTCGAACCGGGTCCTCGATGCCGGAAGACCGCCAGCCACCGTGCGAGATTCCGGTCTGGCGACCGGTGGCCACGACTTCTGAATGGTCCTGATTGGACAAGACTCGCTCTCGAAATGCGGACGAGCGCGGCGTATCATCCGCGCCCGGCTGACCCGCGGATCGAGGATCGAGGACCCATGACGTTCGTTGTCATCGACAAGTGCATCCGGTGCAAGTACACGGACTGCGTGGAGGTGTGCCCCGTCGACTGCTTCCACGAAGGCCCCAACATGCTGGTCATCGATCCGGAGGAGTGCATCGACTGCACGCTGTGCGAGCCCGAGTGTCCCGTGGAGGCGATCCTGTCCGAGGACGACCTCGCCGACGACCGGCGGGAGTGGCTGGCGCTGAACGCGGAGCTCTCGCAGGAGTGGCCGGTGATCACCGAGATGAAGCCCGCCCCCGAGGACGCCGGGGAGTGGGAGAACGTCGAGGACAAGACGCAGTACCTGGAGCGCTGATCGCGACGCCGGCGCCGGACGGAACGCCGGCGGCCGCATCGCCCCGCCCGCGACCGTTCACTCGAACGCCATCATCCGCGCGACGGAGCCCGGTCCTGCGTGGAGCCGGCGCGGCGGCGCGGGCCTTGTGGAAGGGCTGCGTTCCTCCGGGAGCGCGGGCGTCCCGCCCGCATCGAGAAGCGTGGACCTGCGGTCGGCTCCGGCCGCGAAGCGCAGCCGCGGACGCGCGCCTCGCGCGGGGTCAGGTCCGGTACTCGGCGTTGATGGTGACGTACTGGTGCGACAGGTCGCAGGTCCAGACCCGGTCGCTCGCCTCTCCGCGGCCGAGCGCGATGCGGACCGCGATCTCGTCGTGTGCGACCGCCCCGGCGCCGGCCTCCTCGGTGTAGGCGGCATCGCGGGCGCCGCCGCTCACGATGCACACCCCGTTGAGCCAGATCCGTATGCGGGAGAGATCGAGATCGGCGAGCCCGGCCCGGCCCACCGCGGCCAGGATGCGCCCCCAGTTCGCATCGCTCGCGTAGAGCGCGGTCTTCACGAGCGGCGAGTGGGCGACGGTCCGGGCGACCGCGAGGCACTCGTCACCGTCGGCCCCCTCCTCGACCTCCACGGTGACGAACTTCGTCGCGCCCTCCCCGTCCCGCACGATGGCATGGGCGAGCGCGCGGGCGACGCCGCCGACCGCTTCGGCCAGCGCCGGGTATTCCGGCGACCCTTCGCCGACGGGCGGATTGCCGAGCGCGCCGGTCGCGACGAGGACGCAGGCGTCGTTGGTCGACGTGTCGCCGTCCACGGTGATGCGGTTGAAGCTCGCCTCGACCGCCTCGCGCGTCATCGAGCCCAACGCGTCCGGCGCGACGGCGGCGTCGGTGGCGATGAACGCCAGCATCGTGGCCATGTCCGGCCGAATCATCCCCGAGCCCTTGGCGATCCCGGTCACCACCGCGGTCCGCGCGCCGAGGGCGACGGACCGCGACGCGCCCTTGGGGACGATGTCGGTGGTGGCGATGGCGGACGCGGCATCGAGCCACCCGTCCTCGCGCAGCCGCGCCGCCGCGACGGGAACCGCGCGCTCGAACCGCTCGACGGGGAGCGGCTCGCCGATGACGCCGGTCGAGAACGGCAGGACGCTCTCGACCGGCACCCCCATGGCCTCGGCCACGAGCGCGCAGCACCGCTTCGCGTCGGCGATGCCCCGATCCCCCGTTCCCGCGTTCGCGTTCCCAGCGTTGACGAGCAGGTACCGCGGCACGGCGCGGGCGAGATGCTCGCGCGCGACCGTCACCGGCGCGGCGCGGAACGCGTTGCGGGTGAACGTCGCCGCGCACCGGGCGCCGGGCGCGATCTCGAACAGGGTGAGGTCGTCGCGCGGCCGGCTGCGGCCACCGAGCGCGGCGGTGGCGACCCGCACGCCCGCCACCGGAGCGAGCGACACCGGCGCGGTCAGTCCGACGGGCATCGGAAGGCTCTCCTCGGGACAGTGGACGAAGCAGGGGCGCCGGCTGCGCCCGGAAGGAACCCCGCTCCTGCGGAATGGCGCGCTCGACACATGGCAGGGCACTCCGCGTCAGCGCCCTTGCTTCAGGCGGCCGTGACACTGCTTGAACTTCTTGCCCGAGCCGCACGGACAGGGCTCGTTGCGCCCGATCTTGCGCCCGCCGCGCACGTAGGGAGACCGGTTCTCCGGCCCGGAGCTCCGCGGCCCGACGCCGTCCGCCCCCGGGCGCGGGGCCGGAACGGGTCCGGGCCGGGCGGGAAGCCCGCGCGCCATCCCGCCGCCCGCCGCGGCACGCATCGGCTCCATCGCCATGCCGGCCTCGGCTTCCTCGGGCGGCGCCGCGATGCGCCCCGCGATCACCTCCTCCACCGGCTCGGGCGGCGCGGCGTGGATGGCCTCGACCGGGGCGCTGCGGCGGCGGCGCGCCTCGACCGCCTCGACGTCCTCCTCGGCCCGTACCTGCACCTTCGACAGCAGCCCGATGACCTCCGACTTGATGCGGCCGGTGAGGGCCTGAAACATCTCGAACGCCTCGCGCTTGTACTCCTGCTTCGGGTTCTTCTGGGCGTAGCCGCGCAACCCGATGCTCTGGCGGAGGTAGTCCATCGAGGCAAGATGCTCCTTCCAGCACCGGTCGAGGATCTGGAGGGTGACCGCCTTCTCGAAGTGCCGCATCACCCGTGCGCCGGCGAACGCCTCCTTGGTCCTGTACTGCGCGACGACCGCATCGAGGATGCGCGCGCGGAGCGGCTCCTCGTACAGCTCGTCGTCCTCCTCGAGCCACCGCGCCACCGGGAGCTTCACCGCGAACTCGTTCTCCAGCGCCGCCTCCAGCCCCGGGACGTTCCACAGCTCGTCGAGGCTCTCGGGTGGAATGAACGCGTCGATCACTTCGCTCACGACATCCGCGCGCAACGCTTCGATCCGGTCCGAGACGTCGTCGGTCTCCATCAGCTCGTTGCGCAGGGTGTAGATCTCGCGTCGCTGGTCGTTGGCGACGTCGTCGTACTCCAGGAGCTGCTTGCGGATGTCGAAGTTGAAGGCTTCGACCTTGCGCTGGGCGTTCTCGATCGCCTTCGTCACCCAGCGGTGCTCGATGGCCTCGCCGTGCTCCATCCCGAGCTTCTGCATGATCCCGCCGACGCGGTCCGAGGCGAACCGCCGCATCAGATCGTCCTTCAGGGAGAGGTAGAAGCGGCTCGACCCGGGATCGCCCTGACGCCCGGAACGGCCGCGGAGCTGGTTGTCGATGCGCCGCGACTCGTGGCGCTCGGTTCCCACGATGTGAAGCCCGCCGGCGGCGACCACCGCCTCGTGGCGCTCGCGCCACGCCGCCCGCGCCGCCTCCAGCCCGGCCTCGTCCGCACCGTCCCGCGCGAGCTCCTCCAGCTCCGCGACGAGGTTGCCTCCGAGCACGATGTCGGTCCCGCGCCCGGCCATGTTGGTGGCGATGGTCACCGCGCCGGGACGTCCCGCCTGCGCGACGATGGCCGCCTCGCGCGCATGCTGCTTCGCGTTCAGCACCTCGTGCGCGACTCCCGCCTCGCGGAGCATCCCCGACAGCAGCTCGGAGGTCTCGATGGATGTGGTGCCGACCAGGACCGGCTGCGTTCGCGACGCGCAGTCGCGAATGTCCTCCAGCACCGCCGCGAACTTCTCCTCCTGCGTGAGGAAGACGAGATCGGCCATGTCGTCGCGGACCATCTCCAGGTGGGTGGGAACGACGACGACCTCCAGGCCGTAGATCTGCTGGAACTCCACCGCCTCGGTATCCGCGGTGCCGGTCATCCCCGCGAGCTTGTCGTAGAGCCGGAAGTAGTTCTGGAACGTGATGGACGCGAGCGTCTGGTTCTCGCTCTGGATCGGCACCCCTTCCTTGGCCTCGATCGCCTGGTGCAGGCCTTCCGACCAGCGCCGGCCCGGCATCGTGCGGCCCGTGAACTCGTCGACGATCACGATCTGCCCGTCGCGGACGATGTACTCGACGTTGCGGTGAAACAGCGCGTGCGCGCGGAGCGCGGCGTTGAGGTGGTGCACCAGGACGATGTTCGTCGGGTCGTAGAGGCTCTGTCCTTCGGGAAGGATTCCGGCTTCGGCGAGGACCGCCTCGACCTTCTCGTGGCCGTCCTCGGTCAGGTGGACCTGCCTCGCCTTCTCGTCGACGGTGTAGTCGCCGGGGCCTTCCTCCTCGAGCTGGCGCTCGAGCCGGGGGATGACCCGGTCGACGCGGACGTACAGCTCGGAGGTCTCGTCCGTCGGACCCGAGATGATGAGCGGGGTGCGGGCCTCGTCGATGAGGATGGAGTCCACCTCGTCGACGATCGCGAAGGCGAGCTCGCGCTGCATCTTGTCGGCGTTGCTGAACGCCATGTTGTCGCGCAGGTAGTCGAAGCCGAGCTCGTTGTTCGTCGCGTAGACGACGTCGGCCTCGTAGGCGTCGCGCTTGTCCCGCGGAGCCATGCCCGGCACGACGACGCCGGTACGCATCCCCAGGAACTCGTAGATCGCTCCCATCCACTGCGCATCGCGCTTCGCGAGGTAGTCGTTGACCGTCACGATGTGCACGCTGCGGCCGGTGAGCGCGTTCAGGCAGGCGGGCAGGGTGGCGACCAGAGTCTTGCCCTCTCCGGTGCGCATCTCGGCGATCCGGCCTTCGTGGAGCGCGATGCCGCCAAGCAACTGGACGTCGAAGTGACGCATCCCGAGCGTGCGGCGACCCGCCTCGCGCACCACCGCGAACGCCTCGGGGAGCACCGTCTCGAGCGGCTCCCCCCGCCCGACCCGGCCGCGAAGGGTGTCGGTCCTCGCGCGAAGCTCCGCGTCGGGGAGACCGGCGAGCGCCGGCTCCAGCGCGTTGATGCGCTCGACGGACCTGTGCATCCGCCGCAACTGCCGGTCATTGCGAGTGCCGACGACCTTGTTGAACAGAGTCCTGATCATCCTGCGCCTGATCCCGTGCACAAAGGACTGCGGCAGGCGGGCGATGCATCCAGCCCGCACGTGGGCGTTCCGCCCGAAAGATTCGCCGATTCGCGCCTCCGGCCCCCGACGAAGGCGGGGGGAGGGCGTGGAGATGGCGGTTTTCGCAAGGCGAATGCGGATCGGAGCGCGCAGGTGTACTTTACAGTACGCCGAGCACCCTGGCCGCACTCAACGCGGCGAGAGCCACCGGAGCCGCGTCCGCCGCCGTGAATCGACGACACTTTCCGACCAGGACCACCGCCGCGGCGCCGCGTTCCGGACGCGCCCGTCCATGGAAGACGGTGCGCTCCGTCATCGCCGACGACAGGGCCGTCCTGGGAACGCTGGCAAGGCGGGCGGACGAGCTCCGGCGATGCGAGGAGTCGATCAGGGGCTGCCTCGACCTGCCCGAAGCGGGAAGCCTCCGGGTCGCGGCGGTCGAGGACGGGGCCCTGATCGTCATCGTCGACTCCGCGGCCCGGGGGGCGCGCCTGCGCTTTCTCGCGCCGCGGATCGTCGCGCGCGCGGCCCGCTCGCTGGGCCGTACGGACCTGGACCGGCTCGAGATCCGGATCCGTCCGGCGCGCTGAAGCCGGGAGTGGCCGCGGCCGGCTCGACCCGGCCGGACTCGCGCCGCGCCGCTCTCGCGGCATCACGGGTCCGACCCGGGAGCGGGAGAAGCGTCCGGTGGACAAGTCGCGGGAAGAGGAGCCCGGAATGGCGCCGGCGACGGGCGGCCAGCCGGCCGGCGCCCGCCCCGCGGCAGCGGTCCCGGCGGCATCCGCGCCGCGGGGCCGCGTCCCGATCAGGTCGCCGTGACCGGCTTCATGTAGATGATGGGCACGTCGAGCTGGTCGTCGAACGTGGCGATCTCCCAGGCGCTCTCGTCCGCCACCAGCGCCTTCAGCAGCCTGTTGTTGAGCTTGTGGCCCGACTTGTGGCCGTCGAAGTGTCCGATGAGGCTGTGGCCGAGCAGGTACAGGTCGCCGATGGCGTCCAGCACCTTGTGCTTGACGAACTCGTCCTCGTACCGCAGCCCGTCCTCGTTGAGCACCCGGTAGTCGTCGACGATGATTGCGTTGTCCAGGTTGCCGCCCAGCGCGAGGTCGTTCTCGCGCAGGCGCTCCAGATCGCGCATGAACCCGAAGGTGCGCGCCCGGCTGACCTCCTTCACGAACGAGGTCGTGGAGAAGTCCACCGTCGCCCTGCTCACGCTCTGGTGAAAGGCGGGGTGGTCGAACTCGATCGAGAACGAGACCTTGAATCCCTCGAAGGGCTCGAAGCGAGCCCACTTGTTCCCGTCCTCCACCGCGACCGGCTTCCTGATCCGGATGAACTGCTTGGGCGCGTTCTGCTGCTCGATGCCGGCCGACTGGATCAGGAAGACGAACGGGCCCGCGCTCCCGTCCATGATCGGCACTTCCGGCGCGCTCACGTCCACGTACGCGTTGTCGATGCCGAGGCCCGCCATCGCCGAGAGCAGGTGCTCGACCGTCGAGACGCAGACCTCGCCGCGGCTCAGCGTAGTGGAGAGCGTGGTGTCGCCGACGTTCTCGGGACACGCCCTGATCTCGACCACATCGTCCAGGTCGACCCTGCGGAAGACGATCCCGGTGTTCGCGGGAGCGGGCCGCAGCGAGAGGTAGACCTTCCGGCCGCTATGGAGCCCGACCCCGGACGCCCTGATGACGTTCTTCAACGTGCACTGTCTGATCATCGTGCCCGCTTCCCCTGTCGACTCGTTCCGATGAGGTCTCGCTCGACGCCTTGTCACCTCGTCCCGACCCTGGCGGGACTCGCCGCGTCGGGGGAAGCTCACGATGGACGCCCGCCGCCCGTAGTATATCAGCTACCATGAACCGTACCCCGGAACGGCCTCCAGCTCCAGCTCCATCAGGCATGGCGATCGCCGGGGTCCCGTTCCGGACCCGGCATCGGGCCGGGACGTTCAGTCCAGTTGCTTGCGCAAGAATACCGGAATTTTCTGGTAGTCGCTGTCCTCCTCGAACATGTGGATGGGCTCCGCCCGGTCCGGCTGCTTGCGGATGATGGTCGGCACCTCGTAGCGGCGATAGTCGCTCCCCGTGGCGCCGCCGACCGCCGGATTCTCCGGCGCTGGCGCGGGCGCCGGCGCGGGTGCAGGCGCCGGCGCGGGCTCCAGTCTGGGCCTGGCGGGGACGAGCCGCACCGTCTGCCCGACCGACGACCGCTCACCGTTGCCGAGCCCGGTCGCGACCACGGTGACCCGGACGTCGTCGTCGCCAATCGACTCGTCGAGCGCGGTCCCCACGACAACGAGGGCGTTCTCCGAGGCGAACTCCCCGATCAGATCGCCGACCGCCCGAAACTCGCGCAGGCCGATAGTCGACGTCCCCGTGATATTGACGAGGAGCCCGTGCGCGCCGCTCAGGTCGATATCCTCGAGCAGCGGGCAGCGCATGGCGATCTCGGCCGCCATCCTCGCGCCGTCCTCGCCCGATCCCCGGCCCGACCCCATCATCGCCCGGCCCTTCTCCGACATCACGGTGCGCACGTCCGCGAAATCGACGTTGATCAGTCCGGGGCGGGTGATGAGCTCGGCGATTCCCTGCACGGCTCCGAGCAGGACGTCGTTCGCCGCCCCGAACGCTTCCCTGAGGGTCACGCGATCGCCGAGCACGCTGAGCAGCTTCTCGTTGGGGATGGTGATGAGGGAATCCACGTGCTCGCTCAGCTCCGCGATCCCCTCCTCCGCGATGGTCATCCGCCGCTTGAGCTCGAACGGAAACGGCTTGGTGACGACGGCAACCGTCAGGATCCCCATTTCGCGCGCAATCTGCGCGATCACCGGCGATGCGCCGGTGCCGGTGCCGCCTCCCATGCCGGCGGCGATGAACACCATGTCGGATCCTTCGAGAAGATCGACGAGGCGCTCGCGATCCTCCAGCGCCGCCTGGCGGCCGATCTCGGGGTTGGCGCCCGCACCGAGGCCCTTGGTGACGTTGTTGCCCAACTGCAGCACGGTGCGCACCGCGTTGTTCTTCAGCGCCTGGGCATCGGTGTTGACGCAGACGAACTCCACCCCCTCGATGTCGCTCGCCACCATGTGCTCGACGGCGTTGCCGCCACCGCCACCGACGCCGACGACCCGTATCACCGCGCTGTTTGAGTTTTCCACCAGCTCGAACATTTCAGCTTCTCCTTTTGGTTGCCATGACCGGCGATGCGCCGGGACGGCGCCGCCACCCTGCTCCTTCCCTCCTTCGTGAGGGAATGTCCCCGATTTCCGCCTTCAGCCCCCGCGAGTGCGCAGGGCATGGAGATGCCGGCAGGTCCGCGCCCGCGGCCGGGAATCGGTGCAGCTTCCTCATTGCCTGACAGCTCCCCCCCGCCTAATAGCTCCCGTCGAACCAGCTCTTCATGCGCCTGAGGATCGCCCTGAACCCCGGGCCTTCGGAATCCGCCGGAATCCGCCGGACACCGTGCCTGCGGCCGAACTGCAGGAGGCCCACCCCGGTGGAATGGATGGGGTTCCGGACCATGTCGGCCAGACCGGAGACCCCGTGGGGCACGCCGAGCCGCACCGGCATGTGCAGGATTTCCTCGGCCAGCCCGATCAGTCCCTCCATCTTCGCGCTGCCGCCGGTCAGCACCATGCCGGCCGCGATCAGATCCTCGAACCCGCTGCGGCGAAGCTCGGCCTGGATCAGGACGAGCAGCTCTTCGTAGCGGGGCTCGACGACTTCGCCCAGTACCTGGCGGGCCAGCCGGCGCGGCGGCCGGTCGCCCACGCTCGGAACCTCGATGGTCTCGTCCGGCGTCGCCAGCTTGGCGAGCGCGCATGCGTGCCTGACCTTGATCTCCTCCGCGTACTGCGTCGGGGTCCGCAACGCCACCGCGATGTCGTTGGTGACGTGATCCCCGGCGATCGGGATGACCGCGGTATGGCGGATCGCACCTTCACCGAACACCGCGATGTCGGTCGTACCGCCACCGATGTCGACGAGGCACACGCCGAGGTCCTTCTCGTCCTCGAGCAGCACCGCCTCGCTCGAGGCGAGCTGCTCGAGGATGATGTCGTCGACCTCCAGGCCGCAGTGGCGCACGCACTTGGTGATGTTCTGCGCCGCACTGACCGCCCCGGTGACCATGTGGACCTTCGACTCCAGGCGGACCCCCGACATCCCGGTGGGCTCCCGGATCCCTTCCTGGCCGTCGATGACGTATTCCTGCGGGATGGTGTGGAGGATCTGCCGGTCGGACGGGACCGCGACCGCCCGCGCCGCGTCGATGACCCGGCTCACGTCGCCCGGGGTCACTTCGCGATCGCGGATCGGCACGACGCCGTGGGAGTTCAGGCTGCGGATGTGGCTGCCCGCGATGCCGGTGAACACCGAGTGGATCTGGCATCCCGCCATCAGCTCCGCCTCCTCCACCGCGCGCCGGATCGACTGCACGGTGGACTCGATGTTCACCACCACTCCCTTCTTCAGCCCGCGCGAGGGGTGGATGCCCATTCCCACGACTTCGATCCCGCCGCCGTCCGTGACCTCGCCGACGATGGCGGACACCTTCGACGTCCCGATGTCGAGACCGACGATCAGGTTCTTGTCCGCCCGCTTCATGACCGCGTCCCGCCTCCGGCGTCGCCCTGCCTCATGCGCACCGCGAAGCCGGTGGGGTAGCGGAAGTCGACACGCTCGACCTCGGCGAGACGCCCGGCCATGACCTTCGCAAGCACCCTCGCGTAGGTCCCCGCGTCGCTTCCGGCCGCCTCCGGCCGCATGACCAGGCGCGGCCCGTCGTCGAGCGTCACGTACAGCACGCCCCGCGGAGTGAGCTCGGTGGCGACCGGCGTCATGCCGAGCGGCACGAGCATCCGCTCGAGCGCGACGTGCAGGTCGAGCACCCGCCGGTGCGAGCCCGCGGGTCCGGTGAGCAGCGGCAGGGCCTCGTCGGGCCCGGCGCCGTCGGCCGGCGTGAAGTGCGTGCCGTCGAACTCGATGAGGCCGCCGCGCGCCCAGCGCGCGAGCGCCACGCGCTCGATCACGAAGATCTCGATGCGGTCCGGCCACACGCGCCGGACCGTCGCCGCGCGCACGCCCGGCACCGCGAGCGCGGCGCGCCGGAGCGCCTCCACGTCGGCACGGAACAGCCCGGACACGAGCAGGGGCGCCACCGCGCGCTCGATGTCCGCCTTCGACACGCGGGTGAACTCGCCGCTGATCTGCACCGACCGCACCGGAAAGGTCGCGACGCCGGCGACGATCGGCACCACTATGCCGAGCGCGGCCGTGACCGCGAGCAGGGTCCGCGCCCCCCGGCGGACGCGGCGGGCGGGGCGCGGGAGCACAGGTTCGCCCGGGACCGTTTCCGGCGTCCGCACGCTCATGACAGGCTGGTCTCCAGAATCCGCCACACGAGATCGTCGTAGCCGATCCCGACCGCCTCCGCCGCCATCGGCACGAGGGAGTGGCTCGTCATGCCGGGTGCCGTGTTCACGTCGAGGAACCGGGGATGTCCGGCCCCGTCGCAGATGAAGTCGACCCGACCCCACCCCGACGCTCCGAGCACGTCGAACGCCGACCTCGCGAGGCGCCTGAACCCGGCCTCGGCGTGGTCGTCGAGACCGCACGGACAGTGGTACCGCGTCCCGGCGCCGTCGGCGTACTTCGCCTCGTAGTCGTAGAGATCGTTCGGGGTCTCGAGCCGGATCAGCGGGAGCTCGACATCGTCCAGAATCGCCGCGGTGTACTCGGGGCCGCTCATGAACTGCTCCGCGATCACCTCGTCGTCGTAGCGCAACGCCTCGAACCAGCCCCGGTGCAGCGATTCGTCGTCGTGGACCTTCGAGACCCCGATGGTCGAGCCCTCGTGCACGGGCTTCACGACCAGCGGCCAGCCGAGCGCCTCGCCGGCGCCCGGCAGCGCCCGCTCGGAATCGAGCGTCACGAAGTCGGGGGTCGGGATCCCGCAGGCGCGCCACACGAGCTTCGCGCGGTGCTTGTCCATCGCCAGCGCCGACCCGAGCACCCCGCTCCCGGTATACGGGACCCCCAGAACGTCGAGCGCGCCCTGGATCGTCCCGTCCTCTCCTCCGCGTCCGTGCAGGGCGATGAAGACGCGGTCGAAGGCGCCGCCCACGATCCGCCCGACCACGTCGTCGCCGCCGTCGATGCCGTGCGCGTCCACCCCGAGGCGTTCGAGCGCGGCGAGCACCAGGGCGCCGCTCGCCAGCGACACCTCCCGCTCGGCCGACCTCCCGCCGTAGAGCACCGCGACCCGGCCGAACGCCGAAGGCCGCGACACGCGCGGGGGAGCGAGGCTCTGCCGGGGTGCGGGGGTCATCGCGCCGCCCCCTCGCCCGCCGGCTCCCCGACGATGCGGACCTCGGGCTCGAGGCGCACGCCCTGACGCATCTCGACTTCCTCGACGACCTTCCCGATCAGCGCCTCGACGTCGGCCGCCCGCGCCCCCGCGTCGTTGATGATGAAGTTCGCGTGCTTGTCGGAGACCACGGCGCCCCCGACGCGGCAGCCCTTCAGTCCGCTGGCCTCGATGAGGCGTCCGGCATGGTCGCCGGGGGGGTTGCGGAACACCGAGCCGCAGCTTCGCGCACCGGTCGGCTGGGTCGCGGCGCGCCGGGCGAGCAGCTCCCGGATGCGCGCCCCGGCCCGGCCCGCGGTATCGGGATCGAGAACGAGACGACAGGACACGAACCACTCGTCGCGGGGACCGTCCACGATCCGGTACCCGTACCGATAGTCGGACGCGGGCCGCCACCGGCGCTCGCCGCGCGCGTCGATGGTCTCGACCTCGCGCACCGCCGGCCACGTCTCCGCCTCGAAGGCGCCGGCATTCATCGCGAGCGCCCCGCCCATCGAGCCGGGAACGCCGGCCAGGAACTCGCACCCGGCCAGCCCGTGACGCGCCGCAATCCTGGCCACGCGGGGACAGGCGGCGCCGGCTTCCGCATGGAGCCCCGCCGGCTCGGTCCGCTCCACCGCGCGCAGCCGGCCGGTCGAGATCACGGTG
This sequence comes from Gammaproteobacteria bacterium, assembly GCA_965202735.1. Lineage (GTDB taxonomy): Bacteria > Pseudomonadota > Gammaproteobacteria > HK1 > HK1 > HK1. Next base: position 1,710,643 of record OZ241844.1, read on the forward strand.
CCGCGCACGCCGCCGTCACGCACCAGCAGATTGCTGCCGAGCCCGATCCACAGCAGCGGCTCGCCCTCGGGGAGCCCGGCGAGGAAGGCGGCCAGATCGTGGACGTCGGCCGGCTCGAAATACCGGTCCGCGAAGCCTCCGATCCCCCACACGGTGTGCCGGGCGAGGGGCTCGCGACGACGCAGCGCCCCGGCCGGGCCCGGCATCGCGCGGGCGGCGGAGCCGCGCCCGCCGGAGGGGACGCCGGCGCCGCGCCGCCCGCCCCCGTCCGGGCTCGCGCTCGCCGGCCCCATCACGCCACGACCTCCGCGCGTGCCGCCCCAAGCGCCCGGCATATCGCCTCCGGGGCCGCGCCGATGTCGCCGGCGCCGAGGGTGAGGACCAGATCTCCGGGCCGCACCAGGTCCGGAGCCAGGCCCTCGACGTCCCGGACCCTCTCCACGAACACCGGCTCGGCTCTTCCGCGGGCGCGGATCGCCCGGCACAGCGCCCGCCCGTCGGCGGCGGGGAGCGGCGGCTCGCCGGCCGGATACACCTCCGCGATCACGAGAACGTCCGGACCGGAAAGCACCGCCGCGAAGTCGTCCATGAGGTCCCGGGTGCGCGAGTACCGATGGGGCTGGAAGAACACCACCAGCCGGCGCCCGGGCCAGCCGGCCCGCACCGCTTCCAGCGTGGCCTCGATCTCGCGCGGATGGTGGGCGTAGTCGTCGATGACGGTGACCGGCCCCCCTGCGCACTCGACGGCCGCGATCACCTGGAGACGCCGCCCGATCCCCTGGAACGACTCGAACGCGCGCGCGATGTCGGCTTCGGACACCTCCAGCTCCCGCGCCACCGCGATCGCCGCGAGTGCGTTGAGGACGTTGTGGCGGCCGGGAAGGTTCAGGGTCAGCTCCATCGGAGCGGCGAAGCCGGCCCCGGCGACGGTGAACCGGGTGCGGGGCCCCTCGGGCACGATCCCGGTCGCCACGAGGTCCGCCTCGGTGTCGATCCCGTAGGTCACGATCGGCCTCGCCACCGCGGGCAGCGACTCGCGGACATGACGGTCGTCGAGGCAGAGCACCGCGAGCCCGTAGAAGGGCAGCCGGTGGAGGAACTCGAGGTACGCGGCGCGCAGCCGCTCGAAGTCCCCTTCATAGGTCGACATGTGGTCGGCGTCGATGTTGGTGACCACCGCGATGATGGGGTGGAGCAGCAGGAACGAGGCGTCGCTCTCGTCGGCCTCCGCCACGAGGTACTCGCCCGCTCCCAGCCTCGCGTTCGTGCCGGCCCCGAGCAGCCGCCCTCCGATGACGAACGTGGGATCGAGTCCGCCCCCGGCGAGCAGGCTGGCCACGAGGCTCGTGGTGGTGGTCTTGCCATGGGCCCCCGCCACCGCGATGCTGTAGCGGAACCGCATGAGCTCGGCCAGCATCTGCGCGCGCGGCACCACGGGGATGTGCCGGCGCCGCGCCTCGGCCACTTCCGGGTTGTCGGGCCCGATCGCGGCCGATACCACGACGGCGCTGGCGCCCGCCACGTGGGCCCGGTCGTGGCCGATGTCCACGCGCACTCCGAGGCCGCCGAGCCGCGCGGTCATCGCGCCCGCGGCGCAGTCGGACCCCGTGATCTCCAGGCCCAGGGTATGCAGCACCTCGGCGATGCCGCCCATGCCCGCCCCGCCGATGCCGACGAAGTGGACGCGGCGCGCGCGCCGCATGGCGGTGCGGCGGGCGGCGCGCTGCGCCTGCCGGAAGTCCAGCTCAACCACGGGCCACCTCCAGGCAGTGAACCGCCACCCGCTGGGTCGCGTCGCGCACCGCGGCGTCGTACGCGGCCCGCGACATCGCCCCGACCCGCGCCCGGTCCCCGTGCAGGTCGCCGAGGACCGCGGCGAGCGAGCTCGCGTCGAGGCGGTCCTCGGCGAGCCGGAGCGCGGCTCCGCGGTCGGCGAGCCAGCGCGCATTGCGGTGCTGGTGATGGTCGGCCGCGTACGGAAACGGGACGAGGATGGAGGCCACGCCGGCCGCGGCCAGCTCGGCCACGGTCATGGCGCCGGCCCGGCAGACCGCGACGTCGGTCCACGCGTAGGCGGCGCCCATGTCCTCGATGTAGCCGGTGACCTCCGCGTCGACCCCGAGTGCGGCATAGCCGCCGCGGGCCGCATCCACGTGGGCCGGACCGCACTGGTGCCGGACCGCGACCCTCGCGGCGAGCGAATCGATCGCGAGCGCGCGGGGCACCACCTCGTTGAGCGCGCGCGCGCCCTGGCTCCCGCCGATCACCAGCACCCTGAGGCGGCCCTCCCGATGCGCGAGCCGCGCCTCCGGGGCCGGAGCCCGGGCGAGCGCCTCGCGCACCGGATTGCCGGTGTGGATCGCACGCCGTCCCGCGGCGAAGCTCGCGGGAAACGCTTCGAGGACGCGGGTCGCGAGCCGGGCGAGGATCCGGTTCGTCAGGCCCGGCACCGCATTCTGCTCGTGAATGACCAGCGGAACCCCGAGCAGGCGCGCCACGAGGCCCCCGGGACCGGCGCCGTAGCCGCCCATGCCGAGCACCACGTGGGGCCGCACCCGCGCGAGCACCGCGGCCGAGCGCAGCGCCGAGCGCAGGAGCAGGAGCGGCGCGCCCAGCCACCGCGCGACCCCCTGCCCGCGCAGCCCCGCCACCTTCGAGACGTGAAACGGAAATCCGGCCGCCGGAACGAGACGGGACTCGATGCCCGCCACGGTGCCGAGCCACGAGACCTCGACGCCCATCGAACGCAGCCGCTCGGCGACCGCCAGGGCCGGATAGACGTGCCCACCGGTACCGGCCGCGACCACCAGCAGCCTCGTCATGGCGCCACCCCGCTCCGCACCGTCCTGCGTTCGTGGTCGATCCGGAGCAGGATGCCGATGCCCGCCGCGCTCACCACCAGGTTCGAGCCGCCGTAGCTCATCAGCGGGAGGGCGAGCCCCTTCGTCGGCAACGCGCCGATGTTCACCCCGATGTGGACGAACGCGTGCAGCCCGAGCAGCAGCCCGATGCCGCAGGCGACGTGCGCCGCGAACCACGACTGCGCGGCCTCGGCGCGACGGCCGATCGCGAACGCGCGAAGAACCACGAACGTGTAGAGCCCGACGACGGTCAGCGTGCCCGCGAGGCCGAGTTCCTCCGCCAGCACCGCGAACAGGAAGTCGGTGTGCGCCTCCGGCAGGTAGAGCAGCTTCTGCACGCCTTCACCCAGCCCCACGCCGAGCCAGCCTCCCCGGCCGATCGCGATCAGCGACTGGGTGAGCTGGAAGCCGCTTCCGAACGGGTCGGCGAAGGGGTCGATGAAGGACGTCAGCCGCTGGACGACGTACTCCCTGCGCAGCAGGACCGCGGCCGCCGCCAGCACGAGCGCGGCGGCGACCCCCAGCGCCTCGTGGCGGCGGATGGGCACTCGCGCCAGGAACAGCATGGCGGCCGCGGTGGCGCACAGGACGATGATCGCGCCGTGGTCCGGCTCCAGGAACAGGAGCACCGACACCGCCGCCAGCACCGCCAGCGGCCTGCCCGCGCCGGCCGGATCGGAGCGGACCGCCTCCTCCCGCCGCACGACGTCGCGCGCGAGGTAGACGACGAAGGCGAGCTTCGCGAGCTCGGACGGCTGCAGGTTGAACGCGCCGGCCCCGAGCCATCGCGTGCTGCCGTTGACCGTCCGCCCGACCCCGGGCACCAGCACCAGCACCAGCAACGCCAGCGCAAGCACCATGCAGGCGGGCCCGGCGCGCTCCCAGAGCCGCAGCGGGAGCCGGGCCGCGATCACCAGCGCGGCGGCCGCCGCCGCCACGTGGACCGACTGGCGCCAGAAGTAGTGGAGCGGGTCTCCGTACGCGCGCGCCGCGATCGACGTGGACGCGGACGCGACCATGACCAGGCCGATCGCGGCCAGCGCCGCCGCCGCGAGGACGAGCACGGCGTCGTAGCGCCAGGCGAACGACGTGCGGTCGACCGCCAGGGCCCGCGGCAACGCCTGCGGTCCGCTCGTCTCGCTCATGGCGCGAGCCTCCGGAGCACCAGCCGGCGAAACGCCGCTCCGCGGGCTTCGAAGTCCGCGAACATGTCGAAGCTCGCGCACGCGGGCGAGAACAGGACGCTGTCGCCGTCGCGGGCGGCCGCCGCCGCGATGTCGACGGCGGCCGCGAGGTCCGGCGCAGGCCTGAGCTCGGCGCATCCGTCGAGCGCCGCCTCCAGCCTGGCGGCATCGCGCCCGATGAGCACCGCGCATCGCACGTGGCGGCGCGCGGGGGCGGCGAGTGGCGAGAAGTCCGCGCCCTTGGCGAGCCCGCCGGCAATCAGCACCACCGGTCCGCGCGCGCCGATCCCTTCGATCGCCGCCACCGCCGCCCCGACGTTCGTGCCCTTGGAATCGTTGATCCAGCGGACCCCGTCGCGCACGGCGACCGTCTCGCACCGGTGCGGCAGGCCCGCGTACGCTTCGACCGCGCGCACCATGGCGCCGACCCGAAGCCCGATGGCGTCGCCCAGGGCGAACGCGGCAAGTACGTTGGCCACGTTGTGCATGCCCGCAAGCGGCACCGCCCCGACGGACATGACGGACTCGCCGCGCCGCATGACCCGCGCCGCGTCCCCGCACCCTTCGACGTACCAGTGCGCGCCGGGACGGGGCCTCGTGCCGAATGCGATCCTCCGGCATCGTTCACCGCCGAGCCGGGCGGCGAGCGGGTCGTCCAGGTTCGTGACCACCACCGTGTCGCCGCCGAGCACGCGGCTCTTGGCCGCGACGTAGGCGGCGAGGCTCTCGTGGCGGTCCATGTGATCGGCGCTGATGTTCAGCACCGCGGCCGCCGCCGGGCGCAGCGTGCCGGTCGTCTCGAGCTGGAAGCTCGAGAGCTCCAGCACGTAGAGCTCGTGACCGCTTCCGAGCAGCGACAGCGCCGGCGGCCCGAGGTTGCCTCCGCTCGCCGCCCGCACTCCGTCGCGGCGCGCCATGGCCGCCACCAGCGACGTCACCGTACTCTTTCCGTTCGAGCCGGTGATCGCGACCACCGGCGCGTCGGCCGCGCGGGCGAAGAGCTCGATGTCGCCGACGATGGGCACGCCGCGCGCCGCCGCCGCCCGCAGCGCCGGCTCCCGCACCGACACGCCCGGGCTGACCACGATCTCCGCCGCGGCGTCGAACACCGGCGCTTCGAAGCCGCCGCACCGGACCTCGACCTCGGGGAACTCCGACTCGACCGCCGCCCGGCATGGCGGACGCTCGCGCGAGTCCACCGCGACGATCCGGCGGGCCGGACGGCCGGGGCCGGCGAGGTGGCGCACGCACGACAGCCCGGTCGCGCCCAGCCCGACCACCAGCACGGGGGCGGCCGGCGGCGCGGCGCCCGGCCGGCCGGTGTCGATGGTCCGATGCGCACTCATGCCCCCGTCACCGGATCTTGAGCGTCGACAGCCCGACCAGGACAAGGACGACGGTGATGACCCAGAACCGGACGATCACCCGAGGCTCCGGCCACCCCTTCAGCTCGAAGTGGTGGTGCAGCGGCGCCATGCGGAACAGCCTCTTCCCGGTCAGCTTGAACGAGGCGACCTGGAGGATGACCGACACCGTCTCCATCACGAACACGCCGCCCATGATCAGCAGCACGAGCTCCTGGCGGACGAGGACGGCGACGACCCCCAGCGCGGCGCCGAGCGCGAGGGCGCCGACGTCGCCCATGAAGACCTGCGCGGGGTAGGTGTTGAACCAGAGGAAGCCGAGCCCGGCTCCGACGATCGAGCCGCACAGGACGACGATCTCCCCGACGCCGGCGATGTGCGGGAAGCCGAGGTAGCCCGCGAAGCTCGCGTGGCCGGTGACGTACGCGAAGATCCCGAGCGCGCCGGCGACCATCACGGTGGGGAGGATGGCGAGGCCGTCGAGCCCGTCCGTGAGGTTCACCGCGTTGCTCGATCCGACGATGACGAAGTACGTGAGCACCACGTATCCCCAGCCGAGGTCGAGCACGACGTCCTTGAAGAAGGGGACGATGAGCTGGGTCTCGGCGGGAAGCCGGGCCGTGTGGTAGAGGAAGACGGCGCATCCGAGGCCGATCGCGGACTGCCAGAAGTACTTGTGCCGCGCCGGAAGGCCCCTGGGGTCGCCGCGCACGAGCTTCCGATGGTCGTCGATCCAGCCGATCGCTCCGAACAGGAGCGTGACCAGCAGCGCCACCCACACGAACCGGTTGCCCGGATCGGCCCACAAGACGGTGCTCGCGGTGATCGCGATGAGGATGAGCGCCCCGCCCATCGTCGGCGTGCCGGTCTTGGCGAGATGGGACCGCGGCCCGTCTTCGCGCACCGTCTGGCCGATCCGCGACCGGCTGAGCCGGCGGATCAGGAACGGGCCCGCGACGAGCGAGATCGCGAGCGCGGTCAGCGCTCCCAGGATGGCGCGCAGCGTCAAGTACTGGAAGACATTGAAGCCGCTGTGCGTCGCGGCGAGCCATTCGGTCAGGACGAGCAGCATCGGCGCGCCTCCCGTGCGATGGCGTCGACCACGCGCTCCATCGCCATCGAACGCGATCCCTTGACGAGCACCGTCGCGCCGTCGGGCAGCTCGTCGCGGAGCCGGTCGATCAGCGCGGCGCGGTCCGGGAAGTGGGTCGCGCCGGCGCCGAAGGCGCGCGCCGCCTCGGCGACGAGCTCTCCGACGACGAGCAGGCGCTCCACTCCGTGGCGCCTCGCGTCACGCCCGGCTTCCGCGTGCAGGCTCGCAGCCCCGGCGCCGAGCTCCGCCATGTCGCCGAGCACCAGCCAGCGCGGCGCGGGCTTCGCTCCGAGCACCCGGAGCCCGGCCTGGAGCGAGACGGGGTTGGCGTTGTAGGTGTCGTCGATGATCTCCGCGCCGCGGGGGCCGCGCCTCGATTCGAGGCGCCCCCGCGCCGGCCGCACGGAGGCGAGCCCCTCGCGGATCGAGCCGGGACCCGCGCCCGCGACGATCGCCGCCGCCGCCGCCGCGCCGGCGTTGAACGCGTTGTGCGTCCCCGCCAGCGCGAGGCCGACCTCCACGCTTCCCACCGGCGTATCGAGCGAGACCCGCACTCGCCCCGCGCGGGGATGCGCGCGCACCCGCACGTCCGCATCCGCGCCGGCGCCGAACGAAACGCAGCGCCGCGGTCGCGCCAGCCCCCGCCACAGCTCCGCCCAGGCGTCGTCGGCGTTGACGACCGCCACCGCGTCGTCCGGCAGGCGCTCGAACAGCTCCCCCTTCGCGCGCGCGACGCCCTCGACGCTCCCGAAGCCCTCCAGATGCGCCGGCGCGCACTGGGTGATCACGCCCACCGACGGCCGGGCAAGAGCGGTGAGCGACGCGATCTCGCCGCGGTGGTTCGCCCCGAGCTCGACCACCGCGGCGCGCTGCCCGGCATCGAGATCGCAGAGCGTGAGCGGGACTCCGATCTCGTTGTTGAGGTTGCCGCGGGTCGCGGACACCGGCCCCAGGGTGCGGAGGATCGCCGCCACCATCTCCTTGACCGTCGTCTTGCCGTTGCTGCCGGTGATGCCGACCAGGACGAGATCGCGCAGGCGCCTCCTCCATGCCGCGGCGAGCTCGCCGAGCGCCCGCACGGAATCGGGCGCGAGAATGAACGGCAGCGGGGCGGGCGGCGCGCGTTCGACGAGGGCCGCCGCCGCGCCGCGCGCCGCCGCCGCGGCGACGAAGTCGTGGCCGTCGAACCTCGGTCCGCGCACCGCCACGAACAGGGCGCCGGCCGGAGTCGTGCGCGAATCGGTGCTGACGCCGCGAAACTCCACGTCCTCCCCCGCGGCCCGGAGTCCGAGCGTCACGGCCGCCTCCGCGAGGCGCATGCGGATCACGGCCGGAGCCCCAGCGCGCGCCGCGCCGCCGCGACGTCGCTGAACGGGAGCCTGACGCCGGCGCACTCCTGGGTGGTCTCGTGCCCCTTGCCGGCGACCAGGACCACGTCGCCGGAGCCCGCTCCGGTCACCGCACCGTGGATCGCCCGGGCGCGGTCCCGCTCGATCCGTACCGCGTCCGGGCGGGCGAATCCCTCCATGATGCCGGCGACGATCGCGTCGCCGTCCTCGCCGCGGGGGTTGTCGTCGGTGACGACGACCCGGTCGGCGCCCCGCTCGGCCGCCTCCGCCATCTGCGGCCGCTTGCCCCTGTCCCGCTCGCCGCCGCAGCCGAACACGCACCACAACGTTCCCCTGCACAGCGGCCGGAGCGCGGCCAGCGCGTTGCGCAGCGCGTCCGGGGTGTGGGCGTAGTCGACCACCACGAGGGGATGCGGGCCGCCGCCCAGCGGCTGCATCCGGCCCGCGATCGGCTCGACGCCACCGAGCCGCCGGAGAACGTCGTCGAGCCGGTGCCCGTGCAGACACGCGACCGCGACCGACGCGAGCAGGTTGCAGGCGTTGAAGCGTCCGAGAAGGCCGGTCGCCAGCGTTCCGCTCCCCCAGGGCGATGCGACCCGAAGAGAGAGCCCCGGACCCTCCTCGAAGACGCGGCCCTCGACGATCGGAGGGGCGGTGCTCGCGGGGGGGCCTTCGGCGAGCGTCAGTCCAACCGTTTCGAGGCCGGCCGGAATCCCGCCGATCAGCCTGCGCCCGAACCGATCGTCGACGTTGACCACCGCGTGCGCGAGACCCGGCACTTCGAACAGGGACGCCTTGGCGCGTGCGTAGGCGTCCATGGTCGAGTGATAGTCGAGGTGGTCGCGGCCGAGATTGGTGAACACGGCGGTGTCGACGCGGACCCCCTCGATGCGGCGCTGGTCGAGGGCATGCGACGAGACCTCCATGGCGACCGTGTCGAAGCCGGTGTCGCGCATCGCCGCGAGCCGGCGATGGATCTCGATCGGACCCGGAGTGGTGAGGGCCACGGCCTCGAGCCGTCCCGGGGACCCGGCGCCCAGCGTTCCCAGCACCGCGCACCGCTCGCCGCAGGCGCGGGCCGCGAGATGCGTGACGCTCGTCTTCGCGTTGGTCCCGGTCACCGCCACGACGGACAGGTCCTGCGACGGGTCCGCGAAGAAGCGGGACGCGGCCTGCCCGAGCGCGCCGGCGATGTCGGCGACGGCGACCACCACGGCCCCGGCCTCGACGCGCACCGGCTTCCCTCTCCCCTCGGTGACGACCGCCACGGCGCCGGACGCGATCGCGCAGCCCTCGAACCGGCGCCCGTCGGCCCGCAGGCCCCGGCGCGCGAAGAACACCGCTCCCGGCCCCACGGCGCGGCTGTCGTCGCATACCGCCGCCACCCTCCGGTCGAGCCCGGCGGGGAGCGATGCGTATCCCTCCAGGAGCGCGCCCAGGCTCGCACCGCACGATGATGCTTCGCGCGCCGGCACGATCACGGAGCCCTCCGCGCCGCGCGCGCCGGCCCCGCCGCGGCGACGCTGATCACGGGGCTGCGGATCGTCTCCGGGTCGTCGGGGGCGACGCCGAGAACGCGCAGCGAACCCTCCACGATTTCGGAGAACACCGGGGCCGCGACCGCGCCGCCGTAGTACGCGCCGCCCCCGGGCTCGTCGATGACCACCACCACCGAGAGTCTCGGGGCGCTCATCGGCGCCAGCCCGGCGAACGTCGAGTGATGGCGATCCTCGCTGTAGCCACCGGCCTCCGACTTCCTGGTGGTGCCCGTCTTTCCGCCGACGCGGTAGCCGGCCACGCGCGCGCGGCGGCCCGTGCCGCCCGGCTCGACGACCTGCTCCAGCATCTCGAGCATCCGGGCGGCGACGGAGGCGGGCATCGCCCGCGAAGCGCTCCGCGCGCCGCCGGTCCGGACGAAGCTCACCTCCGGCAGCACGCCGCCGTTGCCGAGCGCGGCGTAGGCGCGGGCGATCTGCAGCGGGGTGGCGGCGAGTCCGTACCCGTACGACAGCGTGACGCGGCGCACCTCGCCCCAGTCGATGAAGTCCGACAGCGTGCCCTCCCGCTCCCCGGGAAACCCGCTCCCGGTCGGGCTTCCGAACCCGACCCCGTGGAACATCCGCCAGAGATGGGCGGGCCGCATCTCCAGCGCGAGCTTTCCGGCGCCCACGTTGCTCGACTTCTTGATGACCCTGCGCACGTCGATGACGCCGTAGTTGCGGATGTCCCGGACCGTGTGCCGGCCGACCTTCAGGGACCCCGGCCGCGTGTCGAGGATCGTGTCCGGACCGGCGATGCCCGCGTGCAGCGCCGCGGCGACCGTGAACGGCTTGATGGTGGAGCCCGGCTCCAGCAGGTCGGTGACGGCACGGTTGCGGAAGCGCCGGCTCGACCGATCGCCCCGATCGTTCGGGTTGAACGAAGGCAGGTTGGCGATCGCGAGCACCTCTCCGGTACGCACGTCGAGGACCACGGCGGAGCCGGCGCGGGCGCGGTGGGCCCGCACCCCCTCTCCCAGCGCCCGCCAGGCCAGCGACTGGATCCGCCGGTCGATGCTGAGGACGATGTCGCGCCCCGGCCGCACGGGCCTGATCCTCTCGAGATTCTCGACGACCCTTCCGAGCCGGTCCCTGACGACCCGCCGCGCGCCGCTCTCGCCGGACAGGGTGTCCTCGAACGCGAGCTCGAGCCCCTCCTGGCCGGTGTCGTCGATGCCGGTGAAGCCGAGGACGTGGCTGGCCGCGGCCCCCATCGGGTAGTAGCGGCGGTACTCGGGCTTCAGATGCACCCCCTGCGCTTCCAGAGCGTCGACGGCCTCGGCCACGGAAGGGTCGACGTGCCGGCGCAGGTAGGCGAACCCGCGCCCACCCCGGTCCCGCATCACCCGCTCGACGGATCCCGGCTCGAGGGCCAGCGCCGCCTCGACCTCCGGCCACTTCGGGCGCGAGCCCTCGAGCCTCTTCGGATCCACCCACACCGACGCGAGCGGCGTGCTGACCGCAAGCGGCTCGCCGTTGCGATCGAGGAGCATCCCGCGATGGGCGGGGATCTTCTCGATGCGCAGGTGGCGCGCATCGCCCTGTTCGGTGAGAAACGCCTTGTGGTTGAGCTGAAGGTCCGAGACGCGCCAGATCAGACCGGCCGCGAGGACAACGACGCACGCCGAGACGATGCGCCGCCGGCGCACGAACCGCCCGGCGACCGCAGTACCCGGCGATGCGCTGGGCATCAATCGCACTCCTCACTCGGTGGCGACGAGCACCGTCGCGCCGGCGCGGGACGAGTGCAGGTTCAGCTTTCGCGCGGCGATCCTCTCGATCCGATCGCTCGCGGCCCAGGTGCTCTGCTCGATCTGAAGCCGGCCCCACTCGACCTGGAGCCGGTCGCGCCGGGCGTCGGCCTCGTCGAGCATGACGAACAGGCTGCGGCGCACGTGATGCGTCCGCACGACCTCCACCGCGCTCGCGACCACCGCGGCCAGGAGGACCGAGACGACGATCACGGACCGCATCGCCGGCTCCGTTCGGCCACCCGCAGCACCGCGCTGCGAGCCCGCGGATTCGCCGCGACCTCGTCCGCGCACGGACGGCGGGCACGCATGATCGGAGCCATGACGCCGGCGGGACGCGAGGCGCGGGCGACCGGCAGGCGGCGCGGAAGAGCGGCGGCCGCGTCGTCCCCCCGCATGAACCGCTTGACGATGCGGTCCTCCACGGAGTGGAAGCTGAGCACGACGAGCCGCCCACCCGGGGCGAGCACCTCCGGCGCCGCCGCGAGCCCTCGTTCGAGCTCGCCCAGCTCGTCGTTGACGTGCATCCGGATGGCCTGGAAGCTGCGGGTCGCGGGATGCGCGCGGGTGCGCGCCCCGCCCCTCCGCACGGCGCCCGCGACGATGGCCGCGAGGCGCCCGGTCGTCGCGACCGGATCGCCCCGGGTGCGCTCGGCCACCACCGCGCGGGCGATGCGCCGCGCCGCGCGTTCTTCACCGAGGTCGCGCAGCACCCGCTCGATCTCCCGCTCGGGCGCGCGCGCGAGCCACTCGGCCGCGGACACGCCGGCGCCCGGGTCCATCCGCATGTCCAGCGGACCGTCGCTCAGGAAGCTGAATCCGCGCTCCGGCTGGCCGAGCTGGGGGGAGGAGACCCCCAGGTCCATGAGCACCGCGTCGACACGCCCGGCGATGCCGGCGGCGCTCACGACCTCTCGAATCGCGCCGAAGCGGGCGTGGACGACGCAGAGCCGCGGGTCGGAGCGGGCGAGACTCCGGGCGGCCGCGACCGCCTGCGGGTCCCGGTCCATCGCCAGCACCCGGCCCTCGGACCCGATGCGGTCGAGCACCGCCCCGGTGTGCCCGCCACGCCCGAAGGTGCAGTCGACGTAGCGCCCGCCCGGACGCGGCGCGATGGCCTCGACAACCTCGTCGAGCATGACCGGAACATGCGGGGCCACGGGGCTCGATGAGCGGGATGCCTCCGGCGGCCGGCTCACGAGACCGCGGCCGGTCCGGTCCGGCTCCTCAGCGCCTCGCGAATCCGGTCCTTGTTCCGGGTGAAGGCGTCGGCGCTGCGTTCGCTCCACGTGGACTCGTCCCACAGCTCGAACTTCTCGGTCTGGCCGACCATTCGCACCTGCTTGTCGAGGCCGGCATGCTGGCGCAGCGGCGGGGGGATCAGCAGCCGGCCATGCGAGTCGATCTCGCAGTCGGTGGCGTTGCCGATGACGAGCCTGCACACCCACTCCGCCTTCGCCCTGGCCTCGTCGTCGACCTCCGGCTTCAGGTCCGGGTGGCTGCGCAGCCTCTCCTCGATCCGCTGCCATTGCGGGAGGGGGTACACCATCAGGCAGTCCTCGTACTCGCCCGTGGTGATCACCATCTTCAGGCCGGACTCCGCCATGAGGGAGTCGCGGTACTTCTTCGGCACCGCAATCCTGCCCTTGGGGTCCATGGTCAGTGGGTGGTTGCCGCGAAACACCGGAGCCTTGACCGACGACAATTACACTTGGGTCCACCCTAGCCCATTTCCATTCCGTATTTCAACCAGAAATAGATGCTTGAACCCACCCTGACTGCTTGTTCCTGGAGGAGGAATCTACGGCGATTTGTATGTAATTCCCTGAAAATTGAAGATATGTTTAGTTACTTTCAAAATTCTGATTTTTGATGCGTGCCGGGCCCTTCCGGACTCACGCCGCGGCGGAGCTGCGCCCACCGAACAGCGACTCCCCGACGCCGTGCCGGTGGCCGTGAACCGATGGCGGGCGGAGGCCGGCGGCGGGGCTCGTGCGACCGGAGAGGGACCCCGGAGAGGCGGGCGGCTCGGAGGAGGGGAAGGGGAAGCGGGAGCCGACCTGTAAGCCGGGTTCTGTCGAGGGCAGCCATTCATCTGCGACGTGCGTCGCCGCACGCCTGTAGCGACCTACCCGGGAGCGGCGCGGGCCACGCCTCGCCGCCGGTCGGCGGCGCACTCCCCTATTTGGTCTTGCTCCGGGTGGGGTTTGCCCTGCCACCGATGTTGCCACCGGCGCGGTGCGCTCTTACCGCACCTTTTCACCCTTGCCTCGCGCCCTTGCGGACGGTCTCCGCGCCAACGCGCGGATACGGGGCGGTATGTTTTCTGTGGCACTTTCCGTGGGCTCGCGCCCCCCAGGCGTTACCTGGCACCCTGCCCTCTGGAGCCCGGACTTTCCTCCGCCCCTCGTCGGAGCGGCGGCTGCCCGGTCGACTCCCGCCGGGCACAGTGTGACACGTGAGCGCCGTGTTTCAAGCTGCTGCAGCTCGGTGAGCCCGCGGTGAGAGCGGGCGTGACCCCGGCCGGACCGGTCACTCGCGGGTCCGGGCCGGCGCGAGCGCCAGGGCGCGGCGGTACAGCACGTTTCGCGACCGCCCGGTCAACCGCGCCGCCGCCGCCGCCGTCTGCCGCACCGGGATCCCTTCGGCGAGCATGGCCCGGAGGATCGGGTCCGTCGCGTCTTCGCAGGATGTCCCGGCGACACGCCCGCGCACGACGATCACGATCTCCCCCCGGGCCGGGATGTCGCCGGAGCGGGCCCGGTCCAGCAGCTCGTCGAGACGGCCCGTCGAGACGGACTCGAACCGCTTGGTGAGCTCGCGGGCGACCGCGGCCTCTCGATCGTTCCCGAACACCGCGCGGAAATCGGCCAGAACCGCCACGAACCGGTGCGGCGCCTCGTAGAACACCATCGTCCTCGCCTCGCCCGACAGCGTGTCGAGCACGCGCAGCCGCCGCGAACGGCGGGCCGGCAGGAATCCCTCGAAGGTGAACCGGTCGGTGGGAAGCCCCGACACGCTGAGCGCCGCGGTGACTGCGCTCGGCCCCGGAACACTGTGCACCGGAACGCCGTGCAGGCGCGCCTCGCGTACCAGCACGAATCCCGGGTCGCTCACGAGCGGCGTTCCGGCGTCGCAGACGAGGGCCAGGCGCTCCCCCTCCAGCAACCGGGCGAGGACCCGCGGCGTCTCCTCCCGTTCGTTGTGCTCGTGAAAGGCTCGGGTCGGGGTCGCGATGGCGTAGCGATCGAACACCTTCCTCGCCCGCCGGGTATCCTCCGCGAGCACCCCGTCCACCTCGCGGAGCACCGTGCAGGCGCGCGCCGACAGATCGTCGAGGTTTCCGATCGGGGTCGCCACTACGTACAGTACGCCGTGCGTCCCGCGCGCCGCCACGTCGGGAGCCTCCGCCACGAGCCCGGCCGGAGTGTAGCGCAGCCGGCCGGAACGACGGTCCGGCGCCGCGCCCGGCGGTGGAGCCGCGCGACGGGCGGCGGGCCGCAAGCTGCGGGCCGCAAGCTGGCTCCGTCGGGGCAATTGGTTCAGAATCTCCGCCGGGTCGAGTCTCCGGTGCCGTGCGAAGCACCGGCGCCCCGGGAGGTGCCTGCGGAGCGGCCCGTCACCGACCCGGACCGGTGCGAAGCGTTCGCCGATACCCGGATGCGGGCACGGTCGTCACGATGTCGCGAAAAGCGGCCACACGCGAGCCGAGCCGTTCGATGAAGGCTGTCCTTCTCGTCACCCTGTCCGTCTGCGTGCTCGCGGCGTGCGAGGCTCCGCAGGTGCGCGAGACGGACCAGGCCGTGACGGAGGCCAAGGCGCTCGGGCTCGCCGCGGAGGGCCGCCGCCGGGAAGCCGCTCTCGAGTACGTGGCGCTGTCGCGCAACGCCGGCGGGGCGGTCGCCCAGGACCTGATGCTCAAGGCCGTCGCGCTCCTTGTGGAGACCGGGGACGCGGACGCCGCGTCCGAGCTGCTGGACGAGCTCTCCGTACAGACGCTCGCCGGCGATCTGGCGCCGCGGCACAGCCTGCTGGCGGCGGACCTGGCGCTGCGGCGGCGGGAGCCGGACCGGGCCATCGAGCTGCTGTCGGATCTCCCGGCCGAACGTCTCGGTCCGCAATCCGCCGCGAAGCTCCACCTGCTCCTGGCGCGCGCCTACGAGGATACCGGGCGCTTCATGGACGTGGCGCACGCACGCGTCGCGCTCGACGCCGCACTCTCCGACGACACCAGGCGGGCCACGAACCACAGCGCCCTGTGGGATGCGCTGGTCCGGACGGACCGCGGCCAGCGGGAACGGGCACTGGCTCGCGCGACCGGCACGCTGGCCGGCTGGCTTCGACTCGCGGAGGCTGTCGACGAACATCGGTCCGCTCCCGCCGCGCTCCGGCGCGCGCTGTCGCGGTGGCAGGCTGAATTTCCCGACCATCCGGCAAACGCCGAGATCGTGGCCGCGATGCTCGGAGCGGTCCGCGCCACGGTCCGCCGGCCGACGCGGATTGCGCTGCTGCTGCCCTTTCACGGGGACTTCGCCGACGCGGCCGAAGCGGCCCGGGATGGCTTCCTGGCCGCCTGGTATGCGGACGCGGCCAACGTGCGGCGGCCGGCCGTCACGGTCCACGACACGTCGTTCGAAGCGATCGAAGTCGTCTACGCCCGCGCGGTCGAAGCGGGCGCGGACTTCGTCGTGGGTCCGCTTCAGCGCGGGCCGGTCACGTCGCTGGCGTGCGGTGACACGCCCCTCGTCACCACCCTGGCATTGAACGAGATCGACGATGCCGCCGGCTCCGGAGAGGAGCGGGAGGATCGCTGCGGACAGGGTCGGGTCGTGCCGGAGCTCTACCACTTCACGCTCCTGCCCGATGCGGAAGCCCGCCAGGTCGCCGAACGGGCGTGGCTCGACGGATACTCGAAGGCGATCGCGTTCAACCGTGAGGGGCCATGGGGAGCGCGGGTCTACCGCGCCTTCGCCGACGAGTGGGAACGGCTTGGCGGAGTCGTGCTCGATGGTCGCGAGCTGACCCGCGAGGCGACCGCCACCGGCGCGCTGGCCGCGGGGACGCTCGGTGTCCTCGACAGCCGCGAGCGCGCTCGCGATCTGGGACGCATCATCGGACGCAGGGTGGAGTTCGAGCCGCGCCGCCGCCAGGACATCGACGTCGTGTTCCTGGCCGCGTTCCCCGCCGACGCCCGGCAGCTCATGCCCCAGCTTGCGTTCCACCACGGCGCGGACCTGCCGGTCCATGCCACGTCGCATGTGTGGACCGGTGTGCCCGACCCCGCCAACGACCGCGATCTGGACGGAGTGGTGTTCGGCGACATGCCCTGGCTGGCCGCGCCGACCGGAATGGACCGTCGCCTGCGGGAACGGGTCGACACCGTGCTCGGGGGACGCGACACGGCCCTGCTGCGGCTGTACGCCTTCGGCGCCGACGCATACCGGCTCGCGATCGGGCTGCGGCGCCTCGCCGGCGAGCGGCGAGCGAGTCTCGACGGACACACCGGACGGCTGGCCCTGGCCGACGACCACCGGATCTCGCGCCGGCTCACGTGGGCGCGGTTCGTCGACGGGGTCCCCGAGCCCTGGCACCCGGAAGGCGCGGGCATTGAACCATCGAAGCCGTCGCCGGCCCGGTAGGCCCGGCCCGATCGGGCACGACGCCGAAGCGGTCGCCGAACGATACCTGGCCCGGCGCGGCCTCCTGCCCATCACGCGCAACTACCGGTGCCGGCGCGGCGAGATCGACCTCGTGATGGGCGACGCCGGCACGCTCGTATTCGTCGAGGTGCGGCGCAGATCGAGCCGGGCCTTCGGCGGGGGGCTGGAGAGCGTGGACGCACGCAAGCGGGCACGCCTGGTCGCCGCGGCCGAGCACTACCTCATGACGCACCGGATCGGCGATGATCGTTCGTGCAGGTTCGACGTGGTGGCCATCGACGGACCGGATCGGCGCACCACGATCGAGTGGGTCCGCGACGCATTCGGCATGTAGAGCCTGCGATACGCGGCGCCTGCGTTGCGCCATGCGTGCGTCGCACGCGGCACCGCATGGCCGGACAGGGCTCGCATTCGGAGGACTGCGTCATGAAAGTCTGCAAGGCGGCGATTGCGCTCTGGCTGCTCTGCCTCGCGACGGTCCAGGGCTGCGTCGGCGTGGCGGCGACCGGAACCGCGGTCGGCGGGGCGGTCGCACAGGATCGGCGCACCCCCGGCAGCTACGTCGATGACGAACTCATCGAGCTGAAGGTCCGTGCCGCGATACATCAGGACGCGACCCTGGCGAGCCAGAGCCATGTCAACGCCACGAGCTTCAACGGTACGGTGCTGCTGACCGGGGAAGCGCCCGGCAAGTCGCTGCGGGATCGCCTCACCGATATCGCCCGGAACACCGTGAGCGTCCGAGGCGTGGAGAACCACGTCGAGCTGCGGGCGCCGAGCACGTTCGGGTCGCGCACGAACGACACGCTGATCACCGGCAAGGTCAAGCTCGCGCTGCTGCGGGATGACAAGGTCAATGCGGCTCGGGTCAAGGTCGTCACCGAGCGGGCGGCCGTCTACCTGATGGGCCTCCTCAGACAGGACGAGGCCGATCGGGCAACGGAGATTGCGCGGCGCGTGCCCGGCGTCCGACGCGTCGTGAAGGTCATCGAGTACATCGAGTGACGGGGACGAGCGCCCGGCAGCCCGATGCCCGCCGGGTCACTTGACGACCCTCAGACTCGGCTTCTTCTGCGGCTCCGGCGGCGGAGGATCGCTCTGCGATTCGGGGAACGACATTCCCGTGCCATTCTCGCGGGCCATGATCGCAAGGACCGCGTGCACCGGCACGGCCACATCGCAGGGAGTTCCGTCGAAGCGGGCGCTGAACTCCACCCACTCGTTGCCGAGGCTGAGCCCTCGCACCGCGGTGGGTGAGATGTTGAGCACGATCTTTCCTTCGCGAACGTACGCGGCCGGGACCCGGACCCGGTCCTGCCGCGCGTCGACGACGATCTGCGGAGTCAGGCCGTTGTCGGCAATCCACTCGTGCACGGCCCGCAGCAGGTAGGGACGGCTCGACGTCATCACCGGTGCGTCCGTGGTCATGACGCGCGGGCTCAGCCGCCGCGAAGCTCGCACTCCGCCTCGGTGAGGCTCTGCGCGAACGCTTCACGCTCGAACAGACGGTCGGCAAATTTCAGCAGCGCCTTCGCGTGCGCGGGAAGGCGTACCCCGTATGCGGGCAACCGCCACAGGATCGGAGCGAGGTAGCAGTCGACGAGCGAATAGTCGTCGGACATGAAGTACGTCTTCTGCGCGAAGATCGGAGCGAGGGTGGTCAGGTGGTCACGCAGGCATTTCCGGGCGGCGCTCGACACGCCCCTGTCGCCGTTCTCCACGTCGTCGACGAGCGCGTAGAAGTCACGCTGCAGACGATAGCGGTACAACCGGTTGCTGGCTCGCGCCACCGGGTCGACGGGCATCAACGGAGGATGCGGAAAGCGTTCGTCGAGATACTCCATGATGATCTGCGGCTCGTACAGGACCAGATCGCGATCGACGAGGGTCAGGATTGCGCTGTACGGATTCAGATCGTTCAGGTCCTCCGGCTTGTCGTCCACCGTCACATGGTGGATCTCGACGTTGATGGCCTTCTCGGCGAGGACGAAGCGCACCGCGTGACTCGCCGGATCGGTCGGGTCGGAGTACAGCGACATGACCGAGCGGCGATTCGCCAGCAGGGCGGAGTCAATATCCTTCATGAGCCACCCGCCGGCCGCCATTCTTCAATGGACATCTCTCCAGTATTCCTTGTAGAGCGCCCGGAAGATCAGCGCGAGCACGATCAGGAACAGGACCACCGGGAATCCCAGCGCCTGGCGGTCGAGGCGTGACGGCTCCCCGACGTAGACGAGGAAGTTCACGAGGTCCCGCATCGCCTTGCGGTACTCCGCCGGGCGCAGCTCGCCGGCCTCGGTCACCGTCAGCCGGTCCACCACCGGCACATGGCTTCCATCCGGCATCGTCGCGCTCTTGCGAACGAGGATGTCGTCGCCGTCCGCGGCGAGGCCGAGCGCGTGCACTTCCCGCGCATCCGCGGGCACCTCCCCCTGCACGTACTCCTGCCGGCCCTGCAGCGGAACGAGGACATGCGGCATGCCGACATCCTCGAACACGACGTTGTTGACGCCGAACGGCCGCGAGGGGTTCGGGTCCGCGTAGAACGTCGTCAGGTACGAATAGAGCCAGTCGGGACCGCGTGCGCGAGAGATGACGGACAGGTCCGGCGGTGCGACCCCGAACCAGCTCCGGGCGGCTTCCGGCCGCATCGCGACGCTCATCGGGGCGGTGACCTTGTCCGCCGCGAACAGCAGATTGTCGCTCACCTGCCCGTCGGTCAGGCCGAGGTCGCGTCCCATGCGGTCATAGCGCATGAAGGAGAGAGAATGACAGCCCAGGCAGTAGTTCACGTAGAGCCTGGCGCCGCGCTGCAGCGATGCGCCGTCTTCGATATCGACCTTGGCTGCGAGCAGTCCGGGCGCGCCGCCCGCACCCCAGCCCACCGGCGCCCAGGCCGAGAGCAGGAGGACCATCGCGATGCGCTTCATGAGGTCACCCTGTCGGGCTCGGCGCCGGACTCGTCGAGGCGCGTGTGCACGGGCAGCAGCAGGAACACGACGAAATACCCGAGGGGCAGCAGCCCGCTCCACATCATCAGCGCCTGCTTCGATTCATCGTAACGAATCGAGTCGAAGATCATCAGCAGCACCACCAGCGCGAGGAACAGCCCGTAGCTGAACGCGGCCGAGCGCTCCCGCGAGTAGACCCACAGCATGAGGAAGAACGAGAAGTACAGCTCGCCCAGGCGCAGCCCGAGCTCGGACTTTCCGGGCGTCGGCGGCTCGGTGCCGAGCCAGCCGAGGATGAGGAACGTCACCGCGAACACGAGCAGCAGCAGCATGAACAGCTTCGACCGGTACCGCGCCGACTTCACCGGGTGCCGGTCGAGCCACGGAAGGACGAAGAAGACCAGCACCGCCGCGAACATCGCGATCACCCCGGTGAGCTTGTCCGGGATGGCCCGCAGGATCGCGTAGTACGGGGTGAAGTACCAGACCGGCAGGATGTGCTCGGGCGTCTGCAGCGGATTCGCCGGCACGAAGTTCGCGCTCTCGAGGAACCATCCGCCGAACTCCGGCGCGTAGAAGACGACGATCGCGAAGAGCACCAGGAAGACCCCCGCTCCCCAGAGATCCTTGACCGTGTAGTAGGGATGGAACGGTATTCCGTCCATCGGAATTCCGTTCGCGTCCCTGTTCTTCTTGATCTCCACGCCGTCCGGGTTGTTGGAGCCGACCTCGTGCAGCGCGATCAGGTGCGCGACGATCAGTCCGAGGAGCACGAGCGGTATCCCGACGACGTGCAGCGAGTAGAACCGGCTCAGCGTCGCGTCCGACACGACGTAGTCCCCCCGGATCCACAGCGCCAGCGCCTCGCCGATCCCGAACGGCAACGCTCCGAACAGCGAGATGATCACCTGCGCTCCCCAGTACGACATCTGTCCCCACGGCAGCAGGTAGCCGAAGAACGCCTCGGCCATGAGAGCGAGGTAGATGAGCATCCCGACCAGCCAGACGAGCTCTCTCGGAGCCTTGTACGAGCCGTAGAGCAGGGCTCGGAACATGTGCAGGTAGACGACGATGAAGAACGCGGACGCGCCGGTCGAATGCAGGTATCGAATGAGCCATCCCCACTCGACGTCGCGCATGATGTACTCGACCGATCCGAAGGCGAGCTCCGCATCCGGCTTGTAGAACATCGCGAGCCAGATGCCGGTGACGATCTGGATGACGAGCACCAGCAGCGCCAGGGAGCCGAAGAAGTACCAGAAGTTGAAGTTCTTCGGCGCGTAGTACTGCGCCAGGTGCTCGTTCCAGAGCCTGGAGGCGGGAAACCGGGCGTCGGTCCACTCGAGGAGGCTGGCCAGGAGGGATCTCATCAGGCCGTCCCCTCGTCTTCGCCGATGACGATCCGGCTCTCGCTCAGGTACATGTGCGGCGGCACCTCCAGGTTCAGGGGCGCCGGAACCCCCTGATAGACCCGTCCCGCGTAGTCGAATCGGGAGCCGTGGCACGGACAGAAGAACCCGCCCTTCCAGTCCGCGCCGAGGTTGCCTTCACCCGCCCGGACGTAGGACGGCGCACAGCCGAGGTGCGTGCACAGACCGACCAGAACGAGGAACTCGGGCTTGATCGAGCGGTGCGGATTGCGCGCATACGCGGGCTGCTGCGGCTCGTCGGATGCGGGGTCGCGTACCGTCGCGTCGAGCCCGGACAGCGAGGCGAGGGCGTCGGCCGTCCGCCGCACGATCCACACCGGCTTGCCGCGCCACTTCACCGTCAGTCGGGCGCCCGGTTCCAGCCTGGCGACATCGACCTCGACCGGCGCCCCGATGGCCCTGGCCCGCTCGCTCGGCTGCCACGCCGAAGCGAACGGCCACGCGGCGCAGGCCGCGCCGCCTCCCCCGACGACAGTCGCCGCCCCGGTGAGGAAGCGCCGTCTTCCAGTGTCCAGCCCGTTGCTCATGCGCGATGTCGCTCCGGATGACCCGTCCCGCCCCCGGGCGGGGGCAAGGCCGATTGCAGGCACTTCCACCGCGCCATGCCGCGTGAGGCCGCACGTTGGACCCCGGTCCGGCCGCGGTTGCGGGCCGGGCGACGGGCATTCCTGGTGGAGGAGATCCGTTGGTGAAGCCCGCCAAGAATCCTACAGGCACCCACGGAGGTCAAGAACCCGGCCTGCGGACCCGGCGGCGCCGCGAGCGCCCTGCCCCGCCGCGGCGAGTTGAAGGCGCGTCGAGGGCTCCGGGGCTACAGGTCGGGGGCTACAGGGTGGAGACGAGCTGCACCGCCCGCTCGCCGGTCCAGATGGTGGCGACGAGGATGCAGGGGAGAGCCACCGTCCAGCGCACCGCGGCGACCCGCTTCGGAAATCTCTTCGCGATGAGCATGAGGAACGGCCAGAGCGCCAGGACGATGAGGAGCTGGCCGACCTCGACGCCGACGTTGAAGGCGAGCAGGCTCTGCCAGAGGTTGGGCGACTCGAGGTCGAGGATCTCGCCCAGCACGAACGAGAAGCCGAGACCGTGGAGCAGCCCGAGCGACGCCGTGACCGGTGTCGTCATCCGGTGCCCGACCGCGGTCAGCGCGACGGCGGCGGCGTAGACGATGGAGAGCGCGATACCGGTCTCGACCAGGGGGATGAACCACGTCCCGGTCGGCGCGTAGCCGAAGAATCCGAGGGTGAGGGTGACGCTGTGCCCGATGGTGAATCCGGTCACCCGCCATGCCAGAGCGCCCGGCGTCGCCGCGCCCAGCACCAGGCAGAGCACGAACAGCACGTGGTCCGTTCCTTCGAGGATGTGACGCACCCCCTCCCCCGCGAACGTCCACGCGGCCTCCAGCGCGGAGTGCGATACCTCGATGGGCTGCGCCATCAGGCCGCGGACGCGGAAGACGAGGGGCGGCGTGGCGGCGTGGTCCAGGATCAGGTTGGCGGTGTCGTCCTGCCCGGGGAGTCCGGGGGCCAGGGTGCTGCGCAGCGAATAGCGGCCGACCCTTCCGGGGGCCGGGTAGATCAGCTCGGCGTCGAGGACCGTGTCGCCGACGTATGTCGCCTCGAACTCCTTCGGATACGCCGGGCCGGCGAGCGCCGCCTCGGCCTCGTCCAGCCGCGCGAACGGCGCCTGCTCCATGGATGGCCAGGCGCGGACTCGCCCGATCTCCGCCTCCAGTACCTTGCCGCCGGCCTCCAGGATCAGACCGCCGGCGAGGATCGCGGCAAGGCCTTCGGGGCTGTTCCTGAACGCTGCGGCGTCGAAGTAGTGGACCAGCGTCCCTTCCTCGATCCGGTTGGTCGTGTACGGGGCGGGCGCACGGGTGCCGTCGGAAGCTTCGGGACCGAGCCTGTCGGCGACCAGATAGGCCATCGGAGTCCGGACGAGGAGCCGGACCCGGTCCCGTTCGTGCGCTACGTGGAAGACCCGGATGTTGACGTTGAGCAGGAAGTGGGCCGAGGCGGCGGTGCCGGAGCAGGCGAGGACCGCGGCGCATGCGACGGCGAGCGCGACGGGGACAGGGGGGAGCCTCACGGCTCCGCCTCTCCCGCACCGCCGTGCACGCGAGCCCGCGCACGGCGGCTCGACGGATTCAGGCGGGTGGACGGCATCGGAGAGAAGCAGGGGGCGGGGCGCTCCGCACCCCGCCCCCGGCGTCGGATGGGGCCGCGTCGCGGCCGTCACACTCGTCTCAGCCTTCCTTCGCCATCTCGGTGGCCATGTTGTTGGAGCCGAAGTAGTAGACATGGCCCGACTTCCCCTCCAGGTCCGCCTTCGAGACCTCGATCGAGGCGGTGTCGAGCATGGTGTGCTCGTGGGTCTGCGCCCACTCGGTGGCCGGGAGCAGCGTCGACGTGACGAACGTCGTCTCCGGCACCAGGTAGTGGTGGGGGATGGCGATCTTCGCGCCGCTCCTCGCCACCACCGAGTCGGCCTGCCCGTAGTCCAGGATATGCCGCGAGCCATCGACGGGCACGAAGACCACGTCCACGCTCCCGATCCGGTCCCAGACCTCCTGCGGCGGCTCGGGACGGTTGTCGCCCCACATCAGGAGCCGCATGCCGCCGGTCTCGATGATGTACAGGTTGTTGTCGAAGTGCCGCGCGTTGGTCGGCGGACAGACGTCTTCCCGCCCTTCGAACTGCTTCACCGCATCCGTCCAGGGCACCATGCCGGGCGCGACGCACTGGTGCTTGTCCGCAATTCCGGTGATGGTGACGTCACCGAGCTGGAACGTGCCGGCCATGCGGTCGAGCAGCATGTTGGCCTCCAGCCGCCCGAGCGCATCGTGGTCGAAATGGGCGTGGGTCGACATCCCGATGTCCACCTCCGCCTTGGGGAACTCCATGCGGTACCACAGCCCCCAGGCGCCGGACGGGTCGTTGCGCCACGGGTCGACCATGATCCGGATTCCCCTCGGCGAGGTAATCTGGAACGAGGAGTTGGAGAAGAAGGCGATGCCGACCTTTCCGCTGTCGGCCTGGACGCCCCCTTCGCTCTGCACCTGGATGATGCGGTTGTGATTCATCCCCGACATCCAGGTGTCGAGTCCCGAGGTGCTCGCGGTGACCGCGCCGATGCCGACCCCGGCGACCGCGACCGCTCCCGCGACGCCCCACATCAAACGATTTCGCATGTCGATCTCCTCCTGGTTTCGATTGCCTGCCGTCCGCGGACCGCGCGCGCCTGCCCGCGCGCGACCGCCGTGGTCCTTGTACCAGGGATCTCCCGGGATCGGAAACGAGGGCTCCCGCAGAGGGTGCGCGTCCGGCTTGCGAGACCCCTCGCCTCCCTCAGTGATGCGTCCGCGACGGCCGTGGCCCGAAGGACGACGTGTCGACGGCGATGGCCTTGCGGACGCGCCTGCTCACCAGGAGCGCCGCGGTCGAGAACGCCTTCTCCGACTCCCGCTCGCACCAGTCCCAGTCCGAGGGGCTGCCGCCCGCCTGAGCCCGCCAGTGAGCGACGACGAAGACCTCGCCGAGCTTGAGCTCGACGGTCCAGTCGTGCCACGTGATGTCCTCCGGCGCCTCGTCCTCCACGTACTCCTGCTCGACGTAGCGACAGTAGTTGTCGCCGTTTTCCTCGTGCGCGACGGTGTCCACGATCACGAGCTTCTGGTCGATGCAGGACTCGTAGCCGGTGTGCACCGCGTCCGCATTCCAGAACACGCACTCGATGATGGCCCTCGGGGTCACCTGCAGGCCGATGGGAGCGTCCCATTCGGGCTCCATCGCCGTTTCGTAGTCTGACATTTGCTCTCCGACCGTCGTGTCGACTGGGGGACGACCATGTCCCGCACTGCCCATTGATCCCCGCAGCGCCGTCTGCCGGGAGCTCCTTCACCGGCCATCGCGCCGGACCCTCGGCCCGAGTCGAACGCCCGGGGAAATCCGTGCTCCACCGACGACGGCGGCGCGCGGTCAGTTCCGCAGCGGGTACCCCCGATCCAGCATGTGGGCGATCCGCGCGGCGGTTCCGGGCGTTCTCGCAAGGGTCAGGAAGGCCTCGCGCTCGAGCCCGAACAGGTCCTCGTCGTCGATGATGTCGCCGGCGCCCGCATCCCCGCCGGCAAGAACCCGCGCCAGGCACCTCGACACGACCACATCGTGCGGGCGCGCGACCCCCTTCCCCGCCATGTCGTCGAGCATCGCACACATCGCATCGTACGCGGACGCCCCGGGGGCGAAATCCGCGCGCGGAGCGGGCGGCTCGTAGCCGCCGGCGAGCTCGAGGGCGCTCTCCTTCGCATCCGCGAGCAGCCGGTCGCGGTTCATCGTGGTCCGGTCCCGCGAGGTCAGCAGCCGCAACGGCCGCGCCAGCTCCGGCGACGTGGCGGTCCTGCCGGTCCCCACCAGCTCGAAGACGCGCAACGCGCCCGCCACCCGCGCCTCTTCGTCCCGGGCGTCCCGCGTCCAGCGCCACAGCATCTCCCTGCAGCCGCCCCCCGAGGGCACCAGGCCGACGAGCGGCTCGACGAGCCCGACCACGACGTTCGCGTGCGCCTGCACGAGGTCGCTGCCCAGCAGCACCTCGAAACCTCCACCGAGCGCCATCCCGCCGGGCGCGGAGACGACCGGAAACGGCGCCTGCCTGGCGGCCCGGCACGTGTGCTGGAACTCGGCCAGCGCGTCGTCGAGCCGCCGCCATCCCCGCTCGGCGATGCACGCACGGACGAACTCGAGATTGAAGCCGACCGAAAACTGCGGCGCGTCGGAGTGGATCACGAGCGCCGCGTGACGCTCGGCGACCTCGTCGAGCGCCCGGCGCATCAATGCCATCGACTCCGGACCGAGCGCGTTGGCCTTGGTGTGGAACTCCAGGCAGGCGACGCCGTCGCCGATATCCCACAGGCTCGCCGCGTGGCCGGAGAGCACCGGCGAAGCGAGGACTCTGAAGTCGGCGACGCGCAACACTCCGGGCGGGCGGGCGAGCGGCCGATGGCCGAGGCCCATGATGAAGTGGACCGCACGACCGCCTTGCACGCGATGGAACGAGGAGGCGCCGACGGCATCCAGCACCGGGGGAACCGGAAGGTCCTCGGCCGCGAGGAGGTCCCGGAACCAGCCGGCGCCGAGCGCATCGATCATCTCGAACGGCCCGCGCGACCAGCCGTAGCCGAGCTTCATCGCCTCGTCGATCGGCACGACCTCGCCGGACACGTCCGGGACGAGCGACGCCGCATACCCGAGAGCGCGCGCGAGCACCCGGCGCGCGAAGCGCCCGGCCGCGCTCCGGTGCTCGACCAGCGCCCGGAGCCCGTCGCGCTCCCCCACCCGCGCCGCCTCGGTCGCTTCCCTGCGCAGCGGACGGTACGCCCCGGACTGCAGGTCCACGACCTCCCGCCGGTCCGGGCCGCCGCGGTAGAAGCCGCCGGCGCCCTTGTTGCCGGTACATCCCGCGGCGACGAGTGCGCGCACCACCGGGATCCCTTCGGCCACGCGCTGGAACGGGTCGCCGGGAGGAAGCGCCATCGCCAGGCTCGCGGCGACATCGAGCATCAGGTCGAGCCCGATGAGGTCGTACAGGCCGAACAGCCCGGTCCTGGGAATCCCCATCGGCCGGCCCATCACCGCATCCGCCTCCTCGACCGCGACTCCCTGCGCCACCGCCTCGACCAGGCCGGCCTGGAGCGCGTGCACACCCACCCGGTTGGCGAGGAAGCCCGGCGTGTCGCGGCAGTGCACCACCCCCTTCCCGAGCTCCCGATCGCAGAACCGGGCCAGCGCCTCGATCGTCCCGGGCCGGGTGTCCGGCCCGCGGACCAGCTCCAGCAGCCGCATGAAGCGCACCGGGTTGAAGAAGTGAGTGATGCAGAAGTCGCTTCGCATCGCGGGCGACATGCGCTCCGCCAGCAGCGCGAGGGGCAGGGTCGACGTATTGGACGAGACGATGGAGCCGGGCCGGCGAATCGAATCGAGCGCATCGTAGAGCGCGCGCTTCACGTCGATGCGCTCGACGACCGCCTCCACGACCCAGTCGCAGCCGCTCACGCGATGGAGATGATCCTCGACGTTTCCGGTCGTGATCCGCGCGGCGTGGCCCGGGTGCATGAATGGGGGCGGAGCCTGCGAGCGCATGCGTTCGAGCGCGCCACGAGCGACCGGGTCGCGATCCGGCGCCGGGCCCGCCACATCGAGCAGATCGACTTCGACACCGGCATTGGCGAGATGGGCGGCGATGCCCGAGCCCATGGTTCCGGCGCCGATGACCGCGGCCCGTCGAATCTTCATGGAAGTCCCTCAGTCCTGGCGGCCGCCGGCCAGCATCCGGAACGTCCGCGGAACGCGCGAGCCGCCGCGGCGTTCCCGTCCCGCCCCGGGGAGCATCGGCGCTTCCGGCCGGCCCCGGCCCCCGCCACCCCGAGCCTCGCAGCCTGCCGGGGGGATGGCTCGGGCTCGGTGGACGCGCCGCCTAATGCGCCTTGCGCGCCTCCAGCATCGCTGCGATCTCGTGGTAGCCCTGGACCGACGCCTTGTGCCGCAGGCCGCGGCCCGCGTCGTCGACCGAGCGGGGGTCGGCGCCGCGCGCGAGCAATCGGGACACGAGCGCCGGGAGGCCGCGCTCCACCGCGACGTGCAGGGCGGTTGCGCCACGCTCGTCACGCACCTCCAGGTCCACGCGCTCGTCCTCCAGCAGCCCGGCGACGGCGGCGCGCTTGTTCCCGTACAGGGCCCGCATGAGCGGGGTCCACCCGTAGGTGTCCTGGACGTTGGGGTCGGCGCCGTTGCGCAGCAGCAGCCGGACGCCTTCTCCATGGCCCTTCGATGCCGCCACCATCAGCGCGGTCCAGTGGAAATGGCCGCTCGCGTTCACGTCCGCGCCGTGGTCGATGAGCAGCGCCATCGTTTTCACATGGCCCGGAATGGCCGCGAACATCAGGGCGGTGCCGCCGTTGTCGTTTCTGGCGTTGACGTCGGCGCCACGCCGGATGAGCTCGCCCGCAAGCTCGAAGGCGCCCGCCTTCGCCGCCGCCATGAGGGCGGTCTTGCCGTGGCCGAGCCGAAGGTTCGGGTCCGCACCCGTTCGAAGCCGCTCGACGGCATCCGCGACGTCTCCGCGCACGAGCGCAGCGCCGAACGCCTCTTCGGCGTCCCCGGCGGCTCCCGCGATCGGATGGTGGGCGGCGAGCACGGCCGCCAGCGCCGGACCCACGATACCCGCGGCCCCCTTCGATCCTGCGCCGGGCGGAGGGGAGGCGTGCATCCCGGCATCCGGGAGAGGCGCGGAGAAACGCCCCGCCCGGCTCGTGGCGGGGCGCTGAACCATGCGGCCCGCTCGCCACCGGGGCCCAGTCACGAGCCGGTGTCAGGCACTTGCGGTCGTCGGTGTCCCCGCCGCATCCCCCGCAGGCTTCTCCGGGACCGGCTCCGCGGTGCCGGCGACCTGCTCGTACCAGCGGTCATGATGCTGCTTCGCCCAGTTCGCGTCGACATAGCCGGTGGTCATCGCCTCCAGCGCCCCCTCCGTGCCGATGGTGCCGATGTAGGCGTGGCCCATCCAGAACGCGATCCACAGCAGCGCGGCCACTCCGTGGATCACGTTCGAGAGCTGCATCGTGCTGCGGGTCTGGGCCCACTCGGCGGGAAACGCGAGAATGACGCCGGAGACGATGCAGGCGACCCCGACCGTCGCGATGAACCAGAACCAGAGCTTCTCGCCGGAGTTGAGGCGGCCGCTGCTCGGATGGCCCTTGCCGACGATCCCGCCGCCCTTGAGCCACCACTCCAGATCGCCCTTCTCGGGCAGGTTGTTGACCAGCCACATCGAGAGCATCAGCGCCACGGCCGGAGTGAAGATCCAGGGACCGACGAACTCGTGGAGGCCCATGGCCATCGCCGCCCACACCGAGAACCCCTCCGGCCCCATCAGCGGAATCAGCACGGACCTCCCGAACAGCAGGCTGAGGCCGGTGATCGCGAGCACCAGGAACGATACCGCCGTCGTCCAGTGCACGAACCGCTCCCATGCCGTCCAGCGCAGGATCCTCGCCCCCGACCGGCCGTCCTCCAGCTTGATCCTGCCCCGGATGGCGTAGAAGTGAAGCATGACGACGACGAGCCCGAACAGCATCCAGCCGCCGTACACCGCGATGACCCGGTTGCGGATCTGGCGCCAGTTCTGGCCGCCGCCGTTGATGAGGCTGTCCGTCTCGCGATTCAGCCAGGCGGCGTCGCTGCCCGGCATCGGCCGGCCGGTGACGGAGCTGTAGCTCGATCCGCCGGTGCCGGAGCCCGGCTGTCCTTCGCGCACCGCGCGCCAGTAGTTCGCGCGCGGATTCGCATCTCCCGCCCCGCCCCCCTGCGCGTAGGCATCGGAGATTCCGACGTAGACGTAGCCGATCAGGGGCAGCGCCATCGCCCCGACGACCATCAGCACCACGCTGGCCAGCGTGATGCGCCAGTAGCGCCTGCGCCTCTGGGGTGATGCGTTCGTGTTCCGAATCATGACCGTTGCTCCTCCGAAGGGTCTGGCGAAGGGTCCGGCGAAGGTCCGGGGTCGTTCAGCGGTCGGCCTGCACGCGCTGGAAGCGCTCGGTCAGCGGCTCGGACCTCGCCGACGCCGCCTGCGACAGCAGAGGGTCCACCGGCCCCTTGTACTCGCCCGGGTGGTGGACGGTGACCTCCGTGGAATCCCAGCACCCGGCAAGTCCTGCCGCCAGCACCACCGCGGCGGCGGTACGTGTCGCGAACTCGATGGTCATGGCTCCTCCTCGGCGAGCGTTGTCGCGGCGGGCAAACGCTGTCACGCGCCCTCCGGCGGCACCGGGCGGTGCCGCCGGAGGAAGCGGCGACCGTCCCGTCAGCCCTGCCCGACGTAGGCCGTATCCCAGCCCCACTGCTGCGGCCGGCCGCCGCGCCGGGTCAGGCGCTCGCGGTAGATGTCGGCGATCATGTCCCCGTCTCCCGCGAGCAGCGCCTTCGTCGCACAGAACTCCGCGCACAGCGGAAGCTTGCCTTCCGCGATCCGGTTGCGGCCGTACTTCTCGTACTCCGCGTCGGAGTTGTCGGCCGACGGACCACCGGCGCAGAACGTGCACTTGTCCATCTTGCCGCGCACGCCGAACGCCTCCTTCTGCGGATACTGCGGCGCCCCGAACGGGCAGGCGTAGAAGCAGTAGCCGCATCCGATGCACAGGTCCTTGTCGTGCAGGACGATGCCGTCGTCGGTGGTGTAGAAGCAGTCCACCGGACACACGGCGGCGCACGGCGCGTCGGTGCAGTGCATGCACGCCACCGAGATCGACTTCTCGCCCGGCACGCCGTCGTCGAGGACGACGACGCGGCGCCGGTTCACGCCCCACGGCACCTCGTGCTCGTTCTTGCACGCGACGACGCAGCCGTTGCACTCGATGCAGCGCTCGGCGTCACACAGAAACTTCATTCGAGCCATCGTGGTTCTCCTCCATTCAGACCGCACGGATCTGGCACAGGGTGACCTTGGTCTCCTGCATCTGCGTCACCGAGTCGTAGCCGTAGGTCATCGCGGTGTTGCATGCATCCCCGCGCACGTAGGGGGCGGTCCCCTCGGGATACTTCGCGAGGAGGTCCTCGCCGGCGAAGTAGCCTCCGAAGTGGAACGGCGTCCAGACCACCCCCGGCGCCACCCGGCGCGTCACCATGGCTTTCGCCCTGATGGTCACCGTCCCGTCGGTGGGTGTCTCGATCCAGACCATCTGGCCGTCCGTAACGCCGCGATCGTTCGCGTCCCTGGGGTTGATCTCGACGAACATGTCCTGCTGCAGCTCCGCCAGCCACGAGGTGGAACGCTGCTCCTCGCCGCCGCCCTCGTACTCGACGAGACGGCCGCTCGAGAAGATGAGCGGGAACTCCTTCGAGTGGTCGGTGGCCTGGTACGACGCGTAGCGCGTCGGCAGCCGGTAGAAGCGCTTGCGGTCCTCGTAGGTCGGATACTTCTCGACCAGGTCGCGATGCGGCGAGAACAGCGGCTCGCGATGGATCGGCACCGGGTCCGGGAAGGTCCACACCACGGCGCGGGCCTTGGCGTTGCCGAACGGTGCGCATCCGTGGTTGATGGCGACGCGCTGGATGCCGCCCGAGAGGTCGGTCTTCCAGTTCCTGCCCTCGGCCGCCGCCTTCTCGTCGTCGGTGAGGTCGTCCCACCATCCGAGCTGCTTGAGCACCTTGTGGTTGAACTCGGGATAGCCGTCCTTCAGGTCCGAGCTCACGCTGTGCACGCCCTCGGCGAGCAGGTTGACGCCGTCGCGCTCGACGCCGAACCGCGCCCGGAAGGTGAGGCCGCCGTCGCCGACCGCCATGCTCGGGTTGTAGAGGACCGGGGTGCCCGGATGCCCCTTCTTGGTCACCGTCTCACCCCTGGTGTTGACGTAGGTGAACTCGGTGTCCGGGCTCCCCCACGACGGCCACGGCATTCCGTAGTAGTCGCCGTCGGCGGGTCCGCCCTCGGCCAGCAGCGTGGTGGTGTCGAAGGTCTTGCGGTTCTCCGCGTGGAGCTTGAGCCGTTCGGGGCTCTGGCCGGTGTAGCCGATCGTCCACATCCCCCTGTTGATCTCGCGGGTGATGTCCTCGACGTCCGGCTCGCCGGTCTGCGCGTTGACCCGGATGTTGGCGAACAGCTCGTCCGCGAAGCCGAGCTTGCGAGCGAACTTCGCCGCGATGGTGTGGTCGGGCAGCGACTCCCACACCGGGTCGACGACCTGATCGCGCCACTGGATGGAGCGGTTCGACGCGGTGACCGAGCCGTAGGTCTCGAACTGGGTCGACGCGGGAAGGAGGTACGTCCCTTCCGTGCGATCGTTCATGACCGCGGCGTGGGTCGGATACGGGTCGATGACGACCATGAGGTCGAGCTTCTCCATGGCCTTCTTCATCTCGTGCCCGCGGGTCTGGCTGTTGACCGCGTGTCCCCAGAGCACCATCGCCCGCACGTTGTCGCGCTGGCCGATGTTCTCCCGGTCCTCGTTCACGCCGTCGATCCAGCGCGAGACGGGGATGCCCTTGTAGTTCATGGGCAGGACTTCCTTGCCGCCGTCGCCCATGACCGGGGTGGGGTCGAAGCGCGCCTTGAGCCAGTCGAGGTCCGTGCCCCACACGCGCGCCCAGTGCGCCCAGGCGCCGGCGCTCAGGCCGTAGTAGCCCGGGAGGGTGTGGGAGAGGACGCCGAGGTCCGTCGCGCCCTGCACGTTGTCGTGGCCGCGGAAGATGTTCGCGCCGCCGCCGGACTTGCCGATGTTGCCGAGCGCGAGCTGCAGCACGCAGTACGAGCGGGTGTTGTTGTTGCCGATGGTGTGCTGCGTCCCGCCCATGCACCACACGATGGTGCCGGGCCGGTTCTCGGCCATCATCTGCGCCGCCGCCTTGACCGTCCCGGCCGGGACCCCGGTGACCCGCAGGGTCTCCTCCGGCGTCCACTTCGCCACTTCGGCGCGGATCTCGTCCATCCCGTAGACGCGCTGGCGGATGTACTCCTCGTCCTCCCAGCCGTTCTCGAAGATGTGCCACAGCATGCCCCACATCAGGCCCACGTCGGAGCCGGGGCGAAGCTGCACGTGCAGGTCCGCGTGGGCGGCGGTGCGCGTGAAGCGGGGGTCGCAGACGATCATCTTCGCGCCGTTCTCCTTCGCGCGAAGGATGTGCTGCATCGCGACGGGATGGGCCTCGGCGGGGTTCGACCCCACGAAGATCATCGCCTTGCAGTTGTGCATGTCGTTGTAGGAGTTGGTCATGGCGCCGTAGCCCCACGTGTTGGCAACTCCCGCGACCGTCGTCGAATGGCAGATGCGGGCCTGGTGGTCGACGTTGTTCGTCCCCCAGTACGCCGCGAACTTGCGGAAGAGGTAGGACTGCTCGTTGCTGTGCTTGGCCGAGCCGAGCCAGTACACCGAGTCGGGTCCCGACTCCTCGCGGATGCGCAGCATGGCGTCGCCGATCTCGTCGATCGCGTCTTCCCACGACATGCGCTTCCACTTGCCGCCGGTGAGCTTCATCGGGTACTTCAGGCGGCGGGTGCCGATGCCGTGCTCGCGCACCGACGCGCCCTTCGCGCAGTGCGCGCCCAGGTTCAGCGGGGACTCGAAATCGGGCTCCTGCCCCGTCCACACGCCGTTCTGCACCTCGGCGATCACGCCGCAGCCGACCGAGCAGTGCGTACAGATGCTGCGCCGCATCCCGGTCGCGACGCCCTCCTTCGGGCCGGTCGCCGCCCGGGCCCTGCGCATCATGGTGGGCGGCAGCATCGTCGCGACGGCCGCGCCTCCCATGGTCAGGCCGGAGCGCCGGAGGAAGGTCCGCCGTCCGATCGCGTCG
This sequence comes from Gammaproteobacteria bacterium, assembly GCA_965202735.1. Classification (GTDB taxonomy): domain Bacteria; phylum Pseudomonadota; class Gammaproteobacteria; order HK1; family HK1; genus HK1. The sequence continues at coordinate 1,744,168 of OZ241844.1, forward strand.
CGTGGCGCCGCGGCATGGACGGAACCTTCGGCCCGGCAGTTCTTTCGGATGAGCTTCATAACGGTTCCTCCCTGGCAGTGCGGTCAGAATCGGGCGAGCCGATAGTACCGCTCGATGTGATCGGTCATGCGGTAGCCCCTGGACCGGGGCGCCGTTTCCAGGGCATCCGCGGCGGCCGGCCCGTCGGCGCCGGCGGCCGCGGCGCCCGCCGCGGCGGCCACGGTGACGCCGCCGCCGGTCAGCGCCGCCCGCTTCAGGAACTCGCGCCTGCCGTGCGGCTCCGTGCTTGTCGTCTTCATGCCTGTCTCCTCTCAGTGACTACTGCCGCCGCCCGCCGGACGGGCGGCTCCCGGGTTCAAGCGACAGTCGAAAGGTACTGCATCTCGAACGCCATGAACCGATCGCCGAGCTGCCCCACCGCCCGGTAGAAGCGCGCCGAGCCGGCGGCCTGCAGGTCCGCGAAGAAGGTGCGCATCCATGCCGCCAGGTGGCGATCGAAGAAGCGCCGCTGCACGTCGAGCCCGTGCCCGGGGTCGGCGGCGATGAGCGCCATCGTCTCCAGCAGCGCCGCGGCGTGGTCCTCCGGCTCCTTCACGCCGTCGCGCCGCTCGAAGCCGAGCGCGGCGAGGTCCGACCGGAGCACCGCGAGCGGCTTGTCCATCACGAATCCCGTCCGGTACCAGGAGCCGTAGGGGATGAGCTCGCCACGTCCGAGACCGACGAACAGGTCGTGGTACTCGTCGTCGACGGCCTCGACATCGGCGCACTCCGCCGCCTGCCTGAGCTCTCGCCAAGCCGATCCAAGCCCCTGGTCGGACGGCGGGTCGATGCTCGCGAGCAGATCGAACACATCCTGGCGGGGAGGGCCGGCCAGCAATGCGCCAAGCAGGCCGTAGGCGTTGGCCCGTACCGTGTCGTCGTCCGCGCCGATCGGCGACGGAGCGGGCTCAGCGTTCGTTCCGACGCTGATGTGGAGAGTGGATTCCATCGCTACTCCGAATCGACCGGGAGCAGCCGCCAGCGTGGAGAATCGGGGGACCTGGCTGCAAACTCCTTCCCGGCTGGTACGGATACGCTGTGGCAGATCCCGATTCGGAGCTACAGTGAACCATCGACGATGAAATGTCCAGACTGACTGAACGACAGACTGAACGACAGCAATTCCCGCCAGGCGGGAACATGCCCTCGAAATCCCCTCGGTGGGCCGCCCTGGCGGCCGGAATCGTGCCGGGATCCCCTCGCGGCACGGCCTCTCCGGGCGTCTGGCGGAATTGCTGACTGAACGACGCAGACTGAACGACGCGGCCCCGGACCACGATCCAGGGGCCGCCGCGCGCGCTGCCGCGGACGGTCCGTACCTCCACGGCGGCGGTTCGACGCCGGAACCGGCCGGGGGCATCGGGCGGACCTTCCGGGGAGTGCGCTTCCCGGCGCAGCTCAGGGACCGGGAGTTCGCCGTCCAGGGCCGCGAGAACGGCCTCGAAGACGTCTCAGGGTCCTCGGCGGAGCGCGGTCCGCGCTACGTCCGGGACCCGGCTTCGTTTCGGAACATGTCCTTGACCCGGCAGTCCTCGCACATCCGCAACCGTGCCAGGGCGCCCGGCGCCCGGAACATGGAGTGGCCCGCGAGCCGTTGCTGCATGCGCGTCACCATCGACGTGGTACCGAACACCTTGCCGCAGCTCACGCAGTGGAACGGCTGGTCTTCGTTCAGGGTGCGCGGGCGGCGTCCGGCTTCACGGTCGAAGAGGTAGCGCGGGGTGCGGGTGATGCAGGACTCCGGGCACGCGCGCTCGCACAGGCCGCACTGCACGCAGTTCATCTCGATGAACGAGAGGCGGGGCTCGCCGCCGCCCGCCTGCAGGGCCGACGCGGGGCACACGGACACACAGGCCATGCACAGCGTGCAGGCGTCGCGGCGGGCTTCGACCTTGCCGAAGGGCGCGCCGGCCGGGAGGCCTGCGACCTCGGGGCGCCGCGGCGCGTGGTCGTACAGGTGATCGAGCGCGAGCCGGATGTCGGTGCGCTTCTCGCCGCACGGCGCGAACGTGGCCGGCGGGTCGGGGGTGGCGGGGACGAGCTCCGTCCCGAGCGCGGGGCCGAGCGCCCGGTCGTGCGAGACGAGGGTGAGGAGAGACGGCGCGTAGTCCATCGATTCCAGAATGGAGCGGGTGACGCGGACTTGGTGCCCGAGCTCGCGCCGAACGGACACCGGCACCTGCGCCGGTGCGTACAGGACGACCCGGGCCCCCCATGCGATGCACGCCAGCCAGACGTCCATGCCGATCGCCCCGACCTCCTCGACCTCCCAGGGGATCACGAATTCGGGCGCATCGGAGACGATGCGCGTCCACTCTTCGGCGCCGCCCTCCGGGTCGAGAAAGAGCAGCGTCGGCGACCGGCCGCCGGCTTCCCGGTACGCGGCCACGGCCGCGCGCAGCGCCGCAAGCTGACCTTCGGGCGGCGGATATGCGTACGTCATCGCGCCGGTCGGACACGCGCTCGCGCACACTCCCGCCCCCTGACAGAGATACGGGTCGACCTCGACGCGCTCGCCGATGGAGCGAATCGCACCGGTGGGACAGGCGTCGAGGCAGCGCGTGCACCCGCGGATGCCGGATGCGCCGTGCGCGCAGATGTCCGGGTCGTAGCCGAAGTAGCGGGGTTTCTCGAACTCACCCACCAGACCCGCGGCCTGCTCGACGGCGTCCTCGAACGCCGCCGCGTCGCCACGCGGCGCGAAGTAGCCCGGCGGCAGAACCTCGTGCCCGATGGCCGGCTCGGACCGCAGATCGATGACGATGTCGAACGGCCGGTTCCCGGTGAGCGGTGACGGAGCGACCACGATCGATCCTCCGTCGCTCTCGGCATGCAGCGTGAATGCGCCGAGGTGTCCTTCCACGGCGCTGATCGCGGCATGGATGACTCGCGGCCCGCCGTGGCCGGACGGTCCGTCCCCCGGAGGGGCGACGACCACCGCATCGAGCGCATCCCCGACCCGTTCGAGCACCGGCGCCGAGTCCGCCATCGAGCCGATGATGGCCACACGCCCCGACGAGGCGTAGCTGACGAGCCCGGTGGGTGCGGCGGTCGCGTTCCGCGTCGCGGAGAGCGCACGGGCGCGCGCGGCGCCGTCCGCGCTCGTCGCAGGCAGCGCGGGTCCGGGCGTTCCGGCCCCGGATTCCGTCGCGCTCATGCTCTCCCGCCGTCCGGCTCGCCGGCGCTCCCGGGCGCCACGTCTCCGGCGCAATCCCGGGCCGAACCGGTCAGTCCCGCGGGTCCTTCCCCGCAGGCCACGCCCGCGGGAGCATCGGGTCCAGGCGCGGGCTCCTTTCCGGGTCGAGCCTGCGCCCCGCGCTCCGCCGGTTGCAGACCCGCATCCCCGGCGATGCCGTCCGGATCTCCGGAGTCCGCGAGCACCGGCGGCCCGGCGGGCTCCGCACTCCCGGCCGGATCCTCCCGGGCCGTCTCCGCCTCCTCGCCGTCGGGATGCGCAGGGCGTTCCGCGTGCGCCGGAGCCGTCTCGTCCTGGAGCCCGGCCGCCGGCCGCGTCCCGGCCCGCGCCTGCTTCGAGCGCTCCGCCTCGACCTCGGCCTGATGCCTCATGTCCGACGTGACGATGTCCCCGAGCGCCTCGAACGACGTGAAGTCCTCGTCGTAGTCGTCAAGCCCGTCGGGGACGTTGAACACCGCGCTCGTGAAGAGCTTTCGCAGCGCGCGCCGCCGCAGCCCTTCGCTGACCCCGGGATACAGGAAGCCGCTGTAGTCGCTGTCCTGGTCGAGGCTGTCCAGCGGCGGCATGTCCTCGTCGGTCAGCACCTCCTCCTCGGCGACGGCCGGCTCCGGGACGGTCGGTGCCTTCCCTTCGACGGCGGCCGGCTCCGGGACGGTCGATACCTTCCCTTCGACGACGGCCGGCTCCGGGCCGATCGGTGCCTTCCCTTCGACGGCGGCCGGTGCGGATGCATCGCCCGCAGGTGTGTGAACGTCTCCGACGACCCGGGACGGCGCGCGGGCCGGGCCGCGCCTCCGCGCCTCGTCCGGCGCCTCCTTCTCGCGGGCGGCTCCGCGCTTGCGCCGCGCCCAGCGCCGAAGCGGCCCCTCCGCGCCGATGGCCGCCGGGGACTCAGTGGAGGCGCCGCGATGCCTTCCGTTCACGTCCGCTGTCCTCCGAGCCCCGCGACCAGTCCTCGCGCCTGCGCTTCTTCCTGACCTCCGGCTCGTAGTTCTCGACGACGAAGCGTTCCACCCATTCGACGATCTTCTCCGGCATCGGCACCGAGTAGACCGGGTCGTCGGACTCCAGGTGCGCGTTCGCCTCGTCCTGGCTCGCGGTCACCACGGCCGGAACCAGCTCGGTCCCGCCCTCCTCGTCCTCGTCCTCGTCTCTCTCGAAGCACACCACGAACAGGGAGGGGCGTTCGCTCAGCAGGTTGTACCAGTAGCTCTCGCAGCCGTCGGGGAACAGCTCGACCACGAGGCCGGACCACAGGAAGCGCCGGCACTCGTCGTCCTCGTGCACGAGGGTGGCCGCCCCCCGCTCGGAGACGACCTCCTCGCCCGCCACCGCCGCAACCGCATCCCACTGCACCTGCGACCAGGGGCCGACCCGCGCGATGCGCCGCTCCAGCACCACCGACACCGGGATGCGGAGCGATTTCCGAGCATTGCTCTCGCCGGACATCGATCGTCGATCAGCCTGAAACGAGGGACCAGGATCGGCGGACAAACATAGCATGTCCGGAGCACCGGCCCGCACCGTGACGCGCGCGGCCGCGAGCGCCGGACGCCCGCGCGGGATCGAATGCGCCGGCCGGAGCCTTCCAGCCGGCTCGGAAATCCCGCCGATCCCCGGACCAGCCCCCGTGGCGGCGGCGCTCGCGGCGGCGAATCCGGGCCCGTCGTTGCGCGCGTATACTCGGCGGACGGGAACTCGAGACCTGAAGCGATGGATTCCGGCACCCGACCCTACCGCCCCGCGATGACCCGGGCGGGGCTCGCCCCCACCCACGCGGTGCGCGCCGTCGACGAGTACGGCGACACCCGCGACCTTCGCGTGGCGGGAGAGTTCCCGCTCACGATCAAGGTCGACGGCCGGGAGGTCGTGACCCTGATGACGCTGGGCACCTGGCCCGAGGCCCTCACCCTCGGCTATCTCCGCAACCAGCGGCTCATCGAGAACATCGAAGACATCCGGTCGGTGGATGTCGACTGGGACCGCGAGCAGGCCGACGTCTCCACCTTCGAGGGCAAGGGCATCGCCGACTGGGAGCGGAAGCTCTCGAAGCGCACCGTGACCACCGGCTGCGGCCAGGGAACGGTGTTCAGTTGCACCCTCGACAAGCTCTACGAGATGCGGCTCCCCGAGGTGAGCCTCACCCAGTCGGACATCTACGGCCTGCTCGGGTCGATCGCCTCGTACAACGAGATCTACCGGCAGGCGGGGGCGGTGCACGGCTGCGCCCTGTGCCGCGGCACCGGGATCGTCACGTTCATCGAGGACGTGGGCCGCCACAACGCGGCCGACGCGATCTCCGGGCTGATGTGGCTCGACGGCGTGACCGGCGCCGACAAGGTCTTCTACACCACCGGGCGGCTCACCTCCGAGATCGTGATGAAGGCGGCACACATGGGGATCCCGGCGATCCTGTCGCGCTCCGGGGTGACGCACATGGGGCTGGAGCTGGCGGAGGACCTCGGCGTGATCATGATCGCGCGCGCCAAGGGCCGGCACTTCCTCGTCTACAACGGCGCCGACCGGATCGAGCTCGACGCGATTCCCGAGCGGCGTCCGCCGGCGCGGGCGGCCGTTCGCACCGCCTGAGTCCCGATCTCCCGCCGACGGCCGGGACAGTGGCCGAAACAGGATTGCCGGCCGTACCCGGAGGGGCCCCGCAAGCACCAGGGCGCCACCGACTGGCCCGTCATCCCGCCGGCCGTACCCGGAGCGCCCCCGCTCTTGCGGGATGGCGCGCCCGATACGTGGCAAAGGTCATTCTCTTCGGCGCCCCGGGCGCGAGCGGCCGCCGCGCCTGCGCGCATCGCCGCGATGCGCACGGGCCGCGGGACCTCAGCTCCGGAACGACGGGTCGCTGCGTTCGAGGGAGCGCACCACGGCCGACCACTCCAGGGCGCCCGCGTTGCTGCCGGCGCCGCCGATCGCCGCAAGCTTCGCCACGGCCTCCGGCCTGGGCAGGATGGTCTCGACCCGCGAGCAGAGCACGTCGACCTGCACCTTGCACGCGTTCTCCAGGTTGTAGAGGAGGGTGAACGCCTCCTCGATGGTCGGGGCGCAGGTGAGCAGCCCGTGGTTGTGCAGGATGATGGCGTTGTTGGCCCCGAGGTCCGCGGCCAGCCGCTCGCACTCCTCCGACCCCACCGTCTGGTGGTCGTACTCGTGGTACGAGAGGTGGCCGTCGAACAGCATCGCCTGCTGGGTGAGCGGGAGCAGCCCCCCCTTCATGCACGAGACCGCCATCCCGGCCCGGGTATGCGAGTGCAGCACCCAGTTCACGTCGGGGCGCCTCATCAGCACCATGCTGTGAATGGCGTGGCCGGCGTCGTTGCAGGGGTGGTCGCCCCGCACCACGTTGCCGTCGAAGTCGACCACGATCAGGTTCGACGCGGTGATCTCGTCGAACAGCAGGCCGTAGGGGTTGATGAGGTAGCGGCCTTCTTCCGTGGGATGCCGGGCCGAGATGTGGGTGTAGATGAGGTCCGTCCACCCGTACTTGACGAACGCGCGGTAGCAGGCGGCGAGATTGCAGCGCACGTCCCACTCCTCTTGCGGGAACTTCGCGGGGTGGATCGGGTGGATGGCTGCCATGGTCGGCTCCTCGGCTCTGGAAGTGGAACTCGATGCGGCGCTCCGTGCGCCGCGGCCCGCCGCGCGGCGGTCGTCAGTCGAGTGCGATGGTGTCGTCGATGTCGAGCTCGACCCCCAGGTCCGGCAGCTTCAGGGTGACCGAGGCGCGGACCCTCTCGTTCCCCGACAGCGTCCCGGATGCCACCGCCTCCCGCACCGCCTTCTCGATCTCGCGCTGGGAGGTGACCCCCACCTTCTTCAGGAACTTGCGGACCTGCAGGTTGAATGCGTCTTCGTTCATCGGCGGTGACTCCGTTGAGATCCGTGCCGCGGACTTCCGCTTCGGGCCCAGCCGGCGGCGCGTTCCGCGAGCATGGCGCGTGCGGCCGGACCGGCAAGCCGCCGGGCACGGGGCGATGCCTCTCGACCTCCACCCGCACCGGGGCGTCCGGGCCGGAGGATGCGACGGAAGGCGGGAGCCGACGGCGGCGCCGGCGACGGAGCAGGTGGAGAGCCAACGTGGTACGGGGCGTCCATCGGGGTCCGGGCGGCCGTTCGCGGCGGTATCCGAAGGCGGGGCGATGCCGGGATGCTACCAGCTCGGGCCCGGCAATGCCTCGCCGCCCGGCAACAGTGCAGCAATGCCCGCCAGGCGGGAACAGGTCCTCGAAGTCCCCTCGACTGGACGCCCTGGTGGTCGGAATTGCACCGGAATCCCACCGCGGCACAGCCTCTCCGGGCGTTAGCGGGAATTGCTGGCAACAGTGTCAGGCCGGGGCGAGCCTGCCGTCCACGTTCACGACGTCGAGCGCATCCGTCGCGATGTGCAGCGGCGAGACCTCGGGGTTGTAGTGGGCGTCGTAGTACTCCAGCGCGTTGCCGTCGAAGTCGAAGGCCACCGATTCGATGCGCAGCAGCGGCGTGCCGGGCTCGATGCCCATGCGCCCGGCGACCCGCGGGGGTGCGGCCGCCGCCCTGATCCATCGGTCCGCCCGCTGGGGCTTCAGTCCGTAGTGCCGGTTGATGGTGTCGAAAATCGAGCGGCCTTCGATGTCGAGCTTCTCCATTCCCGGCAGCCGGTGCGCGGGCAGCGAGATCACGGTGTGGGTCAGCGCGGCGCCGTCCACGCGGTACACCCGCAGGATGCGGACCGCGCTGCGCGCGGCCGGCAGGCCGAACACGCGGCGTTCGACCCCGCTCGCCTCGTACAGGCCGAAATCGAAGGTCTCGACCGACACCTCGTGGCCCTTGGCGGACAGGTCCTCGAACACGCCCTTGGCCGCGGTCATGAAGCCCACTTCCGGCGGATGCGGGGCGACGAACATCCCGCGACGGGGCTCCTTGATCACCAGCCCCTCCGCCGACAGCGCCGCGAGCGCGTTCCTCACCACCGGGCGGGACAGCCTGAAGGCGTCGCAAAGAATCTGTTCGGACGGCAATCGCGCCCCTCCGGACAGCACGTCGGAGTAGATCGCGCTTTCCAGCACGGTCTTCAACTGCACCCACAGCGGCGTCCCGGAGCTCCGGTCGATGCGGCTCGTGCGCACGATGGACCGGAACCTGCGGGCCGCCTCGTTGTCCGCGGACTCGAACCCCGGTCGGCCTCGCCCGCGGGCCGGGGTCGCCTCGCCGGTTCGCGCCGCCGTGCCCCGGGGGGCCGGACGCGCCGTGGGTGCTCGCGCCCGAGGAGCCGCCTCGCCGGCTCGTGCCGACATGCTCCGGGCCGGTCCGTTGCGGGCGGGCTTCATGTGGCGGCCCTGGCGTCCGCGAGTCCCAGCCGGTGGAACTGCTCCTCGGGACAGCCCTCGTCCTCCATCAGGTCGCGCAGCAGGCCGAGCATGCGGCGGCGCTGCGCGGGCTCGGAGCTCCAGAGGTTGCTCTCCTGCTCCGGGTCCTCGGCGCGGTGGAAGAGGAAGTTCTCGTGGGTGCGCGGGTCGATCCGGATCGGCAGCTTCCACATCGGCAGGGGGACGGTGGGGTCGAAGTACCCCTGGTCCACGGGCGGGTCCGGTACCCGGCCCACCCGGCCGTCGACCGGGTTGTCGACGATCAGCGGCTGGTTGATCATCGTCGAGTGGATGTAGAGCGGCCTGCCCTCCACCGGCGCCTTGAGCAGGGTCCACTCGCCGTCGGTGACGCACGCCCCCTGGCCGAAAGTGCCGTAGAGCGCGGCCTCGCGCGGGCCGGCGCCGCTCCCTCCCTCCAGCAGCGGCAGCAGGCTGCGGCTGTGGCGGTTGGCCTCGGGGATCACGCCCCCGGCCGCGTCGACCACGGTGGCGAACAGGTCCACGGTCTGGGTCAGGGCGGAGACCCGCCGCCCGTGGCCCGGGTGCCGGGGGTGCCAGATCGCGAGCGGGACATTGGTGTGGCTGTCGTAGTGCGGGAACTGCTTGCCGAACGCGCCGCGCTCGCCGAGGTCGTGTCCGTGGTCGGTGGTCAGGATGACCATGGTGTCCCGCCACAGGTCCATCGCGTCGATCTTGCGCATCAGCCGGCCGAGCCAGCGGTCCACCATGGTGACCTTGCCCAGGTACTGGGACTTCAGGAACGCGAGCTCCTCCGGCGTGGTCTGCGCCATGAAGGCTTCCAGGTCGGCGTAGACCTGGTACGGGGGCCAGATGTTGTAGTCGTCCTTGCTGGCGCCTCCGGCGGCGTACATCGACGCGTAGGGTTCGGGGACGTCGAACGGCTCATGCACGTCGAACGACTCGACGTGCAGGTAGAACGCGCCCTTGCCGGCGTTGGCCTCCAGCCAGTCGATCGCGCCCTGGAACACCCTGGGGGCGAAGTAGTCGGCTTCGCTCCGGAAGTCCCTGACGTTGGAGTAGTACTGGCGCATGTGCTCGGCCGAACGGTACTCGGTGATCTTCTCGACCCATCCGGGCACCGGGCCGGCTTCCGGCAGCTTCCAGAAGTCGGTCTCGTGTCCACGGATGAACAGGGAGGAGGCGAATCCCTGCACGTAGCCGTTCGCCTGCTCCTCCCAGTAGTGGTAGTGGTCGGTGACGATCCCGGTGTTGAGTCCGGCGGCCTTCACGACGCGCGGCAGGCGCGGGTCGAAGACCTCCAGCGGACCCCACGGACGCCACAGGAAGTCCTTTCGTCCCGCGAATATCTCGCGCCGCGCCGGCATGCAGGGCAGGCTGCCGACGAAGTGGTTGTCGAAGATGGAGGATCGGCCGGCGAACGCCTCGAACGCGGGGGATTCGCACACCGTATCGGGGTTGTACGTCTTCAGACAGTGCCGGTTGAGACTGTCGACGAGAATGAAGATGACGTTCATGGCGACCTCCGCGTCGATGGCCGATGGCCGATGACCGATTCCGCGTCGCGGCCGGGTGGATGCCCCGGCCGTCAGTGTTCCAGCATGCCCCAGAGCTTGCGCTTGACCCGGATGAAGTCGTCGGTCAGGCGCATCTCGCCGGATCGGGGGCGGGGCAGGGAGATCTCTTCGATGTGCCGGATGCGGCCCGGCCGCGCCGACATGACGATGACCTTGTCGGAGAGGAAGATCGCCTCCTCCAGGTCGTGGGTGACGAACACCACCGTCTTCTTCGTGATCGTCCAGATGTCCAGCAGGTCCGCCTGCATGCGCTCCTTGGTCTGCGCGTCCAGGGCGCCGAACGGCTCGTCCATGAGCAGCACGTCGGGGTCGTTGGCGTAGACCCGCCCGATGTCCACGCGCTTGCGCATGCCGCCCGACAGCTCCCTCGGCCAGCGGTTCTCGAAGCCCCCGAGCCCGACGAGCCCGATCCACCTGGCCTCGATCTCCGCCTGCTCCCGCCGGCTGGCGCCGCGCAGCCGCGGGCCGTAGGAGATGTTCTTCGCGAGCGTCATCCAGGGGAACACCGCATCCTGCTGAAACACCATGCCGCGCCGCCGGTCCGTGCCCCGGATGACCTCGCCGTCGAGCGTCATCCGGCCGTCGGACGGCTCGAACAGCCCGGCCATCATCTTGAGCAGGGTCGACTTGCCGCAGCCCGAGGTCCCGACGATGGTGTTGAAGCTGCCCGAGGCGAACGTCAGGTCGATGTCCCGCAGCACGGCGAGCGCGTCGTCCGTATCCTTGCCGAACGTGTGGGACAGGCTCTCGACGACGATCTCCGACATCACTCCCGCGCCTCCGACCAGCGTGTCAGCCGCGCCTGGACCCAGCGGAACATGCGGTCCATGGTGAACGCGCAGGCTCCGATGATCACGATGATCATCATCACCTGATCGGTGAGGAAGTACCGGCGCCCCTCCTGCAGCAGGAAGCCGAGACCGCTCGGCGCCGCGATGAGCTCGGCCGCGACCAGCGTCGTCCACGCCGCGGCCAGCGCGATCCGGAATCCCGTGAAGATGAAGGGGGTGGCGGCGGGAATGGCGACGGTGCGAAATATCTGGAACCGGGTCGCGCCCATCGTCGACGCGGCATCCACGTAGACCCGGGGCACGTTCTTCATGCCCGCGACGACGTTCACCACGCAGACCATGAAGCAGGCGATGGAGATCAGGAGGACGCGGCTGAACTCCTCGATGCCGAACCAGATGATGACGATCGGGATGTAGGCCAGGGGCGGGATCGGACGCACCGCCTCGATCAGCGGGTCGAGCAGGTATTCGACCGTCCTGTACCACCCGATGAGACAGCCGAGCACCAGTGCGCAGCTCGTGCCGATGAGAAAGCCCATGGAGATGCGGTAGAGGCTCGCGCCGAGGGCATCGACCAGGGTGCCCCGGGTCAGGTTGACGACGAACGCCTCGCCGATGTGCGGTATCGGCGGCAGCAGCGAAGGGTTGTTGTCCGGCAGGCCGGTCACCCATGAATACGAGAGCAGCACCGCCAGGACCGAAGCCGCGCCGAGGACGACGCGTCCCGAGATCAGAAAGGCAAGCCTTTTCATGTGACCTCCACGCATCGGTAATGCATCGGGGCACCCGTCGGGTGCCCCGATTGACAGCAGGCCGGACGCAGGCGGCCGGCTGGAGGCCGAGCTAGATCTGCCTGACGATCTGGTCCGACACCAGCGCGTCCAGGTCCGGCATCCCGCCGATCCGGTCGTTCGCCACCAGGAACTCGGACTGCACGCGCAGCGCGTTCGTGAGGATGCCCCTGGCGTAGACGTCCTTGATCTCCCGGGTGTCGAAGTAGAAGTAGCCGTTGAGCAGGGGCTCCACGTCCTCGGGCGTGACGCTCGCGCGGCCCAGCCCGGCCTGCCACTCCACCATTCGCGCGACGACGCCCGCATTGTCGCTGCGAAGCATGCCGACGCCCTTCTCGTGGAAGGCGGCGACGACCTCCACGAACGCCTCCTCGTTGGCGTCGAGCACGGGCTGGGTGGTCATGAACACGTCCATGATGCTCGGGCGCGATTCCAGCGCAATCCTGCTTCCGTCGGCGATGATGTTGGAGTCCGGCATCCGGTCCCGGATGAGCTTGCGGGACGTCGCGAGCGGCACCGTCGCGTCGACCGCGCCCGCGATCAGCGCCGCCTGGCCGTCGATCGGCTCCATGTTGACGCGGGTCAGCGGCATGTCCTGGAGGCCGTGGTTCGACAGCACCACGTCGAGGAAGAAATCGAAGTTCGTCCCCGAGGTCACCGCGATCCTGCGGCCCTCCAGGTCCGTCAGCGACTTGACGTCCGGAGCGCCGTAGATGGTGAACAGCCCCGACGCGTCGCCGCAGATGGAGATCTCCCGGAAGTCGGCGACCTTCCTGTACATGGCGGCGAGCGGGGGCACCGAGCCGACGGTGATCGCGTCGACCGACCCGCCCACCATCGCCTCGATGGCCGGCGGCCCGGATGGAAACACGCTGAACTCCATGTTGACGCCCGGCGCGAATCCCCGGTCCTGCACCAGCCAGTAGATTCCGAACGCGTATGCGGGAATGATGCCGATCCGGAGCGTCGCGGTGGCGGCCGGCGACTCCCTGACGAAGAAGCTCGGTACCGCGAATGCGGCCGCGGTCCCGGCGGCGCCTTTCAGGATCGTTCGGCGGCTGATTGCAGCCGAGTGGTCTTTCGACATGGCCCGTCCTCCTGGAATACCTCGACGATTGTTCGCGCCGCGCCGTGCGGAACGAGGCGCGGAATTCTGAGTATTCTCAGAAATGGAGTCCTGTCAACTTTCCTCTGGATGATCCAGCAATTCCCGCCAGCGCCCGGAGAGGCCGTACCGTGGTGGAATCGTGGTGCGATTTCGACCCTCGGGGCGCCGGGTCGAGGGGATTTCAGGGGTCTGTTCCCGCCTGGCGGGAATTGCCGTGGATGATCGAGGCGGTCCGGTCCACTACCGCATCCGGAGATGTCGCCGGGGAGGCCGCTCCGGATGCCGGAGGCTTCGATTCCGCATGGCTCGCGCAAGCCCCGATCGGACTCGCTCGGGGCTTGCCGGTGCGCGGAAGGCGGCGAGGCTCGACAGGCTCTCAGACCCGCATCTGCTGAATCTGCGCCGAGAGTCCCCCGTCCAGGACCCAGAGCTGTCCCGACGCGTAGCGCGCCTCGTCGCCGGCCAGCCAGTTGACCAGGTTCGCCATGTCCTGCGGCGTGCCGTAGCGGCGCATCGGGTGCACCCGGCAAGCCTCCTCGCGCAGGCTCTCGGCGTCGCCCATCGAGTCGAAGAAGCTCCGCAGCATCGGCGTGTCCACGTAGCCGGGGCAGACCGCGTTGACCCGGATGTTGTCCGGCCCGTGGTCGCAGGCCATGGCGCGGGTCAGCGCGTGCACCGCGCCCTTGGTCGCGCAGTAGGCGGCGAGGTTGGGGTCGGCGATGAAGCCGTCGTAGGAGCCGAAGTTGATGATGGAGCCGCCGCCGGCCCTGCGCATCAGCGGCAGCGCGTGCTTCGAGGTCAGGAAGGTGCCGGTCACGTTGACCGCGAAGATGCGGTCCCACTCCTCGAGCGAGGTCTGCTCGACGGTCTTCTCGATCTCGATGCCGGCCGCGTTGACGAGCACGTGGAGGTGGCCGTGCTCGCGCTCGACGCGGGCCATCAGCTCGACGGCGCTCTCCTCGCGGGTCACGTCGTGGCGATGGAAGGTGACGCCGGGCGCCAGCCCGCCCGGTGGCTCCGCCAGTCCGGTCGCGTACACCGCCGCCCCCTCCGCGGCGAACCGCGCGCAGACCGCGGTGCCGATGCCGCCGCAGCCGCCGGTGACCACCGCGGCCCTCCCCGCCAGGTACCCCTCGCGCACCGCGCTCATGACGCGACGGCCCGACGGTAGGCGTCGAGCACCAGGCCGTGGAAGTGGTGCACCGCGTGCTCGCTCAGGCCCGATCCGTCGGGGTCCACCAGGTAGCGGCCGCGCTCGAACGCCGGGGTCCTCATGCCGCGCTGCACGCTCTCCACCAGACCGATGTCCTCGGGCTGGAGCACCTCGTCGATGAACCGGATCGCCTCCATCTCCCGCTCCTCCGGCGGCGCGCTCTCGAAGAAGAAGTCGAGCTCCTCGTACGTCTCCTCGGGACCGGCGGGGACGAAACGCCACACCATGAAGTTCCCGCGCCCCGGATAGCGCATCAGCGTCGTGTTCGGCCACAGCCACCACACCGCGTGGTCGGTCACGCTCGCCTCTCCCACGCCGTAGGCCCGGTTCTGCCGGCGGCCCGCGCGGGCCATGTGGCTGGACCAGATCCCGTGGGTGGCGACCTTGTAGGTGTCCATCTCCACCAGCGACACGAAGTCCCGGTGCGCGACGGGACAGTGGTAGCACTCCAGGAAGTTGTCCACCACCGCCTTCCAGTTGGCGCGCACGGAGTAGGTCAGGCGATGCGCGAAGGTCAGCGCGCCCAGATCGGGAGCGTACTCCGCCACCTCGCCGGCGAGGCCGTCCGTCTGCGCCGCGAGCGAGGGGGCCCGCGGGTCCAGGTTCACGAACACGAGGTGGCAGAACACCTCCACCCGCACGGGGGCGAGCCGAATCCGGTCCGGATCGAAGCCTTCGATCAGCTCCGAGCGGCGCGCCCGGTGGAGGCGGCCTTCCAGATCGTAGACCCAGGCGTGGTACGGGCAGGTGATGCGCGCCGTCGTGCCGGCGCCCTTCAGCAGCTCGTGCCCGCGGTGCCTGCAGACGTTGTAGAAGGCGCGCAGCGCGCCGTCCTCGCCGCGCACCGCCACGAGGCTCTGGCCCTGAACCGCGCCGGTGACGTAGCTGCCCGGCTCGCGCAGGGCCTCCTCGTGGCAGAGGTACTGCCAGCTCCGGCGGAAGATCCGCTCGCGCTCGGCTTCGAGATAGGCCGGGTCGATGTAGCAGTCCGCACCGATCGAGGCGGACCGCGCGGCGACCGCGTCGTAGCCCTCGCCCGCGTGCTCCAGTTGGCGTGGCGTCAGTCCTGCCGTCATGGCGTATTCCTCTCCCGTCGGGAGCGTGGGTCCCGGGGTCCGGGATGTCCGGGATGTCCGGAATTATCCGATCGTCCCCATGTTCGCGCATCCGTAACCGATCGGCGCGACCGGGGCGGGAATGGCTGGCGTCGTGTCCTCGCGGTGGTCATTCGTCGCGGAATGACTCACCATTCCGCTCCCCGCGACGCTCGAATGCGAGTCGAGACCATGCGAGCAGGACTTCGCCTCGCACCATCGAGGCACCGGCACGACCACGGGCGGGATTCCCGGGAACGCGGTCGTCCCGCCCGCTCGAACCGCCGTGGGCCCGCGGCCCGTTGCGGGCGGGACGACCGCACTCCGGGCGACGGCTCGCTCGGCACGTATCGAAGCTGCGAGGACGCCCGCGTTTCCGGGCACCGTGGACGGTGACCCCCTGCCCCGCGCGGGAGCATCACCGGCGCCGGGAGCCGCATCCGGGGCGGAGCCGGTGACCCCCTATCCGCGCGAGGACATCACCGCCGTCGTCCTCGCGGGCGGCCGGGCCCGGCGCATGGGCGGCGAGGACAAGGGACTCGTCGAGGTCGCGGGCCGGCCGATGGTCGCGCACACCATCGACGCGCTCCGGCCGCAGACGGCCGGGGTCGTCGTGAACGCGAACCGCAACGCCGGCGCGTACCGCGCCGCCACCGGATGCCGCGTCATCGCCGACACCGTCGGCGGCTTCGCCGGTCCCCTGGCGGGGATGGCGAGCGCGCTGGAGGCGTCGGCGACCCGGCTCCTGCTCACCGTCCCGTGCGATTCGCCGCTCGTCACCGGGACGCTCGGGCCGCGGCTGCATGAGGCGATGGCCCGCCGCGGCGCCGAGATCGCAGTGGCCCACGACGGCGAGCGCATGCAGCCGGTGTTCGCCCTGCTCACGCGCGCCCTGCTGCCCGACCTGCTCGCCTTCCTCGCCGCGGGAGAGCGCAGGATCGACGCCTGGTATGCGACCCGGCACGCGGTGACCGCCGATTTCTCCGACCTCCCCGACACCTTTCTCAACGTCAACACGCCGGAGGAGCGCGACCGCCTGGAGCGGCGCCTCGCCCGGCGCGACGCGGGACCCGGGTGCGACGCATCCTCCATGCTGACATGCTGACGAACGCGCACATCCCGATCCTCGGCTTCGCGGCGTGGAGCGGCACCGGCAAGACGACGCTGCTCAAGCGGCTCCTGCCCATCCTCGCCGGGCGCGGGATCCGGGTCGGCATGGTCAAGCACGCCCACCACGATTTCGACGTCGACACCCCCGGCAAGGACAGCTACGAGCTGCGCAAGGCGGGCGCGGCGCAGATGCTGATCTCCTCGCGCCGGCGCTGGGCGCTGATGGTGGAGCGGCCCGCGGACCGCGAGCCGCCGCTCGACGAGGTGCTGCTGGAGCTCGACCAGGAGCTGCTCGACCTGATCCTGGTCGAAGGGTTCAAGCACGAGAGGTTCCCGAAGATCGAGCTCCATCGCCCGAGCTTCGGCCGCCCGCCGCTCCATCCCCGCGACGACACCATCGTCGCGGTCGCGACCGACGCTCCGCTCGACCCGCCGGTGGCGCTGCCCGTGCTGGACCTGAACTCGCCGGAGCAAATCGCGAGCTTCGTCGTCGACACGATACTGGGCGGCGCCGGACGGCGCGGAATCCGGTAGAACGCGCCACCCCGGGCCTGCGCGGCATCGAAGGGCTGCCGGGGCGGGCTCGCGGGAGCGGGAAGCGCCCGGCCGCCGGACGGCGTGAATTCGCCCCGGTCCAGGACGGGCGAGGACGGGGCGAGGACCGGCAATTCCCCCTGACGCCCGGAGAGGCCGTGCCGCGATGGGACTCCGGCGCAATTCCGACCACCAGGGCGTCCGGTCGAGGGGATTTCGAGGGCATGTTCCCGCCTGGCGGGAATTGCTGGGCGAGGACGGGGCGACTTGACGCTGCCGCGGCATCGCGCGAACGTCCCGCGCATGAATCCGCCCGAGCCGCTTCCCGACTGCTACGAAGGCGATCCGGACCTCCTGCCGCCGGGCGAGGCGATGCGCCGGATCCGGGCTCACGTGCGTCCGGTGGACGCGACCGAGACGGTCGCGGTCATCGATGCGCTCGGGCGGGTCGCCGCCACCGACGTGATCTCGCCGATGCACGTGCCGGGACATACGAACTCGGCGATGGACGGCTATGCCTGCGCCGGCGCCTCGCTGCCGGACACCGCGCCGCGCTGGTACGAGGTCCTGGGCACGGCGTACGCGGGCAAGCCGTTCGCCGGCCGGGTCGGGCCGTCCCAGGCGGTGCGGATCATGACCGGCGCGGTCATGCCCGAAGGGGCCGACACCGTGATCATGCAGGAGCACGTGGAAGCCGACGGCGACCGCGTGCGGATACCGCCCGGCGCGAGCGGCGGCCAGCACGTGCGCCGGGCCGGCGAGGACATCGCGGCGGGCGCGGTGGCGGTCCCGCGCGGGCGCCGCGTGATGCCGGCCGAGATGGGCCTGCTCGCGTCCCTCGGAGTCGCCGGGATCGAGGTCCGGCGCCGGCCGCGGGTCGCGTACTTCTCGACCGGCGACGAGATCCGGCCTCCCGGCGCTCCCTTCACGCCGGGACTCGTCTACGACAGCAACCGCTTCGCCGTGCGCGGCATGCTCGGCCGGCTCGATGTGGACATCGTCGACCTGGGCATCGTGCCGGACCGCCGCGACGCGGTGCGCGACGCGTTCCTCGCCGCGTCGGCCGGCGCCGACGTCGTCCTGTCCTCCGGCGGCGCGTCGACCGGCGAGGCCGACTTCGTGAAGGACGTCCTCTCCGAGCTCGGCCGGGTCGGGTTCTGGCGCATCGCGATCCGCCCCGGGCGCCCGCTCGCGTTCGGATTCGTCGGGGACTCGGTGTTCTTCGGGCTGCCGGGGAACCCGGTCGCGGTGATGGTGACCTTCTACCAGTTCGTGGCCCCGGCGATCCGGACCATGGCGGGCGAGGCCGATTCGAGACCGTTGCCGGCGCTGGAAGCGCGCTGCGCCACGCGGCTGCGCAAGAAGCCGGGCCGGGTCGAGTACTATCGCGCCGTTCTGGAGCGCGACGACTCGGACGCCCTGGTGGTGCGCAGCACCGGCGGGACCGGCTCCGGCCTGCTGCACACCATGAGCGACGCGAACTGCTTCATCGTCCTCCCCGAAGACGGTACGTCGGTGGAGCCGGGTGCGACGGTCGCGGTGCAGCCCTTCTTCGGCCTCGTGTGAGCCTTGACGGCACCGCCGCTTCCTGAATCATCCCGCCCGCCGAGCGAGCCACGACCCATGACCGACGCCGCGCAGGGACACACCGGCCGCACATTCATCCCGCTCTCGATCTGCGTCCTCACCGTCTCCGACACCCGCACCGAGGACACCGACCGGTCCGGCCGGCTCCTCGCGGACCGGCTGGTCGCGGCCGGCCACTCCCTGCGGGAGAAGCGGATCGTCCCCGACGACATCTACCGGATCCGCGCCGCGGTGTCGGCCTGGATCGCGGACCCCGAGGTCGACGCGGTCATCAGCACCGGGGGTACCGGAGTCACCGGCCGCGACGGCACTCCCGAGGCGGTGAGCCCGCTCCTCGACAAGACCATCGACGGCTTCGGGGAAGTGTTCAGGACGATCTCCTACGACGAGATCCGGACCTCGACCATCCAGTCCCGGGCGCTGGCCGGGGTCGCCAACGCGACGTACATCTTCTGCCTCCCCGGCTCGTCCGGCGCCTGCCGCACCGCGTGGGACAGGCTCATCGTCGACCAGCTCGACTACCGCACGCGGCCGTGCAACCTCGTGGAGCTGATGCCGCGGCTGCTGGAGAAGTAGCCGGCCGCCGCGGCCCCCGCCGTCACGTCACGTGAACAGATCGAGCTGGTCGTCGCCGGTCTTCGGCTTCCTCGCAGGAATCCGCGCGCGGCGGCGTTCGAGAAGCTGCTCTTCGATGTCGGCGAGATAGGGAGACGGCGGGAGCTCGCGGACCTTCCCCCGCCAGAGCCGCTTCCGGGCCCGGCACAGGTAGAGCCTGGACCGCGCCCGGGTGACGCCGACGTAGAACAGGCGTCGCTCCTCGGCGAGGACCGCCTTTCCGGCACGGCCCCATGCGAGGGGAAGCAGGCCGTTCTCGCAGCCGGCGATGAACACCACCGGGAACTCCAGCCCCTTGGCGGCATGGAGGGTCAGGAGCGAGATCCGGTCGGCGCGAGGGTCCCAGGTGTCGGCCTCGGTACCGAGGGCGAGATCGGACAGGAACCGCTCCAGGTCGCCGCCGCAGGCGACGGCGGCGGGCCTGAGCAGCTCGCGCGCCTCCAGCATCCGCGGGTCGCGCCGGCCGCCGCCCGGACAGGCCGCTTCGAGCCGCTCGGCCACCGACCCGGGGCCGGGTGACTCGCGCAGCGCATCGAGCGCCGCGGCCACTCCCGGATGCTCCAGCAGCAGGCGGTGCGAGCGGTGCTGGAAGGGCATCCCGGAGCGCCGGAGCGCCTCGGCGAGCGCCGGGATCTGCGCCTCGGTGCGGTAGAGGACCGCGAAGTCGGAGAACGACAGGGCGGACCCGTCGCCATCCGCCGAGCGTCCGCTGTCGATGGAGAAGAAGCTGTGTCCCCCGAGCGCCTGCTCCAGCGACTGGACGATGAACTCGGCCTCCGCCCGATCGGTGGGCGCCTCGTGCAGGGTGACGAGGTCGGGTGCATCGCCTGCGACGAGGCCGGAGCCCGGCCCGGGACCCGGTCCGGAGCCCGGCCCAGAGCCCGCTCCGGAACCCGGCCCGGAGCCCGGCCCGAAGCCCGGCCCGGAGCCCGACCCAGAGCCCGGCCCGAAGCCCGATCCGGAGCCCGGTCCGGAGCCCGACCCAGAGCCCGGCCCGAAGCCCGATCCGGAGCCCGGTCCGGAGCCCGGTCCAGAGCCCGACCTGGAGCCCGCTCCGGAGCCCGGCCCGGAGTCCAGCCCGGAGCCCGGCAGCGGGCCCGGTGGCGAGCCCGGCCCGGTCTCCGGTATCGATACCGACCGGCCGATCACCTGCGCCGACAGGGCGACGATGTTCCGCTCGGACCGGTAGTTGCGGGTGAGCCGCACGACCCGGGTCTCCGGGAAGTCCCGCCGGAACTCCGAGAAGAAGCGCACGTCCGCGCCCCGGAA
This sequence comes from Gammaproteobacteria bacterium, assembly GCA_965202735.1. GTDB lineage: Bacteria > Pseudomonadota > Gammaproteobacteria > HK1 > HK1 > HK1. The sequence goes on from OZ241844.1 coordinate 1,764,428, forward strand.
GCCGTAGATGGCCTGGTCCGGGTCGCCGATGGCGCAGAGGTTGCCGTCCGGCGAGACGAGCTGCTTCAGGAGCCGGACCTGCTGCTCGTCGACGTCCTGGTACTCGTCGACCGAGATCCACCGGTAGCGCCGCCGGTAGTGCGCCCGGATGCCGGGGTCGGACTCCAGCGCATCCGCCGCCCGCAGGACGAGGTCGTCGAAGTCGCACAGGTTGCGGGCCTCCATCGCCCCCTCGTATGCCGCCAGCACATCTCCCGGCACCTCCTCCGGCGGCGAACCCCCGGTCCGCCGTGGCCGGCTCCCCCGGGGCCGACCCCGGCCGGGCCCCGGCACTTCCTCCGGCGGCGCCCCTCCGGTGCGCCTGGCGCGCGAGATGGCCGAGAGACGGCTCCGCGCCCTCCGCTCGGAGATGCCGAGCGCGTCCCGCAGCAGCCGGACCCGCTCCGCCTCCGACGCGACCCGGAAGCCGCGCTGCAGCCCCGCCGCATTGTGGTGCTCGCTCAGAATGGACAGGCCCAAGGAGTGGAACGTGTGCAGCGCGACCCGCTCCCACGCGCCGGGCAGGAGCGCCCGCAGACGGTCGCGCATCTCGCCCGCGGCCCGCCGCGTGAAGGTGATGGCGAGGCACCGGGCCGGGTCGGCGCCGTGATTCGTGACCAGGTGCGCGATGCGACGGGTCAGGGTCCTCGTCTTGCCGGACCCCGGACCGGCCACCACGAGCAGCGGCGCGTCGACCGTCTCGACCGCCCGGCGCTGCTCGTCATCGAGTCCGGTCAGGATGGCGGGGCGGCGATGAGGCGCCGCGGCGCGTTGCGCGGCGGTACGGTGCCGCGACGGCGCTCCCCGGGGCGCACCCGAGGGCGCAGGCGCATCGCCCGCCGCGACCGCAGGCGATGCAGGCGCGTCTCCCGCCGAAGCGGCGGGCACAGGCGCGCCATCCGGCCCGGGTGACGGCGAATCCGGACCGGCGGATCGCGCCGCGCTCCGCTCGTCTTCGGATTCGGAGCGACGAGCACGCCCGCGAGACTCCTCGCCTTCCTCCCCGGACAGCGACGCGCCCCGACCGCGCGATATCTCGCCTTCCTCCCCGAACAGCGACGCGCTCCGACCGCGCGATACCTCGCCTTCCTCCCCGAACAGCGACGCGCCCCGCGTGCGCCGGTGCAGCTCGGCGGCCTCGAACAGGCGGATGGTGCCGTACACCCCGTCGTAGCCGGCCTGGCGGATCACCTCCTGCCGGCGGAGCCGCGAGACCGCCTCGGCGACGAGCGACGACGACGCGGGGGCGATGTCCTCGAGCGGAAGCGCGGCGAGGAGCGGGAGCTCCGGCCCGAGCCGGCCGAGGAGGCTCTCGTAGTGCTGCGCGACCCGCTTGCTCTTCGCGCCGACCTGGTGGATCTCGGACAGGATCTCGGGGAGCGGTACGAGGCTCTGCATCGCGCCCGCGGTCCGCGGCGGCGGCGCCTCCCCGGGCCGGTCCGCGAGGTCCTCGACGCGGTGCATCACCCCGACCGTGAGCGGCCTGCCGCACGCCGGACACAGGCCGTCGTGCGCGCGGGTCTCGCCGGGGGAGAGCCGGACCCGGCAGTGTCGGTGCCCGTCGAGGTGGTACTTGCCCTCCTCGGGGAAGAACTCCAGCGTGCCCCCGTACCCGTCCCCCGTCTCCAGCGCCCGGCGGAGCGCGAAGTAGTCCGGCTCGGTGTCGAAGACGCACACCTCCCGCCCGAGCTTCTCCGGCGAATGGGCATCGGAGTTGGACACCAGCCGGAAGCGATCGAGGGACGACACCCGCCAGTTCATCGGCGGGTCCGACGACAGTCCGGTCTCGACCGCGAAGATGTGGGGCGCGAGGTCCCCGTAGCAGTCGTCGATGGCGTCGAAGCCGGACTTCGAGCCGAGGGCGGCGAACCACGGGGTCCAGATATGGGCGGGGACCAGGTACGAGTCGGGACCCGACTCCAGGGCGATCTCCAGAAGATGCCGGGAATCGAGACCCAGGATCGGCCGCCCGTCCGAGTGCAGGTTGCCGATCCTCGACAGGCTGGCGACCACCCGGTCGGTGGAATCGAAGTCCGGGGTATAGATCAGGTGGTGGATCTTCCGGGTCCTGTCGAGCTTCTTGTAGATGGTCGAGATCTCGACCGAGAGCATGAACCGGACCGCGGTCGACGCGCTCCGGCACGCCGGCGGCAGCCGCTCCTCGACGGCCCGCTCCAGGTCCGGGCGCAGGCGAAAGAGCCCGGGCTCGGCCGGCACGAGCTTCTCCTTCAGACCCGCCCGCCACGCGGGATGGGTGAAGTCGCCGGTGGCGACGATGCGGATCCCCTTCTTGCGGCCCCAGAGGGCCAGGTGCTCCAGATCGCAGTTCCGGCTGGTCGCGCGCGAGTACCTGGAGTGGACATGGAGGTCGGCGTAGAACGTCATGCGGCCGGACTCCTCGGGAGTATGGACAGTGAGCGAAACAGGGTTGCCAACCGCACCCGGAAGGGGCCTCGTCCTCGCGGGATGGTGCGCTCGACACGTGGCAGGGTAATTCTCGTCAGCATCCTGTCGGCTCGTGATCGGCCGACGCCGATGAAGGATGGACGGGCCGCACGGAACCGGATCCTGCCTTGCCCATGCGCCACCTCCCCCCCGACCGGACCCCGATGCCGGCTGGAATGTACCGTGGCGGAACGTCCCGTGTCGCTGCCCGCAACGGAAGAACCCGCAATGCAGCGATTCCCGCCAACGCCCGGAGAGGCCGTACCGTGGTGGGATTGTGGTGCGATTCCGACCTTCAGCGACCTTCGGGGCGTCGAGTCGAGGGGATTTCAGGGGCCTGTTCCCGCCTGGCGGGAATGGCTGTCCGCGATGGAAGAGCCGCTGTCGGCAATGGAAGCACCGCCTTCCCATATCCGGCGGCGCGGGTAGTATGGGGCCATGGAGACGACCATCGACATCCATGACGAGCTCCCCGCGCGCGCCGGGCGTCATGCCGGGGATACGGGACGACCGTTGCGCGCCGGGGTCGAGGACGGACTCCGCCGCGCGTTCTCATCCACGGAGTCCGGTCGCCGGTACGAGCTTCCGGACCCGAGGGTGGGCGACCCTCGCGCGGTCGATCCGCCGGGAACGTACTCCTGGCCGGAGCCGCGCGACGTTTCCGGAGCCGCCCACCCGCGACCCCTTCGAGACCGGGAGCTTTCCGAACCGTTGCACGACGCATCACGGTCCGAACCGGACATCGACGCGCACCCGGCCGGAGCGGGCGGTTGAGCCTCGTCGTCCTCGAACGCGACGGCGTCATCAACGAGGCGCTCCCCGGTCACGTCCGCCGCGCGGAGGAGTGGCGGCCGATTGCCGGAAGCCTCGACGCCATCGCACGGCTGGGGCGGGCCGGCCACCGCGTCGTCGTCGCGACCCGCCAGCCGGGGATCCGCCGGCGCCACCTCACCATCGAGGACCTCAACCGGACCCACGAGCTGATGCACCGGCGCCTCGCGGAGTACGGCGGAGCCATCGACGCCGTCTTCGTCTGCCTCTGCCTGCCCGGGCAGGTCTGCGAGTGCTTCGCCCCCAGTCCGGACATGCTGCGCGAGATCGCCGAACGGCTGCGCGTCTCCCTCGACGACGTACCGTGCGTCGGCGTCTCGCCGGAGTTCCTCGACGCGGCGCTCGTGGCGGGCGCGAGGCCGGTGGGGGTGCGCACGGCCCGGGGCAGATCCGCGATGCGCGACGGCCCCGACCGCGACGAGCTCGAGAGCCACGACAGTCTCGCGGCGGCGGTGGATGCGTTGCTCGCCGCGTCCTGATCCGCGGCCGGCCCTCCCGGGTCGAACCGCACCTTCGGCCACGGGCCGGCGGCAGCCCTGGCCGGCCCCGCCGGCAGCGTGGAATCGCTCCGGCCGGCGCCCCGGGGCGGTCCGGAAGCCGTCGTGACCCGGCAATTCCCGCCAGGCGGGAACATGCTCCTGAATTCCCCTCGACTCGGCGCCCCGGTGGCCGGAATCGCGCCGGAATCCCAGCGCGGCACCGACTCTCCGGACGTGAGCGGAGCCGTTGTGAGCCGGGACCATTCAAAAGTCGCGGTCATTGGCCGCCCGACCGGAAGATCGCACGGTGACGGGCGGTCTCTCGGCATCGAAGGCCCGGAACGAGGGCCTGATGAACCGTTCGTCACGACTTCTGGAGAGCTCTGCGTTGTAAGCGGAGCCGATTGCCACCCGGCCGCCTTTCGTCTAGCTTTGGCTGCCGGCCAGGCCTCCGCCGCGACCCTCCCCGGAGACACGACATGCCCATCAAGGTTCTCGAGCTGCACCACCACGGCATCCGTATCGATCCGTCGGACGAGGCGCTGGTGAAGGCCAGGGAGTTCTACTCCGGACTTCTCGGCCTCCAGGCCGACGAAGGCCGTCCCGACATCCCCGGCATTCCCGGCTACTGGATGTACGTGGGAGACGACGAGCAGCGCACGCAGATCCACCTGATGGGGGTGGTCGGCGTGTCTCCGGTCGCGCGCGACGCGGAGGAGGATCCGGCCCGGCCCCATGTCGCGCTCGCGGTCGAGAGCATCGACGAGGCCCGCCGCGAGCTCGAGGCGCGGGGGGTGCGGCACTGGACGGTGCGCAGCCTGGTGGGAAAGGACTCCGATCAGGTCTTCGTCCCCGACCCGTTCGGCAACATCATCGAGCTGCACCAGATCGGCACCTGTCGCTGCAACCGGACATCGCTCCCCGGCTGAACCCCTGAAGCCGAGCCACTGCATGGGCCCGCTGCGGGGACTGAGGGTCATCGAGCTCGCGGGCATCGGGCCGTGCCCGATGTGCGCGATGCTCCTCGCCGAGCTGGGGGCCGACGTGGTACGGGTCGACCGCCCGACGGACTCCGGGCTCGGCATCGGCATGGCCCCCGAATTTCACCTGCTCAACCGCAGCCGGCCGAGCATCGCGGTCGATCTCAAGCACCCCGACGGCGCCGAGACCGTGCTGCGCATGGTCGAGCGCGGGGACGCGCTCATCGAGGGATTCCGCCCCGGGGTCACCGAGCGTCTCGGGCTGGGGCCGGACGACTGTGCGGCCCGGAATCCGAGGCTCGTCTACGGCCGGGTGACCGGGTGGGGGCAGGACGGACCGCTCTCCCGCGCGGCCGGTCACGACCTGAACTACATCGCCCTCACCGGGGCCCTGGACGCGATCGGCCGGCGAGGCGCGCCGCCGACGCCGCCGCTCAACCTCGTCGGCGACTTCGGCGGCGGGGCGCTCTACCTGGCGCTGGGCGTCGTCGCCGCCCTGTACGAGGCGCGCGGCTCCGGGAAGGGGCAGACCGTCGACGCCGCGATGATCGACGGCGCCGCCTCGCTCATGACCTCCGCCTACGCCCTCCGGGCGGCCGGGGTCAGCGACGCCCCGCGAGGCGAGAACATCCTCGACGGCGGCGCCCACTTCTATGACGTGTACGAGACGAGCGACGGGCGGTACGTCTCGATCGCCCCCGTCGAGCCGAAGTTCCATGCCGAGCTGCTGGAGCGGACCGGGCTCGACCCCGGCGAAGCGCCCCACTCCACCGACCGCGACGACTGGCGGGAGGGCAAGGCGCGGCTGGCGGCGCTGTTCCGCACCCGCACCCGGGACGAGTGGCGCGCGACCCTCGAAGGGACCGACGCCTGCTTCGCCCCGGTGCTCAGCATGGACGAGGCGCACCGCCACCCCCACAACGCGGAGCGCGCCACCTTCGTCGAGCGCGACGGCATCGTCCAGCCGAACGCGGCGCCGCGCTTCAGCCGCACCCCGGGCGGGGTCCGAAGCTCGCCGCCCGCGCCCGGAAGCGGGACGAGGAGCGTCCTCGCCGACTGGGGCTTCGGCGTGGAGGAGATCGACGACCTCGCCACCCGCGGCGTCATCGGACCGGAACGACCCGAGTGTCAAGCCGGTGCGTCCGCAGTACGATCGTAGCGTGCGGGCGCCGTGCCGTCGGTTTCGAGCGTGTTCGGCAACGGCGCCCGGGACGGACCGGAGCCACCGGACGGCTCCGCCCCGTGATGCGGCAGGCGATTGGAAGCGGGACGGACACGAGGAGCGAACGGACGGCGATGAACCTCTCCGCACTGGGAAAGCGGCTGACCGGCGAGTCCGGCACGCGCTCGCTCATGGACGACCTCGGCGCGGTGGCGGCGGCGGGCGGCGGGATCATGAACCTCGGGGGCGGCAACCCGAGCCTCATTCCGGCCGCGGAGGACGTGTTCCGGGCGCGCACCCAGGCGTTCATGCAACGCGACGGCGCCTTCGAGCGGGCGGTCGGCCGCTACGACGGGCCGGAGGGCGACCGCGGCTTCGCCCGCGCGCTCGCCGGGCTTCTGCGCCGCGAACACGGCTTCGACGTGAGCGAACGCAACATCACCCTCACCAACGGCAGCCAGTCCGCGTTCCTCGCCCTGTTCAACCTGTTCGCGGGGCCGGGCGAGGACGGGCGCCTGCGCCGTGTCCTGCTGCCGCTCTCGCCGGAGTACATCGGCTACGCCGACCTCGGCCTCACGCCGGGCCTCTTCGTCTCGCGCCGTTCGACCATCACCGACCTCGGCGACGGGCTGTTCAAGTACGGGGTGGACTTCGACGGGCTCGACGAGATCGAGGACATCGGGGCGATCTGCGTGTCGAGGCCCACCAACCCCACCGGCAACGTGGTCACCGACGAGGAGATCGGGCGCCTCGGCGACATCGCCCGCGCCCGCGCGGTGCCGCTCATCGTGGACAACGCCTACGGCCTTCCCTTCCCCGGCATCGTCTTCGGCGACGCGACGCTCGCATGGGACGAGGGGACGGTTCTCTGCATGAGCCTCTCGAAGCTGGGGCTGCCGGGAATGCGCACCGGGGTCGTGATCGCGAGCGAGGAGATCACCGCGGCGCTCGGGGCCGTCAACGCCATCTTCTGTCTCGCTCCGGGCAGTCTCGGGCCGGCCCTCGCGGCCGATCTGGTGGAGAGCGGCGAAGTGCTCGCGCTCAGCCGCGACGTCATCCGCCCGCACTACGCGGAGAGGGCCATGCGCGCCGTCGACATCCTGCGCACCGGGCTCGACGGCTGCGACGTCCGCATCCACCGGCCGGAGGGCGCGTTCTTCCTGTGGCTGTGGATGCCCGGCCTGTCCGTCACCGGCGCCGATCTCTACGAACGGCTCAAGGCCCGCGGGGTCATCGTGGTGTCCGGCCACTACTTCTTCCCGGGGCTCGATGACGACTGGCCGCACCGGCGCGAGTGCATCCGCATCAGCTACGCCGACGAATGGAGCCGGATCGAGCGGGGGCTCGCCATCGTCGTCGAGGAGGTCCGCCGCGCGCGCGACGGCGGCTGAAGCCCGCGCACTGCCGAGGGCCGACGAGCGCGCGACAGTGGCTGAGGCCCGCGCGCTGCCGAGGGCCGGCGAGCGCGCGATGGCGGCTGAGGCCTGCGCGCTTCCGAGGTCCGCCGCGCACGCGACGGCGGCTGAGGCTCGTGCGCTGCCGAGGGCCGCCGCGCGCGATGACGGCTGAGGCCCGCGCGCTTCCGAGGGCCGCCGCGCGCGATGGCGGCTGAGGCCCGCGCGCTTCCGAGGTCCGCCGCGCACGCGATGGCGGCTGAGGCCCCGCGCGCTGCCGAGGGCCGCCGCACGCGACGGCGGCGGATCGTGCCGGCACCGTTCTTCGTGGCCGTGAGGTGGACGCATCCCTGGTCGACACGCCCCCCACGACAGGGCCGGGCCGCCCGGAGCCCGGGGCCGGATGACGGGCCGGCCGGGACGGGCGCGCTCCGCCGCTACGCGGTCAGGAGCCGGGCCGCCGTCTCGCGCGCCCGGGCGGCGCCCTCGTCGTCGTCCAGCGCGGCCAGCGCCTGCGCGTAGCGCCTCCAGGTCCAGGGGTTGCCCGGCTTGCGGGCGCATCGTTCGCTCAGCAGGGTGCGGGCGGTCTCGTGCCGGCCGCACGCGAGCGCGGCGGCCGCGAGCATCTGGTGGAACAGGTCGCGCTGCGCGTGCGAGCCGCCGATGAGCGGGATCCGGTAGCGGGCCGGCGCCAGCGCGTCGACGACCTTCGCGTACTCGCCACGGTACCAGTGCGCGATCGCCTCCCCGAGCGCGACGCCGGCCGCGCGCATCGCCACCTGCTCGGTGGCCGGGCCCTCGGCGAAGCCGCGCATGCTGTCGAGCATCCGTCCCACCGCGCCGTCGCGCCCTCCCGCCGCGAGCGCGAGCAGGTAGTGCACGTCGGGGAAGACCATCTGGTGTTCGGAGGTACGCGCCTCGCACCGCTCCGCGAGCTCGTGCCAGCGATCGCCCACATCGACGCCGCGCTCCTCCAGCCGCCACAGCATCGACGTCGCGTTGCAGATGTCCAGGTACTCGTCGGAGAGGTCCGCGCGCATCCGCTCGTCGTAGAGCCGCAGCACCGCCCCCGTCTCCTCCAGCTCCAGGTGGAACAGCGCGAGATGCCACCACAGGTGGTAGCCGAAGTTGTTGCACTCGCCGAGCCGCGGCTCGCTCTCGCGGACCCACGCGATGCCCTCCCGCCGGCGATCCTGCATCTCCATCACGTGCGCGACGGCGTGCACCGCCCACAGGTCCGCGGGATTGCGCTCCACCGCGGCCCGTCCCGAACGCTCCGCCTCGTCGTAGGCGCCCGACTCCTCGAGCGCGAACGCCTGCATGCCGAGGACGTAGCCGTAACCGTCGACGGTATCGTCCCAGGCGTGCAGCACCCGCCCGATGGAGTCGCGGTGATTGTCGTTGTCGCCGAGATAGAAGTACAGGTAGTGGGCGATCTTCAGCGCGAGGAGGTCGCGCGGGTGGTCGGCGAGTATCGCCTCGAGGTGTGCGGCGGCCTGGCCGAACTCGCCGCGGGTCCATGCGTCGAGGGCGTCGAGGTGGCGGCGCTCGCGGTCCGTGGCGCCGCGCCCGGCGGCGGCTCGGCGGCCCGCGTCCAGGCTCGCCCGCGCCTTGACGGTGAGTGCCGGCACGCAGAACAGCATGAAGAAGTACCCCTTCAGGCAGTGCGCGAGCGCCATCTCCGGGTCCGCGGCCAGCGCAGCCTTGAGGCGGTCCCCGGTATCGCGTCCGAACCGGAGGTACTGCGCGATCGTCGCATCGAAGCTGCGAAGCGCCGCGTCATTCGCGGCAGTCACTTCCAGTCCTCGTGCATCCGGCATCGGCGTCTCCGTCGAGAGGAATCGAGCCCGGGGTCGGGACGGCGCCGCCGCGCCCTCTCTATTCCGGCGCCGCCGCATCGTAGCATCCCGGCCGATCGCCGGGAGCGATCCGGGACGCCACGAATCGGACGTACACCCCCTCACGCCGCCGCCCTCGCCGCAGTGGCATCGGCGCCCCGGGTCGAGGATGATGACGGGGCGTCCCGCGCCGATACCGGACCGAGGCGAGACCCGTGACTCGACGCACGCTCCCCATCGGCATCCAGACCCTGCGCAAGCTGCGCGAGCAAGGGGGCTACTACGTCGACAAGACCCCCTATCTGCGACGCCTGCTCGACGAGGGGTCGCACTACTTCCTCTCGCGCCCGAGGCGGTTCGGCAAGAGCCTGCTCCTCGATACCCTGAAGGAGCTGTTCGAGGCCAACGAGGCGCTGTTCGAGGGACTCGCCATCCACGACGCCTGGGACTGGTCGGTACGCCATCCCGTGGTGCGGCTGAGCTTCGGCAGCGGACACTTCACGGAGCCGGACGGCCTGCGCACGGAAGTGGCCGATCAGCTTCGGACCCTGGAGAACGATGCGGGCGTCACCGCCCGCCACGACTCCACGGCGGCCCGCTTCCGGCATCTGATCAGGACCACGCACGAGCGCAGCGGCCGGCGTGTGGTGGTGCTGGTCGACGAGTACGACAAGCCGATCCTCGACGCGCTGGACGTGCCGGACATCGCCCGCGCGAATCGCGACTACCTGCGCGGGCTCTATGCGGCCATCAAGGACAGCGACGCTCACGTCCGTTTCAGCTTCCTCACCGGAGTGAGCAGGTTCTCCAGGGTGAGCCTGTTCTCGGGGCTGAACAACCTCGACGACATCACGCTGGAGCCCGGATACTCAGCCATCTGCGGGTATACCGACGCGGACCTCGACACGGTGTTCGCCCCGGAGCTTCCCGGCCTCGACCGGGACGCCATCCGCGCGTGGTACAACGGCTACTCGTGGCTCGCGGAAGAGAAGGTCTACAACCCCTTCGACATCCTGCTGCTGCTGCGCAGCCGCCGCTTCGGCGCCTGGTGGTTCGAGACCGGCACGCCGACGTTTCTGGTCGAGACGCTGTTCAGGCGCCAGGTGAGCGCGCTCGCGCTCGACGACATGGTGGCGAGCGCGAGACTCCTGTCGACGTTCGACGTGGACGACATCGCCACCGAGGCGCTGCTGTTCCAGACCGGATATCTGACCATCCGTGAGGAGGTCGAGCGCGGGGGACGCACCCTCTATCGTCTCGGCTTCCCCAATCGCGAGGTGCGCCAGAGCCTCAACGAGTGTGTGCTGGACTACCTGGTGCGCAGCCCCTCACGCCAGGAGGCGAACAGCGCCCGGCTCCACGACCTGCTGCTCGCCAACGACTTCGACGGATTGAAGGCGCTGTTCCACGCCTTCTACGCGAGCATCCCCCACCCGTGGTACACCAGCAACGACATCGCGCGCTACGAGGGCTTCTACGCGAGCGTGTTCTACTCGTACTTCGCAGGCCTCGGGCTCGACATCACGGTCGAGGACAGCACCAGTCACGGGCGGCTCGACATGGCGGTGCGCTTCAACGGCAACGTGTACCTCTTCGAGCTCAAGGTGGTGGAGACGGCGGGCGAGGGGGCGGCGATGGCGCAGTTGAAGGCGAAGGGCTACGCGGACAAGTACCGCGGGGCGGGGGAGCCGGTCCACCTGGTGGCGGTGGAGTTCAGCCGGGACGCCCGCAACGTCGTCGCCTTCGAGGTCGAGCGCGCCTGAGCGCCCGCCAATGCACTGCGACGGCCTCGATCCAGGCGGTGGCGAGAAGGCCCGGCCCGCCAGGGGTTGAAACCGGGCCGGAACTCGCGTGAACTCGCGAGCCGGTCGCGGGCGCCGCAGGCTGCCGCAGGCCGCGGAGACGCACCCGCCACCCGACGAGCCCGCATCCCGGAGAGCGCCACATGCTCAGCCACAGCGACCGCCGTGCCGCCCTCGCCCGCCGGATACGAGCCCGGGAGCTCACGGTCGCGCCCGGCGTGTTCGACATGATCTCGGCCAGGGTCGCGGACCGGGCCGGCTTCGACGCCCTGTACATGACCGGCTACGGGATCGCCGCGTCGCACATGGGGCTGCCGGACGCGGGACTCGTGAGCTATTCGGACATGCTCGGCCGCGCCGCCCGCATCTGCGAGGGGACCCGCACGCCCCTCATCGCCGACGCCGACACCGGGTTCGGCGGACTCCTCAACGTCCGCCACACGGTGCGGGGCTACGAGACGGCGGGCGTCGCCGCGATCCAGATCGAGGACCAGGAGTTCCCGAAGAAGTGCGGCCACGCCCCGGGACGCCGGGTGGTCGCGCTCGACGACATGCTGCGCAAGGTCGAGGTCGCGGTGGACGCGCGGCGAAGCGACGACTTCCTGATCGTCGCGCGTACCGACTCGCGCTCCTCGCTCGGCCTCGACGAGGCGATTCGCCGCGGACAGGCGTTCGCGCGGGCCGGCGCCGACGTGGTGTTCATCGAGGCCCCCGAATCCGAAGAGGAGTTCGAGCGCATCGGCCGGGAGATCGACGCGCCTCTGCTCGCGAACATGGTCGAGGGCGGCTTCTCCCCCGTCGTGCCGGCGGACACCCTCGCGCGGCTCGGGTTCGCCGTCGCGATCTATCCCGGCACCGGCTTCCTGGCGACCGCGAAGGCGCTGGAGGCCGTCTACGGGCACCTGAAGACCAACGGCTCGTCCATCGACCTGGAGACCGGCAGCCTCTCCATCGGCGAGATGCACGAGCTGATGGGCTTCGGCGAGGTGTGGGAGTTCGAGAAGCGGTGGGCAAGGTGACGCACCCGCCGGGCCGGTCCGGCTTCGCATGGCAGACCGCTTCAATCACGGCCCGGCGCCGGAAGGCCGCCACTCCGGTCCGGGCTCAGAAGTCCGTCGGCGCCCCGCCCTCGCGCTTGCGGCGCTCCACGAACGCGGCGAGTTCGTCGCGGACCGCCTCGTCCATGGGCGGGGGCTCGAACTCGGCGAGGACCTTCTTCCAGACGCCGTTCGCCCGCCGCGCCGTGTCGACCGATCCCCGCTCCTCCCAGCTCTCGAAGTTGCTCCAGTCCGAGAGGAAGGGCTCGTAGAACGCGGTCTCGTAGCGGTCCCGGGTGTGCCGGCAGCCGAAGAAGTGGCCGGTGGAGCCCACCTCCCGGATCGCGTCGACCGCGATGTCGTCCCCGGTCGCCGGGACCGGCTTCAGGTAGGCGATGATCTGCTGAAGGGTCTCGCAGTCCATCACGAACTTCTCGTACGACGCGCACAGCCCGCCCTCCAGCCAGCCCGCCGCGTGGTACACCACGTTCACCCCCGCCGCCACCGCCGACCACAGCGAGAACGCGCTCTCCCACGCCGCCTGTGCATCCGGACAGTTCGCGGCGCAGGCGTTGGAGGCGCGCAGCGGCAGCCCGTAGAAGCGCGCCATCTGGCCCGAGATCTGGGTGGCGCGGACGTACTCCGGGGTACCGAAGGCCGGCGCCCCGGTGCGCATGTCCACGTTCGAGGTGAACGAGCCGATGGCGCACGGCACGCCGGGCTTCACGCACTGGAGCAGCACGATGGCGGAGAGCCCCTCCGCCACGAACTGGGTCACCGCGCCGGCGAGAGTCACCGGGGCCATCGCGCCGGCGAGCGTGAACGGGGTGACGATGGTGGGCTGGCCCCGGCGCGCGAGCCGCATCGCGCCGTCGAGCATCGGCCAGTCGTGCTTGAGCGGCGAAGAGGAGTTGATGTTGGTGTACATGCGGGGCGTCGCGTCGAACTCGGCGTGGGTGAGCCCGCCCGCGATGCGCACCATCTCCATCGCGTCCTCGACCCGCGCGGTCCCCAGCGAGTACGCGTGCGCCACCTTGTCGGTCAGGGCGAGCTTGTCGTGGAGGCAGTCGAGATGGCGGACCGAGGGATGCAGGTCGACCGGCTCCACCGGATAGCCGCCGGCCATGTGGACGCAGTTGAAGTACTGGGTGAGCCTGAGGAAGTCGCGGTAGCTCTCGCGGTCGCCGACCCGCCGCCCGCGGTCCAGGTCCGAGCAGTTCGGCGGGCTGGACACGTTGACGAAGACCATGTGGCGGCCGCCGATGGTGACCGCCCGCCCGGGGTTGCGCGGCGTGATCGTGAACCGCGGGGGCGCGAGCCCCACCTTCTCCATCACCAGCGCCCGGTCCATGCGCACGTTGGCGCCGCCCGGGTCCGTCTCGCAGCCGGCCGCCTTCAGCACCGCGCGCGCCTCCTCGTTCAGGAACTCGATCCCGACCTCTTCCAGCACCCGCATCGCCCCGTCGTGCACCGCCCGCACCTGCTCGGCGTCGAGCGGCTCGGTGGGGGCGTCGTGGTTGACCGGGAGCTCCCACGGAAGCTGCCTCACCGCGGGGCCCGCCCCGCGGCGGTTGGCCGCGCGCCCACCGGACCGGCGCGCGCGCCGCCGCACCGTCCCGCCCTGCTCGGTGGTCATGTCCCGCACCCTCCCCGTATCGTGTCAGCCCGTCCGCGGCGCTTCTCCGGGCCGGCGCCCGCGAGCGCCGCGATCTCCCGCGAGTAGGCGACCCGGCCCTCGTTCACGTAGGCCTCGTGGTTGGCGACGACCGTCGGCTCGTCGTAGACGTAGTTCACCATCAGTCCGGCGGACTGCCGGAGGCCGGCCGGCGAGGGATCGCTCATCCAGTTGATCCGATCGAGCCGGGCGCCGTTTCGGAGATGGAACCGGGCCACCGGATCGAGCGGATGGCTGCCGCGCCTGGCGTGCAGCAGGTAGCGGGCGCAGAGCCGGGACAGGCGCCCCCGCAGGTGCTCCCCCGGTGCGCTGTCGGCCGGCCACTCCGGCGTTTCGATGCCGGCGAGCCCGGCCTCTCCGTCACCCGCATCGGGCGCCAGCCGCCCTTCCCGCGCCTCCCCGATCAGCCACTCGCGAAAGCCCGGGACCGGAGAAAGGGTGGCGAACCGGCGCAGCTTCGGGTTCTCCGCCGCGAGCTCCCGCACCACCTGCTTGATGAGGAAGTTGCCGAAGGAGACGCCGGCGAGCCCCCGCTGGCAGTTGCTGATGGAGTAGAAGATCGCGGTGTCCGCGTCGACGTCCGGGTCGACCTCCCCGAACAGCAGGTCGGTGACCGAGCCGGCCAGACCCCTGCACAGCGCGACCTCGACGAAGATGAGCGGCTCGTCGGGCAGGGAGGGATGGAAGAAGCCGAAGCAGCGCCGGTCCGCCTCCAGGCGGCGGCGCAGATCGTCCCAGTCGAGGATCTGGTGCACCGCCTCGTACTCGATGATCTTCTCCAGCACCAGCGCCGGCGTGCGCCAGTCGATGCGGTGCAGGTCGAGGAACCCGCGGTTGAACCAGGAACGGAGCATGTGCACGAAGTCGTCGTCCACGAGCCTGAGCTCGGGACGCCGGGGGAGCGCGCCGAGCAGGGCGGCGCGCATCGCCAGGATGTCGCGCGTGCCGTCCGGCGCGGTGTTCATCAGGCGCAGGAGCTCGTGGCGCCGGGGCTCGGCCGCCGCCGCGAGCGCCGCCGCCGTCTCCGGGCCCGGCTCTTCCCGGTAGCGTTCCAGAGCCGTATCGAGCGCCGCAGGCTCGGCGCCGAGCTCGCTGCGCAGGAACTCGAAGAACGCGCCCCGCCCCGCCTCGTCGAGCCGGGAGAAGGCATCGAGAGTCTGCCGCGCGAGCGTGACCACCGAGGCCTCTCCCCTGGTGCGAAGCAGAGCGCGGCAGAGCGCATGGATGTCCTCGGCCGCGCGCCCGCCGGTGCGTCGAGCGAGAAGCCCCTGCCCCGCCGTGGTGAGGCTGGCGATGATGTCCTTCCAGAATGCCCGTCCGAGTCTCACGGCGGGTTCGTCTCCCCATGGTCCCGCGGGCCGGGCCCGCGCGAACGCCCGCCAGTCTACTCCGCGAGACCGGGACGATGCGCGGCGCCCGTGCGCACGAGGCGGGCGCCGCCGCGCGGCCCGGCCCGCGTGCTTGAAAGGCTGTAGCGGATGCGCTATACGCCGGAGACGGGCTGGAAGGCCGGGGTCGTGGCGGCCGTCGACGCCGGAATCGCGGCCTTCCCGGTGGCGTGGCTCATCCGTCAACGTACTGGTCCGGCCACGTTTGCAGCGGCTCTCCGGCGCCGATACCGTTCCGGCGGCGCCTTCGGTCTGCACGGTTTCGAGTCCTGGCGATACTTCCTGGCGATACTTCGGAGTCTGCCGTCATGTCCGTTCCGTCGATCCTGAAGTCAATCGCGGCGCGACTCGGCGCGGCGCTGCTGCCGGCCGTCATGCTCGCCTCGCCGGTGTGGGGGAAGGACACCCTTGTGATCGGCATCACCCAGTTCCCATCGACGCTCCATCCCCACATCAACTCGATGCTGGCGAAGTCCTACGTGCTCAATGCGGCCATGCGGCCGCTCACCACCTACGATCACGACTGGACGCTGGTATGCGCCCTGTGCGAGACCCTGCCCACCATCGAGAACGGCCTCGCGGTGCCGGAGACGCTGGCGGACGGCAGCGAGGGCGTCGCCGTCACCTACCGCATCCACTCCGGGGCGACCTGGGGCGACGGCACGCCGGTGACCTCCGCCGACGTGGTCTTCACCTGGGAGGCGGGGCGCAACGAGCAGTCGGGCTTCGCCGGCACCGAGGGCTACCGCCGCACGCTCTCGATCGACGTCATCGACGACAGGACCTTCACCTTCCACATCGACCGTCTCACCTACAAGTACAACGACGCGAGCAGCTTCGCGCTGCTGCCCCGGCATCTCGAGCAGGCCGCGTTCGAAGACCCGGCCGAGTACCGCCACCGCACGCTCTACGACACCGACCCGACCCATCCGGGGCTCTACTACGGTCCTTACCGCGTGACCTCCGTGGAGTCCGGCTCGCACATCGTGCTCGAGCCGAACCCGGCCTGGTACGGGAACAGGCCGCATTTCGCCCGGGTGGTGGTGCGGGTCATCGAGAACACCGCGGCGCTGGAGGCGAGCCTGCTGTCCGGGGAGATCGACTATGTGTCGGGCGAGCTCGGCTTCACCGTCGAGCAGGCGATGTCGTTCCAGAAGCGCCATGCGCAGGAGTACGTCTACCTGTACAAGCCGGGGCTCATCTACGAGCACCTCGACATCAACCTCGACAATCCGATCTTCGCCGACGTGCGCGTGCGCCGGGCTCTCCTCCACGGGCTCGACCGCGAGCAGCTCACGGCGAAGCTCTTCGGCGGACACCAGCCGGTCGCGCACTCCAACGTCAACCCGCTCGACACGGTGTTCAGCGACACGGTGCCGGTGTATTCCCATGATCCCGACAGGGCCGAAGCCCTCCTCGACGAAGCGGGCTGGACGGAGCTGCGCGACGGTATCCGCCACAACGCAGCCGGGGAGCGCCTGAGCTTCACGCTCATGACCACGGCCGGGAACAGGTCGCGGGAGCTGGTCCAGCAGGTGCTGCAGAGCCAGTGGAGGAAGATCGGCGTGGAGGCGGTGATCCGCAACGAGCCCGCCCGCGTGTACTTCGGCGAGACCCTCACCAGGCGCGCGAACGACGGGCTGTCCATGTACGCCTGGCTGAGCGCGCCCGAGTCCGTGCCGCTGTCGACGCTGCGCTCCGACCAGATCCCGACCGGGGAGAACGGCTGGTCGGGACAGAACTTCCCCGGCTACCGGAGCGACCGCATGGACGAGCTCATCGACCGCATCGAGCGGGAGCTCGACCCGCAGGCACGCCTGCCGTACTGGACCGAGCTGCAGACCCTCTACGCGACCGATCTGCCGGTGCTGCCGCTGTTCTTCCGCGCCGAGCCCTATGTCTTCCCCAGGTGGCTTGCCGGCGTGCGTCCCACCGGGCACCTCGTCACCACCACCATGTGGATCGAGGAATGGGGATCGGTCGAGTGACGGAGGCCGCGGGCTGAGACCCGCCCGGTGCTCGGGGTGGCAGCACTCCGCTCTCCGCAACCACGGCTTCCGCCACCGGTGCTCGACGTCCGGAACCTCACCGTCGAGTTCCGTACCCGCCGCGGTCCGCTGAAGGCGGTCGACGGCGTCGGCTGCCGCGTCGGACCGGGGCGCTGCCTCGGCATCGTCGGCGAGAGCGGCTGCGGCAAGTCGGTCACCGCGCTGGCGATCATGGGGCTCATCGACCCGCCCGGCCGGATCGTCGGCGGCAGCGTCGGATTCCGGGGCGAGGACCTGCTCACGCTGGACGAGGACGCGCTGGTGCCCTTGCGCGGCGCCGAGCTCGCGATGATCTTCCAGGAGCCGATGACGTCGCTCAACCCGGTGATGACGGTGGGAGGCCAGGTCGCCGAGGCGCTCGTTCTGCACGACGGCCTCGGCCCGCGGGAGGCGGCGGGCGGAGCGGTCGAGCGGCTCCGCCGCGTCGGCATCCCCGCCCCGGAGCGCCGGGCGCACGACTACCCGCACCAGCTTTCGGGCGGCATGCGCCAGAGGGTGATGATCGCAATGGCGCTTGCGGGCCGTCCCGCGCTGCTCATCGCGGACGAGCCGACGACCGCGCTCGACGTCACGGTTCAGGCACAGATCCTGGAGCTCATTCTCGATCTCCAGGAGAGCGACGGCATGGCGGTCCTGTTCATCAGCCACGACCTCGGCGTGATCTCGGAGATCGCCGACGAGGTGGCGGTCATGTACGCGGGGCGCATCGTCGAGCGCGCCCCGTCCAGGGTGTTGCTCGCCGAACCGCGTCATCCCTACACGCGCGGGCTGCTCGCCACACTCCCGAGGCTCGAGGCCAACGAGCGCAGGCTGCCGACGATTCCGGGCGCGGTGCCCGACCTGGACGCCCTGCCTCGGGGCTGCGCCTTCCAGGACCGGTGCCCGCACGCCCGCGCGGACTGCCGGAGCGCCGCTCCCACCCTGGAGGCCGTCGCGCCGGGCCACGACGTCGCGTGCCATCGGATCGGAGCCGGATGACCAGGTCTTCGACCGAGCCTCGAACCGAGCCCTGGACCGTGCCCTGAACCGTGCCCTGGACCGCGCCCTGAACCGTGCCCTGGACCGTGCCCTGAACCGTGCCCTGGACCGTGCCCTGAACCGTGCCCTGGACCGAGCCCTTGATTGAACCGTCGGTTGAACCGCTGATCGAGGCCAGGGGCTTGGTGAAGCACTTCGCGGTCACCGGCCGGAGCCTCTTCGCACGGCGCGAGGGTACCGTCCACGCGGTGAACGGCGTCGACCTCGCGGTCGCCCCGGGCGAGACGCTGGCGCTCATCGGCGAGAGCGGCTGCGGGAAGACCACGCTGGGGCGGACCCTTGCCGGCCTGTACCCGTCGACCGCCGGCGAGGTCCGCTTTCGCGGACGCCCGCTCGCCCGGTCCGGCCGCCGGCTTCACGGCGAGGCGGCGCGGGACATCCAGATGGTGTTCCAGGATCCCTACGCTTCGCTCAATCCCCGCATGACCGCCGGCGCGATCGTCGAGGAGCCGCTGCGCATCCACCGGATCGGCGGACGCCGGGACCGGCGCGCACGGGTCGCGCGGCTGCTGCGCGAAGTCGGCCTCGCCCCGTCGCAGGTGGACCGGTACCCGCACGAGTTCTCCGGCGGGCAGCGCCAGCGCATCGGCATCGCGCGCTCGCTCGCGCCGGACCCGGCCCTGGTTATCGCCGATGAACCGGTATCGGCGCTCGACGTCTCGGTCCGGAGCCAGATCCTCAACCTGCTGAGCGAGCTGCGCGACCGGCGCGGGCTGGCCTATCTGTTCATCACCCACGACCTCGCGGTGGTGAGCTTCATCGCCGACCGGGTGGCGGTGATGTACCTCGGCCACATCGTGGAAACCGCACCACGCGACGCCCTGTTCGAGTCCCCGCGCCACCCCTACACCCAGGCGCTGCGCGCGGCGGTTCCGGTGCCGGGCGGCGGCAAGCGCCGCCGCGGCCAGGCGCTCTCCGGGGATGTTCCGAGCCCTCTGGCGCCGCCGGCCGGATGCCCGTTTCACACCCGCTGTCCGAGGGCCGGCGAGGTGTGCCGCACGGTGCCGCCCGTGCTCGAGGCGGCGGGGAGCGAGCCGGGGCACCGGGTCGCCTGCCATTTCCCGTCATGAGCCGCTACGCGGCCGGCAGGCTCGTCGAGTCCCTCGCCGTCCTCCTGGTGGTGTCGTTCGCCGTCCATGGCCTCATGGCGCTGATGCCGGGCGACCCGGTCGACATCATGGTTCAGTCGGACCCGAACCTGACCCCCGAGGACGCACAGCGGCTGAAGGCGCTCTACGGTCTCGACAGGCCGATCGTCGAGCGCTACGGCAACTGGCTCGCGGCGGCGGCACACGGGGACTTCGGCTATTCGCGCATCCACAACCGCCCCGTTCTGGAAGTGCTGCTGCCCCGGCTGGTCAACACCGTGGTGCTGCTGGGGCTCGCCCTCGTCCTGTCGCTCGCACTCGCGGTACCCATCGGCATCGCCTCGGCGCTGCGTCCCTATTCGGCCGCCGACTACGGCGTGAGCTTCCTGGCGCTTGCCGGGATCTCGGTGCCGGTGTTCTGGCTTGCCCTCATGCTCATCATCCTGTTCTCGGTCGAGCTCGGCTGGCTTCCCGCGGGCGGGATGCGCTCGGTCGACGCCGACCCGGGCCTGGCCGGCGTGTGGGACCGCGCCCGCCACCTCATCCTGCCGCTCGCCACCCTGAGTGCGGCGAGCATCGGCGGGTTCACCCGGTTCGTGCGCGCATCGATGATGGAGGTGCTGCGCCACGACTACATCCGGACCGCGCGCGCCAAGGGCGCGCCGCGAAGGCGGGTGGTCTACCGCCATGCACTGCGCAACGCGATGATCCCGGTAGTGACCATCGTCGCCCTGAGCTTCGGGACGCTGTTCTCCGGCGCGCTCATCACCGAGACGATGTTCTCCTACCTCGGCATGGGGAAGCTGATCTACGACTCGATCATCGGCAACGACTACAACATGGCGCTGGTCGGCCTGCTGTTCGCGACCGCCGTGGTCCTGCTCT
This sequence comes from Gammaproteobacteria bacterium, assembly GCA_965202735.1. Lineage (GTDB taxonomy): Bacteria > Pseudomonadota > Gammaproteobacteria > HK1 > HK1 > HK1. The sequence goes on from OZ241844.1 coordinate 1,784,557, forward strand.
GCAACCTGCTCGCGGACCTCTGCTACGCATGGCTCGACCCGAGGGTGGCCTACCGGTGAACGCGCGGGCGCCCGGAGACGCCGTCGCGCACCCGCGGCGGTCGCTCGCCCGGCTGACCCTCGAGCGGTTCCTCGAGCATCGCATGGCGCTCGCGAGCGCGGTCACGCTGGTGCTGCTCGGCGCGTGCGCTCTGGCCGCACCGCTGGTGGAGACGTGGCTCGGGCACGATGCCGACGAGGTGGACCTGCTCGCGCGGTTCGGACCCTCCTCCGCCGAGCATCCGCTGGGTACCGACGAGCTGGGCCGCGACGAGCTCCTGCGCCTGCTGTACGGCGGGCGCGTGTCGCTGCTGGTCGGCTTGTCCACCACCCTGGTCGCGGCGGCGATCGGAACCGTCATCGGCCTGATCGCGGGCTATCGGGGCGGCTGGGCGGACGCACTGCTGATGCGCCTCACCGATACCGTGATCGCCCTTCCCCTGCTGCCGTTCCTGATCGTGCTCGCCGCCGTCGACATCGGCAAGCTCGGCGTACCGCCGCACATCGCCGAGTCGCCGGAGATCGGCCTCTACCGGATCGTCGTGATCATCGCGCTCTTCGGGTGGACCACGGTGGCGCGTCTCGTGCGCGGCGCGGCGCTCAGCCTGCGCGAGCGCGACTTCGTGCTCGCCGCACAGAGCCAGGGCGCGAGCGGCGCCCGGATCATGGTCCGCCACATTCTGCCCAACGCGGTGTCGCCGATCATCGTGGCCACCACGCTCTCGATCGGCAACATCATCCTGCTGGAATCGATCCTGAGCTTCCTCGGTCTCGGCATCCAGCCTCCGACCCCGAGCTGGGGCAACATGCTGACCAACGCGCAGGGGCTCATCTACGAGGCGCCGATGCTCGTCGTGTGGCCGGGCCTTCTCATCTTCGTCACCGTCATCGCATTCAACTTCCTTGGCGACGGCCTGCAGGACGCCCTCGACCCCAGGGCGATCCGCGGCTGATGCGGCCACTCACCCCTCGCGGTCACGAGCGGCCTGCCCCGGCCGTCACCGCCCCGCCGCCGCCGTCATCTGCCTTCCCACCAGCCGGCGGTACAGCCCGCCGCGCGCAATCAGCTCGTCGTGGCTCCCGGCCTCCCCGGTGCGTCCCGCGTCGAGCACCACGATGCGGTCGGCGTCACGCACGGTGGACAGGCGGTGCGCGATCACGATGGTGGTGCGGTCGCTCATCAGCTCCCCGAGCGCGTGGCGCACCGCCTGCTCGTTCACCGCGTCGAGGTGGGAGGTCGCCTCGTCGAGGATGAGCACCGGCGCGTCCTTGAGGAACGCCCGCGCGATCGCGACGCGCTGGCGCTGACCGCCCGAGAGCCGCACCCCCCGTTCGCCGACCCGGGTCTCGAGTCCTTCCGGCAGCGCCTCGACGAACGCGTCCAGCGAGGCGCAGCGCACCGCGTCGCCGAGCTCGGCCCCGGTCGCCTCCGGCTTCGCGAGGAGGATGTTCGAGCGCAGGGTCTCGTTGAACAGGTAGGTGTCCTGGGTCACCAGCGCCACCCGGTCGCGCAGGTCGTCGAGCCGGTACTCGCGGAGGTCGCGCCCGTCGAACCGGATGACCCCGGAGTCCGGGTCCCAGAACCGCATCAGCAGGTGCGCGACGGTGGTCTTGCCCGCTCCCGACGGCCCGACCAGCGCGAGCGTCCGCCCCGCCGGCGCCGTGAACGTGACCCCGTCGAGCGCGAGCCGGCGGTTGCCGAAGTACGAGAACCCGACGTCGCGCACCTCGATCTCGATCCCGCCCGACGGCGACGGCGTACCTGCCCGGGGCGAGAGAGACGCGGCGGCGGCGGCGCCCGGCCGCGCATCCACCCCGGGGCCGTCCTGCACCGCCTCGACCTCGCTGTGCACCGCGTAGAGCCGGCGGGTAGCGCCGAGGGTGTCGGCGAGCTGGCGGCCGATGTGGGCGATCTCCGACACCGGGAGGAACGCCGACATCGCGAGCAGGGTGAGCATCGGCAGGGTCGCCGGCTCCAGCGCCCCGGCGCCCGTCAGGTACGCGCCGGTCACCACCACCACCAGCCCGCCGAGGCCGGTCGCGGCCTCCAGCATCGCGGTCTGCCTCGTGAGGTCGGAGAAGAACGGCATCCGCAGCCCGGTGTGGCGCTCGATGCGCGCGACGAACTCCGCGGCCCGGGCCCGGGCGCGCTGGAACGCGACGATCTCGGCGAGCCCCTGGATGGTGTCCACCGCGTGCGCGTTCATGTCGCCGAACGCCTCGCAGGCCCGCGAGCCCAGCATGTCGATGCGATGCCGGGCGAGGAACGGACTCAGCGCCACCAGCGCGAGGAACGGGGCGAGGGCGAGCGCCATCGGCCATCCGAACCACGCCAGCGTCCCGATGACCGCCGCGGGGACGAGCACCGCGACGAAGAACGGCGCCACCGTGTGCGCGAAGAAGTACTCCACGAGCTCGACGTCGTGGGTGGCCATCCCCACCAGGTCGCCGGTGCGCCGGCGCACCAGGTAGGCCGGCGCGAGCCGGTCGAGCTTCTCGTAGAGTGCGATGCGCATCTCGGCGAGCATGCGGAACGCCATGTCGTGCGCGAACCACGACTCCAGCCAGTGCAGCACGCCGGCAAGCGGCGCGATGATCGCGAGAACCACCAGATACTGCGTGAACGGCTCGCCCTGCTTGACCGCGGCCACCGCCAGCGCGCTCGCCACCCCGACTCCGATCAGGGCCGCGACCCGCACGATCCCGAACACCAGGACGAGCGAGAACCTCACCTTCCAGGGCGCCACGTGGCGCAGCAGCTCGCGGAACGCGCCGGCCCAGCTCAGGCCCTCGGCGCGCAGGATGGCGTCGGTCGGCGCGTGGTGCGCGCCCGCGTCCTCGGCCTGGAGGTCCTCCAGGGGAACGTCCCGCCGGGGCGCCGGACCCGCGGCCGACCCCGCGAACGCCGCGCCGTCCCGGACGCTCTCCCCGGGCCGCACGTCCTCCCCGGACCGGATGCTCTCCCCGGACCGGACACCCTCCTCGGGCCGCGCGCTCTCCCCCGACCGGACGCCCTCCTCGGTCCAGACGCCCTCCCCGGACCGCGCGCCCTCTCCCGACCGGACGCTCTCCTCAGTCCAGGCGCCCTCCCCGGACCGGATGCTCTCCCCGGACCGGATCCCCTCCTCGGGCCGCGCGCTCTCCCCGAACCGGACGCCCTCCTCGGTCCGGACGCCCTCCCCGGACCGCGCGCTCTCCTCGGCCTGGGCGCCCATCAGTCGCAGGTAGGCGCCGCCGGCGCGCATCAGCGACGCGTGGTCGCCGGTCTCGACGATGGAGCCGTGGTCGAGCACGAGGATGCGGTCCGCCCCGATCACGCTCGACAGCCGGTGGGCGAAGATGAGGGTGGTGCGGCCCCGCATCAGCCGGTCGAGCGCGGTCTGGATGACCGCCTCGTTCTCCGCGTCCACCGCCGAGAGCGCCTCGTCGAGGATCAGGATCGGCGCGTCGCGCAGCAGCGCGCGGGCGATGGCGATGCGCTGGCGCTGACCGCCGGAGAGCCTGATGCCCCGCTCGCCGATCACCGTGGCGTAGCCCCGCGGCAGCCGCGAGATGAACTCGTGGGCGTTCGCGGCGCGCGCCCCCGCCTCGATCTCCTCGTCGGTGGCGTCCGGCTTGCCGAACCGCAGGTTCTCCTCGACGGTGCCGTGGAAGAGGTAGGGGTCCTGGCTCACCACCGCGAGGTTGCGGTACACGTCGTCGGGGCGGAGCGTTCGCAGGTCGTGCCCGCCGACCCGCACCACGCCCTCGTCGGGGTCGTGGAAGCGCAGGAGCAGCCGCACGATGGTGGACTTCCCGGCCCCGCTCTCCCCCACGAACCCGACCCGCTCCCCCGGCGCGACGCGGAACGAGAGCGCGCGGTGCGCGGCGCGGCGCCCGCCCGGGTAGGCGAACGACACGCCGTCGAACTCCACCACCGGCGCGAGCGGGCCGTCGAGGTCGACCGGCGCCGCCGGCGGCTCGACCTTCGGCCGCGCGTCGAGCACCGTGAAGATGTCGTCCGCCGCCGCGCGCCCCATCATCCCGTTGTGCAGCAGGGCGCGCAGGTCGCGCTGGGGGCGGAACACCTCGATGCCCATCATCAGGACCACGAGCAGCACGTCGAGGCCCATCTGGCCCTGGGCGACCCGCCACGCGCCGAATCCGAGCACCGCGGCGCTCCCCACCGCGATGCCGGTGTCGGTGAGGCCGCGGGTCAGCGAATTGGTGGCGAGCACCCACATCGTGCTCCGGAAGACCTCGTGCGCGCGCTCGGCCAGCATCCGGCCGCGCGCGGTGCTCCGGCCGAACGCCTTGAGCGTCGCGAGACCCTGCACCGCGTCGAGGAACTCGGCCGCGAACTCCCGGTACGCCTTCGACCGGCGCATGCTGCTCTGCGCGTCCCAGCGCTGGAACCACGCCGGCGCGAACAGGGTGAACATCGCGAACGCGAACATCAGGGCGGAGACGGGGAAGTCGAGGAACGCGAGCAGCACGAAGATCACGATCGGAGTGATGAAGGAGACCAGGAGCTGCGGCAGGTACTCGCCGAACCAGGTCTCGAGCTGCTCGACCCCGTCGATCATCGAGATCATGACCGCGCCGGTGCGCTCGAGCCCGAAGTGGGCGGGGCCGAGCGCGACCACCCTGGCGTAGAGCCGCCGGCGCAGCGCGAGCTGCACCATCGCCGCGGTGCGGTGGGCGATCATGGCGCGGGTGTGCTCGATCCAGCCGCGGAGCACCATCACCGCCGCCACCAGCGAGAACGGCGCCACCAGCTCGGAGAACGTGTCCCCGGCGAAGACCCGCGCGAGCAGCCACCCGAGCAGCGCGAGCCGCCCCACCCCGACCAGGGACGCGAACACCCCCATCGCCACCGCGGCCGCGATGCGAAGGCGCACGCCGCGCGTGAACTGCCAGAGCCGGGGGTCGAAGAACATGCAGCGGTGCTCGCAGGGTGAAGGTGTGGTCGTGGCCGTCGCTCGGGCTTCGGGCCGCCTCATCCCGGTCTCCGTCGGGATGATGGTCGGCGGTCACGGTCACGGCTACTCGGCGACGACGCCTTCGACGATGCCGGCAAGGCGGGACTGCTCGGTGGTCAGGCGGAGGATCTCGCGGGTGAAGAGCTCGCGGTCCGCCCGGGCTTCTGCCCGGATCTCGGCCGCAACACGCCCGATTCGGGCCTCGACGCGATCGATTCGGGCTTCGAGGCGGCTCGTGGTGTACAGCATCGTGCCGAGCATGGTCAGGCCGACCGCCACGATCGCGATCGTCTCCTGCTTCAGGCCGGCCCCGGCCCGGCTCGTCGTGGCGTGTTCCCGGTCTCCGTCGGGATGATGGTCGGCGGTCACGGTCACGGCTACTCGGCGACGGCGCCTTCGACGATGCCGGCAAGGCGGGACTGCTCGGTGGTCAGGCGGAGGATCTCGCGGGTGAAGAGCTCGCGGTCCGCCCGGGCTTCCGCGCGGATCTCGGCCGCAACGCGGTCGATTCGGGCCTCGACCCGGGCCTCGACGCGATCGATTCGGGCCTCGAGGCGGCTCGTGGTGAACAGCATCGTGCCGAGCATGGTCAGGCCGACCGCCACGATCGCGATCGTCTCCTGCTTCAGACCGGCCCCGGCCTGGCTCGTCGTGGCGTGTTTCCGGTCTCCGTCGGGATGCTGGTCGGCGGTCACGGTCGCGGCGACTCGGCGCGGGCTCTCTCGACGATGCCGGCAAGGCGGGACTGCTCGGTGGTCAGGCGGAGGATCTCCCGGGTGAAGAGCTCGCGGTCCGCCCGGGCTTCCGCACGGATCTCGGCCGCAACGCGATCGATTCGGGCCTCGACCCGGGCCTCGACGCGATCGATTCGGGCCTCGAGGCGACTCGTGGTGAACAGCATCGTGCCGAGCATGGTCAGGCCGACCGCCACGATCGCGATCGTCTCCTGCTTCAGACCGGCCCCGGCTTGGCTCGTCATGGCGTGCTTTCCGATCTCCGTCGGGATCGTGCTCGTCTCGTGGCCCCGGCCCGCGTGCAATTCTAGCGCGGCCTCGCCCGTCCGCCGAACCGTCGGTCAGGCCAGGGTCACGGACCCTGCGTTTCCAGCCGCGGGATGATGGCGCTTTCCACTCGCCCCGCCGCAGGCGACCGGGAACGGAAATCATGCCGGAAGCGTCGGCCGAGTGTGAGGCGAAGCAACCCCCGCGTCCATGGACCCCGGGCCCGGGACGTGTAGGCGAAGCGCCCGCAAATGCGCCACGGGACGCCGACGCCGCGAGCCTTCTCCGGACGGGCCGGCGACGATCTGCGGGGCTGCGATCTCGCCTCCCGCAATGCGCGCCACTATCATGGCGCGCCCCGGAGCCCGCCGTTCACCACGATACCCCGACCCGCCATGCCCCGACCCGCGATGTCCCGGCCCGTGACGCCCCAACCCGCGACGCCCCGACCCGCGATGTCCCGGCCCGCGACGCCCCGACCCGCGATGTCCCAACCTGCCATGCCCCGACCCACGGTGCCCCGGTCCGCTCGCACTCCCTCCCGCTCCACCGTGATGCCCGCGACCCTCTCCTGATGCTCCTGTTCGCCAGCGACATCCACCTCTCGGCGCATCGACCCGCCGCGGTCGCCGCGTTCGCGGCGTTTCTCGCCGGCCCCGTGCGGCGCGCGGACCGGCTCTACCTCCTCGGCGACGTGTTCGACCTGTGGCTCGGCGACGACGACGACCGCACGCCTCACCCCGAGGTCGAGGCCGCGCTGGCCGAGGCCGTCTCCGCCGGCGTCCCCGTGGACCTCATCCGGGGCAACCACGACTTCCTGCTCGGCGACGCGTTCGCCGAACGCACCGGATGCCGGCTGATCGACGAGCCGCTCGTCATCAAGGCCATGGACGAGCGGGCGGTGCTCCTGCACGGGGATACGCTCTGCACCCGCGACGTCGAGTACCAGGCGTTCCGGCGCTACGCGCGCGACCCCGGGAACCAGCGGGCGTTCCTCGCGCGGCCGATGGAGGAGCGGGCGCGGGAAGCGGCGAGGGTCCGCGCGACCTCGAGCTCCCGGACCCGCCTCAAGCCGGAGGACATCATGGACGTCACCGGCGCCGAGGTCGTGCGGGTGCTCTCGGAGTGCGGCGCAACCCGGATGATCCACGGGCACACGCACCGCCCCGCCGTCCACGAGCTCGACCTCGCGACCGGCCCCGCCACCCGCATCGTGCTCGGCGACTGGTACGACCGGGGGACGGTGCTCGCGTGGGACGAGACGGGCTGCCGGCTCGTGTCGCCGCAGCGGCTGCCGGAGTGAACGCATGCCGAGGCGCCCGCCGGGCAGGCCGGGTTGCCGCCGCGACCGGAGAGGAAGGACGGAGCGCCCGGGCGCATGCCGAGGCGCCCGCCGGGCGGCCGGCATCGCATGGCTCGCGCCGGAGCCGGTCGGGCGGCGGTCAGGGACGATGCGGCGTGGCGTGCTCGAAATGCACGGTGCGAAGGCGCCACCGGGCGCCATCGACGTCGAGCACGACGAGCGAAGGTCCGCCGAAAGTCCGGCTCCGTCCCGCGACCCCCGGGTTGACGACCCACGGCCGGGCGCTGCGGTCGATGCATCGCCAGTGGGTGTGGCCGTACACCACGACGCGGGCGTCGGGGTAGCGCTCGCGCAGCCATCCGTGCCGGCGCTCGACACCCATGACCTGGTGCCCGTGCGTCACCGCGAGCCTGCCGCCGGGCATCGAGAGCGCGGCCTCCCACGGGAGCCCTTCGAGGCGCGGATGCTCTCCCGGGTCCCACTTCGAGGGAATGTCGTTGTTGCCGCGCACCGCGGTGACCCGGCGGTCCGGCCGCGCGAGGGTGTCGAGCACCGCGCCGCCGCCGATGTCGCCGGCGTGGACCACGAGCCGGCATCGCTCCACGACCTTCACGATACGGGGCTCGAGATCCCCGTGGGTATCGGAAACCAGCGCGACCCGGAACCGGGTGCCCGGATCGAACGCGGCGTCGGGCTGGATGGACGAAGTCATCTGAACGGATCGGGTGACGCGGCCGGCCGGACCGGCTACCGGCCGGAACCGCCGGAATTGCTGAAACCGCCCGACCCGACGGAACCCCCCGACCCGGCGGAACCGCCCGACCCGCCGGAGCCGCCCGGCCCGACGGAACCGTCCGACCCGACTGAACCCCCCGACCCGACTGAACCCCCCGACCCGGCGGAGCCGCTCGACCCGGCGGAACCGCCAGACCCGGCGGAACCGCCCGACCCGGCGGAACCGCCCGACCCGGCGGAATCGCCCGACCCGGCGGAGCCGCCAGACCCGGCGGAACCCCCCGGCCCGGCGGAACCCCCCGGCCCGGCGGAGCCGCCCGGCCCGGCGGAGCCGCCCGGCCCGGCGAACCGCTCGCGCAGCTCCCTGCGCAGGATCTTCCCGACGCTGGTCTTCGGCAGATCGTTCGCGAACTCGACGTGTCGCGGGCGCTTGTAGCCGGTGAGGCGCTCCGCGCAGTACGAGCGCAGCGACTCCTCGGTGAGCCCCGGCGAGCGCTTCACCACGACGATCTTGACCGCCTCGCCGCTCGCCTCGTCCGGCACCCCGATGGCGCCGACCTCCGCCACCTCCGGGTGCTGCGAGACGACCTCCTCCACCTCGTTCGGATACACGTTGAACCCCGACACCAGGATCATGTCCTTCTTGCGGTCGACGATGCGGAAGAAACCGCGCGCGTCCATCTCGGCGATGTCGCCCGAGCGCAGCCACCCCTCGCCGTCGAGCACCGCGGTGGTCTCCTCGGGCCGGTTCCAGTACCCGCGCATCACCTGCGGGCCGCGGATGCAGAGCTCGCCGGGCGTGTCCACGGGCAGCGCGTTCCCCTCCTCGTCCACCACCCGGCACTCGGTGCTCGGCATCGGCACCCCCACCGTGCCCGTGTAGTCGTCGAAGTGCAGCGGGTTCATGCACGCGCACGGCGACGTCTCCGTCAGCCCGTAGCCTTCGAGGAGCGCCACCCCGGTCATCCTCTTCCACCGCTCGGCCACCGCGCTCTGCACCGCCATGCCGCCGCCGACCGAGATGCGCATCGGCGAGAAGTCGAGCCTGTCGAACCCACCGGTGTTCATGAGCCCGTTGAACAGCGTGTTCACGCCGGTGATCACCGTGAACCGCACGCCCTTGAGGACCCTGACGAAGCCCGGCATGTCGCGCGGGTTGGTGATCAGGACATTCAGCGCCCCGAAACGCATGTACAGCAGGCCATTCACCGCCAGCGCGAAGATGTGGTAGAGCGGCAGCGCGGTGACGACCACCTCCTCCCCCTCGCGGGCGAAGGGACGCAGGAAGCCGTCCGCCTGGAGGACGCTCGACACCATGTTGCGGTGGGTCAGCATCGCGCCCTTCGAGACCCCGGTGGTGCCCCCGGTGTACTGGAGGAACGCGAGGTCCTCGCCACCGAGCTCCGCCGCGCCGGCCGCCGCGGCCCTGCGGCCCGCGGCGAGCGCGTCCTCCCAGCGCATCGCCCCGTCGATCCGGAACGGAGGCACGAGCTTCCTGACCCGCCGCACGATGAAGTTCACCAGCACGTTCTTCGGGAAGCTCAGCATGTCTCCGAGACCGGTCACGACCACCCGCTCGATGCCGGTGTCCTCGATGCACTCCTCGAGCACGTGTCCGAAGTTCTCGAGCAGCACGATCGCGCGGGCGCCCGAATCGACGAGCTGGTGGCGGAGCTCGCGCGGGGTGTACAGCGGGTTCACGTTGACCACGACCAGCCCGGCGCGCAGCGCGCCGACCAGCGCCACGGGATACTGCAGCACGTTCGGCATCATCAGGGCGATGCGTTCGCCCTTCCCGAGCCCGGCTCTCGCGAGGTATCCGGTGAAGTCCTTCGCCAGCCGATCGAGCTCCGCGAAGGTGATGCGCACGCCCAGGTTCTCGAACGCCGGACGGTCCGGAAAGCGGGCGATCGCCTCGTCGATGATGTCGACGAGAGACGCATACGAGTCGGGGTCGATGTCGTGCGGCGCACCCTGCGTGTAGCTGTCAAGCCAGATTCGTTCCATCGGCGGCCTCTCGATCGATGGTGACGGTGGCCGAGCCGGGCCGGCGAGCCGGCTCGAAGTGCGAGCGTCCATGCGAGCGTCCGCGCCCGGCCCTCGGGCGTCTTCCCGCGCCGCGCCTGGTGCGATCCTCCAGGGAGGCGGGTCCGTGGCGAAGCGGCCGGACAGCCTTCCGGCATCCTCCCGCGCCGCGCTTCGTGCGGCGCCCGTCGGGCTGCCGGTGGACCCGAACGACGCGGTCCGGCGTCTTCCCGGGCTTCGTGCGACCCTAAGCCGTCGCTCGACGAGATTCAACGTCGCGATGCGGCGGGCCGCAATTCCCGCCAGCGCCCGGAAGAGGCCGTACCCTGGTGGAATTCTGGTGTGATTTCGACCTTCAGGGTGTCGAATCGAGAGGGTTTCAGGGGTCTGTTGTTGCAACCTCGGCCCGGATTCGGAGTACTATCGTCCGTGCAGAAATTACGGGTGCCCGCTCTGTCGGGTCGCCCGCTGAATAGAACAGCCACCAACCCGGCAAGGGGTAGCTCCCCAAGCTCGGCGAATAGGCGGGACTTCACACACCCGTGATTTCTGCAACGGCCCGGCGCCATTTTCGCCGAGCCGCAACCTCGACCTGTGTGCAGACAGGAGACAGACATCATGTGGACATGCTCTACCCTCGACGGACTTCGGAGCCGGATTCGGAGTCGGAAACGTATTGTTCCGTTGGCCATCCTCCTCGCGGTCGCCCTGTCGGGCTGTGGTGGAAGCAGTGGAAAGCCGACGCCTACCCCCGGGCCCGGAACCGACCCGCCAGTGGGGCAGCCCGACCCGCCGCCAGTGCAGCCTGGATTGCAGTTGGCCCCGGGCCTGTACCGGAGCGCGGCGCCGCCGGTCCATGCGAATGCGGCCGGCGATACGCTGGCGAATCTTCTGGGCGACGATTCCACCACGCTCGCGCCGTTGACCTCGGCCATCACCCAAACGCGGGGCGATGCGCCGTCGACCACCGTCTCGTCGGCCGGAATACATGTCGTAGGCATCCGCAGCGACGGCCAGGGCGGGTATCACGTGACCTATTATCATGATGTGCCCGAAACAACGGGAGGGGAGGAGATCACTGTTCACTTCCGCGCATCCGACTACGACGAGGACGACCAGAGCTACACGACCACTGACGATGGTGATGAAGTCTGGCTCAGTCTCTGGAACCAGGGATATCGTTTCTTCGATATCGGAAACTCGAGGAGTGGTCAGGAGTACGTCTGGTTCGTCTTCGGTGCGAGAACGCCGCCGAACGGCCTCCCCGCAAGCGGCCGCGCGACCTGGTCGGGAAGGTTCGGGGCCCATTACTGGAGCGCCGGCAGCCCGGATACCTCTCGACGCCAGAGACTGTACGGGGACATGAGGATCGTCGCGAACTTCGACCTCGGCACGCTGGCGGGCGAAATCGACGGCATCCAGGGCACGGCGCCGGGTGCGCCCGGCTCGACCCGTGCCGCTTGGTCGACGAGCTCGTTCACCATCTCCGACGGCAGGATGGTGGATGGGCAGTTCACGGCGAAGGTCACCGGCCGCGACAGCGATGCGACGGCGTCGCTCGCCCGGAGCGTGGCCGGCTATGCCGGAAGCCTGCTCGGGGAGTTCTACGGCCCCGCCGCCGAGGAGGTCGGCGCCGTGGTCACCGCGACCCGCGATGCGGCAGGCGACGCCCATGACCGCGTGCTGGTCGGATACGTCGGTGGTCAGCGCCGCGAAGCGCCTCCCCGCGGCGGGTCGTACTCGGACACCGGGCCCTTCTCGACCGGAGTGGACCGCCACGACTTCTCGACCTCGCCGCGCATCGTCCCGCAGGACGCCGGCAACCGGGTCACCGCCGTCACGTCGGATGGCGAGGGCGGATACCGGATTGCCTATCTGGTCGATGGCGTATCGAAGACCGTCTCGCTGGGAGCGGAAGACTTCGGGTCGGATGCCGACTATCCCGATGCCTGGACGAAGAGTGGAGACGGCGGCTCGGTCGGGTATTACTTCGATGTGACCGATCAGGGGTACAGCCACGTCAACCTGAGCTACTGGAGCCATCTGAGATATCCCGACGGTGAGAGCGACTCGCCGGAGTTCGCGGCTCTGGGCTACGTGGTCCACGGCTCGAAGACGGCGCCGGAGAGCATGCCGACGACCGGCAGCGCGACCTATGCCGGCGACATCCGGGCCGAATCCTGGGAGTCCCGTCCCGCGTTCGCCGGAATCACCGGCGCGACGCGGTATCGCGGCGACCTGACCCTGTCCGCGGACTTCGCGGCGGGCAGCATCGGCGGCGAGATCGACGGACTGGAACGGCGCATGCCGGGGGGGAACGAGTACGCCGACATCTCGGGCCGGCTCGTGATCGGCAATGGCCGGATTTCCGGGAACAGGCTGTCCGGCGAGCTCTCCGGCCTCGGCTATGACGGTACGGTCGCGGGCGCGTTCTACGGACCTGCCGCGGCCGAAGTCGGCGGCGTGCTGCGGGCGACCGATGCGAGCCGCAACATGCTCCACGGAATGTTCCGCGGAAAGAAGGAGTAACGGCGGAAAGCGGTCGCGGAGCGAGACCCCGGGAGGTGTCGAGGGCGGCCCGCGTTGCCGCCGCGGCGGCGTTGCTGATCGCCGCCTGTACCGGTGCGGGCGCCGACGGGCCGACCCCGCCTCCCGCGCCAACCGACATGCAGCTCGGCCGGCTTCTCCTGCAAGCCGGCCGGCTGCAGGACGCGCACGCGTTCCTCGAGCAGGCCCGGCCGGCCGGCGAGGAGGAGGCTGTCGCGCGTCTCTTCATGCTCGGGCGCATCGAGATGCGGCTCGGCCTCCCGCGCAAGGCGGCGGAGCGGTTCGAGGCCATCCTCGCGCGCCGCCCCGACCTCACGCGCGTGCGCCTCGAGCTCGCCTCGGCGTACTTTGCGGCCAAGCGCGGCGACAAGGCCCGACACCACCTCGAAGCGGCGCTGGCGGACCGCCTGCCGGCCTCCGTCGAGGCCGCGGTCAGAGGCTTTCTCGATCGGATCGACAGCCGCGGGCGATGGTCCTGGTCGTTCTCCGCAGCCCTCGCTCCGGAGTCCAATCCGGCCCATCGCACCGCGCGGAGGACGGTCCGCATCGGCGGTGTCCCGTGGCGGCTGGATGCCGACAGCCGGGCGAAGTCGGGAGCTGGGGTCCAGGTGTCCGGCGGCGTTTCGTTCAGTCCCGTCATCGGAGACGACATGCGCGGGGTGCTCTCGGCGTCCGGCTCCGCGAAGCTCTTCCGGCGAAGCGCCTGGAACGACGTGTCGGTGACGGCCGACATCGGCCTCGCCCTGCCCTCCGACCGGTCCAGCCTGTCCGGCGGCCTGCGCGCCAGCCGGCGCTGGCTCGGCGACGACGCATACAGCCGGAGCATCGGCCCCTGGATGCGCGGCAGCGTGCGAGTCTCGGGAAGGACGCGGGTCGGCGTGGCCTCCGACCTGGTCCGCGTCGCTCACGAAGACCATCCGGACCGTGACGGATGGCGCTGGTCGGCAAGACCGAGCCTGTTCCATGCGCTCGGCGAGCGCAGCGCGCTGGAAGTCGATCTCGACCTGGAGTCCGTGGCGTCTCGCGAGAAGCGGTTCGGCAGCCGCATGGCGGGGCTGAACCTGACCGTGACGCATGTCTTCGAGGGAGGGCTCGCCGTCTCGCCGTCATTCGGAGTGTGGCATCGCCGATACCGGGGCCGCGATCCGATCTTCGACCGGACCAGGACCGACACCACCATCCGGCCGGCGGTAAAGGTGCTGTACCGATCACTGCAATTCGGGGGATTCACCCCCCACGTCGGCTACAGCTTCGAGACCGTGCGGTCCAGCATCGCGCTGTACTCGTACCGGAATCATGCGGTTCTGGCCGGGATATCGAGAACCTTCTGAGGCGTCGTCCGCGATACTCCGGGCTGTCCCCGGTCCCGGACAGTGAAGCTCCGCCGGATCCATGCGCCGGTGGCGCTCCGGCGCGGTCAGTTTCGCAGCGGCCTGCCCGTCTCGAGCATGTGCGCGATGCGGGCCCGCGTTGCCTCCGTGCCGAGCAGGGAGAGCACGGCTTCGCGTTCGAGGGCGAGCAGATCGTCCTCGGTCACTTCATCGGTGAGATCGGCGTCCCCGCCGGTCAGCACCCGGGCGAGGGCGTCGGCGACCACCGTATCGTGCGGCGGCGCCTTGCCGGTCCGCGCGAGATCGCCGACGCGGAGCGCCAGCGCCGCCTTCCCGGAAGGACCGGGGAGGCGGAACACCGGCGGCTCCGGAGGCGCATACCCGTCGCGGAGCACATGCACCCTGTCGATCGCCTCGCCGAGGACGCGGTCCCGGTTCATCACGATGGCGTCGTCGCGGCGCAGGATGCCGAGCTCGCGGGCCTCGGCCGCGGACTGCGAGACCTTCGCGAGCCCCACCATCTCGAACGCGCGGCCGACCGGCGGCATGGGCCCTCCCGGCATCGGCCCCGCAATCCCCGGACGCGAGAACCGCGCGAGCAGCTCCTTGCACCCCCCCCAGGCCGGGACCAGGCCGACCCCGGTCTCGACGAGCCCGGCGCAAGTCTCCGCATGGGCGACGATCGCGTCGCAGTGCAGCAGGATCTCGCACCCGCCGCCGAGCGCCATTCCGGCCGGCGCGCCGACCACCGGGAACGGTGCGTACTTCAGCGCCTTGAACGTGCTCTGCCCGAGCTCGACGGCGGCGGTGAGCCGATCCCGGGCGCCGGCCTCGAAGGCGGCGACCGCCTCGCCGAGGTTGGCGCCGGCGGAGAAGTGCTCGGCGTCGTTGTGGATCACGAGCCCGGCGAAGCGGTCCGGGACGAGGGTGAGCGCCTCGCCGATGAGCCGCATCGCCGCCGAGTCGAGCGTGTTCATCCTGGTATGGAGCTCCAGGCACGCGACGTCGCGACCGGCGTCCCACAGGCTTGCGGAGTCGTTCCCGATCACGCGCCGGCGGCCCCGCTTCGCGTCGCGGAGCCGCATCGCCCCTTTCGGCGGACGGACCGGCGCATAGCCTCCGGCGGCATCCATCCGCTCGACACGTCCGCGGACCTGGCGGTAGAACCCGCCCTCGCAGGCCGCCTCCAGCATCGGCGGGACCGCGCGACCCTCGGCGCGGAGGCGTTCGGCGAGCCAGCCGGCGCCGAGCCGGTCCGCCATCTCGAACGGACCCGCCCGCCAGTTGTAGCCGAGGCGCATCGCGGTATCGACATCGGCGACGTCGTCGGAGATCTCGGGCACGAGCGCGGCCGAGTAGACGATGACCGACGAGAGCACCCGCCAAGCGTATCGTCCTTCCTCGCTGTCGTGCCCGAGCAGGGCGCGCGGCCCGCCGGACTTCGCGGCGTCGACGCAGGCGGGACGCACGCGCTCGGAGCGGGCGTATTCCCCCGTGGCGAGATCGATCGACTCCCTGATCCGCTCCCCGCCCTCGCGCCGCAGCCGGTAGAACCCGCCCCTGCCCTTCCTGCCGGTGTAGCCGTCCGCGATCATCCGCCGGATCAGATCGGGCATTTCCGTGTACCCGCGCAGCGCGTCGCCGGGAGGGAGCAGCGCGTCCATGCTCGCGACGACATGGGGCATGAGGTCGAGGCCCACGAGGTCGACGAGACCGAAGACGCCGGTCTTCGGGATCCCGGCCGCCGGTCCGAGCGCCGCGTCGGCCTGCTCGACGCTCAACCCCGCCCGCATCGCCTCCACCACCGCGCACTGCATCCAGTACACCCCGATGCGGTTGGCGATGAACCCCGGCGTGTCCTTGCACTCCACCACCCCCTTGCCGAGGCGCCGGTCCGCGAACTCGCGCAGCCGCTCCACGTGTTCCGGCCGGGTCTGCGGGCCACGCACGATCTCCAGCAGCCGCATGTAGCGCGGCGGGTTGAAGAAGTGGGTGATGGCGAAGTCGCGCTGCAACCCGTCCGACGCGCCCTCCACGAGCCGGGCGAGGGGGATGGTCGAGGTGTTGGAGGAGACGATGGCGCCGGGCCGGCGCACCGCGTCGAGACGCGCGTAGAGGTCGCGCTTCACGTCGAGGCGCTCCACCACCGCCTCGACGATCCAGTCCGCCTCGCCGGCCCGCGCGAGGTCGTCGTCGATGTTTCCGGTCTCGATGCGCCGCGCCGCCCCGCGGTGCATGAAGGCCGGCGGGCGCGACTTGACGAGGCGCTCGAGCGCGGCGCGGGCGACGGCGGAGCGATCCGGTCCCTCCTTCGCGGCGACATCCAGCAGGAGCACGCTCGCCCCCGCGTTGGCGAGCTGAGCCGCGATCCCGCCGCCCATCACCCCCGAGCCGATGACCGCGACCCGTTCGATGGCGGCCCCATTGGCGCCCGATGCGCCGCCTCCGGAACCGTCGCCCGGTCCCTGGGCACGACGCCCCGCTCCCGTCGTGGCGCGCGTCCGCACCGCCCCGTCGACGCCCGATGCGCCGCCTCCGGAACCGTCGCCCGGCCCTTGGGCGCGATGTCCCTGGGCGCGGCGCCCCGCTCCCGCCGCGGCGCGCGCCCGCGCCGCGCCGTCGACGCCCGATGCGCCGCCTCCGGAACCGTCGCCCGATCCCTGGGCACGACGCCCCGCTCCCGTCGTGGCGCGCGTCCGCACCGCCCCGTCGGTGCTCAACGGACCGCCTCCAGAACCGTCGCGATGCCCTGCCCGCCGCCGATGCACTGGGTCGCGAGAGCGTACCGGCCGCCTTCGCGCTTCAGGATGGCGGCGGCCTTGCCGGTGATGCGCGCCCCGGTCGCCCCGAGCGGATGACCGAGGGCGATGGCGCCGCCGTCGATGTTCACCTTCTCGTGGTCGAGCCCGAGGTCGCGCATGCAGGCGATGGCCTGGGCGGCGAACGCCTCGTTGAGCTCCACCACGTCCATGTCCGCGGCGTCGAGGCCGGCCCGCGCGAGCGCCTTGCGCGACGCGCCGACCGGCCCGATCCCCATTACCTCGGGCGCGCAACCCGACACCGCGACGCTCTTCACCCGCACGAGCGGCTCCAGCCCGTGCGCGGCCGCATACGCCTCGCTGCACACCACCACCGCCGCCGACCCGTCGGTGAGCGGCGACGAGGTGCCCGCGGTCACCGTCCCGTCTTTCAGAAACGCGGGGTCGAGGCCGGCCAGCCCCTCCAGGCTCGTCTCCTCGCGGATGCAGCCGTCGCGCCCGATGCGCGCACCGCCGACCTCGACGGGCACGATCTCGGCGTCGAGACGCCCGTCCGCGCGCGCCGCGGCGGCCCGACGCTGGCTCTCCAGCGCGAACGCCTCCTGCTCCCCGCGAGTGATCCGGTAGCGCTCCGCGACGTTCTCCGCGGTCTGGCCCATGCTCATGTACGCGGCGGGGAACAACGCGTGCAGCGACGGGTTGGGCAGCGGGTTGTAGCCGCCCATCGGCACCCGCGACATCGACTCCACCCCGGCGCAGACGAAGGCGTCGCCCGCGTTCATCCGTACCGCGCCCGCAGCCATGTGGACCGACTGCATCGACGACCCGCAGAAGCGGTTGACGGTGGCGCCGGCCACCGAGAGCGGCAGCGTTCCGGTCAGCATCCCGACGAGGCGTGCGACGTTGAAGCCCTGCTCCCCCTCGGGGAACGCGCAGCCCACGATGAGGTCCTCCACGTCGTCGGGGTCGAGCCCGGCGCGCTCGACCACGCCCCGCACCACCTGGGCGGCGAGGTCGTCGGGGCGGAGCTTCACGAGCCCGCCCTTGCGCGCGAAGGTGAACGGAGAACGGCCGTAGGCCGCGATGATCGGAGAGCGGCCGCCGGCCGCGTTGCTCGGATCGTTCATGGTTCGAGGTTCCCTGGTCGTGGCCCCCGCAGGGGCGTGGCTCTTTCGGGACCTGCCCCGGGGGCCGGTCTCCACCGGTCGCTGCCGGGCATGTCGAATTCGGCGTCAAGATACGCCAAACGCGTGGTGCGGCGTAAGGTTCCCGGGGAAGAGCGGCCGACCGCGGATTGCGGAGCGCGGACGGGACGACTGGCGAGGCATCTCGATCCTGGAACACGCGCGCCTCGGTGGTCGAGATCAGGGCGTTCCGGGCCTCGCTCACCACCTGCGGGCTCTGCGGATCGTTTCATCGGCAGATAGCCATCACCTGGGAGAACACGAACCGACCCGAGCGCATGGCCATTCCTCCAATAGTGCCGAGGCAATAGTGGCAGAGGTGGGATGGTGTTCAAATCGGCGCCTGTGGGAAATTCCCATTTCTCAGTGTGAATCGGAATATTGTGAGCTCACTTCATAACTTTGTCGAGACGGTGGTGCCCGAAAGCGACAATACCTCGGATCGCATCTTCAACCCACGCGCATGGTCAGCGCTACAGATAAACACTGACGGTGTCGTCGCACTCTGGAGGCGATCCAGTCAAGATTCAAGAGACAAGTTCCATCCTTCGGCTCTTTCGGATTCTCCGGGAGAAGAACGGCCACGTAACGCCGAACTGATCTGTCCATCACGGTGAATTTTCCTACGCATGTATCCGGTCAGTGTTCGCATTGATCGTGATCCCGGCAAGCATGGCGGCGAAGAAAACGAGCGCCGAGGTATTCCCGATTCTCATGTCGTTCCCTCATCCGAACGCAACTGGCTCATATGCAACGTCAGGGTTCAGACGCCAACCAGGATCGGAAATCCGACTTCACGTGACGCAACGGTCGGTCGCTCATGACGTACCACTTGTATCCCGCGCCGGCACTGCAGAACGGAAGCCTGTACCACGCCGTGAGGTTGAATCCTGGTCCGGTGCTTGCGGTCGGCATCTCGGTTTCTCCGTTTTCGAAGTCTTTCTTCGGATAGGATGTAACAAAGAGCTGACCAGCGAGGACTTGGGCCCCTTGCAGCTTGGGTATCCGCGCGATTATCACCCCAAGCTTCTCGGCGACCTGCTCTGTCATGGCCCGGAACGCTTCAGGATCTTCGACGTTTCGCCACTCCCCACTCACCGCTGAAGCCCAACCGGTCTCGTCCGTCAGTTGCGGGATGATCCCGGACAAGGTGTTCGCCACGTCTCCGCCGTCGCTGTGGATGGATTTTCCGGGCAGGTATTCGGCAGTCGCAGCCTTGAATGGTTTGACACATTGGTCAGTCCAGATCAACTCCGTATCGCTCCTGTGCCAACCCCCCTGGTTCATCATCTCATTGAACACTTGCGATTGGGTTTCGGCGGTGAACAGATCCTCGTCGATCTCGTCGGCGAGGATATGCGGTGAACTCTTGAGGATATTGCAGATATCGCGAATCTGGGCAGCTTCGGTGACCTGGACGCCGAGGTACTCTTTCGTTTCCCTGTCCTGGCTGACGGACGAAACGAATGCGAACTGGTGATTTTCGGGTACGTCTCCGAAACTGTCACAGGGCCTCGCGCGGATGACATCATCCAGGTCGTAGGCGTACAACGGGAAGTCGGCGTTCTTGTGTAGAGGATCGAACACCGTGTAGATCGCTTCTATAAATCGAGTTATGCTATCGACTTCGACTTCGGTCGCTTTCACGATGGATGTCCTCTCGAAATCGAGGCCGAACGACTCTTCTTGCCCGAATACGATAGCCGAAAGGAACAGGAGTACGACGGACAAGATCCTGATCATGCTCCAGACTCCAGGAATGGTCTGAGCATCATGAATTGGATGAGCGTCCAGACAAGATAAGGGAGAAGGAATCCGCTGAGATAGAGTCGGATCGGACCATAGCTGAGATCCTTCCAGGCAGTTATGCCGGCGAACCACAAGGCGAACAAAACCGAGATTATCACTATGAGTATGCGCTCTGGATACTTGTCCGGAGTGCTGCTGAAGCCTCCAACTATGTCTATGTAGACGAACCAAGTCAGGAAGAACGTGGCGCTTCCGGAGAAGGCGAAAACGAACCTTCGAAACCAATGCCACTTGTCGGCTTTCGGGCCGAACCAGTGATCGATGATGCGGAGCAGGACATCGGCGAAGCTCGGTGGCTTGGCAGGTGCGGTGGTGGCGATATCTGAGTCGGCTGGCATCGTTCGCTGTACCTGTGGTGACTCGGGCGCCGAGGCTGGTGAATGGATGCGGGTACTCCATAGGTGCTGGTGCGTAATCTACGCTCGGCGTGTCGGGGACGCAAACTACTACGGGCGTTGTGGAGTCACATGGCTGCCTTCGTCGGGCAGGTCCGCAGCGCTACCCGTCCCAATCTCCACATCGCTCGTCACGCCGCGACCCCGAGCCGCGGGGCGATCTGCGCCCAGAGCTGCTCGAAGGCGCGGGCCGGCGCGCTCGCCGGCGCGAACGCGGTCACCGGCATCCGCCGGGGGCCCATCTGCTCGACCTGCGTGGCGTAGGGGATGAAGATGCGCGAGCACTCCGGCGAGCGGCTCGCGAACTCCACCATGATGTCGCGGTGCAGCCGCCGGCGCCGGTCCGCCATCGAGAAGAAGGGGACGATCGCGGTATCGAACGCCTTCGCCCGCGCGTGGGCGCGGAGCTGCGCGTAGGAGCGAAGCGAGAGCGTGGTGGGGATGGTGGGGACGAGCACCAGGTCGCTCGCCCGCATGACCGCGTCGGAGACGAGCGACACCCCCGGCGCGCAGTCGACGAAAACCAGATCGTGGTCGCCGCGCAGCGGCCGCAGCAGACGCCGGAGCCGGGTGAGCGGATTGCCGAGCTCGTTCAGCGACAGCGCGAGGTGGCGCAGCGAGAAGTCGGCCGGGATGACGTCGAGTCCCGGGAAGTCGCTGGCCCTGACCGCCTCCGAGAGCCGGTCCTTGCGCTTCAGCAGCCGCCGGGAGCCCCCCGCGAGCTTCGGCCGGATGCGGAGATGGAAGCTCGCGGCGCCCTGCGGGTCCAGGTCCCACAGCAGCGTTCTCGCGCCCTCGCGCGCGGCGAGGTGCGCGAGGTTCACCGCCGCCGAGGTCTTCCCGACCCCGCCCTTGACGCTGAACAGCGCGACGGTCTTCATTGCCGCCCGCGGCGGAGCGCCGCTCCGAACGCCTTGTGGGCGTGTTTCGAATCGTAGCTCGCGAACCTGGCCGCGAACTCGGCCCGCGTCGCGCGCTCGCGCTCGGCGAGCGCCGCGCACCGGGCGTCGACGGCATCGGCCGCGGCGGCGTCGAGCGAGGCCCGGGCCTGTTCCCGGAACGCCTCGAGCACCGCGCGCTGGACCTGCACGTCCTGATACGTCCCGAGGTTGTCCTGCAGGCGTTTCAGCCGGGCGATGGCGCGCTCCACCGGCTTCGCGGGATGGACGTCGCGGAAGAACTCCAGCAGGTACCGCAGGCGCTTGCACGTCTTGCGCAGATCGTGGAGCGCCTCGGCCGGACTGCCGCTGCCGATCGCCCGGCCCTCGGCCAGGACCCGGCGATGGACCTTGAGGATGCGCGCCGCCGACAGGACCCCGACGGGGACCAGCGCGTTCGCGCTCCGCGGGCGCACGGGCGCCCCGGATTCGAGGAACTTCCCGAGCGCGGCCCGCAGACGCCGGTAGCGCGCCGAACGCAGGGCGCGGCACAGGGCCCGGAGCTCGCGCTTCCTGAGCGCCTGGAGATGGTCGCGCAACGCGGCGGCCGCATCGCCCCTCCGCGAACCGGTACCTCCCCGCCCGGCCTGGCGGGTGACGGGGAGCCCGCGCAGCGCGGCGGCCGCATCGCTCCTCCGTGAACCGGTACCTCCCCGCCCGGCCTGGCGGGTGACGGGGAGCCCGCGCAGCGCGGCGGCCGCATCGCCCCTCCGTGAACCGGTACCTCCCCGCCCGGCCTGGCGGGTGACGGGGAGCCCGCGCAGCGCGGCGGCCGCATCGCTCCTCCGTGAATCCGCCCGCGAGCGCCGGGAGGCCGCCCGGAGGCGGTCGCGCGGCGCGGCGGCGGCATCGTCCCGCCCGGCCTCGCCGTCGGGGGCGGGGACGCCGAGCTCCATCAGGTGGACGTCCAGGTCGCGCACCGGCCCGGTGCGCCGTCCGAGCCAGCCGAGGTCGGCTCCGAGGCGCCGGGTGACGCTCGCCGGGAACACCCCCTTCATCTCCCGGAGCAGCGACCGCGTCCTGCGGACCGCGACGCGGAAGTCGTGCAGGCACTCGGGGTCGAGGTCCGCCTCGATGCCGGGCGCGTTCATCTCCAGCGCCGCGTCGAGCTGCCGGAGCAGGCGCCTGCAGGCGACGTCCGAGCGCGCATCGGGGCCGGTCCCGACGCGCGCCGGGACCGGCAGGCCGCCGAGGGCCGCATCCGGCCCGTCGGAGGCGGCGAGCATCGGCTCGCTCTCGTCGGGCTCCGCCCCCTCGACCTTCCGGAGCCGGCGAACGGCGCGGCGCGCGAAGCGTTCGTAGCCGCGCAGGGGATGGACGATGAGCCGGTTCGGGCCGCGCCGCCCGGTGAGGCACTCCACCACCAGCACGGTCTTGTCCTCGGCATCGCGGCCCCGGGCGACGGTGCGCCGGCCCTTCGACTCGGCCACCACGAGCAGCCGCCGAATGTCGACCAGGGGAGAGAGCAGCGAGCGCAGCCGGAAGTGGGGGAGGTCGCGCGCGAACGCGGGCGGGCGGGCGGCGGGCGCCTCCTCGACGACCCCGGCGCGGCCGATCTCGCGGTAGCGAAGCACCGCTTCCCCGGGGAGCGCCACGTGCTCCAGCACGCGGCCGGCGCGGCGCAGGCGCCGGTCGAAGGTGTCGAGATAGCGCACGTGGACCGGCTGCCCCGGCGGCATCGAAACCGTGAGCTTCCGCACCGCGGCCGCGACGACCCGTCGCGCCGCGAGACGGCGCGGCACCGTGAACGCCCGCGCATCCGGAGCCGGAGGACTCTCCGTTCGTCTGCTCATCGGCGCGCAATCTACCGTGGTTGAGGACTCTCCGTTCGTCTGCTCATCGGTGCGCCATCCACCGTGGTTGGAGCCGCGGATCATCAAGCCGGCTTCCATGGCGGAAATTCCCGCCAGGCGGGAACAGACCCCTGAAATCCCCTCGATTCGACACCCTGAAGGTCGAAATCACACCACAATTCCACCACGGCGCGGCCTCTCCCGGGCGCTGGCGGGAATTGCTGCTTCCATGGCGGAAATTCTCGTCATGTCCACCCGCGGTCCTGCGGTGGCGCGGGTCCGGCGCTTGATCCGGCCTCAGCAATTCCCGCCTGGCGGGAACATGCCCTCGAAATCCTCTCGATTGGACGCCCTGGTGGTCGGAATTGCGCCGGAATCCCATCGCGGCACAGCCTCTCCGGTCGTTAGCGGGAATGGCTGATCCGGCCTCGATTGCACTGAACAGGGGGAATGATACGCCTTGCCATGCAGTCGGACGCCAGAACGAGAATTGCCGCTTCCATGGGTGCGGGTCCGATTCGTGGTGTCCCCGGGCTCGAGGGCGTCCCGCCCTTGCGGGCGAGAGCGGGATGTCCTCGATTCCGGGGTCTCCCGGAGCTCGCTCACCAATCGGACGCGCGCCCGCTTCCATGACGACCGGACCCGGCGCCGGGGTTCGACGGCCCCGCCTCTCCGATGCCGCCGAGGTCGAGCTTCCCGGTGTAGCCCGTCATCTCCAGGTAGCCGACACCGGCGACCGGCCGGCCCTCCCGCTCGCCGCGGTAGCGCACCGCGCCCTCCCAGTACGCCGGCAGGACGCCGTGCGCGGTGAAGACCTCCTGGGCGTCGAGGCGCGGGCGGACGTCCAGCCACAGGTCGAGGTCCGGGACCGCCACCCGCCATTCCACCGGATACTCGGTGCCGGTGGCCCCGCTCCGCCAGCGCCGTCCGGGGCGGAACGTCACCCCGCCCGGCCCGATGGGACGGACGCCGCCGTTCGCGTCCACGAAGGTGCCGAAGGTGTCGGGACCGTAGCCGCCCCGCACGTCGCGGATGCCGAACAGCATCAGGTCGGCGCCGTCGTCGAGCTGGACGCTCATCCAGTCCCAGCCGGCCTTGCCCTCCGTCAGGGAGTCCGAGAAGAACTCGTGGTCCATCCAGGCCCGGCCGGTAACCGTGAATTCCTCGTCCCCGACGGCGACGGTGCCGGAGGCCGCCATGCGGGTGAACGAGAGGTAGTGCGAGACGGCTCGCGGGTCGCCGGCCACCTTGCGGCTCACCCCCTCGCGTCCATGCACGACCACGGGCTTCGCGGGCTCGAGCACGAGGCGGAGCGCCGCGTCCCGGTGCATCGCGGTCAGCGCCTGCGCCGGGCGCGCCTCGTCGCCCGGCCGCCACTCGACGCTCCAGTTGCCGTTCCAGATGCGTCGCGTTCCGGCGTCGGCGCCGGCGATACCCGGGCCGGCCCGGTTCAGGCGTTCGGCGACCACGAATCGCCCGCCGTCCGTGTCGGTGACGACGAAGTGCGCGAGATGCACCTGGTCGAGGTCCCAGGCCGACGGCGGCTGCGCATCGACCGTTCGCGCCCTCCGGAAGAAGGTCAGCTCGAATCCGAAGTGCCGCCCCGACGCGGTGAACAGGTTGCCGGTGTAGTACCACCACTCCGACTCGAACTCGGGATGCCCGAAGTGATCGCGCGGGAACTCGAACGAGTAGCCCGGAGCCACCCGCGCGAACGGCGAGGCCGGCGCGGCGGCATCGTCCGCCGCACCCGCCGCGGCGGCGGCCACCGCAATGAGCGTGGCGGTCAGGCGCGGGAATCGCGGCACGGTCATTCTCCCCTCAGCACCTCGACCGGGTTCAGCCGCGCCCCGACGCGGGCCGGATACAGGCCCGACGCCACGCTCGCCGCGAAGACGAAGCCCAGGGCGCCGGCGAGGAAGGCCACGGGCCAGTGGAGCTGCACGCTCCATCCGAAGGACTGCTTGTGGATCACCAGCAGGTTCACCTGCGACCACGCGACGCCGAGCACGAGGCCCAGCAGGCACGCGGTCAGGCCGAGCAACCCCGCCTGCATCAGGACCAGGCCGCGGACCTGGCCCATCGACGCGCCGTGCATCCGCAGTTGGGCAAGCTCCACCCGGCGGTCGAACACCAGGTTCAGCAGCGCCTCGGCCATGCCGAGAACGGCCACGAAGATCGCGATCGCCTCCAGGGCCCAGGTGATCGCGAAGGTGCGGTCGAAGATCTCGATGGACCGCTCGCGGAGCTTCCCGGCCGGCGTCACCAGCACTTCGAGGCCGGAGACGGCCCGCACCAGCGCCGCGCGGCTCGCCTCGAAGCCGGCGCCCGGCTCGAGATGGACGGCGAGGCTCGAGACCCGCCGATCGGGCAGGTGCCGGAGCAGCGCGTCCCGGTCGCCGATCACGAATCCCCGCTCGCCGGAGTAGTCGTAGAACACGCCGGCCACGCGCAGCTCCACGCTC
Organism: Gammaproteobacteria bacterium; assembly: GCA_965202735.1. Lineage (GTDB taxonomy): Bacteria > Pseudomonadota > Gammaproteobacteria > HK1 > HK1 > HK1. Next base: position 1,809,841 of record OZ241844.1, read on the forward strand.
TCCGCGCCCAGCGGCAGCCGGATGGTGTCGCCGGTGCCGACGCGGTGGCGATCGCTGAACAGCTCGCTCACGATCACGCCGTCGCCGGCGGCGAGCCGCGGCCAGATCGCCTCCGGGGCGGGGCCGTCGAGAAACTCGATGCCCGAGTGCCGGTGGTAGAGCGCCACGTCGGCGAGGCCGAGGGTGGCCGGGACCCCGGCGTAGCGGAGCGGCCAGGTGCGGTAGCGGCCGACGTCCAGCACCCCGGGCGCCGCCTCGAGCCTCGCCGCCACATCCTCGCTCATGGTGGCCGGCGCGCCGCGCCCGCCGCCTCCGGCCGGGCTCACGTAGAAGTCCGCCTGCAACCGGTACTCCACCCAGGCCACCACCGTCTCGCGGAAGCTGCCGACCATCACCGCCATGCCGACGATCAGCGCGGTGGCGGTCGCCATCGCGGTCACCATCACCGAGGTGCGGCCGAGCGATGCGGCGACCCCCCGGGCCGCGAGGCGGGGGACGGCTCCGAACCGTGTGGCGATCCATCGATCGCAGAGGGCGGACACCGCCATCGACATCCGCGGGGAGATCAGCGCCGCGGCGCCGATGAGACAGACCAGCGCCGCGTAGCCTCCGACCGGAATCCGCCCGGCGGGCGGCACGACGGAGCACACCGCCGCGAGCGCCACCAGCGCCGCGGCCGCGACGGTGAGCCGGGGGCTCGCGGCGTGGACCCGGTAGTCGAGGGACGCCGCGGCCATCGCCTCGGTGGGGGCCACGCCCGCGGCCTCGCGCGCCGGCCACCACGCGGAGAGCACCGAGACCCCGATCCCCGACACCACCGCGATGCCGACGGTCCAGGGACGAAACGCGATCTCGCCCGGCGTGCTGCTCACGTAGAGTGCGCTGACGGTCTGTCCGACCGCGTCCAGCGCCCCGACCGCGAGCAGCCGCCCGAGCGCGAGACCGGCCGCGACCCCGAGCGCGCCGAACACCGCCCCCTCGAGCAGGAACGCCGCGCGCACCATCGCCCGCGACGCGCCGAGCGCCCGGACGATGCCGATCTGCGAACGCCGCCGGACGATGTATGCGCTCACCGTGCTGTAGATGAGGAACGCCCCGACCAGGATGGCGGCGTAGCTCATCATGCGCAGGTTCCAGCGGAACGCGCCGAGCATCCGGCGGCTGTCCTCCGTCCCCGTCCCGGCCGGGAGGATCGAGGCGGCGGGCGGGAGGAGTGGGGCGAGCAACGCGCGCCAGTCGCGCGCATCGCCCTCATCACGCGCGTCTCCCTGCGTATGGACGTAGATCCGGTCGAGCCGCCCGATGCGGCCGAGCGCCCGCTGCGCCGGCGCGATGTCCATCACGACGAAGCTTCCGGCCGCGACCGGGGCGTCGAGGACTCCCTGCACGTCGAGCCTCAGCCGGCGGTCGCCGACGACGAGCTCCAGAGTCTCGCCGGGCGACACGCCGAGCGATGCGCTCACCCACGCCGAGGACTCCCCGATCGGCTCCCGGACACCGGACCGGCGCAGTCCGCCGGCGTCGCGGAACCGCGTGTCCCCGACCAGGTCCACCCCGAACAGCGGCACCTGCTCGCCGGTCGCCCGCCGCAGCGCGAAGCTCTCGATGCGGGGCGAGAACTCGAGCGGCTCCGGCAGCCGCGCCAGCGCGCCGTAGGCGGCTTCCGGAATGCCGCCGACCTGCGTGATCTCGTAGCTCGCCGAGCCCTGGAGCGATTCCAGCGACGACCGGAACGATCCCATCGAGGCTTCGCTCGCCAGGTCCACCGCCACGACCACGGCCACCCCGAGCGCCACCGCCGCCACCGTCAGCAGCGCCCGCACCGGGTCCGCGGCGAGCGGGCGGACGATCAGGCGGTACAGCGCCACCGCCCACGCCGCGGCCGCCCCCGGGGAGGTCTGCCGAGGCACCGTACCGAACCGGCGAGACATGAGCGGCGCTACGGGCCGGAGCCCCTGTGCCCGCACCGGGTCCGCGGCGACCGGGCGGACGGGCGGACGGCGCGGCGCTGCGGACCGGAGCCCCTGTGCCCGCACCGGGTCCGTGGCGACTGGGCGGACGAGCGGACAGCGCGGCGCTGCGGGCCGGAGCCGCCGGAGTGCGGGGAGACGCCGATCACCGGGCTCACCGAAAGCGCCTCGATCGGCGTGGAGCCTCCGGAGCGCGGGGGACGTCCGCCTCCGCCGAAGACCCGCGGTGGTCGAAGCGGACGGGACGTCCGTGCTCGCGGGGACGGCTCATGATCTCGTGCGCGGCGACCCGCCCGCCTCCGGGGACGTCCGTGCGCGCGGGGACGGCTCGCTCGGGGTCCGGCCCGATGATGCGGACGACGGCACCTCAGGAGCTCCCGTGCCGCGGAGACCGCGGGTCGCCGCCGACCAGCGTTCCGTTGCCGACCAGCGTTCCGTTGTCGAGCACGAGGCGGCGGTCGCACACCGCGGCGGCGGCCGGGTCGTGGGTGGCCATGAGCACGCTGGTGCCGAGCGCTCTCCTCAGCTCGCGCAGCAGACCCATCACCGTCTCCGCGGTCTGCGTGTCGAGGCGTCCCGTCGGCTCGTCGGCCAGGAGCAGGGCCGGGTCGTGCACCAGCGCCCGCGCGATGGCGACGCACTGCATCTGTCCGCCCGACAACTGGTGCGGCCGGCGCTCGGCCAGATGCGCGACGCCCGCCAGCTCCATCAGCCGCAGCGCCCGCGGCCGCGCCTTGCGCACTCCCGCGAGCTGCAGCGGCAGCTCCACGTTCTCCACCGCGCTGAGCGACGGCAGCAACTGCAGGAACTGGAACACGAACCCGATCCTGGCCCGGCGGAGCCGGGTCAGCGCATCGTCGTCCAGCGACGACGTCCCGACTCCCTCGATCTCGACCTCCCCGCTCGAGGGCAGGTCGGCGGCGCCGGCCAGGTTGAGCAGGGTCGTCTTGCCGCAGCCGCTGCGGCCCACCAGGGCGACGTACTCGCCCCGGTCGAGCCGCAGGGTGACACCGTCGAGGGCGGGGATCCGCCGCTCGGCGACGATGTAGTGCTTGCTGACATTGCGGAAGCTGAGGACCATGGCTGCGCGCGGACGATATCAGACGCGGGGGCCGGCGCGGACCGGACGCGATGTCCCCCCGGAGCTGTCCGGAAGCCGTGACGAGCGGGTCATCAGACGCCCGAGCCGAGCCTCCGATGCCGAAACGGGTAGTATCTCAGTGACCGCGTCGGACAGGCCCTCGCCAGCGCCGAGCTGCGGAACCCGTCAACGACATTGAGACATCGGGGGTCTTCATTTACTGTGCAATCCGTGATGTGTCCGCCGCACTTGGCGGGTTGATTCGGACCTCTGCGGGCAGCGCTTGGGGTGTCGGGCTTCCGTGAACGAAGCGTTCCGGGTGTCGGCTCCAGGCTTGGCGCAGGATGCGTTTGCGTTCGACTCGAGGAGGACAGAGCGTTGATGAATGCGGCAGCCGTGTGTGGCCTGTTGACGGCAGTACTTCTTGCCGGTTGCGCCACCGCGGGAAAGGGAGTGGACCCGACCATCCCGATCCGCCCGGTGGTCGACCCGGGTGCGCGAAAGGCCGCGCTGGCTGCTCTTTCGCCGTCGGAAAGACGTACATACTGTTACGGGCGGGTCCACGACACGGCGCATCTGTCTCCCGTCGCAACGATCGGAGGACCGATCAGGAGACAGCAATCGAACGCGCAACGAGCAGGCAACGTCCTCTTCGAGAACATTGCCGCTTGGTATCTGGGTCGGGAAGGCGCGGCGGACGCCATCCGGCGCACCCTGGCGGAAGGGGCGAGGATCAGAGCATTCGCCAAGCTGGCACGCTATTCGCCGCGCGGATACACCAATTACAACCCGATGAATGAGCCCGCCTGGCAGGTGGCCAATTTCATGGTGCCACTGGCTCATGCCTATGCCGTCCTGGAGGAAGAGTATCCGGAGGAAACCGACCTGCTCTCGTCGGTCCGGCAGTGGGGCGACCGTTTGTTCGAGGCGACGAGCAATGCGGGCGATTCATTCCGGGGGCGTGCTCGAGGGGCCGACCGTCGAGCCCTGATTGCGGCGGGCTGGGCGTTGTGGGGAAACGTGACCGGCAATCGCGACATTCTTGCCCGCGCTTATCGGTATTACCTTCTGGGGGTCGAGAGCATCGGGCACGGTGGAGTCGAACGACTCTTTCGCTTCACGCATCCGGAACGTCACCTCTATTACGCGAACATGACCTACGGCGCTGCGTCGGTTGCAGCCCATGCGCTCTACCGCTCCGGCGCAGGGGATGTCTATACCGTCGCCCCGGGGGGCGGGACTCTGGTCGAAGGCGTGACATGGCTGTGGACACGCTACTCGAAGAACGCTCCCGCGGACCTGCTGCGACGCCACCATCCAGGTAGCCGCGGAGTGGGCTGGGTGGAACTGTTCGTGCGTGAATTTCCGGGCCATACGACGGCCAGGGACATGGAGACTTGGCTCGCCGCCCATCCCGGGCCGTACTACGTGAACATGGGCGGTGGCCCGACCACCTGCCTCTTCCGCCGGATCACGGCAAATTCGTTCTGATCCGTCGCCCCGGGTCAGGCTTGCTCCCTCGAAGCCCGCTCCCTCGACGGTGCCGCCCCCGTCGTAGCGCAGCTACAGGTGCAGCGGTGGATCCATCCGGGCGTGAAGGATGCGAACGATCAGAATCCCCCGATCGTCCCTGATGTAGAAGACAACATGCGAACGGTGCTCGAAACGCCTCAATCCCGGCACCAGGCCTTCAGCGTTCCGTCCCGGACCCGGGTTCCTCGACAGCCTTTCGAAGCACCCTTCGAATTCGTCACGATAACGGCGCGCCTGATGAATGCCGAACGCCTCGATCGTGTAGTCGGCGATCCCGGCAAGGTCGGCCTCGGCGCGAGAAGTCAGCCGGTAGTCAGCCATGCCGCGCGCGATAGCGTTGCTCCGCCTCGGCCCACACCTCTTTCACCGTCCTGTCGCTCATGCCGCTTCCCAGGCCGTCACCGATGGCTTCCTTCAAGGCGCGGAAGCGCACATCCTGTTCCTGGTCCCGGCGGATGAGGTCGCGAAAATACTCACTGTCATTGCCGTACTCGCCACTTGCGATCCGGGCTCTGATCCACTGCTCCTGTCGATCGGTCACCGTGATGCTCTTCTTGACCAGTGTCATCCCGGACTCCTCGGCTATCTCGGAACATGTCCGAATTTATCCACCCTCGGCCCCTGCTGCACTTTGACCGGATGGCTGGCTGGCGGACATGCAGTCGGCGAATACATCGCACCCATGGTGCAGCCGCAGGCGACGAGCGAGGCATGACCGAATCCGGCCCCGGCCGGCGTCCTCGCGTGCGTGTCGAACACATCGCCGACCGTCTTCCCGAGACGCAGAACCTCCGGGCAGGCGTCGATGGCATCGGCGCAGGCGCGGTTCATGGACACATGAAGGGGAGCCGGTGGAAGTGGATACCGGCCTGAAAGGTACTGGAGAGGGCCGAATAGCCGGCAAGGACGGGCGATCGCCCGGCGAGGACGGTCGGTCCGCACCGGGCTACCGGATGCAGCGGACCTCGACGTCCGCGATGTCGAGCGCCCGCCAGCTCCGATCGGAGGTCAGCACGGGGCACGCCTCGACGCGACCGGTCGCGAGGTAGGCACGGTCGCCCAGTCCCAGCCCGAGCCGCCTCGTCGCGGTGCGGAGCCGGCCACTCAGCAGCGCCGCCTCCGGGCCGAACGGCAGGACCTCGATGCCCAGGGTCCCGAAGACGAGCGCCACCTCGGACTCGGGCCAGCCGTCCTGATGGAGGCGGGCCGCCACCTCGGCGACATTCACGGTGGACATCGCCGCGCCGGACCGCAGCGCGGCGGCGACGACATCGGCGCCCGGCTCCTCCAGGATCACGGCGAGCACCGCCGAGGCGTCCAGGACGGTCCGGGGCAACGCCTACTCCGCCGCCGCTTCCGCCCGGCGCTCGGCGATGAACTCATCCACCACGCTCGCGTCGCCGCCGCGCCTGCTTCTCGCGATGGCTCGCACCCGTTCCAGGGCGGCATCGACGGTCTGCAACCTGACGAAGCCATCGTCCAGCGACATCAGCAGCTCCTGGCCGGGGCCGATGCCGAGGGCCTTCCGGAACCCGGCCGCCACGACGACCCGCCCCGCCGAGTCCATCCTGACTCGTCTCGCCCCGCGGTCCGCGCCCGGCCCGGGTCCGGCGTCCGGTGCCGGAGAGACGGGCTGCTCGGGGATTGCTCTTGAAAATGCCATGATCCGTAATTCATGGGATGGTCTTTCTTTAATACCACAACAGGAAAAACTGATGCAACGAAGTCGAGCCAACACGCGGGGCTCTTCGAAAGTCGTGGTTACCGGCCGCCCAGCCGGACCATCGCACGGTGAACCGACGGTCTCTCGGTACCGAAGGCCCGGTTCGAACGTCCGATGAACCGCTCGCCACGACTTCCGGAGGGCCCTGAGCCAACACGAAGTCGAACCAACAGCAGCAACTCCCGCCGAGCGGGAACAGGCCTCTGAAATCCCCTCGACTCGATGCCCTGAAGGTCGAAATCGCGCCGGAATCCCCCCGCGGCACGGCCTCTCCGGGCACTGGCGGGAATCGCTGAGCCAACAGACGGGCCGGCGGAGCCCGGACGAAGGGTGTACTGGATTGGGCAAGTGCGACATCCGGTTCCCGCAAGCGGTAAGCTGCGCCGACCATGTTCACCGTATCGTGCGATGGAAGAAGCGACGACCAACCAGCACAGGGGAACCGGACTCTACGGCCAGCGCAGCAGCAGATGCTCTGATGGAGCGCGCGCGTTGCACATTGAGCGAACGTGGATGCTGGCGCCGGTCGAGCGAATACGACTTGCGCTGTCTCTTGGCCGGTGCCTTGGACGCTTGAGGTCCGACCTCGACCCGGCCGGCACCCGTGACTGAACGCGGCGACCGCATCGAACGCACCCTGTCCGTTGCCGAGGCGATCGTGAGCTCCCTGCGGGAAAAAGGGACCGGGGCGGCTGTGATCGGCGCAATCGCCCTGGCGTTTCATGGATATGCCCGCGCCACTCAGGATGTGGACATCGCGACCCATGCCGACCCCCGGACAGTGCTGCGTGACATCGAGCGGTCTCTGAAGCAGCAGGGGTACGCGACCCGGCTGATCTTCCCCGACCCGGACGATCCGCTCGGCGGTGTCCTGACCGTGACCGGGGACGATTTCGATGCGGTGCAGGTGGTCAATTTCCACAACCCATGGGCCGTCTCCAGCAATCCGGGGGAGTCCTCCATCCAGAGTGCTGTGGCGTGCATTCCGGGCTACGAACTGCCCGTGGTCGATGTACCGCACCTCGTTGCCCTGAAGCTCTACGCCGGAGGGCCGCGCAACCGTAGCGACGTGCTGGAGCTGATCGAACGCAACCGGAATGTCGACCGCGACGAAATTCGCCGAGTGTGCGGGCAATTCAATCTGACTGCCGACATCGACGAGACGCTCCGGGACGTTTGACCAGGCGTTACCGAGCGGCCGAGACCGGACCGAGCGCTTCGCTCGGGTCCCCGGGCCAATCGTGGTCCCGCGCCGGGTGTCGGCGCCGACCGCGCGGCCGCATCCAGCAGGCGTTCGGCCACGCGTCGCAGGGGCGTCGTCATCAAGCCCGTCGAGGAGCGATCCTGTCGAGGAACGATCCCGGCGACCTCCGGACACTCCATGGCACGCTATGCACGCTTGCGAACATTGCCTGTCGCCCGCCCCTCGAATACCTCTCTCGGGACGCGCCATTCGGGCGGCGCGGTCGGCATCCGGCCACTCCAGCGATTCCCGCCAGGCGGGAACATGCTCCTGAAATCCCCTCTATCTGGACACCCTGAAGGTCGAAATCACACCACAATTCCACCATGGTGCGGCCTCTCTCCGGGCATTGGCGGGAATCGCTGTCGGTACTCCGGGCGACTCCGGCGACTCCGGGCGACTCGACACCGCCGCCCGTGCCCGGCAAGCTTCGCAGCCTCGGCCTCTCGCTTCGTTCCCGGATTGCGTGAGAGGCGCCGATTCGCGGATTCTCGACGCTCGGCCAACCGCCGGTACGGCAGGAGGTGAACGGTGGCAGCGATCATCGGCAAGGCGATTCCAGCGCAGCGGCAGCGGGTGCTCGATGCGCTCGCGCTGCGCGAGCCGGACCGGGTGCCGGTCGGGCTCTGGGGCACCATCGAGGGGTACCAGAACCTGCGGCGCGGCATCGGAATGGACTACAAGGCCGATCCGAAGGACTACCGGACCGGCTCCACCACCTGGACCACGGACGTGAGCTTCGAGCTCGATCTGGCCGACAGGCTGGATCTCGACTTCGTGCGCATCTCGGCCGGCACGCCCGGCGGCTCCCCGGGGTTTCGCCCCATCCGGTTCGAGGAAGTGCCCTTCGACATGGGCATCCCCCCGCCCGACGTCGAGATCAACGTCGACGAGTGGGGGGTCATCCGCAAGTGGACCCCGCACGAGCAGGGCGGCTACTACGAGATGATCGGCTACCCGCTCTTCCACGCCACCAGCGCGCCGCTCGAGGAGGGCCTGCGCGAGCTGGAGGCGTACCCCTGGCCCGACCCCCGGGACACCTCGGTGTTCGACGACGCCCCGATCCCCGGCATGACCCTGCGCGAGTACTGCAGGTTCGTGCGCGAGGAGACCCCGTTCGCGCTGATGGGCCAGGGCGGGCGCGGCGGGCTGTTCGAGCAGGCGAAGTACATGGTCGGGTACGCGAAGATCTTCTCCGACTTCATCGAGTCGCCCGAGTTTCTCGACGCGATGCTGGCGAAGCTGGTCGACATCGAGATCGACTTCGCCCGCGCGATCATCGACGAGTGCGGCGAGTACTTCGACTGGATCCGCCTGAGCCCCGAGGACCTCGCGAGCGAGAAGACCGCGTTCCTGTCGCTGCCGATGTACGAGCGCCAGCTCCTCCCGCACTACAAGCGCTGCTACACCGAGATCAAGAAGCACTACCTCGCGAAGAACCCGAACGGAAAGCTCCAGTTCCACTCCTGCGGCGCGATCCCCGAGCCGTTCATGCGCGGGCTCCTCGACTGCTCCGTCGATGGCTACGACAGCCTGCCCCCGAAGGTCGCCCGGCACTCGAACCCGGCCGCGAAGAAGCGCCAGCTCGGCAAGGAGATGTTCTTCTACGGCGGGATCGACGTGCAGGAGACGCTGCCCTGGGGGTCGGTGGAGGACGTGCGCAACGAGGTCCGCACGCGCATCTGGGAGATGGCCCACGGCGGCGGCTACCTGTGCAGCTCCTCCCACCGCCTGGAGCACGACGTGCCGGTCGAGAACACCCTCGCGATGATCGAGGAGTGCAGGGAGTACGGCGTCTATCCGCTGCCCGAGGACCCGCCGCCCGGCGCGGACACCGGCGAGGGCTACGAGCCCTGGACCGGGGACCGGAAGAAGCGGCGCAAGCGCCGCCCCAGGCCGGAAGCCGTCGAGGGCTGAGGCACGAGGCGCATCGGGCCGCGCGCCCGGCGGGCCGCGCCGGCCCGGGCGAACCACGGGAAAGAGGACCGGTACATGCCTCTCATCATTGATACCGAGCGGGAATTCGACATCGAGGACCTGCAGTACGACATCGAGGATTCCCGCGAGACCGACCGGTGGACCGACGCGCCGGCGGAGATCAAGGAGCTGTTCCACGAGATCGAGTGGAACATCATCGACGGCGAGCACGAGGACACCGTCGGCCTCATCCAGCCGGCGCTCGACGCGGAGGTCACCGCCCGCACCCTGATCGCGGGCCCGATGGCCACCGGCATCGCCGAGGTCGGCCGCCGGTTCAAGATGGACGAGTACTTCCTCCCCGAGGTGATGATGTCGGCGAAGTGCATGCACGCCGCGCTCGCGATCCTCAAGCCGCTCATCATCGCGGAGAAGACCGAGGAGATCGGCACCGTGGTGGTCGGCACCGTGCAGGGCGACCTGCACGACATCGGCAAGAAGATCGTGGCGATGATGCTCGAAGCGGCCGGCTTCACCGTCATCGACCTCGGGGTCACGGTGCCCCCCGAGGACTTCATCGCCGCCATCCGCGAGCACCGGCCGCAGATCGTCGGCTTCTCCTCGCTGTTGACCACCACCATGAACATGCAGTGGGAGACCCTGAAGCTCATCAAGGCGGAGGGGTTGCGCGAAGAGGTGAAGGTGTTCGTCGGCGGCGCCCCCATCAGCCAGGCGTGGTGCGACAAGATCGGCGCCGACGCCTACGCGGCGGATGCGCTGATCGCGGTCGACAAGGCGAAGGCGTGCGTGCACCTGTTCGACAACTACCGGGGCGGCGACCCCGCCCTGCACGCGGCCATGCTCGCGCTGGACGCCGAGCGCGAGGCGCAGAAGCTCGCGCAGGCCGAGGCGGCGGGGTAGGTTCCCGCCTGCCCGATGGCCCTCGATCTCTCCAGTCCCCGGGTCCTGAGACCCGCCGCGGGCGCGGCGGCGTGGCTGCTTCTCGGCGTGACGGGGGTTGTCGGGGCGGGATGGGGGTACGGTCTGTTCTTCGCGTCGCTGCTGCTGCTGTCCGGGGCGGTGGTGGCGTTCGCGCTGCTCGTCCTGACCCGCGCGTTCGACTCCGCTCGGCTGCGGGGAAGCGCCGCGTGGCTGGGACTCCTCGGGGTGTGGGCCTACGTGTGGGCGGTGGGGGCGCTGTCCGGGCACTACCTCCTCGAGACCATCGAGGGGCGGATGGAGCTGCGGTGGGTCCTGTTCGGTCCCGCGGTGCTGGCCGCGCTCGTGGTGCTCGACATCGGTCTGTACCGGGCGCTGGTGGGCAGGAACCTGCCGGCCTGGAACCGCTACCGGAGCGTCATCCGCCGCGAGCGCGCCGACCCGCGGGCGATGCGCCGCACGCTCGTCGACGATGTCCTGCTGCACCGCACGCTCCTGTCGGTGAGCGGCTTCCGCTGGCTCAGGCACACCCTCATCTTCTGGGGGTTCGGGCTGATGCTCGCGACGGAGCTGCTGGCGGTGTTCGTGCGCGAGGGGTTCCCGGCGTTCGGCTGGCCGGACCTCTGGGAGGTGGCGTCGCACCCGGTGCGGCTCGCGTTCGACTTCGCCTACGACTTCACGGGGCTGATGGTGCTGGTGGGGTGCGCGCTGGCCATCGGGTGGCGCATCGCGGTCGAGGGCACGCAGGAGCGCAAGTACGCCGACACCCCGACCGCGGTGTTCCTGTTCCTGGTGAGCTTCAGCGGCTTCGTGGTGGAGGGGATGCGCCTGGCGGCATTGCCGGAGGCGCTGCACGGCGTGTCGTTCGTGGGCCGCGTGTTCGCGCTGGCGATGCCGGGGGGCGGCGCGCTCGGGCCGGGCTCGACCGCGTACGAGGCGCTGTGGCTGGCGCACGTGCTGGGCTCGTGCGCGTTCATCGCCTACGTGCCGGCGAGGCGGCTGGTGCATTCCTGCGCGACCCCGATGGGCCGGCTGATGCACTCCCAGCGCGAGCTGCTGGCGGCGAAGCGGCACGCGGTGCTCACCGGGCTGATGATGAAGCGCACGTGACGCGCCGCACCGCGACCTTCGCCGCCGAACCGACTCTACCCGGCCGGCCCGGTCCGGTCGGCAGGCTTCGCGACCGGGCCGTGGCGCCGGACCGCGTCTCCGGCCGGCCCGGCCCGGCGGGTATGCTTCGCGGGTCGGACCGGAAGCCTGAACGGGACGGATGATCGACACGGGACCTGACGAACATGGCCACCAGCGTCATCGGAATATTCGGAAAGACCTGCAGCGCGAAGTCCGACGTGGCGCGCGAGATCTCGCGCATGACCGGCAACAAGGTCAAGCATCCGGGCGAGATGATCACGACGCGCGCCCGCATGGCGGGCCTCGCCACCGGGAGGGAGGTCGCGGACGAGCGGCATCGCGAGGTCGACGCGGACACCGTCCGGGCGGTCGACGCGCTGGCCGGCCTCGGCGAGCTGTGGATCGTCGAGAGCGGCCTGCTCGACGCCGTGCTCGGACCGAGGGACGACGTGTTCTGGGTCTCGCTGCACGCGCGCGACGAGGTCCGCGAGGCGCGCTGGCACAGGCGCAGGGAGGAGATGGGGGGCCGCTCGCGCCAGATCGGCGAGAGCGTCGCGCAGCGCGACGCCGACGACGCGGCGCTGCGCGAGCGGCTCTACGGCGCGGACCCGAACCGCGTCGAGCCGGCGATGACCATCGACACCAGCGACAGGTCCCCGACCGAGTGCGCGGCGGAGCTCCTGGCGGCGTTCCAGAGCGAGACCGGGGTGGTCCTCTCCCTCGCCCGCGCGGAGATGGACAAGACCGCCACCCGCGGCATCGTGCCCGGCCCCTCGCGCGGCATCATCCGCTCGTACACCCCGCAGCGTCCGCCGTTCGGCGGCTACATCACCGACGAGACGAGCGGCAAGGACCTCTACGTGCACAAGTCCGCGGTCGCGGACGCGGGCATCCCCGGTCTCGAAGCCGGGCAGTGCGTGACCTACCGCATCGTCGAGGACGGATTCGGGGGCTTCAAGGCGTCCGAGCTCGCGGTGGAGGGGTGACGGGCGGCCGGTGACCGCGGTTTTCGAGCCGCCCGGAGACATCCGCGGCGGCGGATGGACGGAGGCGACCGGCCGGCATGCCGACCCTCGGTGAGGTCATGCGCTCGGAGATCGGCGAGGAGCGATTCCGCGCCACCGGCGCGTTCGCGTTGCGCGACGAACGGGTGACCGCGATGAAGCTCGCGACCGGCGCCCCCTGCGCCGGCCACGGCGCGATGTTCGCGCCGTGGCCCGGGCCGGAGCCGGACGTCGAGCGCTGGTACCTGCTGGAGAGCGGCCAGGCGGTCGGCATCGCCGGCGCGCAGGGCGGCGCACCCCGGCTGCGCCTGTGCGAGACCGGCGCGTCCCGTGCGGAGTCGACGCAGGCCGTCATGGACCGGCCGCACTCCCCGCGGGTCGGGCCGTACCCGGTGATGGTCGAGGAGGGCCGCACCTACCGCTGGTGCAGTTGCGGGCTGAGCGCCGGCCAGCCGTGGTGCGACGACTCCCACCTGGGCACCGGTTTCGAGCCCATCGAGTTCGTCGCCCCGATCACGGCCGAGTTCTACATGTGCGGCTGCAAGGGCTCGGACAACAAGCCCTACTGCTTCGGCAACTGCACCGGGCACGGGACCCGGGCGGCGGGCTCGTGACGCGCGTCCCGGACCGGGGCCCCGCATGAGCGGCGGAGACCTCGGCGCGGCGAGGCAAGGCCCGGCGGGGCGGGGCGGGTCGAGGCCCGGCCTGGACGACGGAGACACCGTGTTCGAGGTCGTCGTGCGCCACAACGCGGTACAGGCGGTCCGCAGGGTGGCGCGCGCGCCGGACATGCACGTCCCGGAGTCGAACCTCGAGGTCACTTCCGAGCTCGCCCGCAACCATCGGCGCCGCGGCTGCATCGACGGCTGCTACCGGTTCGACGAATTCGAGCGCGCCCGAAGCTTCGCGGTGCTGGCGCTCGACTTCGTCAGGCGCATGCTGGAAAAGCGCATCGAGCGGATCGAAGCGCTCGACACCGGAGCGGAGTTCGTCGCGCCCGAGCACGCGGCATCCCGGGGGCGGTGAGCCACGGACGGCGGGCCGGAGGACGGCGGGCCGGAGGCCGGCGCGCCGCGGAGCCGGCCCGGAACCGGCCGTCAGCAGTCGAGCGTCGTCTCGCGCTCCCACTCCGTGAGGTGCCGGGAGTACTCGTCCCACTCCTGCATCTTGAGCTTGACGTAGGAGGCGGAGAAGGAGTCGCCGAGCGCGGACTTCAGCGCCTTGTCCCGGTCGAACGCGCGGACCGCGTCCAGCAGGTACCGCGGCAGCCGGCGGGCGCGCACCCTGTGGCCCTCGGCGTACATGTCGACGTGGCTCGGCTTGCCCGGGCTTCGATCGTTCTCGATGCCGTCGAGTCCGGCCGCGATGATGCCCGCGTGCAGAAGGTAGGGGTTCGCCGCGCCGTCGGCGAGCCGCAGCTCGAACCGGCCCGGGTCCGGGATGCGCACCATGTGGGTGCGGTTGTTGCCCGACCACGTGACCGCGTTCGGCGACCACGTCGCCCCGGACGAGGTGACCGGGGCGTTGATGCGCTTGTAGCTGTTCACGCACGGGTTGGTCAGCGCGCAGAGCGCCTCCGCGTGGTGCAGGACCCCGCCGAGGAACTGGTGCGCGAGCTTCGAGAGCCCGAGCGTGCCGCTCTCGTCGAGGAACAGGTTCCGGTTCGTCTCCGGGTCCCAGACCGAGACGTGGGCGTGGCAGCCGTTGCCGGTCAGGTGCGCGAAGGGCTTGGGCATGAACGTCGCGCGCAGCCCGTGCTGCTCCGCGATCGACTTCACCATGAACTTGAAGAACGCGTGCCGGTCGGCGGTGACCATGCAGTCGTCGTACTCCCAGTTCATCTCGAACTGGCCGTTGGCGTCCTCGTGGTCGTTCTGGTAGGGGCCCCAGCCGAGGGCGAGCATCGCGTCGCAGATCTCGGAGATGACGTCGTAGCGCCGCATCAGCGCCGACTGGTCGTAGCAGGGCTTGGCGTCGATGTCGCGGGGGTCCGAGATCGCGGTCCCCGAGGGGTCGATGAGGTGGTACTCCGCCTCCACCCCGGCGCGCACCACGAGGCCCTTCGCCGCCGCCGCGTCCACCATGCGCGCCAGCACCCGGCGCGGAGCCTGGTCCACCGGCGCGCCGTCCATCACCAGGTCGCCCGCGACCCACGCCACCTCGGGCTTCCAGGGAAGCCGGACGAGGCTCGACGGGTCGGGCACCGAGAACATGTCGGGATGGGCCGGCGTCATGTCGAGCCAGGTCGCGAACCCCGCGAAGCCCGCACCGTCCTCCTCCATCGCCCCCGCCGCCGAGGCCGGGACGAGCTTCGAGCGCTGCGTGCCCCGGAAGTCGGTGAAGTTGAACAGGAAGTACTTCACCTCATGCTTCTTCGCGAATGCTTCGAGCTTGCCGGCCATCGGATTCCTCCTCCCTCGTTCGAAATGTCCCGCCGGAACGGTACTCGCGAACTACCCTCGCCCCGGTATCCAGCCCGTTCCCGCCAGCGGCACCTGCGCCATCGCCGCCGCCTCCACCGTGAGCGCCGCCATGTCCTCGGGCTCCAGGTTGTGCACGTGCGACTTGCCGCAGGCGCGGGCGAGCGTCTGGCACTCCATCGTCAGCACCGAGAGGTAGTTCCGCACCCGCCGCGCACCCTCCTCGGGGTCGAGCCGCGCCTCCAGCTCCGGGCGCTGGGTGGCGATGCCCACCGGACACATCCCGGTATGGCAGCGGTCGCAGGCGCCGGGGCGGGTGCCGAGCGCCTCGTAGTCCGCCTCGTGGAGCGGCGCGTTGCAGTTGAGCGCGATGAGCGCCGCCATGCCGATGGAGACCGCGTCCGCGCCGAGCGCCAGCGCCTTCGCCACGTCCGAGCCGGTACGGATGCCGCCGGAGACGATGAGCTGCACCTTGCGGTGCATGTCGAGCTCCTTCAGCGCCTCGACCGCGAGCCGCACCGCGGGCAGGGTCGGGATCCCCACGTCCTCGATGAAGACATCCTGGGTCGCCGCGGTGCCGCCCTGCATCCCGTCCACCACCACCGCGTCCGCGCCCGCCTTCACCGCCAGCATCACGTCGTAGCGGGTGCGGGTCGCGCCCACCTTCACGTACACCGGCTTCTCCCAGCCGGTGATCTCGCGAAGCTCCCGGATCTTGATCTCCAGATCGTCGGGGCCCGTCCAGTCGGGGTGGCGCGACGGGCTGCGCTGGTCGATGCCCGCGGGCAGGGTGCGCATCCCGGCCACGCGGTCGGTGATCTTCTGCCCGAGCAGCATCCCGCCGCCACCGGGCTTCGCGCCCTGGCCAACCACCACCTCGATGGCGTCGGCGCGGCGGAGCTGGTCCGGGCGCATGCCGTAGCGCGAGGGCAGGTACTGGTAGACGAGCGTCTTCGACGCCTCGCGCTCCTCGTCGGTCATGCCGCCGTCGCCGGTGGTGGTGCTGGTGCCCATCGCGGTGGCGGCGAGACCGAGGGCCCGCTTCGCGTTGGCGCCGAGCGCGCCGAAGCTCATGCCCGCGATGGTGACGGGGATGGCGAGCTCGATCGGCTTCGAGGCGAAGCGGGCGCCGATGGTCACGTTGGTCGCGCACGCCTCGCGGTAGCCCTCGAGCGGGTAGCGCGAGACCGAGGCGCCGAGGAAGACGAGGTCGTCGAAGTCCGGCACCGGCCGCTTCGCGCCCGCGCCGCGGATGGAATAGATCCCCTCGGCGCCGGCGCGCTGGATCTCGGCGACGACGTGGGGCGGAAAGGTGGCGGAGCCCCGGATGCGGCGCGGATCGCTCATTCTCAGTAGCTCCCCGCGTGGTCCACTCTGAAATGATAGAGCCGGCGCGCCGAGCCGTAGCGGCGGAACGCGCCCGCGCCGGCTTCGATCCCGGCCCGGTCGAGCAGCGCCTGGAGGCTCGCCCGATGCTCCGCGGTCAGCGCCTTCTCCTCGCAGTCGGCGCCGAGGCTCTCCACCGCGCCGCGCACGAAGAGCTCCGCCTCGTAGATGGAGTCGCCGAGGTTCGCGCCGGCGTCGCCGCATACCACCAGCCGGCCCGCCTGGGCCATGAACGCGCTCATGTGTCCGACCGAGCCGCCGACCACGATGTCCGCGCCCTTGAGCGAGATGCCGCAGCGCGCGCTCGCGCCGCCCTCGATGACGAGCAGCCCTCCGTGGGCGGTGGCCCCGGCCGACTGGCTCGCATCGCCCCGCACCCGCACCGACCCCGACATCATGTTCTCCGCCACCCCGACCCCGACGTTGCCGTCCACGACGACGTGCGCGCACTCGTTCATTCCCGCGCAGTAGTAGCCGGCGTGGCCCCGGATGCGTACTTCGACGGTGTGCGTCAGCCCCACCGCGAGCGAGTGCCGCCCCATGGGATTGAGCACCTCGAACGACGTCCGCGCCGCGTTGCCGGAGCGGCGCTGGAGCCGCCGGTTGAGCGTCCGGACGTCGACCGTGTTCAGATCGAGCGTTTCCAAGGCCTGTCCGCTCCCTTCGCCGCCGGCTCAGGCGCTCCCCCAGTTGTACACGGTGGCGGGCTTCGGCTCCCACACCGACGCCGACTCCACCCCCGGCAGGCGCGCCAGCGCCCGGTACTCCGACGCCATCGCCACCCAGTCGTCGGTCTCCGCCAGCACCGCCGGCTTGCAGGCGATGGGGTCGCGCAGCACCGAGAACCCCTCGCGCGTGCCGACCGCGAACGTGTAGAAGCCGTCCAGGTCGCCGATCGCCGCCTCCAGCGCCTCGGCGATGGTCGCGCCCCCGCGCAGCTTCCAGGTGAGGTAGCCGGCCGCGACCTCGCTGTCGTTCTCGGTCTGAAAGCGGATGCCGGCGTGCTCGCGCAGCCACTCGCGCAGCCGGTGGTGGTTCGACAGCGAGCCGTTGTGCACGAGGCAGAGATCGTCGCCGGTGTTGAACGGGTGGGCGCCCTCGGTGGTCACCGCGCTCTCCGTCGCCATGCGGGTATGGCCCACCGCGTGCGTGCCGGAGGCCTCGGCGATCGAGAACAGCGCCAGCACCTCCACCGGCAGGCCGACCTCCTTGTAGATCTCCAGCACCGCACCGGAGCTCGTGATCCGCACGTCCGGGCAGTTGCGCTCGACCCAGGCGCGGAGCGCCGCCGCCCCGGCCGCCGAGCGCAGCACCACGTGCGACGCGACCCGCTCGACGCCCACCGCGTCCCCGAGCGCGGCCGCCGCCCGGTCCGCGATCGCGTCCCAGCCGGCGTCCGTCCCGGGGTCGTAGACGATGACCTTCCCCGACTCCGCCGCGCCGCCCTCCCGGTACACCGCCACCCCGGAGCTGTCCGGCCCCCGTTCGCTCATCTCCATCAGCATCGGCGAGAAGATCGCGCCGAGCCGCGGGCGAAGCTCCGGATTCTTGAGGTAGATGCCGACGATCCCGCACATGGTGGCTCCTCGGGACACGGGGCGAACGAGGCGGCGCCCGGGGGCGGAGTGTAGCCGTTCTCGCAGTCATTGAGTGTGGGCCGCCACGGGGCGTCCGGCCGAGGGGATTCCAGGAGCATCAGCAATTCCCGCCAGACGGGAACAGGCCCCCCGGAATCCCCTCGACTCGACGCCCTGAAGGTCGAAACCGCACCATGATCCCGTCACGGTACGGCCTCTCCGGGCGCTGGCGGGAATCGCTGCAGGAGCATGTTCCCGCCGGGCGGGAACGGCCGGCTCCCGGGCCTGCGGCGGTCCGCACGGGCGCCAATCCGGTAGGATGCCGCATCCCGACACCCCGTCACGCGAGGGATCCCCCCATGTCCCGCCGTCTCGTCGCCGCCGCCGCGCAGCTCGGGCCCATCCACCGCACGGATTCGCGCGAGAGCGTGGTCCGGCGCCTCGTCGACCTGATGCGCCAGGCCGCGGACCGCGGGTGCGGGCTCGTCGTCTACCCCGAGCTTGCGCTCACCACGTTCTTCCCGCGCTGGCTCTGCGACTCGCAGGACGAGGTCGACGCGTGGTTCGAGCGCGAGATGCCGAACGCCGCGACCCGGCCGCTGTTCGAGGAGGCGAAGCGGCTCGGGATCGGGTTCCATCTCGGCTACGCGGAGCTCTGCGAGGAGAACGGCGCGACGCGGCGTTTCAACACCGCGGTCCTCGTCGGCCCCGACGGCGCCATCGTCGGCAGGTACCGCAAGATCCACCTGCCGGGCACCGCCGAGCCGGTGCCCGGCGCGCCGTTCCAGCACCTGGAGAAGCGCTACTTCGAGGTCGGCAACCTCGGCTTCCCGGTGTGGCGCGCGCACGGCGCGATCGTCGGCATGTGCATCTGCAACGACCGCCGCTGGCCGGAGACCTTCCGGGTGATGGGGCTGAAGGGGGCGGAGATGGTGGTGCTCGGCTACAACACGCCGGACTTCAACATCCACACCGACGAGCCCGGGCACCTGCGCATGTTCCACAACCACCTCACGATGCAGGCGAACGCGTACCAGAACGGGTGCTGGGTGGTCGCCTCCGCCAAGGCCGGCCGCGAGGACGGGTTCGGGCTCATCGGCGGCTCGTGCATCATCGCCCCGACCGGCGAGATCGCGGCGGTGGCGATGACCGAGGACGACGAGCTGGTGACCGGCGAGGTCGACTTCTCGCTCGGCGAGTACATCCGGCGCACGGTGTTCGACTTCGCCAGGCACCGCCGCATCGAGCACTACGGGATCATCACCGCGCAGACCGGGGTGGTCGCGAGCCCGGAGAACGGGTAGCGGCGAAGCGCCGCCGCACCGCCACCAGGAACAGGCGCCGGAACGGATACAGCGTACTGCCGTCGGCCCGGCGCGGATACGCGCGGCGAAGACGTTCCCGGTACACGTCGATGAAGCGCTCGAGCCCGGCGCCGTCGAGGCCGTGCAGGATCGGGCGAAGGCCGGTCGCCCTGACCCACTCCAGCACCGGGTCGTCGCCTTCGAGCCGCTGGAGGTACTCGGTCTCCCAGATGTCGAGCGACGACGCCTGCGGCGCGAGCAGGTCGTGGTACTCGCCGGCATCGAGCACCCACCTGCGCCCGACCGCCGCGGCGAGCGCCTCGTCACCGAGGCGCGCACCGTGCACGCCGCCGCTCGCGAGGGTCTCGCGCATCAGGGTGTGCGACGGCATCGAGTAGCTGAGCGGCATCTGGACCGCGAGACATCCCCCCGGGGCGAGGAAGCCGAAGAGCCTGGGGAAGAGCGCCGCATGGCCGTCGATCCAGTGAAGCGCGGCGTTGGAGTAGATGAGGTCGGGCGCCCGCTCGGGCTCCCACCGCGTGATGTCGGCCCGGACCCACTCGATGCGTCCCGGCGTCCCGGCCGCCCTCGCGAGCATCTCGCTCGACGAGTCGATGCCCGCCACGGAGGCGGCGGGGAACCGCTCGGCGAGCGTGCGGGTGACGTTGCCCGAGCCGCATCCGAGGTCGTGGACCAGGGACGCGCCGGAGAGCGGGACGCGGGCCAGGAGGTCGAGGGCGGGACGAAGCCGGTGGTCGGTGAACCGATGGTACTGGCCGGGGTCCCAGCCGGCGCCGGCGGGCCGCACCTCAGTCCCGGCCCCGGCTCCGTCCGTGCACCACGACCGGACACTCCATGCGATTCCCCCACTCCTGCCAGGACGCGACGTAGTTGCGCACGTCCGGGTGTCCGAGCAGGCGAAGCGCCAGGTACGCGTGGGCCGAGCGGTAGCCGGTGTTGCAGTAGGCGATGACCGGCGTCGCGGTGGTGATCCCGACCGACGCGTAACGCTCGCGCAACGTCTCCGGGCCGAGCATGCGTCCCCGGTCGTCGAGGTTGTGGGTCCATTCCAGGTGCACCGCGCCCGGCACCGCGCCGGCGCGCGCCGCGCCGCGCGCGTCTTCCCCGTACCACTCCCGGTCGGACCGGGTGTCGAGGATGACCGTCGGCGGATCGTCGATGGCGGCGGCGACGTCCGACCAGGCCGCGCACACCGACATCACCGCCTCGCAGGGGTACGCGCCCGCCTTCGGCGGCGTCGCCTGGTGGGTGAGCGGCCGCCCGGCCGCCTCCCAGGCGCGCACCCCGCCGTCGAGCACCGCCACCCGCTCGTGTCCGAGGTACTCGAGAAACCAGAACGCGCGGGCCGCCGATTCGTCGGTGATCTCGCCGCACACGACGACGGTGTCCTCGCGGCGAATGCCCGCGCCCGCGAGCTGGAACGCCCACATCCTGGTGAAGGAGGCGAGCGGTGCGGGGTCGGAGTCGTAGGTGTTGACGCCGTAGACGCTGAAGTGGCGCGCCCCGGGGACGTGTCCGTTCGCGTAGTGCTCGCCGCGCCGCACGTCGAGGACCACGAGGTCCTCGTCGGCGAGGCGGGCCGCGAGAGCGGCCGGGTCCCACAAGAGCGGTGCGGGTTCGGAAGTCATCGGATACGTACTCCGGCGGGAAGGCGGATCGAACGACGGCCTCGACCGGACACCGCGCTGCCGGTTACATCCAGCCCTCGGCCCGCACGTGCTCCAGGATGTCGTCGAGCGCGAGCTCCCAGCGGTCGAAGAGCATGTCGACCTCCCGCTCCTCGATGATGAGCGGCGGGCAGAACGCGATGCGGATGCCGCCTCCGGTGCAGGCGCGGAGCAGCACCCCGCGCCGGGTGCAGGCATCGGTCGCCCACGCGGCGAGGGACAGGTCGAAGCTCTCCTTCGTCTCCTTGTCCTTCACGATCTCGACCGAGCCGATGAGGCCCACCCCGGACGCATCCCCGACGAGCGGATGCCCGCCCAGCGCGGCCAGCCGCTCCTGCGCGTGCCCGCCGACCCTGCGCACATGGGCGCCGATGTCCATCTCGTCGTAGATCTTCAGCGTCTCCAGCGCCACCGCGGCCGGGACCGGATGGCCGGAATAGGTGAAGCCGGTGCCGAGGATGCCGTTCTTCCCGGCCAGCTCCCGGATCGGCCCGTAGACCTTCTCGTTGAGGATGACGGCCGAGATCGGCAGGTACGCCGAGGAGAGCTGCTTGGCGATGCACATGATGTCGGGCCGGATGCCGAAGGTCTCGCACGCGAAGCGGTTGCCGGTGCGGAAGAAGCCGGTGATGACCTCGTCGGCGACCATCAGCACGTCGTGCTTCGCGAGCACCGCCTGGATCTTCTCGAAGTAGGTCCTCGGCGGGATGACCGCCCCGCCGGCGCCGAGCACCGGCTCCGCGACGAAGGCGGCCACGGTCTCCGGACCCTCGGCGAGGATGAGCTGCTCCAGCTCCTCCGCGCGCCGGCTCGCGAACGCCTCCTCGCTCTCGCCCGGATGGGCGTCGCGGTAGTAGTTGTGGCTGCCGGTATGCAGGATGTTCGGGATCGGGAGATCGAAGCCCTTGTGCATCGCGGGTAGGCCGGTGAGCGACCCCGAGGACACCGCGATGCCGTGATAGCCGTGCTCGCGGGCGATGATCTTCTTCTTCTCCGGCTTGCCGCGGGCGTTGTTGTAGTACCAGACGAACTTGACCATGTGGTCGTTCGCCTCGGAGCCCGAGTTCGCGAACCACACCCGCGCCATCGGCACCGGAGCGGAGTCGAGCAGCCGCTCCGCGAGATCGATGGTGGGCATGGTCGAGCGCTGGAAGAACGTGTGGTAGGTCGGGAGCTTGCGCATCTGCGCGACCGCGGCCTGGATCAGGCGCTCGTTGCTGAACCCCAGCGCCGTGCACCACAGGCCCGCCATGCCTTCGATGTACTCGTTCCCCTCGAGGTCCCTGACGTATACTCCGCGCCCTTCTTCGAGGATGAGCGGTCCCTCCTTCTCGAGGCGGAGGGGATTGGTCATTCCATGCAGGAGCGACGCGATGTCGCGGGCATGGGGAGAGTTGAGCACAGCGGGCATGGGTCTACCTCCTTCGGGATATTTCATGAAGCGCCGACCGGCAGCGGCGCATGGGCGGACGGGCTCGCGGAACGAACCGGGACCGGCGAAGTCTATAGCCGCGCATTCCGTTGCACCAGCCGGTACCGCTGTCAGCCAGGACCATTCAGAAGTCGCGGTCGCCGGCCGCCAAGCCGGACTATCGCACGGCGATCGGTGGTCTTTCAGCATCGAAGACCCCGTTCGAGCGTGTGATGAACCGCTCGTCACGACTTCCGGATAGCCCTGCGCTGTCAGCGGCGCCTCACCTTGACGTTCTTCCTCACTTCGAGAAACGACATGCATTCAGCATTCCACCCCCTTCCCTGCCGCGCCCTCGCGCTCTGCGCCTGCCTCGTGCTCGCCCTTCCGGCCTCCCGGGCGGCGGACGACGGACAAGAGGCGCCGCCGGTGGCCGAGACGCCCGCGGCGGACATCGAAGCGCAAACCGAGACGCCCGCGGCGGACATCGAGGCGCAAGCCGAGGCGCTGCTGGCGGCCGGGCGCTTCGCCGAGGCGCTCGCTCTCCTGCGACCCGTGGTCGAGGCCGGCGCGGTGTCCGCCAGCATGCTGTTCCTCTACGGTCTGACGGCGCTGGAGGCGTCGCAGCACCCCGACGTGGCCGACGATGCGCGCAGCGGGCTGCTCGGCGAGGCGGTCGCCGCCTTCCACACTCTTCTGGTCGAACGCCCGGAGCTGGTGCGGGTGCGCCTGGAGCTCGCCCGCGCGTTCTTCCTCCTCGGCGAGGACGCGCTGGCCACGCACCACTTCGAGTCCGTGCTCGCCGGCGACCCTCCGGCGCCGGTGGCGGCCAACGTGCGGCGCTTCCTCGCCGAGATGCGCACGCGCGGCCGGTGGCGGTTCAACCTCGGCTTCGCGGTCGCGCCCGACTCCAACATCGGCGCCACCACCGACGAGCGCACCATCTACATCGAAGTCTTCGGCACGCAACTGCCCTTCCGCTACGATACGCAGGCCACCTCCGGGGTCGGCGTGTCGCTGTGGGGGGGCGCGGAGTATCAGGTGCCGATGAGCGAGACGCTGCGCCTGCGCGCGGGCGCGGACGCATCGCGGCTCGAGTACGCCGGCTCGGAGTTCGACCGGCTGTCGGTGGCAGGGCATCTCGGGCCGCGCTGGCTGGTGGGGGGCGACACCGAGGTGAGCGTGCTGGCGAGCGCACGCCAGCAGTGGACCGGCACCACGCCCAGCCATCGCGAGTTCGGCGCCCGGTTCGAGGCGGGGCACCGGGTGAGCCGCTCGGTGACGGTCTCCGGCCGGGCCTCCTGGCACCGGCGGCACTACCGCACGAGCACCCACCTCGACGGGCCGGTCCTCGACACCTCGCTGTACGGCTCCTGGGTGGTCTCGCCGACGGTGCGCACGACGCTCTCGCTCGGCTATGGACGCGAGCGCCCGGAGTCGGAGAGGGACCGCAACATCAACCGCTGGCTGGGCGTGGACGTGGATGTCCTCCTGCCGCTCGGCTTCACCGTGGGCGCCGGCGCCGAATATCACCGCACCGACTACCGGCCGGGCTGGAGCCCGTTCGTGGCCGACGGCGGCGCGCGCACCGACCGCACCCGGGTCCTGCGCGCCTCGGTGCACCACCGGGCGTTCACCGTGTTCGGCTTCAGCCCGCAACTGGCGCTGGTACGCGAGGAGCGCGACAGTAACGCGCAGCTCCAGAGCTACGGCCGCACCCGCGGCGAGCTGCGCTTCGTGCGGCAGTTCTGAGCGGGCGCGGCCGCGCCCGCCGCGGGCGTCCCGGCCACCGGCGGCGCCCCTCGTCCGTCGCCCGTCGCCCGTCGCCCGGGACACCGGGAGGGCGAGGGTGAGGCAGGCGCAGAGACCGCCGGTCAGGGTCGCATGTGGTGGACCTTGCGCAGGGAGGGCAAGGGAGCGAGCACGAGGCAGGCGCGGAGGCCGCCGGTCAGAGCATGAAGTCGAAGTCGGCCGCGGTGATCAGCGAGCTGTCGATATCCTGCAAGGTAACAATCGTGACGCCCTTGTAGACGACGAGGGTGTCGTCACCCGACTGCCTGATTGTGAGGTCGGAGTACGCGGGCCCCGGGTCGTGAAGGACAGGGTGTCCTTGCCGTCCTCGAAGTCACTGATGGTGTCGTGACCATTGTTGAGCGTCTGAAAGAGGAAGCGATCCTTGCCGTCGCCGCCATGGAGGATGTCGTCGCCGCTCCCGCCTGTCAGCAGGTCGTTCCCGTTGCCGCCATGAAGGGTGTCATTGCCGCTGTCGCCATGGAGCCTGTCATCCCCGTGGAGTCCCTTCAGGATATCTCCGATGTTCCACGCCGGATGGTGTAGCCATTGTCCTTGCCGCCAATGAAGCTGGCCGCCGTCAGCGTTGTTGCCGTGACCCCCTTCAGCCGGATCGACAGGCCCTGGTAGCTGACCAGGGCGTCGCCCTCCTCCTGTTCGATGCCGATGTCCTCGAAATCGACCACGGACAAGCCGGCGAAGTTGATGAAGTCCTCGCCTGCCCTGAAATCCGTGATCGTCTTGCTGTCGCTGTCCGGTCCGGTGGAAAAGATGAACGTATCCCTGCCATTGCCGCCGGTCAGCCTATCGATGCCTGTGCCGGACCATAACTCGTCATTCCCGTCACCACCGTCGAGGGTGTCGTCGCCGCGTCCGCCCTGAATCTCGTCATCGTCTTTCCCGCCGTAGAGCGTGTCGTCGCCGTCGCCGCCAAAGAGGGTGTCCTTACCATCGCCGCCGTACAGCACGTCGTCGCCCCCGGCGCCATCAAGGGTATCGTCTCCGGCAAGGCCCTTGATCGTTTCGTCGCGATCATCGCCGGTAAAAACGTCGGGGTTCACCGAACCGGGAGATGTTATCGGGGGCGTTGTGGCTTCTTCCGCCATCGCAGGGCTCCTTCTGCCTTGTGGTCTTGCTGTTCAGTGACAACACCGGCTTGCGAGCGAGCTCCGGACCCGCGGGGGGTCCGGAGTCGTATCGAGCCAGCTTGCATGAGGAACCTCCAGTCCACAGGACGAACCAGTCTGCAGGAGGATCGATCCAGCCCATAGCACCCCGCCATGCAAAATCGAAATCATCCGCAGTATTGTACTGTCCTCCACATGGTCTTGTGCTTGATGGCCGGGTCGGGACGGCAATTCCCGCCAAGCGGGCACATGCCCCTGAAATCCCCCCTCGACCCGACGCCCCGAGGAGAGCTTCGGAGAGATCCTGCTGCTGGTGTGCGCCGAAGCCGCCGATCATCTGCGCCCTCCTCCCGGTCAGGCGATGAAGTCGAAGTCGGCCGCGGTCAGCAGCGAGGCATCGAAGTCCTCGATCACGATCGAGAAGGTATCGGAAGGACCGTTGATCACGGCGTCGTCGCCGCGTTGCTTGATGTCGAGGTCGGAGAGCTTCAGGCCACCCTTGATGACGAGGGTGTCCTTCCCGTCCTCGAAGTCGTGGATGGTGTCGGTGTCGGACTCCCGGTCGAACACGAACCGGTCGGCGCCGCCGCCGCCCCAGAGGTCGTCATTGCCCTTGCCGCCCTCAAGGGTGTCGTTGCCGTCGCCGACGGGGCCGTTCCAGGGGATGAGATTCGGTGTTCAAGACGACCATGACGCCGTCCACCCAACGAAACGACCACCGGATGGTGTCGCCGCCCCAGTTGCCGCCGCGGAGGGTGTCGTCACCGTCACCGCCGTAGAGGGTGTCGTTGCCGTCGCGGCCGCCTTTGTCGCTCCAGTTGCCGCCCGCGAGTTCGTCGTCGCCGTCGCCGCCGTAAAGGGTGTCGTCGCCGTCGTCGCCGTCGCCGTGGTAGTTGCCGCCGCTGAGAGTGTCGTCGCCGTCGCCGTCGCCGCCGTAGAGGGTGTCGTTGCCGTCGTCGCCGTCGCCGTAGTTGCCGCCGTAGAGCCAGTCGTCGCCGTCGCCGCCGTAAAGGGTGTCGTCGCCGTCGCGGCCGTCGCCGTGGTTGCCGCCGTAAAGGGTGTCGTCGCCGTCGCCGCCGTGGAGGGCGTCGTTGCTGTCGTCGTCGCTGTCACCCCAAGTGCCGCCGTAGAGCAGGTCGTTGCCGTCGCCACCCCGGATGACGTTTTCGGGCAGCGCGTTCCCGGTCCCGTCCGCGCCGGACGTCTAGGTCTGCGCCGCACCGGGCGGCGGATTCGCGGGCTGGCCGGCGCCGTACGCGAGGGGCGGCGGATTCGCCGGCTGGCCGGCGCCGTCGGAAGGCAGCGTGAAGTCGTCCTCGTCGAGCGAGTCCACCGACACGCCCGTCAGCCGGAGGGTGTCGCCCCTGTCGCCGTAGCGGACGACGGCATCGGCCCCGTCCTGCTCGATGGCCAGCCCCTCGAACCCACCGGGCACCCCGGTCATCTCGATGCGGTCGCCGTCCTCGAAGTCGACTATCGTGTCGGACCCGTCCCCGACCGCGAACGCGAAGGTGTCGGCGCCGAGGCCGCCCCACAGCGTGTCGCCACCCCGCCCGCCCGTCAGGGTGTCGTCGCCCCGCCCGCCGAACAGCCGGTCGGCGTCCTCGCCGCCGTCGAGGGTGTCGTTGCCGTCGCCCCCGTACAGGGTGTCGCCCCCGGCGCCGCCCGTGAGGGTGTCGTTGCCGAGACCGCCGTCGAGGGTGTCGTTGCCGTCGCCGCCATGCAGCGTGTCGTCGTCATGGCCGCCGGTGCGGGAGAGGTCCTGCGTCATGGGGTCGTCTCCTGGGTGAAGCCCGCCGCCCGGCGGCGCTCATCGGTCGATGAGGGCGCGCCGGGACCTGTCATCGTCCCTTCCCCCCGGCTACTTCTTGATGTAGTAGGCGCCGAAGGCGCCATCCATCTGCCCGTAGTCGCCATAGTTCGCCGAAAACTTGCCGGCCAGGCTGTCCGGCGCCTCGTCATTGTCGAAATCCTGTTTCGAGTCATAGAAGTTGGCCTCCCACGTGGACTGCTTATTCCTGACCTCGCCTTTTTCGCCGTCAATGCTCCAGACCGTGCGGCCTTCCGCGCTCGGTTTATCGTTTCCCATCCTGGGCTCGTCACCGACCGTCAGGTCGACCTGCCAAGGCAGGCTCTCACCACCAGACGTGAACTCCGTGATGGTGCCGGTGACCGGGCCATAGCTGCCCGTATTGCCTTCTCCATTGACGCCCCCGAAGTCGACCTCGAACGCCGCCTTCGCAGTGAACTGGCCCCACGACGCATCGCCGGAGGTTCCGGGCGGCGGGTTCAGGGCGTACACCCCGATCGCCGGACCCTCGTAGCTCGCCTTGCCTCCGATCAGGTGGAGCTTGCTGCGTCGGTTCGCGTCAAAACTTCCAGGCCCTGGCCACGGGCTCGATCCCAGGGCGTAGGTCTCGGCCTCGAACGTCCCGGCACCCGTCCTCAGCCACCAGCCGAAGCTGATGTAGTAGGCGTCCGCCTCTCCCGGAACCTTCAACTCCCAGTTGTCCGGAATGAACCTCCAGGCATCGGAAAGCGTCACCGCACCCTTGGCCCCGTTGGTCACCTGGCAGTTGTTGTTGCCCTGAGCGCAGAACAGCTTTCCCGGAATGCCGTCATACGTTCCCTCGAGGGAGACGTTGCCGTTGTCGTTCGGCGCGATATCCCTCTGTGGCTCGCTCACCGCCGGCAGGCCGGCCGACCTGACCCTTGTTCCGACATCGGTCGGCAGGTTGATGACGTCGGCATCATCGAGAGCGCTTTCGGTCCGCACGCTGCCCTCATACTTTTTCCTGACCGTGACCATCTCCGGGGCCTCGATGTCGTTGAGGATCCTGAGCTGGTGGGTGTGGCCCGTCTTCGGATCGGTGTACGGAGCCACCTCCGTGACCGCCCAGCGCCCGTTGCGCGTCACCGGCGATCCCAGAACGGAGTTGAAGTCCAGCGCCCGATCCGACAGGAGAGCCTGCAGCGGCAGCGGCTTGCCGTGCTCGACCTTGCCCTCGAGCAATTCGTAATCATTGTGTCGACCCGCCGAGCGAGAGAACAGGCCCCGAACTGTCAGTTCGCTATTGCCGTCAACGCCCAGTCGCTGCAGCGCCGAGTACACGGCCTTCGCTTCGGCGACTATCTTCTTTCTTTCCTCTTCCCTGGCCTTGGCATCGGCCCTGGCCTTGGCATCGGCATCGGCATCGATCTTTTTCTGGAGAGCGATCCTTTCCTTGTAGCCGGCGGAGTCCGCCGCGGTCACCGTCCCGCCGGTGTAGGCGGCCGTGGTGATCGTGCCGTTTTTCTTGACATTCACCGTGCAGCCGTCGCCACCCGTCGCGCATTTGTAGGTGACTTCGCCGAGCGTCTTGCTGGAACCGGCTTCTATCTCCAGCGTGCCGGTGTCCTTCCTGGCGCCCTCCGACACGGAGGTCATGTCCACTTTCATGGGGGCCGGGGGCGGGGGCGGCTCCTTCGGCTTGGTGTTGCTGCTCCCCCCGCAGCCCGCAAGCGCCAGCATGGCCGCCAGGCACGCCGCCACGCCCAATCCGCAACCGGGAATCCTGGATGACGCCATCATCACGAAACCTCCATTCATCCTAGAGGCCCCGTGAAGAGGCCCCGTGAAGAGGCCCCGTGAAGAGGCCCCGTGAAGAGGCCCCGTGAAGAGGCCCCGTGAAGAGCGTGGGTCCAGTCTAATCTGTCCGCTCAGAGCAGGCAATAACTTAACTCTGTCAGGACTGATTCGTTCTCTCGATCATCTCCAACGTCGGGATTCCCTGCGTCCGGAATTCCCGCGAGCCGAAAAAGAGCCGTTGCATCAAGAGGTTACGCTTTCCGAGGCGTTCATGGGCGCACGAGAACGAATTTGCCTTGCTTCACCCCGCCGAGCAGGGCTCTCCGGAAGTCGTGACGAACGGTTCATCAGGCCCTCGACCCGGGCCTTCGATGCCGGAAGACCGCCCGTCACCGTGCGATCTTCCGGTCGGGCGGCCAATGACCGCGACTTTGAATGGTCCTGCCCCGCCGATCTGGCTGCATCTGGTTGCCGCGGATGCGCGAAGCGCAGTAGGGTTCCCGTTGTCCGGGGGCGAGGCGGGCGATGTGGGCGGTGCGCCCGAGAGACGGGCCCTGCCGGGTCGGATGACGCTGCCGGACACGGCGCTTTGTCTGGTGATGGACATGGCGCCGGCAGGCTCCAGCCTGCATCGAAGTCGAGGTGGGCCGGAATCGCCGGCCGACACCGCCGAAACGTGACCCGGGGAGAGTCCGATGGAACCGAATCAGTCGTTGCAGTCCCGCATCGAATCGCTCATCGATTCCGATCGGGTGGTGCTGTTCATGAAGGGCACGCGCATGCAGCCGCAGTGCGGCTTCTCCGCCGCCACCGTCGGCATCCTGGACTCCCTCGTCCCGGAGTACACCACGTTCAACGTGCTGGAGGACCAGGGGGTCCGGGAAGGCATCAAGGCGTTCTCCGACTGGCCGACGATTCCGCAGCTCTACATCGACCGCGAATTCGTCGGCGGCTGCGACATCGTGAAGCAGATGTTCAACAACGGCGAGCTGCACGGCATGCTCGGGGTGGAGGCGCCGGATCGGACTCCGCCGGAAATCCGGGTGAGCGACGCCGCCGCCACGGTCATCGCCAACGCGCTCCAGGCCAATCCCGGCGCCGCGGCGCACCTGTCCATCGACGGGCGCTGGCAGCACTCGTTCAGCCTCGGACCGGCGCAAGGGCACGAGGTCCCGGCGGAGTCGAACGGAGTCGTCCTGCTGCTCGACGTGGCGTCGGCGCAGAAGGCGAAGGGGCTGTCGATCGACGTCGAGGAGACCGTCCAGGGGACCGCGTTCAGGATCGACAATCCGAACGCTCCCCGGCCGGTCGGTCGGATGTCGCCGGCCGAGCTCGCGCAAAGGCGGCGCGCAGGCGGCGCCTCGCCGACGCTCGTGGACGTGCGTACGCCGCAGGAGCGGACGCGGGCGGTCATCGAAGGGTCGATCCTGCTCGACGACGACGGCCTGAAGGTCGTGTCGGCGCTGCCGAAGGACACGAAGCTCGTCTTCTACTGCCACACCGGGGTGCGGAGCCTCGGCGCGGCCGAGCACTTCCGGACGGAAGGGTTCACCGACGTGCACAGCCTCGAAGGCGGGATCGACGCGTGGTCGCGGGAGGTGGACCCCTCCGTCCCGCGGTACTGAGGACGCCGGCCCCGAGGCTTCGGCGACGCGCGGGCG
This sequence comes from Gammaproteobacteria bacterium, assembly GCA_965202735.1. Classification (GTDB taxonomy): domain Bacteria; phylum Pseudomonadota; class Gammaproteobacteria; order HK1; family HK1; genus HK1. The sequence continues at coordinate 1,840,315 of OZ241844.1, forward strand.
CCGGCGCGCGGGATCGTCCCGCGCCCCCTCGGGGTCCGGCGCTGACGGCGCGAGGCGCGCGCCGCGCCCAGTGCACCGCGCCGTGCCTCAGGCGCGCGCCGCGGTCGATCGACTCCAGCACCACCGAACGGGGCTCGCCGTCGTCTTTCGAGCCCTCGGGGTCCGGCGCTGACGGCGCGAGGCGCGCGCGCCGCGTTCAGTGCACCGCGCCGTGCCTCAGACGCGCGTCGCGGTCGATCGACTCCAGCACCACCGAACGGGGCTCGCCGTCCCGCACGATGGTCAGCGGGATTTCGCTTCCCGCCGGGCCGATGTCCCAGACCTTGCGGAACAGCTCCGCGAGTCCGTCGATCGACCTCCCCCCGACCTCCACGATCAGGTCGCCGGCCTCGACTCCGGCCCGGTCGGCCGGACAGCCGTCGTAGGTGCTCGCGACCACCAGATGGCTGCCGACGTCGTGGACCAGGAAGCCGAGCCACGGCCGGGCCGGCCGGTTGGGCCGGCCGTAGAGCTTCATGTCCTCGAGGATCGGCTTCAGCAGGTCGATCGGAACGATCATGTTCGCACCGCCCTTCTCCCCGCTCGCCGAGACGGTCTGCACGAGAAGCGAACCGACGCCGAGCAGCCGGCCGTCGAGCCCGACGAGCGCGGCGCCCCCCCAGTTCGGGTGCGCCGGAGCGGTGAACAGGGCTTCGTCGAGCACGTACTCCCAGTATCCGGCGAACTCCCGCTTCGCGATGATGCGGCCGGTGACGGGAGACTCGCCGCCGCCGTATCCGGCGACGATGACGGGATCCCCCACGTTGCACCCGGCGCTCACGCCGAGCTCCATCGCCAGAGCCGACAGCGGCTGCAAGGCCTGGACGAGCCCGAATCCGGAGTCCTGGTCGTAGCCGAGGACGTGGCCGGGGACGGCGGCGCCGCGGCGGTCGGTGATCCAAAGCGTCCGCGCCTCGGTCACGAGGTAGCCGATGGTGAGCACCAGGCCGCGGTCCCCGATCGCGACGCCGCTGCCCATGCGTTCGGTGCCCAGCACGGGCGCGGTCAGCGCATCCTCCGGAACCTCGGACCGCACGCTCACCAGCGACGACAGCATCGCGTCGACGTCGAATTCGACCTCCGCTTCCTTCTCCGTCTCCGTCACCTTCGCACGGTCTCCGTCGGGTGGGGGCGGGCGGGAGACCGGCGGCTCCAGCGCCGCCGATCGCGTGCCGTCCATCATACCGGGGCGGTACCGCGGGACAAGCCGCACGAGGGCCGCACGAGGGCCGCACAGCGATTCCCGCCAGCGCCCGGAAGAAGCCGTACCGTGGTGGAATTGTGGTGCGATTTCGACCTTCGGGGCGTCGAGTCGAGGGGATTTCAGGGGTTTGTTCCCGCCTGGCGGGAATGGCTGAGGGCCGCACGAGGGCCGCGGCGACGGGAGCGCGAGGGCGGCGGTTTCGGGAGCGCGAAGGCCGCGGCGTCCGGGCTTCAGGCCACGTCCGGCCGCGACTGCGCCATCAGGCAGAGGTAGTCGAGGGCGATGCTGGCGGCCGCGAGCGCGGTGTTCTCGGCCACGTCGTAGGCCGGAGCGACCTCCACCACGTCCATCCCCACGAAGTCGATTCCGCGCAGGGCCCGGATGATGCTCTGCGCCTGGTACGTCGACAGCCCGCCGGTCACCGGGGTCCCGGTCCCGGGCGCGCAGGCCGGGTCGAGGCAGTCGATGTCGAACGTGAGGTACGCCCTCGCGTCGCCGACGATGCGCCGCGTCTCCCGCGCCGTCGCGGCCGGCCCATGCTCGTGGACCCACGCGGCGTCGAGCCAGGTGAATCCGAGGCGGTCCTCGTTGTGGGTGCGGATCCCGATCTGCACCGAGCGGGCGACGTCGACGACGCCTTCCCGGACCGCGTGCCGGAACATCGTGCCGTGGTCGATGCGCCCGTCCTCGTCGCTCCAGGTGTCGCTGTGGGCGTCGAAGTGCACCAGGGCGAGCGGGCCGTGGCGGGCCGCGTGGGCCCGGAGCAGGGGCAGGGTGATGAAGTGGTCGCCGCCGATGGCGAGCATGGAGGCGCCGGCGTCCAGGATGTCCGCCGCGTGGCGCTCGATGCGGGCGGGGATGCCGGCGGGGCGGCCGTGGTCGAGGGCGCAGTCTCCGGTGTCGACGATGGCGAGGCGCTTCGTCGGATCGAAGCCCCACGGCCACGGGGGTCCCCAGGAAAGCTGCGCCGATGCGGCCCGCACCGCGCGCGGCCCGAGGCGCGCGCCCGGGCGGTTGGTGGTCGCGAGATCGAAGGGGATGCCGGTGACCGCGACGTCGACTCCCTCCGCGCCGCGGGCCGGGTCGCGGGCCAGATTGCGGGTATAGGGCCGCCGCAGGAAGCTGAGCGCCCCGGCGTAGGTCGCCTCGTCGCGGAGCCCGTAAGGCGACCGCGTCGTGAACGCGTGGTCGCCGCCGTCCTTCATGGTCATGGCAGCGATTCCCGCCGGCGCCCGGAGAGGCCGTACCGCAGTGGGATTCCGGCGCGGTCCCGACCCTCGGGGCGCCGGGTCGAGGGGAATTCGGGAGCATGTCTCCGCCTGGCGGGAATGGCTGTGGTCATGGTGACGGGATCCCGGAGAGACTGTAGAGAGAGTAGTGAGAGAGTGAGAATTTCGAGCCTGCAAGCGTATGATACCGCTCCCCTGCGGCTCTCGAACGCCCGGTCGGGCGGCCGGGAGCCGGGGCAATCCAGCCTCCGGAGTCCGCCATGTCGGGATTGGTGTCGGAGCTGTACACCTTGCATCGAGAGCCCCGCAACGGCGCTCGCCGCCGAATCGGCGACAAGGAATGCATCTACTACGACGGGTACTGGATCCGGTACTACGACCCCCCCGAGGAGACCCTCGCCGCGAAGCAGCAGCTCATCGATCTGCTCACCCGGCGGCTCTTCCACCACACCGAGCTCGGGATCAACACCCCCGGCGACCGGCTGGACACGGCCCGCGCCGCCTACGAACGGGAGGCCGACCCGCGGCGCCGGCGGGTCTGCGGAGCGATGCTCGCCGGCGCGCTGTTCAACCGGGCGACCGACATCTTCACCTCGATCGTCGAGCTGGCGGCGAAGGGTATCGAGACGAGCCCGGACAACGAGCTGATGCGCGAGTGCGAGGCGTGCTTCTGCGAGGCGCTGAAGCTCGGCAGGACCGTCAGGCACTACAGCGGCCACGAGGGGATCGACGAGCTCTGGGGGGAGCCGCTCAAGGCGTTCTCCATGTCGATGGCGGACTGCTACGAGAGCCGCTACGCGAAGATCGCGCAGACCATGCGCGACATCGATCGGGTCGCGGACGCGATCGTGGCGCAGGTCGAGGGGGACGAAAGGCTGCGTGGGGCCCGGCCGCTGGTGCTCGCCTTCGCCCGGGCCGCCAAGGACGAGACGGAGACGATGCGCACCGACGTGGCCACCTTCGACGTGTGGCCCGAGTTCGTCGCCTGCGGAGAGCGGCTGCTCGACTTCCGCCCGCCCGCGCCGGTCCCCGGCGACGAGGACGTGCAGCGGCGCGTCGAGGACGGACTGCGCCTGCTGCGCGAGGGCAAGAGCCTGCTCACCTACCTCGCCGGCGCCCGGGTGCCGATGCCCAAGAGCACGCGGGAGTTCCTCGATCTCTGCCGCCGATACCAGGAACGTCGTCCGCTCGGACTCTGACCGGCGCCGGCGACCGGGCTTCCCCTGCCGAGCCCCCGAATCCAGGCGGGTGATCAGGCGCGGTCCCGGGTGTGCGGAGAACCCGCGTCCGAGCGTCGGCCATTCGCAGCCGTGCTCGATCGCCATCCCGACTCGCACCCCCGCGGTCCCGCCAGCAATTCCCGCCTGGCGGGAACAGACCCCTGAAATCCCCTCGACTCGACACCCTGAAGGTCGAGATCGCACCACAATCCCACCACGGTACGGCCTCTCCGGGCGTTGGCGGGAATCGCCGCGGTCCCGCAGCCAGCCGTGAAGCGCCGACGAATTGCGGCTAGACTGGCGCAACGTGCCGACCACACGACAATGTGTCCGATCACCGGGAGGTTCCCATGCAATCCTTCACTCGATGGCTCGCCGCTGCCGCTGGCCTGACCCTCGCCGTCTCCGCGCTGGCCGCCGGGGACCCGAACGAGAAGGCGATCAAGTCCCGCAAGGCGGTGATGACGCTGCAGAGCTGGTACGCCGGTCCCCTGTTCGCGATGGCCAAGGGAGACATGGAGTACGACGCGGACATGGCGAAGGCCAGCGCCGCGGCCCTGAACACGATGGCCACCATCAAGGGCGACCTGATGTGGCCTCCGGGCACCGACAACGGCGCGTACGCCGGAGAGACCCGTGCGCTGCCCGAGATCTGGTCGACCTGGCCGGAGGTGGGCAACAAGGCCCAGGCGCTTTCCGACGCTACCGCGGCGCTGGCCGGGGTGGCGGGAGACGGACTCGACGCGCTGCGCTCGAAGATCGGCGCGGTCGGCAAGGCGTGCAAGGGGTGTCACGACGACTTCCGCGCCGAGCGGAACTAGCCCGCAGGCCTCCCGGGCCACGGTTGCGGGCGCGGGTCCGCCCGCCCTTGCCGCCCGCCTTTGCCGCGTTGAACGCGGCGAGGGTGCCCGGCGTCCCGGCAAGTACGCCCGCGCGTCCCGTTCGCGCTCGCCCCGCTCGCGCTCGCCTTGCGGGTCCGGCCGCCTCCACGCCCTCGCTCGCAACCCGGCGGGAGCCGCGGGCCGGCGGCATCCTGTCGATTCCGGGCCGCGGAGACTGAGGATCGGCGATGGACGGCTACCACCGGGAACCGATCTGGGATCCGGTCACGCGCGCGTGGCACTGGCTGCTCGCGGCCTCGGTCATCACCGGCTGGGCGCTCGGGGAGTTCCGCACCTTCTCCGTCATGCAGTGGCACATCTACCTCGGCTACCTGACCGGGGCGTTGCTGGTCGTGCGCTACGTGTGGGGCTGGGCCGGTCCCGCCCCGGTTCGCCATCGCACCCTCTTCGCCTCGTTGCGTGGCGTCCCGGCCTACCTGCGCCGCGTCGGCGACCGGCGTCCGAGCGGCGTGGCCGGCCACAACCCGGTCGGCGCCCTGTCCGTCATCGCGATGGTGCTCGCGCTCACCGCCCAGGTGGTGACGGGCCTGTTCTCGGAGGACGACGCGCTCTTCCACTCCGGCCCGCTCGCGTCGGAGGTGTCGTCCGCCACCGTGGACATGATGACCGGCTATCACCACTTCTTCGCCAGGGTGGTCCTGGCGCTCGTCGTCCTGCACCTGGCCGCCGTCCTCTTCTACCTCGTGTGGAAGCGCGAGAACCTCGTCGCACCCATGTGGCACGGCCGGAAGTGGGTGAAGGACCGTCCGGCGCAAGGTGAGTGAGGACGCTGGCGGGAATCGCCGCTGTCCTGAAAGGTGAGCAAGGGGCGCTGCGGCTCGATCAGAGCTTCCTCAGCTCCGGCAGCAGCTCGTCGGAGATGAGCCGCATGCTCGCGAGCGCGGTCGGGAGCGGCATCCCCGCCCAGTGGGTGCGGAAGACGAGATGATTGATCCCGAGCTCCTCGAATGAAGGCCGGAGCTGTTCGTAGCACTCCTCGGGCGAGCCGAGGATGAACCGGTCGCGCACGAGGTCCTCGAGCTCCTGGTCGAACGACTCGTCGTCGGGCATCGCATCGTCCTGGCCCCACTTCGCGTAGTCGCGGTACTTGCCGAGGAGAAAGGGCCCCGCCGCGTCGATCGCGGCCTTCCGGTCCCTGGCGCAGAAGATCTCCTTGATGCACGGGAGCTCGGACGGGAACGGCTTGCCGGCGGCGTCGAGCGCCTCGCGGTACAGCGCGAGCTGGCGGCGGATGGTCGCGGTCGTCGAGTGCGGGTTGACCATCCAGGTGTCGCCGATCTCCGCGGCGCGCCGGACCGCCCGGTCGTTGTTCGCGGCGACCCACACCGGCGGCGACGGCCGCTGCACGGGACGGATGTTCATGCGCACCGCATCCAGGCGGCAGGTCTCGCCGTGGTGCGTCACCGGGTCCCCGGTCCACAGCCTGCGCACGAGATCCAGGCATTCCACCATGCGCGCGACGCGCCTGCCCCTCGGCACGTTGAAGGCGTCGAACTCGACCTCGCGGTACCCGAGGCCGATGCCGAAGACGAAGTTGCCCTTCGCGATGACGTCCAGCGTCGCCACCGTCTCCGCGACGTACACCGGGTTGTGGAGTCCGAGCAGCAGGATCCCGAGCCCGGTGGTCATCTCCCCCGCCTCGGGCATCAGCCGGGCCATGAACGGCACGATCTGGAGCTGCTTGTTGTTGCCCTCGTTCAGGTAGTGCTGTCCGGAGAACAGGGAGTCCCAGCCGCGGTCGCGGGCGTGGTGCACCATGGCGATCTGCTCCGCGAGCGCGCTCACCATGTCGGTATCGAGGTGCTGCTGGTTGGTGAGGAACAGTCCGACCTTCATCATCGATGCCTCCGTCGTGTCCTGGTGTGGTTCGCATGTCCGCCTCGGCGCGGGCGGGGATCGGTGCTCCGGCCCCTCACCCTCCGCGACGGTGCGCGAAGAGCCGGTCGAAGTCCGCCGGGCCGAGCTGGTCCGCGGCCCACGTGAAGCGGCCCCGGGCCTTCATCTCCGCCACCGCGCGCTCGGCGAAGGCGAACGATGCGCGCATCAGCGACCCCCCGATGCTCACCCTGCGGATGCCGAGCGCGCCGAGCTCCTCCACGGTGTAGTCCGCCATGCCCTTGCCGATGACGAAGTTCATCGGGCCGTCGATCTCGCGCACGAGCGCGGCGACCTCGCCGCGGTCCCGGACGCCGGGGGTGTAGAGCAGGTCGGCGCCGGCCTCGCGATAGAGGTTCGAGCGGGCGACGGACTCGGCGAAGGCGTCCGGCACGCCGTAGAGGTAGCACTCCGCCCGCGCGGTGAGCACGAACGGCACGCCGGACGCGTCCGCCGCTTCGCGCGCGGCGCGGATGCGCTCGACGGCGAGGGTCCGGTCGTAGAGCGGGCGGGAGGGATCCAGGGTGTAGTCCTCGATGCCCGCGCCCACCGCGCCGGCGTCGATGCAGCGGCGGATGCAGCCGGCGACCGCCTCGGGGCTTGCGCCGTAGCCGTTCTCGGCGTCCACGTTGACGGGGACGGACACCGCGCCGGCGATCCGCGCGGTCTCGTCCATCGCCTCGCCGATGGACAGGGCGCCGGTCGCGTCCGCCTTGCCGAGCGCGTAGGCGATGCCGGCGCTGGTGGTGCCGATGGCTTCGAAGCCGGCCGTTTCGAGCAGCAGGGCGCTGCCCGCGTCCCACGCGTTCGGCATGAGGAACGTGCCGCGCTCGTGCAGGCGCTGGAAGCGCCGGCCGAGCTCGATCTGGAAGTCGCGGTTCAAGGTCTCACCTCCGGGTATCGCGTGCCGATTCGACGGCGGGGCCGCGCCAGGGCGCCCGGCGCCGCTTCGCTTCCGGCTCCGGCGGGGCGCCCCGGAGCCTCTTCACACCGATGCGACCGTCGACCCGGAGCCCCTTCACACCGATGCGACCGTCGCCCACAGGGCGTCGCCGCCGCGCTGCGCGACGTGCCGGCCGAGCCCGATCGCCCACGCCGTCTCGGGGTCGAAGTCGTCGCGCCACGCCCACAGCCGCCGGGTGCGGTGCTGGAGGCTGTACTCGCGGGTGAACCCCATCGCGCCGTGCACCTGGTGGGCGATGCCGGCGCCGGCGCCCGCCGCCTGTCCGCACCGGATCTTCGCGGTGGCGACGGCGAGGAAGGCGCGGTCGGCGTCGATGCCGTGGCGGGCGATCGCGGATGCCGCGGCATCGGCCGAGGTGGTTGCCGCCGCCACCTCCCCCGCCAGCACCGCCAGGCTGTGCTGGACCGCCTGGAACTTCGCGATCGGCCGGCCGAACTGGCGCCGGTCGGCCGCGTAGCGGAGCGACTGCTCGAGACAGCCCTCGAGCGCCCCGGCCATCTGCTCGGCGCGCATCGTCGCCCCCATGCGGCGCAGCCGCTCGGCAAGGTGCGCGGCCGTCGGCGCCGACCGGGCGATCGGGGCCGCTCCCTCGAAGCGGACGGTGTCGCTCGGCTCGCCGGCGAGCGACGTCCCGGCCTCCACGGCGCAGGCGCCGCGCTCGATGATCGCCACCCCCCGGAGGGCGTTGCCGCCGCCCGCGCGGGCGCCGTCCGTGTACACGGCGACGATGTGGCCACAGGCGCTCGCGAACGGGACGCGCCTCGCCGAGCCGAACAGCGCGCCGCCTTCGAGCCGGAGCGGCGAGGCGGCGTCCGCGGGCGCGACGGTGAGAGGCCCTCCCGGGGCTTCGAGGCCGGCGTCCGACGCGAGCCACCCGGCCAGCAACGTCTCCGCGAGGGGGACGGGCACGGCGTGCGTCCCCGCCAGGCGGACGATCGCGAAGCCGTCCGCAAGACTCGTTCCGGGTCCCCCGAACGCCTCCGGGATCCACGCCCGGGTGAGCGCGGATTCCTCCAGCGCCTCCCACAGCGCCGATGGCCGGACGCCGTCCTCGGCCGCGGCCACCACTTCGGGCCCGCAGAGATCGGAGAGCATGCGGGCGGTGGTGTCGACGATGAGCGGGTCGGCGTTCATCCCGGCGGCGCGCCGGCCATGCCGCAGGACGATTCAAAAGTCGCGGTCATGGGCCGCACAACCGGAAGATCGCATGGTGACGGGCGGTCTTTCGGCATCGAAGGCCCGGACCGAGGGCCTGGTGAACCATTCGTCACGACTTCTGGAGAGCCCTGGGCCATGCCGCCCCGGACCCGACCGGCGGCGCACTCGTCCACCGCTCGACGGCCCTTGCGCGGCACGCGCTCCTTCATCGTCGTGATTCCCCGATCGCCTGGCGGACGGTGCGAATCCGATACCGGTGTGCGCCGTCGCCGGGGCGCCCCGGCGCCGTGATCGGAATCCGCGCCCGATTATATTCCGCTCAGGACCATTCAAGAGCCGTGGTTACCGGCCGCACAGGATCATTCAAGAGTCGCGGTCATTGGCCGCCCAACCGGAAGATCGCACAGTGACGGGCGGTCTTTCGGCATCGAGGGCCCGGACCGAGGCAGGACCATTCGAAAGTCGCAGCCCCCGGCCGCCCAACCGGGATATCCCACGGTGGCCGACGGTCTTTCGGCATCGAAGGCCCGTTTCGAGCGTGTGATGAACCACTCGTCGCGACTTCCGGAGAGCCCTGCGGACCGAGGGCCTGATGAGCCGTTCGTCACGACTTCCGGAGAGCCCTGCCGGCCGCACAACCGTGAAGATCGCACAGTGATCGGTGGCCTTTCGGCATCGAAGGCCCGATGCGAGCGTCCGATGAACCGCTCGTCACGACTTCCGGAGCCCTGATATTCCGCCCGCGGCGCTTGGATCGGTGCGCCGCTTTCGTGACAATCGCCCGCCGTCCGCCCCGAACACCGAGGTCGGCCGATGAGCCCGCCGTGACCCGGACCCTCCGCTTCGAGTACTCGCCGCTGCCCGCATCGACCGGGCCGTTGCGGGCGCGCGTGCGCGAGCTCCTCGCGCGCGAGATCGACGCCGGCACCTTCGTGGCGGGCCTCGGCCCCGGACTCAACCGCCACTCGCCGGAGTTCAGCCGGCGCTGCGGCGAGGAGGGGTTCATCGGCATGACCTGGCCCCGGCGCTACGGCGGGGGCGAGCGGAGCTTCCTCGAACGCTACGTGGTCACCGAGGAGCTGCTCGCGGCGGGGGCGCCGGTGTGGGCGCACTGGGTCGCCGACCGGCAGAGCGGCCCCATGCTGATGCGCTACGCCCGCGAGGAGGTGCGGGACGCGATCCTGCCGCGCATCGTCGCGGGCGAGTGCTACTTCTGCATCGGCATGAGCGAGCCGGACTCGGGCTCGGACCTCTACTCCGCGAAGTGCCGGGCAAGGCCGGTGGCCGGCGGATGGAAGGTCGACGGACGCAAGATCTGGACGAGCAACGCGCACCGGTCGCACTACATGATCGCGCTTCTGCGCACCTCGCCCCCCACCGCCGACAACCGCCGCCACGGCCTCACCCAGTTCCTCGTCGCGATGGACTCGCCGGGCATCGAGGTCCGCCCCATCCGCAACCTCGCCGGCGACTCCGACTTCAACGAGGTGGTGTTCGATGACGTCTTCGTGCCCGAGGCGCACCTGATCGGAGAGGTGGACGGCGCGTGGAAGCAGGCCGCGAGCGAGCTCGCGTACGAACGCAGCGGCCCCGAGCGGTTCCTGGAAACCGTCTTCGTGCTCTACGAGCTCGCGCGCCTCGCCGGCGAATCCCCGGACGACCGGATGGCGGAGGGGCTCGGACGCCTCGTGGCCGAGCTGTCGACGCTGCGCAGCATGTCGGTCTCGGTGGCCGGGATGCTCGAAGCGGGCAGGCTCCCCGACGTGGAGGCGGCGGTGGTGAAGGAGCAGGGCACCAACTGGGAGCAGGCGCTCCCGGCCCGCGCCCGCGATCTCGCCCCGGACCCGTACGCCGGTCCGGGCAACCGGCTGGACTTCGAGGAGGCGCTGCGCCACGCGACCCTCATCGCGCCGAAGCTCACCATCCAGGGAGGGACGCGCGAGATCCTGCGCGGCATCGTCGCCCGGGGGCTCGGGCTGCGGTGAGGACCGGCGCCGGCACCGCCTGACCATGCCCGACCTGAACGCCCTGTTCCGGCCGCGCTCGATCGCGCTGGTCGGCGTGTCTCCCGACCGGACCATCATCCGCGGCCGCCTCGTGGAGGCGGTGACCCTGCACGGGTTCGACGGGCCGCTCCACGCGGTGAGCCGAAGCCACCGGGAGGTCGCCGGCATCCCCTGCCATCCCTCGGTGGAGGCGCTGCCGGAGCCGGTGGACCTCGCCATCGTCGCCATTCCGGCCGAGCACGTCGCCGCCACCCTGCGCGCGTGCGGGAAGAAGGGGGTGAAGGCGGCGGTCGTCATCAGCTCCGGGTTCGGCGAGGAGCGGGGCGAGGCCGGGGCGGCACGCCAGCGCACGATCGCCGCCCTCGCCCGGGAGCTCGGCATGGCGGTCCTCGGCCCCAACTCCGAGGGCTTCCTGAACAGCCGGATGCCGCTCGCGGCGACGTTCAGCCCGGCCGTGGTGCACGTGGAGAACGGGCTCCGGCCGGAGGGGAGCCGGGGGCGCGGGGTCGCGGTGGTCTCGCAGAGCGGCGGCGTCGGCTTCTCCTTCTTCCACCGCGGCCGGCCCAAGGCGCTCGACTTCAGCTACGTGGTGAGCACCGGGAACGAAGCGGGGCTCAACGCGATGGACGTCGCCGAGCACCTGGTGGAGGACGACGACACCGCGGTGGTGCTCGCGTTCCTGGAAGGGGTCCGCGCGCCGGAGAAGCTCGTCCGGGTCGCGGTGCGGGCCGCGGAGCTCGCCAAGCCGCTGGTCTTCGCCAAGATCGGACGCTCGGAGGCGGCCGCCGCCGCCGCGGCCTCGCATACCGCATCGCTCGCCGGAACCGCGCGCTCCTACGATGCGGTGTTTCGCCGCTACGGCATCCTGGCCGGCGAGGACCAGGAGCACATGGTCGACATCGCCGCCGCCTTCGCCTGCTTCGCCGACCGGCTGCCGAAGGGAACGCGGGTGGGCATCCTCACCCCGTCCGGGGGCGCCGGCGCATGGCTGGCCGATGTCTGCGAGCAGCATGGGCTCACCGTGCCGGCGCTCGACGCCGGGACGCGCGCCGCCATCGACCGGATGCTTCCGGCCTACGGGGCGTCGCGCAATCCGGTGGACGTCACCGCGCAGGTCATCTTCACCGTCGGCTACGCGCCCCCGCTCGAGCTGCTGGCGAGCGCGCCCGGCATCGACGCGGTGCTGGTGGCGGGGTCGCTCTCGCACGCCCGCCACATCGAGCGCGACTTCGAGAACCTGGTGCGGATCGGCAACAGCGTGGACCGGCCGGTGCTCTTCTGCGGCTACACGCGCGCCGACCCGCAGGCGGTCGAGCTGCTCGCCCGGGCCGGGTTCCCGTGCACGACGAGCATGGCGAACGCGGCGAAGGCGTTGCGGGCGATGCACGAGTACCGCGAGTTCCTCGAGCGGCGCGGCGGCGTGGCGCCGCGCCCGGTGGAGCCCGACGAGTCGCTGGCGCGGGCGCTGTCCGGCGCGGCCGGCGCCGGGTCCGGTCCCGGTACCGACATGGCGAACGGCTCCGGCGCCGATGCCCGGCTCGGCACGATGGGTGGCTCCGGCTCCGAAGCTGGCATGGCGGGCGTTTCCGGTGCCGGGCTCGGCACGGCGGGCGGCTCCGGCTCCGAAGCTGGCACGGCGGGCGGCTCCGGCGCCGGGCTCGGCGCTCGCCACGGGGCCGGGCCGGCTGGCGGGATCGAGCGTGGGCCGGCGCGGCAGGCCGGGACAGGCGCGGTGATGTGCGAGCACGACGCGAAGGAGCTGCTCGCGGCGCACGGCATCGGCGGAATACCGCCCGGGGGCCTTGCGCTCGATGCCGCCGGAGCGGCCCGCATCGCGTGCGACGTCGGCGGGCCGGTGGCGATGAAGGTCCAATCGAGCGACCTTCCGCACAAGAGCGATGCGAACGCCGTCGCGCTCGGGGTCGAAGGGGAGGCCGCGGTGCGCGAGGCGTTCGGGTGCCTCGTGGAGAGTGCGCGCGCGCACGCGCCGGCGGCGGCGGTGCGGGGCGTGCGGGTGGAGCGCATGGCCGGCCCGGGCGTCGAGATGATCATCGGCGTGAGCCGCGACCCCGACTTCGGCCCGATGATCGGAGTCGGACTCGGCGGAGTGCTGGTCGAGCTGCTGGACGACTTCGCGCTCTCGCCGGCCCCGGTGGACGCGGCCGAGGCCGGCCGGATGCTGCGCGAGCTGCGCGGCCGGCGGGTCCTCGACGGCGTGCGCGGCGCGCCACCGGCCGACGTCGATGCGCTGGTCGGGCTGCTCGTCGCGGTGTCGGAGCTCGCGGCGGCGGCCGGCGACGCGCTGGAGACGCTCGATCTGAACCCCGTGATCGTGCATCCGCGCGGCGAAGGGGTGAGCGTGGTCGACGCGGGCATCGTCACCCGGCCGGTGCGCACGGGCGCACGCATCCCGCGCTCATCCCGCGCTTCACGCACCGGAGACAGCCCATGATCGACAGCCCCGCCGGGTCCGACCTCACGGTCGAGCTCGACCCCGATCGCCACGTCGCGACCGTCGAGATCCATCGCCCACCGAACAACTTCTTCGACTACGACCTGATCCACGAGATCGCGGACGCCTACGGGCGGCTCGACGCCGACCCGCGGTGCCGCGCCATCGTGCTGTGCTCGCAGGGCCGCCACTTCTGCGCCGGCGCCGACTTCAGCGCCCGCGAGAAGTGGAGCCGGGAGCGCCTGGACCGCCAGGCGGGCCGGCTCTACGTCGAGGCGGTGCGGGTGTTCTCGTGCACGAAGCCGGTGGTCGCGGCGGTGCAGGGAGCGGCGGTCGGCGGCGGGCTCGGACTCGCGCTCTCGGCCGACTTCCGCATCGCCTGCGAGGAATCGCGGTTCGTCGCGAACTTCGCGCGGCTCGGCATCCACCAGGGGTTCGGCCTGAGCGTGACCCTCCCCCGTCTCGTCGGGCACGGCCGCGCGGCCCTCATGCTCTATACCGGAAGGCGCCTGAAGGGCGCGGAGGCGGTGGACATCGGGCTGGCCGACGAGTTGGTGGCGCCGGCGGACGTGCGGAGCCGCGCTCTCGAGCTCGCGGCCGAGATCGCCGGGGCCGCGCCGCTCGCGGTGCAGTCCATCCGCGCCACCCTGCGCCGGGGACTGGCCGAGGCGGTGCGCGAGGCCACCGCCCACGAGCTGGCCGAGCAGAGCCGGCTTCGTCGGACCGACGACCACCGCGAAGGGGTGGCGGCGACCGCGGAGCGGCGCCTGGCGCATTTCAGCGGGCGGTGAACGGGAACGGGGCTGCCGGGGCCGCGCGGCTGGAACGAGACGCTTCTCATCATGGCAAGCCCTGCCGCCCATCCGCCTGCGACCCCCCCGGCCGGGGCCGGGCGTATCGACGCGATCGACATCCTGCGCGGCGTCGCGGTGCTCGGCATCCTGGTGATGAACATCCAGTCCTTCGCGATGCCCGGGGCGGCCTACTTCAACCCCACCGCCTACGGGGACCTCGGAGGCGTGAATCTCTGCGTCTGGGTGGCGGGCCGGATGCTCGCCGACCAGAAGTTCATGACCATCTTCTCGATGCTGTTCGGCGCCAGCATCGTTCTGATGGCGGAACGGGCCGAGGCGCGCGGCGACGCCCACCGGGTGCACTACCGCCGGATGGGGTGGCTCCTCGTCATCGGCCTCCTCCATGCCCACCTGCTCTGGTCCGGTGACATCCTGTTCCTCTACGCCGTGTGCGGGATGCTGGTGTATCCACTCCGCCGGCAGCCGCCCGGTCGGCTGCTCGCGCTCGGAGTGGCGATGCTCGCGACCGCGTCCGCCTGGTCCGTCTGGACGGGGTTGACGCTTCCGTACTGGCCGGAGGAGGCGAGATCCAGCCTCATCCGGGAGGTCTGGCAGCCGGCGCCGGAGGTGATCGCGGGCGAGCTCGTCGCCTACCGCGGCCCCTGGCTCGACCAGCAGCCCTTCCGGTCGGCGAGCGCGCTGGAGTTCGAGACCCATTTCCTGATGACCTGGGGCCTGTGGCGCGCGGGCGGGCTGATGCTGATCGGGATGGCGCTCTTCCGGAGCGGGGTCTTCAGCGCGGAGCGCTCGACACGCTTTTATGCGGTCCTGATCGGGATGGCGCTCGCGCTCGGACTGCCGCTCGTGGCCTGGGGCATCGCTGCCGACTTTGCGCGCGGGTGGCCGCTGTGGTCGTTCTTCTTGGGGGCACAGCTCAACTACTGGCCGAGCATTGCGGTCGGTCTGGGCTACACAGGCGTGGTCATGCTCGCGTGCCGGACGGCCGCGCTGCGCTCCCTGACCCGTCCGTTCGCGGCCGTCGGACGGACCGCCCTCACCAACTACCTGCTGCAGACGATCCTCTGCACGACCCTCTTCTACGGGCACGGCCTCGGCTGGTTCGGATTCGTGGACCGCGCGGGGCAGCTCGGTGTGGTGGCCGCGGTGTGGACGATACAGCTCGTCGCCTCGCCGCTCTGGCTGCGGCGGTTCCGCCTCGGGCCGGCCGAATGGGCGTGGCGCTCGCTCACCCGCGGTACGTGGATGCCGCTGCGCCGAACCCCGTCGAGGAGGCCCCGGGAAGCATGACGGCCGGAACTGCCCGATTCGGTGATACAGCGAATGGGAAGAGTCCGTGGATGACGGGTATGTCGTATTGCGGGTCCACTGCCGCGAGCAGGCCGGGGACTTGATTCGGTTCGCCGAGGCAGGATGAGCAGAGCCACGGGACGTGCGGGTTCGGCCGTGTATCGACTCCTGGACAGGCGTTGGGTGTGCCCCCGGAACTGATCAGTATCAATGAAGGTATGTCCGTCGAAGGGGTACGACATTGTCAGGACAAGCCACGTCGGCTCGATACGTTTCCGCGAGCACAGGCCATGCATGGTCGAATCGTTGGCTCTGCACGAGCGAGCGCAGGGTGAGAATGGCTTGCCCGCCGGGCAGGCCCCAGCGCATCCCGGAGCGCTTGAGCCGTTCGGTGACCAAGGTCTTGCAGGCCGCCTCGACGACCCCGGAGCCGATGGGCAGGCCCCGCGCTTTGGCCTCGGCGTAGCCCATGCGGTGGCGATTGCCGCGGAAGTAGCCGAGCACCTGTGCGATGCGCTCCTCGTCGGGATATCTCGTGCGCAGATGCACCAGCGCGCGGATGACCCGCTCGACCCCGGCGGGCTCATGACGCAGCCGGTGGCGATAGGTGTTGAGCTGCGTCGCCGCCTTGGGCGAGGCGGTGCCGTAGGCGGCGTCGAAGGCGTCGCTGAGCTGCTCGACGGCGTGGTAGAAGTCGATGAGTTCGACGCCCTCGGGCAGCGCACCGGAGAGGAACGTCCAGTTGTCCTTCGCCCCGTCGGCGAGCTTGACCACGGTGAGGTCCGGGCGCGGGGCGCGCACCGCCGCGACCTCGGCGGCAACCATCGCCTTGAGGCTCGCCTTGCGCGGCTGCGGCATCCGGCCCATGCGCACGCTGTACAGCCGCTCGCCCTGGGCATCGACCAGCGAGACCGTGGCACAGCCCGCCTCGCGGTATCCGCCGCGCATCGGCGCCATCACCCCGTCGAGCGAGACCACCACCGCACGGGCCGCCTCCGGCACCGCGACGCTGGCCTCGCGCACCGTGGTCTCGAACGTCTCGCGCTGCGCCTCCCAGCGCGCCGACAGCGCCTTGGGCAGCCGGTCGAGGCTGCTCTTCGACGGCTGCATCGGCCCGAGGGTGGCCAGCACCTGCTCGGCGTCTCGCGGGGTCAGATGCGAGACCAGCAGCGCACCGTGGCGCGCCGCGAGCGGCGTCCAGTACCCCTCGACGATGCCCACCCGGCGCTCCAGCGCCGCCACTGCCCGCGCCCCGCGCCGCGCCCGGTACAGCGTGCGGGTCACCGACACCGGGCCGGCGGTGGTGAGGTAGGTCTGGGCACTGCGACACGCCCGGCGATGGACCTCGCCGTCGATGAGCACGAACGGCAGGTCCACGTCGTGTCGGGCGAGCGCCTGTTCGGTGACCGCGCACTCGGTGCGGGCGAACAGGGCGTGGAGCTCGCGCTCGAAGTTCTCGAACGAATGCGTGTCGGACGATTCGTACTTCTTCAGCAGCGCACTCACGCGCCGGGGGAGTGCTTCGAGCACGCTCCAGACATCTTGGGGAGTGGGTTTGTCGGTCGGCGTATGGGATACTTCCATTGGGGCAGCCCTCCACAGTGTTGGGATTTCGCGCACAGCATTGTTGCAGAGGATCACTGCCCCGTCTTCCCCTCTGAGCTTGCCTGCGGTGACAAAGTGTCACCGGAGACGGGTTCTTCTTCGTCTGGCGTTTTCCACAAATCTTTAGAATTCGATCATTTAGGAGTATTAGCTCGTGTCAGTTCTAGATCTACACCCCAGGCGTTCCTGGACGGCAGGGCAGCGGGAGGTCTGCGCTATCTGGGCTCTTCAGATGCCTCAAGTGCCTTGATGCGACTCACCCATCCAGTAGGGTGGGAAAGTGGCGCAGAATCTCGAACCCCAAAAGCACGAGTACAAGAAAAAATGTTATGTAAACAATTGTAGTTGGAATAGATTTCCGAATTGATAGTCCATCTGCCCGAAGTTGCTTCGCGATCCTTTCTTGTGCACTCGAAATCTCACCAGCAGCTTCACCGATGGTCTCTCTGATTTCTTTCTCTGTATTTTTGAGCTGCTCTTCAACTCTCGCTACGGCTTCCGTCGTGTGTGCGTGCGTGCTCCAAAGCTGTTGCGCAACTTTTTCCTGTCCAAGTGAAATTTTACCAGAAGCTTTACCGATACTCTCTCTGATTCCTTGTTCCGCACTCTTGATCCGTTCCTCAACTTCGGCTACAGCCTCCGCTGTGCGCGTGGGGTCCGAGCGCCGCAGGATCTCGACCGCCTCCCGAAATACAGCCAGGACATCAGCCAGAGATTGCGTTGCGGCCCTTGCGGATTCCGCCAATTGCCGTACCTCATCGTTGGCTTGGCTGAGACCGCTTCCGGCGTTGCGTAGGGACTCCTCCAGTTCGACATGCACCTCCAGATGCTGAAGCAAGGCGCCAATCCTTTTTTCATTCTCAGTCAGTCGCTTTTCCAACTCCGACATCACGCTCATGCTGTACCCCTCCGATCAAGCGCCTGCATGACGCCCTTTGTTTCGTACCGAGAATTCAGGCGAGACATCGCACTCTCCAGATCGCCTGTCAGTTTACGAATTCGATAGCTCACCATCGCGGCCAATGCGCGATCATCATCGAATTCCCTCGCTTTCGCCAGTCCCAAGTTGATGGCAAATGAGAATTCGGGTCTGGAATCGTCGAGGCCGAGCAGAGCCACTATGAGAGCAACCCCAAGTTCACGCACTCGCGTAAGCGCGAGCTCGAACAGGCGCTCCAGAACCATCTCCACGTCGATTCTCGAGAGCCCATAGCCCACGATGCTACCTCTTATCGCAGCACCGATACCTTGCGAGCTGACACCATCGTCATGATCGGAACACATCGCCTCGGAAACGGCGCGGCACAATAGCAGTCCGGGATGATCGGGGTACGTTTCCAAAGCACGAATGCAAAGCCCCCTGAGCTCTCCCGCATCCATCGGCGTTTGGCACTTGTCTACCAGCTCGCACCAATCCAAGAGAGCGATCTCGGGTTCATCCAGAAGCTGGCCTATGCGCTCTGCGCCCAGCCCCTCCTGGAGATAGTCAAGCAAGCGTGCCCTGATATCTCCATCATTCTGCGCTCTGCGTGCGAGAAGTACGGATTCCTGAATCATGCGTCTGCGTGAACGTTCGACCACATCGTAGATAAATTCGACAAGGACGCGAGCAAGTTCATAAGCGCCGTGATGAGAATCGTTTGGAAGAATTGTATCCAGACGGTGCGCAAGTAATGTGCTCTTGGCAGGCTGTGCGGCGTAGATATAATCGAGAAGGCGCTTCTTGCAATTCTCGAAATCAAAAGGCTCTACGGTAGCCAAAAACTTTCTTGAACCGAAGTCCACTTCGTAGTCGGATATAACGCCAATTCTAAGAAGTCGATAAAGACCTTTCTCCTTGCTCTTTCTTTCCTCTTCACCGAACGGCAATTCAATTGTATTTCGAGAAGAAAGACTACCCAGTTCGGAAAGCCTTTGCTTGATCTCTTCGATCTCTTCCTGTGCGCCGTGGAATCCCTGCAAGTGGAACCATAGTGCACGAGTTACATCGTCACCCATCTTCCTGTTGCGGTTCACCGATTCAAAACGGTTGCGCAACTCCGGCAGATTCAGATCAGGATCGAGAAGAGTATCTGACCGACCTGGATCGTACTCGGAGAACACGATGATGCAGCGCGCAGGCTTTCGATCACGTCCCGCTCGTCCAGCCTCCTGGTAAAAGCTCTCAAGGGAACCTGGCATTCCGAAGTGTACCGTGAATCGAATGTTCGGTTTGTCGATTCCCATGCCGAAGGCATTCGTGGCAACGAGTATCGGCACATGGTTGCGCTTGAAATCATTGGCATTCGTTTTCTTGTCCGAATCCCAAGTGCGGGCTTCAATGGCCTTTGGCGGGCTGCCGGAATAAATCGTAACACTTGCATTCGTCGCCTTTCGTACGGTAGTGCTGGCATCCAGCAAGCCGAAAATGCGAGCGTTGACAGTTGGTACAAATACAATACCGGAAGCGGTGTGGCGCCCCGACGACCGAAACAATTCGGTGCGTGGCAGCCCGAATTTGGCGGGCAAACTGTTCAGTACGCCACGCAGGGCGGCATTCGCGTCTTCGGGCGGACGGGTCCGGACAATTTCGAACCGAAGTTCGGATCGGTCAAATGATTCAGGCCGAATGAGCGCATCGGATCGATTCCGATCGATCCCCAAGTCAACGAGCAAATCCCTCAGAACCGCACGTGATGCCGTTCCGGTCAGTGCGAGCAGAGGCGGTGGCGTGCCATCGCGGTCTGTGCCGAAGCGACGCAGATTGTTGCCCAGATTCAGGTATGCCGGGCGAAAATCGTGCCCCCACTCCGAGACGCAATGCGCTTCATCTATCACGGCAAGATTGACCAAGGTAGTCTCGGCCAGAGCCCGGAGCGTACTCCGGAAATGTGGCGACTGCATTCGCTCCGGTGAGAGCAAGACGAAATGATACTCTCCACGTTCCACGCTTCGCAGAAGATGCTTTAGTTCACGGAGCGAAGAGAAACCCCTCGCGATAGGCGCGGCCCGATCAATACCATAGGAGTGCAGACCTTCAACCTGATCTTCGATGAGAGAAACCAGCGGATCGACAACGATCGTGACACCAGGCATCAAGAGACCCGCAAGCTGATAAATCAAGCTCTTTCCGGCTCCTGTCGGCAGGAGAACTACGCAGTCCTTTTTGCGAAGTGTGTTATAAATAGCCTCGCCCTGCATCGATCGGAATCGGTACTTGCGAAAAACTGTATGCAGGAAGGATGTGAGTACGGTATTTGCTTTGTCGTACGTGACCGGGACAATTTCTTGTCGACCAAGATCACCGGACTGAGGGGTCGCGAACTCCACGGGAAGAAATGCGGGGCGTACAATAATGTCGGATTGCTGAAGGAGGTTCATGTCATGATACGGGCTGGTGCGGGATTCAACAGTTATCCGAACGTAGTCAACGTCGCTTCGGACCTTCGGTGGGACGATTTCTTGCTCTTGCCAGTTGCCATCGTCACCCATGCACCATGCAATCGAGAGCCCGTTGTCGCCACGGACAGTACAACATTTCGGTGTCGAGTTATCGCCATAGAGGACGTCAAAGGCAGACAACAGCCGTAGCAGGTCCAGGACACCGGACGCAGAGACCATGTACGAATTTGGACCTGCAAGGTCGATGTTCCATTGCTGACCGGCAGTCAGCCACCCCCATCCGATAGCGCGGGCAATGGCGAATTGCACTTTTGCGGCATTGGAACAATCGATCAGGAAACCCGCAATCCTTTCGTCGTCGTCTGAATGCTCCAAGGCTGTCAAGGACTCCTCGCATCTGCTTTTCAGACGATCGAGTGCAACACCCCCGCCGTGATTGATTTCGTGATGGGTGATCCGAAGAACATCGATGCCTATCTTCTCCAGCGATTGGTCCCGCGCGCGATCGACAAGATCCGCCGAGGTATGCTCTTCTCCGTCGATTTCGATTCCAAGCGGACGGCTGCCTGGATGGAAGAAGAGGAAATCGATCCTTCGGGCGCCGGAATCCTCGACCTCGATGCCGCCGGCTTCCAGCAATTTATCGAGCGAGGCTTGGGGCGTAAACCAATGGGCTGCCGAGGTCCCGAGGACGTTGGGCACCCATTGGTCGAGAAACCACGTCTCTTCGGAGCTTTGCAGCAAGGCGTGCGAACCTGCATTGATTGTGAATCCAGGGTCGAGCGAAAACGGACATCGCTCGGCGATTGCCGCCAGGACGCCCTCGGCGTTCACGCGAGCCGCCACCGCTTCTTGCAGCTCCCAGCCCATCTCGATGCCGTCGACCGAAAGGTCGCGCGCAGATTCGAGGAACCCGTACAGACGTAGCGCTTCGCGCTCAACCTCAAGTGTCGGAAGCGGGGTACGACCTCTCTGCAGAATCTTCCCGAGGAGCGCACTGACCAACTGAGCATGTTGTGTAGCGTTCTGACGGGAGCGCGCTCGACGGTAAAGGAAGAGGCACTGGGTCAGTAATCGTTCAAGTGTGGACTGTTCGCCCAATCTGTCGTGGACGACGCCGGGCATTGCTCCCACGGAAACGTACTCGGGGATAAAGTCGGACCTCCATGTACCTTCGATCCAGGCAACCGGCAGTGGTGAGGAAACAGAGCTGGACTCAGGTGGACTGGGGATTTCGTCGCGCGTCGGAGTCGGGTCTCCGCCTGAGCCGTCTGTATCAGGAGAAACGGGTCGAGTGCCCTTGCAATCTGGAAACCTTGCACAGCCCCAGAACTTTTCTCCGGCGTTGCGGCCTTTCCTCGCAGTGCGCAGTACCATCAGGGTGCCACACTCGGGGCACGAGGGTACGTCCGATCTGGAAGGATGAGCTTCGCGGTTCATGATCTGCACGGTAGTCTCCCTGAACGCGGCGCAGGGAGGCTGCCGTTCGTCGCTCTTGTCGGTTGAGCCGTTGCCCAGTCACCATACGGCGATTGCCGGAGGGTTGACCCGTTCAGCATCGCCGAAATTTGCCACGGCTTCCAGAGTCATGCGGCGCCTCGTGACCGCCCACTCGACGTTTGCTCAACGAGGATGGCGCCGAATCGCATCCGGCAATCGAGCGGGGCCGGGACGCCCGCGGCGGGTACCGGGCGCCCCGTTCAGTCGTTGGCGAGCGCCGGCAGGCCGTCGAGGTAGGCGAGCACGTTCGCGAGCGGCTCCACATCGCCGAACTTGGCGTCGATGTCGAACAGGTTCCACTCCACCACGCCGGGCACCCGGTCGCCCACCGCCTCGCGCACCACGATGGGCCGGAACCCGTCGGCGATGGCGTCCTCGGTGGAGTGGCGCACGCAGCCGGCCATGGTCACCCCGGTGATGATGACGGTGTCCACCCGCTGCGCGCGCAGGTATCCGGCGAGGTACGTGCCGTGGAAGGCGCTGGCCCGCTTCTTGACGATGACCTGCTCGCCCGGCTGCGGGTCGAGGCGGGCGTCGATGCGGGCCGCTTCGGAGCCTTCGAGCAGGGTCTCGGCCGGGATCTTCAGGTGCCACAGGCCGGTGTCGGACCGCGGCCCGGTGGGGTCCTGGTAGGCGGTGGTGGTGAAGACGACGGGGATGCGCTTCTCGCGCGCCGCCGCGAGCAGGGCCTGGGTGGCCGGGACGATCTCCTCCATGTTGTCGCAGGTGAAGGCGTAGCCGGGGCGGGTCCAGGCGTTGGCCATGTCGATGACCAGCAGCGCGGGACGGGTGCCGTAGCCGATGCGGCGCTGGAAGCCGCGGTCCCGGTAGAACTCCGAATCGGCCGCGAAGATCGTTTCCAGGGCGGCCCTGACCTCGGACGGGGTGATTGCCATCGGATCGTCTCCTTGTGAAGTGCCCTTCCGTTTGCGGCCCCGTCGTGCGTCCCCGAAGCCGACGTCCCGGGCCTGCCGCGCACCGTACTCAGGCGCTCTCGTACAGCCTTGTCAGCACGAACTCCCGGTGCCCGAGCGCCTCCGCCGCGGTGAGCCTGCCGTTCGCGGTGCGGACCATCATCTCGAGCAGCGCGTCTCCGGCGTCGTCCGGGGTCATCTCCTTGCGCAGCAGGCCCGAGACGTCGACGTCCACGTGCTCGCCCATGGTGCGCACGGTGCGCGGGTTCGCGCAGATCTTGATGTTCGGCAGGATGGGGTTGCCGATGATGTTGCCCTGTCCGGTGGGGAAGAAGTGCACCACGAAGCCGGCCGCCGCGCACAGCGTCACCATCTCCGCCGCGGCCGAGGACGAGTCCATGAACCACAGCCCCGGACCGTCCGGCGTCTCCGCCTTGTCGAGCACCCCGTCGACCACGCACTCGCGTCCGATCTTCTGGATGTTGCCGAGCGCCTTCTCCTCGATGGTGGTGAGGCCGCCCGCGATGTTGCCCCTGGTGGGCTGGGACTCGGAGAGATCGCTCGTCTTGTGCCGCTCCACGAGCTCCTGGTAGCGGTTGAACATGTACATGAACCGCTCGCGGACTTCCGGAGTGCGGCAGCGTTCCGCCACCAGGTGCTCGCCGCCGGTGATCTCGGTGGTCTCGCCGAACACCAGGGTGGTGCCGTGGCGATAGAGCTTGTCGAACGCGTTGCCGACGGTGGGATTGGCGCCGCAGCCCGAGGTGGTGTCGGATTCGCCGCACTTGGTGGATACCCACAGGTCGGCGAGCGGGGCCTCCTCGCGCACCAGCTCCGAGGCCCACTGCACGTATTCGCGAGCGGTCTTCGACGCCTTCATGATCGTCTCGTGGTCGCCGTGCAGCTCGATGCCGTAGCCGGTGACCGGCTTGCCGGTCTCGGCGATGCCGTCCACCACCCGCTGCGTCCAGCCCTCCTCGATGCCGATCACCACCACCGCGGCGACGTTGGGGTTCGCGCCGGTGCCGATCAGGGTGCGGAAGTGGAGCTCCAGGTCCGCACCGAACTGGAGGCGGCCGTAGGGGTGCGGGATCGCCATCGTCCCCTTGATGTTGTTCGCCACCGCCTCGCAGGCCGCGTTCGAGAGGTCGTCGACGGGGAGGACGATCACGTGGTTGCGCACCCCCGCCCGGCCGTTCTCGCGGCGGTAGCCCCGGAACGTCGCGTTCGCCAGATCCATTGCCATGTTCTCGCCCCCTACCAGCGCTTGGTCTTGATGTTGTGCACGTGGGCGTGCTCGCCCACCGCGATGTCCGCCACCACCCGGCCGATGTCGACGCCGTACTTGAGCACGGTGTCGCCGGTCTTCATCGGCCTGATCGCGAGCTTGTGGCCGATGGGGATGTCACTCGCCGCCCTGAACGCGATCTCCCGGTCCTGATCCATGATCCAGCCGGTGAGCTCCGCGCCCGCCTCGACTCCTTCCACCACGACGACTCCAACGCTGTCGCCCTCGTCGTGCACCACGAAATCGATCATCGCCCTTCTCCCATTGCCTCTCTCCGTTCCTGATGTCCGCGCCCCTCGGGCGGCGCGCACTATAGCGCCGTTTGCGTGGCCGGGCCTCGTCAGCGTCCCCGGGTGGTTCGCCGAGGCCTCATTGAAGCCCGCGATGTCGGCCGGGCCTCGCCAGCGTCCCCGGGTGGTTCCCTCCGGATGCCCGCGACGATGCCTGGTGAAAGACGGAGGACGGCGCCCCCTCGCCGGTCTCTGGGTGGCTCCGCCGAATGCCCGCGACGATACGCCGGCCGGCTTCGGGTTCCGCACCGCTCAGGATGCCTTTGCATTGACCAGCTCGATGCGTGCGCCATAGCGGATGAAGTCCTTTCGATTGAAGGTCAGCAGGCGCCGTTCTCCGTGAGCGAGCATCGTCGCCACGATATTGGCGTCGTGAATCTGCCGGCCTGCCACCGGAATATCGCGGCACAGGCCCGCAAGCGCATCCATCACCCGATGGCCGTCCTCCAGCATGTCGCACACCGAGCCGAGCCTCGCCACGTCATGCAGGGCGTCCGCAACGGACAGCGGCCTCGTCCAGGCCTGTTCCCGCGTCACGACCACGAGGTACTCACGCATGATCTGGCGACTGACGCGGATGCGGTCGGGGCCGGCGAGAGCAGCCTCCAGACTCGTTCGGGCGACGGCGTGTCCCGGCGCCGTCGCGAATCGGGCAAGGACGAAGACATTGGTGTCGACGAACATTGCCCGGTCAGCGGCCGTCGTCTCCGTACAGGTTCTCGCGCCGCAGGGACATGCCTTCCGGCCATGGACCCGGATCGTGTACGGGCCACAGCGCGTCGAGCGCCATGTCGCGCGGCTGCGG
Source organism: Gammaproteobacteria bacterium (assembly GCA_965202735.1). Lineage (GTDB taxonomy): Bacteria > Pseudomonadota > Gammaproteobacteria > HK1 > HK1 > HK1. The sequence continues at coordinate 1,865,249 of OZ241844.1, forward strand.
AGGCGGAGGCGTCGTGCGGGATGCGCCATCCGCGCGGTCGAACGCCAGCGTCTCCGCCTGGAGATCGACGGCCCGCGTCTTCCATCCCGCGGCCTGCCAGGCGAGTGCGTGGCTGTGGCCGGCTCCGCTCTTCTGGTTTGCCCACCAGGGCCGGTGGATGCGGGCCGAATCCGGGAGCGTGAAGCCCAGAATCCGCTCGAGCTCGGCGAACGAGGTCCGCCATTCTCGGCTGTCCAGCCGCGAGAGGTGACGAAAGAGTGGAGCGTACTTGCCGCGCGCGGCGGCGTTTCGCAACAGATGAACCCTTGCAGTGGCCATCGTGCATACCTCGGCAGTGCGTCCGAATGCGGTAGTTATGACTTACCTACCTGAGTGATATTATGCTGACGGTTTCCGAAGTCAAGAAAGAGTGTCGATCCCCGGCAATTCTCATTCATGTCCACCAGCAGCCCTTCGGCGGTGCGGGTCCGGCGTTCGATCCGGCCTCGGTCGAGCCGAACCGGGGGCGTGATGTGCCTTGCGGTGGAGCCGGATGCCAAAATGAGAACCGCTGGTCGATCCCCCGGAGCTCGCTGGGCACGCATCTGCGAGACACTGGCAATCCGGTCGAATCCGGTGGCACGCTCCCGCTCAGGGCCGGGGGCGGCTCCGCCCGCGCCCGGTGACGTTCCATGCGCTTCGGAGAGCAGCCACATGCCCGGGCATCCCGACTTTCAGCCCGTCGACCCGGCCGTCGTGCCGCGGTTCGCGGACATCGCCACCTTCATGCGTACCCGCCGGCACGAGATCTCCGACGCGGTCGACATCGGTCTCGTGGGGGTGCCGTTCGACATCGGGCTCAACTATCGCTCCGGGGCGCGCCAGGGGCCAGCCGGGGTGCGCGAGGCGTCGCGGGTCATCCGGCGCGTGCATCCGTCGAGCCTCGTCCGGCCGTTCGAGATCTGCAATGTGGCCGATCTCGGCGATGCCCCGGTCAATCCGATGAGCAAGGAGCGGTCGATCGAGATGATCGAGGCGTTCTTCGCCGAGCTGCGGCGCCACCACATCACCCCCATCGCGATTGGCGGCGACCACACCATCCCGCTGCCCATCCTGCGCGCGCTCGCCGACGACCGCCCGGTCGGAGTCCTGCACTTCGATGCGCACGCGGACACCCTCGACGAGCTCTGCGGCGACAGGGTGAATCATGCGACGTTCCTGCGCCGCGGGCACGAGGAGGGACTGGTCGACGCGGCGCGGGTCATCCAGATCGGGATGCGCGGCAGCCGCTTCGACGAGCACGACATCCAGTTCGGCTACGACGCCGGCTACACCATCGTCACCATGGACGAGTACGAGGAGATGGGCCGGGCGGCGGTGATCGAGCGCATCCGCGAGGTGCTCGGCGACGGCCCGGTGTACATCTCCCTCGACATCGACGGCCTGGACCCCGCCTTCCTCCCCGGCACCGGCGTGCCCGAGATAGGCGGCATCGTGCCGCGCGACGCCCAGGTCATCCTGCGCTCGCTGCGCGGGCGCGAGATCGTCGGCGCCGACATCAGCGAGGTGTCGCCGTGCTTCGACCCGACCGGCATCACCTGCATCACGGTGGCCAACCTGATGTTCGAGATGCTGTGCGTCATCGCCGACGGGATCGCGGCGCGGCGTTGAGACCGTCGGTCCGTTTCCCGCGGCCGACGGCGGACGTCGGAGTCCGGAACGCAAGTCCGCCTCGGCGCGAACTCGCGGCGCTCGAAGCACGACGCCGTTCGGGAACGCGTGGCCCGGAACCTGGAACGTCCGCCTCGGTGCGAGCTCATGGCGCTCGAAGCACGACCGCCTTTCGGGAACGCGTGGCCCGGAGCCTGGAGCGCCCGCGCCGGCGCGGGTTCACGGCGTTCGAAGCGGCCCCGGTGAGACTTCGAGCACGGTGATCTCGTTCGACGAGCCGAGCCGCATGGTCGGTCCCCACGTACCGGTGCCGGGGGAGACGTAGAGCACCATCCCGTCGATGTCGTATCGGCCCGCGATGCGGGGGAAGTGGCGTCTCACGATCCGGTCGAACGGCACGATCTGCCCGTTGTGGGTATGTCCGCAGAGCATCAGATCGACGCCGGCGCGCGCCGCGTCTTCGGCGCCGTCGGGGCGGTGGTACATGAGCACCGTGAACGGGAGCCGGCTGCGCGGCCCTCCGGGCTGGACCGGATTCCGCAGTCCCGACTCCGCTCCGGCTCCGGCCGGGCCGTGTTCCCCGCGGTCGGCAGCCTTGTTTCGCCGATCACTGTCCCTTGCGATCCGGTCGAGCTCGCGCGCGACCTGATCCCGCGCCTCCGCGTCGTCGATGCCGATGAGGCGCATCGCCCCCCGGTCGACCCGGTCGTTGCGCAGCACCGTGACCCCCAGCGCCTCGAGCCGCGCACAGACCGCCTCGCTGCCGATGTAGCGCTCGTGGTTGCCGATCGCGAAGAAGGTGGGGGCGGCCAGCTCGCCGGCCGCATCGAGCGCGTCGCCGGGAAGATTCATCAGGTCGATCAGGTCGCCGGTGACCAGCACCGCGTCGGGCTCGAGCGCGTTGACCCGGCGCACGACCCGGGGCAGGAAGCCCGGGCCGCGCGACCCGACGTGGACATCGCTTATCTGCACCAGCCGGATCGGGCGCTCGAGCTTCGGCGAGGCAAGCTCGATCCGCCGCACCCCGATCCGGTGCGCGTTCGCGATGCTCCAGAGCGCGAGCGGCGCCCACGCGGCGACGAGCAGCCCCCGCGCGATACCGTCCGGCAGCCCGAGAAGCAGCAGCAGATGGACGGGAACGACGACGCAGAGAAGCACGAAGGCGAGCCCCACCCACAGGTAGACCGTCCGTTGCAGCCACCGGGTGCAGGCGTCGCGCCGGGCCTGGTGCGCCAGCCATCCCGCGGCCGGTCCCACCAGCAGCATGAGCAGCGCGGCCGTGCCCGGACGCCAGCCGGGGAAGACGATCCACGCCGCCGCGAGCTGCCCGTAGCCGAAGACGAGGTAGTAGACGGCGGCGGCGACGAGCGCGCGGCGCATGGAGACAGCCCCGATCGGCCGGCCGGGCCGGGATGGACGCTCAGCCGGCGGGCAGACGCAAGATGGAGCACGGCCCGAGGCCGGCGATGCCGAACGCGTGGAGCACGAACGCGTAGACGAGCGCGGTCTCCTTCAGCCGGTCGAGCCGCCCCGCGGCGCCGCCGTGTCCCGCCTCCATGTTGGTGTGCAGGACGAGCAGCCGGTCGTCGGTCTTCGTCGCGCGCAGCTTCGCCACCCACTTGGCGGGCTCCCAGTAGGTGACGCGAGGGTCGGTGAGCCCCGCGGTGGCGATGATGTGCGGGTAGTCCTTCGCCTCGATGTTGTCGTAGGGGCTGTACGCGGCGATGCGGTCGTAGGCCGCCTCGCTCTCGATCGGGTTGCCCCACTCCGGCCACTCCGGCGGCGTGAGCGGCAGGGTGTCGTCGCAGATGGTGTTGAGCACATCGACGAAGGGCACCTCGGCGATGACCGCGTGGAACAGCTCCGGGGCGATGTTCGCGCACGCTCCGACCAGCAGGCCGCCGGCGCTGCCCCCGTGGATCGCGATGCGGCCGGCGCCCGTGTATCCGTGCTCGACGAGCGCCTGCGCGGCCGCGATGAAGTCGCGGAACGTGTTGGTCTTCTTCCCGAGCTTGCCATTCGCATACCAGGCGTAGCCGCGCTCGGTGCCGCCGCGCACGTGCGCGATGGCGTAGACGAAGCCGCGGTCGACGAGGCTCAGGCGGGTGGTGCCGAACGAGGCCGGCATCGACATCCCGTACGAGCCGTAGCCGTAGAGCAGCAGGGGAGCGGAGCCGTCGATGGCGGTGTCGCGGTGGTGCAGGAGCGAGACCGGGACCGCCTCGCCGTCGTGCGATATGGCCATGATGCGGCGGGTGACGTAGTGCGCGGGGTCGTGGCCGCTCGGCACCTCCTGCACCTTGCGCACCGTCCGCTCCCGGGTGCGCATGTCGTAGTCGTACACGTGCTCGGGGGTGGTCATGGAGGAGTACGTGAACCGCAGGGTGTCGGTGTCGTACTCGTAGCCGCCGACGAGCCCGAGGCTGTACGCCTCCTCCTCGAACGCGATCGCGTGCTCTTCGCCGGTCTCCAGGTCGCGCACCACGATGCGGGGGAGGGCGTTCTCGCGCTCCAGGCGCACGAGCCACCGGGCGTACACCTCGAAGCCGGCGATCAGGACGCCGGGGCGGTGCGGGACGAGGTCCACCCAGTGCTCGCGACCGGGCGACGCGACCGGGGCTTCGACGATCCTGAAGTCCTCGGCGCCGCCGGCGTTGGTGAGGATGATCAGCCGGTCGCGGTGGTGGGAGACGTCGTACTCGACGTCCGGCTCGCGTTCGGCGACCAGGACCGGGGCGGCGCCGGGCCGCGCCGCGTCGACGAGCCGCACCTCGCTCGTCACGTGGTCGTGGGCGTCGAGCACCACGAACCGGCGCGACTCGGTGAGCGCGACGCCGAGGAAGAACCCGGCGTCCGGCTCCTCGTGGACGACCGCGTCGTCCGCGGGGTCCGTGCCGACGCGGTGGCGGAGCACCTTGCAGGGACGGTGGTTGTCGTCGAGCACGGTGTAGAACAGCGTCTCGTGGTCCGCCGCCCACACGAACCCGCCCGAGCACCGCTCGATGGCGTCGTCGAGCTCCCGTCCGGTCTCCAGGTCCTTCACCCGCAGCGTGAAGTACTCCGAGCCGTTCTCGTCGACGGTCCAGGCGAAGCGCCGGTGGTTCCAGGCGTGGCCGGTGTCCCCGATGCGGTAGTAGCTCGCGCCCTCGGCCTCGGCGTCGCCGTCGAGCAGGACCTGCTCGCCCGCGGCGCCGGCGGCCGTGGATTCGGCGAGGGCATCGCCCGCATCGCCCACACCGCGGCCGGGGACGCCGCCCGCCTTGCCGCCCGGACCGCCGTCACCGGCCGGACGCCGGCACACGATCGGATGCTGTCCGCCTTCGCGGTAGCGGTGGTAGTACTCCCACGCGCCGTCCCTCGCCGGGACGCTCGAGTCGTCCTCCCTGATACGTCCGCGGAACTCCTCGAACAGGGCCGCGCGGAGCGCCCTGGCCGGTGCGAGCACCGCTTCCTTGTAGGCGTTCTCGGCTTCCAGGTACTCGCGGATGTCCGCCCGCAGCACGGCGGGGTCGCGCATCACCTGCTGCCAGCTCTCATCCTTGAGCCAGGCGTAGTCGTCGGTGCGCCGGCGACCGTGCAGGGTGGGAAAGGCGGCCGGCTTGCGGGGAGCGACGGGAGGGAGCGGTGGCATTCGAGGGATTTCCTTGTCGATGGCCACCGATCCACTTCTTCGAAACACCAGCCGGTTCGATCGTAGCATTCATCAGAAGTTCATTCCCACGATAGCTGTCTTGCTCTCCCCGGTCATGCGCGCGCCGATTGCGAGACGATCGAAATGCACCATCAATCCACCGCCGTAGTTGAGCTTCCAGTGGTCCTCCTCATCGGTGTCCGCATAGCATTGATATCCGAGATACGACTGACCCGCCGGGCACGTACTCTTGTAGCGTCGCGCGCCAATGAGACCGAACGGGACGACACGCCAACGTTCGGTCTCGACTGCCGCCACGCCGAGCAGCAGATTAAATGACAATCCGCTCTCCTCCTTGACACGTCCTCCGGTGCGATCGATTGCCTCGCCTTCGATGCCGAGGTCGGCACCTACCATCCATTTCTTCGCGCCCTTGAACAGGACCCCGGCGCCACCATCGCCACCGCCGAGATGTCCGTAAATGGTGCGTTGGGGTGGTTGTGCATGAGCTGTACTGGAAAGAACCATGACCAAAGCCATGATGACAGGTGCAACGGTACGCATGAGCGTTCTCCTTCGTAGCCGTTCCCGGCGACCGGAAATGGCGCCGGGCCATGCGAAAACCGCACAGAGCTGTGAGGAATCCTGTCTATTTGCCAGGCACAGGTGGCCAGACCCGGGCCGGTGACGGCTGTTGTATTCGAGCAGGTGACCCGGCTGGCGGGCCCTGCACGGTTTTCGCAGAATCGATTATCGGCTGAAGGGCCGGCGCGGGACAAGCCACGGATGGAAGCGGGAATCCATGGACCCTGGTCGCATTCCGATGCCGCGCGGGCGGCTCCCGTCCGGAAGCTGCCGTCACGGCGTGTGGGGCATGGCACGTTCGGACGATGAAGTGACATCATTGGTGACGACTCCCATCGTCCGCCACCGGACGACGGGTCGGCGACTTCGACGCCATCCACGACGCGAACGATGACCGACGACACCGCCCCCGCGAAGCGCATGGCGCGGGACTGGTTCTTCCCGACGCCGGTCTACCGCACCGATCTCGCGCAAGCCGAAGACCTCAACGCGCGTCTCGTCGCGGACATCCGTGCGTGGCGCGAGCGCGACCCCGGCGGGACGTTCCGCTCGAACGTGCCCCAGCTCGGGGGCTGGCACAGCGCGATCGACATGCACCTGCGCCCGGAGTTCACGGCGCTCGCCCTGGAGGTCTTCGAGCTGATCCACGGCGTGTTCACCGACCAGGGCTACGACGACGCCTGGGAGCCGGCGTGCGACTCGATGTGGGCGAACGTCAATCCACCCGGCGCGTTCAACCGCCACCACACCCATCCGCACGCGCTGTGGAGCGGGGTCTACTACGTCCGCACCCCGGACGACTGCGGCCTGCTCTGCCTCACCGACCCGCGCCCGCAGGCGCACGTCATCACCCCGTACTTCGACCCGAAGCGACGCTCCGCCCACACCTGGGCCGAGGCGTACTACCAGCCGGTGGCCGGCCGGCTCATCGCCTTTCCCGGATGGCTCGTCCACTCCACGCATCCGAACATGGCGGGCGCCGGACCGGAGGCGGCCGGGACGTCGGGAGCGCCCGCGAAGGCCCGGGGCGAACCTGTTGCGGGCGGGGAGGAAGGCGGCCGCGCCGGCGAGCGGATCAGCGTGAGCTTCAATTTCCGGCAGCGGCGCAAGGACATCGACCCGGCGACCGCTCCGGCCGGCGAGGCGGTGCGGGCGGACCTGCTGGCGCGGTGCGTGCCGCCGGCGTGACAATCGGACAAGACAGGCGGTGACGCCGATGTCCGCGATGGCCATACCATGCAGCGGGACCGGAGCCCGCTCGCGAGGACCGAGATGACTGCTCCCGAACCTTTCCGCATCGACATTCCCGACGAGGCTCTCCAGCGCATCCGGGCCAGGGTGGCCGACTATGCCTGGCACGAGATGCCGGACGACGGGGGATGGGCCTACGGCGCCAACCTCGACTACATGAAGGAGCTCTGCGCCTGGTGGCTGGACGGGTTCGACTGGCGCGCGCAGGAGGCGCGGCTCAACCGGTTGCCGCACTTCAAGGCTCCGGTGCAGGGAATCGACCTCCACTTCATCCACGAGAGGGGCAGCGGCCCGGCGCCGTTGCCCCTGCTCATCTCCCACGGCTGGCCCGGCTCGGTCGCGGAGTTTGTCGAGATCATCGAGCCGCTTGCCCATCCCGAACGCTTCGGGGGCAGCGAGGCGGACGCCTTCGACGTGATCGCCCCTTCCCTGCCGGGATTCGGCTTCTCCGCCCGTCCGCCGCGCCCGATGGGGCCGCGCGCGATGGCGGGGCGGTTCGCGGAGCTGATGACCGGCGTGCTCGGATACGACGGCTACCTGGCCCAGGGCGGCGACTGGGGCGGCGCCATCTCGAGCTGGCTCGGCTACGAACATGCGCCCGCCTGCCGCGGCATCCACCTCAACATCATGACGATGCGCGATGCGAGAGGGCCGCGGGGCGCGGAGGAGGCAGCCTGGGCGGCGCGGTTCGAGAAGGAGCAGGAGCTCGAGAACGGCTACCGGGTCCTGCAGGCGACCAGGCCGCAGACGCTGAGCTACGCGATGATGGACAGTCCGGTCGGCGTCGCGGCCTGGCTGGTCGAGAAGTTCAACTCCTGGTCGGACACCGAAGGCGACGACGTCGAGAGCGTCTACACCAAGGACGAGCTGCTGACCAGCATCATGATCTACCTGGTCACCGGCACGTTCAACACCGCGAGCTGGATCTACTACGGCCGGCGCGAGGAGGGGGGGCGCATCCTGTCGCCCGAAGGCAGGCGCGTCGAAGTGCCGACGGGATGCGCACTCTTTCCGGAGGAGCTGCTGTCGTGGCCGCCGCGCAGCTACGTCGAGCGGGTCTACAACGTGACGCACTGGACCGAGATGCCCCGCGGCGGACACTTCGCGGCCATGGAGCAGCCGGACCTCCTGATCGAGGACATCCGCGCATTCGCCCGCACGCTGCGGTGATACGGGAGGCGGGGGCTGGAGGCTGGAGACGGACGGCCGGTCTGCGCACCTGAACCCAAGGACGCTGACGAGAATTCAGCAATTCCCGCCAGGCGTCCGGAGAGGCCGTGCCGCGATGGGATTCCGGCACGATTCCGACCACCGGGGCGGCCCGCCGAGAGGATTTCGAGGGCATGTTTCCACTTGGCGGGAATTGCTGACGAGAATTGCCTTGCCACGTGTCGAGCGCACCATTGCGCAAGAACGGGGCCCTTCCGGATGCAGTTGGCGACCTTGGCTCGCTCACCGTCCTGACCCGCCGGCGCCGCGGGCGCGGCGCCGGCGGGTGCTCAACCGGTACGGGCGTCCGGGGCCGAGCCGGACCCCTCCTCACCGGCCTGGGCGGCGAAGATGGACGTATAGCCCCCGGACCAGTCCGGCGGAATCAGACAGGGGCGCGGGTCGTGGTGCGCCCAGCGAGCGGGCTTCCCGCGAATCACCTCGCCGACGTGCGGCGCCGGCTCCGGATGCGGCGTGTAGGGAAACGCATCCGCCGAGGCGTAGGCGTTCAGCAGTAACGGGCGCCCGTCGGCCGTCACGCTCGGCGGCGAGCCGTGCACGGTTCGGCAGTTGTGCACGGTGATGGAGCCGGCCGGGGCCTCGATGTACACCGCGCTGGCGAGATCGAGCGTCTCGACGTCGCAGGGGCTCAGGCACCCGGTCCACCGTCCCTGGTCGTCGTACTGATCGAAGAGCTCGCCCGCGTGCGTACCCGGCAGGAAGCCGACCGCCCCGTCCTCGAACACGGTGTCCTGGAGCAGCAGCCCGATGGTCAGCGGGCTGTAGTTGGTGTGAGGGTAGAACTGGATGTCCTGGTGCCAGTCCACCTGATCGTGGCCGTCGTTCCACTTGAAGTTGAGCTTCGAGTGATGGAACACGACGTCGGGCCCGACGAGGTCCGCCGCCACGTCGGCGAGCACGCCGGTGGCAACCTCCCAGAACAGCTCGTGCCGCTCGTGCGGCCGCCGGAGGCGGCGTATGCGGGGCGTCTGCGGCGAATGATCCGGCGCGAGATCGAAGACGTCGCCGGAACGGCTCTCGGTCCGGCTCCGCTCGACGAACTCGTCCACGACCGCGCGGATGCGCACCACTTCCGCGGCGCTGAACAGCGATTCGACGGCGAGATATCCGTCGGAGAAATAATCCTCGCGCTGCTTCCGGGCAAGGACTCGCGCGGGGTGGGACAATACCGCTTCAGGTGTCATCGCATCGGCCTCCCGATCGGGCGCAAGCTTCGGGACCCCGGTAGTATATCGATGGCGGTCATGGCGGTCGCGGCGAGGCGGACGATTCCGGTGAGAGCGATGGACTACCGTCGAGTCGAGGCGCCGGGGGAGACGGTGCCCGGCCCGCCGGCCCGCCCGCCGGGGACCCCGAGCACGCCGGGCGGCCCGCCCTTGCGGCCCGTTGCCTCCCCGCCGGCATGATGCGGGCGCGACGCCGCAGCTCGCCGGAGCGGCTGCATCTCTCCACCGAGGTCCTCGTCGTCGGAGCCGGGGGCGCCGGCATGTACGCCGCTCTCGCCGCCGCACGCGCGGGCGCCGGCGTCATCCTTGCCGACAAGAACATGATCGGCCGCGGCGGAGCCACGGTCATGGCGCAGATGACCGTCGCCGCCGCGCTCGCCGAGCAGGAGCCGGACACCTGGGAAGCGCATCTGGCCGACACGCTGGCCGCGGGGCGGGGACTCTGCGACGAGCCGCTGGCGGAGGTGCTGTGCCGGAGCGCGCCGGCGCGGATGCGCGAGATGGACGAGTGGGGAGTCGGGTGGGCGCGCGCGGACGGACACATCCGCCAGGTGGCCGCGCCGGGGCACCGCCGCCGGCGCTGCTGCTACGTCGACTTCCTGAACACCGGCCCGGCGGTGGCGGGGACGCTGCGCAAGCGGGTGGGCAGAGCCGCCGCCATTCGGGCGATCGGCAACGTCGCGATCACCGATCTGGTGGTGAAGGACGGCTCCGTGCGCGGGGCGCTCGCCTTCTCGCTGGACGACGGCGCCACGCTCGAAATCGCGGCCGCGGCCACGGTGATCGCGACCGGCGGACTCACCAGGCTCTACTCCCGTTCGAGCGCCTCGAACAACATGGCGGGCGAAGGCCATGCGCTCGCGCTGCGGGCCGGCGCCGCGCTCGTCGACATGGAGTTCGTGCAGTTCTTCCCCATCGGCCATCTCGCGCCACGCCTCGTCGGCATGGACCCCATCATGTGGGATCCGTTCCGCTACAAGCTCGGAGGCCGGCTGCTCAACGGCGCGATGGAGGAGTTCATCGACCGGTACGGAGGCGAGGACGGCGGGCGGTACACGGCGACCCGGGACCTCGCGACCCATGCGATCTGCCGCGAGGTGGAGGCGGGCCGCGGCTCGCCGTCGGGTGGGGCGTGGCTCTCGTTCACCCACCTGCCGGAGGCGGAGCTGCGCGACGCGTTCGGCCCGGTGATCGACCGGCTGCTGAAGAACGGCATCGATCTCACGCGGGCGCCGGTCGAGGTCGCGCCCATCGCGCACTACCACATGGGCGGGGTGAAGGTGGACGCCCGCATGCGCAGCACCGTCGGCGGACTCTACGCGGCGGGCGAGGCGGTCGGTGGCGCGGCGGGCGCGAACCGGCTCTCGGGCAACGCGATCAGCGAGGCGCTGGTGTACGGGGAGATCGCCGGACGCGAGGCGGCGCGACATGCCGGGACGCATGCCGGCGGATGGGACACGCACGCCGCGCAGGCGGTCCTCGACGCGGCGGAGCCGCGGCTGCGCGGAGCGGGGCGCGGCCCGAGCGCCGTCGCCGGGGTACGGCCGGACCGCACGGGAACCGGCCCGAGCGCGGCCGCGCTCATGCAGGAGATCAGGCGGCTGATGTGGAGGCAGGTCGGTCCGTTCCGGGACCGCGCGGGGCTCGAGTCCGCCCTGGAGCGCATCCGGACCATGCGCGACGATGATCTCCCGCGGGTCCCCGCCCCGCGCGACACCGCGTTCGCCATCGAGCTCGCCGATCGTCACGAGCTGCGCGCGGCGCTGCTCGTGGCCGAGACGGTGGCGGTCGCGGCGCTGGCCCGAGAGGAGAGCCGCGGCGCGCACCAGCGCGACGACTTCCCCGGCACCTCGCCCCGGTTCCACTCCAATCAGGCGATCACGGAACGGTCCGGGGCCCTCGTCTCCCGCTTCGTCCCCGTCGCGGGACGGAGCTCCGCGGCGTGAACCGGATCGCCAGAATCCGGGTCGCTCGCGGCCGGCCCGGCGACGCGAGCCGCTTCGAGACGTTCGACGTCCCCTTCATCCCCGGGCAGTCGGTCCTCGACGGGCTGATGTGGATCCGCGAGCACGCCGACCCGAGCCTCGCGTTCCGGTTCGCGTGCGTCAACGCGAACGTGTGCAAGGAGTGCGTGATGCGGGTCGACGGGAAGAACGGGTACGCATGCACCGAGCGGCTGAAGGCGGGCGAGACGGTGCTGGAGCCACTCGCGGGCAAGCGCCTCATCCGCGATCTGGCCTGCGACACCGTACCGCCGAAGGAGCGGCTGGTGCGCGGCTGACCGCGGCGCGCATCATCGACGCCGCCACACTCCGTCGCGGGAGACAGGATTCCGAGCCGTGGCCGCATCGGCACCCCGCATCCCTCGCGCCTCCACGGCGCCGGACCATCGGCTCTGGCGTGAACGGGCTCGCTCGATGACGCCCCTGCTCCGCGAGCGGAGCGCGGCCATCGAGGCCGGGAGGGCGCTGACCGCCGACGTGCTCGACGCGCTGCACGAGCGGGAGCTGTCGCGAGACGATCCGCAAGGTCTGGGCGGAGGTCGACGCGACCCGCGCTCTCACGATGGCGCAGCGCGCCCGCATCCGGCTCGCGACCACCCACGCCATCATCCAGGCGACCCGGGTCTCGGAGCGGGTCTACCGCCTCGCCGGCTCCACCGCGATCTTCGAGGACCACGCCTTCGAGCGCCGGTTCCGCGACGCCTACGCCGTCTCCCAGCAGGTCCAGGGGCGCCACACCAACTACGAGACGGTGGGGAGGCACATGCTCGGTCTGGAGGTCGAGACGATCTTCATGTAGCCGCGCAAGCGTGCCTTGCATACGCAGCGCAGCAGACGGTCGAGGGGGCGGCACGCGGCAGGCTGCGCGCGGCCGCAGCCGACGGTCGCCACGTCCTCGCGGCTCCGCAGGCAGGGCTGGCCGGAGGAGCAGTCCGACCCCAGGGCTCTCCGGAAGTCGTGACGAGTGGTTCATCAGACGCTCGAAACGGGCCTTCGATGCCGCAAGACCGCCGGCCACCGCGGGATATCCCGGTTGGGCGGCCGGGGGCCGCGACTTTCGAATGGTCCTGAGCCCACCCGCCGATCTCTGCCGGTTTCGCGCGCCGTCGATATAATGCCCGCACGTGCGAGCGACGCTCGCACACGTTCTCGGGGCGGGGCGGAACTCCCCACCGGCGGTGATTGCGTACTTGCGCATCAGCCCGCGAGCGCCTGCCGCGGCAGGGCCAGCAGATTCGGTGCGAATCCGAAGCCGACGGTCACAGTCCGGATGGAAGAGAACGGAGTCGCAGCCGGTGTGCGCCGACGGCGCTCGCCGCAGGTCCGATTCCCGCCGCCCTGATTCCGGTGACCGCGCATCAGGGAGCATGCCGCATGAATCAGACCGAACCCCCTTCCCCCGGCTCGCATATCGCCTTCGTGCATGCGTGCTGGCACCGCCCCATCGTCGAGAGCGGCCGCGACGGATTTCTCCGCGAGCTCGAACGGCTCGGCGTCTCGCGTGACCGCATCGACGTGTTCGAGGTTCCGGGGAGTCTCGAAATTCCACTTCACGCCAAGCTGCTCGCCAGGACCGGCCGATACGCCGCGATCGTCGCCGCCGGATTCGTGGTCGACGGCGGGATCTATCGGCACGAGTTCGTCGCCCGAGCGGTCATCGACGGGTTGATGTCCATCCAGCTCGAGACCGAGGTGCCGGTGCTCTCCATGGTGCTCACCCCGCAGCGATTCCACGAGCACGACGAACACGTTGCGTTCTTCACCGGGCACATGGCGAAGAAGGGGACGGAAGCGGCCATCGCCTGCGTGCAGACGATGCGGGGCATCGAGGCCATCGCCGCGTCGCCATCGGCAAGGGCGGCCTGACCCGTTTCCCCGGGTCGATGTCCGGACCGGGAGGAGAGCGCTCGCCGACAGGCTGGCCGAAGGCCCGGATCACGAAGGCTGCTCCGCAGCGCCAGGTCGGATCGGCGCAGCGAAGTCGGACATGGAGCGGCGAACCGCGTCGGGGGTGATGTCGGGCTGCGCCTCCGGCCAACCCGGCCGGTGAGCGGCCCGCATCGACGCGCCGCCCCGGCGCGCCGCACGACGAACCGGCGTCGACGCGCGAGTGGCGATCGAGCGGTTCAGGCCGCCGCCTCGATCGCCGGCGGCACGAGCGGCGAATCCGCATCGTGCCGCGTTCCGCTCCGCAGACAGAATGCCGGCCGAATCAGCGTATCGGTAACCACCTCGGCCCCGCTGTTGTCGGAGAGCACGAAGCGGCCCTTCAGCACGTCGAGCACCGAGATGTCCGCCTCGCGACCGGCGGCGAGGCTCCCCAGCTCGTCCTCCATGCGGATGAGCTTCGCGGCGTTGGCGGTGACGGTGGCGACGGTCTCTTCGAGCTCGAGTCCCAGCGCGAGGAGCTCGGTCATGGCGACGGTGAGGTTGAAGGGAGCGGCGCCGGCGAACGGGTTGATGCTGCGCTCCTCTTCGCTCATGCCGGGCTGAGGCACGCGGACGTTGTAGCCGTGCATGTCCGCGCCCAGGGTGAACGGGCGGACCCCCGCATCCAGCGCGCGGCGCGCCATGTCGAAGCTGAAGTGCGAGCCGTGCCCGACGTCGACCACCACCCCGCGATCGAGCGCCTCCCGGATCACCGGATGGACCTCCCCGGTCTCCGCGCTCACGAATCCGCCGGGATGGCGGGTGAACGGATGCGCGAGCACGTCTCCCTCGCCCATCAGGGGCACGAGCTCCCGGATGTAGTCGTCCGCGTCGATGACCGCGTTCCCGGCGGTGGGCCAGAGCTGGCCGAGATGGATATAGAGGGGAACGTCCGCCTCGCGCGCGATGCGCTGGCCGAGCTTGACCACCTCCAGCCCCCAGCGCGATGCGCCGCCGATCTCCGCGTGCGACTTCACCCCCTTGACGAGGTCGCGATTCTCGTCGATGGCCCGCACCGTGTGGTCGACGTTGACGCCGCCGGGACCGTAGAGCTCGGGGTAGTAGTGTCCCTCCAGGCCCCCGACGAGGTAGCTGGAGATGAACGCCAGCACCCGGCTCGACGCCGGCCCGGCGACGAAGTGGCGGAAGCCGCGGATGGTCAGGCAGCTCGGCCCGCCCTGGTCGATCAGGGTCGTGGACGCGGACCGTACCCCGACCATGTCCGCGTTGAGTCCGAACTTCCCGGTCACATGCTCGTAGACATGCGCATGGGTGTCGATCATTCCGGCGATGACGAGCTTGCCCGTGACGTCGATCACCCGCGTTGCGTCGCCGGGAACGAGCGATGGCTCGATCGCGCCGACGCGTCCGGCGCGAATCCCGACTTCGAATCTCCCGTTTCGGCCCGTCGCGGGGTCGATGACGGTGCCTCCCCGAAGGAGCGTGTCGTACGCGGTCGGCTCGTGAGTCATGTCCGGTCCCCTCCCGTGTCGTCGAGTGGAGGCTCGCCCGATTCCGGGCGCACCGCCTCCCGCGGCCCGGCGTGCCGCCCGATGTGCGGCTGTCTCGATCATACTCCCGGCCCGCTGGCGGAGGACGCAGGCCCCACCCGGGGCTGTGATGGTGTCGCCCGCTCCGGCGATTCGGCGGCATCCGGAACGCCGGGCTTCGCACGGCCGCCGGGCCTGCGCCACCCGCGACGGCGCCCTGTGCTCCGCCGGTCGGGGCCGCGCCCGCGGCTCCCGATTCCGCGTACGATACCGTGATGCCGGCACGGCAACGGGAGGAATGTGCGATGGCGACCGCGAGGGGGGTCGGAGCGAGCCTGCCCCGCAAGGAGGATCGCCGCCTGCTGCGTGGACGCGGCGAGTTCGTCGCCGACATCGCGATGCCCGGCACGATGGACGTGGCGTTCGTGCGCAGCCCGCTTGCGCACGCGCGGATACGCGGCGCGAGCAAGCCCGCGGGCGACGAGGCACGGGTCTGCACCGCCGCCGACCTCGCCGGGGTGCGGCCGATCGTCGCCCGCTCGGGGCTCCCCGGATTCAAGGTCTCCGAGCAGCCGGTGCTCGCCGCCGAACGTGTGCGTTACGTCGGCGAGCCGGTCGCGGCCTGCGTCGGGGAGACGCGGGCGGCGGCAGAGGACCTCGCGGGCCGCGTGACGCTCGACCTGGAGGAGCTGCCCGCGGTCGCCGACATGCTCCGCGCGCGCGAGCCGGACGCCGCGCTGGTGCACCCGGGGTGGGGGGACAACGTGTTTCTCGAGTCGGCGGTCGACGCGGACCTGAGCGACATCGAGCGCAGGGCGGCGGTGAGCGTCACCCGCACGTTCCGCACCGCGCGCCAGTGCATGTCTCCGATCGAAGGGCGCGGCGTGCTCGCGTACTGGGACCGGCGGCTGGAGATGCTCGTGCTCCACACCGCGTGCCAGATCCCGCATATCGTGCGCACCGGACTCGCAGAGTGCCTGGGGCTCGAGCAGGGCCAGGTCCGCATCGTGGTTCCCGACGTCGGCGGCGGGTTCGGCTACAAGGGCATCCTGCTCCCCGAGGAGGTCGTGCTCGGCTGGCTCGCGATGCACCGGACCCATCCCGTGCGGTGGATCGAGGACCGCCGGGAGCAGCTCGTCGCGAACGCGAACTGCCGCGAGCACCACTACGTCATCACCGCCCATGCCGCGGCCGACGGCACCCTGCTCGCCATCGACTGCGAGGCGCACGTCGACGCCGGCGCGTACTCCTCGTATCCGTTCTCCGCGTGTCTGGAAGCCGCGCAGGTCGCGAGCATCCTGCCCGGTCCCTACGTCTTCGAAGCCTACCGGTGCCGGACCTGGTCGATGGCGACCAACAAGCCGCCCATCCTCCCCTACCGCGGGGTGGCGCGCACCGGCGTGTGCTTCGCGCTGGAGGTGCTCCTCGACCGCGTCGCGCGCGCTCTGGACATCGACCCCGTCGAGCTGCGCCTGCGCAACCTGGTCGATCCGCAGCATATGCCGTTCGACAACATCACGGGGAAGCACTTCGACAGCGGCGACTACCCGGAGTGCCTGCGCCGGGCCGCCGCCTCGATCGATCTGGCGGCGGTCCGGGAGCGGCAGCGGCGCGGGGAGACCGACGGGCGGAGGATCGGCGCGGGATTCGCGATCTTCTGCGAGCAGGCGGCGCACGGGACCTCGGTCTACGCGGCCTGGGGCGTGCCGATGATTCCGGGCCACGAGCAGGCGGGAGCGCGGATGACGCCGAGCGGCGGGCTCGAGATCCGCGTCGGCCTGCACTCCCACGGACAGGGGCTCGAGACCACGCTCGCCCAGGTCGCGCACGAGGTGCTCGGTATCGACCCCGACAAGGTCAGGGTCGTCCACGGCGACACCGCCCTCACCCCGTACTCCACCGGTACGTGGGGGTCGCGGGCGATGGTGATGGCCGGCGGCGCGGTGGCCGCCGCATGCGAGGCGCTCGGAGAACGGATCGCGGCGCTCGGCGCACATCTGCTTCAGGCGAAACGGGATGAAGTCTCCCTGCGTGACGGCGGTGTGCGCGGACCCTCCGGACACGTGCGGCTGGAGGACATCGCGCGCCTGTGGTACCTGCAGCCCGAAAACCTGCCGGAGGACGCGGACCCGCGCGGGCTCGAGGTCATGGAGGGGTACAGGACCGAGGTCGACTCCGGCACCTTCTCCTATGCGGCGCACGCGTGCGTGGTCGCCGTCGACCCGGAGACCGGCGAGACGGAGCTGCTCGACTACGCGGTGGTGGAGGACGGTGGGGTGCTGGTCAACCCGATGATCGTCGACGGCCAGGTGCACGGCGGCGTCGCGCAGGGAATCGGCACCGCGTTGTACGAAGAGATGCCCTACGACGAGTCCGCGCAGCCGCTCGCCTCCACCCTCGCCGACTACCACCTTCCGGGGGCGCCGGAGATTCCATCCGTCCGCGTCGACCACATGGAGACGCCGTCTCCCTACACCCGATTTGGCCAGAAGGGTATCGGCGAAGGCGGTGCGATCGGGCCTCCCGCCGCCATCGCGAATGCGATCAACGATGCGCTGGGGCCGTTGGGGGTGGAGGTGGACTCGACGCCCATCACCATGCGGAAGGTGCTCGCGAAGATCATCGCATCGGCCGATACCGCATCAACCGATGCGGCGCCAGTCTCCTGAGGAGCGTTCAGCGATTCCCGCCAGCGCCCGGAGAGGCCGTACCGTGGTGGAATTGTGGTGCGATCTCGACCTTCAGGGCGTCGAGTCGAGGGGATTTCAGGGGCCTGTTCCCGTCTTGCGGGAATTGCTGAGGAGCGTTGACGTTGACCGTGCCCGCGAACTCGCCTCCCTGGACACTCCGGCAACATTCGGGGCACAGGCCGCGGCCGCCATGCCGCGGGTATCGGCAACGGCCATGAGCCCGGGTGCCGGAACCGGCTCGTGAAGGCCGCCCCCTTCGGCTACGCCCGCGCCCGGGATGCGGCCCACGCGGTCGATCTGCTCGGCGCGGCGCAAGGGTACGCGAAGGTCATCGCGGGCGGACAGTCGCTCGGGCCGATGCTGAACCTGCGGCTCGTGGAGCCCGACTTCCTCGTCGACGTACGTACCTGCCCCGATCTGCGAGGCTGTCGCGACGACGGAGAGGCGGTTCTCTTCGGCGCGGCGGTCACCCACTCCGAGATCGAGGACGGCGTCGCCCCGGACCCCTGCCACGGATGGCTGGCCGCTGTCGCGCGCCGAATCGCGTACCGCGCGGTGCGAAACCGCGGCACCATTGGCGGCAGCATCGCCCACGCCGACCCGGCTGCGGACTGGCTTGTCGTGCTCCTGCTGCTTGGGGCGGAGGTAGTCGTCCTCGGGCCGGAAGGAATGCGTACCGCTGCACTGGCGGATTTCGTCGCCGGCCCGTTCTCCACGCTGCTCGGAGAAGGAGAGGTTCTGGCCGCGATCCGGATCGCCAGGCGTTCGGACCGCGTGCGCTACGGATATCGCAAGATGGCGATACGCGTTGGCGAGTTTGCGAGCGCGTTCTGCGTGGCGCTCGACGATCCCGAACGCGGTGAATCGAGGGCGGTTCTGGGCGCAGTCGAACGTGCGCCAATCGCCGTCGACGACCTGTCGACGGTGTCCGGCACCGCCGGCGCGGAGGCGTTCGTCGACGCCCATGTACCCGGGCTCGATGCCGCGACGGCGCGGATGCACGCCGTCACCCTCCGCCGCGCCGTCCGCGACCTGGACGGGGCGAGGCGCCCGGCGTGACTCTGCCGCTGTCGCTGACCGTCAACGGCCGTCTCGTCGAGGCGGCCGTCGAGCCGCGCATGCATCTCGCCGATTTCCTCCGGGACGTCCTCCACCTGACCGGTACGCACCTCGGCTGCGAGCACGGCGTGTGCGGCGCCTGCACGGTCGTGATCGACGGGGCGCCGATGCGGAGCTGCATCGCGTACGCGATCGCATGCGAAGGCGCCGACGTTCGCACCATCGAAGGCTTCGACGACGATCCGTTGATGCGGGCGTTGCGTCATGCGTTCACCCGCCATCATGCGCTTCAGTGCGGGTACTGCACGCCGGGAATGCTGATCACGGCTCATGACATCGTGCGGCGTCTTCCGCGCGCCGACGAAGCCCGCGTGCGCGGGGAGCTCTCCGGGAATCTCTGCCGGTGCACGGGCTATGTCGGAATCGTCCAGGCGGTGCAATCCGTGCTCGACATCCACCCGGCGGACGCCGTCCGATCGACACGCTCGACGGCGGACCCGTCCGCACTGCGCCGGGACACGGACGAACCATCGACGACACCGACATCCAGGCTCGACCCGCCGCAACCGGGTCCCGGCCCCGTCGACCAGGCACAGGACTTGTCGATGCGCCTTCCGGGTGCATCCTCTCATATCGCATCATCCTCGCCGGCGCCAGTCTCCACCGACGCGGGGGGAGTGCAGGGTGCGACGAATGCCGACTGGACGCGTGCGGGTACCGGCGACGGTCCATCTGTCGGGATGTCGCCGCGTCAAGTGCCGGAGAGGCCGGATTCCGTCGGGTCCGGGCACGAGATCACCCTTGCCGTCGCACCGGACCCGCTTTGGCATGTGCTCAAGGACATTCCGACCGTAGTGCGCTGCCTTCCCGGTGCGTCCCTTGCGGGCCCTCCGGACGCCGACCCCCTGCTTCTCGACATGGAGGCCGCGATCGGACCCATGAGGACGAGGTTCGAAGGCAGCGCGCACATCACGTTCGACGAGCGGCGGCGAACGGCGATCATCGACGGCTCCGGGCACGACGCTCGATCCCGGTCGACGGGAAAGGGTTGCATCGAGCTCTCGGTGGAGCCGGGCACGGCCGGCGGCTCCATCCTGTACGTACGACTGCACTACGCGCTCAAGGGACCGCTTGCACAGTTCAGCCGAGGTGCGATCGTGGATGCGGCAGTCGACCAGATCCTCGAGCGGTTTGCCACCAACCTCGGTTCGGCCCTCGGTTCGACGGCGGGAGGCGGGCAGACTGATCCTGCGCCGCCGATCGGTGGTCTCGGCCTGGCGGTCGCTGCGTTCCGGAGATGGCTGCGACGGCGGTTGGCACGCACCGATCGCTGATTCCGTTCAGGTACATTGCGGCCATGAACGCACAGTCCCCAGGTACCCACAGTCCCCAGGCACCGCCATCGCGGTGGGGGAGGCCGGTCCGATGTACCTCGGTACATTGCGATCATGAGCGGACCGTCCCCGAGCACTGCCCGGGCATCGGCGGCGAGCACCTGTCGGAGTCCCGGATTGCATGCGGACCGAAGGGGAACACCACCAGACGATGTCCCGGACATCGGCCCGTCTTCCGGGGAGTGGACGAGATGTGACCATGTTGGCTGAAGAAGACCGGCAAGCCGTCGAGGCGCTGACCGCCGTAGAGCCCGCCTGGACCGGCATACGCACCGCCGCCGACGCACTCGGGCTCGAGACCTGCACGCTGCTGCACTGCGGCCCGTCTGCCACACCGGCTCACGCGCTCGTACCGCCCATACTGAATTCCGCCGCGGTGGCTTGCGTGTTCGAAGGCTGGGCGGACGACCTCGACGAGGCGATAGCCCTGGTGCGTTCCGGCTCAATCCGCTTCCTGCCCGCGCAGGACAACCGGGTGGCGACCCCGATGGCCGCAGTGGTGTCACCCTCGATGCGGATGATCGAAATGACCGATCTCGGCCGCCGCGCGCGACCGTGCTACGCTCCAATCAACGGTGGTGGCCACGGCGGCAGTCCCGCTCCCCGCTACGGCCGGCGTGCACCGGAGTGCGTCGCGTTCCTGCGATTCCTCAACGGGCCGATCGCCGATCTGCTCGACGAGACCTGCACCGAACCGCTGCCCTGGCTGCCGATTGTCGACCGTGCACTGACCGAAGGCGACGACACCCACCTGCGTCATGTCGCGGCCCATGCGCACCTCCTGACTGTCATCGACGCGCGGCGCGGCGCGCGAACATTCCACGCCGAAGCGGACGCCTTTGTCCGCGAGTGGCCCATCTTCCATCTCAATTTCTGGATGGCCGCGGTCCGATGCATCCTCGACGGAGCCGCCGGGGTGCCTTCGAGCAGCCTCGTCACCGCCCTCGGCGGCAACGGCGAGACGTTCGGACTTCAGGTCAGCGGTATCCCCGGCCGATGGTTCACGGCCGAAGCGACCCCACCGATCGGCAGGCTCAGGGACGGATTCGTCGCCGCCGATACCACTGGCGCTTTCGGCGACAGCGCAATCGTCGAAGCGTTCGGCCTGGGCGCTCTCGCCCACCGTTACGCACCGACAATGCGCGATCTGTTCGAAGGGCACCGCCATGCCGACCTGCTCTCGCTGCCCCGGAAGCTTCTTGCCGCCGTCCATCCTCGATTGTCCGAATCCGGGGCACTTGCCGGACTCGTCGCCCGGAACGTCGTCGCGCACAACGCGACACCCGTCATGGAGCTGGGTATCGTCGACCGGCGCGGAGCAGCCGGCGGACTGGGTGCGGGATTCTACCGCCCGCCGTTCGGTCCATTCGCGGCCGCATGCCGCGTCCTCGCATCGGCCTGATCGAACCTCCCTCGACACCGGCGGCCCTGGCGCACGCCTCCTCCTGAAACGAAACACCCCCGGCGTCCGTGACGCCGGGGGTGTTTCGTCATGAAGTGCCTGGCGGTGTCCTATTTTCACATGGGGAGGCCCCACACTATCGTCGGCGCTGAGCGTTTTCACTACCGAGTTCGAAATGGTATCGGGTGGTTCCCGCTCGCTATCGCCACCAAGCAAAACCGGGAAATTCAGAGAGCCGCAATGCGCTTCGGGATATGTTGCACCGCACCGAACAAATCGCTTGGGTGTTATATGGTCAAGCCTCACGGGCAATTAGTACCGGTTAGCTTCACACATTACTGCGCTTCCACACCCGGCCTATCAACCTCGTAGTCTACGAGGGCCCTTCAGGGATCTCGAGGATCCAGGGAGACCTCATCTTGGGGGAGGCTTCCCGCTTAGATGCTTTCAGCGGTTATCCCGTCCGTACTTAGCTACCCGGCAGTGCCACTGGCGTGACAACCGGAACACCAGAGGTACGTCCACTCCGGTCCTCTCGTACTAGGAGCAGCTCCCCTCAAGTCTCCGACGCCCACGGCAGATAGGGACCGAACTGTCTCACGACGTTCTAAACCCAGCTCGCGTACCACTTTAAATGGCGAACAGCCATACCCTTGGGACCGGCTACAGCCCCAGGATGTGATGAGCCGACATCGAGGTGCCAAACACCGCCGTCGATATGAACTCTTGGGCGGTATCAGCCTGTTATCCCCGGAGTACCTTTTATCCGTTGAGCGATGGCCCTTCCATACAGCGCCACCGGATCACTAAGGCCTGCTTTCGCACCTGCTCGACTTGTGTGTCTCGCAGTCAAGCGCCCTTCTGCCTTTACACTCATCGCGCGATTTCCGACCGCGCTGAGGGCACCTTCGCGCTCCTCCGTTACTCTTTGGGAGGAGACCGCCCCAGTCAAACTACCCACCACACACTGTCCTCGACCCGGATAACGGGCCTGAGTTAGACCCTCGAACATACCAGGGTGGTATTTCAAGGATGGCTCCACAAGAACTGGCGTTCCTGCTTCAACGCCTCCCACCTATCCTACACAAGCATATTCAAAGGCCAGTGTGAAGCTGTAGTAAAGGTTCACGGGGTCTTTCCGTCTTGCCGCGGGTACGCTGCATCTTCACAGCGAGTTCAATTTCACTGAGTCCCTCGTGGAGACAGCGTGGCCATCGTTGCGCCATTCGTGCAGGTCGGAACTTACCCGACAAGGAATTTCGCTACCTTAGGACCGTTATAGTTACGGCCGCCGTTTACCGGGGCTTCGATCAAGAGCTTCGCCTTGCGGCTGACCCCATCAATTAACCTTCCGGCACCGGGCAGGCGTCACACCCTATACTTCCTCTTGCGAGTTTGCAGAGTGCTGTGTTTTTAGTAAACAGTCGCAGCCACCTGGTCACTGCAACCTCCAGCAGCTCAGGAAGCAAGTTCCATCACCGCCAGAGGCACACCTTCTCCCGAAGTTACGGTGCTATTTTGCCTAGTTCCTTCACGAGGGTTCTCTCAAGCGCCTTGGGATTCTCACCCTGCCCACCTGTGTTGGTTTCGGGTACGGTCTCTTGCTACCTGAAGCTTAGAGGCTTTTCCTGGAAGCATGGCATCAACCACTTCGGTCAACCCGAAGGAAGACCTCGTCATCACGTCTCGAGATTGCAGTTCCGGATTTGCCTGGAACCACTCCCTACTCGCTTGAACCGGGACGTCCGACACCCGGATGGCCTAGCCTTCTCCGTCCCCCCATCGCAGCAACAAGAGGTACAGAAATATTAGTCTGTTTCCCATCGACTACGCCTTTCGGCCTCGCCTTAGGGGCCGACTCACCCTGCGCCGATTAACGTTGCGCAGGAATCCTTGGGCTTTCGGCGAGCGGGTTTTTCACCCGCT
Organism: Gammaproteobacteria bacterium; assembly: GCA_965202735.1. Lineage (GTDB taxonomy): Bacteria > Pseudomonadota > Gammaproteobacteria > HK1 > HK1 > HK1. Next base: position 1,888,715 of record OZ241844.1, read on the forward strand.
TTATCGTTACTCATGTCAGCATTCTCACTTCCGATACCTCCAGCATGCCTCGCGGCACACCTTCGCAGGCCTACGGAACGCTCCCCTACCATGCGTGCAAGCACGCATCCGCAGCTTCGGTACATGACTTGAGCCCCGTTGAATCTTCCGCGCAGGCCGACTCGACCAGTGAGCTATTACGCTTTCTTTAAAGGATGGCTGCTTCTAAGCCAACCTCCTGGCTGTCTGTGCCTTCCCACATCGTTTCCCACTTAGTCATGATTTCGGGACCTTAGCTGGCGGTCCGGGTTGTTTCCCTCTTGACGACGAACGTTAGCACCCGCCGTCTGTCTCCCGTGATTGCACTTCTCGGTATTCGGAGTTTGCATCGGTTTGGTAAGCCGGGATGGCCCCCTAGCCGAAACAGTGCTCTACCCCCGAGAGTGATACACGAGGCGCTACCTAAATAGCTTTCGGGGAGAACCAGCTATCTCCGGGCTTGATTAGCCTTTCACTCCGACCCACAGCTCATCCGAAGATTTTTCAACATCTCCCGGTTCGGGCCTCCAGTGCGTGTTACCGCACCTTCACCCTGGCCATGGGTAGATCGCCCGGTTTCGGGTCTACTCCCAGCGACTGAATCGCCCTGTTAAGACTCGGTTTCCCTGCGCCTACCCTAAACGGTTAAGCTCGCCACTGAGAAGTAAGTCGCTGACCCATTATACAAAAGGTACGCAGTCACCCGCCAAAGCGGGCTCCCACTGCTTGTACGCACACGGTTTCAGGTTCTATTTCACTCCCCTCACTGGGGTTCTTTTCACCTTTCCCTCACGGTACTGGTTCACTATCGGTCGGCAACGAGTATTCAGCCTTGGAGGATGGTCCCCCCATGTTCAGACAGGATAACACGTGTCCCGCCCTACTCTTTCGCACGCCTAGTTCCACACACGCCCTTTCGCATACGGGGCTATCACCCTCTATGGCCGGACTTTCCAGACCGTTCTACTAGGTCGCGTGCTAAATCGCGCTGGGCTGGTCCCCTTTCGCTCGCCGCTACTCAGGGAATCTCGGTTGATTTCTGTTCCTCCGGGTACTTAGATGTTTCAGTTCCCCGGGTTCGCCTCGACATCCTATGTATTCAGATGCCGATGACCTGGTTGTCCAGGTCGGGTTTCCCCATTCGGACATCCCCGGATCAAAGCTTGTTTGCCAGCTCCCCGAGGCTTTTCGCAGGCTACCACGTCCTTCATCGCCTGTTGCCGCCAAGGCATCCACCATGTGCGCTTGGTCACTTGACCATATAACCC